>NZ_JAUOPS010000004.1:0-311704 GCF_030546975.1 Cellulophaga sp. 3_MG-2023
TTTAATTATTGAATGGCGATTATCAACCTATAGAATTATTTGTATAATGGGTAATAAATGGGAGTTTTTCTAATATTGGATTAAGAAAAGAAGTTCCATACCAACCCAAAACGTATAACAAAGTCACGATAAGGGTAATTTGGAGCCGAATAAAAATCGTAGCCCGTAAAGGACGAATTAAAGTGTTCTGCCTTTAAATAGATTCTTGTTTGCTTTACTTTTCCATTTATAAAGAAGTCTAACATAGGATATGCACCTAACTTTTCTTGATCTTGAATGTAAAATTCCCCTAAAGCAGGATTGTAGGCATTCATATTATAAGCAGTAAAATACTTAAACGTAACTCCTGTTTGTAAAAACATTGCCCCCTTAAATACATCTTTAGAGAAATAAAGTGTATTTCTGGTTACAAAGTCTGGCACATTTATAACGGAATTGGACTGGGTTACATTTTGATACATTACTGTATTATCTAAAGCCCAACGACCAAATTTAAACTCTTTTCCATATTTTAATTTTAAATAACCAACAGATGCACTCTCTTGAAAAGGTTTAATATATGCATTTTCCTGACCAGCATCTATCTGTTCTTGTGTGGCCGTAGATTTAAAATAAGTATACTTATCTATATTGGTATATTTTGCAGACAATGTACCATACGCCTTGGAACTATACTTGAAAGCTAAACTGTTTATATTTTGCTTATCAAAGTTTGATGTATTTTGCCAGTTGTAGTTTTGGTAATTACTTTGGTAGAGCAGAAAATTAAAATCGGGCATTTTAGACTCGTTATGCAGGGTTGCGGTAAAACGATGTTTATCCTTGTATATATAGGTAGCTTCTGCATTAATTAAACTACCTCCTAAATCACCAGAAATATTATACGCCGCATCTCCTTTTAAGTTAAACTCCCCTATTTGTTTACTATAAGCAGCTCCTAAAGAAACTTCTGTACCTTTTAATTGATTACTTATAGTACCCGTTGGGGTGATAAGCAGACTCTTAAAAAAATAATTGTAATTATAAAGACCTACGTAACCTTTTAGTTTTCCCAGTAATCTATTAGAAAATGTTGCGTTTAACTGATTGTATGTGGTTTGTAAATGAGCCTTATCATTAGTTTCTTTTAGAAATGAATCTCCAAAATAATCGTACTGATCATCTTGATTAAATTTTGAAAATTTAGTTTCATAACTAAACTGGTGTCCTACTGCTATAGACGTAGCAATAGAACTGGTTGTTGAGTCTTCTGCTTTTTTAATCAACTTGTACTGATGATCTAAAAAATATCTTTTTCCTAAAACAACACTTTCCGCATCTATAAAAGCTACATCTAACCTATCTCTACTAGTAAATTCATCATCTCCAGTTTCAAATTGAGTTTCACCGTCTATTAGCCCTCCATTTTCTTGATACGTTGCATCTTGTGCCGCTATATGTGCTAACAATAAATATCTATTATTTTTAGAGGTATAATTAGATGTAAAGGTAAAATTACCTGAAGAAGCTTGATCATAATTGTACTTACCTAAAGACCTAAAGCCTTTGTAACCTAATGATATATTTAACTGAGGCGACATATTAAAAGTTAACATAGCGTCTAACAATTGACCTTGAGCCATTGTAGTTTTAAACATTAACTCTGTTAAAGGCGTAGGAACATTATAATATTTAATTTCATTAACACTCCAATAATTGGCATTTAATGCTGATGTACTCAAAGCAGGATACATAGATTCGTTATCAAAATCAAAACCTAACTCATTAGCTGGCTTACCAATGTTTGCAAATGGCATTAACTCAAACCCATCTTTTCTTAGGTAGTTGTATTTATACTCCTTTTGTATTGTAAGTGTTGTGTCTAAAAAAGTAGTATCCCTCTTAATTGTAAAAATTTTATACTCCTCTACACTAGGTTTTTCCTCTTCTCCCTCTTTTAAAACTTTACCAGGTTTTTTACCTAAATCTTTATTAGACAAAGTTGGATCTTGAGCAAAAACTACAGTTCCCCAAAGTAAAAATACAAGTATAATATATCTCATTTATAAAAAAATATAAGCAAAGGTAATTTTTTACATTTAATTATCTGTGAAAGTTTTGTTACGTTTTACTGACCAAAGAACAACTAACAAAAATATACTGATTATTAACAAGCGTTTTGTTTAGAGATTTACTCAATTTTAAGATTCTTTTAACGAATAAACACGTATTAGCTTGTAGACAGCACTATTAATTAGGATATTTAGCTTTTTATAGCATATTAAAATGTTAAAGAAAACTAAAATTGTTTACCCATATAAAATAACACAGACCAAATAAATCAAAATGACAAAAAAACTATTCCTGCTTTTTCTACTAAGTTTCTCCTTTGCTTTTGCTCAATTTAATGAAGCAGCACCTTGGATGAAAAATTTAAAAAAAGGAAAAACAAGCACATCATTAAAAGGAAATAATTCTAATTTGTCTATTGACGATTTAAAAATTTCTTTTGACACTTACTGGGAAAGTAGAAACAAAAATGAAAAAGGTAGTGGATACAAACCTTTTATGAGGTGGCAAAACTACTGGAGCTATTACCAAAACTCTAACGGAACCTTACCTAACGCTAAAGAAATATACAACTCTTGGTTAGCTAAAAACAATACTGCAAACAAAGTAAACCCTACAAGTAGCTGGACAACAGTAGGGCCATCTACCAGCAATGTTTTTCCTGGTAGATTACCTGGAAATGGTAGAATTAACGCCATAACAGTAGACCCTAATAACGAAAACGTTTGGTACGCAGGAGCTCCTGCTGGTGGAATTTGGAAATCTACAAATGCTGGCACTAGCTGGACAAACCTTTTTTCTGACTTCTTGCAAATTGGTGTTTCTGGTATTGCTGTAGACCCTAACAACTCTAATATTATATATATTTCTACAGGTGATGATGATGCCAGAGACTCATACAGCATTGGTGTTTTTAAATCTACTGATGGTGGCACAACCTGGAACGAAACAGGCTTAAACCCAAGTACAACCCCTTCTGGAAATTCTTTTACTACAAATGAAATTACAATAGACCCTACAAATAGTAATATTGTTTGGGTTGGCTCTAGCAACGGACTTTACCAAACTACAGATGGTGGCACAACTTGGACCAATAAATTAGAAGAGAATATTACTGACTTTAAGCTTAAACCTGGAGAAAGTAATACTATTTATGCTGTTGATTTTAATAATTTTTACAAATCTACCGATGGCGGAAACACTTTTGCACAAGTAACCAGCAATTTACCTACTAGCTCTGGAAGACTAGTTTTAGGTGTTACACCTGCAAATGAGAGCCTTGTATATGTTTTAAGTGCCAATACTGATTATTCTTTTCAAGGATTTTACAAATCTACAGATAGCGGAACTGTATTTACAAAAACATCTAACACTGTAGATATTTTAGAATCTAAACAAGCTTGGTTTGATTTAGCTTTAGAAGTATCTCCTACAGATGAAAACACTTTATTTACAGGCTGTTTAAATATATGGAGAAGCACCAATGGAGGAAATAGTTTTAGCAGGCGAAATAATTGGAGCTCTAATAATAGCTCATATACGCATGCAGATATACATACCCTTAAAATGTTTGGAAGCAAACTTTTTTGTGGTAGTGATGGCGGACTATATGTATCTGAAAACAGTGCAACAACATTTACAGATGTAACAAACGGAATGTCTATAAGTCAGTTTTACAGAATATCTGTTGCTAAAGATGACTCGTCTAAAATGATAGGCGGATTACAAGATAATGGCGGCAATGTATTTAATAACAGCCAATGGAATAATTATCATGGAGGTGATGGTATGGACAATGCTATTGACCCAAATAACAACAATTTAATATACGGTTTTACTCAATTTGGCGGATCTTTAAATATATCTTCTAACTCAGGAGAAAATATAGCGCAAATTGGACCTCCACAAACTACAACTAATGGAGAAACTAAAGATATTGAAGGAAATTGGATTACCCCAATTACAATTAACAGCAGAGGTGAAGTTTTTGCTGGTTTTGATGCAATTTATAAATTAGAAGGTACTAGTTGGGTAAAAATAAGCACTTCGGCAGGCTTTGGTAAAATTGAAGATTTAGAAGCAGATCCTTTAAATCCGGATATTCTTTATGCTGTAAACAACAACGTTATTTATAAAAGTGATGACAATGGCATCAACTTCTCAAGTTACATAACTTTACCAGGTGCTATATCTGATTTAGCAATTAACAACTCAGACAGCTCTATACTTTACGCAACAACATCTAATAGAGTGGGTATAGAATTAGCTAGCCAACCATTTAATCGTGGTGTGTACAAAATTACTAACGACGGCACAGATGCTACATCAGAGAATATTACTCTAAACCTACCAACAGACCAAGCTTACTTTAGTATTGCTCACCAAGGATTACACCAAGACAATCCTATTTTTATTGGTACTAGTTTAGGTATATACAGGTTAGATGATACACTTACAGAATGGGAAGAATATGATACAAACCTGCCCAACGTTGCAATTGGAGACATAGATATTAACAGCTTAGATAACATTATTACAGCGGCCACTTACGGAAGAGGTGTTTGGCAATCCCCTATACCAACAAAAGATCCTGAAAATGACGTTAGTTTAACTTCTATAACTCCAAATGTAAACGCTATTATTTGCGGAGACGTTACACCAACAGCAACTATAAAAAACATTGGGACAAACACCATAACAGAAGTAACTTTTAGTTATGGGTTAAACAATACCGATAAAAATTTTATTTGGACGGGTACTTTAAATTTTGAAGAATCTACAACTATAGATCTACCAAGTATTGCATCTTTAGGTTTTGGCAAAAGCTCATTACAGGTTACCGCCACAGTTACTGATGACACTTTTAATACAAACAATTCAAAAAATAAAACTATATATATTAATAAGGAGGGTAACGGAAGTATTTTAAACACATTTGATAGTAATGAGGAAGCTTTAATCAGTTTTAACGAGTCTAGCGATCTTTCATTATGGGAAAAAGGTACACCTACAGGAACGCTATTAAATACCGCTAGTTCTGGAACAGATGTATATGCAACAAATTTAGATGGTGAACATCCAAATAACACTAAAGCATTTTTAGTTAGTAACTGTTACAACATAGCTACAATAGCAAATCCAGTATTAAAGTTTAAAATGGCTTATGACCTAGAAGAAAACTGGGATATTGTTTATGTTGAATATTCTACAGACCAAGGTGAAGAGTGGAAAGTACTAGGTAATATCAATAGCCAGCCTAACTGGTATAATAGCGACAGAACAAATGCTATATCTGGAGTTGCTGATGATTGTCAAAATTGTCCTGGTAAACAATGGACAGGTACTAATACTACTTTTACAGAATATAGTTACGATTTTAATGCTAATGCGGCTTTAGGAGAAGTTAATTTAAGTATTGAAGAAAATATAATTTTTAGAATTGTTTTTCATTCTGACCCAGGAGTTAGTCAAGAAGGTGTAGTTATTGATGATTTTATTTTAGACGGAGAAACAGATGACGATGACGATGACAACGATGGTATTTTAGATGTAGATGATAACTGCCCAACTATTGCAAATGCAGACCAGCTAGATACAGATGGTGATGGCATAGGTGATGTTTGCGACACTGATGATGATAATGATGGAATTTTAGATGTAGACGATAATTGTAATTTAATTGCAAATCCAGACCAGGCAGATGCAGACAATGATAACATTGGCGATGTTTGTGATAATGACAATGATAATGATGGCGTTATAGATAGTGTAGACCTTTGCCCTAATACACCAATAGATACAGTTGTAAATGTAAATGGATGTGAAGTATTTTCTTTACCATCTTCTAACTTTAGAATAAAAACAATTGCAGAAAGCTGTATATCTAGCAACAATGGATCTATTGATATTACTGCTGAAACACAACTTAATTATACAGCAACTATAACTGGTAACATAAATGAAACTAAATCTTTTACTAATACAGTTTCTTTTAACAACCTATCACTAGGCACTTATACTGTTTGTATTACTGTTGAAGGGCAAACAGGATATGAAAATTGTTTTTCAGTTTCAATATTAGAACCAGAACCTTTAGGTGTTTCTACTGCTGTAAATTCTATATCAAATAAGGTAACTTTTAATTTAACTGGCGGCAGTGTTTATAACATCAATATTAACGATAAAACATACAGCACTACTAAAAGCAACATAACATTGCCTTTAGATAAAATAGAAAACAAAATTAGTATTAAGACTAACAAAGATTGCCAAGGTATATACGAAGAACGAATTATTTCTAGCTCAGATATATTTATTTACCCAAACCCTGTGTCTGGAGGTGATTTAACCATAGAGTTAAATAAACCAAATATTGAGCAAGTAGAAATTTCTTTATTTACAATTAGCGGCACTAAGGTTTATAAAAAAGATCATAAAACTAATAATGGCGCTATAAAATTTAGTGTAGATTCTCTTGCAAGAGGTATATATGTGTTAAATATAAAAACTGACCAAACAATACTTACTTATAAAATAATTAGAAAATAAATGAAAACAATATATAAAATTACTTGCATTAGCTCCTTGCTTTTAGCCTCTTGTGGCGGCGGTAGTGATGATGAAGGCACAGAACCAGACCCAATTACAACACCTAAAGCAACCACTCTTGTTTTTCCTGAAAACAACACCGAGTGTAATGAAGGTGCTATTATAAGCGATACTCGTAGCTCTGTTGAATTTAGCTGGAGTGCAGCTGCCGATACAGATAGTTATGAAATTAACATTAAAAACCTAGCTACCGGTAATAGCTCGTCTAAAACAGTTACCACTACTTCTGATGCTATAACTATTGATAGAGGAACACCTTATGAATGGTTTATTGTATCTAAAGCTAATGGCACAACAGAAACAGCTACAAGTGCAACTTGGAAGTTTTATAACCAAGGAGTTGGAACGGAAAACTACGCTCCTTTTCCTGCTGATGTTATAAGCCCTAATAGAGGCGCAACTATTGCAACAACAACTACAGTATCTTTAAAATGGTCTGGTGAAGATGTAGATGATGATATAGTTGATTATGAAATATTATTTGGAACAAATAACACCCCAACTACCAGCATTGGAGTTACAACAGAAACAACTTTAGACGCAACAGTTACTGCTAATACAGTTTATTATTGGAAAGTAATAACAAAAGATAGTCAAGACAACACATCGTCCTCTGAAGTGTTTGAATTTAAAGTTGAATAACTAATTTTTAGTTTTTATAATGAAAAAGCTCTTAGATAAAAATCTAAGAGCTTTTTTTATTGACTAATTCAAATTAAAAGTCCTAATACAAAACAATATTTGGACTATTTTTTATTTAAAACAATTAACTATGCTTGTTTTAAATTATTGATTTTGATCTGCAGGAGTAATTGCATCATTTAAATTAATTTCAGTTTCTGGAATCTGAAAAGTAAACCTTGCGTCCCCAGCAGGAATATTATAAAAAGATGCTGGGTTGTTAGGGTGTGTTGTTCCTTCAAAATCACGCACAAGACCTACATTCCATCTCTTCATATCTAACAAACCAAAACCTTCTCCCCATAATTCTATACGCCTGTGTAACCTAATTTCATCCATTAAACTAGAACCAGAATTTGTAGATAATGTATATTCTGGGTCTCTTGTAGAAATTAAATTAAATAATTCTTGAGCCGCACCAGAATCATCTCCCGCAGCTGCTTTAGCCTCTGCAATAATTAAGTACATTTCTGAAACTCTCATATAAACATAATCTGCTTCAAAAAAAGTATCATCATAAAATTTATAATTATAGATTTGACCTTCTTTTGGCTGATCTATTTGACCATTATCTGGACCAAACCAATTGCTACGAATATCTGTAGATGATACTGCATTATACAACCTAACATCTACTGTTCTATGATGTCCTAATTGCCCCGTGTATCCTGGAGTCACACCACCAGCCGCTTTTTGTACAGGAGAATAAGATTGCATCTGCGAAAAGAAAGAAGCAAATAAAGATGATGTATCACCATTAATATCTGCACCCCATAACCATTCTGTATTAGAGATAAATTGGAAACCATCTAACAATTGATCTGCAGCTAAAGCTCCTTCAGACTTTGCAATTTCTGCAAACTGAACTGCCTTATTATAATCTTTAGATAACAAATAAAATCTTGCTAAATAACCTGCAGCAATATTCTGGTTAATAACTGTTTTATCTGGTCTAGAAAAGCCTTCTAACCCATCATAACCTTCTTTTAAATCTGTTTCAATTTGACCATAGACATCACCAACCGTTAATCTTCCAAAACCTGGACCATTAATTAAATCTGCCGTTGGATCTATTATAGGTACACCAGCATCAGACAATGCAGGTTGCCCTTTTTGGTAAATTTGTATCAACTGTAAATATGCCAAACCTCTAACAACCTTAGATCTAGATAAAACATAAGATAAATCTTCTGTTAAAACAGACTCGTCTAAACCACCAATTAATGTAATTGTTTGGTTAGCTCCTTTTATAATCTCGTAGTAATAGTCCCAAATTAAATTAGTTTCTGTACCAGATTCTTGTGTTCTACCAATGTACTTATACAAATCGTCATACCACCAACCGTTGTTAGAGTCTATCATATCGTTAGACATAATATCCATCATAACATCAATAGATTTTTGACCGTAATCGTTATGATCACCTCCTGTACCAGCTACATCAAAAGTACGCATGTTATTTATTGTTCCAGCATCAAAAGAACTAGCTGTAGACAATAATGCCTCTGGAGATTCTTCTGCTAATTCAGATATAGTAGCATCTGTAACTATGTTTTCTAAATCAGACTCTAACTGATCTTTACTACAACTAACCATAACAGCTAAAACTGCAGTTATTAATACTATTTTTTTCATTTTAATACTTTTAAAAATTAACATTTAAACCTAATGAAAACGTCTTTAACGTTGCATACCTAACAGAGTTGTTACCACCAGTAACACTTGCTCTTGGATCAAAACCATCTCTACCAGAAGCTGTCCATAAGGCCAAGTTATTACCCAAACCATATATTCTAACTTTAGATAAACCTATTTTTTCTACAACATCATTAGGTAAAGTATACCCAATAGAAACATCGTTAAGACTAATAAAATCTGATTTTTCTAAAAGTAAATCTGATGTATTATAATTTCTAGAACCATCTATAACTCTAGGTAAACTAGCTGTAGTATTATCATAAGTCCAAGTCTTATAAAAATCTCTACTAAGATTTTCTCCAATTCCGCCACCAAAAGCATCATTATAAATAGCGTCAAAAGCATATCCTCCAAACTGGTAAGAAAGCGCAAAGCTAAAATCTAAATTTTTATATGTAAGTGACGATGTAAAACCACCATTAACATCTGGCAAAGCAGATTTTCCTAAATTAGTTTCTGATGCTACTGAATAATCTTCAGTTTGGTTATTAATTATAGGTGTTGTACCATCTGCCTCAAACTCACTAGATGTATACCATATTGCGTTACCATTTGTAGGGTTTACGCCAACAAAATCTCTAATATAATAATCAAAAGCACTACTACCTTTTTCCCACCTGTACACTGTACCTGGATCTATAAAATCTCTTCCTGGAGCTAATTTTGTAATTTCATTTTTATAATGAGTAGCATTAAGATCTACAGTCCAATTTAAATTTTTGCTTCTAATTATATCATAAGCAATACTAGCCTCTACACCTACGTTTTGCATATCCATAACATTTTCTGGGATAGACGGTAAGCCAGATGAATTTGGTAATGGTCTATTAAAAATTAGATCTGTTATTTTACGTTGAAAATATTCTGATTCTATTCTTAATCTATTATCAAACATATTTAACTCAAAACCAGCATTAAAGTTGGTAGATGTTTCCCATTTTAAATCTTTGTTACCTAAAACAGTTTTACTTAAGTTAAACTCTTCACCATCTGTAGTAACATCCCACTGATCTAAATAAGGAGCATAATTTCTAACAGCTGTATTATCTGGATAACCCACATAGTCATTACCCTGTTGACCAATACTAGACTTTAATTTTAACTCAGAAATCCAATCTACATTATCCATAAAAGATTCTTTAGATATTCTCCAAGCAACACCAGCACCCCAAAAGTTACCCCATCTATTATCTTCAGAAAAAACAGAAGAGCCATCTCTACGGAAACTACCATTTATGTAGTATTTATTATCAAAATCATATAACATTCTAGCAAAAAAACCTTCTAACAAATATTCTGTTGGTCCGCCAGTTACATTACCAGCACCGTCATTTTCTGCAAAAAGACTAGCAGAAATATCATTAGAAATAAATTGATTCTTTTTATTAGCGTCTAAAAACTTAAAATTATAATCTGAGTTTTCATGTCCTAACAAAATATCTAAATGATGATCATCTGCAATTGTTTTTTTCCAACCTAATAGTTGCTGGTTTGTGTATGTTGTTCCTCTACCAAATTGCTCTGACAACCTACCATTAACATCTGAAGAAGCAGAACTACCAACAATTTTATTTGTATAATTAGTAGTATTATAAAAAGCTAAGTCTAAACCAAAATTATACGTGAATGTAAAGTCTTTTAAAAATTTGATCTCTGCAAATGCTCTAGATGTTAAATTGTCTCTAACAGATTTATTAACATTTAAAGTTTGTAACGCATGAGGATTAGAAAAACCATTAAATGGTCTTCCGGCTGTAGCATTAGGAGAAGTAACATCTGCCCAATCCCAAAGAGGATTTCCCTTGTCATCTAAAACTGTAGCACCTGTTGCATGATCCACTGCAAAAACAGGATATATAGGAGCAATATTTCTAACCCAAGCAAAATTACCTGTAATATTATTAGTTAAAGTACCTGTTTGCTCTCTGTTTGCATAATTTGCAGACATTCCCAATCTAATGTTGTCACTAACTTGAGAACTAAGGTTCATATTTAGTGTTAACCTTTTAAATCCTGTATTAACGTTATAACCAGTATTATCTTCATTACCTACCGAAAAGAAATAAGTTGCCTTTTCTGTTCCACCAGCTATACTTGCATATAAAGTTTGTATACCACTACCGTCATTAAATAACTCATCTTCCCAATCTGATGTCCATAATTGATTGCCCGATCTTAATTTTCCAGTATTAGGATCTATAACCGTAGCTCTATCTCCACCAAAAGGGTTATACACTAAACCTTGAGGCCCATCAAATAAATTTGCAGAAGCATTAAGCCCTGCTGTAGCTACATCTGTACCATTCTCTACAATATCATTATTTTTTAGCATTTTGTGGTACGCTTCTAAATACTCACCAGCATCATCAAAAACATCATAATCTTTGGTTGCTCTGCTAGTAAAACTAGTTCTAACGTCTAAAGTCACGCTTACTTTACCCGCCTTACCTTTTTTAGTCGTTACAATAATAACACCGTTTGCACCTCTATTACCGTACAAAGCAGCAGCGGCAGCGTCTTTTAAAAATGATATTGATTCTATATCATTAGGATTTAACGAAGTTATAGATTCGTTATATGGAACACCATCTACAACATATAAAGGAGCAGAAGATCCGTTTAAAGAACCAATACCTCTAAACCTTACGGTTGGAGCAGTACCAGGCTGTCCAGAATTTGAAAAAATTTGAACACCAGAAACCTTACCTGTTAAACCAGTTACTGCATTACCAGAAGCTACTTTTGCAATTTCTTCAGACTTAATTTCTGCAATTGACCCAGTAAGCGATTCTTTTTTTTGAACACCATAGGCGGTTACCACAACTTCCTCTAGCGCTTCTGCATCTTCCTCCATTTGAAGATTAATTGTACTTGATACACCTACAGTTCTATCTGTGGTTTTTTGACCAATATAACTGTAACGCAAAACCTGACCTACTTTTGCACTTATGGTATAATTACCATCAAAGTCAGATTGTGTCCCAATTGCTGTACCTACTACTAGTACTGAAACTCCAGGTAAAGGTAAACCATCTTGGTCTGTTACATTACCTGTAATTGTTTTCTCTTGTGCATAAGAGAAGTTCATTAACATCACCAATAAGGGAGTTAAAATCCAAGTTACTTTTTTTCTCATTTAATTTAGTTTTGAGTTAGCTTTAACTAATACCCAATCTTTTGTTTAGCAGATTATCTAAGATTAACATTTAATTAATCTTTTAAATTGAAAAACAAATAATGATCACTAGCTAAAAATTATTTAATAAAAAATATAGATACTTAGTAAATTCATTGTCTTACAAAGAAATAGTACTACCCAAAAATCTTTTTAAATAAGAAAAACAGTAACCTAAAAAGTATCTATGCCGAATTTTGTCGTACAAAAACTTTGCTAATTACAATAAAGTTTAAAAAAAGTTGATTTTTATTAAATAATCAAAACAAAAAGAACGTATTTCTTATTAAATCAACAACGATATGCAGTTTAATGTAAATAAAATTAAAACAAGAAGTAAGAAGAACCAACGTTAATTTAACACGTACACTTGTATTTTATTTAGTTAATTCATTAAAAAACAAGCAATAAGAAGAGGTGAATTTTAAGCATAAAAAAACCGCCAAGAGCAATTGCTCTTGGCGGTTAAAATATACTTTTTTAAAATAATTAGTTAGGTACTAAAGTCATTGTTCTATTATCAAAATAACCATCAGCAGTATAAACTAATGTAATAACACCAGTAGCCTCATCAACACTTCCTGAACCACTAACTGCAATTCCAAAGTTGTCTTGTAAATAACCACCCGTAATTGTAATATCACCACATACATCAGATATATACAAAGGATATTCACCTGTAAAAGCATTATCAGCACTTACACTATATGTACCTGCACCAGTTACATCTACTGTTACTGACCTACCATTACCATCACTGTAAGTGTAAGCTCCCTCAAGTTCTGAAGGACAAATCGCTTGCAAAACAATAGCTGTTTCATTTTTATCTGAAACAGTTTGAGATGATGATACTATCTCTAATACTAAAGTCTTTGGATCAGCTGAATCTAAATTCTCTGAAATAACTTGTATTGACGCAGTAGCAATTTTTTCTCCCGCAGGTATTGTAAAATTAGTTTCTGATAAACTAAACTCTACTCCTTCTGTTGCTTCACTAGTAGCAGCAACTGCAATAGTAATTGTTACATCTTCTTCTAAAGGCAAACCATCTTTACCTTGATATTCAATCGGAATAGAATAGTCGTAAACAACATTATTTTCATCCTGCAAAAAATTCCCTGTTGCTGTTTTAGCCGAAAACTGAACCACAATTGGGCCTTTTCCAAAATCTGTCTCATCTTGATCTAAGATGGAATCACAAGAAACTATTAAGAACAAGCTTAAAATAGCTGTGATAAAATTAAATTTAAATATATTCTTTTTCATTTTTTCTCTGATTTTATTTCCAAAAAGGATTTTGTGTAAATGCATCTGCTGCAACTTGAGCAGGAACATTATTTGAATTATTAGTTCTCTCTGAAGTAGGATATAATAACCTTACAGGTCTAACTCCTCCAGATTCTGCTGGTATAGGTAATCCTGAAGGAAAACCTGTTCTTGTTAACTCTATCCATGACTCTAATGAAGATGTACCGTTTAAAGCAATCCACTTTTGAGTAATAATAGCTCTGATCTTATCTGGAGATGAAGCCCAATCTATATTAGTCAATGGCTGTGCATAGTATGTTTGCGCTTCAGCTACTGCATCATCAACACCTAAAAAGACAAAAGAAGCTTCTATAGCACTTTTAAAGAAAACCTCTGCTGCGGCATCACCACCTGGCAAGTATCCTCTAACAGCAGCTTCCGCCTGTAAAAACAGAGCCTCTGACAGCATCATTATTGGTTGATCTTGTTCTGAACTTTTTAATAGACCAGGACCAACTTTTGATAAATCATTAGAAGTAAAACCAGTACCAGGTAATATAGTAGATTGCTCTGCACCATGGTAACCGCCATTAGCAGCCTCTTCATACAATCTTTCCATTCTAGGATCATTTGTATTAGTTAAATAATCCATAGTGTAATCAGTAGCTACTGTATAATCTTTTCTATTTTCTTGCTCACCAGTTGCTGCCTGTACAAAAGAACCATAAAATGGGCTTTGTTTTCCATCATCGTCAGAATACCCAGGATTTGCAACTACATCTTCTGTTATGTAACCAGCCCCATTAGCATTTATTAATGCTATCTGCTCATTAATGTATGTATCTTGACCAGTATTACTAAGTCTAATTAACATTCTTAATTTAATAGTATTAGCAAAAGCTGCCCACTTATCCATATCTCCACCAAAAATAATATCTTGAGACTCTGGATTCTCCGCATTTTCTGGTAAGTCTAAAGCTAAAATTGCTGCATTAGTCAAGTTTTCAATATTTGCTTTGTAAACTGTTTCAGCATCATCATATTTAGGAGTTGTATTCAAACTCCTTAAGTTTGCTTCAGAATAAGGCACATCACCATACAAATCCACTAAGTATTGGTACTGAAAACCTTTAATAGTTGCCGAAATAACATCATAAACACTATAATCTACTGCTCCAGAAGCATCCTCGTAATCTTCAATATACTGTAAGTTTTTAAAAATTGAAGAATATGGAGTTTCAAATAAAGTACTACTAAAATCAGTAGTCACATTATACCTAATCAAGTTCTGGTTTGCAGACCAGTTAGAAGGAGTAGTCCAGTTGTATACCATATACTGGCCTAAATTAACACTTGAGATAGCGTTTAAACTAGCAAAAGATTGCTGAGCTACAGGTAAAGTTAACCTTGGAGCTGAAACCGAAGGGTCATTAGGGTTATCGTTTACATCTAGAAAATCATTACAACTAGTAGTCATTACCGCTAGGGATAACATTAGTGTAATAGATTTAAATATATTTTTTCTTTTCATCATTTTATTTTTAGAATGTTACACTTAAGTTTACACCGTATAATCTTGTAGGTGGTGTTTGTGATTGTGTTCCTATACCAACTGCATTACCGTCAGTAAAGTTAAATTCAGGATCTGTATAAACATTATCCTTTGGTCTCCAAGTAAGTAAATTTCTACCAAAGACACCTAAGTTTAAGCTAGAAATACCCATTCTGTCCAATACATCTCCGTCAAACTTATAAGACAATGCAACTTCTCTTAACTTTAAAGTTGTAGCGTCTGTAACATAATTCTCCTTAACTTCTCCGTATTTATCCCAAAAAGCATTTCCACCACCAGATGTTAATCTGTTATCGTTAGCTACATAACCTCCAGAACCATCTGAATATGAAGAATTAGGGAATACAAACGGCTGTCTACCTGCAGTTACACCATGTTGTGTTAAACCTGTAAATTCCAGTGCATTTACCAAATCGTTAAAGAAAACGTGTCCTGTTCTATAATCAGCAACAGCATATAAAGTTAAGTTCTTAAACAAAGTAAAAGTTGTATTAACACCTAAAGTATAATCCGGTGTAGTTTGCCCTTGAGTCTGTGGATCTGAATCTTGTAATGGATCTCCATTATCATCTACTATCACTCTACCTAAATCATCTCTTAAATATGCAGTTGTTCTTAGTAAAGGATAAGGCTGACCAACTTTTGCAACTACAGATACAGAGTTATCATTAAAACCTCCAATAGTAAGTTCATCAACACCATCTGCCAAAGAAACAACTTCAGTATCTATGTCAGAAAAGTTAACTCCCATTTGCCAGCTAAAATTTTCTGACTTTATAATTGTACCACTTAAGTCTATTTCTAAACCAATGTTTTCAATTTCTCCAATGTTTCTAAGATTTTGTGTAGAACCTGAAGCTAATGAAACACTAATAGGAACTATTTGATCTGTTGAATTAGACTTGTACATTGTAACACTACCGTTTAAACGGCTTCTAAACAAACCAAACTCCAAACTAGCCTCTATAGACTTAGTAAACTCAGGGTTTAAATTTGGATCTGCCTCACTACCTGATAAAGACAAACCAGCTGTTGAACCATAAGGGAAATTAGAAGGAGCTGCGAATGTATTATTAATAGCATAACTATCAGGATCATTTCCTGTTTTAGAATAACTTGTACTTAACTTTAAATAACTTAAGCCACTATCTCCTTTAATTTCAGGAAAAGCATCAGATGCTACAAACGACACACCAACACTCGGGTAAAAGAAAGAATTACTGTCCTTTGGTAATGTAGAAGACCAGTCGTTACGTGCTGTAGCATTTAAAAATAAGAAATCTTTATAACCCAAAGTCATATCTCCATATACACCAAATCTTCTATATTCTTCCGTTTCTTCTTCCCCTCCTAATTCTCCTGTTCTTGTAGAAACATTATAGAAATCTGGGATTATTAAGTTTGTCCCACTAACCTGTACTCTCTTAGAGCTTTGTATTCTAACGTTATGACCAACAGTTAAGTTTAAAGACAAATCATCATTAAGTTCTTTGTCAAAATTTAACATAAAATCATTATTAAATCTTGTACTATTTGATGTTTCATCTAAAGTTCGTGCTCCATAAGGATCCATATTAGCATAAGCATCATCTAACTGAAAGGCATAAGAGTAAGCTCCAAACTTTCTTTTAAAGTTAGAGAATCCGCCAGTATATCCAGATATAACAGTAGCAGTAATCCAATCATTAAAATGGTAACTAGCATTTGCTAAAACATTAAACTCAGTATAATCAGATTCTTCTCTTTGTGTATCTATGATAAAATATGGATTTTCATAAAAACGGTAATAAGAAACTTCATTTCTTGTAAATTCACCTGTTTGCCAATTTTTCATTTCAGATAAAGGAATATGCAATGGAGTGTTTAATACATTCCAATATACAGGTCTATCTTGGCGACCACCACTACCTACTTTATCTGAAAAAGATCTGTAAAAAGAAATATTACCACCTAATTCTAATTTATCAAAAGTTCTATTAGCTTTTAATCTAAAGTTTGTTCTATTATAGCGATCTTTTGGAACTGTACCTTCTGTATTGGTTTGATCCAATGACATCAAAATACCACCTTTATCATCACCTCCACTTAAAGTAACACCATGACGCATAGTACTACCTGTGTTAAAAAAGTTTTTATGATTATTTTTTATTGGTGTAAAAGGTACTTGCCAAACTCTACCATCTTCATAAGTTTCACTAGCATCTACTAATCTACCATCATATCTTGGACCCCAGTTTACGTTTTCTAATGGATAAAGAGTTCCATCTGGAAAACCACCTGCACCAAACTCATCTTGCAATTCTGGTAAATAAGCAACACTTTCTAATTGGTAAGATGTATCATAAGTAACTTTTAATTTACCTTTTCCTTTTTTAGTTGTAATAACTAAAACACCATTAGCTGCATCAGAACCGTATAATGCTGCTGCATTTGCGCCTTTTAAAACACTAATATCATCAATATCATTAGGGTTAATTCTATCTAAAACCCCTCTGCTTGATGGAAAACCATCTACAACAACCAGTGCTTCGTTGTTTCCTAAAAGAGATCTATTACCTCTTAAAACAACTCTTGTTGACGGATTAACACTGTTATTTATAGTATTAATCTGCATACCTGATACTTTACCAACCATAGCTGTTGCAACATTAACCGCTTTAGTTTTGGTAACATCATCTCCTTTTACTGTTTGTACGGCGTAAGATAACTCTTTAGGTTTTCTCTCAATACCTAAAGCCGTAACAACAACCTCGTTTAAAGATTCTGCATCTTCTTCCATTTGAAGATTAATAGTATTAGAAGCACCAACTGTCTTATCAGTTGATTTTTGTCCAATATAGCTAAACCTTAAAATTTGGCCTACATTGGCATTGATAGAATAATTCCCATCAAAATCAGTTTGAGTTCCTGTTGTTGTACCTACAACTAAAACAGAAACACCTGGCAATGGCAAACCATTATGGTCTTTAACATTACCAGTAATTGTTTTCTCTTGTCCATAAGAGAAACTCATTAATAACACCAGCAAAGGTGTTAAAATCCAAGCTACTTTCGTTCTCATTTAATATAATTTTTGAGTTAGTACTCCACAAAACTCTTAATTAATAGTTAAGAATCAAAGGAAATATTGTTAACGAAATTATTTAATGTTAAAAAAAAAGTTAAATTTAAATATTAATCAAAATAAAACCGTATAAAATCAATTAAATTAAATTTATTAACTGTTTAATTGATATAAATCTAAAAAAATAACTAAAAAAAAACATTTTAAATATACTTAAAAAGGACAATTATTAAGTTTTGTATATCTAAAAACAAACTTATGTTATTTTTAATATTAACTTTTGATGTTTAAAAAATTACCAATCAAAACTCTTTAAAAGAACATTAAAAAAAAGCAAGTGATGCAGTTAACACAAAGAAGTCCTTGTTTTCGTATAAAAAAAACATAAATTAAGCTAAAGATTCATAAGTTTTATCAAATATTAACACTTAACACCTAATATCATCTTTAGCAATACCTTTAAACTCGGCATACACCAAAATTAACGAACTGTTAACAGAAAAAAAATTAGATACTAGAGCTAGAAAAATTGCCTATACCATATTTAAATCTATTTTTAAAAATCTTCAAAACACACAGAAAAAGAAGAAACCATAAGTTACTTAATAAAAAAACCGCCAAGAGCAATTGCTCTTGGCGGTTAAAAATATTTTAATAATAAAAAACTATTAATTTTGAGTATTAATATTTGGATTAAATAAAATTTCCTCTTGTGGAATTTCATAAGTTAAACGCTCATCATCATGATTAAAAGAATCTCCTGATAAATCTAACCAGTTAGATCCTCTTGTTCTTGTTTCACGTCTTCTTTTCATAATAAAATAAGATTGCCCTTCTGCAAATAATTCCAAACGTGCTTGTAAAGCTGCCTCTTCTGCTAATGCAGCACCAGATAAACCATCAATATAAGAACTATCATCTAATCTTAAATCTAGTAATGCTTTTAAGCTAGTTCTAGCCGCTGCATCGTTACCATTTTCTGCTGCTGCCTCTGCATGTAATAAATACATTTCTGCTATTCTCATATAATGAGAATCTGAATCTATATTAGATTGTGGACCAGAGAAAGCTGCAAAACCATTAAGCTCTGCTCCTTTATAATAAAACTTACCTGAAGGCTGTAAACTTCCAGAAAATTGATTTAATCTTATATCATCATCTCTAAAATTAGCATGTAAATCAGCATCCATCCCTTTAGAGTTACCTACAGCTGCATAGCTATAGCTATAGACATCCATAAAGCCCCACCATGAAAACAAAGATGCTAAACCTTGACCTGTTGGTGTAATATCAATACCCCACATAACACCTGGGATAGAGTTAATATCATTAAAACCTCCAACAGCACCGCTTTCATCTGGCAATAAAGCTACTTCATCTGCAGTCATTATTGGGTAATTACCAGAGTTAACTACTAACTCTGCATAATCTTCAGCCATTGGCCAATTATTTAATGCTCCATATGTTTTAGCTAATAACCCTCTTACTATATCTTGGTTAATTTCAATTTTATCTTCTCTAACAAAACCTTCTAATAATGTTTCAGCATCTGTTAAATCTTTTATAACTAAATCAAAAACTTCTTGTAAAGTAGATTTAGGCTGATCTATGTCTTCTGCACTAGTATAAATAGGAAGCGCTTCTTGAGACAAGTTTGAAATATCATTTACAAAAACATGTGCTAAAAAGAAATATGCATAACCCCTTAAAGCTTTTGCTTGACCAACAGTATACCTAAGATTTTCTGTTTCTGGAACAACATCATTACCACCAGCACCATCTATAACCAGGTTTGAAAGATTTACAACTCTAAAAAGAAACCTCCAAGGTCTATAATTGTAATCTGCATCAGGATCTACAGTAGCTGTTAATTCTGAAATTTGTGTTTGACGATTGTAACTCTTACCTAAATGAGCCATATCTGTAGATAACATATCTAACTGTATGTACTGTGTTGTAATACCAAAATCTTCTTGGCTGTCTGTTCCTCCACTACCTCTACGGTATAAGTTTTCATAAATACCCAATAATGTAGCCTTAGAAACATCTGGATTAATTTTTGAAGCTTCACTCACTTGCTCTTGAGACAACGTTTCTGTTGGAAACACTTCTAAAAAGTCTTCACTACACGAGCTCATAAACAACAAAGCTCCTGCTGCGTATATTATTTTATTTAAAGTTTTCATAGTTTTATAATTTTAAATTAACACCTAAAACAACAGTTGATAATGGATTGTAACGGTAAATTGAAGATCCACCAGTTATAGATGTAGATGGGTTAAAACCTTGTCTTTTAGAGAAAAATGCAAGATTATCTCCTGTTATGTAAAAATCTAAGTTTTTAAGTCCAATTTGCTTACTAATGTCACTTGGTAATGTATACCCTAGTCTAACATTGTTTAATGCTAAATAATCAGATTTAACTAAAAATCTAGTAGATGTAGCACTTTGCTGTATTTGAAATCTAGCATCTTGCCTTGGAATATCTGTAACATCACCAGGTTGCATCCAACGATCTCTAATGTCTACGTGAAAATTATTTGTACCTGCATAATCGTTATCCATTAAGTTGGCATAAGCAGTATCATAAGCATATCCACCTAAAGAGTAATTAAACAAGGTACTTAATGTAAAGTTACCATATCTAGCATTTAATCTAAAAGAACCAGTTACATCTGGTATAGCAGTTTTATTGATAAATTTATCAGCAGCTTCAGAATATACCTCAGTAATATCTTGAACTACATTAGCATCAGGATTATCGTTAGTATAAGATGTTAAATTTGTTATGATCTCGTCACCTGTTCCAAAAACACCATCACCATCTAAATCATTAAAGCTACGCTCCCATTGTGCTGCACCTGTATCTACATTAACACCTGCATACACTGGCATATAGTAATCATATAAAGAACGACCAACTGTACGACCGTAATTTCCACTTATATCAAGCTTTTGTTGTTCACCTGTTGATGGATCTATTGGCATTGCTTTTAATTCATTTTTAAAAGTAGAACCGTTAATACCTAATGACAGGCTAAATTTATCATTTTGAACCAATTTAAAATCTAAATCAAATTCTACACCTGAATTAACCATCTCACCATCATTAACAGAAATTAAAGCATAGCCTACAGAAGGACCAACTCTTCTATCAAAAAACATATCTGTAGTAGATTTACTATATGCTTCTACAGAACCATCTACAAAACCACCAAGCTCAAACTCTACACCAACATTAAACTGATTAGAACTTTCCCAAGTAAGGTCTGGATTTCCTTTAGTAGCAAAAGCTAATGATATGTTATCATTTAAATTATTTACAGAATATAAGTTGTACCCTGGATAATAGTTGTTAGCAGTACCTGTTAATACACCAGAATTACCTAGAACACCATAGCTACCCTTGACTTTTAAGAAATCTACAAAGTTTGAGCCAGACATAAAATCTTCTTGAGATAACACCCATGCTGCACCAACAGAATAAAAATTACCCCATTTTTCATTCAAAAATCTTGAAGAGGCATCTCTGTTAAATGTAGCGTTTAAAAAATACTTACTAGAAAAATCTAAAGTAGCGTTTGCTATATAACTTTCTGTTGTTTCATCTCTAGTAAAACCATCACTAGGTGCATTTACAACACCGTTAGAAATATCAGTTCCAAAAGGTGTTACTAACTTAGAACGCTCTGCTTCTAAATAGTTAAACTTATAAGATGTAGCTACGTGAGATACAAAAGCTGATAAATTTGTTGCTCCAAAAGATTTATTATATCTAAGACCTGTTCTTAATGAATAGTTTTTAACTTCAGATCTAGATCTGTTAATTACCCCACCTTGACCTTTAGCAGGACTATAAAAAGGCTCATTTAAATCTATATCATCACTCATAAAGTATTGATATGAAAAGTTGTTATCTAAAGTTAAACCTTCTACCAATGTAATTTTTAAGTCATTTGTAAAGTTTACCGAGTTGTCTTTAGATCTACTAATGTTAATTTGAGAATCTGCAACACCATTTGTAGCAAAACCAAAACCACGACCATCTTCTAAACCATAGTCATAAAGAGAACCACCATATATAGGATCGTCAATTTTATTTCCATTAGCATCTCTAGTAAATAATGGGTAAATTGATGGAATGTTGTCTATCCACCAAAACTGTGAAGAAGAAGAACTTCCTGTACCATTGTTATTAGTCTCACTCTGCGCATAGTTTAAAGAAGTATTCATTTTTATGAAATCTTTATACTTATTTGTTGCTGAGATACGAGCATTTAATCTTTGATAATCTGTATTACTTGCATAACCTTGATCATCTATGAAACCTACTGAAGTATATACTGAAGAGTTTTCTCCTGTGTTAGCTAAAGAAACATTTCCTTCAATTCTATTTGCACTTTGAAAAGCAAAATCTTCCCAATCTTCTGGCGAATACTTTCTAGTTACACCTGGTCTAACCATACCTGTTGCAGGGTCTATTAATTCTGACACTCCAATAGCTCCACTATCACTAGTGTTCCACATATTGTATACTGGAGAAATATCTGAAACATCTGCATTTGCACCTTCAAATAAGTTTGCATTAGCATAATCTACTGCTGCTACTTGATCTCCATTATTTTCCAATAAACCTCTTTGGTAAGTACCTTCCCAAGCAATACCAATATACTCTTCTGGAGAATCAATAGTCTCGTATCTACCAATACCTTGAAAATTGGCACCAGTTTTAATAGATACACTTATTTCATTACCAGTATCAGAACCTCTTTTTGTTGTAATAACAATTACACCATTAGCACCTCTTGCACCGTACAAAGATGTTGCAGATGCATCTTTAAGAACAGTTACAGATTTAATATCATTTGGATTGATATCATTTAAACTACCTCTAAATGGCGCATCATCTACGATGTATAACGGAGCTTGACTACCATTTACAGAACCAAAACCTCTAATCCTTACTGTAGAAGTACTACCTGGTTGACCACTGGTATTAAAAACAGAAACACCTGCTGCCTCACCTGCTAATGCTTGAGATACGTTTGTGAAAGACTTTTGAGAAATGTTTTCTCCTGCCACTACTTTTGCAGAACCAGCAAAAGATGTTTTAGAAACATTACCAAATCCAGTAACAATTACCTCGTCCAATGCCTCAGCATCCTGCTCCATTTGAATGTTAATTGTGTTACTTGATCCAACTTTTCTATCAGTTGCTTTTTGACCAATATAAGTGTAACGCAAAGTTTGCCCTACTTTTGCTTTAATAGTATAATTACCATCAAAGTCTGATTGGGTCCCTGTTGTTGTTCCAACAACTAAAACAGAAACTCCTGGTAATGGAAGACCATCTTGATCTGTAACATTACCTGTAATTGTTTTCTCTTGTCCGTAAGAGAAACTCATTAATAACACCAACAAGGGTGTTAAAATCCAAGTTACTTTTGCTCTCATTTATTTTCAATTTTTGAGTTAGTTCAACAAAACTCTTAAATTTAAGTTAAAGAAACAAACATTAATTGTTAATTAAATTAACAGTTAAAAACCAAAAAGTGTACATTATAAGTAAATACCTACTTAATTGTTAATTTTATAAAAACAACCGTTCATTAATTTTGAGTGTCAATTGTTAAGAAAAGTATTACTTAGAAACAATTAATAAAGTATAGAGAATTATATAAAGTTGAAAACATAAAATCAATAATAAAAAGAGTTATTATGGGTATAAAGTAACCTCTAGAATTAGTATTTAAGTAATTTGATACTCTTAATTGTTAATTTTATAAAACGAAAAAACCGCTATGAGCAATTGCTCATAGCGGTTAAATAAAAAATATTTATTCTATGATTATCTACCTGAATTCACAGAATCATCTATGTTTTCATTAGCATCTATTTCTACTTGTGGAATCTTTAAATAAAATCTTTTATCGTTAGGTTCCAAGGTTTTTACAATTCTATGGTTTGGAGTTCTAACAATTCCTCTTTGAAGTCTCTTTGCATCAAACCATTCAACACCTATTTCACCGTACAATTCTTTTCTTCTTTCTAAAAGAATTTCTTCCTCTAAAGCAGAACCAGTATTAGTAGACTTAACAGCCAACGGATCTCTATCACTTTGTAATTCATACATCAAATCTCTTGCTCCAATTTCATCTCCTTGCCTAAATTTAGCTTCAGCCTCAATCAAAATCATCTCTGCCGTTCTCATAATAACTATATCACTAGAGAAAGCAAAAATAAACTTAGTACTAGTAACTTTAGTGTAATTAGGAGCTGTACCAACAACAAAAGTGTTACGTGCATCTGTAGCTGTAAATTCATTTGAAAAGAATTCATTAATATACATATTATTATATGCATCATTAACATTATCTATAAATGCAGATGGTGCATTATAATAATAATTAGTTTGATCACCCGTCTGAGGCAATCCCCATATCCATTCTTTATTGTTGATGTCATCAAAACCATTACCATAACTTTTAGAATCCAACACAGAAGCTACATCACCACCATAAGCAGCATTTGCAGCATCTTCAGCACCTTTCCAGTTCCCCATAGTTAAGTAAACTCTTGCTAGTATACCATTAGCTACATCTACATTTATGTAAGACTTTCCTAACCTATCTTTTGGCAAAGTGGAAACAGCCGTAGTCAAATCATCAACTATAAAGTCATAAAGTTCACCCAATGTACCCATTGGCTTACCCTCTAATGAAAGTTCTGTATAAATTGGAGGTGCAGGCAAATCTCTATTCGAAGCAGTATATCCTTCTTGAAACTCCAAAGCTAACTGAAAGTAATAAAAACCTCTTAACGCTTTTGCTTGACCAATTAACTCTGTTTTATCTATTTCAGACAAAGCAGAAGCCTCAACTCCATTTATACATGAATTAAGTTGATTAATCATGTAATAAGGAAACTCCCAACTAAATACAGTTCTAGTATACGTTGGCTCCCTATTGTCATTATCGTAATCAAAACTAAACCAAGAACGCGCATGAATTAAATCATTTCCTTTTACAGTTCGTGCAAAATACATTGAATTTAAACCTCCTGAATCTGTTCTGGTAAATTGACCTCTTGCTCTTCTATTTATTCCTGACAAAAAGGCTTCAACACCTTCTCTTGTTCCAAAAATAACGCTTTCCGCAACAACTTCTGTTGGTTCTGGATCACTTAAATAATCCTCTGAACAACCAACAAATATGAAAGAAGTTATTATCATTAAGGATAAAAATCCTGTTTTTATATAATTTTTCATTTATAATAAATATTAAAATTGAACATTAAGACCTAAACTAATCGTTTTTAACAAAGAAGATCTACTATCTGTAGTACCTGCCAAACTTTGTTCTGGATCTATACCTTTATGACTTTGCCATGTAAATAAGTTATCACCTCTTAAATAGATTCTAACATTATCCAATGTCATTTTGTTTGTTATATCTTTTGGTAAAGTATACCCTAAAGTAATAGCTCTTAATCTAAGGTAATCGTTATCAAATAAGAATCTTGTTGACGTACCATTAAAATCATTTTGAGAGTTTAATAAAAGTGGTACATCAGTAATGTCTCCTGGTTGAGTCCATCTGTTAGCAACATCTGGAGAAGCATTGTAACCTGGTCTAGAAAAACCATCCATTAAACCTGCATAAGAACTATCATATACTTGAGATCCAAAACTAAAGTTAAACAACATATTAAAGTCAAAACCACCAACCTTAAGATCTGTTGTCAAACCACCTGTAACATCTGGTAAAGATGAACCTTTGTAATATCTAGTTGCTTCCGAATAATCCTTTGTAGTTTCTCTCTCTCCTGTTGGGTTACCATCTACATCCAATACGTCTTTATACCACATACCATAACCGTCTGCAGAATCTACTCCTGCCCAGTCTTGAATAAAGAAATCATATAAAGATTTTCCTTCTTTCCATTTCTTTGTTCCATTAATGAATTCATCTTGAGTTAACTCTGTAATTTCATTCTTGTTAATTGCAGCATTAACCCCAACAGACCAAGTAACATTATTAGTTTGTATAACTCTTCCTGCTAAAGAAAACTCATAACCAGAGTTTTTTATAGAACCAACATTTGTTGTAATACCATCATTACCTGTAGAAATTGGTAATGGCTGAGTATAAATTAAATCTATTGACTCTTTACTGTAGTACTCAACACTACCATCCAATCTATCATTAAGCAAAGAAAAATCTAAACCAACATTAAAAATTGCTTGATTTTCCCAAGTTAATTGAGGGTCAGTTACATTGCCTAATATAACACCCGTATTACCTAACTCATTAAATCCTGTCTCAAATCCCTGTACATAAGGAAAGTATGATGTAGTACCTTGGTTCCCTAATTCTCCATAAGAAGACCTTAACTTTAATAAGTTTATAGTATTATTGCCTGCTAAAAAGTTCTCATCAGATATAACCCACGAACCACCAATAGAGAAAAAGTTACCCCATCTCGTGTCCTCAGAAAACCTTGAAGAACCATCTCTACGGTAAGACCCTTCAATAAAATATCTATCCTTGTAGCTATAAGCCAAACGACCTAAGTAAGAAGTTAACCTATTTTCATTTATAAACCCTCTAACACTTTCAGGAAGCGTACTACCATTTAAAACTTTTACGCCTGGTAAAAAACCTGTTGCTTGCGCACCTAACGCATCTACCTTAAGCTTATAAGCTTCAAAAATTGCGGTTGCTTGAATATTATGATCTCCAAAATTTTTATCGTAATTAAGAGAATTTGTAAAGTTAAAAGTTGTAGTAATATCCCTATCTTGGTCTACACGACCACCAACACCTGAAGCTGCACCAACATTATATGCACTATATGAATTACTATCATATAGGTAATTTTCATAAGATAAGTTTGTCTTAAAAGATAAGTTGTCAGACAACTTAATTTTAGCAAAACCATTTATTATAGCACTTGTTCTTTTATTTACATCATCATTGTTATATAATGTACCCACCGCATTTTCATTAGCCAATAAAGGTCTACTACCGTTTACTGTCTGCCCAGTTGTAGAACCGTAATCATAAATAGGGTTACCAAAGTTATCTAAAACTAAACCTCCATTATTACCTCTTCTGTACAATGGATAAATTGAAGACATACTATATATCCACTGGTAAGTACTAGCAAAAGTACTACCCGACTGGGTTGGAAATTGTTGCTTAGATGTAGATAATGAAGTATTTAAACCAACAGTTAACCAATCTTTAACACTAGACTCTAAATTTAAACGCGTAGTAAATCTTTCAAAATCAGATTCTCTAACTGCCCCTTCTTGATTTAAGTAATTAGCAGATAAAAAATATCTTGATGACTCTCCTCCTCCAGAAATACTTACTGTATACTCATTACGCTGAGCAGCACTTCTTAACATTGCATCTTCCCAGTCAGTTTCCCAAAGAGAATTAGCTCCGGCTACTAGGTTTCCATTCTGATCTACAGGTTGCGCGACATTATAAGGGTTATAACCCAAATTTAAAATTAAATCTCTAGATGCATTTGCACCAGCATCTGCAGCAGATTGACCTGCAACATATATATTTTTATTTCTTTCTGCTTCCCATGAATACCTCATCATGTCATCATTACCAATACGATCATGTAAAGCTACAGCTGGAGTAGAAAAACCAGAAACAGCAGATACAGTAATTTTAGCTTCTGAATTATAACTACCTTTTTTTGTAGTTATTAAAACAACACCATTAGCCGCCCTAGAACCGTATAATGCAGTAGAAGATGCATCTTTAAGAATGTTCATAGATTCAATCTGATCCCCACTAATACTATTAATATTTCCGTTAAAAGGAACACCGTCTAATATAATTAGTGGATCAGCACTAGCATTAATGGAACCCACACCACGAATTCTAATTGTTGGGTTAGATCCTGGCTGACCACCTGATGTAATTACGTTTACACCTGCAACAGTACCTTGTATAGCACTAGTTACAGTAGTTAATTGCTGGTTTCCTATTTCCTCAACTCCTAAAGAAGTTACAGAACCAACTATAGACTTCTTTTTTTGAGAACCGTATGCAACTACTACAACTTCATCCAAAGCTTCTGCATCTTCTTCCATCTGAAGACTAATAGTACTTGAAGCACCTACTTTTCGCTCCGTTGTTTTTTGACCAACGTAGCTGTAACGCAATACCTGCCCTACTTTTGCTTTAATAGTATAGTTACCATCAAAGTCTGTTTGAGTACCTGTCGTTGTACCCACAACTAAAACAGTTACCCCTGGCAATGTTAGACCTTCATGATCTGTAACAATACCTGTAATTGTCTTTTCTTGTCCATAAGAAAAGCTCATCAATAACACCAACAAGGGTGTTAAAATCCACGTTACTTTCGTTCTCATTTATTATTATTTTTTGAGTTAGTACCCAACAAAACTCTTAATTAATGGTTAAGATTCCAAGAAATTACCGTTAACGGAGCCTACTTATGTTAAAAAAAAGATTAAAAATGAATAATAAATAAAAAAATGATAAATAAATAAACAAAAATTTAATTTTAATATCAAATAACAGCTGATTCATAAGAAAAATATAAAATTTATTTCATAAAAAATGAGAATAAAATCCTACAAAAAGAACAAAAAAAAACACAAAAAATATCAGATGTTCACTTATTACGTATTTAAAATATTTTAAAAATTAACAAAATATACACTTTAAGTAACTTTTAAATGTTAAAGATATATTTAACTCAATTAAAACCACTCTATAATTAAGCATTTAAGGCCTAACTGTGAAAAATTCTTAATTTTACCTTCTCAATATTTAGATCTTTTATGCTAAAAGCTTATTACAAATTAATAAATGAAGCCGGTACCGATGAAGCTGGCCGTGGATGCTTAGCCGGCCCTGTTACTGCTGCTGCAATTATTTTACCTGAAGATTTTAAGAATGAGATATTAAACGACTCTAAACTCCTTTCTGAAAAGAAAAGAGAACTTTTAAAGCCAATTATAGAAGAACAAGTCATTTGCTTTGGCGTTGCTCATATTTATCCTAAAAAAATTGATGAAATAAATATTTTAAACGCATCTATACTTGCTATGCATAAAAGCATTGGCAAACTAACTACTAAACCAGAGTTTATAATTGTAGATGGTAACCGGTTTAAACAGTATAAAAAAATTGAGCACGAGTGTATTGTTAAAGGTGACTCTAAATATATGAGTATTGCTGCTGCTTCTGTTTTAGCCAAAACATACAGAGATGCGTATATGGAAAAAATACATAAGGAATTCCCTATGTATAATTGGAAAAAAAATAAAGGATACCCAACTAAAGAACATAGAGAAGCTATTAGAGAATTTGGACTCACCAAATACCACCGTAAAAGCTTTAAACAATTACCGGAACAATTAAAATTTCCGCTGTAAGTAAATTAATTTAACTTTGTTATTATAAGTCGTATTTGTATGAAGTTAAAAATTGCTGCTCTATTCCTAATTATATGTTGTATTGGCTGTACCAACATACAACAAACTAAAACCTCTATTTTAGACTATTTACCAGCTAACACAAACACTGTGTTAAAAATTAACGACTATAACAGCTTAACTAGCAACATTAAAAACAATGAGCTTCTAAGTTTTTTTACCAATTCTAACCAATTAAAAGGTTTTAAAAGAGCTACTAACGTCTTAAACCATATAAAACCAAATACAAAAGGTCTTTTAGCGTTTATAACAAATGACAGTACAACTACAGACTTTTATTTTGTTACTAAAGATTCTATAAACTTAGCCAGTTTAGATAGCATCTCTACAAGTACCAACATTTCTGCAAATAACAGAACATATAAAGAGTATAAATTAGATAGTATACCTTATTATAGTGTTAAGGATAATAAATTTACTATTTTCTCTTCAGATAAAAATCTAATAGAAAGTACCTTAAACAAAAGTAACACCAACAAAAACAAAGATGTTCGCAAGCTATACCAAGCTTCCAATAATAACAAAACTGCTACCTTATTTTTACAACAAAAAAATAGTCCTTTTCTAAAAAACACAATACAAAAAGATAGCTTAAAAGAAAGAAAAAATACTACTTGGGTATCTTTAGATATTAACGCTAAACAAGACCAGTTAAATTTAGCAGGTGTTACAATGTCTAACGATTCAATTTTAAATTTTTTAAGCCTATTTAAAAACACAACCGCTGTTGCCAACAGAGCACAAGAATACGCTCCGCAGCAAACAGAGGCTATTACATCTTATACTTTTACAAACTATAACATATTTGCTAAAAACAGAAAAAACTACCTAAGCAAGGACATTAAAATAGATTCTGTTTTTAATACAGTAGAAGAAATAGCCATTATTACCATAAAATCTAAAAAAGCTATTTTATTACAAACTTTTGGTGCTGATAATATTGATGAATACCTAAGTACCTATAAAAAAGCTAGCAACAAAGACAATCCTATAATTACATTAAATAACAACACTGTTTTAATAGATATTTTTAATCCTTTAATACAGGAGTTTAGCGCCAATTATTACACAATTTTAGGCAATGCTTTTATTTTTACTGAAGAAATTGAAACTCTACAAGACATTATTAGCAATTACAAAGCAGGCACTACGTTTAACAAAACACCTCTTTACACATCTGCTACAGAAACTATGGCAAAACAATCTTCAATTTTAGAAATTGGTAATTCTAAAAAGCTAGAGAAAACTATTATTTCAAAATTTTCAAAAGGCAATAATAAACCTAATTTAGACAATTACTTTTATGCTCGTCAGTTGGTTGCAGACGCTAACTTTTACCACACCAACATAACTATTCAAAAAATAAATAAAGCAACTAAGGCTAATACTACTGTTCCTATTTTTACAGTACAATTAGATAATGATTTAGCAACAGAACCACAATTTGTAGAAAACCACAGAAATAATAAAAAAGAAATTATAGTACAGGATATAGAAAATAATTTATATCTAATTTCTACAGACGGAAAAGTATTGTGGAAAAAACAATTGGAAGGTAAAATACAAGGAAAAATAGCACAAGTAGACCTGTACAAAAATGGACGTTTACAATTTGCATTTACGACAAGTAATCAGTTTTTAATTTTAGATAGAAATGGAGAAACGGTAGAGCCATTTTCTATAACTTATGATGGTGGAAATTTAAATGCCCTTGCTGTATTTGATTATGAAAACAACAAAAATTACAGATTTGTTGTTACCCAAGACAAAAAAGTATTTATGTACAATGCCAAAGCAGAAATTGTAACAGGTTTTAAATACACAGAAGCAAGTAGTTCTATTATAAAAAAGCCAAACCACTTTGTTGTTGGCAATAAAGATTACCTCGTTTTTATGCTTGAAGATGGTTCTCTTAAAATTTTAAACCGAGTTGGTAAAGTCCGAGTTAAAACAAATAATAAAATTCCATTTTCTAACAACGATGTAGTTTTATTTAAAAACAAATTTACAGTTACAGATACTACTGCTGTTTTACACCAAATAGCAACTAACGGCAAAACTTCTGCTTCTAAATTTAATCTAATTAAAGAACACGGCTTAGATGCTACCACAAATACATTGGTACTAATGGACCAAAATACAATTACTATAAAAGGTAAAAAAGTAACCCTAGACCTAGGTATGTACAGTAAACCAAAAATATTTTACATTAACAATAAAATATACGTTAGCGTTACAGATTTACAGAACCAGAAAATATATTTGTTTGACAGCAATGCAGCAACTATACAGAACTTTCCGGTTTATGGGAGTTCATTAATTGACTTAGCCGATATAGACAATGATAAAAAGCTAGAACTGGTTGCTAAAGACTTAGACAACTCTTTAATTGTGTATAAAATAAATTAGTTGCTTACTTTGCAATCATTTCTGCCTCAAACAATGCTGTAAAATGCTTTAGTAATTTACTTTTTACTTCTGCTTCGTCAATTGTAGTTTTACCTAGCTCTACATTTAAAGATGTTACTGCTTTGTCTTTTATTCCACACGGAATCATAAGATCAAAATACCCTAAATCTGCATTTACATTTAAAGCAAAACCGTGCATTGTTACCCATCTACTAGCGCGCACACCCATTGCACAAATTTTACGCGCAAAAGGCGTTCCTACATCTAACCAAACTCCTGTTTCTCCGTTAGAGCGCTCTGCTTTTAGTCCATACTCCGCTAAGGTTAAAATTACCATTTCTTCTAGTAGGCGTAAATACTTATGTATATCTGTAAAAAAGTTATCCAAATCTAAAATTGGGTAACCAACTATTTGTCCAGGACCGTGATACGTAATATCTCCCCCCCTATTTATTTTATAAAAAGTAGCGTTTTTTTTAGCCAGTTGCTCTTCATCTATTAGCAAATTAGCCATATCCCCACTTTTTCCTAAGGTATACACATGCGGATGCTCTACAAACAAAAAGTGATTAGGTGTTTTTAAACCTGCATCTTCTCGCCTGTTTTTAATCTTTATATCTAAAGTTTCTTTAAAAAGATCTTCTTGGTAGTCCCAAGTTTCTTTATAATCCTTTTGTCCTAAATCTTGTAGAAATACTTCTTTATTCATTCTACAAAGATACAATTATCTGTCCGGATTATTCAAGATTATAAGTGCTGCAATTGTGCCAGGAACCCAACCACATAACCACAGTAAAAATACAATAACTATAGACCCGCATCCTTTACCAATTACAGACAAAGGCGGACATAAAATAGCCAATAAAACTCTCCAAAAACTCATTTATTAATATTTTGATTGATGTATTTATAAGACGCATCAAAACACTATTTGTTACTGTTTTTCTTCAATTTTATTATAAAACACTATTTAAAGTTAGTTTTTAGGTTGATAACCTAATGCTCATCAACCTAAAACAACACATTTATTACTAATGATTTACAATATACTAACATCAAAATGTAAAAAATTAAAAACCTTTGTATGCTAATGTACTTTCTACTTTGATAGATTACTAGTTTGTAACTATATTTGCAGCCTTAATTATAGATATATGCAGCTTTCGGAACAAGAAATCATCAGAAGGGAAAAATTAGGCAAGCTTAGAGAAATGGGCATTAACCCATATCCTGCAGACTTATACCCAGTAAACACTACCTCTAAACAAGTTAAAGAGAATTTTGAAGAGGGTAAACAGGTGGTAATTTCTGGTAGATTAATGTCTCGTAGGATTCAAGGAAAAGCTTCTTTTGCAGAGCTACAAGATGGTGAAGGCAGAATACAAGTATATTTTAACAGAGATGAAATTTGTACTGGTGATGACAAAACTTTGTATAATGATGTATACAAAAAATTACTAGACATTGGGGATATTATTGGTATAGAAGGCGATTTGTTTACAACACAAGTTGGAGAAAAAACAGTAATGGTTAAAAAATTTACACTACTTAGTAAGTCTTTAAGACCATTACCATTACCAAAGGTAGATTCTGAAGGTAAAGTTTTTGATGAGTTTAACGACCCAGAATTACGTTACCGTCGTAGATATGCAGATTTAGTTGTAAACCCACACGTTAAAGAGGTTTTTGTTAAGCGTACCAAATTGTTTAACGCAATGCGTAGCTTTTTTAATGAGTCTGGTTATTTTGAAGTGGAAACTCCAATTTTACAGCCTATTCCTGGTGGTGCTGCGGCAAGACCATTTATTACACACCACAACAGTTTAGACATTCCGTTGTATATGAGAATTGCTAACGAGCTTTATTTAAAGCGATTAATTGTTGGTGGTTTTGATGGTGTTTATGAATTTTCTAAAAACTTTAGAAACGAAGGAATGGACAAAACACATAATCCTGAGTTTACAGCTATGGAAATTTATGTGTCTTACAAGGATTATAATTGGATGATGGATTTTTGCGAGAAATTGCTAGAACATTGTGCAATTGCCGTTAACGGTACAAGCGAAGCTACATTTGGCGAGCATAAAATTAATTTTAAAGCTCCTTATGCACGTGTAACAATGGCAGACTCTATTAAGCATTTTACTGGTTTTGATATTACTGGCAAAACTGAAACCGAAATTTTTGAAGCCGCTAAAGGTATGGGAATAGAGGTTGATGCTACAATGGGTAAAGGAAAACTTATTGATGAAATTTTTGGTGAAAAATGTGAAGGCAACTACATACAACCTACATTTATTACTGACTATCCTAAAGAAATGAGTCCGTTATGTAAAGAGCATAGAGATAACCCAGAACTTACAGAGCGTTTTGAGCTTATGGTTTGTGGTAAAGAAATTGCAAATGCTTATTCTGAACTTAACGACCCAATAGACCAAAGAGAGCGTTTTGAGCACCAATTAAAACTTGCTGCAAAAGGTGATGATGAAGCTACTGAGTTTATTGACGAGGACTTTTTACGTGCATTAGAATACGGTATGCCTCCTACATCTGGTATGGGAATAGGAATGGATAGGTTAATTATGTTTTTAACCAACAACCAATCTATACAAGAGGTATTGTTTTTTCCTCAAATGAAGCCAGAGCGCAAAGCTGTTGCTTTAAGTGATGAAGGAAAAGCAGTTTTAGCTGTTCTTAAAAAAGCCGAAAAATTACCGTTAGAAGAATTAAAGTCTACTTCTGGTTTAAGTAATAAAAAATGGGATAAAACTATTAAAGAATTAACCAAAAATGGTGTTGCTAAAGTCAACAAAACAGATGATGGTTTATTTGTAGAAATAGCTTAAAATCCATTTACCTATAAATTTAAAACAGCGTTACTTTTACAGTAACGCTGTTTTTGGTTAAATAATAACCGTCATCAAAACAAATAACCTTGTTTGTTTTAATTTTTAAGTATTGTTTAATTAGTCTTCATTTTTATCATTACGGTTTATATACTGCACATCTCTTGTATTTTTTTGCACTGCAATGGCAGAAAATAAACTTAATAAAAAAGACATTCCGTAAAATCCTTTTTCACTTAATTGCAAATCTGCGTTCCATAAACCTACAACTAATAATACTATAGATGCCACTGCTGCAAACCAACTAATTCCATAATAAATATCTGTTACTGGTACGTCTTCTAACTTATCTCTCACTGCTTTTTGCACAGATATAACAGAGAATAATCCAAAAAGTAAAATTGTAAAGTAGTATCCTTTTTCATTTAAAAGCATATCTGCGTTCCATAAACCTATACAAAAGGCAACCATACCAACAAGTAAAGATGTCCAAGCGGCTCCTATAAAAGCAGAGGTTGGTTTTTGGTCATACACTTTTTTATCTTTCTTCTTTTTTAATTTTAATTCTTTTTCTACTGAAACATTTGTTTGATAATCCATAATTTTTGTGTTTTGATTACGGTACAAATATGTGACGGTTTAAAACCTACAACAACACAACTTACACAAAAAACTGACGATATATTTTATATTAAAACAATTAAATAGACTATATTTATTGTATACATATATATTTTTAATGACGATTAAATGACAGATTTAAATTTAATAATAACTACATTAACTGCAGAAGAGCAACAACAATTTGTACTTTATTTGAAAAAAAAGAACAAACGTAGCGACATTAAAAACATTCAGTTATTTAAGCTTCTTCAGCAAAACAACTTATCCTCTACAGAAATTTGCTTGCAGTTATACCAAACAAATAAAAAAAATGCCTATCACGCTTTAAGAAAACGCTTATACAACTCTTTAATAGATTTTATAGCTAATATTAATTTAGAAGAAGAAAACTCTGTTGATATGCAAATTATTAAATACATATTGGCGTCTAGGTCTTTTTTACATAACAAGCAATACAAGCTTGCCTATAAAATATTGCACAAAGCAGAGGTTTTAGCAGAGACTCATTATTTGTTTGCAATTTTAAACGAAATATATCATACTAAAATCCAATATGCTTATGCAATACCAGATCTAAATATTGATAGCTTAATCACTAAATTTAAAATCAACCAAAAAAACCTATTGCTAGAGGACCAATTAAATATAGTGTATGCCAAAATGAGGCAAACATTAAACAACATCACTTATAAAGGAGATGTTATAGATATTGAAACCTTATTAAAAAATACACTGCAAGATCACCAAATAACTATAACTGAGTCTTTATCTTTTAAATCTTTATACCAATTAATAACCTTAGTTAGCATACCTGCTTTTGTTACTAATGATTATTTAAAAACAGAACCCTTTATCATAAAAACCTACGCTATTTTAAAAACACACAAAAGCGCTAGCAAACAACTGTATTACCATATAGAAGTATTATTTTTAATTGCTAACACCTTGTTTAGAAACAAAAAGTTTAACGACTCATTACACTATTTAAAGCTGATGGAAACACAAATGTTAGCCAATAAAAAAAAATATTACAATGCTTTTAAATTAAAATATCAATTTTTACTTGCCCTAAATACCAATTATACCAACCAACAAAATAAAGCCATTAGCATTTTAGAGCAGCATATAAATAGTAAACACAGTGATTTAGACTCATTGCTTAAAATTCATTTAGGGTTAAGTACATTTTACATACAAGCAGAAAAACTTAAAGAGGCTCAACAAATTTTTTCTAAATTTTACCATACAGATAATTATTACGAGAGTAAGGCTGGTAAAGACTGGGTTATTAAAAAGAATTTAATAGAAATTATTTTACACATAGAGCTAAATAACATTAACCTAGTAGAATCTAGATTGCTTAGCTTTAAAAGAAATTACTTTAAATATTTAAAACAAATAAATCAGCACCGAGCAATTACATATTTATCTTTTATAGAACTGTATTATAAAGACCCATCACAATTATTAACAGATAAGTTTAAAGAAAAAGTGCAAAGTTCTTTTGAGTGGGTAGGAAAAGAAAAAGAAGACATTTTTGTAATGAGTTTTTACGCTTGGTTAAAGAGTAAAATGGAAAAAAAACCACTTTACCAAACAACTTTAGAAATGGTGCAATTAGCTAAAGAAAATTAATTTTATATTGATAATGTATCAGCTAGTACTCACTTTTCTTTCAGGTTTGTTCTCAAACTCTATATTTGTATACTTATAAGTATGGTAAACTATGGCAATTAGCAAAAAAATAGGACTTATAGCAGGTCCTTTGGTATTTATCTGTATTCTTTTTTTTCCAATAACAATACTATCTATAAAAGCAGATGCTGTATTAGCAGTTGCTGCCTGGATGGTTATTTGGTGGATTACAGAAGCGGTATCTATTTCTGTAACTGCACTATTACCTTTAATTTTATTTCCTATACTTAATGTAATGCCATTAAACACAGTAGGTGCTAACTATGGCAATAAAATTATTTTTTTATTCTTTGGTGGTTTTATTTTAGCGCTTGCGTTAGAAAAAGTAAACCTACATAAACGTATTGCTTTAAATATTATTAAAATTACAGGTACAACACCTAATAAAGTTGTTTTAGGTTTTATGATTGCTACTGCTACATTAAGTATGTGGATTAGCAATACCGCTAGTACAGTTGTAATGCTCCCCATAGCAGTATCTGTTATAAAATTACTTGTTAATGATGAAGATGGTTTTACAAAAAGTGATAAAAACTTTGCCCTAAGTGTAATGCTTGGCATTGCTTTTTCTGCCAATGCCGGTGGTATTGCAACCATTATTGGCACACCTCCAAATTCGGTTTTAATAGGGTTGTTAGAAGAACAATATAATATAGAAATATCATTTTTAAAATGGATGATTATTGGCTTGCCATTTTCAATTGTATTACTAACCGTGATCTACTTTGTGCTTGTAAAATGGATGTTTCCTAACAAGCAACTAGAGTTTTCTGCATCTAAAGATGTTATTAATTTAGAATTAGAAAAACTTGGATCTATTAATAAAAGAGAAAAAATGGTTCTTATAATATTTGGCGTTACTGTTTTTCTATGGATTTTTAGAACATTAATAAACTCCATTTTTCCCAATTTAGGATTGTCTGATACTGGAATTAGTATGATAGCTGCCGTATCTTTATTTGCAGTACCCTATAATTTAAAAAAAGGAGATTTTATTTTAAATTGGAAAGACACAGAAAAACTTGCTTGGGGAATTTTAGTATTATTTGGTGGAGGCTTAGCTCTTGCAAATGGTATGGCTACCACAGGTATTGTAACCACAGTAACAGAGGCTATATCTAGTAGTAATATAAATATCTTTTTTACTGTATCGCTTTTAATATTATTAATGTTATTTATGACAGAGCTTATGAGCAACGTAGCTTTAATAACAGTTTTAGCACCAATTGTTGCTGGTATTGCAATTGGGTTAAACATTCCAATGCTAAATATACTTATACCTGTTACAATGGCCAGTAGCTGTGCTTTTATGTTACCAATGGCTACACCACCAAATGCTATAGTTTTTGCTAGCGGTTATATTAAAGTTAAACAAATGGCAAGAGTAGGTATTATTTTAAATTTAATTGCTGTAGGCTTATTAATTTTACTTTATCAATTTATACTACCAATACTTTTTTAAAAATAGAATAGCCTCTGCAAAGCAAAGGCTATTCAATCGACTAATTCAATCCTACAAAGAGATATTGTAATTCCTATTTGTTGTTGATTGTTATATAAATAGACGAAAAAAATCTTCAAAAGTTACAATAAATGTAAAATTTTAACATAATAATCATTAAATCGTAATTTAATTAACAAATGTTAAGTTATGTTAATATATCACATAAACAATTGATTATCATTGACTTAAAATAAAAATAAGTTTACTCTACCTATTATATTGTTATGATATTATTAACATAGAATTAGGATTTTTTTGCGGTTATTTGTTTTTATTCAAAAAAATTAACTCAAACTAACAATGATTAAAAGTTTACTCACCAAACTTCTATTAGCTGTTTTTCTATTTGGTTCTCTTACCAATTTAGAAGCTCAATCTAAAAAGAAGAACAAGAAAAGCAAGAAAAAAGCTAAAACAGAAGCTCCAGCTTCAAAACCAAAAAAAGGAGCTATTTTACCTTACAGCAAGGTAATTACCAAAGATGCTAAAACAGACACTGGTTTGTTTAATGTACACACTGTAGATGACAAACGTTATTATGAAATTCCAGATTCTTTGTTTAACAAAGAAATGTTAATGGTTAGCAGAATAGCAAAAACAGCAACCGGATTAGGTTTTGGCGGCGGAAAAATTAACACTCAAATGTTACGTTGGGAGAAAAAAGACAAAAAAGTTCTTCTACGCATTATGTCTACAAACATTGTTGCAGATGAAAAACTACCTGTACATGAAGCTGTAATGAACTCTAACTTAGAGCCTGTTTTATATTCTTTTGATATTAAAGCGATAAAAAAAGATTCTCTAAACCCTACAACTGTTATACAAATTAATGACTTTTTTCAGAAAGATGTAAAAACATTAGGTTTACCAGAGCGTAACAGAAAACAATACAAGGTTAGTCGTTTAGATGATAGCAGAAGTTATATTGAAAGTGTTAAAAGTTACCCTTTAAATATTGAGGCTAGACACGTAAAAACATACTTTGCTGGCAACCCACCATCTAACTCTGCGTTAGGGTCTATTACATTAGAGATTAATAACTCTATGATTTTGCTTCCAAGCAACCCAATGAAAAGACGTTATTTTGACGAACGTGTAGGCTGGTTTGCTCGTAGTCAAGTAGATTATGGTTTGGATGCTCAAAAAAGTAAATCTGTAACTTATTTAGATCGTTGGAGATTAGAAGTTAAGGATGAAGATTTAGAAAAATTTAAAAGAGGTGAACTTGTAGAGCCTAAAAAGCAAATAGTTTATTACATAGACAGGGCTACTCCAGAAGAATGGGTACCTTTTATTAAGCAAGGTATAGAAGATTGGCAAGTTGCTTTTGAAGCTGCTGGTTTTAAAAATGCTATAGTTGCAAAAACACCACCTACTCCAGAAGAAGATCCAGAATGGTCTGCAGAAGATGTTAGGTATTCTGTTGTAAGGTATTTAGCTTCTCCAATTCCAAATGCAAATGGTCCTCACGTAAGTGACCCAAGAACTGGTGAAATTTTAGAATCTGATATTAATTGGTACCACAACGTAATGACATTATTACGTAACTGGTTTTTTATTCAAACCGCAGCTATTAATCCAGATGCAAGAGGTGTTGAGTTTAAAACTGAAGTTATGGGTAGGTTAATACGCTTTGTATCTTCTCATGAAGTTGGCCACACCTTAGGCTTACCTCATAACATGGGAAGTAGTGCTGCGTACCCTGTAGATTCTTTACGCTCTGCATCTTTCACAAAAAAATATGGTACTGCACCATCAATTATGGATTATGCACGTTTTAATTACATAGCACAACCAGGAGATGAAGGTGTAGCTTTAATGCCAAATATTGGTATTTATGACAAATATTCTATTAGTTGGGGTTACCGTCCTATTTTAGACAAATCTGCTAAAGATGAAAAGAAAACTTTAGATAGCTGGATTTTAAAGCACGCTGGTGATCCTCTTTATCGTTTTGGAAGACAACAATTTGGGGTTATAGATCCAAGTTCACAAACCGAAGATTTAGGTGATGATGCAATGAAAGCTAGTAGTTATGGTATTGCTAACCTAAAAAGAATTGTACCTAACTTAATTAAATGGACAGCAGAAGATGGCAAGTCTTATGATGATTTAGATGAATTATATGGACAAGTTTTAGGACAATATAACAGATATATGGGTCACGTATCTAACAACGTAGGTGGCGTATATGAAGATTACAAAACATATGATCAAGAAGGCGATGTGTACTCTCACGTAGCTAAAGAAAAACAAAAAAGAGCAATTCAGTTTTTACATAAACAATTGTTTGCTACACCTACTTGGTTGTTAGACAACAATATTTTAAACAAAATTGAAAATGCTGGTGCTGTTGAACGTATTAGAAATACACAGTCTAGAACGTTAAATAATCTTTTAGATACCGGTAGAATGGCTCGTATAATAGAAAACGAAGCTTTAAACGGATCTAAAGCCTACAACTTAACTACAATGATGGCTGACGTAAGAAAAGGCATTTGGAAAGAGTTAAGCACAGGAAGATCTATAGATACATACAGACGTAATTTACAACGTGCTTATGTAGATCGTATGGAGTACCTAATGACAGCAAACCCTAAATCATCTAGATTTGGTACAGCTGTAAATGTCAGTCAGTCTGATATTAGAGCTGTAGTAAGAGCTGAATTACAAACGCTGCAACGTTCTGTAAAATCTGCTGCTTCAAATTCTAGCGGTATTAGAAGAGCTCACTTAAAAGATATACAAGAGAGAATAGAATCTATTTTAGATCCTAAATAAGAATAAATCATCTTTATTATTAAAGGGCTGTAGTGTAATTTACATTACAGCCTTTTTTATGCAACATACTTAATAGCAACACACTACACTAAAAAAACAGTTACACAACAAATAAAGCAAAAATCACAATTAAACGTGTATTTCATCTATAAAATGATGTACTTTATCTTGTTTATCCATTTTTTTTAATATATTGCAAGAGACAAACAACAAAAAACAATTGTTTCACAACCAAAAAGCGGTTGTTATACAACAAGAGTTATAATTAATTCATTAACCTAGGTATCTTTGTTATAGAACCGATATAAAAACCCCAAATCTTATGTCATACAAACTTAAAAGCTTAGTTTATTTTTCTTGTTTAGTTGTAGCAATTTTTGCCTATGTACAAGTTGACAACGAAAACGTTTTAGAAGAAAATAACAACACGGTAGAGCTTCAAAATATTGAAGAGAACACAAACAGTAACGACTTAATTGTACAGTTAACTGAAGAAGAGTAAACGTATTATTTTTAATACAAAAAAAGTCTGAAACCATATGGTTTCAGACTTTTTTTTTACACCTAACCCAATGTTAAAATGCTGCCAAAAACAAATTTTAGATTAAACTATTTTAAAAATTGAAAGTCAAAATACTAAACATTAAAAAATAGTAATATGAAAAAAATAACATTTGTAATGGTTTTAATGCTAGGCATTTTAACTATATCGGCACAAGAAAGCAAGAAAAAAACTAAAGATGCAAAACACAAAATGCATAAGAGAAAAGACGGTAAAAGAGCTATGCATAAAATGGCAAAATTTACTCCTGAACAAAGAGCTATTTTGCAAACTAAAAAAATGACACTTGCCCTAGATTTATCAGAAGAACAACAATCAAAAATTGAAAAGCTAAATTTAAAAAATGCTGAATTATTTCATCAAAAAGCAGAAAAAAGAAAAGCAAGAAAAGAAGCTGACAAAAAATTAACTTCTAATGAAAAATTTGCAATGACTAACGAAAAGTTAGACCTGCAAATAGCTCAAAAAAAGGCATTGAAGAAAATTTTATCTAAAGACCAATATGCACAGTGGAATAAAGTGTATAAAAAAAGACATCATTCTCCTGAAAAAAGAAAAGTAAACAGAAGACAAATGATGCTAAAGCGAAATAAGACCATTAGGTCTTAATAAAAAAAAGGAGCCAATATTGGCTCCTTTTTTTATTATATAATTATTTTATTACAACTCTAAGTCTTCAAGAGCAGCAATAGTATCATCTAGATCTTTATACGATAATGCATCATTTAAAAAATAACTTTCAAAAGCACTTGGGGGCAAATAAACACCTCTATCTAGCATTCCGTGAAAATACTTTTTAAACGTATCATTATTTCCTTTTGCCGAAGAAGCAAAATCTACAACAGGTTCATCTGTAAAATGTACAGAAATCATACTTCCAAACCTATTTATTTGGTATGCTATTCCTTTTTTATCCAAAGCTTTTTTTAATCCTTTGTGTAAATATTCTGTTTTGTCTGCTAAACTTCTAAAAATATCAGGATTATTATTTAACTCTGTTAACATAGCCAAACCAGCACTCATTGCTAAAGGATTACCACTTAAAGTACCTGCTTGGTATACAGGTCCATTAGGCGCTAAATAATCCATAATTTCATTACGAGCCGCAAATGCACCAACAGGTAAACCACCACCTATAACTTTACCAAAAGTTACAATATCTGCATCTATACCCAGTACTTCTTGAGCTCCGCCTCTACCCAGTCTAAAGCCCGTCATTACTTCATCAAAAATTAATAAAATACCTTCTTTTGTACAAAGTTCTCTTAAACCAGTAATAAATTCTTTAGACGGAATTATACAGCCCATATTACCTGCCACTGGCTCTATTATTATTGCTGCTATTTCTCCTTTATTAGCTGCTACTAAAGAGGCAACATTTGCCAAATCATTATACGTTGCCAATAGAGTATCTTTAGCTGTACCAGCTGTTACTCCAGGGCTATTAGGACTGCCAAAAGTTACAGCTCCACTACCCGCTTGTATTAAAAACGAATCTGAATGTCCGTGATAACAACCTGCAAACTTTATAATTTTATCCTTACCAGTAAAACCTCTTGCCAAGCGTACGGCACTCATACAAGCTTCTGTACCACTATTTACAAATCTAATTTTATCAATATTAGGAACCATAGAAACTGCTAGTTTTGCTAACTCTGTTTCTATCTCTGTTGGCATACCAAAAGAGGTCCCTTTTTTTGCTTTTTCTATTACTGCATTTATTACAGGATCATAAGCGTGACCTAAAATTAATGGTCCCCAAGATGCTATATAATCTATAATTTTATTTCCGTCTTCATCATACAAATATGCTCCTTTTGCTTCCTTTACAAAAATTGGTTCACCACCAACTGCATTAAAAGCTCTTACAGGAGAATTTACACCACCTGGAATGTATTTTTTAGCTTCGTTAAAAAGTTCACTGCTTCTTTTATAAATCATTTTTAAGATTTAATTTTTAGTATATTTTACAATAAGTTCTTGACCTACGCTTAGGTTTGTATTTTTTAAATTATTTAGTTTCATTAACTCTGGCACTCCCATAAAATACATTCTAGATATTGCATACAGTGTTTCACCTGCCTCTACCTTATGCTTTTTTACAACATATTCTTTTGGAGCTGTACGCACTGCTTTATGCTTACCATCATATTTATGAAGGTCATATTTTTCAATTAAGTAAATTAACTTTTGCGGGTATTTAGGATCTGTTGCGTAACCAGCTTTTCTTAATCCCTTAGCCCATCCTTTGTAATCATTAGCGCGTAAATCAAACAAAGAAGAATACCTACCTCTTGTTGTTAAAAACAAGCTATGATCTCTAAAAGAATACATTGGGTGGTTGTATTTTCTAAAACACTCCCCTTTTTCATCATCATCATGATAATCAAAATCTCCTTCCCAACCAGTATGACATTTTATACCAAAATGGTTGTTGGTTTTACGTGCCAACTCTCCTTTTCCAGATCCACTTTCTAAAATACCTTGTGCAATAGTTATACTTGCGGGTATTCCATAAGTTTTCATTTCATCTTGAGCTATTGCAGCAAATGTATTTATATAATCGTCTGTATTTTCTATAGCAAAACTTACAAATTTACCTTCATCTTTTGGCAAACCATAAAGAGCGTTACCATTGTTAGAATTACTTTTAGGCGTAACTGTAGATACTTTTTTATGAGACCTTTTGGTAACACTTCTTTTAGCTTTACAACTTGCAAAAAAAACAAGCAACACTATTATTCCTGCTTTATAAATTAACCTTAAACTATTTTTTTGTGTCTTATTATTCATTTATAAGAGGTAATTTTTTCTTTAGTAATAAACTATTCATTCCTTTTATTCCTTGTAATCCGCCAGTGTGTATTGCTACAATTTTAGTGCCAGGTGCAAAATAATTTTTACGTACTAGATCTAAAATACCATAAACCATTTTACCCGTATACACAGGATCTAAAGGTATACTGGTTTCATCTTTAAAAGAGTTTATAAAATTTATTAATTCTGATGTTACCTTTGCATAACCACCAAAATTATAGCTATTTATAAGCTCCCAATTTGTGTTATTAGCAAATTTACAAATATCTTCTTTTAAAAAATCACCTTTTAACGCCGGAAAACCCAAAACCAATTGATTCTTATTTGCAGAATTTATAATACCTGCTATTGTACCACCTGTACCAACAGCACTACACACCACATTAAAATCAGCATCTCTTTCTGTCAATATTTCTTCGCAACCTTTTACAGCAAAGTCATTAGCACCACCTTCTGGTAACACAAAACTATCAGGAAACTCTAACTGCAAATTGGTTAAAAATTCAGAATTATTTTTTTGTCTGTAAGCTTCTCTACTTATAAATTTAAACTCCATTCCGTTTTCTTTAGCAAAAGCCAAAGTTGGGTTATGTTGCCATTTACTTACCAATTCTTCTCCCCTAATTATACCAACGGTTTTTATACCGTTTTCTTTTCCTGCATAGGCTGTTGCTGCAATATGATTAGAAAATGCCCCACCAAACGTTAAAAGTGTTGTTGCTTTTATTTCTTTAGCGTGCAGTAAATTATACTTTAATTTTCTAAACTTATTACCGGAGATAAAAGGGTGTAGCGTATCTTCTCTCTTAATACAGAGTGATATCTTTTTTTCTGATAAAATAGGAAGTCGTACTTGCTGATTTAAAACTTTCACGTTTTATAATTTTCAGCGCCAAAGATATTTAATAAAACTGAAGGGTTTACGTTCATTTAAATAATTAGGGTTATCCTCATTATAATAAGCCTCTCTTTCAAAACTAAGATTCTGATAAGCCTTATAACTATCCCAATAAAACAAACAACGAATTAAAAACTCTAGCAAATACAATATATAAAAAGGCAAAACTAAAAGTTCTAATTGCTGCCTTAAGTGTATTTTTTCGTGATTAATTAAAGAGTCATCATCCCTTAGCGCATCACTCTTTAAAATTATAAAAGGCCATAAAGATAGGCCTACATAATTTTTTCTAAAGAAGAGTTTTGAAACTAAAATCATACGTACTTATTAATTAACATTGTCAAATTTAACAACTTAGTACAGAAACTATACCATTTTTAAGACTTAAAACGATTAATAACTGAAAACACCGACTACCAACTATTTTTAACTTTTAACAATTACGGTTTTACATACTTAACGCAAAAACTCGTAATTTTACCGATATGAAAAAAAATCTTCAACCTATAGAAGGTGACTATTATTTATCTGAAGAGGGTTACAGAGTATTTACAGAGCAATACCACAAAAGAAGAGGATACTGTTGCGAAAGCGGTTGCAGACACTGTCCTTATGGTTACAATGCTAAAACAAATACTCAAAAATAAATTAAAATAGCTTATTATTAGGCGTTTATAAAGTAACGGCACAGTTTTTGTGCTATTAATACAAACTAAAAACATCAAAAATATGAAAGCATTAAAGTTAGCATTAGTACCAGTACTTGCTCTGGTTCTTTTTAGCTCTTGTACGTCTGTACGCGTATTGTCTGACTACGATAAGGAAGCAAGTTTTAACACTTACAAAACATATGCTTTTTATAAAACAGGCATAGATAAGGCTCAAATATCTGACCTAGATAAAAAAAGAATTCTAAAAGCTATTGATGCTGAAATGAGCTCTAGAGGCTTTGTAAAATCTGCAACACCAGATATTCTAGTAAGTATTTTTACCAAAGAAAAAGAACGTGTAGATATTTACAACAACTACTGGGGCGGAGGCTTTGGCTGGGGCTGGAATCCTTATTATTTTGGTAACGGGTTTAACAGAAGTAATGTTTCTACAAGTACAGAAGGATCTTTATATATAGACTTAATTGACGCTAAAAATAAAGAGCTAGTTTGGCAAGGCCGTGGTATTGGAACCTTAAACAACACTAGTAACATAGAAAAAAAAGAACAACGTATTAAAGAGTTTGTTTCTCAGATACTAGAAGCTTATCCGCCAGAGTTAGCATCTAAATAAAAATTACAACCGCTATTTATAGCGGTTTTTTTTGCTTAAAACTCAAAACTTATTCTTCGTTATTAATGCTTATTTCAACTAAATAAAACTAAAATCATTTTCCAATTTTGTATCTTTATTGCCATTAAGTTAATACCTAACATAAAGTGCAATGTCTTACACAAGCAATTACATATTAGATAAACTACCAACGCATTTAAAACAGTATATAAAACCGCAAAATTATGAGGATTACACTCCCGTAAACCAAGCTGTTTGGCGTTATGTTATGCGTAAAAATGTAGATTATTTAAGTAAAGTTGCCCATAAATCTTATTTAGAAGGTTTAAAAAAGACAGGTATTTCTATAGAAAAAATTCCTAATATGTACGGTATGAACCGTATTTTACAAGAAATAGGGTGGGCTGCTGTTGCAGTAGATGGTTTTATACCTCCTTCTGCTTTTATGGAGTTCCAAGCTTACAATGTATTGGTTATTGCGTCTGATATTAGACAATTAGAAAACATAGAATATACACCTGCTCCAGATATTATTCATGAAGGTGCTGGCCACGCTCCCATTATTGCAAATCCTGAATACGCAGAGTATTTAAGACGATTTGGAGAAATAGGATGCAAAGCAATATCTAGCGGAAAAGATTATGAGCTGTATGAAGCTGTTAGACATTTATCTATTATAAAGGAAGCTGCTGGATCTGATGAAAAAGAAATAGAAAAAGCAGAGAAACACGTAGAAGATTTACAACAAAATATGGGCGAACCTAGTGAAATGGCGTTAATTCGTAATTTACACTGGTGGACCGTAGAGTACGGATTAATAGGCACTACTGAAAATCCTAAAATTTACGGTGCTGGTTTACTTTCTTCTATAGGAGAAAGTGCTTGGTGTATGACAGACCAAGTTAAAAAACTAGAATACTCTAGTGAAGCTGCTCATAAATCTTTTGACATAACACAACCTCAACCTCAGCTTTTTGTAACACCAGACTTTGCTTTTTTAAGTCAGGTTTTAGAAGAGTTTGCCAACACAATGGCATTACGTACTGGTGGTTTAGATGGCGTTAACAAACTTATAGACTCTAATGCTTTAGGAACTGTAGAGCTTAGTACAGGCTTGCAAATATCTGGTGTATTTACAAATGTAATTACTCATAAAGGAAAACCTAGCTACATACAAACTACTGGTAAAACAGCTTTGTCTTACAGAGAAAAAGAATTGGTTGGCCACAGTACAAAACACCACGCAGATGGCTTTGGCTCTCCTATTGGCAAACTAAAAGGCATTAATTTAGCCATTGAAGATATGAGTCCGCGCGACTTAAAAGCTTATAATATTTTTGAAGGACAAACCATTACCTTAGAATTTGTTGGCGGCATTAAAGTTAAAGGAAGTATTATAACTGGAACACGAAACCTAAAAGGGGAAATTGTTCTTATTACTTTTGAAAACTGTACTGTTACACAAGGAGAAACTATACTGTTTAAACCAGAATGGGGATTATACCATATGGCAGTGGGCGAAAACATTGTTTCTGCATTTAACGGACCAGCAGATTTGCATAGTTTTGATTTAATTACACATAGTATTACTGAAGAAACTATTAAGCCTAAACAAACAGAAGCAAAAACACTGCTTGAAAATTTATACAAACAAGTACGTGAGTTTAGAGAAGGCACTAATATTACAATCTCTAGAAACAAAGTTTTTCAGGAAGTAAAAAACAACTACCCAACAGATTGGTTGTTGCCTGTAGAATTGTATGAATTAGCCAAATCTAATAATGACGAGGATTTTGCTTCCGAAATTATACAGCACTTAGAAACTGTAAAACAAAACAATCCTAAGGTTGGACATTTAATAGATGACGGACTGGAACTGGTAGATAAAAGTTTGGTTGTATAAGTTATTGTAACTCTAACTCTTTAATGTAATTTAACTCTTCAATTTTATTAATTGGGTTGTCATTGTATTGTAATGTCCACCCCAAAGAATTTGTTAATACATAAAACTTAGACAGCTCACTTAAAAGTCTATTTTTAGCATTTGTTTTTAAGGTAGATTTTTCAACTTTTTTAAATAATGATGCTTTTACGTTTTTCTTTATTTTATTATAATCATTAGCATCAAACTGATTTAAAAAGTCAGCTGTAACATCATAATATTCGTAATCTGGACTTATTTTTATTTCTGGTTCTGGTATGCTTGTTATTTGCAACACCTTGTTTTCTTCATCAACATTAAAAACAATTTTACTTAAATCATAAGCTACAGTAACATCTGCATTTACTACAACCAATGCTTTTTTTTCTGCTGTAATTAACGGTCCAAAAAGCTGCTGAGAATCTTTGTAATTATACACCTCTGCAAAGTGACCTTCGGTTACCACAAGCTTAGATACATTTTGTATTTGCTGCTGTATTAACATTGAGTTTTCTTGTAAAATAGATTGTTCTTCTTTTTTATCTGAACAAGTTTTAAATACAAGTAAAGCCACTAAAACAATAATAATTCCTACAAGGATTCTCTTCATAATTAAAACGAAATAAAAGGATATTCTTTTTGAAGATACGTAATTTTTTCTTGAATATTTTTTAAAAATTTCTGATGCTCCTCTGATTGCGAATTAAAAGGTCTATGCTCTAATCCTCTTTGTACAGCGCCTACTTTTTCAGTAGTTTCCAAGGCCTTTTTAGTTAACCAGACACTAGAGAACTTCTCCCAAATATAATCTACAGCTAATTTGCTTGGGTGCACCATATCTTCTTTATAAAATCGATAATCACGCAACTCATCCATCATAATTTCATAACTAGGAAAATAAAAAGTAGTACCTCTATTTTTTTCTAATTCTATGGTGTTATGTACAGCGGTTAGCAAATGAGATTTACTACGCTGATTTTCTATAAAACCATCTTTTATATGCCTAACAGGAGAAACCGTAAAAATAAATTTAGCATTAGCATTTACACTTTTTACCAATGTAATAAGCTCTTGTAAACTATTATCTATCTCTGCCACGGTTAACAATTGCTTTTTAAAGGCTTTTTGTGGCACTTTATGACAATTTGCAACTACTTTACTTAACTCCAAATGTTTGTACACCCAAGCAGTTCCTAAGGTAATTACCACGTGTGTAGCGGTATCTAAAGTAGACTTAGTTTTTACTAATGCTGTATTTAAATTTTGTAGTAGTTCTTGTTTTAATGGCGTACTTAAACTAGAATGAGCGTTGAAACTATGCCAACGCTCATTCTGTTTAAATATATCTTCCTCTGTGTATTTTTCTTGTAAAACTGCATTTTTTACCAACTGTGTTATTGCTTGCGGATGAAACAAAATACCAAACGGATTGGTTGCAGTTTGCATTTTATAATACGCAAACTTATTGCCAATATGCTCTGCAAAGCAAGAACCCAATAACAATAGCTTACTAGAATAGTCTATTTGAAACGTACTTGGCTTAAGTGGTACTTTAGTTTGTAGTTTCATACACTATTTTAATTTATATAAGATACTGCCTTTTCTAAAGCTTCTGTAATTCCGCCAGGGTTTTTACCGCCTGCAGTTGCAAAAAATGGTTGGCCACCGCCACCTCCTTGAATGTATTTACCAAGTTCGCGTACAATGGTACCCGCGTTTAAATCTTTCTCGCCTGCTAATTCTTTAGATATATAACAAGATAAGGTAGCTTTACCATTGTTCTCTGCTCCAAAAAGCAAGAACATATTAGTAGCGTTTGCACCCATATTAAAACTTAGATCTTTAATCCCTGCAGGATCTAAATCTACTTTTTTAGCTAAAAATTGCACGCCATTTACATCTTGTAACTCGTTTAATAAATCGCCTTTTAAGTTCTTAGCTTTATCTTTTAATAATTGCTCTATTTCTTTTTTAAGCTTGCTGTTTTCTTCTTGCAAAGAAGTTACAGCTTTTACAGGATCTTTAGCATTATTTAATACCTCTTTAATACCTGTTAAAACTTCACTATTAGCTGCATAAAAATCTTTAACAGCATCAGAAGTAATAGCTTCTATTCTACGTATTCCTGAAGCAACTGCACCTTCTGACTTAATTTTAAAGTGCCAAATATCTCCTGTGTTTTGTACGTGTGTACCTCCGCAAAGTTCTACTGACTGCCCAAAACGTATAAGTCTAACCGTATCTCCGTATTTTTCTCCAAACAATGCCATTGCACCAGCATCTAAAGCCTCTTGCATTGGTATATTACGTTTTTCTTCTAAAGGTAAGTTACCTTCTATTCTTGCGTTTACAAAATCTTCTACCTCTTTTAACTGCTCTGCAGTAACTTTAGAAAAGTGAGAAAAATCAAAACGTAAGTATTTAGAGTGTACAGCAGAACCTTTTTGCTCCACGTGTGTACCCAGAACTTCTCTTAATGCTTGGTGCAATAAGTGTGTAGCTGTATGGTTACTTGCTGTTCTTTGACGCTGTTTAACATCTACAACAGCCTTAAAAGTATCTGTAGTATTTTTAGGTAAATTTTTAGCAAAGTGAATAATTTCGTTATTCTCTTTTTTAGTATCTACTATATACACAACATCTCCGTTTTGTGCTTCTAAATACCCTTTATCTCCTACTTGTCCGCCTCCCTCTGCGTAAAAAGGAGTTATATTAAATACCAACTGATACTGCTCACCATCTTTTTTAGACGTTACTTTTCTGTATTTTACCAAACGTACATTTGTTTCTAAAGCATCATACCCAACAAATTCTTGTTCTGCATCTTGCAATAAAACTTCCCAATCTTCTTTAGATACTTCAGACGCAGACCTAGAACGCTTTTTTTGTTCTTGCATTGCTGCTTCAAACCCTTTTTCATCTAAAGTATACCCGCGCTCGCTTAAAATAAGAGCAGTTAAATCTATAGGAAAACCATATGTATCATACAGTTCAAATGCTTTTCTACCATCTATATTTTTAGATGATGCGTTGTTAATAACACTATCTAACAATACCAAGCCTTGGTCTAATGTTTTTAAGAAAGAGTGCTCCTCCTCTTTAACAACATTCTCTATTAATTGCTTTTGCTCTTTAAGTTCTGGGAAAGCATCACCCATAGTATTAGTTAGCACATTTACCAACCTATACATAAAAGGCTCTTTAGTATTTAAAAAAGTAAAACCGTAACGTATTGCTCTTCTTAAAATTCTACGTATAACATAACCAGCACCTGTATTACTTGGCAACTGACCGTCTGCTATAGAAAAAGCAACAGCTCTAATATGATCTGCAATAACGCGTATTGCTATATTTATTTCTTCGTTTTTGTTATATTCTGCATTGGTAATAGTCTCTATTTCTCTAATGATAGGCGTAAAAACATCTGTATCATAATTAGACTGCACACCTTGCATTACCATACACAAACGCTCAAATCCCATACCTGTATCTACGTGCTTTGCAGGTAAGTTTTCTAATTCTCCGTTTGCTTTACGGTTGTATTGCATAAATACAAGGTTCCATATTTCTACAACCTCAGGATGATCCATATTTACCAAGTCTGCACCAGAAACTTTTGCTTTTTCTTCTGCAGATCTAATATCTACGTGTATTTCTGAACAAGGTCCGCAAGGTCCTTGATCTCCCATTTCCCAAAAGTTATCTTTTTTATTACCATAAAGAATTTGAGATTCTGGAATAATTTTTTTCCATAAATCTAACGCTTCCTGGTCCATATCTAAATTATCTCTGTCTTTGCTTCCTTCAAAAACAGTAACATAAAGACTTGTTTTATCAATTTTAAAAACTTCGGTTAGCAATTCCCAAGCCCAAGCAATAGCCTCTTCTTTAAAGTAATCTCCAAAGCTCCAGTTACCCAACATTTCAAACATTGTATGGTGGTAGGTATCTTTACCAACTTCCTCTAAATCGTTATGCTTACCACTAACACGCAAACATTTTTGAGTATCTACAACTCTAGTATTTTTGGCTTCAGTATTTCCAAGAAAAAACTCTTTAAACTGTACCATCCCAGCATTGGTAAACATTAAAGTAGGATCATCTTTAATGACCATTGGGGCAGAAGAAACAATTTTGTGTGTTTTATTCTGAAAAAATTCTAAAAACTGAGATCTTATTTCTTGAGATTTCATCTGTTGCTATGTTTGTAAATTTAATTGGCTGCTCTAGTTTGTTAAAAAACGTTATATTTAACGCAAATAACATTAAATTACAAAGCTTATACCACCCTAAAATGGTAAGCTTTTTATAAAATTAACTATTTCTGCAAAACAATTTTTATATTTGTTTGTTTTGATAAATTAAAAGTGCAAAAATAGGATAAATTCCCTTTATGTCTCAAGTTAAATATTATTATGATCCAGACACTCTATCTTACAGAAAGATAGAGCATAAAAAGTCTAAAAAATTTCGCAACGTAGCGCTAATGTTTATGGGTGCTGCAATATTGGGTTTTTTAGGGTTGTTACTTCTATTAAATACCAATTTAATTAATACTCCCAAAGAACTTTCTTTACAAAGAGAACTACATAATTATGAGTTTCAGTTTGAATTGCTTAACAAAAAAATGGAGCAAATGGAACAAGTATTGGTTAATATAGAAGACAGAGATAATAACATATATCGTTTATATTTTGAAGCTAACCCAATACCAGAAGAACAAAGACGTGCAGGTTTTGGTGGTGTAAACAGATACAAATCTCTAGAAGGCTTTAACAATTCTGAAATGATTATTGATGCCACTAAACGATTAGAAATTATACAAAAACAAATGGTAATACAGTCTAAATCTTTAGATGAAATTACCAAACTTGCCGAAGAAAAAGAAAAATTTTTAGAAGCAATACCTGCTATACAACCAGTTAGCAACGAAGACTTAACACGTATGGCATCTGGTTTTGGTTGGCGATCTGACCCATTTACCAAAGTACGTAAAATGCACTGGGGAATGGATTTTACATCTCCTAGAGGAACACCAATTTACGCATCTGGTAACGGTAAAGTTACTAGAGCAGATGCAAGCTCTACAGGTTATGGTAAACACGTACGCATAGACCACGGTTATGGCTACCTGTCACTTTATGCGCATATGAGCAAGTACAATGTTACTGCCGGGCAAAGAGTAAAAAGAGGAGATATTATTGGTTTTGTAGGTAGTACTGGTAGATCTGAAGCTCCACACTTGCACTACGAGGTTTGGAAAGATGGTGACAGAATTAATCCTATTAATTTCTACTACGGTAACCTTTCTGCTATAGAGTTTGAAAATTTACTGAAACACGCATCACAAGAAAATCAATCATTGGATTAATGCATATACAACTTCCAGAAAAAAGATATTATGGTATTGGCGAAGTAGCCAAGGCTTTTAACGTAAATACGTCTTTAATACGTTTTTGGGAAAAGGAGTTTGATGTTTTAAAACCAAAAAAAAATGCGAAGGGCAACCGTAAATTTACTCCGCAAGACATAAAAAATTTACAGTTAATTTACCACCTTGTAAAAGAAAGAGGCTTTACACTAGATGGTGCCAAAACTCATTTAAAAGAAGAAAAGAAAAAAACACTTTCTAATTTTGATATTATTACAAAACTAGAGAATGTTAAGTCAGAGCTTCTAAAAATAAAAGATCAATTATAACCATTAATTACATATAAACTAAACACTAAAAACATAACTATGAAAAAATTATTAATTGTACTTGCCTTTTTTGTTGTGCTGCTACTAGCTCTTGGCGGCTGGTATGTTAGCGCAAATAATACCTTAGTAGAAATGAAAGGACAAGCTGTTAAGCAATGGGCAAATGTAGAAAGCTCTTACCAAAGAAGAAATGACCTTATTGGTAACTTAGTAAAAACAGTACAAGGTGCAGCAGATTTTGAAAAAAGCACTTTAACTGGTGTTATAAATGCAAGAGCTAAAGCAACGTCTATAAACATAGACCCATCTAATATGACACCAGAACAAATAGCGCAATTTAGCAAAGTGCAAAGTGGGTTAACTGGCGCACTTAGCAAATTATTGGTATCTGTAGAACGTTATCCTGATCTTAAATCTAACAAAAACTTTTTAGAGTTACAGACACAAATAGAAGGCACAGAAAACAGAATAAACGTAGAGCGTAATAGATTTAATGATATTGCAGGAGACTATAATATTCATATAAAAAAGATACCTACAAACATTATTGCCTCTATAGCTAATTTTGAACCAATGGCTTTATTTAGTGCTGATGAAGGTTCAGAAAAAGCACCAGACGCAAGTTTTGACTTTAAATAATAGTCCTATGTCTAAGGTTGAAGAGTTTTTAACTGCTACTGAAGAACAAGAAATTGTAGCTGCCATTGTAGCTGCAGAGAAAAATACTTCTGGTGAAATTAGAGTGCATATTGAAGCAAAAAGCAATATTGAACACTACAAAAGAGCTCAAGAAGTTTTTCATTATTTAAAAATGGACAACACTAAGGCAGAAAATGGCGTATTACTTTACATTGCTGTACTTGATAAAAAGTTTGTTATTTATGGTGATAAAGGCATAAATAATGCTGTGCCTAAAGATTTTTGGAATACAACCAAAGATGCTATTCAAGCTGAATTTACCAAAGGAAATTTTAAACAAGGAATTATTAATGGTGTTTTAAAAGCCGGGAAAGAGTTAGAAACTCATTTTCCTTGGTTACATACTGATGCCAATGAACTTAGTAATGAAATATCTAAAGGTTAACTTATTACTCTTATTTTTTGTTGTAGCAAATTTAAGTTTTGCACAATATAAAATTCCTGAAAAACCCAAGTTAGAAACTAGTGTATATGACTATGCCAATCTTTTATCTCCTACTGATAAAAGTAGTTTAGAACGCAAACTTATAAGTTATTCTGACAGCACATCTACACAAATAGTTATTGCTGTTATACCAAGTACAGAAGGTGAAAACATTAACTTTTTGGGTGCACAATGGGGACAAAAATGGGAGCTTGGTCAAAAAGGAAAAGACAACGGTATTTTAATTCTATTAGCTAAGAATGATAGAAAAATTGCCATAAATACTGGTTACGGAGTTGAAGGAAGATTACCAGACATTACAGCCCACCAAATAATAAACAACGTAATTATACCTCAATTTAAAAGCGGAGATTATTACAGCGGCTTAAACTACGGTACAGATGCTATTTTTAGCGCGTTAAAAGGTGAATTTAAAGAAGACAGAAATCTTACTAAGCTTCGTTTAGAATCTTTTTTACCTTTTATTGTTTTCTTTATTATAATTTTAATATTGATAAACAAAAAGAGAAACAATGGCGATAATAACGGTGGCAACAGATCTACAGGAATAGATTTGTTAGACATTATAATATTAAGCAACCTTGGTCGCGGAGGTTCTTCTGGTGGTTTTGGCGGAGGCGGTAGCTTTGGCGGAGGCAGCACAGGAGGTTTTGGTGGCGGCTTTGGTGGTGGCGGCTTTGGTGGCGGTGGCGCTTCTGGTGGTTGGTAAACAACATTAAAAAAACAAAAAACTCCCTTAACTTTTAATGTAGTTAAGGGAGTTTTTTTTATGCTCTACTATTCTTTTAAAATATTTATCCGTAGTGACGGTAAGATCCTCTTCTGCCTCTTTGTTGTGGCATTTTACCACTTCCAAGGCTATTAAATTTCCAACTAAAGCTTAACATAAAATAACGCTGCAACACCGTGCTTTGACTATCTTGTATGTAGTTCCCCGTTGCTATACGCCTTGCATTTGTATTTTGGTTAAGCAAATCATATGCTTTTAAAGAAACTGTACCATTATTTTTTAAAATAGAATACGCTAAAGTTGTGTTCCAAAACCAAGCACTTTTTTGAAAACCTGGCCCTACATTTGGGTTGTATGTATAGTTAACATCATTACGCCACTCTAATTTTTTAGGAACAAAAGTAGCTGTTCTTACACCTAAAGTTTGATATTTAAAATCTTGATTATTGAATTGATCTAAATCAAAAGTATTTTTAGTAAATGATACAGAATACCTAGGTATAATTTCCATAACATCTTTCCAATTAAACGTAAGCTCTAAAGATGGATTTAAAGAAGTATTTGTTGCGCTATATTTAATATTATTATTAAAATTGATAGACTTATTAACGTTACCAAAAAATCCTACTCCAAATTTTAATGTTCTTAAAGTATCTAACCTTTTAGTTTTGCTTACAAAAATATTACCTCTTGCGCTGTAACCGCCATTTACGTTAGCGTACGTTGTACTTCTAACAAAGTCATCATTAATAGTAGTTTTAGCAACTATTTGGTTTTTATCAATATTAAAACCTGCATAAGACCAAATAGTTAATCCTTTCTGAAAATTATGTTTGCCATAACCTAAATTTAGCCTATGAGTAGTGGTTGGCTCTAAACCAGGGTTACCAACTACGGTATTTAATGGGTCGTTAACATTTTCAAAAGGTTGTAACTGGTTTAAACTTGGTGTATTATTGTCTAAAGAATAACGCGCAAAAATTCTAGCCTTAGGACTAAACCTATAAGTAAACCTAGAAGACAACTCTAAGGCCTCAAAATTACGTTTTAAGTTAAGCTCTGGCCTTAACGCATCTTTATTCTCTAGCGTTCTATAAATATAACTACCTCTAAAATTTAGACTTAATTTATCTTTTTTGTAATTTAAACGAAGTCCTGGAGTGCTTCTATCGTTTTTATATTCAAAATCTGTACTTAAAGCTTTATTAAAATTAGTAAATTCTTGTGATGTGTTATCTAAGTCAAAAGTACTTTTTACATCTTCATCTTTATCTGACCTATAATCATATTTAAGATCTAAAGAAAGTGCATCTTTAACTAATGGAATTCTATATGTAAGTCCTGTATTTAAAGTTGTAGTTTTTTGCTCTCCATCTGTAAACTGATCTCTACTAATAGACTCTGCATTATCACCGTATATTTCTGTTTGTGAATTAAGAAAGTTTTCTGTGTTAGATTCTCTAATTCCATTAGTAATACTTACACGTAAAAAAGAACCTTTAGACCCTATTTTTTTAGTAATATCTATATCGTTTCTAAAATTACTAGATGTACCTTCAGAAAAAGAATTAGACGCAGATTCATTGGTAACAAAATTTTCCTCATTTCTAGACTCCTCCATACTTGTGTATGAACTTATATTTTTTCCATAAGTAAAAGTTGGTTCAAAATCTATACGCAATGTAGAATCTAGCTCTATTTCTAATTCTAAGTTTGCTTCGTGCTCAAAATTATCTGCAAGAGAATTGGATCTTGAGTTTGTAAAATACCTTGAGTCTGGTAAAATATTTTCTCGCTGACTTGCATTATCATTCTCTGTATTACTTTCTTTATAAAAGTAATCTGCAGAAATATCTACTTTATCATTTAGCTTATCTGTATAATTTAATCCGGCATTTTTAGAAGTTGTTATTCCACTGCCAGCACCTCCGCCACCAACAACGCTAAACATATTACTTAAATCTCCAAAACTAAAGCCAGCAGAATTAATATTATTACCACCAAAGAGTAAGCTTAATCTTTGGTCGTTATCAAAAAGGTTTACCATTGCAGCTGCTTCATACCGTTCATCTGTACCACCACCGGCAGAGGCTTTACCAAAAACACCTTTGTTTTTTTCTTCTTTTATAGTAAGGTTAATTGTTTTAGCTTCAGACTCAGACTCCTCACCTGTAAAAGCTTGTGATTTTGTTTTAGTGTCTGTAATTTGTACTTTTTCTATAAGATCTTTAGTTAAATTACGCGTAGTAATTGTAGGATCGTCACCAAAAAAAGGTTTCCCGTTTACGTAAATATTACTAACATCATTACCGTTTATAGTAATTTTTCCATTTTCATCTACCTCTACACCTGGTAACTTTTTTAGCAAATCTTCTACATTTGCATCTTTTTTAGTCTTAAAAGAATTAACATTAAACTCTAATGTGTCTTTTTTTACAGTTACTGGCGCTGTAGCCTTAACCACAACCTCATCTAGTAAATTTTCATCTACTTGTAAATTAACCTGACCTAAATTAATTTTGTCTTTTGATATTTGTATTTTTTTAGTGTAAGTTTTATAGCCTATGTATGAGATAAACATATTTAAACTTGCATCATAGGTTTTACCCTCTAAGGTAAAAGCTCCGTCCTGATCTGTAATTGTATATGTTACTAAAGAACTGTCTTTTACTCTTTGCAAATAAACAGTTGCAGACTCTAATGGTTGGTTGTCGTCTGCTGTAATAATAATCCCAGAAACATTAAAGGGTTTCTGTTTAGATTGAGAAAAGCTAGCTAATGTGGTTAGCATTAGTACTAGCGATAAAAATAATTTCATTTTGGGTTTTGCTTAGTTCGTTCCAAGCAAATGTAATTTTATCCTAAACGATACCTCTTAAAGAAACCTTAAAAAACCTACAGTTTATCTTAAAATATATTAAATTTTGAAAGAATTTTACTTACGTTAACTTTTTTTTGTGCTTTACGCCTACCATTTTTAAAAAACTGATATATAATTTCTTCCACAAGCATAGCTGCATTTTTTATGCTATAATCTACTCCTTTTTTAGGATCGTAAATTTCTAATGCTTCATTTAAACCAATTTTACTTAACTGTTCCTCATCTGCGTCTAATTTACCACAAATGGCAATTACAGGAATATTATAATGCCTAGCTAAATCTACAACACCTTTTACTAGCTTTCCATTATTAGTTTGACTGTCTATTTTACCTTCACCAGTAATTATACAATCAATTTTTTTAGTCTTTAGCATTTTTGGAACCTCTGTTAGTTCTAGTAAAAATTTTACACCGCTAATAAATTCGGCATTAAAAAAAGTTTTTAAACCAAAAGCTGTTCCTCCAGCAGCACCAGCTCCTGGCAAAAATGAATGATCTAACAACATAGAGTGTTTTATAACAGAACTAAAGTACTCTAATCCTTTATCTAAAATCTCTATATCTTTTGCAGTTGCTCCTTTTTGCTTTGCATAAACTTTTGCAGCTCCATTTTCACCAAACAAAGGGTTATCTACATCATTAACTGCATAAAATTTTATCCTATTTAAAATAGTAACCGTAGCATTGCGCTCTATTTTAAAAACTTTAGACAAATTTTCTCCAATTGGGTTTAATGCCATACCGTCTTCATTAAAAAAAGAATACCCTAAAGCCGCAGCCAATCCCATACCAGCATCATTAGTTGCGCTACCGCCAAGACCTAAATAAATACTTGTTGCGCCTTTTTTAATGGCATCTTTAATTAAAAGACCTGTACCAAATGTAGATGTTTTTTTAGCACTACGTTCTTTGGCTTTTAACAACTCTAAACCAGATGCTTTAGCAAGCTCTACGTAAGCCGTTTTAGTATCTTTATTAAGTAAGTAATATGTTCTTAGCTTATCTCCTATTGGATTTATAGTATCTACATATACTTTTTGCACCATAATTTTACAAGCAACAGCGTCTAAAAAACCGTCACCACCATCTGATGCTAAAATTGACTTTACAGAAGGTGATTTGTCCGCTCTTTGTAAACCACTAGTAATTGATTGTATTACTTCATTAGCAGTTAATGAGCCCTTAAACTTATCTGGAATAACTAAATAATTCATGCTAACTATATATTTGGGGAATTAGAAAACTTAGAATAAGTATAACAACAAAAAAGCCTAATAATATATAAACTTCTTTTATTAAAAAATCTGATTTTTTAGGAAATACATTTATCAATAAATTACTAGTGTCTTTTTGCCAACCTGTTAAATAACTTACTAAATAACTAATAGCCAAAGTTAATAGCACACCTGTAAAGTTTAACCATATCCAAAAAATATGTATTCCTAAATCTATGCCTACAATATTTTGCATTGTTTTAGAAAAAATAAGATTAACCAAAACACCTATTAAAATACCTGCATTTATACCTTTATAGTTTACCTTTTTTGAAAACATAGCTAGTAAAAAGGTTACTAAAACTGGCCCATAAAAAACAGAACCAATTGCATTTATAATTTCTATTACTGCACTTTTACTGCCACCAAACAAAAACGAGCTAGCCATACACACAAGACCCCAAAAAACCACTGAGATTTTAGAGACCATCATGTATTTTTTTGTTGATATTTTTTTACCTCCTCTATTAAAAAAATCTTCAACCGTAACTGCAGATAGTGAATTTACTGTTGAGCTTAAAGTAGACATTGCTGCAGAAAGTATTCCTACCATTAACAGACCAATTAACCCGTGGGGTAAATATTTGGTAATAAAAATAGGTATCATTAAATCTGCTTTAGCGCCAGTAGCGGCATATTCTGCAGGAAAATACTTTTCTGTCATTACAGCAATATCATTTAAAAAATCGGGGGCTTTTATAACCAAAGTACCTACAACCAAACCTATAGTACAATACAGTAATACAACAGGAAAACGCAACAGTCCGTTTGCTAATAACAACTTGCGTATGGTACTTTCATTTTTTGCAGACAGCAATCTTTGTGCTTGTGTTTGGTCACAACCATAATAAGAAACATATAAAAAGAAACCACCAATTAACATTGGCCATAAACCATATTCTTGGCCTTCTCCTATTCCCCAATTAAAGTCTATTACCTGTAATCTTTCTGGAGCAAAACCTTGTCCTATACCTCCATGACTATCTAGTAAAGACCAACCATAAAACAAACATATTATTAAGCCTACAAAAAGTATTATCATTTGTATTGCATCTCCCCAAACAACGGCTTTCATACCTCCTTGCCAAGAATAAATTATAGTTATAACACTTATAATTAATACTGTATACACATAATCTATATCTAAAACAGCTTGCAATATTATAGAAATAGTGTATACCATTACTCCCGTTGCTAAAGCTCTGCTTATTAAAAAAACCACGCTTAAAAGCATACGTGTAGATGAATGAAAACGTCTTTCTACAAACTCATAAATACTAACAACTCCAGATCTAAACAAAGGAGGAACTATAATGACCATTATAAATATCATTGCTAATGGAACGGCAAACTCAAACGTTAGCCATTTCATCCCTCCTCCTAATTTTAACCCAACAAATGCTGGTGCAGAAATAAAACTAATAGCAGACAATTGTGTTGCCATGGTAGATAGGCTTAAAGGAAACCACCCAAGACTTTTACCTCCTAAAAAGTAGTCTTTAGAGTCTTTATTTTCCTTAAAAAAATAGCCCATTGCCAAGAACCCAAAAAGGTAAAGCCCAACAATTGCATAGTCTATATAGTTCATACTCTGGTTTAATTAATTATTTAAAAAATCTATAAGCAATGCTGCACTCCATGAAAAATTATCTCCGCCATAACCAGCATCCTCTGTTCCTTTTTTACAGTTAAAATACTCGTAAAAGCCAAATTTTTCAATAAGCTCTATAGAATCTTCTTTTATGCGATCTGCAATATTATTGTACTCGTAATTTTTTAATCCGTAGAACAAAATCCAGTTCATATTAATCCAAACAGGACCTCTCCAGTATTTTTTAGGGTCAAAACGATCACTTTCTGGATCAAAAGAAGCACATAAGTACTTATCTTCTCCTCCAAATTTTGTCATCATTGTATTTACCAAAATATCTGCTCTCTCTTTACTTGGTATGTTTGCAAACAAAGGAGAAAAAGATGATGATGTTACAAAACTTATTGGTTTATCCTTTCTTAAATCATAGTGTACATAAGCACCTAAATCTTTATCCCACAACTTTTTGTTAAAGCCTTTTATACTTTTTCCTTGCCATTTTACAAGTTGTGCTATTTTAGCATCATTATCACCAATAAGTGTATACAAGTTAATTAATGCTTGATTAGACTTTATTAACATAGCATTAAATAATGGGTCTATTACTAAAAAAGGAGATAACTCTGCTATTTTAGCATCGTTATAATTATGCTCTTTAGCTATTTCTATGATATATAAATAATGATCATACTCTCTTTTACTTGGTCTTTGTGATGCATCTACGTGTGTAGTGTCTCTACGTTCAAAAGTATAATCTGGAGGGTTCATTGTTTTCCAAATATCATCCCAAATAGGAGAGTTATCTGTTCCAGATTCCCAATTGTGGTAAATAAAGACCAACCCTTCATCATTTACATCTCTGTTTTGATAAAAATACTTATGGTTATCATAAACCTTGTCTATTTGACTTTTTATATAGCCAAACATATCTTCTTTGTCTTTTGCTATTCTATACATTTCTTCTAGCACAAAACCAGTAACAGGAGGTTGTGTCATTCCTGTTGACTTGTACTTTTTAGATGACACAGGACTTAAATCTGATCTGTGCACATCTGCTCCTGGAAAGTAGGTATCACTCTCGTTATGAAAAACAATGTGTGGTATAAAACCATTATCCCATTGCGCATCTAACAAAGTAGAAATTTCTTGCTTTGCTTTAGACACATCATAATAAGCCTGACCAATGGCTATAAAACCGCTATCCCATTTCCATTGAAAAGGATACAATCCTTTACACGGAATTGTAAACCCTCCTGGTTGAAAATTCTCCTCTAATACATTAATGGCTTGTGATATTAACCTCTCTTTCATAAAAAAATGTTGAATTAAACACACTGGCGGCACTGACTGCCGCCAATGTGTTTTTAATAATTATAAACAAAAAACTACTAACTTAGAAATTGAATGTTGCGTTTAAAAATACTCTTGTTGGCAACACTGGACGACCTACAAAAAACTCTTCATCTGTTTGGTTATTACCTAACCTTGGTGAGCCTTCTGTTACGCCATCTGAATTAAACAAATTAAATACTTGCGTACCTACTCTTAATGTTTCTCCTTCTTCACTTAAACTAAAAGTATATCCTAAATTAAGATTAGAAATACCTATTGCGTCTAATTCTATTGTATTTGTTTCATTAGTAAACTTTTTACCTGTGTAGTTAAAATCAAAACTAGCATCTAGCTTAGCATCATCATAACTAAGGCCCAAAGCACTAATAACATTTGGTTGTCTTCTTAACTCGTTACCTTCTATAGTTGGGTCGTTCTCTGACTTTGTAATCTCATGATCTTGGTATGTAAAAGAACCTGTAAAAGCAAAGTTATCTGCAAAACTCCAGTTCCAAGTACCTTCAAAACCATATGTATTAGAGTCTTGCTTATCTACTTCTTCTAAAAAACCACCTCCTGGAGCATTAACAAAACTTACAGAGCGCCTGTCTTTTAAACTAACATTATATAACGCTGCAGTTGCAGAAAAACCAGGAACACCATATTTAACACCTAATTCTCCTTGAAGAATTTTCTCTGTGTCGTATGATGAAGGATTTCCTAAAGCATCAAACTTTGTACCTCTTAACTCTGGAAAAAAGTATCCTCTAGAAAAGTTACCATATACACTTAAGTTATCATTTACTTTATACAAAGCTGCTAAAGCAACAGCAAAATCATCTGCGTATACATGACCTCTAGTATAGCTACCATCTCCCCAGGTTACATTATCTAAACCAGCAATACCTGTATTATCTACAAGGTAAGATGCTGTGCCTTCGTTTTCAATATCACCAGAAGCTCTCTCATATCTAATACCAAAATCTAAGTTCCAACGATCTAGTTTAATTTCATCTGCTATAAATGCAGCTATTTTATTACTAGAAATATTACGATTTGTATACGCTAAACCTCTGTTTGTAACACCGTTTACACTGTAATCTGATACATTAACCAAACTTGGCCTGTTGTTGTATTCTCCTAAATACCTAGTAATAACATTAAAATCTCCTGCTTCTGATCTAGAAAAGAATGTACCAAAAGTAATATTGTGTATATCTACAGACTTTGTTAATTTAATGTCTGCCATTAACTCACGTAGCGGTCTATCTCTGTCTAAAATTCTGTTTTCAAAAAGTAATGCATCTGCATCTAAAGGTTGCCCGTTTAAGTATGTAAAATCTCCGCTTGCTAAGCCTCTTGCATCTAAATACTCTTGTTGTGTTTCTACAACTTTTGCTCCGCCTACACCGCTACCATCTAAAAATAAGTTAAACTGATGTGCGTATTTAGAGTAACGTAATTTTGCATCTAACTTAAAACTATCATCAAACCTATGTTTAAAATCTGCCATAATGTAAGACCCCTTTGTAGATACTCCGTCTTGTATTGGAGACGTGTATATACCATCTGGAGTTCTGTAAGATATGTCTTGTGCATCTGCAGTTTGCAGTGTAAAAATTTCATCTCCGTTATTTCCATTTGGTCTTTCTCTAGAACCACCCTCTAATGGGTAAGGCAAGAAAAATTGCACCTGATCATCTATATACTGACCAGATATTGTAATAGAACCTTTTTCTGTTACGTGCTTAATATTACCTCTTAACTGAAAACCTTCTGTTGGTAAACCTGTAATAATTGGCCCTTCATCATATCTATAAAATCCAGATAGTGCGTAAAAGGTTTTAGAATCTTCTCCGCCTAAAGGACCACTAGTAACAAAATCTGCTTTGTACCTAGAGTTGCTACCAAACTCGGTTCTTAATGTTGTTTTTTGTTGAACCGTTCCTGTAATACTGGTATAATTTATAATACCCGCAACAGAACCAACTCCGTATAAAATTGAAGAACCACCACGCACAAATTCTAAACTTTTTATGCCTATATCATTCCTAAAATATACATCATGAGCAGATGAGTTTAAACCAAATGTGCTTAATACTGGCATACCATCTATTTGTAATGGATTAAACTGGTATTGACCACCAGAAGGCAAACCTCTTACAAAAATGTTAGATGCTACCTCACCACCACCACCTTCTGCGGTGATACCTGGCACACTACGCAATACGTCTGCCTGGCTACTTGTATTTACTTTTGCTAATTGTTTTGCCCCTAAAGAGGTTACAGATAAAGGTGTTTCTTTTTGGGACCTTCTGGTTGATGTTGCTGTTAGTAAAACCTCATCTAACTGTTGTCCGTCTGCATTTAAAACAAAATTTAATGTAACTGAAGAACCAGATAAGTTAACAGTTTTTTCTATAGTAGTATACCCTATATAAGTAACTCTTATTATTTGCGAGCCACTTAAACTAGTGTTAAATGTGTAATTACCATCAAAATCTGATGTTGTCCCTTCACTTGTTCCTTTTATAATAATATTAGCTCCATCTACCGGAACTCCATCTGAATCTTTAACCGTACCAGAGATATCTGTTTGTCCAAACACTCCTGTAATGCTAAAAATTAATGCGAATGCAATAATTAAATTTTTCATTTTGTTGAGTTTTAATAAGTTTAAGTTTGTTGTCAGTTATTTATAAAATGTACAATTGTGAAGTAAATTTATAAGGTGATTCTCAACAAATCAATAGTTTTATTGCAATAAAATAACGCAAACGTTTGTGCAATCGATTGCATAAACACTTTTTTTTGAGTATATTAACTTACAAACCCCAAAGTAAATGGCTAAAAAAGTAAATATCACGCTAAAAGAGCTATCAAAAAGACTAAATGTATCTGTATCAACAGTTTCCAGAGCTTTAAACAATCATCCTGATATTAGTCCGGCTACAATTAAAAAAGTTAAAGATTTAGCAAAAGAGCTCAACTACATTCCCAATCTTTTTGCCAAAGGATTTAGAGCAAAAAAAACAAATACATTAGGTGTTGTTGTTCCTAATATTTGCCACAGCTTTACTGCTACTATTTTAAAAGGCATTTTAACCCAAGCAGAAACTTTAGGATACAGAGTAATTATATCTGAATCTAAAAACAACGAAGAGAAACAGTTTGAAATGCTGCAAACTATGATACAGTTTGGAGTAGACGGCGTACTTATGTCTTTAGCCAGAAAAACAAAATCTGTAGACTCTATATTAAGTATATTAGAACGTATACCACTTGTTTTGTTTGATAAAGTTTCTGATAAAATACCTTGCTCACAAATTGTAATAGATGATGAAGAAGCATCTTTTAATGCAGTAGAGCATTTAATTGGTTTAGGCAAAAAGAGAATTGCTATTTTAAAAGAAACAGAAAACTCTTATAACTCAAGAACAAGATTAGCTGGCTATAAGCGTGCATTAACTAGTAACAACTTACCAATTAATGAAGATTTAATTTTTAGCGCAGAAGGAGTATCATTAGAAAGCGGAAAAAGAATAACAAGACAAATTGCTAGTATGAAAAATAGACCAGATGCTATTTTTGCCATTACAGACAATGCAGCAATTGGAGCTATACAAACCCTAAAAACCTTAAACATTAATATTCCTAATGAAATTGCGGTTGTTGGTTTTAGTAACTCTGTTAAATCTACTATAATATCTCCAAGTTTAACAACCATAAACCAACCAGGAAGTAAAATTGGCGCAACTGCTGTTAATTATTTATTACACGAAATATTAAACCCAAAAGAAACTATGCAAACCAAAACCATAGAGGTAAAAACAAATTTAGTTGTTAGAGAATCTACCTTTAAGGGGTAAACCGCTAACAACTAAACTTAAATATACTTGTACTTATATTTATTTTTTACGCATAAATACAGAAATAGGCACTCCTTCAAAATTAAAATTTTCTCTTAATTTATTTTCTAAGAAACGCTTATAAGGATCACGTACATACTGTGGTAAATTACAGAAAAATGCAAACTGCGGATAAGGAGTTGGTAATTGTGTACAAAACTTAATTTTAACAAACTTACCTTTATACGCTGGTGGCGGATAGTTTTCTATAATAGGTAACATAACGTCATTAAACTTACGTGTCTGTATTTTTCTAGCTCTATTATTATAAACCTCTACAGCTGTTTCTATAGCTTTAAAAATACGTTGTTTGGTAAGTACAGATACAAATATAATTGGCACATCTGTAAAAGGCTCTATAGCTTGCTTAATACGTGTAGTATATTCTTTTATAGAATTGGTTTCTTTATCTTCTACCAAATCCCATTTGTTTACCAAAATAACAACACCTTTATTGTTACGTTGTGCTAACCAAAAAATATTCTCTACCTGACCATCAAAACCACGAGTAGCATCTAACATTAAAATACAAACATCTGCGTGCTCTATAGCTCTAACAGAACGCATTACAGAATAAAATTCTAAGTCTTCTTTTACTTTAGCTTTTCTACGGATACCAGCTGTATCTACCAAGTTAAACTCAAAACCAAATCTGTTGTACTTTGTATCTATACTGTCTCTGGTAGTACCAGCAACATCTGTTACAATGTATCTTTCTTCACCAATTAAGGCGTTTATAAATGAAGACTTACCAGCATTTGGCCTACCTACTACAGCAAACCTAGGTAAATCATCATTTTCTTGTTCTTTTTCTGGAAGTACCTTTACAACAGCATCTAACAAATCTCCTGTTCCACTACCATTAATACTGGCAATAGTATAATACTCTCCTAAACCAAGTGAATAAAACTCTACAGCATCTTCTGCTCTTTTAGAGTTATCTACCTTATTTACGACTAAAAAAGTTGGCTTATCTACTCTACGCAACAATTTAGCTACATCTTCATCCATACCTGTTACGCCAGACTCTACGTCTACCATAAAGATAATAGCATCTGCCTCATCTATAGCTAATTCTACTTGCTTATCAATCTCTGCTTCAAAAACATCTTCACTTCCTAATACGTACCCACCAGTGTCTATTAGAGAAAACTCAACTCCATTCCAATCACTTTTACCGTAGTGACGATCTCTTGTAACACCACTAACAGCATCTACAATTGCTTCTCTACGTTGAATTAATCTATTAAAAAAAGTGGACTTCCCTACATTTGGTCTTCCTACGATGGCAACAATAGCACTCATTCTTTTATTTTTTTGCAAAAGTACTATTAATATCTGAAGAAAAACAGTATCTTTTTGTTTACTATCTATTTACATAATGAAAACATTACCTAACGACATTGTTTTAAGGCCTAGATTTCAGCTAAAATTAGACCATCCAAGCAGTATAATTCTTCATCAGTTTGAAAACACAAACAGTAACGATATTACTTGCAAACGATTAGATGAGCATCTCTTTTTAAAAATTAAACCTAAAAACATTCATTTTTGGTCTCCACAACTTCATTTAGAACTAGATAGTATTAATAAAGAAAGTTGCAAAATTTATGGTGTTTTTGGTCCCAACCCTTCATTATGGACCTTTTTTATGTTTATTCATTTTGCTATAGCAATTGCTTTTCTAATTTTTGCCATTTGGGGATACACAAACTGGTCTTTAAACAAATCTTACTTTTTACAACTAACTAGTATAATTTTTATGAGTATTATTTGGGTGTCTTTATACATTTTTGGTCGTATAGGAAAACAAAAAGGAAAGCCACAAATGAATGAACTTTATGCTTTTATGCAGCAAACTATTGCTGAGTGTACTGCATAAAAAAATCCCTAACAACTACCATAAGTAGCTATTAAGAATTTTTTTAGAATATAAATTACAACTTATTTTATTTCGTAAATAGATACAGTGTTAGAAACCTCGTTAGTTATTATAACTAAATTTTCTCCAGACGGACTATCTTCTGCAGATACAGTTAGTAAGCCCTCAGGAGCCACATCACTACCATTAAAAATCCAATGTACATATTCTGGAGCTGCAGGGTTTGTAATATCATAAACCATTACACCACCTGTACGTTCTAAGCCTACAAACAATAATGTTGCATCTCCTATTTTTAAAGTAGCTACAGACTCTGGTTCTGTACCTTTATCATCACTTCTGCCATCTGCTTCACCCTCATCTGCATTAAAATAAGCAGGATTAACTTCTAATGTTTTTTTGCCAATAGCATCTCCGCTGTCATAAACTAAAGATCCGTCTGTATTCCAAATTGTAAAAGATCTTGCTCCGTATGAATACAGCTCGTCAAAATCACCATCATTGTCTGTGTCACCATTTGCCGTAGTAATTTTAAGTCTACCTAAGTTTTCATTTAATTGAAGGTCTGCAGCGTTAGGAAAAACTGTAGGGTCTAATGTTACATCTTTAACACGTTCTTCTTCAGAATAGCCATCATAATCTCTAGAGTCTCCCTCGTTTGCAGAAATAATATAACCTGTTCCGTTTATAGATGCATACGTTATAGCATCTGGCATATAAAAACCTTTTACTGGCCAGTTTTTAAAATTACCAACAATATCATCTTTATTACTAGCATCTAACATATTATCTGTTAGCATATGGTCTTTAACACCTAAACCAAAAACCTGAGTAATACTTTTAGAGTTTAAGTTAACTACAGCCATACCGTTGTTCTCTTGTAAAGAAACATAAGCAAACCTACTATCTTTAGAAACCGCTACATACTCTGGCTCTATATCTTGCGCAACAGTTGCACCAGGACCAAATACTCTAAAATTATTGTCTATATCCTGACCATTAAAACCTGCAAAGCTTAACTGTACAACTTCTTTTTTAGTTAAGTCTACTACTGTTATAGAACCCTCTGGGTCTATAGTGTAATCATCATTTGGCTCGCCTTCATTAGCAGAAATAATGTATTTACCATCTGGACTAAAAGTTACCATATCTGGCAAAGCACCAGCAGCATAAGATTGCTCTAAAACTTGTGTATCTGTATTATAGGTTACAATTTTACCATTTGCTTGTTTGTTTGCATTTTCTACTGCAACCGCAAGCAATCCATTATAGGTTGCCACACTGTTTGGTGTACCTGTTAACGCTATAGGAGTTAGTTTAGATGGCGATTCTGGTGAAGATAAATCCCAAACCGAAACTTCGTTATTATTAGGGTTAACCACAAATAGTTTTTTAGAAACCTTGTCATAAGCACTAATTTCTGCAAAACCTTCATCTCCGGTTCCGTTGGTAAAACCACCAACTCTATTAAACGTTAAGGCAGATGTGTCTATAGGAGTTTCACCGCCACTGTTATCGTCTTTATCACAAGAAACAAACAGCGCTACAACTAATGCAGCGCTTAATACATATTTTTTCATTTTCAGGTTGATTATATAGTTCTCCCAAAAATGATGATGTAATATAACTTTATTGTAAACTTAAAAACAAAGAAAGGTTAGCTTTTAGCCTTTATTGTAACCAAAACGTTTTAATTGGTTTGCATTGCTACGCCAATTTTTATTTACCTTAACATAAAGCTCTAAGTGTACTTGCTTGTCAAAAAACTTTTCTAAGTCTTTACGTGCCTCTACACCTACTCTTTTTAAAGCAGAACCTTTATGACCAATAATAATACCTTTTTGCGAATCTCTTTCTACCATAATTACGGCACGCATTCTAATAATATCTTCGTCTTCAAAAAATTCTTCTGTATCTATTTCTACAGCGTAAGGAACTTCTTTTTTATAAAATTGAAGTATTTTTTCTCTAATAGTTTCGTTTACAAAAAAACGTTCTGGCTTATCTGTTAACTGGTCTTTAGGGTAGTACGCAGGAGACAGTGGCAATAACTCTATAATTCTAAGAAAAACCTCTTTTACATTAAAGTTCATTAAGGCAGAGATTGGGTGTATTTCTGCTGTTGGCAATTGCTCTTGCCAATATTGTACTTGCTCCTCTAGTTTTTCTTGCTCAGAGGCATCAATTTTATTTAATAATAATAGTACCGGTATTTTACTATTTTTCAACTTATTAAAAAACGCTTCATCTTTTAATGCTTTTTCTCCTATTTCTACCATATAAATAAGAATATCAGCATCTTCAAAAGCAGTCTTTACAAAATCCATCATAGAACTTTGTAATTCATAAGCTGGTTTTATAATTCCTGGAGTATCAGAAAGTATTACCTGAAAATCATCACCATTAACAATACCCAAAATACGATGCCTTGTAGTTTGCGCTTTAGAGGTAATAATAGACAGTTTTTCGCCCACAAAGGCGTTCATTAAAGTAGATTTACCCACATTTGGGTTTCCTATAATATTTACAAATCCGGCTTTATGAGTCATTTTACTATTTTATCATTTAAAATGCAAAGGTACACTATTGTACGGCTTTACTACAATGCAAACCCTAAAATTAAGTATAATATAATGGTTGCAATACCACCAATTAAGGCATAAGGCAACTGTGTATTTACGTGATCTATATGGTCACTTGCAGAAGACATTGACGATATTATAGAGGTGTCTGATATTGGTGAACAATGATCACCAAAAATACCACCACCTAAAGTTGCTGCAATTACTAACGTTATTGGTGCTTGGTGTACCTCTGCCATTGGTATTGCTATAGCCATCATTATTGCAAATGTACCCCATGATGTACCTGTAGAAAATGCTATAAAAGAGCTAATTACAAATATTATGGCTGGTAAAAACTCTGGAGACAACCAGTCTTTAGACCATTCTGCTACAAATTTACCTGTACCCAACTCGTTACAAGCATCGCCAATTGCAAACGCTAATAACATAAGTAATGCTAATGGCATAAGCTCACTAATACCTTTTAAAACCAAGTCTATCATTTCTTTGGTTTTCATTATTTTTTGAGACCTGTACAACACCATTGCCACCAAAATAGCGGTTAATACAGCGTATAATACAGAAGAAGACCCAGAACCCTGACCAATTGCTTTAAAAATATGGTCTGATGTTGATACAGCATCTGTAACATTACCCCAACCAGTGTATACCAAGTTTATTGGCATCATAAACACCATTGTAGCCAAAGGAATAATCATATTATACGCCTTTGCTTTAATACCTTCTTTAGGTGCTAACGAAGTAACCTCACTAGATAGCATAGGTTTAGAATTGTCGTTTAAAAGCTTACCTGTTTCTCGTGTTCGTTTTTCTGCTTTGGCCATAGGACCAATATCTTTTTTAAACACAATTACAATTATTACTATTGCAATGGCTAAAATGGGATAAAAATTATACGCTATGGATGACAGCATTAATCCAAACGGATTGTCTAATCCTTGTGTCACCAACAAGCCCATAATAAAAGCTCCCCACGCATTAAAAGGGATTAATATAGATGATGGCGCAGAACTAGAATCTGCTATATACGCTAGTTTTTCTCTTGGTATTTTTAATTTATCAAAAACAGGTCTGTACAACGTACCTACTGTTAATGAGCTTATACTGGTTTCTACAAATAACAAAATACCTGTAAGTAATGCTAGTAACTGTACAATTACTCTGCTGTAGCCTTTTTGTTTTTTCTCGAAATATACAATTACTTTGTTAAGCTGATTTATAAAGCCCTCTACACCTTTTGAGTACTGAATAAATAAGAGCAACGCCCCCACCAAGGCACTAAACATTATGGTTCTTGTATTGCCCTCTGACTTAAATACGTTAACCATACCTTCTATGGCGCTTAAAGTACCCGTTAAAAAGTTCCAATCGTTTATGATAATCCACGAAAACCATATACCAAAAAGCAAAGCTATGTATACTTGTTTGGTACGTAATGCTAGTACAATTGCAATTATTGGAGGTAATATTGATAGCCAGCCGTAATTATCCATAAAAAAATAGGTTTAGTAAAGGTTTTATAAAACGTTACAAAATAGTAAGATTTTATAGAATACTAGCTGTTTTAAGCGTCAAAAAACACACGTAAAAAATGCTAAATAAATATTTTTTAGAATTATTTTGATTTTGGCTTGCCGGATAGAAAAAAGGTTGTATATTTGCAGTCCGAAATATAACGGTCAGCAGTTATGATCTGAGAGTTAAAAGCTAAGATGTTTATTTTGGAAACGCAAATCGCGGGATAGAGCAGTAGGTAGCTCGTCGGGCTCATAACCCGAAGGTCACTGGTTCGAGTCCAGTTCCCGCTACAAAGTATAAAAGCTTCACAGAAATGTGAAGCTTTTTTTATACGCTAAACTTAAGTAGGCGCTTCTACTCTATTATTTTGGTTTACATATTCTATCTATTTACACTTATAATAGAAAAATTACTCACCATTAATTTTATACTATTTATAAAAAATTGATGCCCATTTACAAATATCCGTAATTACAATAAACAAAATAGTTTTACATTGTAAAAAAATTAAGCGCTAAAAATAACCATAACAGAATATTTTCGTTTATTTAGCCATATTGTAGCAATAACTTTTAGCTGATTAATTACCTGCAAACTAAAAAAAGTCCACTGCACGGTCAATCATATTATTTTTGCCAAGGCCAAAATCCAAAGTAAAAAAAAAAATAATAATAAAAGAGCTTGCCTTTTCACCAACACCTTACCTGAATAAAAAAACGAATTAAATTGGAATTTAATAAAATGTCCGTAAATTTGTCCGTGTACGCAAAAACGTCCGCAAATAATTATGGCAACAATAAATTTTTACTTAGATAAAACTGATAAAAAAGGTTTTGCACCAATTCACCTTCGAATTAACTGCAACGGAAGTCAAGTTAAAGTTTCAACAGGACAGAAAATTGAACCTGAAAAATTTGACAAGTCTGAACAGAAAGCGATAGGTTCAAGTGTGGAATCAAACGAAATCAATCATTATTTAGATTTCTTAAGAGAAAGAACTGATGAACTTTTACACCATTCTAATAAAAAGACTTTTATTCAAGATGATGTTAAAAGAATTTTAAACGAACACATAGAAAATTATAAAGAAAATAATAACATAAATATTGTAAAAGAACAAGTTTCGCTTTACGGTAAACCGTTCACTTTTGTAGATTTATTTGCTGGAGCAGGTGGTTTTAGCGAAGGATTTTTACAAGCTGAACATAACAATAAGTTCTTTGATTTTGTTGTTGCTAATGATATAAACGAAAACTGTGAATTAACTCACTTAGTACGATATAATCACCAATTAGGTTTGGATGCAGAATTTCTTAAACAAGATATTACTGAACCAGATTTTTTAGACAACTTATTAGAGAAAATAGATGGTAAAAAAATTGATGTTGTCTGTGGTGGACCACCTTGTCAAAGTTTCAGTCTTGCAGGGAAAAGAAAAAAGTTTGATAAAAAAGATGATTTATTCTCTCATTATCTAGAAGTAATAAAGGTTTTACAACCAAAATACTTCGTTATGGAAAATGTCAAGGGAATTTTGACAAAAGAAAAAGGCAAAATAAAAGAACTAATCATCAAAGAGATTAACTCTATTATTGACACAAAAGAAATTCCATTACTAATTTCATTTATTAAAAAAACACGAAAAGAATCTAATTCGTTTCTTTTTGACAGTATTATAAAGCGAGTAGAACTAGAAAAATTACTTGAAAAAGATAAAGAAACTGGAAAAGCTGATTTCATCACTTTTGTAGAAAATAGATTTAGAAAATTAACGCCTAAAATTGCTGATTACAAAACGAGTAAAACTGACGAAAATATAAATACAATTCGCCACGGTTTTAACCTTTTAGCTAGAACAAAAGAATGGGAAAAGCTAAAACGTGATATTATAAAGGAAAAAGATTTTTGCAATATTGACAGCGACAATTTCGCAAATGCTTTCACAGATTTCCTTACAGAAATTAGTTCTGAAAATGTGATTTCAAAAATTGAAGACGCTTTCAAAATTCTAAAAGTACCAAGTACTTATAAAAAAGATTGCGAAGACATTATTACATCCTTAAAAATCTACACAACGTCTTTTGATGAATCCATTGAAATATTAAAATCGCATTGTAATACAAAACAAAATAAAGAGTTAGAAACTATTCTTGAAAGCATTAGGCTTTATAAAATAGAACAGCCATTTGTTGCTAACGCATCAAATTATGGTGTTCCACAAAATAGAGAAAGAGTACTTTTTATAGGTTGCCGCAAAGACCAAAAGTATATTTCTGAAATTCCAGCAACAGTTTCAGAAGAAGAAAAAGTCACCATTTTTGAAGCTCTGTATGACTTGGATTTCATAGGTAATAATCAAGAAGCTCACCGTTACGAATTGGTTGACATTTCAGCTCAATACAATGGAACAGCCAAAAAAATGGCCAAACTTTTAAAGAAGCGTAGAATTGATGGAAAGCCAATTTCAAAAGGTGGAAAATCATTTGCTGAGTGGTCAAAAAAAGGTCGATTGATTGAACGTTTCAAACCACAAACTAAGCCGTTTTATGTTAGAAATAGCGAAGCACTTGAAAATGGAGAAAAGTATTTTGACATACTAAACAATCACAAAACAAGTAACCAAAACGAAACCGTTATTGAAAGACTTGGTGTCATTTTAAAAAATGGAAACTACAGAAAAGCACAACCAGAGCTTGAAAAATTAAATCTTTCTACAAACAAGAGAAATTACAATGTTTTAAAGCCAGACGAACAAAGCTCTACCATAATGACTATTGCAGATGATTACATTCATTACAATTCTCCAAGGTCTTTAACTGTTAGAGAAATGGCACGCTTACAATCTTTTGACGACTCTTTTGTATTCCAAGGCAAACGCTCAACAGGTGGAAATAATAGAAAGACAGAAGTCCCACAATACACTTTAGTGGGTAATGCTGTTCCACCATTATTAGCAAGAGCAGTAGCAAGTGAAATTTTAAAACATATCAAGTGAGAAAACTTACAACCGCAGAACAAGAAAAGATAAAATTACTGACTAAAAACCAAGTTTCTCTTACTTTAATTGAACCAACCGAAACAGGATTAAAAAAATCTATAATGGATGCGACAGGTTCTGTTCGTAGCTATTTAAAAAGTGAGAATATACACGATTACGAATTACAAAGTCAGGGAACGGAGAGTAAAGTAATGATTCCAGCAATTATTCATACTGGTTTTAAGACTATAGAATCAAAAGCATCTTTATATCGTCCTTCAACCAAAAAGGGAGACCCAAGGATTTGGTTTTATAGCCTAACAAAGGTTGCTGACCCAAACGATATTATTGGAATAACTTACTTTGATAACCGATTTCAAGTTTTCAACTTAACAAAATTAGATATCAGAGAATTGATTAATTCTTCAATTCTGAATCCATTTCAAGAGCTAATTAATGCAATTAACACAACTGAGAACGAAGTCGCTTTTGAGCTTTTGGCTATGTTAAGAAAAATAGCAAATGCTGGCCCAATTCCTTCAATGGTTGACGCTGACACTTCGGTTGGAAGAACACTTGAAACAGCACTCGGAATTGACATTAATTCCTCTAAACAACCAGACTACAAAGGAATTGAGCTTAAATCATTTAGAAACAGCAGAACAAATCGAAAAAACCTATTTGCACAAGTTCCAGATTGGAAATTGAGTAAATTTAAAAGTTCGGCAGAAATTCTTAATAACTTCGGTTATGAACGAGAAGAGGATTTTAAGCTCTATTGCACAGTTTCGGCAATTACGAGAAACTCGCAAGGCTTGAATTTAAGAATCGATAGCGACATTAAACAACTGATTGAAAACTCTGATAAACCAGAGGTTGGCGATTTTGTGGTTTGGACGTTAGACAAACTTCATAATCGACTAAAGTCAAAACATAAAGAAACCTTTTGGGTAGAAGCCGAAAGTACCAGAATAAATGACCGAGAACATTTTCAATATAAGTTGGTAGAACATACTAAAAAGCCAATTACATCGCAATTTGACTTGCTAATTGAACAAGGCATTATAACGCTTGACCATTTAATTAAACGAAATTCAAAAGGTAAAGTTGTCGAAAAAGGTCCATTGTTTAAAATTAAACCGAAAGGAATTGAATTACTGTTTCCGCCAAGTGAAAGTTACAATTTAATTGCATAGCGGAATTGCCAACGCTGAAAGTCATAAACTTTCGCAATTACTCACGGTTTTTAATTTAAGTCATTATTATAGTAAGCTCATAGACTCCAAAACAAGTTCTATGAGTTTTTTTATGCGCTAAATTTAAGTTTGTGCTTGTTCTCGCACACTTACAAAGTTAAATGCTAAACCAAGCAACTACTCATAGTCGAGACTGCTAGCTAAAATTTGGATGTGATTCGTTTTTGGTGTATTTTTACATCAAATAAATAAATTATGTCGAGACAAAGTATATCATTTACAAAGCCAAACGATGAATGGTTAAAAGCCCAAGTAGACAATAAAGAATATTCTAGCAAAAGCGAATTAGTTAACGATTTAATTAGACAAGCACGAAAACAACAAGTTCAAATTGATTGGGTTAGAGCTAAAATTGAAAAAGCTGAAAATAGTGGATTTACGAGTGATAGTAAAGAAAGTATTTTAGCTCAATCAAAGTCTATGCTTAATGGCTAAATACAAACTTACAAATGAAGCAAAAAATGACTTAATTCGGATTCACCATTACGGAGTTAAAAAATTCGGAATAACCCAAGCAGACAAATATTTTGAGTCTTTTTTTGAATATTTTGACATTATCGCTAAACGTCCTTTTTCCTTTGAATCTGTTGACTATATAAAAAAAGGATACAGACGTTGCACGTGTGGCGTTGATAGTATTTCTTATAAGGTCAATGAAAATATTGTTGAAATAGTGACAATAATTGGAAGACAAGATTTGAATGAAAAATTATAATGGAATTTAAAAAACCGTAGCCAACAAAAAATCAAATTAAAACAAATTCTTAGTTATTTAAAGACTTTACTATAGTAAGCTCATAAACTCTAAAACAAGTTCTTTGAGCTTTTTTTATTGTATTTATTTCTGCAATATGGAAATGTAAGTTTCATCATATGGCTTGCAAGAATTTTTATTTTCACAATACAGCATAAGATGTATATAATAAGAGAGTAATTAAGAACCAATTTAAAGTTAATTTCTTTTCTGCTACCTTTGTTTTTAAACTGAAAATAGAGGTATACAAATCAGCTGCTTTCATATATAAAACTGTTGGCAATTTGAAGCAACTAAAACACAATTTACAGCATCCTACTGATACCCATTTGATACTAAAAATTGAGCTAAATCGTGGATTCAATGAAGATATAGAATAAAAAGTTCCGAACATACTCAAGTTACCTGCAATCAAAAAAATACACAAATGAACGAAATCAAAAAGTTTATTGATACTATTTCTCCAATGAATGATTCTGACTGGGAATTTTTCTCTTCTAAACTACAAGAAGTAAAATTAAAAAAACACACGACTATATTAGAAATGGGTAAAATTGAAAATTATGTATCATTTATTTCCAAAGGAATAATTAGACTGTATATTCCTAGAGAGGCTTCTGATTTAACTTTTGGCTTTTTATTTGCTAATGAATTTGTTACTGCTTATGATTCTTTTTTAACACAAAGTCCATCCGAGTATGAAATAGAAACGTTGACCGAAACAACTTTATGGAAAATTTCGGAAAAAGATTTACAAGAAGTCTATGACAACACAAATAATGGAAATATTATCGGAAAAAAAATGGCAGAGAAAATGTTTCTAATAAAATCTAAAAGGGAACTTTCTTTATTAAATAAAACGGCAGAACAGAGATATTTGGACTTGTTCACTGATAGACCGAAATTATTACAGCAAATTCCTCTAAAATATATTGCCTCATATATTGGGATTACGCCGCAAGCACTTAGTAGAATAAGAAAGCGCATTAATTAACTTGGGTTCATTCGTTTTATTTATTCTTTTCTAACCTTTGTGCTTCACTAATTTAGAAAAATATGAAACCGTTAATTATTCTGTTAGTAGCTTTTATAATCTCTCTTTTTGTAATTGGGTTTATGAGGAAAGAATATGACTTTACTCGATCTGCTAGGATTGCAATGTCTATAATGCTAGTGTTTACAGCAATTGGGCATTTTATATTTACAAAAGGAATGTCAATGATGGTACCTCAATTTATTCCTTTTAAAAATAGTTTTGTTTACCTAACAGGAATCTTTGAGATTTTACTTGCAATAAGCCTTTTAATTCCTAAACTTAAAGTTATATCAGGATGGACATTAATTATTTTCCTTCTTTTAATGTTACCCGCAAATATTTATGCTTCTATACATAATGTAAACTACCAAAAAGGAACATTTGATGGAAATGGTCTTGCCTATTTATGGTTTCGAATCCCATTACAAGTCTTGTTTGTTATATGGACTTATATGTGTACAATCCGAGTTTAACGAAGAAAGCCAGTGGCTAAAAATGTATAAGAAAATAGAAGGCGTTTGTGTTAAACTGAGAGGTCTGTGTATAGAAACAAAGTCAGCTAAATATAAAATATGGCTTTTATAGTAGAAAAGATAAAAGCAAAAATATTTATATTTAGCTAAGTAATAAACCGAAACGAAAGTGCTTATCAACAGCCTTGTGTTTCTTACAATGAACGTTGTAACCAATTAAAAACCATTTCCAATCAAACAATCCATAGTGCATATCGCATTAGTCGTAAAAGATTATGATGAAGCGATTGAATTTTATACAAAAAAGTTGAATTTTGAATTAATAGAAGATATTTATCAACCAGAACAAGATAAAAGATGGGTTATAATATCACCACCAAACTCTGTTGGAACAACAATATTATTAGCTAGAGCATCGAAAAAGGAGGAAGAGTATTTCTATTCTTAAATTCTGATGATTTTTGGAGAGATTATAATGAAATGAAATCAAGAGGAATTGAATTCATAAGAGAACCGAAAAAAGCGGATTACGGAACTGTTGCTGTTTTTAAGGATTTATATGGAAATTTATGGGATTTACTGGAGTTAAATCCCGAACACCCGATTGCAAAAAGAACGAAACAAAAAACTAGTCATTACAAATAACTGAGGTGAAAAACAAACAAATTCTTCGTTATTTTAAGGCTTTATTATAGTAAGCTCATAAACTCTAAAAACAAGTTCTATGAGCTTTTTTTATACGCTAAATTTAAGTTGGTGCTTCTACTCTATTATTTTAATTACACAGCTGTTTTTAAATATGATTTATGTTCTTTTTCCGCTTAAAAAATAAGAGTAACTTTAGTCTGTAATTACTAAATTTAGTAGCAATGAAAAGTAACTCTGAACATAAAATATACGACTGTATTATTATTGGTGGCGGACAAGCAGGTTTGTCTGTTGGTTATTTTTTTAGAAGAACTAAATTAGAGTATCTTATTTTAGATGAACAAGATACCGCTGGTGGTGCTTGGCTAAAAACTTGGGACAGTTTAAAGCTATTTTCGACTGCTGCATACAGCTCATTATCTGGTTGGCAAATGCCCAATACAGATGAAGAATACCCTACTAAAAACGAGTTTATTAAGTATATTACTGCTTATAAAAAAAGATACAATTTTCCTGTAAACTATAGTACAACTGTGCAGCAGGTAGTTAAAGAAAATAATTTTTATAAAGTAACTACAAACAAAGGTGTTTTTTATAGCAAAACACTAGTAAGTGCTACGGGTACTGCTAAAAATCCTTTTATTCCAACATATCCAAAAGCAGACATTTTTAAAGGAGAACAAATACATTCTGTAAATTATAAAAACGCTAGTAATTTAAAAGATAAAAATGTTATTGTTGTTGGCGGCGGTAACTCTGGTGCTCAAATTTTAGCAGAAGTATCTAAAGTTTCTAAAGCAAAATGGGTTACCCTAAAAGAACCTAATTTTTTACCTAAGGAGATAGATGGTCGTTATTTGTTTAAACAGGCCACAGAAAGTTATGTTAATAACGACACAAAAAGCTATACAGAGAAAGTATCATTAAGTGATATTGTACAAATTAAAAGCGTACAAGAAGCCTTAAAAAGAGGTGTTTTTAAAGATTATAGGCCTTTTACATCCTTTTATGAAAATGGTGTTATCTGGGAAGACAACACTAAAGAACCTGTAGATGTAGTTATTTGGTGTACTGGCTTTAGAGCTAATTTAGAACATTTGTCTGCATTGCAAATTACCCAAAACAGTAAAATAAACACAACAGGTACAAAAGCTACAGATATAAATGGCTTGTGGTTGGTTGGCTATGGCAATTGGACGGGTTTTGCCTCTGCTACTATTTATGGCGTTGGAAAAACTGCTAAACAAACTGTAAAGGAGATTGTTGCTTATGTTGGCGGTTTGTAAAACAACATCTTAAGTTTTATAATGTTAATTATTAGCTAATTACTTCTCTTATTTTATTTTTACCTCTATCTTAGATTGTAAGAAAATAAGCTTTTTAAAAGAGATTTTACATACGTAAATCTAAAAAATATGCTACCCTATAAATTAATATGAAACATTTTTTACTCTTATTTGTTACTAGTTTTACTATACTATGTAGTTCTCAAACTAAACAAAATAATATAAGCAAACTAAGCACTACAGCTAAAATATGGGGATTTTTAAAATATTATCATCCAAAAATAGCAAAAGGAGAAATAGATTGGGATAAAGAACTTTTAGATATATTACCACTAGTACAAAGTAGTAAAAACAAAAAAGAACTTTCTACAATTTATATAAATTGGATTACATCATTAGGTGAAGTTGAAATATGTGAAAATTGTACTTCAGTAGATAATGAAAATTACTTTGGTAAAAACTTTGATCTAGATTGGATTGAAGATACAAACCAATTTTCTCAAGAATTAATTGAAAAACTTAAGTTTATTGAAAAAAATAGATTCCAAGGTGATCACCATTATATATATGCAATTGAAGGAATAGGAAACCTAATTATTAATAATGAAAAAGAATACCCAAGCTACAATTGGGAAGATCAAAATCTAAGATTACTAACACTATTTAGGTATTGGAATTATATAGAGTACTTTTTTCCATACAAATATCAAATGGATAAAGACTGGGATACTGTTTTAGAAGAATCAGTTTTAAATTTCTTAAACCCTAACACAGAAACAGCTTACCACTTGGCATTATTGGAGCTATTTAGAAATACTAATGATACTCACGCACTTTTTTACACAAACCTTACAAATAAATACTTTAAATCTTATGCAATACCTGCAAAAAGCAAAATAATAAATAACAAAGTAGTACTTACTCAGCTTTGGAATAACGAGCCTGAAACTAATAATGAATGGAAAATAGGTGATGTTATTTTAGAAGTAAATGGAAAAAAAATAAAATCTATTTTAAAGAATATTGATAAGTATATACATGGTTCTAATTCATCTGCAAAATTAAGAAATGCTGCCAGTAAAATTTATAATGGAGAAGGCGACTCTTTAAAAATTAAATTTGAGAGAAACGGTAAAACAAGTATCAAAAAAATAAAATACAAGCAATTTAATAAAGCTGCTTACAAAAAAGAAAAATGGAAAATAATTGATAGTAATATTGGCTATATAAATATGGGTGAAATTACTAAAAATGATGTTCAAAAAGTATTGGATACCTTAATAAATACTAAGGCTATTATATTTGACATTAGAAACTACCCCAGAGGAACAATGTATACTATTGCAAACTTCTTATTAGAAAAACCTAAAGAGTTTGTAAAAGCATTAGTGCCAGATCTTAGTTACCCCGGAAAATTTAAGTGGATGCCAACTATAAGTTGCGGAACAAATAATCCAAAAGCTTACAAAGGAAAAGTAATTATTTTAGTAAATGAAGATACTCAAAGCCATGGAGAATTTACTACAATGGTATTACAAACAGCTAAAAAAGCAGTAATTATAGGTAGCCAAACAGCTGGTGCAGATGGCAATGTAAATCATGTAACTCTTCCGGGAGATTTTTATACCTACTTTTCTGGCATAGGCATTTTTTACCCTGATGGAAGAGAAACACAAAGAATAGGTATAGTTCCAGATATTGAAGTTAAGCCTACTATTAAAGGAATAAAAAATGGTATTGATGAAGTATTGGAAAAAGCTATTGAAATAGCAAAATAACTAAAGCAAACTGTAAAGGAGATTGTTGCTTATATTGGCGGTTTGTAAGGCTACTTTATTAAAATTACAAACGATATAAAAAGCCACAAGTTTATTTATAAACTTGTGGCTTTTTACTTTTTATGACACGAATATATACTGATACAGGGCGAAAAAAAACTGAGTATTTCATCACTCTTAAAAACTACATTACTTAGCCTATATAACTACAATACAGAATTAATTTTTATATAAAAATGAAAAATAGATATTTACTAACAACAATATGTACACTGCTTATTAGTGCTTTTGCATTAGGGCAAACAATAAGCCTTGGCAGTGATGAGCTCGAAACAAACCAGTATAGTAATGACAAAATTGCTACATCTATTAAAGAGATCCTAAGCACAACAAATAACAAGGATATTTTAGGTAATGAAAAAGTAGAAAAAGACCTTATTATTGTTTTAAAAAACGATGGAGAAATAACGTCTTATGATTTAGAAAGTTTAGATCAAAAATGGAATATTAAGTTTACAGATAGCTCTTACAATAAAATGAGGAATCAGTTTAAAATTGAAAACTCTATTTTATATGCTACAAGCACACAAAAAGAAATTATTGCTGCTAATGTAAATGATGGCAGTCTGTATTGGAAAACAGAAATTGGTATGCATTCTGGCGTAGATAAAAGGTATGTAATTAGTGGTCAGCATTTACCAATACAAGGAAATTTAATTTTTTTAGCATCTAACAACAAACAACTATACGCTTTTAACAAATATACAGGAGACAAAGTATGGAACTACAAGCTACATTTTCCTTTCAATAACTATACGCCTGTTTTAAACAAAGACAACCTTGTAATATCTAACGCGCCTTATGTGTACTCTTTTAAATCACAAACAGGACAAGCAATTTGGCAAAGAGGTTTTGGTAATACCCCTATGTATTCTTTAATGCAGATGGATGATAAAAAAGCTTACGTAGCTAACGAATATAATAAAGTATATGCTTTAAATATTGACGATATGGCGTCTATAGCTTGGGAATACCAAACCGAACATACATATGCCAATATAGACAGCAACACTATACTAGACGGTGGAACGTATTATTTTACATCTGAAACAGATAATGATACCTTAGATGCTATTGCTTTAAATAGTGATAATGGGGAATTACTATGGAAAACCAGTCTAAATATTGATGGTGATGATGTTAGGTACTTTAGTAAATACAACAACTATATTTATGGTTTTACAAAGGCTGATGCTAATGCATTTTTTATGCTAAACGCTGCAGATGGTAAGCAGTTAAAAATTAGTCAGCCTAAGGAGAAGATACTATCTAATATTTTTATTTCAAATGGCGAACTAACATTTTTAACAAAAAACTATTTTGTAACCTACAACCTTAAAACAAAAAAGTACGCTTACAAAGACATTAAACTAGAATATGAGGTTAATGATGCTTTTAATTTATATTTTGAAATAGTTAAAGCCAATTAACCAAAACATTACAAAACAATTAAACCAGCTAAAATTTTGAACAACATTATTACATACATAAAGCCAGTTTCTATCTTAAAAAGAATTTTTGGTGCTCTTTTAATTTTACTTTCTATTTACGTTGTACTATTTAACAACATTTTATTTGGTTTTTTTATGTGTGCGCTGGGTATTTTTTTAAGTGCTACCACAGGTTCACAAATTAATTTAAGCAACAATACCTATAGAGAAATTTGGTCTATTTTTTCAATTCATTTTGGCAATTGGCATAAAAATCCAGAGTTTGAGTATATATCTGTTTTTAAAGGCAAACAATCACAACGTATAAATTCACTTGGTGCATCTGCGTCATTTTCAAATCAAATTTTTATTATCAATTTATTTTATTCAAAAAATAAACACATTACTTTTTATCAATCTAAAAACAAAGACAATGCTTTTAAAGTAGCAACAGATATTAAAAATACTTTAAAGTTAGATATTTTAGATGCTACAGAGAAAGAACAGAAATGGTTACCATAAGCAACTTATTATTACATTTTGCAAGTCCTATTTTCAAAAATTATTATTATTTAAGAAAATTAAAAAGTAGAACAAGCACAGGTTAATAACCTTAAAAAAAACCAAACATCAAAATAATAACTTACTATACAAAGGTTTTGTTGAATGCAGAACTTTTACAAAAAAATTAATCTTTTGCCTGAAAACAAGACTTAAGCATCTGGTATAAATCTGGATGCTTTTTTTTCATTACTTCTGGTTTTTCAAAAAAATATTCTGAAGCTACTGCTAAAAACTCGGCTTCATTTGTACCTCCATAATTTCTAATATCTGATTTGTTATCATTTATATCTTCCATCTTTTTATGTATGGTTTTTAACCAGGGAATAATATATGGCTCATTTAGCAAACGTTCTGGTATACCATCTATTACACCGTCTTGTTTATCTATTAAATGTATAAACTCATGTATTCCTGTATTGTGAATACGAGACTTATTTTTAAACCCATTGTGCAGCGCTTTTCTAGATAAAAGCATCTGGTTTTTAAACTGTCCGTTACCCACCATACCTGCAATATTTCTGTCTTTATCTTTTTTAGTAAAACTTAGGTCTTCATTAAAATGCTCTGGATAAATAAGTACTGTACTTAAATGTTTGTAATGCCACTCTGTAAAATTAAATACTGGAATTACTGCACTAGAGGCTATTAAAATTTTATCAATATCATCTACACTAAAGCCAACACTTTCTATATGCACCTCGCTTAAAAATAGCATTATTCGTTTTTGAAATCTTTGTTGTTCACTTGATGACAATTTTTTGTAAAACCTTACTTTAGAAACCAACAACGTGTGCCAATTAGAAGGAAATTTTTCTACTTTTTTATTTCTAGTAATTATAAATGCATAAATAGCAAAAGCTATTAAAAAGGTAAATCCTATGGTATAAAACATATAGTGGCAATCTAAAAATTAAAACGGAATCTAAACTAGAAAAATAGCTAAAAAGAAAAACCCCGTTTAAGTTACGGGGTTTAAATTTAAAAAAGTTTTTTACATAAAAATTATTTTTTTGCAGAAGGCGGTACAGCTGGCCTTACCTCTACTTTACTTGGTAAAGTTCTTGGATTCATTTGCGTTAAGTCTACCACCATTTGTCCTATATCTTCTGGCTGAATTTTCCAAGCATCTGCATCTGTAGGTGTGTGTCCGTTAAAATAAGTGGCTACAGATCCTGGCATAATAGTAGTTACTTTAATATCGTAAGGTCTTAAGTCTAGCATAATAGCTTGTGAAAAACCTACCACAGCAAATTTACTAGCGTTATAAGCTGCTCCTTTTTCAAAATAATTAGTACCAGCCAAACTTGCAATAGTAATAATATAACCTTTAGACTTTTTAAGGGTAGGTATTGCAGACTTTACGGTATTAAAAACTCCTGTTACATTTATATCTATAACGGCATTCCAATCCTCTGCACTCATTTCATCAACAGGAGAAAATCTTCCTACGCCTGCGTTAGCTATACAATAATCTAATTGTCCCCACTTGTCTACAACATGTTGTATGGCATTTTCTTCATCTGCTAGGTTTCTTACATCAGATTTAATTACTAAAACCTCTGCATCCCCAATTGTTTTTAAGTGTTTTTCTGCCTCATCTAAATCATTCTGCGTTCTTGCTGTAATAGCTACATTAACTCCTTCTTTTAGCAATGCTTCTGCTATTCCTAATCCTATTCCTTTAGAACCACCTGTTATATATGCTGTTTTTTTCATCTTCAATTATTTATATTTAACTCTAAAATTAGCAAGAAATTCTGTTTTATTCTGTGGTATAATAATCCATAACAAAAACATCATCTATTAACGAACCTATATTTTTTATAAGTGCTAAATGTTCTTTGTGAACCAAATACACCTCTAGCGCTTTTTCGTCTTTAAAAGTAAGCATAAAGCTATGGGTAAACCCTTTACTTTTTCCTTCTTTACTGTTGTTAATTCCCCATTCAAAATCTAAAATTTCAGGAATTTTATTTTTTAGCGCTACAAAATTCTCTACTGCCCTATTCACCTCTTTTGGTGTAGCAGCATCTTTATATTTTAAATTTACAACATGTCTAAGTTTTTTGCCATTTTTAGACTTAAAACTTACTTTATAAGCAAACATCTTTTTTACTTTAGGATCTACGGAACCTGCTAAAAAAAAGAAATTTTTATTAATTTTTATTGATGCTAACCCATAATAAATAGGGTAACTAGTATCTAATACTCCAGAAGGTTTTAAGGTGCCATTAGCATTTAATTTACATAATTGTATGCTATTATCATCACGCGTACCTATTGCAACTAATGCTTCAGATTCGTCAATTTTTAATATTTCAATACGTGTTTGTCCTGCTAATTTTGTGGTAGCATTATTAACTAAAACAGAATGAGGAATAAGTTCTCCTGACTCATTAACCTTAAAAACGCTTACACCATCACCATGAAAAACAAAATCTTTCTTTTTAATAAAATTACCTCTTTTATAATATTTATGATGTCTATGCCCTACAACAATATAATGGTTAGCTCCTAAAGTAACTCCGTTTACAGGGTATGCGCCTGTTAAGTAACGGTTGGTTGTATTGTCTGCAATGTTATTTATATTTTTAAAAGTGCCATTGTTAAAAACCTCAAAACTACTAATGCCATTGTCTTGAAAACCACCTGTAATAAGAAATGTTTTGCCATTTATTTTATGCGAATACATACCAATTATACCGTCTGTATGTATAAAATCATCATCTGCAAGCGATTGTATATGACTAAGTTTTCCGTTTTTATGTATTTTAAAACAGCTTAAACCCGGTGTGCTCTCTAGTCCACCAACAAAAAGGTAAAAATTGTTTTTTATAGGAATAACTTTAAGAGTAATAACTGTACCTAAATAAGTCTTTAGCGTATCGTTTAATACAAATACCCTTTTTAAGCTTCCATTATCTTCTATACTATAAACCTCTACACTATTGCCTCCTTTATTACCTACAAATAAATAATCTGTTCCCTTTATATTATGAGCTACCAAACCTCTTGCTGGTCCTTTTTTGTTCTGCAACTCATAAGCACCAACTGGAATTAATTCTCCGGTAGCGCTTAGTTTAAATACATTTATAAATGCACCATCTCCTCCAGAGAATACATAATTAACTCCGTTTTTACTGTAAGTAGTAGCTGTAACCGTGTTGTACTTGGTAGTTTTAAAATCTGTTTGTTGTAATACTGTATAATTACTTTTTGTAAGTTGAGTATAACCAAGGAAGCAACTACAACTAAATACGATAAAAAATATACTTTTAATCCAATTCATTTTACTTTGTTTTTTGCTCTTTTAATATAGATTTTGCTCCGTAAGTCGCTATTTTATGATCTTCTTCTATTGTACCACCACTTACTCCTATGGCTCCTATTATTTTCCCTTCATTGTTTTTTATAGGAACTCCTCCTGGAAAACTAATCAATCCATTATTAGAGAGTTCTATATTGTAAATAATACCACCTGGCTGGGTAAGTTTACCTAAATCGCCAGTTGCAATATTAAAATAACGAGAGGTTTTTGCCTTTTTTATAGCTACATCTATACTACCTAAAAAAGAATCGTCCATACGTATAAAAGCTTTTAAATTTGCTCCTGCATCTACCACAGCAATATTTACCAAAACCCCCATACTTTCTGCTTTTTGCTTTGCCTTTAAAATTGCACTTAAAGCATCCTTGTCTGTAATATCTGTTGTGTTTTGTGCTACTAAAAAAGTTGAAGTAAAAATTAGCAGTACAAATAAAAGTCTATTGCGTTTTAAAGTTTTTCCCTTTGGTTTAAAGGTAATTTTAGGTGTATATAAATTCATCATTATTGGTTGTTACATATTAATGTAATGCAAATCTCTATAATGAAAATGAAAAAAAAGTTGAACAAGTTCAACTGTAAAAAATTATTTTTCGTTTTTTTTAATCTTGCTTAAAAACTCGTGTCTAATACCCAAATAACCTGCAATTTGTTTATCTGTTAGTTTTAAAGAAATGTCTGGATATGTTTTTATAAAATACAAATACCTTTCTTTAGCTGTTAAACAATGATTACGTATTAATCTTCTTTGCCAAGACACAACAGCTTTTTGAAACATTATTTTAAAAAGCTTTTCTACAATTGGAAGCAAATTACATAGTTGTTCTTTATCTTCTTTATTAATTAATAGCACCTTACTATCTTCTAAAGCCTGTATATTTAGTTCTGATGGTGTTTGGTTCATAAAACTATCTATATCCATTAACCACCAGTCTTTTGCAGCAAAATACAAGGTATTATCATTACCGTTTTTATCTAAAGAAAACACTCTAAAACATCCCTGTACCACAAACCCCTCAAATTTACAAATGCTTCCTTGAGTTAATAAAAACTCTTTTTTCTTTATCTCTTTTGTTGTAAAATAAGAGCATATTTTCTCTAGCTCTTTGCTAGAAAGATCTAAATTACCGTTTAAGTTTTTCTTTAATAATTGGTATGGCATAGTTAAAATAAATTAGTCTAATGTAGCTAAATACTCTTCTGCATTAGTTAAGTGAGCTTGTTGTTTTTCTCTATCCATTTTATCATACATACGTATAAGCATTCCTAACCTTGGGTTAGACAAGAAAAAATCTCTTTGTGTATGCATAAACCTCCAAAAGAGTCCGTCCCAAACGTCTTGCCACTCTCCTTTTTTGTAATTACTCATTTTCATTAAATAATTACTGCCGCTTATATAGGGTTTGGTCGCCATTAAACCGCCATCTGCAAACTGACTCATACCATACACATTAGGTACCATAACCCAATCATAAGAATCTATAAACAACTCCATAAACCATTGGTATACCTCATCCGGATGAAACTCGCACAACAACATAAAATTACTTAATACCATTAAACGCTCTATATGGTGGCTATATCCTGTTTGTAATAGTTTTTTAATAGTTTGGTCTATTGGTGGTATACCTGTTGTTCCTGTATAAAAAGAAGCTGGTATTTTACGTGTAAACTTCCAATAATTAGTAGTACGCTCCTCTGTTCCTTTAGTAATATACATACCTCTAATAAACTCTCGCCAACCAATAATTTGCCGTACAAACCCCTCTGTAGAATTTATAGGCACGTTGTTTGCCTTAGCGTAATCTAAAGCCCTGTCTACAATTTCTTTTGGTGTAATTAACCCCACATTTAACATAGGTGTTAATACACTATGGTTTAATATAGAGTTTTCTGCTACTATGGCATCTTCATACACACCAAACCCCATAAATCTTTGTTCAAAAAATTGCTGTAACCAATCTTCAGTTTCTTTAAAATTAGTTGGGTATAGACTATGTTCTGTTAGTGACCCTAAATTATCTTCAAAATTCTTATTTACATATTCCTTTGCTTCCTTATAGTATTTATCTACATCTGGAAACTGAATAGATGGAGGTGTTTTTTTTGCCGGATATTTTTTACGATTCTCCGCATCATAAGTCCATTTACCTCCTTCTGGTTCTCCGTTTTCATCAATAAGAATATCTAATTTTTTACGTTGTTCTTTGTAAAAAGTAGTTTGGTGGTATTTTTTTTTGTCTGTGGTAAAAAATGATGCTAAATCTTCTCCAGAATTTAAAAATAAAGGTGAAGTGTGTACTGTGGTTTTTATTCCTGCTTTTTCTGCACTTTCTTCAATTCGTTTTTTTAACCAATTATCTGTTGGGTCTATATAATTTATATCCTCAACATTATCCTTTTTTAACTCTTGTAGAAATATTCTAATATCAGATTTTTTATCTGTTGATGCTATGTAGGTAACGTCACTATTATGTTCATCAATTAAAAAATCTCTGTACCTCATCATAGTTGCTCTATGAAAAGCAATTTTTTGCTTGTGAAAAGAGTACTGTTTAAAAAATAAATATTCTTCTATTAAATAAATGGTTTCCCCATTACCTAACATAGGAGATTTTTTAAATAATTGATGCGGAAAAACTATACTTATACTTTTCATTTATTTCTTTTACAACGTTGACTACAATACTTAACCTCTTCCCAATTTTTCTCCCACTTTTTACGCCAAGTAAATGGCCGTTCACAAACAATACATATTTTCTGTGGCAGATGCTGCTTTTTCATTTTTATTATTTTTTTCTGGGCTTTACGTGTGTATTTAATATACGATCTTTTTCATTCTCTACAGCAGGGTGCTTTTTATGTCCCCAAATTTTATCTCTGGCAGCCTTAGCACTTGTTTGTAAATCTACAATAGGCAACGGATAGTCTTCACCTATAATTACACCACAAAATGTTTGCTCCATTAAACTCATTTTCCAGGGCTCGTGAATATAACTTACAGGTACGTTAGCTAATTCTGGAATCCACTTTTTTATAAACAAACCTTCTGGGTCGTGCTCTAGTGAGTTTTTTACTGGGTTGTACAAGCGTACTGTATTAACACCTGTTGTACCAGCTTGCATTTGAAACTGAGGATAATGTATACCAGGCTCATAATCTAAAAATAAACGAGCCAAATGGTATGTACCTTCTCTCCAATCTTGGTCTAGATTTAAAGTTAAAAATGAAACTAACATAGCACGCATTCTAAAATTAATCCAACCAGTTTCTGTTACAGCTCGCATACAAGCATCTATTAAAGGATAGCCAGTTGTACCTGTTTTCCAAGCCTTAATGTAATCTTCATTTATAGGGTGTTCTAAAAGCTCATACCCTTTATTTACACAATGAGTCTCATAAACACATTCTACCTCAAACTTTTGAATAAAATGACAGTGCCAATGTAGCCTTGTTAACATTGCAGAAAACGCATTACTATTTTTTGTGCCATTTGGGTGTGTCCCTATAAACTGAAAAGCTTGCTTTACACTAATATTACCCCAAGCTAAATAAGGAGAAAGCCTACTACAAGACATTCTACTTTCTGTTGGTTTAGAAATATGTTTTTGATACTTAAAACCTCTTTTGGCCGCAAAAGATTTTAAATAACGCCACGTATTAATTTCACCTGCTGGCTGGTACTGTTTGGGGTAAACTTTTAACTTACTTTCTAATTCTTTTGGCAACAAATATTTATGCTCTAAAACCTCTACTTTCTCTGTGTTAGTAAATGTATTTTTAATTACAGGTTGGTGCATTGTTTTATGCCATTGCGTACTCCAATCTTGTCTGTTTTTAATACCTCGTAAAATACCGTCTCTTTGGTACTCTTGCCAATTAATATTATTTATTTTACAAATTTGCTTTACCTTTTTATCTCTTTGCCAAGTAGCCAAAACTCCACTTTCTTGATAACTAAAAACATTTTTAATTTCATAAGTATCACTCAAAAAATTAAATGCAGTAACAGCATTAGTATATAACACAGTTACTTTTTTGTTAAATGGCTCTAAAGTATTGTTTAGTGTTTTTAAAGAGTGATAAACAAACTGTAAATGCCTTAAACTAGTATCTGGATAATTGATGAATTTTGGCTCAAACAAATAAATAATTATATAAGGAACATTAGCCTGTTCTGCTTTTTGAAAAGGTCTATGATCCTGAGAACGGATGTCTCTTTTTAACCAAACTATATTTATGGTTTGCTTTTTCAAAAACTAAGCTCTTTTTTACATTTTTTCCAGAATGAAAAAAAAGATGGATAGTAACCATTTACAGTAAACATCCAATCTCTTGCATCTTGCTCTCCTTGGTAATGTATTACCGTTGGGTGTTCTTTAAAATAGATTTTTTTTAACTGATGCTCAGCAACTAAATCTGAAAATTCTCCTACGTAGACCTGTACATTACTAATATTATCTTTTACTAATTTTAGCATAAAATCTATGCTTTTTTTAGATACCGGATACTTTTTAAAATGAGAAGGCTCTAATAACAAAACTCTATTTACAATTTCTTCTTTTCTCCAATTAGGATCTAGATTGTAAAAATTATAAACACAGGTTGGCAATTCCTCATTTAGTTTTATTTGCAGAGGTTTAGGAAGTGTAGTTGTTAAATCTACATCTATGTTTTCTTCTAGTTCTTCAGGTATTTTTAAAGACTCAAAAGCACTATAAGGAACATCTAAAAAAGTATTATTTTGTTCTGTAAAACAATACTTATTAATATTTTCTTGGTTTGCATAATATTTTTTATTGGCATTAGCCCCAGCTACCCATTGCCAACTTAGCGCATTACTAGCCCAATCTGCATCTAATAAATTATAATACATCCATTTGGCAGGTAACAACCAATGGCTTTGCCCTATATTACAAACTAAAGATGCTACATACATACGTAAGTGATTATGTATATAACCTGTTTTCCTCAATTTACGTATTGCATCATCTACAGCTGTTACTCCCGTATTTGCATCTGCAATTGACTTTGGCATTTGCGTGTTAGACACATGTGTTTGTTTGTGTTTTAAGTCTGAATTAATTTCTTCTCCTTTTGCAATCCAAACCTGCTGCCAATAATCTCTCCAAGCTAATTCTTGTATAAATTTTTCAATTTGTGCTGGTGTGTATCCTTTAGCTAAAACCTCTTTTAATACAAATTTAGTAGAAATTACACCTCTAGAAATATAGGGAGACAAATGGGTTACTGCTCCGTTAATATAATTTCTTGTAGATGCATATTTTACAGGATTAACTTGGTTTACGCGTTGGTAAATTTCTTTTATACCTGTAGGGAATACATCTGGTGTATTATTTATTAATGAGCTCATAGCTAGCCTTTACTTATATTTTTTCCCAGATTAGCTCTACATTTAAATAAAAACTACCCATATAATTAAAGTTACATTCGTTAGGTTTTATAATAGATAAAAAAGTTTCGTTATTTTCTCTTTTGTATAAATGATAAGTTTGCCCAACAATAGGCTCAAAAGTAAACTTAGCGTCAAAAATTAATTTGTTGTACTCGTATTGCTCTAGCATAGCATCATACTGTGCTTTAAGCTCTAAATACCTTGCCTCTAACTTGTGGTTTACTTTATTTATACTCCTATTTTTCCAGGCTATATTATCTGTAGTGGTAATTACTGGTGCACCAACAGATGTTGCGTATGGCTTAAGTGCCGCATCATACTTTTGGTTTTCTACATTAAAAACTACATTGTCTGGTTTTTTACTCTCCTTCATTTATAATAACTTGTTTATCAATAACTAAAAAAGAATTAAAAAAAGAAATCCTCTTTTACTTTATAAAGATAAGCATTGTATCATAATTTATATACCTAAAAGTGAACTAGCGTTCTTATAAAATTGTTAATTCTACACTCTTGTAATTAGATTTTGGAGCATCACAAACCGAGCATTTATAGTTTTCTGGCAAGTCTGCAAAAGCGGTATTTGGAGAGATATTAAAAGTAGTGTCTCCGTACTCTTCATCATAAACCGTAAAACAAGAAACACATTGGTGTACCGCTTTTACCAGTTGCTCTGCTTTACTGCTATCCTCTGGAGCAACTACATCTGCACGGCCTAGTTGTTTAAAATACTTTTTACTTAACTCCATTAAAAGTCCGGGTAGCTCTATCTTATCTACATCTAATGCATATGCCTTGTAAATATGTGTATTAGGATCAAAATTTTTAAAATGAAGCACATTATATGTTGGCCTAATTACAAAGTCTTTTGCTATTGTTGGTGTTGTATTTTTTTCTATAATTACTGATGCAAAATGAGATCTTTTACCAGACTCATTACTTAGCCCAAAAGTTAAACCGTAAGTACTAATATCATTCTGATTTAAACTCAAAACCAAAAAGTTTTTTAACTCTAAAGCTTCTAAGTCATCTACTGGCAAATGCCAATTCATTTCTAACTGCGAGTGCCTAATATTTATTCCTCTTTGCCCTAAAAAGCGTTCTAAGTTTGGTCTACTTTGTTTTTTAATACCTTTTACTATAAAAGATTTCCAAGGTGTAATACATATTTTACCTATTCCGTTGTCTAAACAAAAGCCACAAAACTCTTTTAAAAATTTTAGATCATATTTATTATTTCTCCAATACAACCCAAGCCAATATTGGTCTAGCCCCATACGGTTCATCCCTTCATAATACGGAAAAGTTAAGTACGGCACCTCTAAATCTTTTTCTATACTTTTATTATTGGTGTCTAACTTTTTACTCAGGACAAAAAATAATTCTTCAACATTTTCTACATCTTCATAAATATCTTCAATAGCTTTAGAGATAATATTAATATCCCAACTATACACTAATACTGGGTAATAGTCTCCTTTTTTCCAATGTGGCAGTTTTACATTTAAATACCAATAATCTTCACTCTTTGATGCTATAAAATTTAAATTACCACTAAAAATAGGAACCAGACGTTGTTTAGGGTCGGTTATGTTTATTTTTAATTTAGGCAGATAATTAAAACGTTCTAAAATGTATAAAAAAGTAGACCCTTTTAACCAAAAAGTCATATCAAAAATATCTGCACATACATAAGATGACACTATGTTTTGATAAGCTCGTGTACCTACAATATCTGTGTTGTATTCTGATATACGCTCTAACTGTTCTTCTTTGGTATTTTCTAACGGAAATAACAAATCTTGCCTAGAGCCAAAATAAACTTCTTTAAGGCCAGCTGCCTCTAACATTGTTATACTGTCTTTTAATTCTCCTGGAGAGGTAACGCCACCTTTAATTAAAATTCTATGTAAATCATCATTCATAATAAAACTATTAATTTGCTAATTGAAGCTGACTATTTAGTATTTCTTTAATTTCTGGCTTGCAACTACCACAGCCTAAACCTGCTCCTGTTTGTGAGCATAATTTTGTAAAATCTGTACAGCCACCTTGTACTGTTTCTATAATATTTCCTTCTCCAACTTGACTACATGAGCACACTAATTTCCCTTTTAAAGGTACCGAACTAGACGCGCCTCTTAACAGCTCATTTCGTTTTTCAGACAGCTCTATTTCCTCTTCAATTAAACGTTTAAATTCTGCAAATTCATTTTTATCACCCATTAAAATAGCCCCTTTTAATGTATCATCTTTTACAATACATTTTTTATAAAAACGCTTGCTTACATCCATTAAAATAATTTCTTCATAACTAGAGTCATTTGCAGGAGAGTTTACCATACCTATACTGCACAGATCTAGATTTTCAAACTTTAAAATATTCATTAAAACAGACCCATTATAAATACTACTAAAGTCTCCTAAAATATAATTAGCTGCTATATCTGCTTGCTGTTCTGCTGCCGATGTAATACCAAAAAGTGAATTGTTAAACTCTGCTATTTCACCCAAAGCAAAAATAGAAGAGTTGCTTGTTTGCATATAAGAATTTACCACAACACCACGCCTAGTTTTTAACTTTGTTTGTTTTGCTAACTCTATGTTTGGTCTGGTACCAATGGCGTAAACTATAGCATTACATTTTATAGTTTTTCCTGTTTTTAGGTTCACCAAAATACTATGACTACTTGTCTTTTCATCAAAAACAGTACTTACTTCATTATCAAAATATAAGTTTATATCTCTTTCTAAAACATCTTGTGCCAACAACCTGCTTGCCACATTATCTAATTGGCGCTCCATTAATCTTGGTGCTCTTTGTATAATACTAATATTTACGTTTATCTTTTTTAATGCAGCCGCTAACTCTAAGCCTAAAAGTCCGCCGCCTACTATAACCACATGTTGTTCGTTATTAGGCAATCCTGTTTCTTGTAAATACTTTTTCAATTTATCTGCATCTCCACGTTCCCTCATTGTAAATCTGCCTGGTAAGTTTATAGGCACGTCACTAGGCACAAAAGCCCTGCTACCAGTTGCCATAATTAACAAATTATAACTATGTGTAACGCCATTTGCATCTACAATTTCTTTAGCTTCATCATTTACATTAATTACTCCAACACCAGAATACAGTTGCACATTTAATTTTTTTAATTCGCCTTTTTTAAGTTTTTCTAATGCTTGCCAAGACAGCTCATTACTAACATATTCTGGCAACAAAACCCTGTTATAAAACGGATCTTTTTCTTTAGAAAAAACGTGCAACTCATCTACTGTATTTTTTTCTCTGTAGGTTTGTATAAACCTGTAAGCAGCTGCACCTGCACCTACCACAATTACCTTTTGCTTAGGCTTTACATACTTTTTAACCTCAACGGCACAATATTTAAAATCTGGTTCTTTAGACACAGGATCTACAATATCATTAGTTAAGTTATTAGCCCTACCAAAATCGTTATTTAATATTTTACCCCAATGCATTGGTAAAAAAACCACCTGCTCTCTAATATCAAAATTTATAGTTACCTTAACCTGTACTTCTCCTCTTCTACTTTTAACAACTGCAATATCCCCTTCTTTTAATTTTCTTAAAAAAGCATCTACTTTATTCATTTCTAAATAAGGCGTAGGTATATGAGTTAGTAATCTTTTTACTTTACCTGTTTTGGTTCTAGTGTGCCATTGGTCTCTTACTCTACCTGTATTTAAAATTAAAGGATAGTCTACATTTGTTTCTTCTGATTGATTATATGTTTCTGAAGGAGCATTAAAATGTGCTTTGGTATCTGGAGTATTAAAAATAAAGTCGTTAAATAAACGTTGGGTTCCAGGGTGATTGTTATGTGGTACTGGCCATTGAAAACTTCCTTCGTTTTTTAGTCTGTTGTAGGACAAGCCAGAGACATCTATACTTGTGCCTTTTGTTAACAAACAATACTCATCATAAACCTCACTTGCACTGTTATAATTGAAACCAGAATACCCCATTTCTTGTGCAAAACGCCATAATATTTCTGCATCTGGCAAAGCCTCTCCTGGTGCATCTATAACTTTAGGCAGGTAACTAATTCGTCTTTCAGAATTTGTCATTGTACCTTCTTTCTCTAACCAACCAGCGGCAGGCAAAAGTAAATCTGCAAACTTTGTGGTTTCTGAATTGTGCGATATATCTTGTACTACAACAAAACTTGCTTTTTTTAAGGCACGTTCTACTTTATTTACATTTGGCATACTCACCGCAGGATTGGTGCAAATAACCCAAATAGCCTTTAATTTTCCTTCATCTAAAGCGTTAAACATTTCAGTTGCTGTATAACCCGGTTTGGCTTGTATTTCTGTTCCTCCCCAAAAATCTGACACCTCTTTTCTGTGTTCAGGATTATTTAGATCTTTATGTACAGCCAACAAATTTGCCATACCGCCAACCTCACGACCTCCCATTGCGTTTGGTTGGCCTGTTAAAGAAAACGGACCAGCACCAGGTTTGCCTATTTGCCCTGTAAGTAGTGATATATTTAGCAGTGCTACATTTTTAGAAACACCAATTATACTTTGGTTAAGCCCCATTGTCCACATACTAATAAAGCCTTTTGCATTACCAATATAAAGCGCTGCTTTTTTTATATCCTCTGCTTTTATTCCGCATTTTTTGGCAGCAGCATTTAGCGTTAGTTGAAAAGCACTTGCTTTGCATTCTTCAAAATTAACGGTGTGTTTTTTTATAAAACTTTTATCTATTTTCTTTTTTTCTATAAGCACACGTGCAATAGCATTAAAAAGAATTACATCTGTACCTGGTAAAATTTGCAAATGCAAATCTGCAGAAGCACAAGTCTGAGTTTTTCTTGGGTCTACTACTATTATTTTTACATTAGGGTTTTCCTCTTTATGCTTTTCTAGACGCCTAAATAGTATTGGATGACACCACGCTGGGTTAGCACCTGCTATTAAAAAACAATCTGCCAACTCTATATCTGCATAGGCAATTGGCACAGAGTCCTCTCCCACAGTTTTTTTGTAACCTACTACAGCAGAACTCATACATAAGCGCGAGTTGGTATCTATGTTATTACTACCAATAAAGCCTTTTATTAATTTATTAGCCAAGTAATATTCTTCTGTTAAGCATTGTCCAGACACATAAAAACCAACACTATTGGGTCCGTGCTTATCTATAATACTTTTAAAAACTGCTGCTGCCCTTTTAAACGCATCATTCCAAGATACTCTTTGTAATGGGTGGTTTCTACTCCAACGCATTTCTGGATACAAAATACGATCTGTAGTATCTTGAGCTACGTAGTTTAAATTTTTCCCTTTAGAACAAAGCATACCTTTATTAACTGGGTACTCCTTATCTCCTTCTACAGTTAAAACTCCTTTAGCATCTTTACTTACTACTATTCCGCAACCTACCCCGCAATAGGAACAAATTGTTTTATGTGATGTATTCTTTTGCATAGCTCTAAATAATAGGTATAATAACACTATTTTTTTACTATGGAAAGATAGATAATTACGTATAAATACGTAGTGATGATTTCATAATAATAAGGGGAACATTTTGTTATATTTATAAATAAACTACTTAAAAACAACAGCTTAATATAAATTTTAATTTACTTAATACCACTACGGTATGCACTTGGTAAAATACCAACGCTTTTTTTAAAGTATTTTACAAAATAAGAGTCGTCTTCAAAACCCAGACGAAAAGCAATTTCATTACTCTGCAGTGATGTAAATTTTAGCAAACGTTTTGCTTCTAAAATAATGCGCTCTTTTAGCAATTGAGAAGGTGATTTACCTAACAACGTTTTGGTTATACTTGTTAATGTTCTTGAAGAAATATTTAAAATGTCTGCATACGCAGTAATAGATAATCCTTTGTTGTAGTTAACCTCTATAAGATCTTTAAAATTGAACAGCTGCCGCTCGTATGTATTGTTAATTCTTAACTTTTTATCATCATTTAAATGATGTACCCTTTCTAAGTTTATTAATAATGATTTTAATAAAAAACGCACAGTATCCTCGTGACCAAACTTTAACTCTTTAGGCAGTTCTTTTTGTATTAATTTAATATGGTGCTCTGCTATTTCTGCTGTTTCTTTATCTATGTGGTAGCAAGAGTTTTGTTCTACATTAAAAATAGTATACTTTAAAAATATATCTACATCAGAATGCATAAAAAAACTTTCGTTAAAATGAATTAACCAACCTTCTACCTCCAAATTATCATCAAAAGAATGTATTTGATCTTTATTGGTAAAAAGCACACTATTTTCTTTTATATCATACGTTTTAAAGTCTATAGTATGTGTACCACCTTCATTAAAAAACCAAATTATTTGATAATAACTATGTGAATGCGGTATTGCTGCTTTTTCAGGATTTTTTTTACGGTATTCTTTTAAGTCGTACACCTGAAACTGTAGCTTGTTTGGGTACGCCTTATGTAAATGATATTGTTCTATTTTATTAAAATTTTTCAACTATCTAATAATTTTTTAGCTGCTAATTTTCCACTGTAAATAGCTCCATCCATATAGCCTCCATAAACAGGAGATGTTTCTGTTCCCGAAAAAATTAACTTACCATTAAAGTATGTATCGGCAAAAAGAGAATCTCCGTAGGTTGGACTCATATAAATAGACTTAATTGTTTTGCAAGATGTGTTTACGTCTTTAGACCAGTCTTTTTCATAATAAAACGTATAATCCATTATTTCTTCTCCCAAATATTTAGAAAGATAAGACAGAATTTTGTTTTTACGTTCTTTTGCTGTTAAATCTCGTAATGCTTCATTTACAAAACCCATTAAACTATAATCATTATTATCAGAATTACAATGATCATACAACTCTGTAACCGAACCAACTTGACCTATAACAGTACCTGATAAGTCTTTTTGCTTCCAAAAAGGTTCTTTAAATTTTAGTCCAACTTTTATAGCATTACTCATCCAAGTATGTGTATTTTTCATTGTACCAATTAAGTTAGTCGGTAGTTCTGGAAAAAAATTAATTCTAGAAATTATACGTGGCGGAACAGTTAGCACCACTTTTTCTGCTATATAAGTTTTGTCTTTAGTACTAACTTTTATGTAATTACCTTCTTCTTCAATTTGTAAAACTGTAGCATCTGTTATTATTTTACCTGTAAAACCTTGTGCTAATTTGGTTATTAAAGCACTAGACCCACCAGAAATTCTAGATGCAGAAGGTGCATCAGGATCACTTTTAAAATAATGAGCCGGAGCCATAGAACTGTAAACCAAAACACTATTACCACTAGTATATTGAGGGAATTTATTAATGTTTAATTCCCTCAATATAGCATTTACATTTGTATGGTGACTTTGGAACCAAGTAGCTCCTAAATCTATATGATTTTTAGTAACTATTCTGCCTCCAATTTTGGCTCTGGAATCTAAAACTAAAAAATCTTTTTCTCCAGACTTATGCAATTCATATGCAGATGTTAGCCCAGAAAGTCCGGCACCAATTATAATATATTTAGTAGTATTAATCATTTTTATTTATTCATTAAGTGTGTGCCATGAACAACTGCGGCTCCTGCACGTAATGCTGCTGCAACAAATGTAACTTCTGCTAACTCTTCTTGTGTTGCCCCTGCATTTTCCGCTTGTTTTTTATGTATTTCTAAACAATAAGGGCACTGTGTAGTTAATGCTACTGCAACTGCTATCAATTCTTTATACTTTTTTGGTATTACACCATCTGCTAAAGCTGCTTCATCAAAAACCTGAAAAGCTTGCATTGCCGGAGATGCATTTTTACCTAATTTCCCTAATTTCTTAAGGTTGCTCATATCATACATAAGACTATTATATTTAGATTAAAAAATTAATTTCTTCCAGACATTACACCACCATCTGTATCCCAAATAGCACCTGTTACCCATGAAGCACTATCAGACAACAGAAAGTGTATGGTTTTTGCTATATCACTTGGTTGTCCTATTCTCCCTATTGGATGAAAACCATTAAAACCTTTTAAGGCTTCGGTTGCCTTATCATTATCTCCAAAAACACTATCATAAACTGGTGTTTGCACTACTGCTGGAGAAACTGCATTTACTCTAATTTTTTTATCTGCAAGCTCCATAGCCAAATGCTGAGTTAAAGAATGTAAACCTGCTTTTTGCATAGAATATGCAGAAGAAGGTGTTGCCTTTACCGCTTGTTTTGCCCACATAGAACCTACGTTTACAATAGAACCGCCACCTGTAGATGCCATTTTTTTAGCTACATTCTGTGTAATAAAAAAGAAACCACGGTTTAAATCTTGGTAAGAGTTGTAATCTTCTAAAGTATGATCTAAAAAAGCTTTTGGCCCAAATATACCTGATGCATTTACCAAATAATCTAGATTATCCCAACCACCAATTGTTGTGTTTAAACTATCTATTTCTGATGAATTTGTAATATCTACTTTGTGACAAAATAAATCTTCAGGTGCCTCTTTTTTAAATGCATCTAATTTATTTTGGTTTGTACCTACTACGTGTACTTCTACCCCTTCTTGTAATAATTTTTCTGCAGTTGCTCTTCCAATTCCGCTACTACCTCCAATAATTAAGGCTCTTTTTTTCATTTTGTTTTGTATTAAATTAATATACGTACAAAATTATGTAGCTTTTAATATCTAATATGGTAGCTTATAGAAAGAGAATGGTAATTTTAGGAAACTAATATAAAAGCGTATTATTTATACCCTTAAACAAGATTATATTGTTGTGCTTTTTTAGACAAGTCTATAAGGTTTTTAACTTCCATTTTACGCATTAAATTAAACCTATGCGTTTCTACAGTACGTTTACTATTTTCTAGTTTTTCTGAAATCTGTTTATTTGTTAAACCTGTTAGTACAAGCTCTAATACCTGAAGTTCTTTACTGGTAAGATCAAAAGGATTATTGGTTTTTGTTGTCTTTGATGCTTCAGAAATAGATTTATTACCGTGAAGCAAATTATTTACCAAAACATTAGATATGTCTCCACTAAAATATTTTCCTCCTTGTTGCACAGTGTGTATTGCTTTTATAAACTCTACTTTACCTGTATCTTTTAGCAAATAACCGTTTGCACCTGCATTTACAGATTTAAGAATATATTCCTCTGAGTCATGCATAGATAAAATAATGGTTTTGGTAGTTGTTCCTTTTTTATTTAAAACATCTACTGCATCTATACCATTCATAATTGGCATTCTAATATCTATAATTAAAAGATCTGGCTTTTTTTCTTCTACAATAGCTATAGCTTCTTCCCCATTAGCTACCTCTGCTACTACAACTAAATCTTTTTCTTCTTCTAGTAAAGAACGTATTCCGTCTCTTACTAAAGAATGATCATCTGCCAATACAATACTTATAGTACTACTCATTCATCTAAATATTTACACAAATATAATTTAAAAATACGTAGTTACATACGTAATATACTTAGGCAATACTATAAAAAAAGTCGCTACATAATACTGTAGCGACTGGGGAATGGCTATAAAATTGATTGTTATTTTGTTGTATTTAAAAATTTTGGTTTGATGGTTAGCATTGCCCAAGCCCAATTTTGACCTCCGGCAGAAGCATCTTTAGTAGTTTCTTTTAGCTCATACATACCATCATTTGCAAACATTTGTGAATATCCTATTGCCAAGCCGTAGCCCTTAAACTTTTTAGAAAAAACTAGATCTATTTCTGTCCCTAAAGATTTTTCTCCGCTTGGCAATTCTTGCTCACCACTAAAGTTTAATGCCTTAACCATAAGATTAGACGTTTCATTTAATTTAAAATTTGCGCTTAAATGTACATCTAAAAGTCCAACAGAATTAGCGTGGTTGCCTACATAAAAATAATCCATAAAGCCATTAAATTTATGATTGGTTCCGTACAACGGAAAAAATGCTCCTGTTTCACCTGCATCTGCATCATTACCACTAATAAGCTCTATACCTGCCCCTAAAGTAATTTTATCTGATGTTTTTAAACTAAAATCTAAACTTGCCAAATAAGCACCTTTTACATCTACTTCTCCTTGTCTTTTTCCTGTTTGTAAAAATAAATTACTGCTAACACCCAGTTTTCCTTTTTTATACTCTAAGTGTGTGCCAAGAGTTAACAAACTACTAGTACCATCTGCCGTAACACCATCATCTTCATATTCCTGAAAACCATTATTTAGCACCAACAAACTACCTGAAAAAGTGTCCCAATTTTGTTTTAAATATAAGTACTGCATTGTTTTATAAGAAAAGAAACCCGTTGTACTATATTCCGTTCCTACAGATGAAAAACCAGATAAATTTGCTTTATCTTGATTAAATGCTAAACCTACATCTAATAAAAATTTATCTTTTTTATACTGTAACAAAGCCGCATCATGGTTACGGGCTTGTTGCGCCCAACCTACAGACCCCAAAATTCTTTGATCGTCATAATCTAATGTCTGCCTTCCTATTTTTGTAGAGAAACCTTCTCCTAAAGTTAGTTCTCCCCAAGCTTCAAAAACAGCAAAAGAATTATTAGTATCTGCAGGTAAAAGTTGCCTATTTTCTCCCCACGTCATTACATCTTGCAAACTTAAATATACCTTGTAAGATTCATCTGCGTACCCAAAATTTACACGTGCTCTAGTAGATATACCAAAACCTGCATCTGCATCTTCTGCAATTGGACTTCCGTATCCGTGACGGTATTCGGTTCTTGGCCTAAACTCGCCATCTATTTTAAACTGTGCTATGGTATAATTAGAAATTAGACATACCAGACCTATTAAAAAATGTATTTTTTTCATTTTCCCTTAAGTTTATATTATTTATTTTTTCTGATAATAGAACTAATATTATTTATCTGCTACCTGTAGTCTAGCAGACACTTTCTCTTCTGATGATGCAAATTTGATGGCTAAGGACAGTAATGCTGCTACCAAAATACAACCACCAATAACAAAATAACCAGATGAAACTGCTGAAGCAGAAGCCACAGTTTGTGCCGCTTTTATAGCCTCTTCTCCTAACCCATTGTTAGATGATATTGCTGCGCTTTCTGCTACTGCAGACTTAGACTTTAATAGCATTGCTGCTAAAAATGCACCTACATTACCACCTGCACCTACAATACCTGAGATAGACCCAATTGCCTTTTTATTTATAAACGGTACAACAGAAAATGTAGCTCCTTCTGCCATTTGTACTGTTAAGCTAAATGCTATTAAAAACAACATTCCTACTGCTATACTTGTTGTCATTGAAAAGAAAGATAACATTAAACCCTCTGCAGCTAAAATAACAGCCAAGAAAATAACACGACCACGTAAGCCTTTAGAGTTACCAAATTTATCACCAAAATAACCACCTAATGTTCGGGCAAAAATGTTCATTAAAGCAAAAGACAAAACCAAGTTACCAGCAAAAGACCTTTCTAAACCAAATCTATTTTGCAAATAATCATCCATAGTGCCATACACCGTAAGTTCTATTCCAAAGCAAGCAGCATAAACAAAAAATAAAATCCAAACCCTATAATCTTTTAAAACACTAGCAAAAGATGCTTCGTCCTTTTTAAGAACAGGCATTTCACCTCTTTCTTTTAATTCTGAAAAATTACCCTCTGGAGTATCTTTTGTAAAGAAATAATATACCAATCCCATTAAAAAACATAGTACACCAGCAATAACCATAGAGTAACGCCAAGCAATTTCATCTGCAACACCAAAACTTACAACTGCTGCAGCAATTAAAGGCATTCCCAAACGGTTAGCTCCACCTCCTAGATTCCCCCAACCTGCAGAAGTAGCATTTGCCGTACCTACAATATTTGGCGCAAACATAATAGAAGTATGAAACTGCGTAATTACAAATGAAGCTCCTATAAAACCAATAAGCAACCTACAAATTAAAAACTGTAATGGTGTTTGTACAAAACCAAGCAATATTACTGGTATTGCTCCTAATACTAGTAAGTAGGTATAGCACAATCGTGGACCATATTTATCACATAATTTACCTATTGCTAAACGTGCAAATACAGTTCCTGAAACCGCTAAAATAATAGAATTCCATTTTTGAGAAGGAGTTAATCCTAAATCTCTAACCACATCTGGCATAAAAGGAACTATACCAAACCAAGCAAAAAAACAAAGAAAAAAAGCCAGTGAGGTAATCCAAAAAGTTTTCATTTGAATACTTTTAAAATCTCGTAGATTTAATTTTGTAGCCTTGTTAGATGTCTTGTTTATCATATCATATTATTTTAGAAGGTTATATAGTGAACTATTTACACTTCAAAAATAAGTATTAATACGTATAAGTACGTAGGTGTAAATAAAAACAATACACAGAATACGTATTTTTATTAAAATGATAGAATTTGTATTTATAAAAAATCAAAATGAAAAAAAAGAAATATTAAAATGTAGAATTTGACATTTTTAAAGAAATTTAAAAACAAACAACAAGCTAAACCACAATGTATTAGTTTAATAAAAGGTGAAAAAATGACTAAATTATTTAATAACTACGTAGTTACTCATATATAATTTTACATCCCTGAGTTAAGTACACGCTGTAACTCTTCTTCAAAAAAAGAAGGATGCTCCGCTACCACATCACCAATAACTATAATACCAGGGAGCGCAGTATTAATATCTTTATTAACTGTTTTATAATTTAATAAAGTACCTGTTATACAGGTTTCTTTATCTAAAGTTCCGTTCTGTATTATAGCAAAAGGTGTTGTTTTACTCCTGTATTTTAAAATCTCTGTTGCAATTTCTCTAAACTTACGTACACCCATTAATATTACAAGTGTTGCTGATGATTTTGCTGCCAATTTAAGATCTTGAGAGAACGACCCATCCTTTTTTGTAGCTGTCATTACCCAAAAACTACTACTTATACCTCTACGAGTTACTGGTATACCTTGACTTGCCGGAACAGCAATAGCACTACTAACTCCCGGAATAACAACAACTGGTATACCAAAAGACTCTACGTATTCTATTTCTTCACTTGCTCTACCAAACACAAACGGATCACCACCTTTTAAACGTACTACGTGCCCATATGTATATGCACTTTCTACTATAAGCTTATTAATATCATCTTGCAATAAAGAATGTTCTCCGCAACGCTTACCTACGTATATTTTTGGTATATCTGTATCTATTTCATTAAGTAATTCTATACTTACCAATGCATCATACAAAACTACAGATGCCTGCTGCAAAACCTTAAAGCCTCTACGTGTAATAAGGTCACTACTACCAGGTCCTGCGCCAACTAAACTAACTTTTGGCATACTTGCTAACATCATAATATACAATTATTAAAGTGAAAAATTATTAATACAATAACAAAACTACGTATTTATTTCGATAAAATCAGATAATAAATACGTAATAATACGTAAGTTTGCTAAGTAATCTGATAAACACGTACGTATGAAAACCGTAATTGTAGTAGGAAATGGAATGGTAGGCTATAAGTTTTGCGAAAAATTTGTGGCCAAAGAAACAAATAAAGATTTTAAGCTTATTGTTTTTGGCGATGAGCCAAGACCTGCTTATGACCGTGTACATTTAAGTGAGTTTTTTGAAAACCAAGATGCAAAGGCATTAGAAATGGCTCCTGCAGAATGGTATACTGAAAACGGAATAGAATTAATGGTTAATGAACGTGTTACAGATATTAATCGTGATGAAAAAACAATTACAACTTCTAAAAACCGTGATTTTTCTTATAATAATCTTGTACTAGCCACAGGATCATCTGCATTTGTACCTCCTATTAAAGGAGTAGAAAAAGAAGGGGTTTTTGTATACCGAACTATTGAAGATTTAGAAGGTATGCTAGCTTATGCAGCTCTACTTAAAACAAAAAATCCTAATGCAAAAGCTGCTGTTCTTGGAGGCGGACTTTTAGGTCTTGAAGCCGGTAAAGCCGTTATGGATATGGGTTTAGAGCCACACATTGTAGAGTTTGCTCCTAAATTAATGCCAAGACAGTTAGACTCTAGAAGCAGTCAGGTTCTTCAACTAAAATTAGAATCTATAGGTTTACATATTCACCTTAGTAAAGCAACAAATCAAATATTAGGAGACAAAGCTATTACAGGAATGGAATTTGGCGAAGATGACGTACTGGATGTAGAAATGCTAATTATTTCTGCCGGTATACGTCCGCGAGATGAACTAGGAAAATCTAGTGGCTTAAAAATGGGTGTGCGTGGCGGCATAGTAGTAGATAACAAAATGCAAACCTCTGATAAACACATATACGCTATTGGAGAAATTGCCTTATACAACCAAATGATTTATGGTTTGGTTGCTCCTGGTTATGAAATGGCTACTGTTGCTGTTGACCAGATTACAGGGAATTTAGAAAATAAAATGGCAGAAGAGATTGATATGTCTACCAAACTAAAGTTAATTGGTGTTGATGTTGCTAGCTTTGGAGAGCCTTTTATGCCTGCTACAAAAGGACATTCTGTGATTTTTGAAAACAAAACACAACATTTGTATAAAAGAATAAATGTAAGTCTGGACGGAAAAAAACTTTTAGGCGGAATTTTAGTTGGTGATGCTACAGATTATAGTATGCTACATCAAATATATTTAAATGGTATGCCTATTCCTTCAGATCCATCACAGTTAATATTGCCTGCTGGTGATGGCGCTGCTTCTTTTGGCAGTGCTATGGATTTACCAGATACTGCTGTTGTTTGTTCTTGCGAAGCCGTAACTAAAGGGCAGGTTTGTTGCTCGGTAAAAGATGATGGCAATGAAACTGTAAAAGATGTTGCTAAAGCAACCAAAGCAACTACCGGTTGTGGTGGCTGTAAACCTATGGTGACAGATTTAGTAAATGAAACTTTAAAATCTCTAGGTAAAGTAGTTAAGGAACGTATTTGTGAGCATTTTGATTACTCTAGGCAAGAGCTGTATGACATTGTTAAAATGAAACACATTAAAGATTATGATGAACTGCTAGACACTCACGGTAAAGGAAATGGCTGCGAAGTTTGCAAACCGTTAGCAGCATCATTATTTGCTAGTATATTTAATGAAACAGCAAACAGACAAGATACAATACAAGATACCAATGATAGGTATTTGGCAAACATTCAGCGTAACGGAACCTATTCTGTTGTGCCACGTGTTGCCGGCGGAGAAATATCTCCAAAACAAATGATTGCTATGGGCAGAATTGCTCAAAAATATGACTTATATACCAAAATTACAGGCGGACAACGTATAGATATGTTTGGCGCACAATTACACGAACTTCCTCTTATTTGGGGAGAATTAATTGCCGAAGGCTTTGAAACCGGACAAGCTTATGGAAAATCTTTACGTACCGTAAAAAGCTGCGTTGGCTCTACGTGGTGCAGATATGGTATGGATGAAAGTGTGAGTTTTGCAATAGAAATAGAAAACAGATACAAAGGCATAAGATCTCCTCATAAATTTAAAGGTGGTGTATCTGGCTGTATTAGAGAATGTGCAGAAGCTCGTGGTAAAGATTTTGGCTTTATTGCTGTAGAAGGAGGTTGGAATGTATACATAGCAGGAAATGGTGGTGCAACTCCAAAACACGCTTTGTTATTAGCCGAAAAAGTAGATAAAGAAACTGCTATAAAGTATGTAGACAGATTTTTAATGTATTACATACAAACAGCCCAACCACTAATGCGTACTGCTGCTTGGTTAGATAAACTAGAAGGCGGTATAAATTATGTTAAGGATGTTGTTATAAACGACTGTTTAGGTATTGTAGACCAATTAGACGTAGAAATGCAGAGATTGGTTGATACTTATAAATGCGAATGGAAAGAAGCTATTGAAACCCCTGAAATAAGAGCTAAATACACACACTTTGTAAACTCTACCGAGGAAGATGAAAATATAGAATTTGTATCATTAAGAGATCAAAAAATGCCGGCTCCTTGGGTATAATAGAATATGTTTAATTAAAATAATTAAAGATGATAACTTCAATTTTAAAAGAATACTCATTAACAGCTTTAGAACAAGTAACAACCTGGTACAAAGCTGCAGAAATTACTAAGTTCCCTAAAAATGGTGGTGCCTGCGTAAAATATAAAAATAAACAAATTGCTGTTTTTAATTTTACAAGAGAAGGTAAATGGTACGCCTGCCAAAATTTATGTCCGCATAAAATGGAAATGGTACTTTCTAGAGGTATGATTGGTGAAGATATGGGAATACCTAAAGTGGCTTGTCCGCTGCATAAAAACACATTTTCTCTAGAAACCGGAGAAAATTTAAACGGCACTTTAGATGCTATTGCAACTTATCCTGTAAAAATTGAAGATGGTTTTGTGTATATTGGGTTTTCTGAATAGCTTTGAAACAAACCTTACCACATATGGCAACAACAAATAAACTAAAACAAGCTTTTGATCTTTTTGATAAAGCAAACAACCAAGACCCAAATAAAGAATTATACCAAGGTAAGGAGTACGCAAAAGAAGTACTATACGCTATACGTATGACAAACAAACTAAACTCTTTTGCCCCAAATGCATCAGAAGTATTACAGTTAACTGCTCGTTGCCAACACATTTGCAGATGGGAAATACCAAGAGACTCTTATGAAATGAACAGGACTGGATATTTAACTTGGAGACAAGACCTTAAAAAATATCATGCAAAAAAAGCAAGTTCAATTTTAGAATCTGTTGGTTATGACCAAGAAACAATTAGTAAAGTTGCTTTTTTACTTGAGAAGAAACAGTTAAAAAAGAATGAAGAAACACAGACCTTAGAAGATGTTATTTGCCTGGTATTTTTAGAGTTTTATTTTGAGCCATTTGCTAAAAAATACTCAGAAGAAAAACTTATTGATATTTTGCAAAAAACGTGGCGCAAAATGTCCAATTTAGGCCAAGATGCAGCTTTAAAGCTACCTTTATCAAAAGCATCTTTAGAACTAGTAGGCAAAGCATTATCTTAAAAATGCTTACAATAAGCTACTAATATGAGCGGTAATAAATTAGAAAAATCTTTAGACACCACCACATTTCTTAGAATAAGAAAATGGTACCTACTAGCATTGTTAGCTATTGCTTTTTCTATTGTTTTTTCTCAGGTTTTAGTACAAATGCATTTAAATTCTCAGTTAGATGATTCTCGCGTCATAAATGTTGCAGGTAGGCAACGTGCTTATAGTCAAAAATTAGTAAAAGATATTCTATTGCTAAATAGACACACATCTAATGAAGAAAAAAAACAAATTTTACATAATACAAAAAACACCTTAGATGTTTGGCGCATATCGCACAATGCGCTTCAGTTTGGTAATGACTCTATGGGTTTACCTAAAGAAGAGAATAAAGAAATACTAGCTCTATTAAAAAAAATTACACCACACCATACCGCTATGATGAGCGCTGCAAATAACACCATTCATCTTAAAAGCAACAATATAAGAGATAGCATAAGTTTAGAAAAAGATATAACTATTCTACTTAAAAACGAACGCATATTTTTAAATTTGATGGATACTATTGTAAATAAATATGATAGTATAAGTAAAACTCAACTTCAAAAATTAAAACAAAAAGAGCACATATTAGTTGCGCTTTCCTTACTAATTCTTCTTTTAGAAATTTTATTTGTTTTTAGACCATTATCTATTCAAATTAGAAATAGTATTGCTAAACTTCTAAAAGGAAAAATAGAATCTGAGAAAAACACTGCTAAAATAGAGGAACTATATCAAGAAAAAGAAAACTCGTTACAAGAACTACAAGAATTAAATTTTGTTATAGATAATGCAGCTTTATTTGCTAGTACTAAAAATAATGAAAGCGTAGTTTTTATCAGTAAAAAATTTCAAGAACTTTTAGGTTGTTCTACTCAAGACTTATCTAAACCATTGTCTGAGATACTAACAACAAACGAAGGCCAACAAGAGTACCTTAAAGAAGTTTTAAAAAATAGTAGAAAAAACATTAGAACTGAAGAAATAAAAATAAGGACTAAAAAAGAACAGGATGTTTGGTTAGATATGTCTATTATTCCACTTCATCAATCGTCTAAAAAACAAAGTGTTTTAATTTTATGTTCTGATATTACAGAACGAATAGAAAATCAGCAAAAACTAGAGCAATTAACAAAGCAAAATTTTGAAGACAAAATACTTCAAAGAAAATTACAAGCAAGCCAAATTGTAGAGGGACAAGAAGAAGAGCGCAAACGTATTGCAAAAGACATACATGATGGAATTGGCCAAATGCTTACTGCTCTTAAATTTAACATAGAATCTATTAACTTAGAGAATAAAGAAAAAACAGAGGAGAAGATAGCATATTTAAAAACACTATGCTCAGACCTAATAAAAGGTGTACGTACTGCTACGTTTAACCTTACTCCTCCTGAGTTAAAAGATCATGGTATTTTTCCTGCTCTGCAAAAAATGACAATAGAATTAGCTAAACTAACTGGGAAAAATATTCTTTTTGAAAATAAGACCGATAAAAACATTAGGTTTTCTTCCTTAGTAGAAACTAATATTTATAGAGTAACACAAGAGGCTATAAATAACGCTATTAAGTATGCAGATGCCAATTATATTTTACTTAGTATTAATTATGACCAAAATATACTAAGCATTTTAATTGATGATGATGGTAAAGGTTTTGATGATACTATTTTACACAAGACACCAAAAAACAATAGTGAGGGCGGTATGGGGCTTTTTTATATGAAAGAACGCATAAACTATATAAACGGAAGACTATTTATTAACTCTACTCCAGGAAAAGGAACTAGAGTTACCATAAATTACAAGCCCGAAAAAAAGATAAAACAACCATAAAACCAACGCTATGAAAATAAGAATTAGAGGAAATTCTATTAGATACAGACTTACTAAGAGTGAAGTAGAGGCATTTTGCAAAACAGGTTCTTTTGCTCAAGAAACAGAGTTTGGATCAACTTTATTTTCATATAGAATACACGCAAAAAAGGATATAACTAATCTAGAAACCGATTACATTAATAACACTATAACCATATACGTTCCTAAAGATTACACAACCAATTGGTTTAGTAGTAACACTGTTGGTTTTAGTCATAATTTCATCACTAAAAACGGTAAAGAAATTTTTATTTTAGTTGAAAAAGATTTTGTTTGTATGGATGAAACTGTAGAAGACCAGACAGACAACTACCCCAATCCTAATGCTTAACAGTATTTTAAATAAAAAAAGAGTGCCCTTAGGACACTCTTTTTAACTAACCAACTAAATACTTATTATAGTAATTAATTTTCTTTATCTTCTTCAAACTCTGTTTCTGCAACTCCAGTTTTAGCTGTGTTTAAATCTCTAAACTTTAAGCTTGGTTTTTTTCCATCAAAATCAAAAACTAAAATCTCTTTAGACTGCATAAAGTCTAGACTTTTAAAGCTATTGAATTTATTATTTTGTAATTGTAATACTTGTAGGTTTACCAGTTGTCCAAATTCTTGTGGTATATCTCCCATTAACTGGTTGTTAGCAATTACAAGCTCTCTAAGCTCTACTAAGTTCCCTAATTCTTTTGGGATAAAACCAACCAAATTATTTTCAAAAAGCCCTAAACTTTCTAATTTAGATAAGCTTCCTAACTCATCAGGTATAATACCTGAAAGTTTGTTACTAGACACATTAAATACTTTTAATTTTTTTAATTTACCAACGCTTTTAGGAATTTCTCCTTTCATTAGGTTATTAAATAGTACAATACTCTCTAAATTAGCTAAATCTCCTATTTTAGAAGGTATTTCACCTGTTAGTAAATTCATCTCTAAATGAACATTTCTCAACTCTTTTAACTTAGTAATAGTCACAGGTATTTCTCCGCTGATCTTATTAAACGCTAAGTTTAAATCTTGCAAACTTTTAAGCTTATAAATTGTTTGTGGCAAAGTTCCCTCCAAGTTGTTTCTAAATAAATTTAGTCCAACAACTTTATTGTCTTCTACTTTAACACCTTTCCAAGTAGAAACTGGTTTATCTAAATTCCACTGAGTTGTCCATTGGCTTCCGTTTGTAGCATTGTACAAGTCTATAAGCACTGCTTTTTCTTTAGAAGATATTTGCCCCACAACTGTTTGTAGTGCTACTGCTAAAAAAGCTATGATTGTGTAAGTAAAATTCTTATTCATATCTATACTGATTATCAAAGTATTGCGATACAAATAGAAGCTAATTATAGATAACTGGCAAAATTATTAGATGAACTACAAGCGGTTAGCGTGTTTTTGTTGTGAAACACGCATTTTCTGTGGTTTAGCAAAATAGCCTACAAAACCCTACATTACTTACAAATCTTCTAAATTTAAGGTTAGCTCTTCCCAAGTAGACATTAGTTCTTTTAATTTTTTCTTTTTTGCCTCGTATTTATCAAAAAAATCTGGTTCTGCAATTGTAGCTTCATAGTCCAATAAAAGCTTCTGATCTATCTTTTTTATGTCGCTCTCCAAAGTAGAAATTTCACTTTCTACATTACTTAGTTTATTTTTAAGGGACTTTATTTTTTTCTGATCTTTATAATCTACTTTTTTATCTTCTTCTTTTTTTACAGCTTGCTTAACCTTAGTCTTTTTTTCAATAGCTCTAAAATTTTCAGCTTTACGTTGGTCTAAGTAATAGTCTATATCTCCTAAATATTCTCTTATTTTTTGATCTTTAAACTCGTAAACTTTATTAGTTAAACCTTGTAAAAAATCTCTATCGTGTGATACAAGTATTAGTGTACCCTCAAAATTTTGTAATGCTTGTTTTAAAACGTTTTTAGACTTTATATCTAAATGGTTGGTAGGTTCATCCATTACCAATACGTTTAATGGTTGTAGTAACATTTTAGCCAAAGCTAAACGGTTACGCTCACCACCAGACAATACTCTTACATACTTATCTACATCATCTCCTCTAAATAAAAACGATCCTAAAATATCTCTAACCTTACTACGGTTAGTTTCGTTAGCAGCATCTATCATAGTATCTAAAATAGTTTTTGTACCATCTAAATACTCTGCTTGGTTTTGAGCAAAATATCCTATTTGTACATTGTGCCCTAATTTTAAGTGACCGCTATACTCTAACTCACCCACCATAATTTTTGCTAAAGTAGATTTTCCTTGTCCGTTTTGACCAACAAAGGCTGTTTTACTATCGCGTTCTATTAATAAATCTATATTATTTAAAACTTTTCTATCGCCATAGTTTTTAGACAAATCTTCAATCTCCGCTATAATTTTACCTGGATTTATAGATATAGGAAAACGTAAATTCATTACGCTATTATCATCCTCATCTACCTCTATCCTATCAATCTTATCTAACTTTTTAATTAAAGATTGCGCCATAGTTGCCTTAGATGCTTTTGCTCTAAATTTCTCTATCAGCTTTTCTGTTTGCTGTATTTGCTTTTCTTGGTTTTTTTGCGCGCTTAATTGCTGTGTTTTAAGCTCGTTACGCTGAACCAAGTATTCTGAATACGGTTTATTGTAATCGTATATTCTACCTAAAGATATTTCTATGGTTCTGTTGGTAACATTATCTAAAAACATTTTATCATGCGATACAATTACTACAGCACCAGAATATCCTTTTAAAAACTGCTCTAACCAAATAATAGATTCTATATCTAAGTGGTTGGTAGGCTCATCCAGCAGCAGCACATCGTTAGTTTGTAATAGTAGTTTTGCCAACTCTATACGCATACGCCAGCCTCCAGAAAATGTCTCCGTTTTTTTATCAAAATCTGCTCTACTAAAACCTAAACCTTGTAAAACTTTTTCTGTTTCTCCTTGGTAATTATAACCTCCTAAAATTTCATAATGATGCGTAATATCATTTAAATCTATAATAAGCTGACTGTAACTATCACTTTCGTAGTCTGTACGTTCTGCTAATTGATGATTAATTTCATCTAACTTTAACTCTAAAGCTTTAATTTCTTCAAACGCTTGGTAAGACTCTTCTAAAACAGATCTTCCTTCTACAAAATCTATATCTTGTTTTAAAAAGCCAATTTTTACATCTTTATCTGCTGCAATTGTACCACTATCTATTGGCATTTCTTTAGACAATAGTTTTAATAAGGTAGACTTACCTGCACCATTTTTTCCTATAAGTCCAACACGGTTTCCTGGGTTTAACCTAAAAGAAATTTCTTCAAATAAAAACTCTCCTCCAAAAGAGACAGATAAATTGTGAATATTAAGCATAAAATGTGACTAATGTTACAGATGAAAATTATAGAAAATAGTATTTTTGTAAAAACTTTTTGCAAATGTTAAAAAAAGGAAACAAACTCAGCAGTATTTTAACAGGAACTTGTCCAAAATGTCACTTAGAGAACATGTACAAGGATAAAAACCCTTACCATTTATCAAATGTGTACGATATGCACGAGCGTTGTTCTCATTGTGGTACCAAATATCAAATGGAGCCTTCGTTCTTTTACGGAGCAATGTACGTAAGTTATGGTGTTGGTATTGCATTTGCTGTTGCTGCTTTTATAATCTCTTTTATTTTTATTGAAACGAGTCTTTTAGTAAGTTTTATTTGTATTGTAGCTACGTTAGTTGGTTTTATGCCAATAATTATGAGATTGTCTCGTAATATTTGGATAAATATGTTTATACATTATGATAAAAACGCAGCCGCTAAGTTTAAGAGCCAGAAGCATTAAGGTATCTTTTAATAAAACGATTACAATTTATCTCTTTTGGTAGCAACTCTTTGTTTTCTATAAAATTAAAAAGATGTTTAGCTGCGTAAGGTCCTGCCATAACGCCTCTAGAACCAAAACCATTTAAAACATATACATTTTTATGCTTTGGATGCTCGCCAACTAGTGGTTTTCTATCTGCTACTGTTGGCCTAACACCTGCTTTGTGGTCTACAACCTCATAACTGCATTTTAAAAAGGTATTTAATTTGGTTAACAACTCTTCTTTAGCGGTTTCAGATACGTTGTTTGTTTTGTCGTCTCTATTATAAGTGGCTCCTACCCTATACAAATCATTACCCATAGGTATTATAAAGACAGATGATTTTATAACACTTTTCTCTTTCAAATCTGGAGCCTTTATAGTTAAAAGCTCTCCCTTTGTTCCATTTAACGGTAAATAATTAAAAAACGGATTGCTTTTTAATCCAAAACCAGTAGCAAAAACTATTTTTTCTGCCTTAATACCTTTGTATATAACTCCGTTTTCTTCAATTTGTAAAGCATCAAAATCAAACGTTTCTTGTAATATAGCTTCTTTTTTAATTAAGTAATTTTTATAGGCTGATAAAAGCTCCTTTGTATCTATTCTACCTGTATGTAAAACCTCGCCATAGCCAAAGTTTGCATTTATATCAGCATTTTTATTTTGAATAATTTTTGGTGATAAAAAGTAATTAAGACTTGGCTTATCCATAGCCTCAAACCACATATTTTGCTCCTCTACAGAAGCAAACCTACGTATTACAGGTATTTTATAGTCTAACTGTACTTTTAGCTTATCTTCTAAAGCCTTGTAAAAGGGTAGCGCAAGGTCTAATTGTTGTTTTGCGTTCCAGGCAAGTGTAAAACGTTTTAAAATAACTGGGTTATACAAACCACCTGCAACTACAGAAGATGTCTGTGAGTTATCTGCAACCACCTTAAACGTTTTATTATTTTTTTCTAGTGTTTCACAAAAAGAAATACCTGCCAACCCCAGGCCTACAACTACATAATTTACCATATTACAAAAGTAGATAAAGTAGCTTAATTTATATGCATAAAAAAACTCCCTAGGAATATAATCCTAGGGAGTCTGCTTATTGTATTTGAATTGGAATTCTAAAGCAATTTAATAGCTCCACATATCTTGTTCTCTGTCTCTAATAACCTCTTTAATTCTTTTGGCTTCTAGCAACTGAAACAATGCGTTGTCTGAAATGTAATCTTTAATTTTACGATCTCCGTGTACATTTTCTTCTTTGTAAATAGTTGCATGGAACCTTCTTGAGTTTAACAACATATCAAAAGAAATTGGACTTGCAGAGTTTCGTTGATTAAACACTTTTGCTGTATGCAACAATTCTCTAGCATCTGGATACCAAACCCAGAATAAAGGAATTTTATTACCATCTATATCTACAGACTCATCATCTATAAAGTTAACATCTGGTGCAACTGGAGCAATACCTAATAAACGGTATTTTAATTCTCCTTGTCTTTTATCAAAATACCACATTCCTTTAATTAGGTATTCTTCTAAATCTGCTGCAACAAGATCTCTCTTGTTAATATATTCTTCAGAAACAGTTTCTCCTGCATTATATTGGTCGTAACCATAATCTGTAGTATCTACCTTCTGCATAGAAGCTTTTAAGTCTTCTAATTTTCTTTTTTCTGTAAAGTAAGAATCTGCATAAACTTCTAATTCTCCACTCTTAATACCTTTCATTAAAACGTGGTATAACGATCTTCTGTTTTTACCTATGTCTATAGTATCAATTGGGTAGTATAAAGGAAAGTTTACACGCTCATCTAAATCTATAACTTCCCATACAGTAGTAGACCATAAAACATCTCTGTCGTCTACATAACCATACTTTAATGGTCCGTCATTATCTTTTTTAATTTGTTCTTCTGTTTTAATACCAATTTCTTCTGGTTTTTTGGCATTCAATACATTTGATTGCGCCATAGCAGATATCGAAGACATTGCTACTAAACCTACTACTAAAATGTTTTTCCAATTCATCATTTAAATAATTTTATTTTGAAGCTATAAGTAAGTTGCTATTTTACAATAGCAACTTACCTTTTAGTTTCATTTATTCTAGTTTGTAATTTCTACAAGTACACTAGAAACTTTCTTTAATCTATAACTCTTGTTATTTGTAATATAAGCTTGGATATTAAATATCTGAACCATATCACCTCTTTTTGCTCTTTTTAATGCAGATTTAGCTCTACTGTCTAATTTTCTACCATTAACTCTAATTGTTGGCTGTCCTGGAACTTTAAAGCTGAAACCGCTTACACCAATATTTAAATCAAAATCAAAATCTTGTAATAATGCACCAACTGTAGATACTTCTAAGTTTTTACGTGGCATTTTAACGCTACCAGTTTCTCCTCTAATAGAACCTGTTGGACTTGGTATATCTTTAATTCTAAATTCTGATGAAGAACTAACTGCTTTACCATCTGGCAAAGTACCAGAAGCTTTAATAGTTACAGATCTTCCAGAACCTGGATTCATAACATACTTACTACCACTTACCGACTTTAAGCCTGGAGCAGAAGCTCTTACTTTATTATTTGGTATACCAGGTATAGAAATTGTCATTGGGTTAGCAACACCACGGTAAACAACGTTCATCTTATCTGCTGCAATTAATGCTGCACTTGGCTTAGATATAGTTGCAAAAGAGTTTTTAACTTCTACAGGAACTTCTTCACCATCTTGCTTAAAGAAAAGTGTACCTGCTACTTCGTGATCTCCTGGGTTACCAGCACCAATTAACATTTTAACACCTCCAGCTTCAAGCTGATAATCTGTACCTTCTTTTAATTTTCTACCATCTAATGTTAATTCTGCTCTTACTGGAGTAGAAGAATCATCAGTTTTGCTAATAATAATTTTACCATCGTACTTTTCACCTGCATAAAATGCTGACTTAGATCCAAAAAGTGATGTTTTAAATTTCTTTAAAGAAACCTGATCTGTTAAGTTACCTTCTAACATTGCTTTTAAAGCATCTTCTTCAGTAGACTTAATATCAGACTGTAAAGCTGTAATTTTAGTTAAAGAAGCTATTAAAGGAAAACCTTCATAGTGATAGTTAATCCAATCTTGCTTGGTCTTATCTTTCTTCTCTACTTTACCATTAGCATCTCCAGTTTCAAATCTAGCCTTTACAGAACTTTTTATTTTTTCTGGTACTAACTTAGATACTTGCTCACGGTAATCGTTAATTCTTTTCATGAACTCCTTACCACCTTCTGCTAAGTTTTCTCCGCTAAAGAATTTTTGATCTAAGTAATCAGACTTATCCATTACTTGGTAATCTGTAGGATCTTCAACGTTCTTAGTCATCTCATTTTTAAGACCTTCTAAATAGTCATAATAGTCTTGAGATATTTTTTGTACCTGCTGCGCTTTTTTATAATCTTCAGCATACTTTGCTGCATTCTCTTCTGCCTTTGTTCCAAGACCTTCTAAGAAAGCTACATTGTTTTCTGTTGATTTTTTGTTAGAAGCTTCCATCTTTACATTCATTAAGCCGAATGCAGCTAGAACTTCTTTACTCATATTTAACGCCAGCATACAAATGAACACTAAGTACATTAAGTTTACCATTCTCTGACGTGGTGACTGTTTTCCTCCTGCCATGTTTTCTACTAATTTTAGTTAATAATTGATTTGGGGTTATTAGTATTAACTAATTAGTTTTTGCTCATTGCTGATAACATACCACCGTATACTCCGTTTAAAGAAGATAAGTTTGTTGCTAAAGATTCCATTTGATCTTTTAATGCTGAAGAGTTTTGTACTACTTCTTCATTAATTGAAGCTTGTCTGCTAGCACTTTCTAATTGTACTTTGTATAAGCTGTTTAATGATTCCATCTGCGTAGCAGCTTGTACCATTTCATCAGAATACTTTCTAGTAGATTCCATTGCATCTACAGTAGGAGCAATTCCTTTAGCAGCACCTTCAAAGTTTTTAATGCTGTTACCAAGGCTTCCCATCAATTCTGCATCAACACCAGCTTCTTTTAACATTTCGTCTAATTTCTTAGATAAAGATGCTTCTGTTTCTTTTACTTCTAAAGTTTCATTCTTTTGTTTAGCTGATCCTTGACCACCTGCTAATTCTGGGTATACTAAAGACCAGTCTAACTCATCCTCTATTGGTTCAAATGCACTAATTGCAAAAATAAGTGCCTCTGTAATAAGACCAATTGCTAGTAAAACACCACCGTTTAATGGTCCTAACTCCCAGTGAAGGATTTTAAATAGTGCACCAATAATTACTACAGATGCTCCAAGGCCATAGGCCATATTAAATAATTTCTTTGTTGATTTTGATTGTGCCATAATTTTAAATTTTAATTTGGGTTTATTAATTATAAGTATTTAGGGTTAAATTTATTCGGTTTTTTAGTCGGTAGAATCTTCTTCTCCCATGTAATCTTGTACAGTTCTAAAGCCAATATAACTACGGGCAGAATCTCTGTATTCATAATCTCTTGTAGATACTTGTAAGAAGTAAGCAACATCTTTCCAAGAACCACCACGTATTACTCTTCTTGCGTTACCACTATCTCCTCCGTTAGGGTTCATTGTAGAAACAAAATCGTAAGTACTTGGATCGTAGCTAGAGCTTGTCCATTCAGACACGTTACCAGCCATATTATACAAGTTAAAGTCGTTAGGCTCATATGCTTTAGCCTCTACTGTATACAATGCTGCATCTGCAGCGTAATCTCCTCTTTGTGGTTTAAAGTTTGCCATATAGCAACCAGTATCACTAATTACATAAGGACCACCCCAAGGGTACATACCACCTTCTATACCACCTCTTGCAGCGTACTCCCACTCTGCTTCTGTAGGCAATCTAAATTTATTAACTGGCTGTTTACCTCTACTTTTTTGGTCGTCGTTCTTTAATTTTGTTCTCCAGTTACAAAAAGCTGTTGCTTGATCCCAAGTAACACCTACTACTGGATATTCGCTATATGCATCGTGCCAAAAATAATCGTTGTGCATTGGCTCATTATATGAGTACTCAAAATCTTTAATCCATACTGTAGTATCTGGGTAAACAGGTAACTCAGTCTGCTTAATAAAATCTTTTCTGCTTCCAGTTTTAGATCTTGCAGCTGCATCTATGTCCATCCAACTGTACTTATATTTAAGCTGTGTAACATCTATAGTACGTTGCCCGTTATATGCTTCTTCTTCTGGAATGTATAACTTATCCATTACCTCAACATAATACTCGTCTGGGTATTCAGATGTATCCCAAATAAGTTTTTCTTGCTTATTTAAGGCTCTACCTTCATATCCTGATGGGCCACCACCACCATAGTTGTCCATCATATACTTATCGTACTCAGACATTTTAGTTGTATCTGCATCTTTAAATGCATAATCACCAATACCACCATCTTCTGGGCTTAAGCCTAACTCATCTGCTAATATTGCCAATTTTGTTCTTGTAATAGAATCTTTAACCCATTCTACAAACTGACGATACTCACTATTTGTTATTTCAGTATCATCCATATAAAAAGAAGTTACTGTAACAGTTTTAGTTGGCGCATTTAAAACCTGCGCTTGGTCTTCTTCTGTTTTACCCATGATAAAAGATCCTCTTGGGATCAATTCCATACCATAAGGTTTCTCCGGATACCATTTTTTTCCTTGGGCTCCTACCAATTCTCCTTTTGTTCCTGACTTACCACAACTGCCAAGTAAAAGAACAAATCCCATGGACATTAACAATAGTTTCTTCATAATTATAGGTTAAATTTCGATTTAAGATATTTAGTTCTTAAACATATATATTCAATCATTAAAACAGCGTTTTAAACGAAATATTGTATTAAGACACGTTATTTTGTTATTTTTTTAATTGAGGCCTTTTTTAAATGCCTTAAACCACCTTTCTGGAATGTTTTGGTTGGTTGCCTCAACATAATCCGCCTTGGTGCAGGGTAATAACGCAGGCATTTCATTTTTATTATATGAATTTAAAATAGATGGTACTTCTACCCACCACCTTTCTGTTAAATTACTTTTATAAAAAACCAGTTCTTCTAAGTCTGAAGGAACTATATACTTTGTAAATGCTTCTTTATTTAAATAAGGTAATTCTTGTACTCTAAAGTTATAACCCTCTATAAAGTACCATATAATTTGGGCTAAGAGCTGAAAAGATTGATTTGAATTCTCGCTCTCAAAAACACCAAAGACAGATAATTTTTCACTTATACCTGCATACCTTGCTATGGCGCAAATTTCTCTTCCTGTAAATCCGTTTGGAGAAAAATTATTTAACATACCCATTTCACTTGCCCGCACAGAACGTGCATCCAAACTAACAATGTGCGCATTTCGCAGAATTGGTTCTACTAAGGTTATGTCTGATGTTACCTCTCCTAAACGATAAGCATCAAAAAAAAGACGCTCCATTAGATCTATTTCTTCCTGAGAATTAAAATAGCTTTGGTAACCTATATTTGAAAAATTAAATAAATTATTGGGCTTATCTGTAATAATTTTACTCATATAAGAATGAGAAGAGATAAGTTCTTCATGATCTCCAAAGTCAAACCTACTATCTACATTTACTAGGTTAATCATATTTCGGAGGCCATCAAAAGCCCTGTAACAAGGATATGTTAGGTCTTGTGTTGGTCCAATTACTATAGGTACAATGTTTTCTTCAATTAAGCTAGCTATTACTTCTTTTACTACAAAATAAGTATCGCTAACATTTTCTCCGGGTTCTACATCGCCTAGATCTATAATAGTAGAATTCCAATTACCTACCATTAACTTGTAAAGCTCTAACCTAACGCCAGATAAATCTAATGCTTCTGATTTTTTTTCAAAAGCATTTCTAGATTCATTTACGCCTATTATTGCTATAGATGCCATTGCCAAGACCGGTAAACCATCTTTTTTTGTGTGTTTGTATATTTTTTTTCCTAATGCTTGCGACGGTAATAACTCACAATGAGCTATTACTTTATCTGCCACTGGAGTCAAAAAATCGAACGCCATATATTTTTACTTCTTTGTCTTTGGTTTTGCTTTTGCTTTAGCCTTAGGTTTTGCTTTAGCTTTTGTTTTTTTCTTTGGGGTTTTCTTTTCTATCATAGCTTGGGCTTCTTCTAAAGTAATTTTAGTAGCGTCTACTGTTTTAGCCAACTCAACCTTTATTTTACCCTTTAACACATTGTGTCTACCCCATCTAGCTTTTTCTATACGTATGCCTTCTTCTGGCCATTCTTGTATAAGCTTATCTATTTCTTTTTGTTTTTTAGCTTCAATAAGTTCTACAATATCCTCATAAGAAAGTGTATCATAGTCGTACTTTTTATTTACATTGATAAACATTCCGTTCCATTTTATAAACGGACCAAAACGACCTACACCTTTGGTAACCTCTAAATCTTCATATGAAGCTATTGGCGCATCTGCTTTTTGCTTTTCTACAATAAGCTCTATTGCCCTTTCTTTAGTTATATCTAAAGCACTTTCTCCTTTCTCCATAGAAATGTACTTTTTACCAAACTTAACATAAGGTCCAAACCTACCTACGTTTGCAGATACTTCTTCTCCTTCATAAGTACCTAAATCTTTTGGCAATTTAAAAAGCTCCATTGCTTCCTCAAAAGTAATAGTACCTAAAGAGTGTTCTGGTAACAAACTAGCAAATTGTGGTTTTTCTTCTTCCTCTGCTGTACCTATTTGTACCATTGGTCCAAATCTACCTAAACGCACAGATACTTGCCTACCCGTTTTTGGATCTTTACCCAGAATACGTTCCCCGCTGGCTCTGTCTGCGTTTTGCTCTACATCTTCAACCTTTGGATGAAAATCTGTATAAAAATCCTTCATTACTTTACCCCAGTCTTCATCGCCTGTTGCAATTTCATCAAAGTCTTCTTCTACCTTAGCTGTAAAATTATAGTCTAATATAGTTTCAAAGTGATTTACTAAAAAGTCGGTTACAATTATACCTATATCTGTAGGTACCATTTTACCTTTATCAGAACCAACAGTTTCTGTTAAGTTCTTTTCTTCTAGATTATCTGCTTCTAAAACCAACTGCGTATACTTACGCTCTACACCTTCTATTGTTCCTTTTTCTACATAGCCTCTGTTTTGGATTGTAGAAATTGTTGGTGCATAAGTAGATGGTCTTCCTATTCCTAACTCTTCTAACTTTTTAACTAAAGATGCTTCAGTAAATCTGTATGGAGCTCTAGAAAAACGTTCTGTTGCTGTTATAAAATTATTAAGTAATGTTTCTCCAACTTTCATCGCTGGCAACATACCTTCTTGCTCCTCTGTTTCCTCATCATCATGACCTTCTAAGTATACCTTTAAAAAACCATCAAACTTAATAACCTCTCCATTTGCAGTAAACTCTTCTTTATGCTTATCTGCTTTTATTTTTACGTTGGTACGCTCTAACTGCGCATCACTCATTTGTGATGCTAATGTTCGTTTCCAAATAAGCTCATACAACCTTGCTTGGTCACGTTCCAAAGACGGTGATTGCCTTTTCATATCTGTAGGTCTAACCGCCTCATGTGCTTCTTGTGCACCTTTGGTTTTACCTACATAATTACGCACCTCACTATATTCTTTACCGTAGTTTTCTACAATTGCTTCCTTAGCTGCATCTAATGCCTCTTTAGATAGGTTTACACTATCTGTTCTCATATAGGTTATTAAACCTGCCTCGTACAAACGTTGTGCTACCTGCATTGTTCTACCCACAGAAAAATACAATTTACGTGCTGCCTCTTGTTGTAAGGTAGATGTTGTAAACGGTGCTGCCGGAGATTTTTTTGCTGGTTTTTTATCTAAATTTGCTATAGAAAAATTTGCACCAATATTTTTATTTAAAAAATCTTGAGCTGCTTTTTTACTAGGGAATGTTTTGTTAATTTTTGCTGAAAAGCTACTGCCTGATTCTGTTTTAAATTCGGCAACAACTCTAAATGAAGCTTCTGGCGTAAAAGCTTCAATAGATCTTTCTCTTTCTACAATTAACCTAACTGCTACAGACTGTACACGACCAGCAGAAAGACCTGGTTTTATTTTTTTCCAAAGAACCGGAGATAGCTCGTAACCAACCAACCTATCTAAAACTCTACGTGCCTGCTGTGCATTTACCAAGTTGTAATTTATTTCTCTTGGGTTTTCTATTGCCTTTTGTATTGCAGACTTTGTTATAGAGTTAAAAACAATTCTTCTTGTTTTACTCTTGTCTAATTTTAACTCTTCTGCCAAATGCCAAGAAATAGCCTCTCCCTCGCGATCCTCATCACTCGCAAGCCATATAACTTCTGCTTTATCTGCTAAATCTTTAAGTTTTTTTACAAGTTTTTTCTTTTCACTATCTACTACATATTTAGGCGTAAAGTCATTATCTACATCTACCCCTAATTCTTTAGATGGCAAATCTGCTATGTGTCCAAAGCTCGACTCTACCTTATAATCTTTTCCTAAAAATTTCTCTATTGTTTTTGCTTTTGCAGGTGACTCTACAATTACTAAATTCTTCGCCATTTTATGGTTTTTGGTTATACAAAAGTATAGCAATTTTTTTATTTAATACGTTATAAGGTAGAAACCAACAAAAAAAGACCGCTAAAATTAGCAGTCTTTTGTCTTTTTAAGGTATAAATTAATCTAGATGTAAGCTACTTAACAAGCTTATGTTATTTTCTAAATATTTATATTGATACAACACATTATCACCAACCATAAGCAAATTTTCTTCTCTAGGAATAACATCAAAAGTTACAATATCTTTAAAATGATTTACCTCTTTTAAATTATTTACATCTGTTTTATCATATACTTTTAAACCCGAATTCCCATCGCATATAAAAAGTTCATCTCCTTTTATACCTAGACCATAAGGACCATCTAAAGGGTATTGTTTTGCTAAAACCGGATCTGCAATAGTACTTATATCTATAATATACAAACCACTTTCTGTTGCTCCACAGGTATTACCACCACGTAAAGTTACGTATGCATAATTACCATCTACAACAACAGGGTCACAAGCAGTACCGTGCTGAAACTCCGACACAAATGCCGGTGTTTGTGGCGTAGAAATATCATAGATATACATTCCGCTTCTACTTCCTAAAAACAAATGATTCCCTTTGTTAAAAATAGTTTCAATATCAAATCCAGCATAAATATCTTCTAAATCTTTAGGGTTTTCTAAATCCTGTATATCAAAAACATTTATGGAGTGATTGTCTACCGCATACAAGTAATCTGCTACAATTTTAAAACGAGCTAAAGATCCTCCCTGACCTACATTACCTGCATCTGTGGTATTATTAAGCGTCCCATTCTCAAACCAAACATTTACTTCTTTTTTTAGTCTGCGTTCTGTAACTACCTCCCAGCCCACTAAAATTTCATCTGCAGCACCAACATTTTCCCAATCATAAATATCTGCTGCCGGCCAAACAATATTATCTCTTAATACATTTTTTAACCTATTTACGAGCTTAATATTATCTTTATTAGAAATATCAAAAACTAACAAATCCCCTAAACTATCAGCATATAAATAATTGTCTTTAACAGAAATATCTACATTACCTATTATACTTATAAAAGCTATTTTATTAGGTTGTTCTGGGTTTTTATTATCTATTACGTGTACTCCCTTATATTTATCATTTATAAAAATATAATTATTGTATGCATAAATTTTACCCGATTCTTCAATAGGTTTTGGCGCAACAATACTTCCACTGCTTTCAAACTCAGACAGACTAATTTTTAATGGTTTTGCCACTAGAAAATCTGCGTACTTACTATCATCTACATCATCTGTACAGCTAATAAAAACAGCTGCTAATGCTAGTAATAAAATAAAATGATTTTTCATTCTTATATCTTTTTGGTTGTTACAAAACAGATACAGAACAAACATAAGGGTTGCGTAACAACTTACAAATCTGATGAAGCAAGGGCTTTTAACCTATCTTCGGTATCATCATCTTTAAAACCTACACCGTCTTTATAAGCATAATAAATAGGAATTCTAGCAAGCATTGCTGTAAACAAAATTCCTACTACACATAAAATTACACCAAGTTGTGCTATTAACCCCATTACAAAGGTAACTCCAAAAAGCACCAACCAATTTTTATTACCTAAAGCAAAACTAGCTTTTACTATTTCTAAAGCAGACAGTTCTTCTTCAAAAGCTAAAAACACAGGAAACAAAGCCAATGGCACACCTAAATAAATTAAACCTACACCACAAGCAAGCATACCCACTATAGCTAAGCCAATAGTTATTAATGCTAAAACAAAAGCTTTACTTATGTATTGTTTTTTAAAGTAGTAAAAATGACCATCTGTGTTTAGTTTTGCATCTTTAGCCCTGCATATTCTATAAAAACCAGCCATTAGTAACAGGTTTACAGCAAAAATACACACCACAATAACCGGCATTAAAAACATTGAAAGAAAAGTATAAGCAATAGGCGGTTCTTGACTTTCAAATGCTTCTGCATTAAAAATACCAAGTGCTATTAAAGGCGTGTACATAACTAAAACTAGCAATAATGTTAACAATGTACTAAACAGCACCGTAACAAATCCTGGCAACCAAACCACTTTAAATAACTCTATACCTTTATTAAAAAGAGCACCAAAATCCAATGCTGGTTTTGTAATTATTTTCCCCTCTACGTCGTAAAAATTCATATCTAAAATTTGTTTAAAAAAGCAAAAATAAACTTAACTGCGATTTTACCGCTAAAAATTAATTAAATTTAACTGTCAAATTGTCACTTTTTTAGATTTAGTACTATCTTTGTGCTTTTACAAGCTAGTAGTAGATTTAGATATGGCAGAAGAGAAGGTAATAGACGAAACAATACAGGGTAATTCTTTAACATTAGAAAACCAAAAAGACAATACACGTAAACTATACATAGAAAGTTATGGGTGTGCTATGAATTTTTCTGATAGTGAAATTGTAGCATCTATTTTAGCAAAAGAAGGTTTTAACACCACACAAACTTTAGAAGATGCAGACCTTGTTTTAGTAAACACCTGTTCTATTAGAGAAAAAGCAGAACTTACCATACGCAAGCGTTTACAAAAATTTAACGCTGTTAAAAGAACTAGGCCTCACTTAAAAGTTGGGGTTTTAGGATGTATGGCAGAGCGTTTAAAGAGTCAGTTTTTAGAAGAAGAAAAAATTGTAGATATGGTTGTAGGTCCAGATGCCTACAAAGATTTACCAAATTTAATAAAAGAAGTAGATGAAGGCCGTAACGCTATAAACGTTATCCTATCTAAAGAAGAAACTTATGGCGATGTAGCTCCTGTACGTTTAAATACAAACGGAATTTCTGCTTACGTATCTATTACTCGTGGTTGCGATAATATGTGTACTTTTTGCGTTGTTCCTTTTACTCGCGGTAGAGAACGTAGTAGAGAGCCACAATCTATTTTAGAAGAAGTAAACGACCTTTGGAACAGAGGTTACAAAGAAATTACACTTTTAGGTCAGAATGTAGATAGCTACCTATGGTATGGTGGCGGATTGAAAAAAGATTTTGACCAAGCTACAGATATGCAAAAAGCAACTGCTGTTAATTTTTCTAATTTATTAGAAATGACAGCAATAGCGCAACCAGAAATGAGAATTCGTTTTTCTACTTCTAATCCACAAGATTTAACTTTAGATGTTATTAAAACAATGGCCAAATATGATAATATTTGCAACCACATACACCTACCTGTACAAAGCGGAAGTGATAGAGTTTTAAAAGCTATGAACCGCCTACACACAAGAGAAGAATATTTTACCTTAATAGACAACATTAGAAAAATTATTCCTGATTGTGCTATTTCTCAGGATATGATTGCTGGTTTCCCAACAGAAACCGAAGACGACCACAAGGACACTCTTTCTTTACTAGAATATGTAAAATATGACTTTGGTTATATGTATTCTTACTCTGAAAGACCAGGAACTATGGCCGCTCGTAAATTAGAAGATGACGTGCCAGAAGCGGACAAAAAAAGGAGGCTCGCAGAAATTATAGCATTACAAAGGCAGCACTCTGGTTACAGGTTACAGCAACGTTTAGGTAAAATTGATGAAGTTTTAATTGAAGGCGAATCTAAAAGATCTACAGAACATTGGATGGGTAGGAACTCGCAAAATGCTGTTGTTGTTTTTCCAAAAGATGGCATTAGTCAAGTAGGACAATTTATAAGCGTAAAAATTGAAGATTGCACCACAGGAACCCTTTTAGGTAGTATTGTAAAAAAATAACGAAATGGAATCTATACAAGCAATAAAACAAAGGTTTGAGATCATTGGAAACGATGTACAACTTAATAGAGCCATAGAAAAAGCAATACAAGTTGCCCCTACAGATATCTCTGTATTAGTTACCGGTGAAAGTGGTGTTGGTAAAGAAGCTATTCCCAAAATAATACACTCATTATCACACAGAAAACACGCAAAATATATTGCTGTTAACTGTGGCGCCATACCAGAAGGCACAATAGACAGTGAACTTTTTGGTCATGAAAAAGGTGCTTTTACAGGTGCTACAACAACCCGTAAAGGGTATTTTGAGGTTGCAGATGGTGGTACCATTTTTTTAGATGAGGTTGGTGAACTACCTTTAACAACACAAGTACGCCTGTTACGTGTGCTAGAAAATGGTGAATTTTTAAAAGTTGGTTCTTCACAAACGCAAAAAACCAATGTACGTATTGTTGCCGCAACAAACGTAAATATGTTTGAAGCCATTAAAAAAAATAGATTTAGAGAAGACTTGTATTACAGACTAAGTACTGTAGAAATAAATCTGCCGCCTTTGCGCGAGCGTTTAGAAGACATTCACTTATTGTTTAGAAAATTTGCATCAGATTTTAGTCAGAAATACAAAATGCCTACAATACGTTTATCTGATGATGCTGTGCAAATACTACAAAAATACCGTTGGGCAGGTAACATTAGACAATTACGAAATGTTGCCGAACAAGTTTCTGTTTTAGAATCAGATCGTAATATTTCTGCTGCTACCCTACATTCTTATTTACCAAACGGTGGTAACACAAATTTACCTGCTGTTGTAAATCAAGAAAAAAAAGAGAGCGACTTTAGCAACGAAAGGGAAATTTTATACAAAGTTCTTTTTGATATGAAAGCAGATCTTAACGATCTTAAAAAGCTAACACTAGAGTTAATGAAAAATAACGATAGTGAAAAAGTACAAGAAGAAAACGAGCACTTAATTCAGAAAATATACGGGGACCACGAAGAAGATGACTATGAAGAGGCAGAAAGTTCTCCTTCAGAAATTTTACACTTACCCAACCCTAGCAGAGAAAGAGAAGAGGTTATATCTCCTGTAACACCACTAGATGATAAATACCATTTTGCAGAAGAAATAGAAGAGGAAGAAACCCTATCTTTACAAGACAAAGAAATAGAACTTATTAAAAAATCTTTAGAAAGAAATCGTGGAAAAAGAAAAGCTGCTGCTGCCGAGCTAGGTATTTCTGAGCGTACTTTATATAGAAAAATAAAACAGTTTGATTTATAACTAGATGAAAAACATAAAAAACATACTTGCTTTACTAATTATTGTTTGCACAGTACAAGCATGCGGACTAAAAAGTGTTGGTTACAATTTTACAGGTGGTAGCGTTGGTGATGCTAAATCTTTCCAGGTAAACTTTTTTCAAAACTACGCATCGCAAAGTGCAGGTTCTACTGTAGAACCTGGACTGGATAGGAATTTTACAAATGCACTGCAAGATTTAATAGGAAGTCAAACAAGCGTAAGTTTAACTACATCTAACGGAGATTTAGTATACGAAGGTGAAATTGTAGAATACCGTATTTCTCCAATGACAGCTACAGCGGCACAAACAGCGGCACAAAACAGATTAACTATGACGGTTAATGTACGTTTTTACAATAAAACAAAAGAAGACTCAGACTTTGAACAGCGTTTTTCATTCTTTTATGATTACCCTGCAAACTCTTTATTGGCTTCTGTAAAGGCTGAAGCACACGCTGAAATTTTTGAGCGTATTACACAGGATATTTTTAGCAAATCTTTAGCAGACTGGTAGTTTTATGAAAATAACAGATTTTACACATTTATTACAACAACCAGAAAGCATTAACTCTGTAGCTCAAATAAACCAGCTAGAAGAGATTATTACAGACTACCCTTATTTTCAGGCTGCGCACGCTATTCATTTAAAAGGCCTTAAAAACACCAATAGTTTTAAATACAATAATGCTTTAAAAGTAACAGCTGCACACACTACCAACAGGGATGTTTTATTCGATTTTATAACGTCTCCGGAATTTCTAAATAATACTGCAACAATTAAAGAGATTAGAGAAAACGCTAATCTCAAAAAACTAAATGTAGTTTCTGAAGAAGTGGCATCTCCGCCAAATATGTTAGAAGAAAGCGAAGACAAGCCTTTACCACAAAACATAGATGATGCTGAAAAGATTTTAGATGATGCCCTTTTTGAGACTAAAGAGGTAATCAAAGAAGAAGAAGAAGAAGAAGAAGAAGCTATTGCTGTTGAAAAATTAGAAACTCCTAATGATATTGATGAGTTAGAAGTTAAAGCTCAGGAAGATGCTCTAAAAAACAGAACAGAAGAAACTACAGAACTTCTACCGACAGAAAAACCAGAGGAAGAAAAAACCGAAAGCGAAAAACTAAATATTGGTGAGCCTCTTAACTTTACAAAAAAAGAAAAACATTCGTTTGCTCAATGGCTACAACTTACCACCCCTAAACCAGAGGATGAAGAGGATAAAATTGAAGAAGAAATAAAAGAGGAGCCAGTAATTGTTGAAGAAGTAAAGCAAAAAAAAAATAAAAAGTTTGACCTTATAGACAAGTTTATAAAGACAAACCCTAAAATTAAACCTGCAAAAAATATAGAAACTAAAGTAGATATTTCTAGTTCGGTAAAACTTAATAAAGACGAGTTAATGACCGAAACACTTGCTAAGGTGTATTTAGAACAAAAAAAATACAAAAAAGCAATTCAAGCTTATAGGATTTTAAGTTTGAAATATCCAGAAAAAAGTAGTTTCTTTGCAAACCGAATAAAATCGGTAGAAAAAATTCAAAAAGAAAACATATAACAGATGAGTACGTTTACAATATTTTTAGTTCTTATTATTATAGTATCGCTTTTACTAATGTTAGTAATTATGGTACAAAACCCAAAAGGTGGCGGATTATCTTCTTCTTTTGGCGGCGGTGGAAACCAAGTAGTTGGTGGTGTTAAAAAGACTGGAGATTTTTTAGATAAAAGTACTTGGACTTTAGCTGCTTTATTAGTTATACTAATTTTAATGTCTAACGTTGCATTACCTGGTAAGGGTACTAACTCAGATTCTAAATTATTACAAGAAACAAATACAGAAGCTCCTGCTGCTACGGATACAGCTACTCCTGAAGGTACAGACACTAACTTAATGGACAGTATTAAGTAAAACGTACCCTTAAAATATATTAAAAATGCCAGCTTATGACAAGCTGGCATTTTTTGTTTTACAACTTGTCAGTTTTACGCTATGGCACAATTTCTGCCTATATAACACCAGAAAAATTAATATTAAAAAATCATAAAATATGGCTAAAGTTAACATTAAACCATTGGCAGATAGAGTGCTAATTGAACCGATGGCAGCAGAAACTAAAACGGCTTCTGGATTAATAATTCCAGACACTGCTAAAGAAAAACCTCAACAAGGTAAAGTAGTTGCTGTTGGCCCGGGAACTAAAGACGAGAAAATAACTGTACAAATTGGTGATACTGTACTTTACGGTAAGTATGCCGGTACAGAATTAAAGTTAGAAGGTTCTGACTATTTAATGATGAGAGAAAGCGACATTTTAGCTATTATCTAATATAGCTATTTGCTATTTGTCTTTAATGACTCTTAGCTCTTAATTAATAATCAAACTTATGTTATTAGCCAAAAGCTAATAGCAAAACTTAAAAACACATAATAAAAGATGGCAAAAGATATTAAATTTGACATTGAAGCTAGAGACGGCCTTAAAAGAGGTGTAGATGCTTTAGCTAACGCAGTAAAAGTAACATTAGGCCCTAAAGGAAGAAATGTAATTATTAGCAAATCTTTTGGAGCACCAACCGTAACTAAAGATGGTGTATCTGTAGCTAAAGAAATAGAGCTTGCAGATCCTTTAGAAAATATGGGGGCACAAATGGTTAAAGAAGTTGCTTCTAAAACTAATGATTTAGCTGGTGATGGTACAACTACCGCTACAGTTTTAGCACAATCTATAGTTAAAGAAGGACTTAAAAATGTTGCTGCAGGTGCAAACCCAATGGATTTAAAAAGAGGTATAGACAAGGCTGTTGAAGCTATTGTAGAAGACCTTGCTAAGCAATCTAAAAAAGTTGGTGATTCTTCAGACAAAATTAAACAAGTTGCATCTATCTCTGCAAATAATGACGAAACTATTGGCGAACTAATTGCACAAGCTTTTGGCAAAGTTGGTAAAGAAGGCGTTATTACTGTAGAAGAGGCTAAAGGAACAGATACTTATGTAGATGTTGTAGAAGGTATGCAGTTTGACAGGGGTTACCTTTCTCCTTACTTTGTAACAGATTCTGAAAAGATGGTTGCAGAATTAGAAAACCCTTATATTTTATTGTTTGATAAAAAAATATCTGCAATGAAAGATCTTTTACCTGTATTAGAGCCAGTTGCTCAATCTGGTAAGCCTTTATTAATTATCTCTGAAGATGTAGACGGTGAAGCTTTAGCTACTTTAGTAGTAAACAAGTTACGTGGATCTTTAAAAATTGCTGCAGTTAAAGCTCCTGGTTTTGGAGACAGACGTAAAGCAATGTTAGAAGATATTGCAATTTTAACTGGTGGTACAGTTATCTCTGAAGAAAGAGGTTTCTCTTTAGAAAGCGCTACTTTAGATATGCTTGGTACTTGTGAAAAAGTTGCTATAGATAAAGACAACACTACAATAGTAAATGGTTCTGGTGATGCTGCTACAATAAGCACAAGAGTTAACCAGATCAAATCTCAGATAGAGACTACTACATCTGACTACGACAAAGAAAAACTACAGGAACGTTTAGCTAAATTAGCTGGTGGTGTTGCTGTACTTTATGTTGGTGCTGCCTCTGAGGTAGAGATGAAAGAGAAAAAAGATAGAGTTGATGATGCATTACACGCTACAAGAGCTGCCGTAGAAGAAGGTATTGTTGCTGGTGGTGGTGTTGCTTTAGTTAGAGCTAAGGCTGTTTTATCTAAAATAAAAGCAGAAAATGCAGACGAAGAAACTGGTTTACAAATTGTTGCTAGAGCTATAGAAGCTCCATTGCGTACAATTGTAGAAAATGCTGGTGGAGAAGGTTCTGTTGTTGTTGCTAAAGTTATTGAAGGTAAAGGAGATTTTGGTTACGACGCTAAATCAGAAACTTACACAGATATGCTTAAAGCAGGTATTATAGATCCTAAAAAAGTAACTAGAGTTGCATTAGAAAATGCTGCTTCTGTTTCTGGTATGATCTTAACTACAGAGTGCGCTTTAACAGATATTAAAGAAGACACACCAGCTGCTGCACCTCCAATGGGTGGTGGTATGCCAGGTATGATGTAATCTTTTATAAACTTAAGAATACTAAAAACGCTCCAATTTTCATTGGAGCGTTTTGCTTTTTAGAGTATTACAATTACTCTTTATGATCATCTTGAACTTCTTTATCCCTATAAAAACAACACGCATGCAAGCTGTTGTATACATCATCTGGAGCTTTTAAATTTTTAGTATCATGACCAACAGCCGCAACACTACTTTCTATAGAATCTAAGTTAGTTTTTCGTTCGTCAAAAATAACTTTAAGCTCATGAGTTTTTACATTCCAAATAGCACTTTTTACACCTTTGGTTTTTATACAAGCTTTTTCTATACGGTCTTTACACATTTGGCAAACACCATTTACCTCTAAACTTCCTTTTGCATTTTTATTTTGCCCAAAAGAAACATAAGCAAACAACATCATTACTATAACAGCTATTTTTTTCATAATTTTTATATTTTATTTTTTTAACTTATTTAATTTAAATCGTAAACCTGCATAATACATACTTCCAAAAACCGGCCCGTATACAAATGTAGTATCAAAATTAGAGCCAAAAGGATCATTAGCTCCTACAATTGGCATATTTTGCCTAACGTTAGTTATATTTTCACCTCCTACATAAACTTCAAATTTAGAAGAAAACACTTTTGTTATTTGCGCATTTAAAGTAGCTACTCTTGGTGAGTAAGCCGGTAATTGATATTCTTCTGCACTACTAGAAGTAGATGAAAAACGTTGCGTACCTAACCAATTAAAAGTAGTATCAAACTTCCACTTTTTAATAAAACCATGTCCTTTTGTTTTATATGATGCATTAGCAAAAAACCTATGCTTTGGCGTTAAAGACCTTTCTAACTTTGCAGACTTGTATTGTGTTTTTATATCATATAATTTATAAGCTACTCGCAAATCAAAATTACTAAACACCTCATAATTTAATTCTGTCTGAAAACTATTTGCATAACTATCACCTTCTAAATTATAAAAACTAACTTCTTGTGGATTTTCCCAATCTACAACTATCTGATTCTCAAAATCTGTTCTGTAAAAATCTACAGAAATATCACCTTTTTTATCAAACAAATTAAAGCCTTGCAAAAAAGACACTCCGTAATTCCAAGCAATTTCCGGATCTAAACCATATATATTACCACCATCATCATCAATCTTAATTGTTCTACCTGTAGCAAACATACGCTGGTTTTCTGCAAAAATATTAGCAGTACGCTTACCTCTTCCAAAAGAAGCTCTTAGAGCAGATTTCTCCCAAGGAGAATAACGTAAATGTACTCGTGGAGTCACAAAAAATCCAAGCCTATTATGGTTATCTACACGTACACCTGCTGTTATATTTAGCTTCTCTAAATTATCATAACCATACTCAAAATAACCACCAACAGAATTATCTATTCGCGCATAGTTATCTTCCAAAACTAACTCATCATATTTATCATACGTAAAATTAATCCCAGTTTTCACTTTATGTCTAGAGTCCCCAATTATAGAGTTGTAATTTACATTAGAATACACACTTGTATGCTCAATATCATATATGTTTAAACCAAAGTAAGAGTCTTGTTTGTGGTTACTTACTGCAAACTGTGCTCCTAAAACCTGCCAAGGTAATTCTGGGTTAACATAACCAAACTTTGCAGAAAACTCAGCTCGCTCTGTATTAATTTCGCTTCCCCAAGCATTAGTAGTTAACTTATCTGTATCCGGATCAAAATTTAACTCCCCTGTTTGCTTTTCATCATTTAAATATTTAAAATTAAAAAAAGTAGCAAATCCTTTTTCTACATCTATATACTGCCACCTATTCATGATATTAATTTGATTGTAGATAGGCATATCCATAAAGCCATCATTATTAACATCATGTTTTTTATCGTGACTATTACCGTGTATATACAAACCCGTACTCCACTTATCTCCTATTCTAGTATTTAGGTGTGTATTAACTTCAAAACGCTCACTACTTGCTCCGTAAACATTTACAAACAAGGCATCATCCTCAAAAGGTTTTTTAAGCTCAGCATTTATTTGTCCTGCTATGCTCTCATACCCATTTATTACACTACCCATACCTTTGGTAATTTGTATACTTTCTACCCAAGTACCAGGTATAAAACTTAACCCATATGCTTGTGACGCTCCACGTACAGATGGTATGTTCTCTGTAGCTATTAATATATAAGGACTTGTTAAACCCAACATTTTAATTTGCCTGGTGCCAGAAACTGCATCTGCAAAATTTACATCTATAGACGGGTTAGTTTCAAAACTCTCAGACAAGTTACAGCAAGCAGCCTTTAACAACTCATCACTACCAACAACCATTGTATTCTCTGCTTTTAAATACAATTTGGTTGTAGCTTCTTTTTTTGCGGTAATTGTAACCTCATCTAATGTACTAGTTGATTGCAGATTATGGGTAATTTTACCCGGTTTAGTAATAGTAAGTGTATCGGTCTTAAAACCAACATAACTTATTATTAATTTAGAATATTCTTTTTTATATGGAATAGAAAAACCACCATCTATATCTGTAATAACACCAACACTGGTATTATGCCAATATACATTTGCACCTGTTAAAGGCAGTGTTTCTCCTTTAGCTGTTTCTTCAAATATTGTACCCGTTACACGCTCTTGCGATAATACAAAGAGTGGCAACACAAGAAGAATAAAAACTATTTTTTGCATTTTTAAAATTGATTTTTAATCATTGAAACATATTTTTAAAGTTTACACAACATAAACCCTCTTCACAATTGCTATTGAAGCAATATGCGTAGTAAAACATAAACCAATAAAAAAATCAAATTCTAAAAACCTGATGCGCTACTTGCACATCTTGTACCAAAAGTGGCGGCACATACTTTACAAACCTAGCTTTTTGATGAAATACAATTTCAGTACTAGGAGCTGAATAAGAAATGGAAGTAATAACATATTTTGTTATTACTTTTTCGTTTTTGTCTGAAGCAATAGTTAACCTATCCTGACCCTTTACTGCCTCTAAAATACCCGTACAACAATTATTTTCAGTAATGTTATTTACGGTTAAAAAAGCGCTTTCTCCACAGCCAAAATCTTCTGGATACACAGACACAGAAACTAACTCGCCACAACAAAAATGTTTTTCTACAGCAAAAGACACTGTAGAAAGCAGCACTAATAATGCAAGTGCTATAGTTGTTATTTTATGTACTAACTGTTTCATTACAACATCAAAAGTAGCTAAAAAAGTTTTATTTGCACAGTTTTGGTTGCCAAAGTAGTATTAAATGTTGTGTACTAAGTTAGTTTTGTTATTCACCATCGACTTTATTCAAACAAATAATAATGCAAATTCAAAAATTAAGATTTATTTTTGCATAAAACTTATAGAACATCACAATGTTACAAGAGCTTAAACCATCAGTTTTAACTATTATAGAAAACAACAAAGGCAATAAAGACCAGACTCTTTTGGCTATTTGCGAGCTACTAGAAGAAAACGTACCGTATTACAATTGGGTAGGTTTTTATTTTAAAAATGGTGATAAAAACGAACTTAAGCTAGGCCCTTATGTTGGCGAACCAACAGACCATGTAATTATACCGTTTGGAAAAGGTATTTGCGGACAAGTTGCTGTATCTAATGAAAATTTTGTTGTTCCGGATGTACAAGCACAAGACAACTATATTGCTTGCAGCATAAGTGTAAAAGCAGAAATAGTAATTCCTATTTTTGTTAATGGAGAAAACGTAGGGCAAATAGACATAGATTCTGGCACTCCAGATCCTTTTTCTAAAGAAGATGAAGACTTTTTAGAGTTTATATGTGCAGAAGTTGCTAAAATTCTTTAAAACTTTGTGTTTTTGTTGATAAACCATTGCCGTTCTTAATCGCAAAAAAATTACTTTTGTGTCCTTATTCAATCTTTTAACAATAAGCACATAAAATGAGTACCACAAAAAAAGCTACATCAGCATTAATTTCTGTTTTTCACAAAGACGGTTTAGAACCTTTAGTAAAAAAGTTTAACGAACTTGGAATAACAATTTACTCTACTGGAGGCACAGAAAAATTTATTAAAGATTTAGGAATTAATGTTATACCTGTAGAAGATGTAACTAGCTACCCATCTATTTTAGGAGGACGTGTAAAGACCTTGCACCCTAAAGTTTTTGGTGGTATTTTAAATAGGCAAGAAAACGAGAATGACCAGGCTCAGTTAGCTGAATTTGATATTCCTCAGTTAGATATTGTAATTGTAGATTTATATCCTTTTGAAAAAACTGTTGCTAGTGGTGCACCAGAGCAAGATATTATTGAAAAAATTGATATAGGTGGTATTTCTTTAATTAGAGCCGCTGCTAAAAACTTTAAAGATGTACTTTGTGTTTCTTCTATGGAAGATTACAGTGAAGTTTTAGATATAATTACTACTGGTAACGGCACAACCACTTTAGAAGATCGTAAGCGTTTTGCTGCCAAATCTTTTAATGTATCTTCTCATTACGATACTGCTATTTTTAACTACTTTAATAAAGAGCAAGAAGAAACTGTTTTAAAAATTAGCGAAACTAACGGGAAGGCTTTACGTTACGGAGAAAATCCGCACCAAAAAGGATTCTTTTACGGAGATTTTGAAGCAATGTTTAACAAACTACACGGTAAAGAATTAAGTTACAACAACTTATTAGATGTAGATGCTGCCGTAAACCTAATGGGTGAATTTAAAAATGATGAACCTACGTTTGCAATATTAAAGCACAACAACGCTTGTGGTTTAGCTTCTAGAGAAACATTACACCAAGCTTATGTAGATGCTTTAGCTGGTGATCCTGTTTCTGCTTTTGGTGGAGTTTTAATTAGTAACAAAGAAATAGACCTTGCTACAGCAGAAGAAATTCATAAATTATTTTGTGAGGTTGTTATTGCTCCTAGTTTTGCCGCTGATGCTTTAGAAGTATTAAAGGGTAAAAAGAATAGAATTATTTTAGTACAGAATGATGTTACTTTACCAGAAACATTGGTAAGAACTTGTTTAAACGGTGTTTTAGTACAAGATAAAGATCATAAAACAGATACTGTTGCAGATTTACAAAATGCTACAGATACAAAACCTACAGCAGAAGAAATTGAAGATTTAATATTTGCTTCTAAATTATGTAAGCACACAAAATCTAATACAATAGTACTTGCTAAAGGAAAACAATTATGCGCTAGCGGAACAGGACAAACCTCTAGAGTAGATGCTTTAAACCAAGCAATACACAAGGCAAAATCTTTTAATTTTGATTTAAACGGAGCGGTAATGGCTAGTGATGCTTTTTTCCCATTCCCAGACTGTGTAGAAATTGCAGGTACAAATGGTATTACAAGCGTTATACAGCCAGGTGGCTCTATAAAAGACCAATTAAGTGTAGATTATTGCAATGAAAACAAAATTTCTATGGTAATGACTGGCACACGTCATTTTAAACATTAATTTTGTTACATTCGTCGATTAAACTTACTTTTAGTCCAGAAACCAATTTATAATACATGGGATTTTTTGATTTTTTTACAGAAGAGATAGCTATAGATCTTGGAACAGCTAATACACTAATAATACATTTAGACAAAGTTGTTGTAGATAGCCCTTCTATTGTTGCTAGAGATAGAATTAGCGGAAAAATAATTGCAGTTGGTAAAGATGCCAATATGATGCAAGGTAAAACCCATGAAAATATAAAAACAATTAGACCACTTAAAGATGGTGTAATTGCAGATTTTGATGCGTCTGAAAAGATGATAAATATGTTTATTAAAAACATACCTGCATTAAAAAAGAAATGGTTTCCGCCTGCATTGCGTATGGTTGTTTGTATTCCTTCTGGTATTACAGAAGTAGAAATGCGAGCAGTAAAAGAATCTTGTGAACGTGTAAACGGTAAAGAGGTTTATTTAATTCATGAACCTATGGCAGCAGCTATTGGTATTGGGCTAGACATTATGCAGCCTAAAGGTAATATGATTGTAGATATAGGTGGTGGTACTACAGAAATTGCTGTTATTGCATTAGGTGGTATTGTTTGTGACAAGTCTGTAAAAATTGCAGGTGATGTATTTACAAATGATATTATTTATTATATGCGTACACAACACAACCTTTATGTTGGTGAAAGTACTGCTGAAAACATTAAAATAACAATAGGTTCTGCTACTGAAGATTTACAAGAACCACCTGAAGAAATGTCTGTACAAGGTAGAGATTTATTAACAGGTAAACCTAAACAGGTTTCTATTTCTTACCGAGAAATTGCTAAGGCCTTAGACAAATCTATCTTAAGAATTGAAGATGCGGTAATGGAAACTTTATCTCAGACTCCACCAGAATTAGCTGCAGATATCTATAACACAGGTATTTACCTTGCAGGTGGTGGATCTATGTTAAGAGGATTAGACCGCAGGTTATCCCAAAAGACAGATTTACCCGTATATATAGCAGAAGATCCTTTACGCGCAGTTGTTAGAGGAACAGGTATTGCTCTTAAAAACTTAGAACGTTATAAGAATATCCTAATTAAATAATTAATTAGGATGTTTTTATAACATAAGTATAAGCTTAAGTTTATACCGCCAAATATGTAAAATGAATGCAGCAAATTATCAACTTTTTAATAAGAAACAAAAACGGACTACTGTATGTTTTTTTATTACTAATTGCATTGGGTTTTACGGTACAGGCAAACTCATATCATCAATCTAAGTTTTTAAATTCTACAAATTGGTTTTCTGGTAATATTTACCAAACATCTACCAATGTGTCTACCTACTTTTCTTTACAAGAAGAAAACAACACTCTTTTAGAAGAAAACAAAAGGCTACGTAATTTACTTTTTAATAAAAATATTGTTAGTCCAGACAGTCTAAAAACAGATTCTACCTCAACATACAATGTAATTAAAGCAAATGTTATTAAAAATAGCTACTCGTTATCTAAAAACTACATTACTATAAACGCAGGTAAAAATCAGAATATAAAAGAAGATATGGGTGTTATAACGTCTAATGGTATTTTAGGTATTATAGACCATACATCTAACAATTTCTCATTAGTACAAAGCATCCTAAATACAAAGTCTACAATTAATGCCAAACTCAAAAACTTAGATTATTTTGGCTCTCTAATTTGGGATACTAAAAATTTTAATACGGTACAACTAACAGATATCCCTAGATTAGTTAAGCTAAATATAGGTGATACTATTGTTACAGGAGCTAGTTCTAGTATTTTTCCTAAAGATATTCCTATTGGCGTTATTAAAGATTACAGCTTAAAAAAATCTGAAAACGTATACCATATTAACATAACCTTATTTCAGGATATGGCTAATATTAAAAATGTTTACATCATAAAAAATAAAGACATTGTAGAAATTAAAGAATTAGAAAAGAGAATAAAATAATGCTAAACAATAAACTTGTACTACATATTATTCGGTTTTTCTTTCTTGTTCTAGCACAAGTATTGGTTTTTAACAACCTTAACTTTTTAGGGTTTATAAACCCTATGGTCTACATTTTGTTTTTTTATTGGTATCCTGTAAAAGAAAATTTGTCTATTTTACTTGTTGTTAGTTTTTTTCTTGGTCTTACCATAGACTTTTTCTCTGACACTATGGCTATACATACGGCCGCATGTTTAACAATTGCTTATTTAAGATCTGGAATAATGCGTTTTTGTTTTGGGGTTAACTACGATTTTCAAAACTTTAAAATGACCTCCACAACTACATTACAGCAGGTTACTTTTTTAGCCTTATTAATATTATTTCATCATTTGATTTTCTTTTCTCTAGAAATTTTTAGTTTCAATAATTTGTTATTAATTTTAAAGAAAGTTTTAATTGTTGGTAGTGCATCCTTACTCCTTTGCCTACTAATAAAATCATTGTTTAGTATTCAGAAAAAATGAAAAAAATTCTTCTTTCATCTTTCATTATCTTAATAGGTCTTACCTTTTTAGGAAGACTATCTTATTTGCAAATTTTTAGTTTTTCTCCAAATCAAATTTTAGAAGATGCTGCCATTAAAGCTATTTATGACTTTCCTGAACGCGGTTATATTTACGACCGTAACGGAAAATTACTTGTAGCAAACCAAGCAGCTTATGATGTAATGGTAATACCAAGAGAAGTAAAACCACTAGACACTATAGAGTTCTGCAATTTAGTAGGGATTGATAAAAGCACTTTCATTAAAAATATAAAGACCGCAAGAATTCGTTCTCCTAGATTACCATATGTAATGGTTTCTCAACTCTCAAAAGAAGATTATGCTAGATTACAAGAAAAAATGCGCAAATATGAAGGCTTTTATATTCAAAAAAGGTCTTTAAGATATTATGATACAAAAAGTGCCGCAAATGCACTAGGCTACATTAGTCAAGTTACGCCAGGAGACTTAAAAAAGAACCCGTACTATACTCAAGGTGAATTAAAAGGAAAAACTGGCGTAGAAAACCAATATGAAGATATACTACGCGGAAGAAAAGGCGTAAAGTACATACAAAAAGATAGATTTAACAGAGATATAGGCCCTTACAAAAACGGAGCTTTAGACACTTTACCCGAACCAGGAAAAGAGATACAACTTACTATAGACAAAGAACTTCAAGAATACGGAGAAAAATTAATGGTTGGTAAACACGGTGGTATTGTTGCTCTAGAACCAAGTTCTGGAGAAATATTATCATTAATATCTGGCCCAACATATGATCCTGCCCTTTTAGTAGGTAGAAAACGTTCTGCTAATTATACAAAATTATATTATGACAGTATTGCCAAGCCAACTTGGGACAGAAGTTTACTTGCACAAGAATCTCCTGGATCTCCTTTTAAGGTAATTAACGCTCTTATTGCTTTACAAGAAAATGTAATGACACCAGACGAAACAATACGTTGCTACAATGGGTTTTATGTTGGTAAAAACAGAACAAAAAGAGGTTGCCACTGTGGTGGAGGATTAAGAAATATGAATAGTGGCATTTACCAATCATGTAATGCCTATTTTGCTGGCACTTTTAAACAAATTTTTGACAAGTTTGACACCACTGATGAAGCTATGGATGTTTGGCAAAAACATGTTAAAAGCTTTGGTTTAGGAGAATATCTAGGAACAGATTTACCTACCGGAAGTAGAGGAAGAATACCAGGAAAAGAATATTATGATAGAATTTATGGAGACAACAGATGGTCTTGGTCCTACATAGTTTCTCTTTCTTTTGGACAAGGAGAAGTTGCCGTAACGCCTATACAATTAGCTAATATGACAGCGGCAATAGGCAACAAAGGATATTACTATACCCCTCATATTCTAAAAAAAATAGAAGGAGAGCCAATTACAAATCCGGAATACACCCAAAGAAAATACACTACAATAGATAAAGAAAATTTTGATCCTGTAATTAAAGGTATGGAGGCTGTATATAAAACTCCTGGCGGTACAGCGCATTGGCTACAAGTTCCCGGTATTGATATTGCCGGAAAAACAGGTACTGTAGAAAATTTCACCAGAATAAACGGAGTAAGAACTCAGCTAACTGACCATTCTATTTTTGTTGCTTTTGCACCGGTAGAAAATCCTAAAATTGCAATAGCTATATTTATAGAACACGGTTATTTTGGAGGTAGATACGCCGGACATATTGCATCTTTAATGATAGAAAAATACTTGAAAGGAGAAATTACCCGTAAAGACTTAGAAAAGAGAATGCTAGAAAAAACATTAGAAAAAGAATATGCCAAACCTTACAGTGGCGAACCTTTTCCTATTAATGAAAGAGCTTGGTAACTTTTTAGCAATCAAAAATTAGCAGAAAACTCCTTTATGGCAGGAAACACCTTTTTAAAAAGAATAGATTGGCTTAGTATACTTATATACCTAGCTTTAACCGTTATTGGCTGGCTAAGTATTTACTCTAGTACGTTTTCAGAAAACAACCCATCTATATTTGATTTTGGAACACTTTATGGCAAACAAGCCTTTTTTATTGGCGTTAGCATACTTGCTATAATTTTTATTTTTGCAACAGAGGCAAACCTATTTGAGCGTTTTTCTGGCATTATCTACGCCATTGGTATTCTTTTGTTAATAGGCCTTTTCCCTTTTGGAAAAACTATAGCAGGAGCTACATCATGGTACAACTTAGGCTTTTTTAACCTTCAACCATCAGAGATCGCTAAAGTTGCAACTACGCTTGCACTAGCTAAATATTTAAGTGATATACAAACAGACCTTAAAAGGCAAAAAGACAAACTATATGCTTTTGGTATTTTAATAATACCTGCAGTATTAATTGGATTGCAACCAGATCCTGGAAGTAGTATCATTTTTTTAGCTTTAACTTTTGTTATGTTTAGAGAGGGTTTACCTCTATACTATCTAGGAATTGGATTGGTAATGCTACTAATATTTATGGCAACACTAAAATTTGGCACTATATGGGTTGTTATAGGTGTTAGTATTTTAATTGCTTTATTTTATTTAACTAAAAAGGAAAGAGTTAAAGTATCTCCTGTACCAATTATTCTATTCTTTGTTGTTTCGGTTACAATTTCTTTATCTGTAAGATTTGTTTTTGATTCTGTCTTTAAACAACACCACAGGGATAGATTTAATCTTTGGCTTAGACTTGAAAAAGACCCTAAAAAATTAGAAGAAATAAGAAAAACAATAGGATACAATACTTACCAGTCTGAAAAAGCAATTGAGTCTGGAGGGTTTACAGGCAAAGGTTTTTTACAAGGAACTAGAACAAAAGGTGATTTTGTACCAGAACAACACTCAGATTATATTTTTACAACTATAGGTGAAGAATGGGGCTTTATAGGCACATCTACTGTTGTCTTGTTATTTTCTGTGTTATTATTACGATTGGTTTATATTGCTGAGCGGCAAAAAAATGCTTTTAGTAGAATATATGGATATGGAGTAATATCTATTCTCTTTTTTCACTATTTAATAAATATAGGTATGGTAATTGGATTAGTGCCAACTATAGGAATTCCTTTACCATTTATGAGTTATGGTGGGTCTGGGTTACTAGGCTTTACACTTCTTTTGTTTATATTTTTAAAATTAGATGCAAACCGACTAAAAGAGTGGGATTAAAACTCCCAACCGTTTTTTACAATCTCTCTTTCTAACTCTTCCTCTTGTGCTCCAGGTAAGCTTTTAAAAAAGTCAATACCCGTTTCTTTTTCTATTTTATCTACAGTAACTAAAAAAGAACTTATAGGCCTATTGCTTTCTTTATGAGGAAATAAAAATGCAATTACTTTTAAATTGTCTTTTTTCCCTTTAACTATAATTTTATAAAAAGAATTAGGAACCGCTACATCTTCATCTCCTATCTCATCCATATTGCCTTTTAAAACTCCTCCTGTGATGATGTAGAGCTCTTTATCTTTTTTTGCCCACTGTCTTACTTTTTTCTCTAATCTGCTCCATATACCCGCATTAAAATCATTTTTCTGTGGAGTTATATTACTTGTGTAAAATGTCTCGTTATAGGCTTGTAAAGAAAACCTACGGTCGCCAGCAGGGCAAAGATGTCCTCTGTCATAACCCGAACGCTTATAATTACGCCAATCTGCAGATTTAGTTGCTACTTTAGGGTCTTCAATAAAATATGGCCTTTTTCTATCATCATAGGTTAAATCTTGTTTTCTTAAAACATAAGCCACCCATTCTGCCTGCTCATACTTTTCTTTATAAGATAAGGTATAGTAATTGTGCTGCACCACAGCACCTGTTGTAGATGATGGCTGTAAATAGTTAGTAAAGCCCCTGCCATCTTCTGTATTTTTTACACTATCATCTGAATAAGTGTCTGGCGTATAAAAATTATTAAACAGCCAAAAACCAACCGCACACAGCAACATTAAAACTAAATAAGTAGTTTTTTTATTCATTTTAGTTTGAATCTATTTTAATGGACACCAAAAATAAAGCTTCCAAAGTAAACCTTGAAAGCTTTATTTTTTTATTGTAATATGGTTGCAACTCTAATCTCTAATAGCAGCTGTATAACCATTTTCATCTTCTAAGGTTGTGTAACCAGCAAGCTTCACTATCTTAAAAACATCATTAGATCTACCCTCTAGGTATTCTACATAATATTTATCTCCATCTTTAGACCAAGTAAAAGTTGTACTAAATTTTAAATCTCCGTTACTAGTTTCTTTATAAGTGCCCATTTTGTCTGATGCAAATTTCCACTCGTCTCTAGAAGTCTGTTCTTCTTGCCCCTCAAAAGAAGCTGAAAAATCGTTTGCCCATGTACCTACAATACTTGATGAATCATCATCTTTAGAACAACTTGTAGTTAATACAACGGCAAATAAAATAAGGATTAGTTTTTTCAAAATAAATTATGGTTTAAGTTAATTATAACCTTAAACGCAGTTACTATAACAATAGTATTAAAATAAAAAATGCCTAGCTAAATAAATAACTAGGCATTTAAAATATCACCAAAAAGTTTAGCCTTTTATTGCTGCTAACTTGTTATTGTTTTTTATGTTATTCTTTTTTAAATCTTTAAGAACACTAATAGCTTCCTCTACGTATACGTCTCTAGCTAAATCTCTATGCCATCTTTCTCTCTTTTCTTTTAAGATGGTATCTTTTACAAACAAATCTTTCTCGTATTTTAAAGACTCAAAAGTTAAATCTGTTTTGTAATCATAAATAGCTTTAAAGTGCTTAGATTTTTCTACAAGTTTTTCTTTATCCTTTTTATAATCACTGTAACTTAATGAAACTACATTTTCATCTTGTTGCTCTTTTAACCATTTAGCATTCTCTTCAATTAACTTCAACTGAGAGTTTTCTGCCATACGCTTAGCACTATTAGCTATAGTTTGCTTATAATCTATATAACCATCCCATGCATTGTAATCTGCAGGACTTATTTTATCCCATGCTAATGGATTTTGCTGATCTCTTTCTCCAAGGTCTATGTAACTGTATTTGTCCGGAACAACAACATCACTCTTTACACCTTCTAACTGAGTTGAACCACCGTTTATTCTGTAAAATTTTTGAGTTGTGACTTTTAATGCTCCTAAATCTCCATGTTCGTTATTTCTAACAATATCAGACAAAGACCATAAGTTTTGAACTGTTCCTTTACCAAAAGTTTGTTTGCTACCAATTACAACACCTCTTTTATAGTCTTGCATTGCAGCTGCTAAAATCTCTGATGCAGAAGCAGACAATTCATTCACTAATAAAACCAATGGACCATCCCACTGTATACGTTCATCTTTATCTTCATGCACTACTTTTTCTTCTGTACCTCCAGAAGATTTTACTTGTACAACAGGACCGTCTTTTATAAATAAACCTGCCATTTCTACAACAGTACGTAAAGATCCTCCTCCATTATCTCTTAAATCCAAAACCAAACCTTCCATTCCGGCTTGTTTTAATCTTTCTATTTCTTTAGCTACATCAGATGCTGCATTACGGTTGCTATAATCTTTAAAATCTACATAAAACTTAGGTAAATTTATTACACCATACGTATGGTTTTCTTTTTTTACAGTAGCAGATTTAGCATAAGACTCCTCCATCTCTACCAAATCTCTCATAATTTTAACTACTTGAGTAGAACCGTCTACTTTTTTAATTGTTAAATAAACGCTAGTTCCTTTAGGGCCTTTTATCAATTTAATAGCATCATTAAGTTGCATCCCTGTTATATCAATTGGCTCTTCGTTTGGTTTTTGACCAACTTTTACAATTTCATCTCCAACTTCTATAGTTTGGTCTCTCCAAATAGGACCTCCAGAAATTACTTCTACTATTTTAACCTGATCTTTTTTCTTCTGTAATCTAGCACCAATACCCTCAAACTTACCAGACATACTAACATCAAACTTATCTTTGTCTTCTGGTGCAAAGTAATATGTATGCGGATCAAAACCTTCTACAATTGTATTAATGTATTGCCCAAACCAATCTTCACGATCGTACTCATTATTTACAAAGTCAAAAAAGTCATCTAAAGTTGTTTTTGTTAAATCTCTTGCAGCTTTCTCTGCTTCGGACTTAGACAAAGGTTTATCTTTATCTGTAAGTTTATCATCAAAAGTACTAATGGTTGCATACTTAAGTTGCTTTCTCCACCTTTCTCTTAATTCTTTTTTTGACGAAACAAAAGTCTGCTCCTCATAATTAATATCAATTTTCTCAGCTGTATCAAAATTAAAAGGCTTACTTAAAATATCTTTATATATGTCAGATGCTTCAGCCATACGCTTCTTTAACCTTTTATGAACTAAATCAAAAAAGCTGATGTCAGTATTTTTTATCTGATCATCAATCTGAAATTTATACTTTTCAAACTCTTTTATATCGCTTTCTAAAAAATATCTTTTTGTAGGATCTAAAACATCAATAAATTCTTCAAAAACTGACACTGAAAAATCGTCATTAATGTCTTTAGGTTCATAATGACCTTTTTCTAACATATATGCAATTATCTCTATCAGTAATTTATCTTTATCACCGTCGTTAACTGTGTCTAAAGATTTATTTGTGAAACTACAAGACGCTACTGCAAATAGCATCCCAAGTGACATAACAATTAAATTCTTTTTCATCTATGTATTATTTTAACTTTAGTAGAATTTGGTTTCTTAAAATTACATTAAAAACAACGTAAATTTTAATTATTTTACCAAGATACTGAAAAAACTATGCCACATTCTAAGTTTGCAACAGTTTTTTAACCTATTTATGATAATTATAAGATAGATTTTTAAAAAGCATTCTTGTAAACATTTTAAAAACGTATTTTTACGGTATAAATTATACTTTAAATGGAAAAACCATTAATATTAGTTACCAATGATGACGGAATTACTGCTCCTGGCCTAAGATCATTGGTTAAATTTATGAAAGAAATTGGAGATGTTGTTGTTGTTGCTCCTGACAGTCCTCAGTCTGGAATGGGCCATGCAATTACCATTAATAACACACTCCACGCAAACCTAGTAACTATTGATGATGTTGATGGTGCAGAACAAGAATACAGCTGTAGCGGAACGCCAGCAGACTGTGTAAAAATGGGACTTCAAGAACTTTTAGACCGCAAACCAGATATTTGTATAAGCGGCATAAATCACGGTTCTAACTCATCAATAAACGTTATATATTCTGGCACAATGAGTGCCGCTATTGAAGCAGGAATTGAAGGCATACCCGCCATTGGTTTTTCGCTTTGCGATTTTTCATGGGATGCCAATTTTGAAGAAGCAAAACCTTTTGTACAAAAAATTGTAAAACAAGCACTTGCAAACGGAATTCCTAAAGGTGTTGTACTAAATGTTAATATTCCTGTTAAGGAAAATGAACTTATAAAAGGAATAAAAGTTTGTAGACAAGCACGTGCCAATTGGAAAGAAAAGTTTGACAAAAGAACCAACCCAATGGGTAAAGATTACTACTGGCTTACAGGTGAGTTTGAATTGCTTGATAAAGGCGAAGATACAGACGAATTTGCTTTAGCTAACAACTATATTTCTGTGGTTCCAACTCAGTTTGATTTAACTGCACACCACACCATACAACAACTAAACAACTGGAATTTAAATGAACACTAAAAAAGAGGTTATAATTGGATTTCTTGTAGGTATAATTGCCAATTCTATTGGTACGTTAGCTTACATTTTACTATTTTCTGATTTAAGTATTGTAGAGACTTTTAAAGCTGCTATTGAGAGCGACCATATTGGCAGTCTTTTAGCGCTTGGAGCTATATTAAATTTAATTGCTTTTTTTCTATTTTTAAAAATAAGAAGAGACTACAGAGCAAGAGGTGTTTTAATAGCCACATTGCTAACTGCCCTTGTTATTTTATATTACAAGGTTTTTTAAAAATAGTATATATTAAATGAAATATTACATTATTGCAGGAGAAGCATCTGGAGATTTACACGGATCTAACCTTATAAAAGCTATAAAAAATGCAGATACTAGTGCCAATATAAGGTGCTGGGGTGGTGACCTCATGCAACAAGCTGGCGGTGAACTAGTAAAACACTATAAAAGTATGGCTTTTATGGGTTTTATAGAGGTTATAAGTAATATTAATAAAATATCTAAAAATTTAAAATTTTGCAAGACTGATATTGATGCTTTTAAACCAGATGCTATTATTTTTATAGATTACTCTGGCTTTAATTTACGTATTGCAAAATGGGCTAAGGAACAAAACTACCGTACTAATTACTATATTTCTCCACAAATTTGGGCTTCTAGAGAAGGTAGAATTTCTAAAATAAAACGAGATATAGATGCTATGCATGTTATTCTTCCGTTTGAAAAAGATTTTTACGAAAAAAAACACAATTACCCAGTACATTTTGTTGGCCACCCTTTATTAGACGCTATAAGCAAACAAAAACTACCTAATGAAGCTGAGTTTAGAGCTAACAATAATTTAGACCCTAAAAAGCAAATTATTGCTCTTTTACCTGGTAGTAGAAAGCAAGAAGTGCAAAAAATGCTAGACGTAATGCTTTCTGTAACCAAATCCTTTACAGATTACCAGTTTGTAATTGCTGGTGCTCCTAGCTTGGATTTAGAATTTTACAAACCTTTTCTAAAAAATCCACAAGTTGGTTTTGTAGCTAACCAAACTTACAATTTACTAACTTTATCTACAGCGGCACTAGTTACAAGCGGTACTGCAACCTTAGAAACTGCATTATTTAAAGTACCACAAGTTGTATGTTACAAGGCCCACTGGCTATCATACTATATTGCCAAAAAAATTATTACTTTAAAATATATTTCATTAGTAAATTTAATAATGGATAAAGAGGTAATAAAGGAGTTAATTCAGAACGATTTAAATACAAAAAGTTTAACTATTGAGCTAAACAAAATTTTATCTAAAGACACCAGAACAAAGGTGTTTGAAGAATATTATCAGCTCGAAAAAAAATTAGGAGGCGCAGGTGCAAGTAAAAAAGCGGCAGAATTAATTGTTACCAATACAAAACCTAAAGAATAAAAACCAATTAAATTTACTAAATTTGGTAAGCAAGTGTCCTAAATTTTTCTTGGAATGATCCGTAAAATAACTTTTTTCCTGCTAATTATTTCTTTGGCCAGTTGTGGCTCTAAAAAGAAAACCACCTACAATAAAGAGCGCAAAGTAAGTATTGCGCCTTCTAAAACAATTATAGAAAAAGGAAACTCTCCTAGGTCTAAAAGAAAAGCTGAAGAAATTGCTGTTGAGCGCAAAGCAGACAAAATTATAAATTCTGCCTTAGCCTTTTCTGGCACACCTTATAAATTTGGAGGAACCACCAAAAGAGGAATGGACTGCTCTGGTCTACTCTACGTTGCTTTTTCTGAAAACGACATATCTTTACCCAGAGTGTCTTATGTTATGGCAGAAGAAGGAAAAGAAGTTAGGGTTAAAGATGTAGAAAAAGGAGATTTACTTTTTTTTAGGACATCAAAAAAAAGAAAAAGAATTAACCACGTTGGATTGGTTGTTGCTACAGATAACGACGAAATTAAATTTATACACGCAAGCACTTCTAGAGGTGTAATTGTATCATCTTTAAGAGAAGGATATTGGAATTATGCCTTTGTAAAAGCTACAAGAATACTTTAATTTATGAAACCGTTTCAGTTTATTTCGGTAAAATTAACACTATACTTAATTACCGGAATTCTGATACAAACCATACTAAAATTACCAATACTTACTTCCTTTTGCTTGTTAATATTCTTTTTAATAGGTCTCGGTTTTCTTTTTAAAACATCTAAAAAAAGAGCATTATCTTTTGGTATTTTTGCAATACTTTCAGTTATTTTTCTTGGTGTATTTACAGCTAGCTTAGCCACTCCAAAAAATAATAAATTACACTATAGTAATAAAGATTTTGCCAATACACATTTGTGGCATATAAAAATAAGTGAGGTTCTAAAATCTAATACATATAACCATAAATACATTGCTACTTTAATTAATCTAGATGACACAAAAACTAAAGGTGTTTTTTTAATTAATTTACCCAAAGACTCTATAAACACTACTTTTTTAGTTGATGACGAACTTGCTGTTTATTCTGAACTAAAAAATATAAATAAACCTCTAAACCCACACCAATTCAATTACGCAGCGTATTTAGAGGATTTAGGTGTCTACCATAAAATAGATATTAAAAAAAACTACAAACAGTTACTATCTACAAACAAAACAATTAAAGGTATAGCAGCATCTGTTAGAACTAAAATAACAAACAAGCTAAACAATGCTGGTTTTGGTAGTGAAGAACTTAGCATTATAAAAGCACTTTTATTAGGAGAACGAAACACTATACAAGCAGAGACTTTAGATGCTTATAAAAATGCTGGCGCGATACATATTTTAGCACTATCTGGTTTACATATAGGTATTCTTTTATTAATATTACAATTTATATTTTCTCCTTTAGAGTACCTCCCAAAAGGTAAAACAATTAAACTAGTTGTAATAGTTATTTTCTTGTGGAGTTTTGCTTTACTTGCTGGTTTATCTAGCTCTTTAGTTAGAGCCGTAACTATGTTTACATTTGTAGCTTATGCTATGTATTTAAATAGACCAACAAGCTCGTTTAATATAGTAGCATTGTCACTTTTCTTTATCCTATTACTACAACCAAATCTTTTATTTTCTGTTGGTTTACAAATGAGTTATGCTGCGGTATTTTCTATAATTCTTTTTAATCCTATTTTTCAAAAACTGTTGCAACCCAAATATTATATTACAAACAAAATATGGCAACTGTTAACGGTTAGTTTTGCTGCACAGCTGGGTGTATTGCCTATTAGCTTATACTACTTTCATCAGTTTCCTGGACTATTTTTTATTACCAACTTAGCCATAATTCCGTTTTTAGGAATTATACTAAGCACAGGTATTCTAGTGCTTGTTTTAGCATTGTGTAATACACTACCACATTTTTTAGTTACAATTTATAACAGTATTATTTTTGCAATGAATAGTGTTGTGAAATGGGTAGCATTACAAGAAAACTTTTTAATAAAAGCCATCTCTTTTAATAAAATTCAGATTGCAATAAGTTACCTGTTTTTAGTACTATTGCTTATGTTTTTTGAGAAAAGAAATTTTAAAAGAACCGCTTTTTTACTTGGCAGTATACTTCTTTTTCAGGCCTGTATTATATTTTATAATTACAACTCCACTACCAAAGATCAACTATATGTATTACACCAAAACAGAAATACAATTTTGATTCATCAATCTGGACAAGAACTAAATGTACATTCTAATATCAATTTAAAAAACAATCAAACTTTAGCAAATATTAGCACTGCAGAGCGTATAGATTCTGTAGCAAAATTTATACTTAAAAACAATTATAGATACAAAAACAACCTACTAATTATTGTAGATAGTTTAGCCGTTTACCCAAAAAAAGAAAATAGTATTGTGTTACTTACACAGTCTGCCAAACTAAATTTAAATAGGTTAATTACAGAAATTAAGCCTAAGCAAATAATTGCAGACGGTAGTAATTACAAAAGTACAATAGCACTTTGGAGAGCTACTTGCTTAAAAAGAAACATTCCTTTTTATTATACTGGCGAAAAAGGATATTACACATTTTATTAGTTACAGATATTTACCTTTACACCTCTATTAAAAAAAATAGAGAATTATACACCAAACATTAATGATCTTTAATATTGAACAACCTTAAAATAAAAATAAAAAAATGACTCCATTTATTGCTGAAATTATAGGTACTGCTATTCTTATTTTACTTGGTGGCGGTGTTGTTGCCAACGTTGTTTTAAAAAACACAAATGGTCATAATAGTGGCTGGATTGTTATAACAACTGGTTGGGCACTTGCTGTTTATGTTGGTGTTGTTATAGCTGGGCCATATAGTGGTGCGCACTTAAACCCTGCAGTAAGTATTGGCTTGGCAATTGCAAGTAAATTTGCTTGGTCTAAAGTACCTATGTATATTCTTGCGCAATTTATTGGTGCTATGCTTGGCGCCACTGCTGTATGGTTAACATACAAAAATCACTTTGATGCCACAGAAGATGCTGATGCAAAGAAAGCCGTTTTTTGTACTGCACCCGCCATAAAAAACACATTTACCAATGTTTTTAGTGAGGTTATAGGCACTTTTGTATTATTACTAACTATCTTTTATTTTTCTGATGCTACAATAACTGAATCTAATACAACTATTGGTTTAGGCTCTGTAGGAGCAATTCCGGTTGCATTTTTAGTTTGGGCTATAGGCTTATCATTAGGTGGCACTACAGGCTATGCTATTAACCCTGCAAGAGATTTAGGACCTAGAATTGCACACGCATTATTACCTATAAAAAATAAAGCTAAAAGCGATTGGAGCTATGCTTGGATTCCTGTTGTAGGACCAATATTAGGAGCTTCTTTAGCTGCTTTTTTAATGCTTGCTTTAAGTTAATTTAATAAGATTATTAAAACTAAAAATCCCTTTTTACAGATTGTAAAAAGGGATTTTTTTATTGTATTTATAAAAATTAATGAACTTTACCCATTAGCTTTTTAATTAAAGGAGAAAGCACTAAAACAATAACAGCTGCCCCTAGTGCATATTTAGATATTAACAAGAAACCGTCTGTGTATATACCTAAGGTATCTAACCCTCCTACGTTTTTATCATCACTTTCAACAGCCAATTGCTTACTAATAAAACCAACAATTTGAAATGCAAATGCTGAAGCTAAAAACCAAATTCCCATCATAAAAGCTACAATACGCTTTGGAGAAAGGTCTGTAATTTTAGATAAACCTACTGGAGACATAAACAACTCCCCAACAGAAATTAGAAAGTACATAATTAACAAATAAGAAAAAGGAACCATCCCGTCTGCATCTGCACTACCACTACTTAAAGAAAGTATAAAGAAACTTATACCGGCAAAAGCAAGTCCTAAACCAAATTTGTATGGTGTTCTAGGATCCATTTTCTTTTTCCTCAAATAAGCAAAAAGCATTGATATTGGAATTGATAATATAATTATGAACATTGAATTTAATGCATTAGTTTGTGAAGCGTCGATAAAAGTAAGATTCACATTTCTTTCTGCAAACAACGTTATTACACTACCAGAAAGCTCATGAAAACCCCAGAAAAGTGTCATAAAAAACGTAATCAAAATAGCTACAATTAGCTTTTTACGTTCATCTACTGTAGCTTTTATTAAAACATTTATTAAAAAAACCGCAATACCTATAGCAATTAAATAAAATATAATATTAACAATGTTATCATCTTCTAAAAAAGTACCCTTTTCTCCTAAAGACTTATAAGAAGACAGTAAATAAGCAATAACAGGAGCAGATAAAACAGCCAAAATAGGAATCATTATACCTTGTTTAACACCTAAAATTGTCTTTTCCAAAACTCCTTTAACAGGCGGTAAACCTCTATCTCCAAAAACATTCTTTTTAATTCCACTATAAAAGAATATAAGCCCCAATAGCATACCAATACCTGCCAGTCCAAATCCATAATGCCAACCAAAAGTTTTACCTAAATAACCGCAAATTAAAGGTGCAACAAAACCTCCGATATTAATCCCCATATAAAAAATTACAAAACCAGAATCTTTTCTACTATCGCCGTCCTTGTATAACGAGCCAACAAATGTTGATATATTTGGTTTAAAAAAACCATTACCAACAACAATTAATGCAAGTGCTAAAAAGAAAGTAATATCATGTTCTATGGCTAAAACAAAATGTCCTACAGACATTAAAATACCTCCTAAAAAAATAGACTTTCGCATTCCCAATATCTTATCAGAGATTCTACCTCCAATTACCGTAGAAGCATAAACCAAAGAGCCGTAAGATGCGTATACTGCTGCTGCTGCAAAATCTCTAGATGCTAAAGCTGCAAAAACAACATCAACCATATATAGTGTTAGCAAAGCACGCATTCCATAGAAGCTAAAACGCTCCCATAACTCCGCAAAAAATAAATAAAACAATCCTTTTGGATGTCCAAAAAGCTCTTGTTCTTCAACTGATTTAACAGTGTTTTCCATAATTATAAAAAATTAATTTATTAGTGGGGTTGCAATAAACTAAAACCATTAGCAAAACTACATCCCATTGATACAGTATATAAATCTACACTATTACGATTTTATCAAAAATGAGATAAAAATTTCAAGTTTGCTAATAATGTTAATAAATAGTAAACTTTTTATCTTAAATATTGTAATTAGACAGGCAAAACTCACAGATATATGAGTCAAAAAAAGTTGCCACATTATGTTTATCTTTGGCTCTTGTAAAAAACCAACTATGACTGCCCCTATACAAGGATTCTCTAAACTAAGCAAAGAAGAAAAAATAAACTGGATTGCAAATAATTACACCCTTAATACTGAACACACAAAAGAAGTATTAAAAGTGTATTGGAATTCTGATACTAAACTCCAAAAACTGCATGATGAGTTTATAGAAAATACCATATCTAATTATTATTTGCCTTTAGGTATTGCTCCTAACTTTTTAATTAACAACAAGCTTTATGCTGTACCAATGGCTATAGAAGAAAGTTCTGTAGTTGCCGCAGCTAGTAAATCTGCTAAGTTTTGGTTATCTAGAGGCGGATTTAAAACTACTATTCTAGGAACAGAAAAAGTAGGCCAGGTTCATTTTATTTTTAAGGGTGATGAAAAAAAGTTAGAGGCTTTTTTTAATACTATTAAATCTAAAATTTACACAGATGCCGATAAGCTTACCACTAGTATGAAAAAACGTGGTGGCGGAATTACAAACATAGAACTCCGTAATAAAACTGAAGATTTAGAGAATTATTACCAGCTACACTGCACTTTTGAAACATTAGATGCAATGGGCGCCAATTTTATAAACTCTTGTCTAGAACAGTTTGCTAAAACTTTAAAAACAGAAGCATTAGTTTATGCTGATTTTTCTGATGATGAAAAAAATATTGAAGTTGTAATGAGCATTTTATCTAACTACGTTCCAAATTGCGTTGTTAGAGCAGAGGTTAGCTGTACAATTGAAGAGCTAAGCGAAGGCAACATTGAAGAAGCACAACATTTAGCAGAAAAACTTGTACAAGCAGTTACTATAGCAAAAGTAGAAACCTACAGGGCCGTTACCCATAATAAAGGCATCATGAACGGTATTGATGCTGTTATTTTAGCTACAGGAAACGACTTTAGAGCTATTGAAGCTGGCATACACGCCTATGCTAGTAAAAACGGAAAGTATAGCAGTTTAACAGATGCTAGTATAGAAAATGGGGTTTTTAAATTTTGGATTGATGTACCATTAGCGTTAGGAACCGTAGGCGGATTAACAAATTTACATCCATTAGTAAAAGTTGCGCTAGACATTTTACAAAAACCGTCTGCAACAGAATTAATGCAAATTGTAGCAGCAACTGGTTTGGCTCAGAATTTTGCAGCACTGCGTTCTTTAGTAACAACTGGCATACAAGAGGGCCATATGAAAATGCACTTGTTAAATATTTTAAATCAGCTTGGTGCTACAGACGAAGAAAAAAAGACACTTACCAACCATTTTAAAACAAATACGGTTACACATAGCGCGGTAGTTTCTGCTTACAACAATTTAAAAAATGACTAAGAAATTTTATAGTAACGGCAAATTATTACTTACAGGAGAATATGTTGTTTTAGATGGCGCTACAAGTTTAGCTGTACCTACAATATACGGTCAAAATTTAACGGTAACAAAAACAAGTAACGCTACCATTACTTGGAAAAGCATAGACGTTAATAACAATACTTGGTTTAGCACTAATTTTAGATGTAGCGATTTACATATACTAAATACCGAAGAAAAAGATAAAACCTGGATTGATACTGCCAAAACATTACAATCTATTTTAAAAGAAGCTCAACTGTTAAATTCTGGCTTTTTAAAAAACACTAAAGGTCTAGCAGTAGAAACTAAATTAGATTTCCCTAGAGACTGGGGACTTGGATCTTCATCTACCTTAATAAATAATATTGCAACTTGGGCTAAAGTAGATGCTTTTAAATTATTAGAAAACACAATGGAAGGCAGTGGTTATGATATTGCTTGTGCTCAAAACAATACTCCTATTTTCTATCAAAAAATAAATAGCATACCTACTGTTAAGATTATAGAGTTTAATCCTCTGTTTATTGATCATTTATATTTTATTCACTTAAATAAAAAACAAAATAGCAGAGATGCCATTGCCGCATATAAAGAATGTACTTTTAACAAAGAAGAACTAATAAAAGACATTACAGAAATTACCAAAAAAATAGCTTCTGCAACCCTTTTAAGCACTTTTGAGGCTCTTATTAACAAGCACGAAGAACTACTGTCTAATGCCTTAAAAACAACAACCGCTAAAGAGTTATTGTTTGCAGATTATAACGGAGCCATAAAAAGTTTAGGAGCCTGGGGTGGCGACTTTATACTTGCCACAGGAAATAAAGAAACCCCCTCCTATTTTAAACAAAAGGGTTACAATACCATCTTTAAATATACAGATTTTATAAAATAAAAAAGCCTCCAAATTGGAGGCTTTTTTTATATGATTAATAAAACAATTTCTTTTAGTAGAACATTGCTCTGTTATCTTCAATCTCAGCAGATTTCTTTAATGCATTATAAACTGCAGAATTTACTCTCTGTGTAGCTGTTGTTTGTACCATATTAGCATATGTACTATAGTTTTCTAATTTAGGAGCTTCTTCCTTTTTAGTAACCAATACCATAAATACACCAGTTTCACCTTCTAATAAACCAGAAGTTTCTCCTTGGTTAAGACCAAAAGCATTACCTACTACAAACGGTTCTCTACCTGCACCAGGTATTGTTGGAGATTTCATAGTTAATGCAGATGCTGTAGAAGCAGATACATTATTAGCCTTAGCAATAGCATCTAAATCTTTACCTTTATTAGCAGCAATAATTTGAGCTGCTTTTTTCTCTTTTCTTAATTTTGGTAACACCATAAAAGATGCATCCTCTACAGACATTAAACCTTCTGCATATTTACCAGTTAATTGCACTACTGCATAACCATTATTTACAGAGAAACGTTTAATATCACCTACATTAGAATCATCATTAAAAGCCCATTGTACAATTGCTCTTTGAGCAGATAAGCCAGGAAGGTTTTCATCCATAGCCTTAATTTTATTTACTGGTCTTGCAACGTATTTTTTCTCTTTAGATAATTCTAAAAATGTTTTATCTGTGTCTTTGGCATCACTTTCAAATTGAGTAGCCTGAGTAAATAAAGAGTTTATAGTTGCTTCTGAAGCCTCAATAGCTCTTGCTAAAGTTGCAATACGAACTAAGTCTTGCTTGTCATCTACCTTTACAATATGGTAACCAAATTCTGTTTCTACCATACCTATAGTACCTACATTGTTGCTAAACATAAACTCATCAAACTTAGGAGTCATTCTACCTTGTTGGCTATATCCTAAATCTCCACCTCTTGTTGCTGAAGGACCATCTGAATTATCACGAGCTATTACAGAAAACTCTACATCTCCTTTTTTAGCATCTTTTAATAACTCATCTGCTCTTTTCTTAGCTTCTTCTTTTGTTCTTTTAACTTCTGGGTTTGCTCTTTCTGCACCTTCCCAAGCAACAAGTATATGACTAGCTTTTACATTACCGTCTTTTTTCTTGCTTATCATTTTAGATACTTTAAAGAAATTACCATCACGGTAAGGTCCGTAAATATCACCAACATTTAATGCCATTAAAGTATCAGCAAATTTTGGAGTAAGAACATTTTTAGTTTTGTATATAGTGTCATATTTTAAATCTGAATTACGATCTAAAAATTCTTCTACATTTTTAGTATTTCTAAATCCTAAAATTGTGTCATTGTACTCTACCCTATCATTAAGTAAACTAAGTACTTTTTCTTTTACAGCTTTTTCATCCTCTAAAGATGGCTTTTCTTCAAAATAAACAAACTGAAAATCTCTAGCTTTTTCTTGTTTAAAATCTTCTTTATGATCGTTAATATATGAAGAGATTTCATCTTTACTAACAGCAACAGAACTATCTGCTATAGAAGTATAAGGTACTCTTACGTATTTAATATCTATTTTATCGTTAGCCAATTTATAGTCTAACTCACCCTCTTTTAAAGTAGCTCCCAAACCTGCTTTAATTAAGTTAAAGTAAGTTTGCTCTTTAGCAGCCTGCATAATAGCCTGCTCTTGCTGAATCCACAATGCATACTGTCCAGGGTTTTCTGTTTTTAAAGTAGAAATAAATTCTTTAAAAATATACTCATCAAAAACACCATTTTCATTTTGGTATTGTGGGTTTTGAGCAAATCCTGGGTTAGAAGCAATAAAGTTTATGATTTGGTCTTGTTCTATAGAGATTCCTAAATCATCAAACTCATCACTTAAAACAGCATTTCTTACTTCTTGATCCCAAACACTGTTTACAACCTGCATAGAAGTTGCACCAGCTCCAAAACGGTTAGAAGCGGCTTCAACCTCTCTTCTAAATTTATCAATAGAAATATCTTTTCCGTTAATTTCTGCTACAGTAGTACCTGTTTTTGCACCAGACATACCATCTGCACTAAAAATACCAGAGATAACAAACGCAAATAAGGCTAAACCTATAATTAGGATTAATACAGTTGTTCTCTTTCTTATGTTCTCTAAAATCGCCATTTTATAAAATGTTTAAAATCAGTGGGCAAAAATACCATTTCTTTTTGGGTTTTAAAATTTAATTTTTATCAAATTTTTAACACTAAAAACCTACTCTTTTTCAAGTATATGTAGGGTTACCAAATCTATCTTAGTATTTGACACTTCTATTATTTTAAAATTGAAGTTTTCAATTTTAATTTCTGAATCTTTTTCTGGTATTTCTCCAGTTTCGTTTACTATTAAACCACCAAGCGTTTCATACTCATCACTCTCTGGTAATTCTAATTTATAATTTTCGTTTATATAGTCTACATCTAGTCTTGCAGAGAACTTATAAACATAATCTTTTAGCTGCTCTTCTACCAAATCTGTGGTATCATGTTCATCTTCTATTTCACCAAACAATTCCTCTACAATATCTTCTACCGTCATTATACCTGCCGTGCCACCATACTCATCTAACACAACAGCTACACTTTTTCTTTTTTTTGTAAGCGAATCTAAAATATCACTAACCAACATAGTTTCTGGCACAAATTCTATAGGAAGCAGAATACTCTTTATTGTTTTTGGTTTTTTAAACAACTCAAAAGAATGTACATAACCAATAATATTGTCTATAGTTTCTTTGTACACCATTATCTTAGAAAAACCAGTTTCTGTAAATAATTTGGTTAAATTTTTTGGTGTATCATGTAACTCTACCGCAACAATTTCTGTACGCGGCACCATTACTTCTCTTGCTTTTACCGCTGCAAATTCTAACGCGTTCTGAAAAATTTGTATTTCAGAATCTACTTCATCCTCTAAATTTACAGTCTCTAACTGTTCTGTAATATAATCTCCTAATTCTACTTTGCTAAAAGCAAGTTGACTATGATCACCGTCTGTTTTAAAAAATGTTTTTAAAATAAAGTCTGATACACTGATTACAAAATTAGAGATCCAAGAAAATAATCCGTAAAAGAAATAAGCAGGTATTGCTAAAACCTTTAAAAAAGAGTTTGCATAAATTTGAAAAAACACTTTTGGCAAAAACTCAGCCGTAATTAAAATGATTAAAGTAGAAATTATGGTTTGAGATAATAATCCAAAATCTGTTAGTAACAAATCTACAAAACCACTGCTTGTAGGCAATAAGCCAGTAAACCAACTCATAAGCAAATCTCCCATATACATACCATATATAACAAGAGCTATATTATTACCAATTAACATAGTGGCAATAAACTTAGAAGGTTTGGCTGTTAATTTAGATAATACGGTAGACAAAAAACCTTCTTGTTTTTTCTCGATCTCTAAATGTATTCTGTTAGCAGATATAAATGCAATCTCCATTCCTGAGAAAAATGCAGATAGCAATAATGATACAACAATAATAATGATTGATGTTACCAAGGTTATGAGTTATTATCTTGTTTTCTACTTTCAAACTTTTTACGATAATGTCTTCTAAAAAAGAACATACCAATAGAAATTACAGCAAAAAAAGCAAATAAATAAAAGTCTTGCCCTGCTCTCCAAAGTGTATACATTTTTACAGATGCTAGTATAGCCACTACCAAATATAAAACCTCTGTATACTTTAAAATTTTCATCATATCTCCTCGTCTTTTATTGTTTTTAAGCCTGTTGTTTTGTGTGCATTTACTTGTTTTAAATCTTTATCAGAATCAAACCCTTCGCCATACATTACAGATTCATCTTCAGGGTTTATAAACTCAAATTTTTCCTGAGTAAAAATCCATTTATTAACCTGATCATAAAACAACTGTGGTGTTTTAAATTGCTTACCGTCATGTGTATGTATTACAACATTACCTCGTAAACTTATTAATTTTGTAGAAGAATAACTAATACCGTAATCTGCAGTTATTGTGCTTTTCTGGTTTTTATCATCAAAAAACTCCACTTGCAACCCCTTTGGAAAAACCTCTTTTGGAAATGTAAGGTTATTAAAATCTTCCCTAACTGGAGCTGTTAACACTGCCATAACCCTAGTAGTTACTTCTTTTTCATTTTTTACAGGATCTTTAGTTTCTGTATAAGTAAACACCAAATCATTGGCAATCCCTTGCGGGTAGACTAATTTAGTTGCCTCTACACCAACACGCTTGTAATTATCTTTACACGAAAAAAGCATTGCCATAAAACAAATTATGGCAATGCTCTTTAAAAATTTATATGTATTTATTGTGATCATCTTATAGGTTAGGCACCTTTACACTACCACCAACCCAACACTTAAAGCTAACTGTTTTGCCCTGCATGTTGTTAGAGAAAATATCTGTTTTTGTTGGCGCTCTCTGTACATATCTACTAGCAGCTGATTTTGCAGCAGAACCTAAAGAAGGATCTACTCTACCCGCTTTTCTAGCTAATTCTGCAGCTTTCCAATTTACAGCTAATTTCTCAAACTTAGTAGATCCACAAGAGTTTGCACTACTAGACACTAAGCTAGCCATAAGTAAATAAGCTTTACCATTTGATGGGTTTGCTTGTAATGACTTGTTAGCATATTTGTAAGATGTAGACTTACTAATTCTGCTATATCTAGCAGCAATTTTATATAAAATATCTGCTTTTTTATAAGAATCCGTTTCTAACTCACTAGCTTTTGTAAAATCTGCTAAAGCACCCTTGTTATCTCCTGACTTTAATTTTAAAGAAGCTGAGTATAAGTAAGCACTTGCAGATGGCTCCATTGCCAATTGCTTTTCAAATAATTTTTTAAACATTGGAGAATCTAAACAATCTTTAGAGTACATTCTTCCTACCGCTCTTTTTACCCACTTAAGGTCATTTTGCTTAGCCTCAAAGTTTTTCTCGTATAATGGTATTAAGTTTTCACAGTTAGCTAAATCCCCTAATTTAGAGTCTATACTACCAGATACTTTACCGTAATTACCAGAGTTTGCACTGTAAACTCTTAAGTTATTAGCTTCTTTTTTAGTAATTGTACCAGCATCTTCTTTAGCCAATAATGTACTAATTTTAGCAGTTAAAGCTTTGTTATCTTCTTCAATCTTTTCTGTTACATCATCATATACATCAAAAACAGTTTGTAACTCCTCTTTACCAGCTTTATGCAAGTTTACAAGGCTAGAAAAATATAAGTATAATGCTTTTACACTTTTAAAGTTAGCTCTGTCTTCCGTAAAAGCCTTACCTAATTCAGCATAATCCTCTTCATCAGTAGACATTTTGTTATCATACTTTAATAACTGCTTGTCTATTATAACTTCTGCCTTAGATGTTTTTGTAGGATAGTATTTAATATAATTGTCATACAACCCTAATAACATATTTATAAACTCAGTTTTTTCTGCTCCAGAGGCATTTTTTATTTTATGCTTTAAAATACGCTCTCCGTACTGAAAGTTTGCTTGATGATGATCTGGGCATGCATCATAAACCTTTTTCCAAGGCCCGTATGCAGCATCATAATTTTTAACTTTTGCATCCTGCGCATATAATTGAAAGTTATTTTTACATTCTGACTTATCAACTGTAGCAGCAGCTGTTTCCTGAGCATAGCTTACACCCATAACGCTTATAAAAGCAATCGCTATAAAGTAAAGTTTCTTTTTCATCTTAATTGGTTTTTATTATTAATGGTTATAAACTCTTTTTAATTTATTGTTCTCTTACCAAACCACTTGGCATTTAGAGATATTCCAAGGTTAACTTTAAAATAGTTTTCCTGAATTAGGTCTGCACTTGTTGTTCCTCTTTTTCCAATTTCAAATCCAATATTTATGTTAGAAAAAGGATCGTTTGGTGCGTTCATTGGTAAACCTAATCCAAAAGTTATGCCAAAGTCTTTTATGTCTTCATTATTAACAACCATACCAGAGTTAACAAACTTAGCTCCTGCCCTGTAAGTTACTCTCTTAAAGTAATTTGTAAAAGATGTGTAGTCTGGTGTATAAAAACCTCCAAATGCAATTCTAGATGCATCTTCATATTCTAAATTATCAACTGCAAAAAATGGAGCTGTATAATCTTCAAACTTCTGAGCTCCGTATTCTGCTCCAAAAAACCATTTTCTGTCTTGACCAAAACCCAAACCAACTGTAGTTGTTGTTGGTATTGTTACTCCTCTACTTGCTAAACCAACGTTGTCTAAATCTACATCTATAGTTTCTATCTCTTGTCCTGTACTAGAAGAAAAAGACCCAATAGTTTTTGTGTTATCTGATGATAAGTTATTTTGTGTTTCTACACCAAAATAAGTATTCATTCTAATTTTATCTGTAAGCATTGGAGTATAGTTTGCAGATATTTTAAAGTTAGCACCATTAACTTTAGATTCTCTAAAATCAAAAGTACCGTATTGTACATCTTCTACATCTTGCACTCTTCTGCTTTCTACAACACCAAAGTAATAGTTTGCTGTAATACCAACACTTAAATCTTCAATAATTTTACCCCCTAAAGAAAAGAAAACAGAATTTACACCGCCTTCACCAGAATATACATTTGTAATTTCTCCATTATCTGCGGTGCTAAATGTATTTTCAACCTCATAACCTGCAGAAGTAAATGGTTTTATACCAAAACCAAGTCCTAGTTTACCTAAAACAATTGGAAAACCAATAGCTAAATAATCTAAATTTGTTACAGAAGAGTTTTGAGAACCACCTGTACTTTTTAGACTTAATTCTTTTCTAGATAAAGATGCCGTGTAAGTTGTTCTTCCTAGTAAACCGTAAGCTGCTGGGTTATTTAGGTTCACGTGTATACTATCTGCATACATACTTATACCACCCATCATTTGATTTTCTACTGATCCTATAGATCTTAAATCACCTATTCCAAAGTAAGAATAAGGAGAAACTGTGCCGTTTTGAGCATAAATAGTACCTGCCATACAGCATACTATTGCAATAATTATTTTTCTTATCATTTAGTCTTTGTTGTATTCCAGCAAATAATTAAGTCCGTCTAGGAGAAAATTGGAATGCGCAAATATGGTATTTTTTAATCGTTTTGACAAAAAATGAGCGTCGCCGCCTGTTAAAATAACTGTTAAATCTGCAAATCTAACCTTATATTCTTTAATAACACCATCAATTTCTAAACAAATTCCGTGAATTACGCCACTTTTCATGCTAGATATTGTAGAATCACCAATTAACTGTATTTCACCTTCTTTATCTAATAATGGCAAATTAGCTGTTTGGTTATGCATTGCTTTAAACCGCATTGCTATTCCCGGAGAAATTGCACCACCAAGATATTCTCCTTTTTCATTTATAAAATCATATGTAACACAACTACCCGCATCTATAACCAATGTATTTTTTCCTGTATATTGATAAAATGCCGCTGTAGCCAATGCTATACGGTCTACACCTAACGTTTTTGGTGTGCCGTACAAGTTTTTAAAAGGTATTTTGGTTGATGCGCTTAATGTGTGCACATTGCAATACACCGCAAGTTTGGTTATTTGTTCTTCTCCCAATGCTCCTACAGATGATACAATGGCATCTTTAATATCCGGAAATGCTAAAAATGTCTTTTGTACCTGGTCTAAAAAACTATTTAGTTTTATTGAATCAAAATAAACTTGTTCCTTTCCTTTATAAACCGCCAGTTTTACTGAGGTATTACCTGCATCTACAATTAAATTCATTTTACAAATATTATAAAATTTAAAAAAATAAAATCTTTTTTTATTTTTTGTTTGGATATACGAAAATAGCTCTTATATTTGCACCCGCTTAACGGCATGGTGCCTTAGCTCAGTTGGTAGAGCAATGGACTGAAAATCCATGTGTCCCTGGTTCGATTCCTGGAGGCACCACTTTAAAAACCCGATCAGAAATGTTCGGGTTTTTTCTTTTTTATACCCTATGCAACAACACTTTATCTATTTTCTTTACAGTAAATCTATTGATAGATTTTATATTGGAAAAACTTACAACCTTAAAAATAGGTTAATTCTGCACCAAGAACAGCATTACAAACATAGCTTTACTAAAAGCGCTAAAGATTGGAAAATTGTATTCTGAAAAAAATATTGATTGAAAAAGTTATCTTTAATTTAAGTTTATTAACCCTGAACGTTATTTTAATTTTATTGGTTTTATAACAAAACACAAAATCTTATCTTTACCTAAAATATGCATACTTGTGATTAAAAAACTTACATTACTTTTTTACCTTTTTCTGCTGGTTCCGCTTTTAAGTACTGCACAACCAACTATAAAAAAACTACTTAAAAAGCATAATAAAGAAAGTATACCATACATTACATTAGATTCCCTTTTAACCAAAAAAGAGTATGTTTTACTAGACACCAGAGAAGAGAAAGAATACAACGTTAGCCACATTAAAGATGCTATTTGTGTTGGTTATGATTTTTTTAATATTGAAAAAGTAACATCAACAATAAAAAATAAAGACACAGAAATAGTAGTTTATTGCTCTATTGGTATAAGATCTGAAGATGTTGGAGAAAAACTAGCTGCAGCTGGCTACACTAACATTAAAAATCTTTACGGAGGTATTTTTGAATGGAAAAACAAAAACAATCCTGTTTACTCTAAAGACAGCCTAGAGACAAACAAAATACATACACACAGTAAGTATTGGTCTAAATTAGTGACCAATGCCGAGAAAATTTATTAATTATATTTTGAAAAAATTGAATAAAAACTTACTGTTAATTTTTACCCGTAACCCAGAATTAGGAAAATGCAAAACTCGTTTAGCTGCAAAAACGGGAGATAAAACTGCATTGGATATTTATAAATTTTTATTAGACCATACAGTTTCTGTTACGCAAAACTTAAAAAATATAGACAAGCAGGTTCATTATTCTGTTGCCATAAGAGAAAACGACATCTGGGACGCCAGCATTTATAATAAAAAATTACAAAATGGCGACGATCTTGGTATACGTATGGAAAATGCTTTTAAGCAGGGGTTTGCAGATGGTTACCAAAACATAATAATTATTGGTAGTGATATGTATGATATTACAAAAGCAGATCTAGAAAATGCTTTTAAGCAGTTAAATAAAAATAACTTTGTTATTGGTCCTGCAACAGATGGCGGCTACTATTTATTAGGAATGAAAAAACTTAATTCAGCTATTTTTGAAAACAAAAAATGGGGTACTGACACTGTTTTAAAAGACACATTAAATAATTTAAAAGACGAAAAAACAATTTTATTAGAAGCTAAAAACGATGTTGATTACTATGAAGATATAAAAGACATTGATGCTTTTAAACCTTTTTTAAAAAATATATAAAATGATTAAACAAGAGATTGAAGATTCTGTAGCGTATTTACAAAACAAAGGATTTAATGCCCCAGAAATTGGAATAGTTTTAGGTACCGGCTTAGGCAACTTAGCTAACGAAATAGAAAATCCTATTGAGGCTCATTATAACCATATTCCTTTTTTCCCATTAGCAACAGTAGAGTTTCATTCTGGTAAACTTATTTACGGCACATTACAAGGTAAAACTGTTGTTGTTATGCAAGGACGTTTTCATATGTATGAAGGGTACGACTTGCAAGACGTTACCTACCCAATACGCGTTATGCATAAACTTGGAATTAAAAAGCTTTTTATATCTAATGCTGCTGGTGCAATAAATCTAGATTTTAAAAAGGGCGATATGATGTTGCTAGAAGATCACATTAATCTTTTAGGAGGCTCTCCACTTGCTTTTAAAGGAGTTTCACAGTTTGGAGAACGTTTTGTAGACATGGGTAACCCTTACGATACAGAAATGACTAATACCTTAAAAAACATTGCTAAAAAAGAAGGTATTACATTACACTCTGGTGTTTATGCTGCTGTACTTGGACCTCAACTAGAGACAAAGGCAGAATATAGAATGTTAAAAATTATTGGAGCAGATGCCGTAGGTATGAGTACCGTACCAGAAGTAATTGTAGCAAACCATTTAAAATTACCTATAATTGCCGTTTCTGTACTAACAGATGAGTGTGACCCAGATAATTTAGCAACTGCAGACATTAAAGAAATAATTAAAATAGCAGGAGAAACAGAACCAAAAATGATTAAACTTTTTAAAGAGCTAATTAAAACTCTGTAAGTTTTAAAGCTTAAAAAGGACAAACTATAAAAATACATTTTGAAAATGGTTTATAAAATATCTGCGGTAGCTGCATTTTTATCAATAATAGGGTTCTTTTATTTTGGGTCTACACCTAAAATTATAGAAGAAAATTTTAGCGAGGTACCTAGTCACCAAAAATGGAATACATTATTACAAAAAAATGTAAACTCTAATGGCGATGTTAATTATAAGGCTTTTGTAAATGATAAAAAAGAACTAGAAGCTTACCTAACACTATTGCAAAAAAATGCTCCTGCTAAAAATTGGTCTAAAAACCAAAAATTAGCTTATTATATAAACCTTTACAATGCTGGGACAGTAAAATTAATTATAGACAACTACCCTACTAAAAGCATTAAAGACATTAAATCTCCTTGGGATAAAGATGTTGTTGCCATTGGCGACAAAATGTATTCTTTGGGCTATGTAGAACACAAGGTTTTGCGCAAAATGAACGAACCTCGCATACATTTTGCTATAAATTGCGCATCTTACTCTTGTCCTAAACTAGTTAATAAAGCCTTTTTAGCAGATACTATGGACGCACAATTAGAAACTGCTGCTTTAGATTTTATTGCTGATAAAAAACGAAACATCATTAACACGAATAAAGTAGAATTGTCTGAAATTTTTAAATGGTTTAAGAGCGATTTTACAGAGAACACAACTTTAATTGGCTTTATAAACAAATACTCCTCTACACAAGTAAAAGATAACGCCAAGGTTAAATATATTGATTATAATTGGAGCTTAAATGAAGCAAAATAAGCTAAGCATTATAATACCCGTTTTTAATGAAGAGGCATCTATTGCCAAACTAATTAAAGAGATTAACACACGTAGCACCTTTAAACAAATAGATGAAATAATAGTTGTAGATGGTGGTAGTACAGATAATACTACCACTGTTGCTACTACTTTAAATGTAACTGTTATTTCTTCAGAAAAAGGACGCGCCAAGCAAATGAATGCAGGTGCAAAAGTAGCCAATGGTGATATTCTCTATTTTTTACACGCAGACACAATTCCTCCTTATCAATTTGACTGTAAAATATTAAAAGCCATAACAGACCAAAATGCTGCTGGTAGCTTTAGAATGCAATTTGATAGTAAAAGTATTTTTCTGAAATTTTTTGCGTGGTTTACTCGTATTAATCACAAAGTATGTAGAGGCGGTGATCAATCTTTATTTATTACCAAAGATTTATTCTTTAAACTTGATGGCTTTAACGAAGAGTACATAATTTATGAAGATGGCGAGTTTATAGAACGACTATATAAAGCCACAAATTTTAGCGTAATACAAGATAAGGTAACTACATCTGCTCGTAAATACCAAGAAAAAGGAATGGTAAAATTACAATACCATTTTGGTGTTATTCACCTTAAAAAAATTTTAGGCAAAACTCCGCAGGAATTACATAATTACTACAAAAAAAATATAGCTAACTAGTTGTTTCTAGAATGATCTAGCAAAACACCTTCACTAATCCACTTTGCAAGTGCTTGTCTGTTTTCTGCAACCAATATTCTTTTTTGATCTTTTTTATTCTTAATATTCCCTATCTCTATATACGCCATAGCAGGTATGGTATTTTTAACTAAATACAAACCACTTCTATCTAAAAATGTACCTGTATAATCTCTGTTTGGCTGGTATTCTCTGTATTTAGAATCAAATGTTTTGTGAATGCTTTCTGCTAAGCGTTTACCATTACTACTTTTTTCATGATGGTAAAAGAAAACATCTATATTTTGCCCAACACTTCTACTATCTATATGTGTAACTATTAACCTTTGGTATTTACCTTTATTTTTTAAATACAAATCATTTACAGCATCTACGCGCTGCTTTAAACGCTGTACCTGGTTTAACGGAATAGTTTTATTAGGATAGCAAACCTCATCATAATCTAAGGGTAAAATTTTATCATCTCTAATTCCATCATTTTCATCTCTTATAATAATATACACTAAGGCTCCGTGTGAAATTAACTCTCTACCCAAACGCAATGTAATATCATAAGCATACTCATCTTCAGAAATTAGTTTTTTACCATATTTAGTTACGGCTCCAGGGTCTGGCCCACCGTGACCAGAAATTAAATAGTAAACAGCACCTTTAAGTTTTGTACTTTTTTGTTGCACTGTAGCGTGCTTTCTTCCAAAAATAGGATACCCATTTACTATTGCTGGTAATTTTTCTTCTCCGTCAACTTTTATAAGTCTATCTGGTATAATATAAGTTCTACCTTCGTATAAATGTTTGCCGTTTCTTAAGTTTTTTTCGTTTAAAGCAATAAAATCTGAATAATATTTAGACGGACTCATATCAAACTTACGAAGTAAGGTGTAAATACCCTCTCCTTTTTGAGCTACAACCGTTTTTTCTTTATCTTGAGAATAGAGCTGAGTAACTGCTATTACTAGCATTATACTTAAAATTGCATATTTTTTCAATATCATTAGTGGACTTTTACACAAATATTATCAAAAATACTGCCCAATTCCAAAAACTAAGCCTTTTGATGCATTTTTTGTTACACCATACCCATAATCTATCCTAAAAATTGCGTTGAAAATCTTTTTATGAATAAAACGTAAACCAACACCTGGATATACTCTTAAATTATCTGAATCTATAAAATCATCCAATTGCCCGCCTGGATTACGCCAAGTACCAGCATCTACAAATGTATTTCCTTGTAACACAAACCAATTTTTATCTGCCAGAGTATATCTGTATTCAGTATTTAAAACAATAGATCCCGTACCTCTATCTATTATATTACCAACGCCTCTTATATTTATATTATTATCTACAGAAAACGGAGCAAAAGGTGTTTCATCATTAGTAGCTAAACCTACTCGTAACCTATTAGCCCAATTACCACGTTCACCTACTCTTTTGTAGTAAACAAAGTCGTTAAAAGCAACTACAAAATTATCTAGTTCTTTTGTAGAGCTATGCACATATTGAGTATTTAAAGTACTTTTAAATCCGTCTAAATATTGATAATGATATTGTATATTACTGTATTTATAAATTGCCTTATATGAAAATTTATTTACATCTAATGCTTGTGGTACGTTTACATTAGTTGCTCCACGTATGTAGTTGTATTTTTCAGTAAAAAAATTCACACCCAAATCTAAGCTATGTCTTTGACTAAATTGATACAAGCCCAAGATTTCCACAGCTTCATTATGGTACTTGTAATCTGCGGTGCTGTTATCAAAAAAAATAGGCTCTTGTGTTTTTAAATTGTTATAGCTTACAGCCAAACCCGCTTTTGCACTAAACAAATAGGGAGCTCTAAAAAGCAAACCATAAGAGTTAAATATATCTTTCTGATAAAAACCACCTATAGTAATATTACGCCCCGTAAAATTAAACTCCTGTATACCTATCCTAAAAGCAAAATCATCATTAGAAGAAGTATACAAATTTGCAAATGGTATTATGGTAAAATTTTCTTCTACTGTAAAAACCAAATTATACGTTTTATCTACAGTATTGTTAACCAATTGAAAAGTAGCATTTGCTATTGAAGGTAATTTTTTAAGCTGATTAACAGCCTCTAAAATAGCAGTAGAATCTGTAACAGCACCTGGAGTTATTGGCACTATATTTTTTAAGAATGATACTTTGGTTTTTTTAGCTCCAACAAAACTAACATCAGCAATTTTTAGTTCTTGAGAAACTATAATTCCACAAAAAAGGAAACAAAATAAATAAATTAGTTTTTTCATAATTTAAGGAGAAAAGTCGGTTTCTGTTAATAAGTTAACCCAATTATCTTGGCTAACTGCCATTAAAGTAAAACCGTAGGTTTGTGTTTTATTTAAAGTTGGTGGTTCTTTAGTTGTAATGTTAAGCACTACATTGTCTAGTTTGTAATACTGAAACATTTTGTCATTAGTATATGTGCCCGACAAAAAGTTATTTTGATTATCTGTTACTACCTGAAAATAAATAACAGAATCTGTATACAAGCCTTCTTTCCAAGAAAAAATTGGCATTGTAGGTTCTGTTTTATCAACAGATACTGTATTAATTTTTTCTGTAGGCTTAGTAATATGTTTTAAGCGTATTGGGTTGCATATATGTGTTTTACCATCTTCTTTAAAAGACACAATAACCCATTTTTCTTCTGAAGAGTTAATTAAGAAACGCTTTATTTTTCCGTTAAAAACATTAAATATTTCAGGAGCTAACTCTGTATATGCTTCAAAATTATTTTTATCTGCAGCTATATTTTCTGTTTCAAAATACCTAAAATTGGTAGCTCCTTCTCTTGGGTAAAAAAACACATTTACTTCTCCTTGTTTGTCTCCACTAGCTGCACAAGCAATAACATTGTCTTTAACCACAGTCTCACCGTCTAAAGCAAATTTTAATGAAGATAAACTAGTTAATCCATCTTCTGAACAACCGTACGTTATCAAAATTAAAAAAAGAAGAAAATATTTTAATTTACTTAAATCCATAATATTGTTTTAAAACCAATTCCGCTGGTTTATTTTGCGGTGTAAACCTATTATCATCTTCACCACCAACCTTGTCGTGGTCTATAAACCATTTCCAAACATAGCCTCCAGCAAACCAATCCTCTGTCCAAAACATCTCTAAAATAGCTTTAGTAGCATTAGATTGTGCTTCTAAATTTACTTTGGTCTGGTTACGGTCTACCAACCAAGGTTTTTCTCCTGTAAAGTCCATACTTCTGTAACCATATTCAGTAAATAAAATTGGTTTATTTAAAGTGTTAGACATTTGTTTTAATGCCTTTTTATGTGGTTGCCATCCTGCTTTTAATTGATCTACAGTTGGGTGTTGCTCTTTAGACAAAGGAAAATATGCATCTACACCAACGTAATCTATACTTTTCCAAAAAGGAACTCTAGGATACTCATCCCAATTGGCCGCATAGGTTAACTTACCTTTATATACTTTTTTGACATCTGTTATTAATTTGTTCCAAAAATCTGGTCTATGCAGTACAAATTTTTCAAGCTCGGTACCAATACAAAAAATATCTACATTAACTTCTTCTGCTAATGCCGCGTATGTTAAGATAAAATCTGAGTACTTTTTTTCAAACTTCTGCCAATGCTCCTCTGTTTTCATTTCTAATGTGCCCGTAAACTTGCCATCTCTAATCCAAATTTGAGGCTTTAGCATTATACTCATCTTATTTTTATGTAAAATATCTACATAATGCTTTATACCATCTCTTCGTTCTCCAAACCATTGCCTGTCCGAGTTATAAATTAAATCGGGCTCATTAACATCTCTTATAAAACCAAATGGCATAACAGATGCTGCATTTGCATTTATAGCCAAAATAGGAGCTATATTTTTCTGAGTAACTTTATCTCTTGAAGAGACAAAGCTTATTCCGTTTATCTTTTTTTCTACTTGGCTATTGCATGAGAATTGCAAACAAAACAATATAAGGAGGCCTAATTTTTTCACAAACTATAATTTTAAACCTCCTAAATTAAGGTATTTAATGTTAGTGCCTAAAAAATTGCTCTTAGTCCTAAGTTAAATGTTTCACCCAGTCCTGTATTATCACCTCCAACAAAATTGGTATACAACAACTCTAAGTTAAGTGCATTTGTTAATTGGTATTTTGCTCCACCACCTAAAGCTGTGTAGTTCTGACTAAAATTATTTCCTAAATCTATACGTTGTGAGTGTTGCGCTAAAGCCAAAACCGTAAATTTATTTGCCGGAAAATAACTTAGAAAAACACCAGGAGTTAACCCTAAACTATTGTTAGCAAAGCTCTTTTCTTTGTCTCCAAAATTAAGCTCTGTGTTTAACTCTGTAAATAATTGCCACTTATCTCCAGGAAAAGTATAATCATAAAAAAACCTGTTTTGCCATATGAATCCGTTTTGATCTAAAAAAACATCGTTCTCTGTTTCATTATCTACCAAAGGAACATATAAAGAACTCTGTATAGAAAAATTACCCACAGATTCAAAAGGCACAAATTTTACAGATGGCGCAAAAGATGTTAAACCAGCTCTAGAGATACCGTCTTCACTCTTAAATTTTAAAGCATCTAAAGTTTCAGAGCCATTAATGGTATTAGAGCGTATTTTTAATATCACACCTATATTCCATCTATTGTTTTGTCCTACGCCTGTATAACCTTCTAATGTAGAGGTGAAAAATGTTTGTCTTGGCTGCTTACCGTCTGTAAATGTACTTTCTGTTTCTGTGTAGATATTATTAAACCATTTAATATCAAACTGTCCTTTTCCTATTAATTTAGATGGTGTATACTGCTGTATATTACTTTTTTGAGCATCGTCTTCATCTTCTTGGGAGTATCCTGCAAACGTAGTTAGTAAACCTAACAGTAAGGCTATTGTTTTTAATTGTTTCATATTCTTTTATTGTTGATTGTTGTTTTACTTATTTATTTTTATTGCTTATTTAGTGTCCAGTCATATGCATAAAAAGACACTTTTGCTTTAGCATCAATTTTGTCTTTTCTGTAAAGATTTACAAAGTCTATTAAAGATGTACCGTCTTGTGTAAAATCTCCTTTATACCACTCAAAAATTTGAGAAAGCTTCACCTTATTTTTATTCACCATAATAAAGCTAGGATTGTTAATGGCTATTTCTGTTTGCATTTGCAATTGATCCTCTATTATACTTGGCATATAGGCTTTGTTAATAATTGGAGGACAACCTAAACCTGCACAAACCAGTACAAAATGAAAACGCGGCTCTTTAGGAAAAACTGCACGTAGCATTTTATGCTCCATATCATTTAAAGTAAGCTCTTTGCCTGCTACAGTATGTTTTATTTTATCAAAAAAACCTGTTTTATCTAAAGGAGATTTTAACGGGTAATTTTCTACTACATTTTTTATAACACTAATATTGTAAGCATTAATCCAAAAAGCCTGATAGGTAGCAACATCACTCTTAGCTACTTTTATAGTTTTCATTTGCTCTACAAGGTTGTTTAACTCTTTAGGCGACTCTTTAATACTTTTATAAGCTACTTTACCATTCATAACATTGGTATTAAAAAAAGCATTAGCTTTAGTAAAAAAGTTGTTTGTATCTTGAGAAAAACCAGTTGCCATACTAAATAGAATAAGTAAGACCGATATTTTAATAGTATTTTTCATATTACTTTTGGTATTATTTAATAAGTGTGTCGCTGCTTTTTATTAAAACATACAACAACATCTTAATTTTATTTGAAGCAAAGAAACTTGTTAAGTATCACATTTTGATAACAAAACGAAATCAAGTTTATTCTTATTTAGAAAATATATAAATAAACTTTTCAACGTTAAGTTTAGATCTTTAAACCCGACAGACACCTTAATATTTAAAACTATGGAGCACATTGTTATTATTGGTAATGGTATTGCAGGAGTAACTGCCGCAAGACACATTAGGAAATTATCTGACAAAAAAATTACAATTATTTCTGCTGAATCTGAGTACTTTTTTTCTAGAACTGCGCTTATGTACGTGTATATGGGTCATATGAAGTTTGAACATACACAGCCTTATGAAAATTGGTTTTGGAAAAAAAACAGAATTGAACTTGTAAACGGATATGTGAACAATGTAGACCACTCCAATAAAAAGGTAGATTTAGAAAATTTATCTATTTCTTATGACAAACTAATTATTGCAACTGGCTCTAAACCTAATAAATTTGGTTGGCCAGGACAAGATTTAAAAGGTGTGCAAGGTTTATACTCTAAACAAGATTTAGAACAGTTACAAAAAAACGCTCCGGACAATAAAACTTGTAAAAGAGCTGTAATAGTTGGTGGCGGATTAATTGGTATAGAAATGGCAGAAATGCTACGCTCACGCAAAATACCTGTTACCTTTTTAGTAAGAGAAACTAGTTTTTGGAACGGTGTTTTACCAAAAGGAGAGTCTGAACTTATAAACGAACATATTTTAGACCACCACATAGATTTACGTTTAAACACCAACTTAGCAGAAATTATTGCCGATGAAAACGGGCGTGCTAAAGCTATTACTACAGATAAAGGAGAAACCATAGAGTGCACTGTTGTTGGTTTAACTGCAGGCGTATCTCCTAACATAGATTTTTTAAAGGAATCTGGTATAGAATTAGGCCGTGGTGTTAAAGCAAATAGGTTTTTAGAAACAAACATTAAAGATATTTACGCCATTGGAGATTGTGCAGAACAACACCAAAGCATAGGAAACAGAAGACCTATTGAAGCTGTTTGGTATACTGGTAGAATGATGGGCGAAACCTTAGCCCAAACCATTTGCGGCAACAAATTAGAATACAAACCGGGGCATTGGTTTAACTCTGCTAAGTTTTTAGATATAGAATACCAAACTTATGGTTGGGTTTTTAGCGAGCGTAACAAACAAGATTATGAAGCACATTTTCATTGGAGACACCCTAAAGAAAATATTTGCATAACAATTGCTTACCATAAAGACACTAAAGAGTTTTTAGGCATTAACACCTTTGGTATTCGTATGCGTCACGAGGTTTTTAACAAATGGCTTACTCAAAAAAAGGATATAGAATTTGTGCTTCAACATTTAAAAGATGCCAATTTTGACCCCGAGTTTTATAAACAATATGAAACCGAAATTTTATCAAAATACAATGCTGAATTCAACACCAATTTATCAGCAAAAAAGAAAAGTTTAAAAAGAATATTCAACATCGCTTAATCAATAAAAAAATGAAAACAATTAAATATTTAGGCCTTGTTATATTTTTAGTAGGATTGGGCATTTTTGCAGCTACTCCTTTTTTAGGAAATTTTAAACTAGACCAAAAAACCTTTGACGAAACAATTAGCAGTCAAGGTGTTAAAAGCGAACTGTTAATTAAAGATCTTGAATCTAAGTTAGTTGGTAAGGATTTTTCTAGCTCAACTTTTTTAGCTCCCGTGCTTGATGATGCTATAGACAAAGCAAATGCCACGCACATAAAAAATAAAGAATGGGGCAAAAAAACATATGCTAGTGGAGACAATATGGCGGCGGCAATTCGTAAAGCTTCTAGTTATGGTTTTATACCAGAAAACAAAGGTACAATGTGGTTTTTAACCTTTGGATTAGGTATTATTGGAGCCCTAATGTTTATACTACCTAATGTAGTTTTACTAGGCAAAAAAGGAATAAAAAATGATGGCATTTATTTAAAAAGTGCTACAAACCGTGGTATAGTTGCTTGGCTAGTTTTCTTCTTTTTAGTTAGCTTTTATATTATACTTTATTTTTATTCTGAATACGCAGTAAACTGGACATTTTTAGTAGACCCAATTAGTGAGTCTCTTAGCGGCAACCCTGCGGGCCATTGGTTTGTATATGGTTTTATGTATTGTGTAGTTATGACGGTAATGGCTGTACGTATGTACATTAAATACAGACATAATATGTACCAAATTTTTCGTACTACGTCTGTTTTATTTTTTCAGATAGTATTTGCATTCTTAATTCCAGAAATTATGGTGCGCTTGCAAATGCCGTATTATGATTTTAAAAATGCATTTCCTTTAGATTACGATTTCTTTTTTCAATGGAATTTAAAAGACCTTATTGCTAATGGTGGCATTGGTATTTTTATTCTTGTTTGGGGTATAGCTCTAACCTTGGTTATTGTACCAATAATGGTCTATTTCTTTGGTAAAAGATGGTATTGCTCTTGGGTATGTGGCTGTGGTGGTTTAGCAGAAACATTAGGAGACCCATACAGGCAGCACTCTAGCAAATCTTTATTTTCTTGGAAAGTAGAACGCTGGTTAATACACGCTGTTTTAGTTTTTGCAGTTGGGATGACGCTTATGACACTTTACAGCTTTTTTGCAGAATCTAGTACTGTTTTAGGTATAAAAACACAAACCGTACAAAACGTGTACAGCCTTTTAATAGGAGCTATTTTTGCAGGTGTTATTGGTACAGGTTTTTACCCAATTTTTGGCAACAGAGTTTGGTGTAGGTTTGGTTGTCCATTAGCTGCTTACCTAGGTTTTGTGCAACGCTTTAAATCTAGGTTTAGAATTACAACTAATGGTGGCCAGTGTATATCATGTGGTAACTGTTCTACTTACTGTGAGCAAGGAATAGATGTACGTGCATATGCGCAAAAAGGAGAAAACATTGTGCGCTCTAGCTGTGTTGGTTGTGGTGTATGTTCTGCTGTTTGTCCACGTGGAGTTTTAAAATTAGAAAACGGACCAGAAGAAGGACGTATTAACCCTACTGAAGTTTTATTAGGTAACGATGTTGACTTAATGGACTTGGTTAACAAAAAATAAATTATGTTATTCCGTTTAGTCTTAATTTCACTTGTCATATTTGCAAACCTTAATGGTGTAGATACTAAAGAATACCGTAAAGAATATTATGCCTCTGGCGTGCTAAAAGCAGAAGGATGGGTAAATAATGACAATAAAGAAGGTTTTTGGAAATTTTATAATGAGAATAAAACTCTTGCCAAACAAGGACATTACACCAATAATAAACAAGAAAACTATTGGTACTTTTACACCCCAAAAGGAACACTAGAAAAAGAAGGCCATTATAAAAACGGTGATAAAACTGGTTGGTGGCTATTTTATACTAGTGATGGTAAAATTAACCACAAATGCCAATTAGCCTATAATGTTAAAAATGGATACTGCTTAAAGTATAAAAATGAAAAGCTTTCCTCTGCCGAAAAATATAAAAATGGTAAAAAAATTAAAGAATGGTTTAGTTTTGCAGGTTTTAAAAAGGAAAACAATTTATCCGATTTAAGGTAATGACAAAAATAAACGTAATTATTCCGGCTTATAATGAAGCCGATTCTATAGGTAAAGTTATAAAAGACATACCATCAATTGTTTCCGAAATTATTGTTGTGAACAACAATTCTACAGATAACACCGTTAGTAATGCAGAAGAAGCAGGTGCTACCGTGCTTACTGAAAACAGAAAAGGATACGGTTATGCCTGTTTAAAAGGTATGGATTACATTGCAAAAAAGTCCAACAAGCCAGATATTATCGTATTTATTGACGGAGATTACTCAGATTATCCAGAAGAACTGATAAAAATTGTAGATCCCATACTAAAAAATAAAGTAGATTTTGTTGTTGGTGCCAGAACCAAAAAAGGTAGAGAAAATGGTAGTATGACACCACAGCAGGTTTTTGGAAATAAGCTTGCCACCGTGTTAATGAAAATTTTCTTTGGTGCTAATTTTACAGACCTTGGGCCATTTAGAGCCATTAAATACAATACACTTTTGGATTTAGAAATGCAAGACAAAACCTATGGATGGACCGTAGAAATGCAACTCAAAATTCTAAAGAAAAAGTTAAAATATTTAGAGGTTCCTGTACGTTATAAAAAAAGAATTGGTGTATCAAAGGTCTCAGGCACAGTAAAAGGTACTATATTTGCCGGTGTAAAGATCCTTGGATGGATATTTAAATACAGTTTTAAATAAATATGGAAATTGCAATTACATACATAATTATAGGTATATACAGTTTAGCTCTTCTACTGATTTTCTTCTACAGTTTAGCTCAACTTAACTTACTTGTTAATTATTTGGGTTATAAAAGAAGAAACAAAGAAGCCCCTAAATACAACCTTTTAGACGCTAAAGAAGTTCCTTATGTAACAATACAACTTCCTATTTACAATGAAGAATACGTTGTAGAAAGATTGTTAGAAAACATTGCTAAAATTGAATACCCTAGTAACAAATTAGAAATTCAAGTTTTAGATGATTCTACAGATGACTCTGTAATTGAAACAGCTAGACAAATTGAAGCTTTACAAGAAACAGGTCTAGATATACAACATATTAGAAGAACAAACAGGCAAGGCTACAAGGCCGGAGCCCTAAAAGAAGGTTTAATATCTGCAAAAGGTGATTTTATTGCCATTTTTGATGCCGATTTTTTACCTGACTCAGATTGGTTAAAGAAAACAGTTATTTACTTTAAAGACGAAGAAATAGGTGTTGTTCAAACCAGATGGGGACACATTAACAGAGATTATTCTGTTTTAACAAGAATACAAGCTTTTGCTTTAGATGCACACTTTACATTAGAACAAGTTGGGCGTAACGCAAAAGGACATTTTATAAATTTTAACGGTACAGCAGGTATATGGAGAAAAACCTGTATTATAGATGCTGGTAACTGGGAAGGCGACACTTTAACTGAAGATTTAGATTTAAGTTACCGTGCACAATTAAAAAATTGGAAGTTTAAATATTTAGAAGACGTAGAAACACCTGCAGAATTACCTGTTGTTATTTCTGCTGCTCGTTCTCAGCAATTTAGATGGAACAAAGGTGGTGCAGAAAACTTTAGAAAATCTGTGGTTAGCGTTGTTTCTGCTAAAAACATCTCTTTTAAAACTAAGTTTCACGGAGTAATGCACCTTTTAAATAGTTCTATGTTTTTGTGCGTATTTTTAGTAGCACTTTTAAGCATACCTATGTTATACATTAAAAGTAGAAACGAATCTTTAGGTTGGGTTTTTGAAGTAACTAGTTTCTTTATTTTAAGTACAGTTATACTATTTGTATGCTACTGGTTTACTTTTAAAAGTATACAAGGTAGTAGCCTTAGTAAGTTTATAGACTATATAAGACTTTTCTTTACATTCTTTTCTATTGCTCTAGGTTTTTCTTTACACAATACACTTGCTGTTTTAGAAGGTCACAGAGGAAAAAGAAGCGAATTTGTACGTACTCCTAAATTTAATATCAATAATATTTCTGATAGTTGGAAAGGGAACAAATACCTTGCTAAAAAATTATCTCCAAATATGATTATAGAATTTGGACTAATGTTATATTTCTTATTTGGTATGTACTCTGCAATTCCTTTAAACGATTTTGGTCTTTTTCCATTCCATTTTATGTTGTTTTTAGGCTTTGGTTACGTTTTCTTTAACTCGCTTACAGCTAAAGCTTAGAAATATTATTCTACAGTATAATAAGTTTAATCATCTTTGTATGAATAAATTTGAATTTCATATTTCTCCTGAAATAATTAATCAGATAAAAGTTGGCATTGAAAGATACGAATCACTTGAAAAAAAAGATGCTTTTATAAAGCTAGCCAATTTTGGTTGGTATATTAATGGAAAAATGTCTTTGGTGCAAGCATCTTATTTAATGGAGTTAGCCCATAAAGAGAGAGTATCAGACATCAATAAATATCTAACTAACTATTATAAAGAAGAATTATCAGAAAGAGTATATTCATTTGATAGATCTCAATCTAAGCGTTCTTTAATAATAAAAGAGGCTATTAATTGTCATTTTTCAGGTAAATATTATGCATCTGTATCTTTGTTTTTATCACAGGCAGATGGTATATGTAATAAACTTTTATTTAAAACAAAGGATAAAAAAAGAGAACTTAAACGACTAGTAAAAGGAGAAATAAAAAATGATTTTTTTCTTAAAATACTTAATTCAGTTCTAAGGGAGAATAAAATTGATGAATATTTTTCTGATGATTTTGAAACCTCAACTGGTTTAAATCGGCACGCTGTTTTACATGGGTACGACACCGAATATGGCACAGAATTAAACAGTTTAAAATCTTTCTCTTTGCTACTTCTTGTGTATGATTTTTTTTATTTACCAAATAAAAAATTGTAAATAGCCTGATTTATATATGCAATAAATTTTGGCCACAGACCTATCTTATTATCAAACTATTACTTAAATTTATCTATAACTATTGTTCTGTTAGGAAACGCTAGTTTTTGTGACTATTGTTTTTATACATCATATTTCTAACACCAATAATTAGAAAAAAAGAATTGTATAATTTTTAGTACTTTAGAGCAGTTAATGTAAATTATAATTTTTGTAATGCAAGTAAAAATTTTATCATATTATAGGTTACACAAAATACCTATATTATTACTACTTGCTAGCTTACTATTTTACTACACTTTTGCTTACCATTTGGTACGCACAGATTTTCCTAAGTTAATTACATTAGCTGCAGCACTATTCTTTTTATGCTACAAGCTTATTCAGTTTGAAAAATGGAACTTAAAACTATTATTCACTGCTGGTGTTTTATTTAGACTTGTGTTTTTGTTTGTAGAGCCAATGCTTTCTCAGGATTTTCATAGGTTTATTTGGGATGGAGAATTAGTATTACAAGGTTTAAACCCTTATTTACAAACTCCAAACACCATTGTAGAGCTAGGAAAAATTAGCATAGATAATGCTGCTCACCTGTATACTAGTATGGGAGAAATTAGTGCTAAAAATTTTAGTAACTACCCTCCTTTAAATCAGTTTATATTTGCCTTAGCTGCATTTTTTAGTGATAAAAGTATGCTTGGAGGCATACTAACAATGCGTATTATTATTATACTTGCAGATATTGGCATTCTATATTTTGGCCGCAAATTACTAGCAAAGCTAAACTTATCATCACATTTACTATTTTGGTATTTTTTAAACCCGCTAGTTATTATAGAGCTTACCGGAAATCTTCATTTTGAAGGTGTAATGCTTTTCTTTTTTATATGGAGTATGTACTTGCTTGCTCAAAAAAAGTATTTGTTAGCTGCGCCAATTTTAGCACTTTCAATAGCCATAAAGTTGGTTCCTCTTATTTTTCTACCTCTTTTTATAAGACATCTAGGTTTAAAAAAAGCAATTCCGTTTTATACTATTATTGGTGTTACAGTTCTTGCTCTTTTAATCCCTTTTTATTCATCAGAATTTATAAATAATTACACCACAACTATAGGACTTTGGTTTAGTAATTTTGAGTTTAATGCTAGCATCTATAATGTTATTAAAAAAGTTGCCGAAATTAATGGTAATAAAGACTGGGAAACGATAAAGGCTTTTGGTAAAATCTCTCCCTACATAACTATTATTATGGTCTTGCTTTTTTCATTTATAAAAAACAATAAAACCATTACCAGCTTATTTACTAGTATGCTTTGGGTACTAACTATTTACTATTTTATATCTACTACAGTACACCCTTGGTACATTATATTTTTAATATTACTTAGTGTATTTACTAAGTTTAGATTTGCTATTATATGGTCCGCAGCTGTTTTCTTAAGCTATTGGGCATATGCAAACCCAGATTTTAAAGAGCATTTAGGAGTACTCGCAATTGAGTATATTGCAATATTTGGTGTTATTATTTACGAAATACTTAAGTTAAAAAGACAAAACTTATTATATTCAAAAAAAGAAACTTCTAAATTAGGCTAGCTCAATTTAATTTGTACATTTGATCTTGTAATGAACAAGAACACAAACATATTATTTATTAGCAGGGTTTCTACACCCTTAGCTACGCTTGTTCCTACACGCCGCCGCCCGTAAGGGTATTACTTCTATATAGGAATTAGGTGAGTCCAATTCCGTTTTTCAAGACATAAAATTTTACAATACTAACATAAAAGCAACATTCAATGAGAATTGTAATTGCTAATGCATCGCATATTAAATATGCGCAAATAATTTCTGATACAATAACAGATTCTGCCAAAGTACGCGGTACTGGTATTGCCAAACGTACGCCAGAATATATTTTAAAAAGGCTACAAAATGGTAATGCTGTTATTGCATTAGACGGAGAAAAATTTGCAGGTTTTTGTTACATAGAGGTTTGGGGACACAATAAATTTGTTGCCAATTCTGGACTTATTGTTCATCCAGATTTTAGAAATCTTGGACTTGCAAAACAAATTAAAGAACGAATTTTTAAGCTCTCTAGAGAAAAATTTCCTGACGCAAAAATATTTGGTATTACTACAGGCTTAGCTGTTATGAAAATGAACTACGAGCTTGGTTACAAACCTGTTACATTTTCTGAACTTACAGATGACCCTGAATTTTGGAAAGGCTGCCAAACTTGTAAAAATTTTGATGTACTAACCAGAACAGAACAAAAAATGTGTTTGTGCACTGGTATGTTATACAACCCTGCTGCAAAACAAAAAGCTACCCAAAAAAAAGAGGTAGATAGCAAAGTATTTAAAAGATTAAAAAGCATAAAAGAACAATTGTTCTTAAAAAAGAAAAATAAAGATGAGTAAATTAGTTTTAGCATATAGCGGTGGTTTAGATACGTCTTACTGCGCAAAATATTTATCAAAAGACAAAGGTTTTGAAGTACACGCTGTTAGTGTAAATACTGGCGGCTTTACTAAACAAGAAATTTCTAACATTAAAAAGAAAGCCATAGAATTAGGTGCAAGCAGCTATACTTCTATAGATGCTGTGCAGACCTTTTACAGCAAAGTTGTAAAATATTTAATTTTTGGTAATGTTTTAAAAAACAACACATACCCATTGTCTGTTAGTGCAGAACGTATTGTACAAGCTATAGAAATTGTAAATCACGCTAAAAAAATAGGTGCAAAATATATTGCGCACGGTAGTACAGGTGCTGGTAATGACCAGGTTAGGTTTGATATGATTTTTCAGATAATTGCACCAGAAATAGAAATTATTACCCCTATTAGAGACAATCAATTATCTAGAGAAGTAGAAATTGTATATTTAAAGGAAAATGGTGTTGACTACCCTTGGGAAAAGGCAAAATACTCTATTAACAAAGGGCTTTGGGGAACTTCTGTTGGTGGTGATGAAACACTAACATCACATTCTCCATTGCCAGACACTGCATATCCTAGTCAGCTTACAGAAAATAACCCCTTAGACGTTAAGTTAACTTTTACTGTAGGAGAACTTACCGCTATTAATGATGAACAAGATAAGCCTATTAACAACATTACAAAGTTAAATGATGTTGCTTCTAAATTTGCTATTGGTAGAGATATACACGTTGGCGATACAATTATTGGTATTAAAGGTAGAGTTGGTTTTGAGGCAGCTGCATCATTACTAATTATAAAAGCACACCATTTGTTAGAAAAACACACACTTACAAAATGGCAACAATACCAAAAAGAACAACAAGGTAACTTTTATGGTATGTTATTACATGAGGGTAATTACCTAGATGAAGTAATGCGTAACATTGAAGCTTTTCTTAAAGACACTCAAAAAAATGTTTCCGGAGATGTATTTATCACGCTACATCCATACAGGTTTGAGCTTAATGGAATAGCATCTAAACATGATCTTATGAATGCTTCTTTTGGTAGTTATGGAGAAATGAATAAAGGATGGACAGCTGACGATGCAAAAGGGTTTATTAAAATTTTATCTAACTCTGGTAAAATATACAATCACGTAAATAAAAATTAAATAGGATGATTAACATAGGTATTATTGGTGGTTCTGGTTACACAGGTGGAGAGTTAATAAGGTTACTTTTAAATCACCCTAAAGTAAATATAGATTTTATTTACAGCACAACTAGAGCTGGTAAAAATATTACAACATCACATCCAGATTTATTAGGACAAACAGATCTTAAGTTTACTGGCGATGTAAACTTAAATATAGATCTTGTTTTTTTGTGCCTTGGTCACGGTAACTCTACCACTTTCTTAACAGAAAATTCATTTTCAAGTAACACTAAAATTATAGATTTAAGTAATGATTTTAGGCTACATAATGATGCTATTTTAAACGGGAAGGAATTTATTTACGGCCTACCAGAAACTAATAAAGACAAAATAAAAACAGCTAATTACATTGCAAATCCAGGTTGTTTTGCTACAGCAATTCAGCTTGCATTACTGCCATTGGCAAAAGCAAATATTTTGCATAATGATGTGCATATAAATGCTGTAACTGGTAGTACTGGTGCTGGTGTAAAACCAAGCGACTCTACCCATTTTAGCTGGCGTAACAATAATGTGTCTTGGTACAAACCATTTACACACCAACATTTAGGTGAAATAGGCGAAAGTTTGCAGTCTTTTAAAAATGAAATTGGCGAGCTACTATTTCTCCCACAAAGAGGAAACTTTGCCAGAGGTATTTTTGCTACTGCTTACACAAAATATAAAGGTAGTATACAAGATGCTTATGAGTTGTATACTAATTTTTATGCTAATGCAAAGTTTACAAACATATCTGACACAGAAATTCATTTAAAACAAGTAGTAAACACAAACCAATGTCACTTGCATTTACACCTACACAATGGCAATTTATTAATTACATCTGCTATAGATAATTTACTAAAAGGTGCCTCTGGACAAGCTGTACAGAATATGAATTTAATGTACGGCTTTAATGAAGATGAAGGTCTAAACTTAAAAGCATCCGCATTTTAACATCAATCTAAAAAAATAAAAACCGATATGAAATTAGCTATTATAGGTGCAGGAAACTTAGGATTATCTATTGCCAAAGGAATTTTAAATTCTAACGGTGCAACTACAATGTATTTAACAAAAAGAAGTACAGAAAGTATTGAAGAGTATAAAACTTATGGCAACGTAACTGTTACTGCAGACAATAGAGAGGCTGTAAAAAATTCTGACGTATTAATTTTTGCTGTACAGCCCAATCATTTTGAAGCTATTTTAAATGATGTTAAAGATTTGCTTACCGAAAAGCATATTGTAATATCTACCATAACCGGTTTTAGCATTGAAAAAATTGAAGCTGTGCTTGGTAAAGACACTTATATTATTAGAAGTATGCCTAACACAGCAATTTCTGTTGGGCAGTCTATGACCTGTGTTTGTAGCAATGAAATGGGTAAAAAACGTATAGAATTGGCTAAAGCTATTTTTAACAGAATGGGACATTCTTTAGAAATTCCTGAAAGTCAAATGCAAGCTGCAACTGTTATTTGTGCAAGCGGAATAGCTTTTTGGATGCGACTAATACGTGCTACTACACAAGGAGCAATACAACTAGGTTTTGATGCTAAAGAAGCGCAAGAATTGGCAATGCATACGTGTAACGGTGCCGCTAGTTTATTAATAGAATCTGGCAATCATCCAGAGCAAGAAATAGACCGTGTAACAACACCTATGGGTTGCACTATTAAAGGTTTAAATGAGATGGAGCATCAAGGATTAAGTTCTTCTTTAATTAGAGGAATTGTGGCTTCGTTTGATAAAATAAGTGAGTTTAAAGTAAAAAATTAAGTATGAATTTATTTGATGTATACCCTTTATATAATGTTACTCCTGTTTCTGCAAAAGGCAGTCAGGTTATAGATGATAAAGGTCAGGAATATTTAGATTTTTACGGTGGTCACGCGGTTATTTCTATAGGACATTCTCATCCGCATTACGTACGCAGAATTAAAGAGCAATTAGATAAAATTGCCTTTTACAGCAATGCTGTGCAAAACCCATTACAAGGAGAGTTGGCAGAGAAATTAGTGCAATTATCTAATTGTGCAGACTACAATTTATTTTTATGTAATTCTGGTGCAGAGGCTAATGAAAACGCATTAAAATTGGCATCATTCTATACCAACAAATCTAGAGTTATTGCTTTTAATAACGGATTTCATGGTAGAACATCTGCTGCTGTTGCTGCCACAGACAATGCTGCTATAAATGCACCTATAAACAAACAACAGAAAGTAACTTTTTTAGCATTTAATGATATTGAATCTTTTACTACTGAAATTGAAAAAGATGATGTTTGTGCTGTTATTTTAGAGGCAGTACAAGGCGTTGGTGGTTTAGATGAGCCTACTACAGAATTTTATCAAAATATAGAAGCATTATGTAAAAAACACAATGTTGTTTTAATTGCAGATGAAGTACAATCTGGCTACGGAAGAACTGGCGAGTTTTTTGCTTATCAGCATCATAATATAAAACCAGATATTGTAACAATTGCCAAAGGTATGGGTAATGGTTTTCCTGTGGGCGGTGTTCTAATTCAAGAAAAAATAAAAGCATCATACGGTTTATTGGGAACTACTTTTGGTGGTAATCATTTGGCCTGTGCAGCATCACTAGCTGTTTTAGAAGTTATAGAGCAAGAAGATTTACTACGCAATGCTGCTAAAATGAATGCTTACTTTTTGAAAAAAGCAGCTACCGTACCCCAAATAAAAAAAGTAAAAGGTCGCGGATTAATGTTGGGGCTTCTGTTTGATTTTGAAGTTAGCGAACTTAGAAAAAAAATGATATACAATCAGTTTGTATTTACTGGCGGAGCTAAAGATAAAACCTTATTACGTATTCTGCCTGCGCTAAACATAACCACAGCTTTAATAGATGTGTTTTTTGATGCTTTACAAGCCGAATTAAATAAATTATAATGAAAAATTACGTTTCCATAACAGATATAGATTCTCTTCCCAATTGGGTTGATGAAGCCATAGAATTAAAGAAAAACCCTAAAAAACATAAAAACTTAGGGGAAGACAAAACCATTGTATTATTATTTTTTAATAACAGTTTAAGAACACGGTTAAGCACACAAAAGGCTGCCCAGAACTTAGGTATGGAGGTTATTGTAATGAATTTTGGCTCTGAAGGTTGGACACTAGAATTTACAGATGGTACTGTAATGGACCAAGGTAAATCTGAACACGTAAAAGAAGCTGCACAGGTAGTTTCTCAGTACTGTGATGTTATTGGTATTAGAGCCTTTGCAAATTTACAAGATAAAGAAGAAGATGAGTCAGAATTGGTTATTAACGGATTTATAAAACACGCCACAGTTCCTATTTTAAATATGGAAAGTTCTGTTGGCCACCCGTTACAAGCATTGGCAGACGCTATTACTTTGGCAGAAAACAACACAAAACCTAAACCAAAAGTTGTACTTTCTTGGGCTCCACATCCTAAAGCTTTACCGCACGCAGTAGCCAATTCTTTTGTAGAAATGATGCATTTACAAGATGCTGACTTTGTAATTACACACCCAAAAGGATACGAGTTAAATACTAATGTTACTAAAGGTGCTACTATAGAATATGACCAAGAAAAGGCTTTAGAAAATGCTGATTTTGTGTACGTTAAAAACTGGAGCAGCTACCAAGATTATGGTAAAACTATAAATCAAGATAAAAACTGGACAATTACTTTAAAAAAATTAGGAGCTGCTAAATTTATGCACTGCTTGCCTGTACGCAGAAATGTAATTGTAGAAGATGCTGTTTTAGACAGCAACCAATCTTTAGTAATAGAACAGGCCAATAACAGAACTTTTGCTGCACAAATAGCACTAAAAAAAATATTAGAAAACCAGTAACTATGGCACAAAAATTATCCATTGTAAAAATTGGCGGTAACGTAATAGAGAACAAAGAAGAACTAAGTAAGTTTTTAATTGCTTTTTCTAAAATTGAAGGCCTAAAAATATTAGTTCACGGTGGCGGAAAATTAGCTACAGAACTCGGTAAAAAACTAGGTATAGAATCTACACTTATAAACGGAAGACGTATTACAGACGCACAAAGTTTAGAGTTAATTACAATGGTATATGGTGGTTTGGCTAATAAAAACATTGTGTCTAAATTACAAAGTATAAATTGTAACGCTATAGGATTAAGCGGTGCAGATGCTAATGTTATACAAGCAGTAAAAAGACCAGTAAAAGACATAGATTATGGCTTTGCAGGTGATATTGTAACTGTTAATAGCAACGCTATTAATACTATGCTACAAAACAAATGGACTCCTGTTTTTTGTGCACTTACACATAATAAATCTGGTCAATTATTAAATACCAATGCAGATACTATTGCTTCAGAAATTGCAATTGCAATGAGTAGCTTATATGATACTACCTTGTATTATTGCTTTGAGAAAAAAGGTGTTTTACTAGACGTAACTAATAATAACTCTGTAGTAAAACAATTAAATACAGATACTTACAAAGAACTTTTAGATAGTAAGATAATTGCAGATGGTATGCTCCCAAAACTTGAGAACTGCTTTAATGCATTGCACAAAAAAGTAACTACGGTCTGCATAGGAGATGTTTCTATGTTAAATAAAAATGAAACGCTTTACACCACTATAACATTATAAAATGGAACAAAAACAGCTTACAGAAAAGGCTATAGATTTATTAAAAGAACTAATATCTATACAATCGTTCTCTTCTGAAGAAGACAAAACTGCAGATGCAATAGAAAACTGGTTTACAAGTTTTAATATTCCGTTTACTAGAGACAATAACAATGTTTATGCAAAAAATAAATATTGGGATAATAGCAAACCAACTCTGCTTTTAAACTCGCATCATGACACTGTAAAACCAAACTCTGCTTACACCAAAGATCCATTTAATCCGCATATAGAAGACGGAAAATTATACGGCTTAGGTAGTAATGATGCTGGCGGTTGTTTGGTGTCTTTATTGGCTACATTTGTTCACTACTACAACGCAGAGAACTTAAACCACAACATACTTATGGTTGCATCTATGGAAGAGGAATCTGCCGGACCAAATAGCTTAAGAGGTTTACTACCTAAACTACCAAAAATAGATGTTGCTATTGTAGGTGAACCTACTTTAATGCAGTTGGCTATTGCAGAAAAAGGACTTGTTGTTTTTGACGCAGAAGTAAAAGGAACACCATCTCATGCAGCGCACCCTAATAATGATAATTCTATTTACAACACTATAAAGGTGTTAGAGTGGTTTAAAAATTATACTTTTTCTAAAGTTTCTGATGTTTTAGGCGAAGTAAAACTTACGGTAACACAAATTAATGCTGGCAAGCAACATAATGTAGTACCTGCTAAAGTAGACTTGGTTATAGATGTTAGGGTTAATGATAAATATACAAATAAAGAGGTTGCAGAAATGCTACAAAAAGAAGCTCCCTGCAAAATTACTCCGCGTAGTTTAAAATTAAATTCATCAGCTATAGATATTAGCCACCCATTAGTGCAATCTGGCATTGCATTAGGAAGAGAAACTTATGGTTCACCAACACTATCAGACCAAGCGGCACTTACGTGTCAATCTTTAAAATTAGGTCCAGGTGACAGCACTAGATCACATTCTGCAGATGAATTTATTTATGTAAATGAAATTGAAGAAGGTATAGATTTATATATTAAAATATTAAACGGGTTTCTGTAATAAGCAATCAACTATAAAAACAAAAAGATTATGAAACTTTGGGATAAAGGATTTAGTACCGATAAAAAAATAGATCACTTTACTGTTGGTAACGATAGAGAATTAGATTTGCTACTTGCTAAATACGATGTTATAGCGTCTAAAGCTCATGCAAAAATGCTTGGCAAAATAGGGCTTATTACAGCACAAGAAGCAGAAAGTTTGGTAAAAGAGCTTAATGAAATTGCAAAAACTATAGAAAAAGGAACTTTTGTTATTGAAGATTCTTTTGAGGATATGCACTCTAAAATAGAGTTTATACTAACCGAAAAACTAGGAGATACTGGCAAAAAAATACATACAGCACGTTCTAGAAACGATCAGGTTTTAGTGGCTATGCATTTGTATTTAAAAGATGAATTACAAGAAATTAAGAGCGAAGTAAAAGTTTTATTTGACCTGCTTTTAAACCTTGCCGAAAAATATAAAGGTGTACTATTACCTGGTTATACGCATTTGCAAATTGCTATGCCATCTTCCTTTGGACTCTGGTTCTCTGCCTATGCAGAGAGTTTAATAGATGATTTATATTTTGTTGATGCTGCATACAAAATAGCAGATCAAAATCCGCTTGGTAGTGCTGCTGGTTACGGAAGTTCTTTTCCTATAGACAGAGATTTTACTACTAAAGAAATGGACTTTGCTACACAAAAATACAATGTTGTTGCTGCACAAATGAGCCGTGGTAAAGTAGAAAAAGCTACTGCTTTTGGCATTAGCAATGTAGCCGCTACCCTATCTAAAATGGCAATGGATATTTGTTTGTATATGAGTCAGAATTTTAATTTTATTTCTTTTCCAGATGAACTTACAACGGGTTCTAGCATTATGCCACATAAGAAAAACCCAGATGTTTTTGAGTTAATACGTGGTAAATGCAACAAACTACAAGCTATACCAAACCAGTTAATTTTAATAACTAACAACCTACCTAGTGGCTACCACAGAGATTTACAATTGGTAAAAGAAGTTATTATACCTGCCATACAAGATATTAAAGCTTGTTTAGAAATACTGACTTTTAGCTTAAAAGAAGTACGTGTAAATGAAGCCATTTTAGATGACCCTAAATATGATTATTTATTTAGCGTAGACACCTTAAACGAGTTGGTTTTAAGCGGAATACCATTTAGAGATGCTTATAAAAAAATGGGCATAGAAATTAATGAAGGTACTTTTTCTCCTAAAAAAGATATTAAACACACACACCAAGGCAGCTTGGGTAATTTATGCTTGCAAGAAATTAGAAATAAATTAATTGATTAAATTTTACACCTTTTCCCCTAAACAAAAATAAAACCCCTGATCTCAGGGGTTTTATTTTGGCTATAAGTCAGCTATTAAAAATATTTTTCTCTAACTAATTTTACATCAAACTAAAAATGTAAAATATGAAAGCTATTCTTGTTTATATTATTCTTGCAGTTGTTTTGGTATTAAGTGTCTGTTAAATATTAGAAATAAAAAAAGCCGTGCTTTTAAAAACACGGCTTTTTTTATTAATTAACCATTCCTAGGTTAACAACTTCTTGTTTTGTTAAGTAACGCCAGTGTCCGCGTGGTAAATCTTTTTTAGTTAAACCACCGTAAATTACTCTGTCTAATTTAGCAACTTCATAACCTAGGTGTTCAAAAATTTTAGTAACAATATTACTTCTACTACTAAAAAGTTCAATACCAACTTGGTTCTTAGGTGCGTTATCTACATAACTAATATCGTGTACATTTACTACTTTTTCATCAATAGCAATACCGTCTTGAATCTTTTTTAAATCTGCAGCACTTAATGCTTTAGATAATTCTACATGATAAATTTTACGTAAACCATTTTTAGGGTTAACTAAACGTCTTGTTAGCTCCATATCATTAGTAAACAACAATAACCCTGTAGATGCTTTTGCCATTTTATCTACTGGCAATAACGTAGCTTTAGATGCATTAGAAATTAAACCAGCAACGTTTCTTTTCCCTTGCTCGTTTCTTACCATTGTACTAAAGTCTTTTGGTTTGTTTAATAAAACGTATTCTCTTTTTTCCGGGTTTAAGTGCCTACCGTCAAACTTAACAACGTCTGATAGTTTTACTTTATATCCCATTTCTGATACTACTTTACCATTTACGGTAACACTACCAGCAGCAATAAAAACATCTGCTTCTCTTCTAGAACATACTCCAGAATTAGCAACATATTTATTTAATCTTATAGAATCTGGATTAAATGGCTTTGGAGTATTTTTTGGTTTTGGAGCACCTGAACCAGTAAAATTCCTCTTTCTTGTTCCTCCATTATCCTTTCCTGAAGATTTTCTGTCCTTATTATAGTCAGATTTACTCATTGTATTATATTTTTTGCAAAGGTAGCAAAGGAATTTGAATAACTATATAATAGTTTAACTAATTAATCTTTAAACGTAACAGTGCTTTGTTGTTCTCTATTTACTTGTAAATTAGTAACATCTGAGTTGGAATACAATTTTAGTTTACTCAATTTTACAACGCTCCTACTACACTTTAGTTAAGCTAATTTATTCTTCTTTTTCAAAAATATACAATGTGTTATCTCCGCTAAGTTGATATAGTTTATTATTGGCTAGTTGAGGAATGTCAGTTTTTATCCAATCTCCTTCAAACCTATAGTGCCAATCTATTTTTAGTGTTTTTTTATTAAATGCAACAATACATTGCGGTATATAGTCTAAACCTAACTTTAAACGGTTCATTTCTGCTATAGTATAAATGTGAGTTTCATCTTCTGCGTAGCCAGTACTCCATCTAAAACCAGAAAAGACGTGCTCTTCTAAAGTATTTTTTAATGACTGATAATCTGCTTTGCCCGTAACTAAATCTATTGTTACTAAATAAGCACCTGCTAAGTGGTATAGGTACGATTTAGAGATATCTAACTGAAAACCATCAGTAGAAGGTATTTTATGTTGCAAACGCCCTTGAAAAGCAGAACTTCCATAACCAGGCAATGCTTGCCATTTTCTATTTAGTTCACCTGTGTTACTATTAATATCTAAAACCAATTGTCCAGAACACGCAACTAATATAGAGTTCTGCCAAGCTCCTATAAACTTATGAACTTCATAATTTTGCATCTTACCGTTTCTGTCTTGATATTGCGCTAAATCTTCTAAATTATATTGCCATTTAAGTTTGGCTTTTAGAATAGAAATTGAATTAATTTGAATTTTATCTTTTTTATAAAAAAGAGTGTTTTTCTTAATTAAGAATCCAAATAATCTTTCATTAAGAATTTTCTTAAATTTATTATTCTTAATATCTAATAGTTCTGTACCAACTCTATTTAAATGTTCTACTAATAACTCATTTTTACATATTTTTTTTAGAATAAATACATCTTTTAAAAAAAGTACATTTTTATCTATTAAAAAAGAACTGCCCTCTATATCAGAAATAAATAGAGAATTGTTGTCTGAATTTATTTTCTGTAAATGAATATTCGATTTTATAACTGATATACCCTTATTATTAAATACTTCAAAATCTGAATTCCACCAAACTTCATTTTCTTTTAAAGCGTATCCTCTAACGTTTTTCTTTTTGTCTATTGTATTAAATTTCATTATTCAGTTTTTATCATTGAATTTAATATTTCATCGATTTTAGAATCTGTTAAATCAGAAATTCTTCGAACACTTAAAAATTCCTTTAATTCGTCATTCATATTATTAAAAATCTGTGTCTTAGTTAGTCCTTTTGAAGCATCTGTGTTTTGAAATGCTTTTTTCCAAAGTTCTTTTAAATTATTTTTATTGGCCCCGCTAGCGCAAGCATCTTGCTTGTGCCGTTAAACAAACTAAAAGTTTTACTAATAATCATATATCAATATTTAAAATGGTTTGGTCATCTTGGTAATTTCTAGCGCTACTATATTTCCAATCAACAGGATTAGTTACAAAACCAGATTCTACAGGGTTGTTGTGGATATAATCTATTTTTTGTTGAATAACTTTTGTGCTCCATAATTCTATTGGTTTGTTATGTTGTTGCCAGAATTGCATTTTAGATACATTGCTTTTATTTTTGCTAGCTCTTTCTAACATCCAAAGCAACCATTCTTTTCTACTTTCTTGTGGGTTATCTTGAATTGTTTTAATTAATTTTCTAGCCGTAAAACCTTTAAAATCCCTAAGAAGCCCAGAAGGATCTTCTTCATTTGATCTAAAAATTAAGTGAATATGGCTAGGCATAAAACAATAAGCAAATACCCATTCCTTTTTCTTTTCTACAATAATTTATACTTTCTTCTAATACATTAAAATAAGTTTGTCTTGTAAATACATCTATCCAATAAACAGTAGCAAAACTTACAAAGTAAGCTGCTGTTGGATTATTAAATTTGTATTTTCTGCTCATTTTACTTTTATATTGTTTTGTTGCTCTGCTTACTTGTTACGTTACGAGCGTGACGCTCGCGCTAGCGGGGGCTAATAGTTTTTATTGGATTTTAAACGGTTGTAAACCTCTTCAAAGACAATAGGTATATTTTTATAATGTTCATACCCTTTTTCTTTTGATAGCTCAATATAGTCAGTGAAAAAAGATTTTTCTTTATCACAAATCTCTTCAAACAAAGGATTACCTACAAGCTTAGCTATTATTACTCTTCTAAATAAAATCCCATTTGAATTTACGTTATAACTATCGAGGTATCCTAATTCAATGGATGAATTAAGTTGTTTATCTAAACTTTCTAAAGAACGATAGTCCTCTAATTTAGGTAATAATTCTTTTTCAATAATAAACTCTATTACCTTTTTAAATTGCTCTATTCCAGTTTTACTAATATCAAAACTGAGCCATCCTGTTTCTTTAGTATTATTCGGAAATCTATCTTTTATTTTTAGTTTATCATAACTTACAGAATAGGTTGGAGGGATTTTTTTCTCAAAAAACTTTTGATAGTTTTTATCTTCTAATACAGGGTTAACTAAACCTTTAAAATCATTCCATATATTTTCAATTTCTAATACAGAACAAGAAGCATTTAATGTTATTTCAAACTGATTATCATAAACACCCATTGTTACAACTTGTGAAAGACTTAAAGAATCAATATATTCATCTGATTTCTTATAATTAGTTCCTCCAACTTTGCCATCAATAGTTTTTTCATTATAAAAATTATAATAACTACATATGTTTTTGAAAGTCTCGGTAATTACCTCTTCTAATTCTTCTTTTTTCATCTACTTACTTAAATTTCATTTCTAATGTTACCTTATCTACTGTAAATTTCTTTACTTCATTAATAATAAAATTTTGGTTACTAGGAATTATTTCCTGCCCAGAAACTCTATCAATTATTGCTTGACGACTTTTTTCAATAACAGTAGATGGTAAATTGTTAGTGATGGCCTTTTGGGCATCTGTAAAACCAACATCTTCAATATACTTTATTTCAAGATAAACAACATCTGATCTTACGACACTACCAATTTGTTTATTTCCAAAAAGTAATAAATCAGGTTTTGGGTTTTTCCCTAAAGTACTAACGTGTGGTTCAATAACTAATTTATATCCTTTAGACTTTAGGTCCCCGCTAGCGCAAGCATTTTGCTTGTGCCGTTAAACAAATATTTAAACTAAAAAATTAATCTTTAAACATAACAGTGCTTTGTCGTTCTCTATTTACTTGTAAATTAGTAACATCTGGTCTTGAGTAATGCCCAACGGGATCAAAGTTTTGTCGTTCTTCATACACCCTATTAAAGTCTATTTTTTGGCAGATTACTCCTTCTTTGTGCAAAATAGGTGCTACTACCCACTCGCCATCTGGACCAGCAATACAAGAGCCTCCATTTGCTAAAACATCTGGAGCATTTTCTAAAATTTTACTTAAGTGTGGTGTACTTTTAGGAAAATCTTCTTTTCTCATTAAAGATGATACAGAAATAACAAAACTTCTAGATTCACGTGCTATAAACCTTGTAATGTCTTTGGTATTGTAATCACTACCTGGCCAAACTGCTATGTGCAAATTCTCTCCTAAACCATACAATGCTGCTCTTGGTAAAGGCATCCAGTTTTCCCAGCAATTTAAGCCGCCTACTGTAAAATCTTTTAAAGGGTGTACTTGCAAACCGTTGCCATCTCCCGGCGCCCAAGTTAAGCGCTCATCATACGTTGGTTGTAATTTTCTGTGTACAGATTTTATTTCACCTTTTTCATTTATGTATACCAAAGAACAATAAATACTGTGTCCTCCTCTGTCTTTAGCACGTTCCATAATACCCAAATAAATAGCCATTTTATGAGTTTTAGCTAATGCGCATATGCTGTTTAACTCTCCTGCCTCTACTTGTATAGAATTACGAACGTAATGTGCGTGTATTTCTTTATTTACTTTTAAATCCCATGAAGCACCATTGGTGTGCGCCAACCAAAAAGGGTAACCAGGTAACAATGCTTCTCCAAAAACTAAAAGTTCTGTTTTTTGTTCTGCGGCTGCAACAATTGTATGTTCAATTTTTTTTAATGTAGCTTCTTTGTCTAGCCAAACCGGAGAAATTTGAGCCAAACCAACTTTTAAAATGTTGTTCATTATAAAATTCTGTTTAGGACGAGATTTATATCGACCAACAAAATACTAAAAACACCGCTTATAATTACAAACTTTAAGATATTATGTAATGTATTGTATTGCTTTTTAGTGTCTGATTTCCATAGAAATATTAAAAAAATAACTAATAGTAAAACCGCCAATTTAAAGTAGTAGTGCATATGGCCAACATCAAAATTATAAATAAGTAATAATGATGGTACAAGACTAGATACTATAAGAATAGTAATTGCTATTTTAGAGGTTTTTGCACCGTAAATCACAGGAATTGTTTTGTAATTTTGAGCTAAATCTCCTGCTATGTTTTCTAAATCTTTTATCATTTCACGTGCTAAAATGAGTAAAAACAAGAAAATTGCGTGTACAAAAATTACTGTTTCAAAGTTTTTATAATACACAAAAACCACAAAAAAAGGTGTTATAGCTAATGTTGCAGACACAAAGTTACCTAAAAATGGTATCTTTTTTAATTTGTGTGAATAGTACCAGATTCCAAAAATATAAGACGAGAAAAAAAGTACAGCTTTAAATGATACGTAACTGGCAAAAAACACAGCCAAAAAGTTAAGTACAAAATAGGTTGTTAACTTGGTACGCTGACTCACCAACCTGTCTAACATTGTTTTTTTAGGTTTGTTGATAAGGTCTTTCTCCGAGTCGTAAAAATTATTAATAATGTAGCCCGATGCAATAACCATTGCTGATACAAGTACTATTATAAATAAATTAAGATCAAAAACTACTCTACGCAATGGTAAGTTTGGCGCCAGTATGTAAATTGATGCCAAATATTGAGCCAGAGCAATTACTAAAATATTGTAACCTCTAACCACAGAAAACAGACTTAAGAACTTTAAAACAAGGTGTTTGTTCTTTCTGTTAAGCATAAAGTAAAAATGAAAATTTTAGAAATTATAAACTACCTCTAAGTTATAATCTTTAAGTTCTTTACGTGCACTATCTATATCCTCTGTAAAACCTAAGATATAACCGCCGCCGCCAGAACCACAAAGTTTTAAGTAGTATTTGTTAGTGTCTATACCGTGTTTCCATAGTTTATGAAACTGAGACGGAATCATTGGTTTAAAATGATCTAACACTACGTGAGATAGTTGTTTTATATTACCAAACAAAGATTTTACGTTACCGCTAATAAAATCTTCAACACAAGCATCTGTATGTTTTATAAACTGGTCTTTAAGCATATGCCTAAAACCATCTTCTTTCATACGCTCCATAAAAAGCTGCACCATTGGCGCAGTTTCGCCAATTATACCACTATCTAACAAAAATACAGCTCCTGTACCTTGGTTATTTTGAGACGGTATACTTGTAGACTCTATATTATCTTTAGAGTTTATTAAAATTGGTAAACTTAAATAACTATTTAAAGGATCTAAACCAGAAGATTTACCGTGAAAAAAAGATTCCATTTTACCAAAAATCCCTTTAAGCGTAAGCAATTTATCTTTAGTTAAATTCTCTAGAACAGTAATTTTATTGTGTGCGTATTTATGGTAAACAGCAGCAACAAGCGCGCCACTACTACCTACTCCGTACCCTTGCGGTATAGAGCTATCAAAATACATACCTTGCTCAACGTCTGCTTTTAAAGCTTCAATATCAAAAGAAAAGCTATTATCTTCTGCAGATACTTTTTCTAAATAAAGAGCAAAACGTTGTAAACTCTCGTTAGATTTTTTAGCCTCATCAGTTAATTCATCAGAAGATTTTAATGCTCCTTTAAAAAAATTATAAGGTATAGAAAGTCCTTTAGAATCTTTTATGATTCCGTACTCTCCAAATAATAGAATTTTTGAGTAAAATAAAGGTCCTTTCATTTTTAAATATCTAATTACTAATTTACAATTGTTTAGCGCCTAAACCAATTCTATCACAAAGATACTGCTCGTTTTCGCAATATGCAACAAGCTCATCTTTAATAAACTGGTATACTTGCTCTTTCTCGCTCTCTGGGTACAAAACATGTACATTGGCACCAGCATCTAAGGTAAAACAAATATTTGACTTATTTATTGCTCTAAATTCCCATATCTTATTGATAATCTGCAAAGTATTGGGTTTCATTAAAATAAAATACGGCATACTTGTCATCATCATAGCGTGCAGGGTTAACGCCTCACTCTCTACAATTTCTATAAATCTTTTTAAATTACCTTCTTTAAAAACAGTTTGTAAATCGTCTAAATTTGTGTGCGCTTGTGCAAAACGCTCTTTAGCAAATGGGTGGTTGTGCATTAAATTATGACCAACTGTACTACTTACTTGCTTTTGTCCTTTGTCTACCAACAGTATCGTATCGTGGTAATTTTTAAAAACAGAGTGTACCTCGTTTGGGTATTTTATACCAAACAAATCTGTACTGCCCTTTGTATTTGCGTGGTTTCCCCATTGTACCAACGGACCTTCTATACTACGGCAAGCACTACCAGAGCCCAAACGTGCTAAAAATGATGCTTTATTATTAAAAAATGCTGTTGTTATAGACGGATTTAGTTTTTTCTCTAAACTCATAAAACACAACGCCAAAGCAGACATACCACTAGCAGATGACGCTATACCACTACTGTGCGGAAAAGAGTTTGATGTTTCTATCTTAAAATGATACTCCTTTAAAAACGGAAGATAAGCTTCAATTCTAGTTAAAAAAGTTTCAATTTTTGGTTTAAAATCTTCTTTAGGTTTTCCTTCAAAAAATAAATCGAATGAAAAATTATCAGCCTTACTATCTAACTTTTTATACGTAACAGAGGTTGTTGTTGCACAGGCATCTAAAGTAAAACTAATAGATGGGTTTGCAGGAATTTGATTATCTTTTTTACCCCAATATTTTACCAAAGCAATATTACTGGGCGATTTCCATTTTACGGTTCCTTCTAAAGCTGCATTTGTATACGCTTTAGGCACAAACTCCTCTTGGGTCATATTTTAAAATTTTAGCAAATATAAAAAGAAAATTCCCAGTAGATTTGGGTTATATGGCAATATAAAAATATATTTTAAGCTTCTAAAGCCTCACATAAACTTATAAGCTTAGCCATTGTTTTGTAGTTTCTGGTTGTGGCTTGCACTTTTAGTTTACGCTCAAAAAAGTTATTGTTACATTTTGCCTTACCAAAACCGTTTAAGCAATGCAAATACACACAATAGTCTGTAATTGTAAACTTTTCTGTAGCATATGTTCCTTTGTTTATTTCTGATACCAACGTTGCGCTTGGCGTAGTTGCCAACAACACAAAGTAAATTTCTTTTTCTTCTTCAGCCAAAAACGGATTGTTCTTAAAAATTGTTTGTAAGGTTGATGATGCTATCACTAAAACAGGAACATCTAACTTAAAAGTGTTTAAAATTTGGGTTTGTATTTTTTCTGATAAAACAGTTGCATCAACCTCATCAGAAGTAAAAACAACATTACCACTTTGTATGTAGGTTGTAATATTAGAGAGTCCTAATTGTAATAGCATTTGCTTTAAATCTGCCATTAAAATTTTATTTTTACCACTAACGTTTATACCTCTTAAAAGCGCTATATAAGTTATCATAATTTAGAAATTGCTTGTGCTGCTATAAAACCACCTGTCCACGCGTTCTGAAAATTAAAACCTCCAGTTATGGCATCTACATTTATAACTTCCCCAGCAAAATACAGGTTTTTTGCTACTTTACTTTCATATGTTTTAAAGTTTACCTCTTTTAAATCTATACCGCCAGCGGTTACAAATTCCTCTTTAAAGGTGCTTTTTCCGTTTACAGAAAACTCGCTTTCTGTTAACTGATCTGCTAAATTCTGTAACTGTATTTTGGTAGCTGTAGCCCATTTTACAGTTTCGTCTATGTCTGATGCTTTTACCAAGTTTACCCACAAACGCCTAGGAATATCTAATATTTTTGTACGCAAAATTGTTTTTTTAGGATCTGTTTCTTTAACCGAGTTTAGATACTCTAAAACTGCACCCGGAACCATATCTGGCAACCAATTTACTTGTACTACAAACTGGTAATTTTTTGCGTGCAATAGCGTTGCTCCCCAAGCAGATAGTTTTAAAATTGCTGGTCCGCTCATTCCCCAATGTGTAATTAACAAAGGACCTTCTGCCTCTAACAGCGGTTTTTTACTAACCGTTGTTTTTATTTTGCTAGATACTTTTGTTTTTCCTTTTCTAGAATCAAAAACAGTTACTCTTGCTGTAGTACTCACGCCCGGAATGCCTGTAATACGACTATCTTTTATATTAAATGTAAAAAGCGATGGTACTGGTGGTACAATTTTGTGTCCTAACCCTTCTAGTAAATTCCATATTTTAGGATTACTACCTGTTGCTACAACTACTTTTTTTGCCTGAAACTCTTTTTTAGGAGTAGTTACAAAAAAACCCAATTCTGGCTTGTTTTTATCTGCATAAGCAATATTAGAAACCGGACAAAGTTTCATTACCTTAATGCCCAAACGTTCTGTTTCATTAATAAAACAGTCTATTATACTTTGTGACGAGTCGCTTTGTGGAAAAATACGACCGTCTTCTTCTATTTTTAATGGCACACCTCTTTCTTCAAAAAAGGCCATAGTATCTCCTGTGCAAAAACTATGAAAAGGTCCTAGTAGTTCTTTTTCTCCTCGTGGGTAATTAAGCACCAAGTCTGCCGGATTAAACTCGGCATGCGTAACATTACACCTACCACCACCAGAAACTTTTACTTTAGCTAAAACTGTTTTACCACGTTCTAAAATAGCAACTTTTAAACTACTATTTTGTTCTGCAATTTGTATAGCTGTAAAAAAACCTGCGGCGCCTCCGCCAATTATAATAACATCAAACATTAATATATACGTTCTGGATAATTTGTAAATATACCATCTACAAGTAAATTTTTCATTTTTATTATATTTTCTGGGGCATTAACAGTGTACGTATACAGTTTAAAACCTTCTCCTTTTATAGTAGTTACAACAGCTGCTGTAATATCTTTTTCATCTGGGTTTATACTTAGTGCTCCCAATTGTTTTGCCATAGGTATTGCTTGTAACGGATCTTCTTCTGTTAACACACCAATAGCTATTTTGCTATTAATTGTTCTCATTGCTATTAGCTCATCCCAATTAAAGCTAGAAATAAAAAACTGCTCTAATTTCCAGTTTTTTGTATTGATATAATCCTCTAGTATTGTGTTTACATCTTTTGCTGTGCCAGCACCTTTTAGCTCAATATTTACAGGAACTTTAGCATTAATAGTGTCTAAAACAGTTGTTAGTAATGGTATTTTATGGTTGCCTACAAGGGTAAGCTCTTGTAGTTGTTGCCATGTATAATCTTCAACATTACCGGTGCCATTTGTTAGTCTATTTACCTCATCATCATGAAACACAATAATTTCTCCGCTTTTAATTTTAAAAACATCAATTTCTATCATATCAACCTTTAATTCTAAGGCTTTTTTAATAGATGCCAAAGTATTTTCGGTCTCATGACCCATTGCTCCTCTATGGCCAATAACAAGTAATTTTTTAGTCATACAAACTAGTATTTACAGTAAAAATACACAAAGTAAAATTGTAAAAAAACTGCATAAAAAAAGGACTAAAACTTAGCTTTAGTCCTTTTTCTTCTATTTTTAATTCTTAATTTTTAGTGGACTCACGTTCTACTAGTGTAGATTGCAACACCTCTGTAACATAGGTTTCTTCTTCTTTTTCGCTTTCAATTTTTTCTATTAGCATTTTAGAAGCCATTTCTCCCATTTGCTCTCCATGTTGTGCAATTGCAGTTAAACTTGGATAAGCGTATTTAGACAAATTACCATCTGTAAAGCCAATAAACTCTATATCTTCTGGCACTTTTAATCCTCTTTTAAGTGCTACACGCATACTATACATTGCAAATAACTCATGTACACATAAAACAGCATCTACCTCTTCTCTGTCATAAAAATCGCTAATGGCTTGCTCATCCATTTTCATTTGTGGCAAGCTTAAAATTAGGTTTTCATTTACCTCTAAACCATGGTCACGCAAAGCATCACAATATCCTTCTGTACGCTGTTTACCAATACTTAAATAATTATCTGTGGTAATTAATGCTATTTTTTTACGTCCGTTTGCTATTAATTTTTTAACTGCTAAATAAGCACCTTCTCTATCATTTATAATTACTTTATCGCATTCAATTTCATCAGTAACCCTATCAAACATTACCAAAGGAATACCTTGGTCTGTAATTTCTTTAAGGTGATTGTAGTCATTTTTTAATTGTGTTTCTACAGACAAAGACATTATAAAACCATCTATACTACCATTGGCAAGCATTTCCATATTTATAACTTCTTTGTCAAAAGACTCATCAGAAAGGCAAACAATAACATTATACCCTTTAGAATTGGCATAACTCTCTATACCACGTACTACAGTTGTAAAAAAATGATGTACAATATCTGGTATAATTACCCCTATATTTTTTGTTCGCTTATTTTTTAAGCTAATTGCAATATTGTTTGGTCTGTAGTTGTAAAGTTTTGCATAAGCTTGTATACGCTCTTTGGTATCTCTGCTTATTTCTTCACTATTTTTAAGTGCTTTAGAAACAGTAGATATAGACACTTCTAACTCTCTTGCTATGTGTTTAAGGGTGATAACTTTTTTCAAAATGAACTTTGTTTTTTTCTAACAGATGAATGTACATATAAAAAACAATATTCTAAAATAATAAAAGCAGATTGTGATTTTAAATTTGTCTTAGATTGAAGAAATTGACAATTATCTACTAAAATTTATCCGCCTTTCGCAAAAATCTCACTCTTTAATTCTGAAATTCGTTTTTCTGCAAACACTACAAAATACTGACTACTAGAGTCTTTAGACTCTGATTTTTGCTTTAATTACCTCTGCAATTTTAAAAGCCGAGGATTGCGCCCCAGCTTTTAAAGTTAAAAACAGAACAATTAATTGTATTGCATAAAAACTTTTAGTCATTTTTTTTCTGCAGCTTAAATGTAATTGGCAATGAAAAAGGAACTTTCACGGCTTTTCCTCTTTGCTTACCTGGTGTAACATTTGGTAATTTTTTTATAATATTCAACGCAACTTCTTCCAATCTAACATCTGGTCCACGCATCTGAATTTTACCAATGCTACCGTCCTCCATCATAACAAAACGCACAGAAACTCTACCTTGTACTCCTTCTTTTTGTGCAGATTCTGGATAACTAAAATGTTTTCTAATATGTTCATTTATTTTATCATTAAAACAAGCTTTTTTATCTGTAGCATTTTCACAACCTGGAAAAACAGGAACCTCATCTATTACAGAAAAAGGAACTTCTTTTGCGTCTTTATACAACCTATCTTTTTCTTCTTGTTCTTTACGCAACAATGCTGTTTTTACATCGTTAGTTAATTTTTCTTTATCACTCTCTGGCGTTAACCTAAATGAAATTGGCAATGAAAAAGGAACTCTTACATTTTGCCCTCTTTGCTTACCTGGCGTAACATTTGGTAATTTTTTTATAATATTCAACGCAACTTCTTCCAATCTAACATCTGGTCCACGCATCTGAATTTTACCAATGCTACCGTCCTCCATCATAACAAAACGCACAGAAACTCTACCTTGTACTCCTTCTTTTTGTGCAGATTCTGGATAACTAAAATGTTTTCTAATATGTTCATTTATTTTATCATTAAAACAAGCTCTTTTATCTGTAGCATTTTCACAACCTGGAAAAACAGGAACCTCATCTATTACAGAAAAAGGAACTTCTACTATTACATCCTGTTTAACTGGAGTTTCTTTTACTTCTTGAATATCGCTTTCTGTATTTGTATCTTTTTCTTGCCCTTTAGAAGATGTATAAAAAAGAATACATACTATAGTTGGCAACAATAACAAATACTTACTTGCCCATATTTTTTTAGATTGATTTTTTTGTAACATTTTAATTCGTTTTTTAATTAATGATGATGAAAAAAAGTGATTTATAAATGAGATATTTTCTGTTTGAAAAACTTGAGACAATAATAACTCATACTGTTCTTTTCTATGAGTCTTAGCTACTTTTGCGTCTGCAATAAACTCATGTACTTCTGATATTCTACTTTGATAAATATAAACCAGAGGATTAAACCAAAGAGCAATACGTAATACCTCAAAAAACAATAAATCTACTGTGTGTTTTTGTCTAATATGTACTAACTCATGCTCAATAATATTAGCATACTCTTTAGTTTTTATTTTATCACCCAAAAAAATAGTTTTAAAGAACGAAAAAGCACTGTTACTTTGCTTTAAAACAACCTCAGTAAAATCTGTATAAACTGTTTTTTCTCCTCTTTTACGTAATTTATGCAGCTGGCGTATTTTAAATAAAAATAAAAAAAGTGCTACCACCACCCCAATACTAAAGATAATACCATACCAAGGCATTGTTAATTGTTGTGCTACATTGGTATTATTTAAAAGAGCTGCATTTGTTTCTAAATCGTAATTAGAAAACATAAATGGTGTGTAAACGGCAACTGCATCTGGTACCTTACTTTTAAATATATCTAAAGCTATTAGTGGCATTAAAAACGATAGCACACACGTACCCAACAAATACAATCTGTTCCATTGAAAAAAGGTTTCTCTTCTTAAAAACACATCATAAATAATTATGAAAACTAACTGAAAAGCAAGACTTTCTATTACGTACTGCACCATCGTTTTTATATTTTATTACTGTAGCTTAAATGTAATTGGAACAACAAATGGAACTTTAACAGGCTTACCGTTTTTTATACCAGGATTCATTTTAGGTAATTTACTAATAATTCTGACTGCCTCTGCTTTTAGAGACTCATCATCTCCAAAGGCTTCCAAATTTGTAATAGAACCATTTTCCTGTATCACAAACCCTACGTTTATTTTTCCTTGAACATTTCTTTTTTGTGCATCTTCTGGATACATAAAACACCTTCTTATGTGTTTATTTATAGCTTTATCAAAACTTTGTTTTCCTTTTTCAGCATTTTCGTCCCCTGGAAAAGTAGGACTCACTTCTAAAGCCGAAAAAGCTACCAAATCCTTAGAGCTATATTTACTATAGTCAAACTTATCTTTTGAATCCTCTATAATATCTTGTTCAGAAATTAAAGCTAATTTGTCAGGATCTGCTAAAGCAACTATTGTTGTTTCTTTTAATTCTTCAACTTTTACACTACTTTTTGCTTCTACTGCATCTATTTCTGCATTGTTTTCTGTTTCACAAGAGGTATAGAATAACATACCTGCAACTAATGGTACTAATGATAAATATTTTAGTTTTAAAACTTTACCCGATTTTGATTTTTGTAACATAACTATTCGTTTTTTAATTAATGATGATTTATAAAAGTGGTTGATGAATGAGATGTTTTTTGTCTCAAAAATTTGAGACAGCAGCAACTCGTACTGTTCTTTTTTACTCGTTTTTTTTACTTTAGAGTCGGCTATAAATTCGTGTACTTCTGCTATTCTGTTTTGATAGATATACACTAGTGGATTAAACCAAAGGGCGATGCGCATTACCTCAAAAAATAATAAATCTAAAGTGTGTTTTTGCTTCACATGTACTAACTCATGCTCTAAAATGCCTTCTTCATTTTCTTTTGTAACCGCATCGCCCATAAAAACAGTATTGTAAAATGAAAAAGCATTATTGCTTTTAGGTATTGTAACTTTTATATAGTCTGTAAATTTTTGCTTTTCTCCTGCTTGCTTCAATTTTATAATCTGATACGTTTTATAAACAAACAAAGCAAATGATATTACTGCTCCAATTACAAATAACACTTTAAGCCAAGGAAAACTGTTAACTGTTGCTGCTTGTGATGAATTTGCTGTTAATACAATTTCATCTAAAACAATGGCTGCATATTGTTGTGATACTACAGTTTTAAATACAGGCAATTTTACAAAGGGTAAAAATAAAGACACTAAAAACGTAGCTATTAAATACACTCGGTTGCTTTGGAAAAAAGTCTCTTTCTTTAAAAACAAATCATAAATTGCTAAAAACAATAACTGAAATGTGATTACTAAAACTATATACTGTACCATCTTTATTTAAATTTTTATTACTTTAATCTAAAGGTTATTGGCAATGAAAAAGGAACTTTAACTGCCTTACCATTTTCCATTCCTGGAGATAACTTAGGCAGTCTGCTAATAATACGTGCAGCTTCATTTACCAAAAGTTTATCTGGACCACGCATTTGCAAGTTTTTTACAGAGCCATCCTCTTCTATAATAAAGCTAATACTTACCCTACCTTGTATGCCTTTTTCTTGAGCTTCTTCTGGGTAATTAAAGTTTTTTCTAATGTGCTCATTTAACGACTTATTAAAATTTTCTCTAGGGTTTTCTGCATTTTCATTACCAGGAAAAGCTGGTGGTGTACCTATTGTTGAAAAAGGCACTAAATCACCTTCTTCTTCATCAAAAACACTAGAATTATTTGCTTCTTCATTGCTTGAATACTTAATTAGCTTAACATCAGAATTTGTTTGTATTGTACTTGGATCTGCAGCATAACCTACAATAACAATCTCATCTAATGCCTCTACCTCATCAACACTACTTTTTGCTTCTACTGCATCTATTTCAGCATTGTTTTCTGTTTCACAAGAGGTATAGAATAACATACCTGCAACTAGTGGCACCAATGCTAAATATTTTAACTTTAAAACTTTGCCCGATTTTGATTTTTGTAACATAACTATTCGTTTTTTAATTAATGATGATTTATAAAAATGGTTGATAAATGAGATGTTTTTTGTCTCAAAAATTTGAGACAGCAGCAACTCATACTGTTCTTTTTTACTCGTTTTTTTCACTTTAGAGTCGGCTATAAACTCGTGTACTTCTGCTATTCTGTTTTGGTAGACATACACTAGCGGATTAAACCAAAGAGCGATGCGCATTACCTCAAAAAATAATAAATCTAACGTGTGTTTTTGCTTCACATGTACTAACTCGTGCTCTAAAATTCCTTCTTCATTTTCTTTTGTAACCGCATCGCCCATAAAAACGGTATTGTAAAATGAAAAGGCATTATTGCTTTTAGGGATTGTAACTTTTATATAGTCTATGAATTTTTGCTTTTCTCCCGATTGCTTCAATTTTATAATTTGATAAATTTTATAAACAAATAAAGCGAATGATATTACTGCTCCAATTACAAATACCACTTTAAGCCAAGGAAAACTGCTCTCTGCTGCAGCTTGTGATGAATTTGCTGTTACTACAATTTCATCTAAAACAATGGCTGCATATTGTTGTGACACTACAGTTTTAAATACTGGCAACTTTACAAAAGGTAAAAATAAAGACACTAAAAACGTACCTATTAAATACACCCGGTTGCTCTGAAAAAAAGTCTCCTTTTTTAAAAACAAATCATAAATTGCTAAAAACAACAACTGAAATGTTACCAATAAAACTATATACTGTACCATAACTATTATTTTTTATCGTCTTCTTTAATATCTTCTAAAATAGATTCCAATTCAGATAAACTCATATCGTTCTTTTTCATAAAAAACGATACCATACTTTTAAATGAACCTTGAAAATAACCCTCCATTAATTTATTAATAGACTGATTGCTATAATCGGCCTTTTTTATCAACGGAAAATACAAATAGCCTCTTCCTAATTTTTCGTGACCAACAAAGCCCTTATTTTCTAAAATACGTACAATAGTAGATACTGTATTGTATGCTGGCTTTGGTGTTGGCAACTCCTCTATTACATCTGCTACGCTCGTTTTTTCTAACTGCCATAGCACCTGCATAATCTCTTCTTCTGCCTTAGTTAACTGCTTCATTCTTTTTTAATTTATGTAAATTCTAGAATACGGTGAATATTAATTTAGTACTATTTATCTGATATTCTTCCGCTAATATAACTAATATTTTAGTTTAAACTAATATTTTAGGTGAAAAATTTGTAACAAATTGTCACTATATTCGTCAAACAAGTAAATTAAATAATGGATATAGCACTTTTAGTACTAGGTATTATTCTAATGTTAACTGGTATTATTGGTAGTTTTTTACCTGTTTTACCTGGGCCACCAATAAGTTGGCTAGGTTTACTAGTGCTATACTTAACAAAAGCAATACCCTACGACTGGGTTTTTCTTGGTATAACATTGGTAATAGCATTAGTAGTTTTTGCTTTGGATTATATTATTCCCGCAATTGGAACTAAAAAATTTGGAGGTACAAAAGCTGGTATGATAGGTACAACTATTGGTTTATTGGTTGCTATATTTTTTCCTGTATTGGGTATATTTGGAATTGTAGTTTGGCCCTTTGTAGGTGCTTTTGTAGGGGAACTTATAAATAAAGCCGACCAAAAAACAGCTTTTAAAGCCGCATTTGGTTCTTTTATTGGCTTTTTAACTGGTACTTTTTTAAAATTTATGCTCTCTATAATATATATAGGTCTGTTTATTGCTAAAGTTTGGGAATTTAGCGAAGAACTTTTTCCGTTTTTCTACAATTAAAACCATAAGTATGAAAAAAATACTATCAGCCATTCTACTACTTTCCTTATTTAATTTCTTGTGGAAAAAAAGAGTAGCACCCAAACTGTAACTAATATAGATACGATACGTATTAAAAAAGACTTGTTAAAAATTACAAAAACAAAAAATAGCAGGAATTATAAAAATATAAAAACACTTAACTCAATTGCGAGCTACATTAAAGTGGAACTTGCTAAGGTATGCGACACTACAGCTTACCAAGAATATAAGGTTGAGAATGAAACTTATAAAAATGTCCTTGGCTCTATTGGCACAGAACATAAAGAACGATTAATTATTGGTGCCCACTATGATGTATACGGCGATCAAGAAGGTGCAGATGATAACGCAAGTGGCGTTGCAGGATTATTAGAATTGGCGCGGTTATTAGCTAAAGAGAAACTTGATTATAGAATAGATTTTGTTGCCTATACTCTAGAAGAACCTCCTTTTTTTAGAACTGAGAAAATGGGAAGTTATGTGCATGCAAATTACTTAAAGGAAAACAGCATAAACGTAAAAGGTATGATTTGCTTAGAGATGATTGGTTATTATAAGGACGAAGCCAATACACAAACCTACCCAATTAAAGAGATGAGCGCCATTTATGGCAATCGTGCTAATTTTATAACTGTTGTTCAAAATGAAAAAAGTGGCAATTTTGGTTCTAAAATTGAAAACTTAATGAAGAAACAGAAACTGATACCTACTGTATCTTTTAAAGGCTCTTCTCTTGTTACTGGCGTAGATTTTTCGGATCATTTAAACTACTGGAATTTAAATTACCCAGCAGTTATGATCACCAATACCTCTTTTTACCGCAACAAGAATTACCACACAAATAAAGATTCTCTTGAAACATTAAACATAAATAAAATGAGTGCCGTTATTCAGCAACTGTATATTACTATTAAGGAACTCTAATAGTTAAAGCCAAGTTGTTTTATCTTCAACAGCTCCTCTTTCACCATCTTGTAACTCATCATCTGTGTACCCCATATAAAAGAAACCTAAACAAATTTCCCCTTCTTCCATTGCAAAAAATTCTCCCATATGTTTTATTAAGCCAGGAGAACTCCAATAACTACCAATACCTAAATCCGTGCACGTAAGCCACATATTTTGCACTGCCATTGCAGTTGCTGCAACTTCTTCCCATTCTGGTACAGACTCATTAGGATCTCTTTGCATACAAATAGCAATTATTGCTCCTGCTTTTTTCGGGTTATTTATAAGCTTTTCAACCTTAAACTGCTTTGGCTTAGGATCATTCTCCATATATTTTAAAGACAAAAACATTCCTAATTTTGCTCTGGTTTCACCCTGAATTACTTTAAAACGCCAAGGTTCTGTTTTTTTGTGCGATGGTGCCCAATTACCAGCCTCCAATACTTTTTCAATTAATTCTCTAGCTATTGGCTTATCATTATACTGTGCAGGAAATACAGATCTCCTCTTCTTTATTATATCAAAAATCATAATTCAATTTTAAGTGTTACAAATATATAAGTTAAGACAGTATACGTTTTAAAAGCATTTGTTAATTGTTTGCATCTATTTTTCCTCACCCAACAACAACTGCATACAATGTTTTAAAACCGGATTTCTATTATCTTCTTTCCAAATAACAGACAATACTGCTCGCTGTGGTATTTTTTTAAGTTCAATAAATTTTACTTTCATATTAAAACCTTGCTGCAAAGAAGTAGGTACAATGGCAACTCCCAAATTGTTTTCTACCAATGTAAAAATAGTTTGCGCATGTACAGACTTATGAGAAACCTTTGGTGTAAAACCAGCATCTTCACAAATACTCATTACCGTATCATAATACAGCGGACTATAATCTTGAGAGAACAAAATAAAATTCTCCTCTATAAACTGCTGCATTCCTTTAAAACTAGCTGTAGTTACATTATGGTTTGCCGGCACAACTACAGAAAAAGTATCATTAAAAACAGGATGTATCCCCAACCCTTTTGGTACTCTTGACATACGTACAAAACCAATATCTAAACCATCTTTTAGTACTGCATTTAACTGTGCGTTGTTAGATAGTTCTTCTAAACTTGTGTTTATTTCCGGGAAAGCATCTTTCAACTTTAATAACAAATCTGGAATTACGGTTTGCATTGCAGAGCCTAGAAAACCTATATTAAGCTCTCCAAACTTACCTTGGCTCACCAACTTTATATGTCGTTTTGTTAACTCTAAGTGATTTAAAATAAACTCTATTTCATCTTTTAAATAAACCCCAGCAGCTGTTAAAGTGACCTTTTTTTTATTTCTGATAAAAAGCTGTGTCTCTAAAATTTCTTCCATTTGTTTTATTTGCCTACTTAATCCGGGTTGCGATATAAATAAACGTTCTGCTGCTTTTCTAAAGTGTAATTCTTCTGCAACAGCTAAAAAATAATGAAAATGACGAAGCTCTATTTGATAACCCATAGTTATTAGTAATTGATAAATATGATATTGGTAATTATCAAACTTAATCAATAAATTTATAGTATTAAAATATAAGCCATGCTTAAAGCACCTAAGACATTTAATTTTGGAGAAGATCACTTAACCGCAGGTATTGCATTATCTATTGCTAGAGGTAAAACCAAAGGATTAATTTCAGATTTTTCTCGTATAAAAATAAGAAACAGCAGTAAAACTGTTGCTAACATAGTAGAAAAAGGAGACCCTGTTTATGGTATAAACACTGGTTTTGGTCCCTTATGTACTACTAAAATATCTAAAGAAGAAACTAAAATATTACAATCTAATATTTTAAAAAGTCATAGTGTTGGGGTTGGAGAACCAATAGATAAGGAGATTGCTAAACTTATGCTTATCTTAAAAATGAATAGCCTTGCTCAAGGATATTCTGGCATTGCAGAAACAACTTTAGACCGTATTTTATGGCATATAGATAATAACGCTATTCCTATTGTACCGTCTCAAGGTTCTGTTGGTGCATCTGGTGATTTAGCTCCACTTTCCCACTTATTTTTACCATTAATTGGTTTAGGTAAGGTTGACTATAATGGTTATATTATGGAGACTTCTTCTTTGTTTGAAAAAACAGAGATGGAAAGTGTAGACTTAGGCCCTAAAGAAGGTTTAGCCTTAATTAATGGCACACAGTTTATTGCAGCACACGCAGTAAAAGTGGTAGAAAAACTACAAAGTTGTCTTGCACAAGCCGATATTATTGGCGCAATGATGATTGAAGGTTTGCAAGGTTCTATTAAACCTTTTTATAACGAATTACACGCATTACGTCCATTTAAAGGTAATTTATATGTTGCAAAAAAAGTAAAACGTTTGCTAAAAGGGTCAGAAATTATGGAAGATCATGCAAATTGTGATCGTGTACAAGACCCCTATTCTTTACGCTGTATACCACAAGTACACGGTGCATCTAGAAATGCGTGGCTACATTTAAAAGAATTGTTAGAGATTGAATTAAATTCGGTTACAGATAACCCTATTATTATAGATGAAGAACTAACAATTAGTGGTGGTAGTTTTCACGGGCAACCATTAGCTATGGCTTTAGATTATGCCTGTTTAGCAGCATCTGAAGTTGGTAACATATCTGACCGAAGAATATACTTAGCTCTAGAAGGTAATAGTCCTGGAGTTCCTAAACTATTAATGAATGAAACCGGAATTAATTCTGGTTATATGATTTTACAATACACTACTGCTGCCTTGGCTAGTGAAAATAAAGGACTTTGTTTTCCGTCTAGCGCAGATAGTATACCAACGTCTTTAGGACAAGAAGACCACGTAAGTATGGGTTCTATTGGCGGACGTAAAGCGTTACAGGTTATTGGTAATGTAGAAAAAATATTAGCTATAGAAATGCTAACTGCAGCACAGGCATTTGAATTTAGAAAACCGCTAAAATCTGGATTATTTTTAGAAGAAGTACATAGCGAAATACGTAAAAAAGTTGCTTTTGCAGATAAAGACCGTGTTTTTTCTACGGATATAGAAGCAGGAATAGAAATGATACAAAACAGAACTATTTTAAACGCTATAGAAAAAGTAAAAGAACGCGAACAACTTACAATGGAAATTCCGTTTGCTGACGAATTTGAAAACTATTAATATGAAACAGAAACTTATAGGCCCTTTTACGCAATTACTACCAATGACAGGAATTACTGTTAATGGAGCAGTAAAAGACGAGCAATTATTAGTCATAGAAAATGGTGGTATTATAGTAGAGAATAATATTATAATTGCTATTGGCCAGTACAAAGATTTATTAAAACAGATAGATATAAAAGACACATTACTTGAAGAAGTAAAGGGCGACTCTGTATGCCTACCTGGTTTTATAGACTCACATACACATATTTGTTTTGGTGGCACCAGAGCTAATGATTATGCTATGCGTAATGCCGGTAAAACTTATTTAGAGATTTCTAACGCTGGTGGTGGCATTTGGGATACCGTTACACAAACCAGAAAAGCTAGTATTTTAGAACTAGAAGAAGGTATTACCAAAAGAGCAAATAAACATTTAAAAAATGGCGTTACAACTATAGAAGTTAAAAGTGGCTACGGTTTATCGGTTTACGAAGAACTTAAAATGTTACGCGCTATAAAAAATGTAGATAACAGAATTAAAGCCGATTTAATCTCTACTTGTTTGGCTGCACATATGCACCCAAAAGATTATCCTGGTACCGCAAGTGAATATTTAGAAGAAATAAGCATCTCCCTTTTCCCCCTATTAAAAGAAGAAAGTTTAACTACTAGAATTGATGCTTTTATTGAAGAAGGTGCATTTACTGCAGAAGTAATTGCGCCTTACTTTAAAAAGGCAAAGGAAATGGGTTTTACAATTACGGTACACGCAGATCAGTTCTCTACTGGTGGTAGTAAAGTAGCTGTAGATTTTAATGCAATAAGCGCAGATCATTTAGAAGCTAGTACCGCTGAAGAAATAGAAATATTAGCAAAGAGTACAGTTATTGCTACCGCCTTACCTGGTGCAAGTATTGGTTTAGGATGTGCATTTACACCTGCTCGTAAAATATTAGATGCTGGAGGTGCAATTGCTATTGCCAGTGACCATAATCCGGGTTCTGCTCCTATGGGAGATTTACTTACACAAGCTTCAATTTTAGGAACTTTTCAAAAACTAAGTAATGCCGAAATTTTATCTGGTATTACATTTAGAGCTGCTGCTGCTTTAAACCTTAAAGATAGAGGTGTATTAAAAAGTGGTTTGTTAGCAGATTTTACCGCCTTTCCTACATCAAACTATAAAGAAATTTTATACCAACAAGGACAACTAAAACCAGAAATGGTTTGGAAAAACGGTGCTAAAATTGATTTTTAGATCAATAAGATAGTTAAAAATATTTCAATATTAAAATAGATTAAAATGGATTTTAAATCTCAAATTCTTCAAGGTATTCCATCTTCATTGCCTGTCAAAAAAGTATATGCGCTAGATGCTAATCATGCTCCAAAAAGAAAAGACATTCTTTCTTTAGAAGAGAAAAAGTTAGCGCTTAGAAATGCATTGCGTTATTTTCCTGTTGCTTGGCATACAGAATTATCAGAAGAATTTGCGAGTGAATTACAAAACTATGGTCGTATTTATATGTTTCGGTTTAAGCCAGACTATAAAATATACGCAAGACCAATATCAGAATACCCTGCTAAAACATCACAAGCAGCTGCCTTACAGTTGATGATTCAGAATAACTTAGATCCTGCGGTTGCACAACATCCAGAGGAACTAATTACATATGGTGGTAATGGAGCTGTTTTTCAGAATTGGGCGCAATACTTACTAACAATGCAGTATTTAGCAACAATGACAGACGAGCAAACTTTGCATATCTATTCTGGTCATCCAATGGGACTTTTTCCATCGACTAAAGAGGCTCCACGTGTTGTAGTTACTAATGGTATGATGATTCCTAACTATTCTAAGCCAGACGACTGGGAAAAATACAATGCACTTGGTGTTACACAATACGGACAAATGACTGCTGGTTCTTATATGTACATTGGCCCGCAAGGTATTGTGCACGGAACCACAATTACGGTTATGAATGCGTTTAGAAAAGTATTGCAACCAAATGAAGATTCAGCTGGAAAAATATTTTTAACTGCTGGTTTAGGTGGTATGAGTGGCGCACAACCAAAAGCGGGTAACATTGCTGGTTGTATAACAGTTTGCGCAGAGGTTAATGCAGCTGCCGCAACAAAAAGACACGCACAAGGTTGGGTAGATGTTTTAATAGATACTATTGATGATCTAGTTATAAGAACCAAAAAAGCACAGCAAAATAAAGAGGTTGTTTCTATTGCTTACATTGGGAATATTGTAGAGGTTTGGGAACGTTTTTATGATGAAAATATTTTTATTCATTTAGGATCCGACCAAACATCTTTGCACAACCCTTGGGCAGGTGGTTATTACCCTGTAGGCATTTCTTTTGAAGAATCTAACGAGTTAATGAGTACCAATCCAGATGCTTTTAAACAAAAAGTACAAGAATCTTTAAAAAGACAAGTATCTGCAATTAATAAACATACTGCAAATGGCACCTACTTTTTTGATTATGGCAATGCCTTTTTACTAGAAGCATCTCGTGCAGGCGGCGATGTTATGGCAGAAAACAATATAGATTTTAAGTACCCATCTTACGTACAAGATATTCTAGGACCTATGTGTTTTGATTATGGTTTTGGACCTTTCCGTTGGGTATGTTCTTCTGGCAAACCTGAAGATTTACAAAAAACAGACGCTATTGCTTTGCAAGTAATGGAAGAAATAAAAACAACAGCTCCAAAAGAAATTCAGCAACAAATGCAAGATAATATTACTTGGATTAGAGAAGCTGAACAAAACAAACTGGTTGTAGGCTCGCAAGCACGTATTTTATATGCAGATGCAGAAGGTAGAGCAAAAATTGCAGAAGCATTTAACCAAGCTATAAAAACAGGAGAACTTTCTGCTCCTATAGTTTTAGGTAGAGACCATCATGATGTTAGTGGTACAGATTCTCCTTTTAGAGAAACCAGTAATATTTATGATGGTAGTAAGTTTACCGCAGATATGGCCATACATAATGTAATTGGCGATAGTTTTAGAGGCGCAACATGGGTATCTATACACAATGGCGGCGGCGTAGGCTGGGGAGAAGTTATAAATGGCGGCTTTGGTATGGTGTTAGATGGCTCTACGGAAGCTTCTAGAAAATTAAAAAATATGCTTTTTTATGATGTAAATAACGGTATATCTAGACGAAGCTGGGCACGTAATAAGGAAGCTATTTTTGCTATAGAAAGAGAAATGAAAAGAACACCAGAGTTAAAGGTTACTGTTCCTAACCTTGTTGAAGATCAATTATTAGATAATTTATTTGCGTAGCGGTATAAATACAATTATTTTTAAAACCTCTTACAAAGAATTACCCTAACACAGTTCTATAAAAATATCTAATAGAACAATAGATAATAGGTATAACTCGTTGTTAAGGAAATAGGAATTTATTTGACTAACTTTGTATAATATTAAAAAATAAAATTATGGCATTAGAAATAACAGACGCAACTTTTGACGAAGTTGTTTTAAAAAGTGACAAACCAGTTGTTGTAGATTTTTGGGCAGCTTGGTGTGGTCCATGTAGAATGGTTGGTCCTATTATTGACGAAGTTAGTTCTGAGTACGAAGGAAAAGCTATTGTTGGTAAAGTAGACGTAGATGCAAATCAAGAATTTGCTGCAAAATACGGTGTACGTAACATACCAACGGTATTAGTATTTAAAAATGGTGAAATGGTTAGCAGACAAGTTGGTGTTTCTCCAAAACAAGTTTACACAGACGCAATAGACGCTTTATTATAGTCTAAAGCATACAATTATAAAAAAGGGTTTGGCGTTTGTCAAACCCTTTTTTATTTTTACTACTTATCTATCTTTCTTATATGAAAAAATATACGCTCCTTGTTTTACTAGCTTTAACCTTAGTTGGTTGTCCTCAAAAAAAAGAAAGGCCTACTACCCTACCTATAGAAAAAGGTATTTCTTTAAATCTTGCTAACTACAGAAAAGAACAAATTAAAGATTTACACTATGCGTTAGATTTTTCTATTCCTAAAAACCTAGAAGACCCAATACCTACCACCTTAACAATTACGGCATACATTGCTGACTTACAATACGATCTTATTTTAGATTTTAATGAAGACAAAGATCATTTAAAAACGCTTAGCGTAAATGGTGTAAACACACCAATTAACCATACCAACGAGCATTTAGTTATAGATAGTAACACATTAATAATAGGAGAAAATAAAATTGATATTTCTTTTAATGCAGGCGAGTTATCACTTAACAGAAACAAAGAGTTTTTATATACGTTATTAGTGCCAGATAGAGCTAGTACTTTGTTTCCTTGTTTAGATCAGCCTAATTTAAAAGCAACTTACGACTTAACCATTACAGCTCCTAAAGATTGGAAAGTACTTTGCGGTGGTACAGAAAAAGCAAAAATAGAAAAAGAAGAGTACACTACTCATACTTTTAATACTACAGATAAGATGAGTACCTACTTGTTTTCATTTGTTGCTGGTAAATTTTCTGAAGAGATAAAAAATCCAGGTGCTTTTGATATGCGCTTTTTATACCGAGAAAACAATAAAGAAAAAATTGCAGAGAGTACAAATGAGATTTTTAACATTCACCAACAGTCTTTAGACTTCTTAATAGATTATACCGACTATAAATTTCCATTCCAAAAAATGGATTTTGCAAGTATTCCTCCTTTTCAATATGGCGGTATGGAACACGTAGGTGCCATACAGTATAGAGAATCGTCTTTATTTTTAGATAAGAATGCTACTCAGAATCAGAAATTATCTCGTGCTAAATTAATAGCACATGAGACATCGCATATGTGGTTTGGAGACCTAGTTACTATGCAATGGTTTAATGATGTTTGGATGAAAGAAGTGTTTGCTAATTTTATGGCAGATAAGATTATGAATCCTATTTTTCCAGATATAGATCATCAATTAAAATTTATGATGACGCACTACCCTAGTGCGTATTCAGAAGATCGCACCAAAGGCACTAACCCAATTAGGCAAAATTTAGATAACCTAAAAAATGCAGGTTCTTTATATGGTAGAATCATTTATAACAAAGCACCTATAATGATGCAGCAATTAGAAGCTGTTTTAGGAAAAGATGCCTTTAAAGAAGGTATGCAAGAGTATATAAAAACGTATGCCAATGACAATGCAGATTGGAACGACTTGGTTTCTATTTTAGATAAAAAATCTGACGTAGATATTAAACAATGGTCTAATGTGTGGGTAAACCAACCTGGAAGACCAGTTTTTACAGATAGTATTACCTATAAGGATAACAAAATAACCAATTTTACAATTACGCAAAAGGCAGAAGATGGCACAGATAAAGTATGGCCACAATCTTTTACTATACAACTTGTATATAAAGACAGTGTAAAAACTATAAATACATCAATAAGTGGTAAAAATCTTCAGCTAAATGAAACTATAGGACTTGCAAAACCACTGCAAATTATTTACAACGCTAACGGTTTTGGATATGGAGTTTTTCCGGTTGATGTGGCTAAGATTTCAAAAATAAAAGACATAAAAGATGCTACTGCTCGTGGTTACAGCTATATAAACTTATACGAAGTGTTTTTAAATAACAAAGTACCTGCTTTAGATGCTTTTAATGTGTTTTTAGACGGAGTAGCATCAGAAAAAAATGAACTTATTCTTAATTATATTACCGGAAGAACTAGAGATTTGTATTGGAGCTTTTTATCAGAAAAAAACAAAGAAAAAATACAAATTAGTACTGAAGATACTTTACTTAATCTTGTAAAAAGTGATAAACCAAAAACGTTTAAAAAAACTATTTTTAACCTTTATACATCCATTGCAACATCAAACAAAGCAATAGATAAATTATATGCTTTTTGGAAAAAAGAAATAAGCATACCATCATTGTTTTTAAACGAAGACGATTATACCAGTCTTGCTGGCGAATTAGTTATAAAAAATCACCCAAAGGCTACAGAAATTTTAAAAGAACAAGAAAAGCGTATTAGCAACCCAGATAAACTTACAAGGTTTGTGTGGTTACAACCATCTTTAAGCAACAATAGTAAAGAAAGAGATGCCTTTATGGTGTCTTTATTTAATGCTAAAAACAGAGAAAAAGAATCTTGGGTACAAAGTGCTTTAGCAAACATACATCACCCGTTAAGACAAGAAGAAAGTAAAAAACATTTAAAAGAATGTTTAAATAAGTTAGAAGAAGTACAATTAACAGGAGATATTTTTTTTCCTAAAGGTTGGCTTGCAAGTTCTATTGGTAAGTACACATCTAAAGATGCATACCAAATATTACAAGACTTTTTAAGTAAAAACCCTAACTTTAATCCTATTCTGTTAAAAAAACTTTTACAGACTACAGATGACTTAAAAAGAGCGCAAACTATAAAAAAGTAGGTTTATGAACATTAAGGACAATTTAAATGCGCAACCGTTATTAAACTTAGAGCTTTTAGCCAAGCAGGTAGTAGAAGGTTTTATTAGCGGAATACATAAGAGTCCGTTTCACGGGTTTTCTGCAGAATTTGCAGAGCACAAGATTTACAATAAAGGAGAAAGTACAAAACATATAGACTGGAAACTTTTTGCTAAAACAGATAAGCTATACACCAAAAGATACGAGGAAGAAACCAATTTAAGGTGTCATATGATTTTAGACAGTTCTGCATCTATGTATTATCCTGAAGTAAAAAAACTAAGCGTAACCAACCTTAATAAAATAGGATTTGGTGTTTTGGCTATTGCAGGCTTAATGAATATTTTAAAAAAACAGAGAGACGCTGTTGGTTTAAGTATTTATTCTGATGCTTATAATTTTTATTCCTCTGAAAAAAGTAGCGAACGTCACCACCAAATGCTTTTAGCAAAGTTGAGTGAAGTAGTAACTGATAAAAATCCGGCTCAGAAAACAAAAACATATACCTATTTGCACCAAATAGCAGAAAAAATGCACAAACGTAGTCTGGTGTTTCTTTTTACAGATATGTTTCAGACCGAAGAAGAGGACGAAAAATTGTTTGATGCACTACAACATTTAAAATATAATAAACATGAAGTTGTACTTTTTCATCTGCTAGATAAAGAAAAAGAACTTTTTTTTAATTTTGATGATGCACCTAAGCGTTTTGTAGATGTAGAGACCAACCAGCACATAGATTTGTATGCAGAAAATGTAAAAGAAGCATACCAAAAAGAGCTAACTTCTTATCTGTCAGATATCAAATTAAAATGCGCTCAATACAAGATAAAATATGTGGCTGTTGATATTGCAGAAAATTTTGCTTCAGTTTTTAACACGTATATGGTAGAGCGACAAAAATTTTAAAAAAAAATTAAAAATTCTTTCAAAAAGTTTTGTGGAACCAAATAACCTCTGTATATTTGCAACCGCTAAACGCCACGGTCTGGTAGTTCAGTTGGTTAGAATACCTGCCTGTCACGCAGGGGGTCGCGGGTTCGAGTCCCGTCCAGACCGCAAAAGCACTTGTTAATCCTTTGATTTTCAAGTGCTTTTTTCATTTACAAAACCTTTTTACAAAACATCTACTAAACGATAAAAAAAAACATTTATTCATAAAAAAAGGGAAGCATACTAATACACCTCCCTTTTTATCAAAATTTTATTTTTTTTAAACTCCCACTAAAACCTGTCTTTTCTTATTGACTGAGAACATCGCAAAATTAAAAGTACTAGTCAATTTTGGACTTCCATTTATTAAAATCACTTTCTTTACTCCATTATCAAAAAGCCCATCAATTATTTTTGTCATAATAGAGGGAGCGATTACTGAAACCCCAAAGGCATCTAGCACAACTAAATTCGAGTTATTATAATTTTCAAATAAAGCCCCAGATATTGCACTATATTGACCTATAGATAGAAATTCCTCACCATATTTAATCAATTCTAATTTATCCATAATACTTTCCTTTTTTTTAAGTTACATCATTTGTTGCAATTTTCATAATTTTATCAATAGGAAATTTAATATTGTATGGAATTCTTAATTTAATAATAACACCATCATACGAACTAGCATTTGTCCAAATTGCTTTCCTACCGCTTTCTATAACACAACGATATTTACCGCTTAATATTTGCAAATATCCGTTATTTAATCTTAAAAACTCAGAAACAAGAAATAAACCTTGTCCATACCCCCGTCCATTACCCTCACCAAATTCAAATGCTTTAGCAAATATTTGCTTCTCGGTTAAATTATCATATTTCTTATTGACAAGCATACCCTTAACAATTCCGACACCTGAATCAACTAAAAATAAATTAAGAAATTTAGTTTCGTTATATTTTTGACTATACAACATAGCCCCACCTTTACTTTCAGAGTGCATTACACAATTGTTCCCCATTTCTCCAATAACAAGAGTAACATCCTGTGCCTCTTCCTTTGTAAAACCAAAATTTGTAACAAATAATTCCGTTAGACTTTCCTTAGGGTAATAAGCACCAGATACGCTCATAGGTATATTCTCAATTTCTATAAATCTACCACGGGAACTGTGTTTTGCATGTGGATAATTATATTTCAATCCTAAAACCTCAAGAAAACCCATTCTTGCAGCATACTGCAACTGCTTACAGTTATAGTCAATTTCCAAATTAACAACTACTCTAAACCCCAAAGACCTAACTTCATTTACTATTGAACATAAAACAGGATATTTTTCAACCTGAATACTTTTCCCACACTTATGATTTAAGTTCAATGTAATATCCTGCTTTTTATCAACCCCATCAAAAGCCTTTAATACAGAATAAAACCCTTTACGATCGTCTAAATTTATATTTATTGTAAGCACATTTTTTATTTTAAGTTAACAAGGATAAATATAAGAGCAATATTTTCTTACAAAATACAATATTACTAATTTATTTATACCTTTATCTTATGAGAGAACAAAACAAAAAACCATACTGGATAAGATATATTAAGTATATTTTAAAATGTATATACTACTATGTTTTGTTTCCTATTGAATATAAGAGTCATAAAAACAAATAAAAAATGTTTTTTATCGTCAATAACACACACTTTATCAATATACTACCTACCCCAATCTAAAAATGTAATACTTTTCGTTCATAAAAGAACGAATGAAATGAAAAAAAGACTTATTATTTTAGCAATTACAACATCAGTATTTTCTTGCTCAAAGGATGATGAACAAGAAAAAGAGGAATCTTTTGATTGTGAATGCGAAACAGTAATGCACCCTGCTGTATACACAGATCCAAATAGATATTCGTCTATTCGTATTTGCGAAACAGAAGGGATTGAGTTCTACCCATATAAAGAAGGAGATATCCCTATGGTTAAAAATATGAACTATAATAAGGTTGAGGTATATTCTAGTTTACAAAAATGCAAATAACAAAAGTTTTCTATTTTAGCGCAATGTCATCAAAATAGAAAACACACTTTAAATTAATACTAAGATGTTTATGGACTAATCAAATATAAAGAGTATTTAGAAGTCACGCGCGTGCGTACTGTTTCGTTTTTAATCTTCTCAAGCAACAATGGGGGTAATCTAGGGGTTATTTTAATGCAATCCTCTCTGACCCTTTTACGTGTACGCGTATGACTCTACAAAAACCTTAGTAAAACCTTAGCACCACTATGTTATCTTACTTTTTTATTTCACTCCTATAATAAATCCATTTTACTTAGTTTCTAAACATTTATTTAAATCCTAAGTAATGGGAAAGTTATTTGTTTTATAAACGATTTATGAAGATAAAAAAGCATTACTATTTGACTTACTATGTGTAATCAATAACTCTATATTTGAATTGTTACTTATTACACACTTAAAAGAATTTAAAAGGCGGTTATTTATTACACACTTTTTATTTATTTCATCATTAATTTGACTCTTTAATTTTAACGAGTTTTCATTAATAATTTTCTCTAATCTTTTTTTGTGTCTATCCCTATGCTGAGGTTTTAAATCATATATCCAAAACCTAGTATTTGAATATGATTTTAAGAATTTTAAATTCCGCTTTAAACACTTTTTTTTATCTATTGTATAATCATAATAAACGACCTCTTTAAAACGTCTTAAAAGTAAACCTATAGCCTTTTTTAGAGTTGCTTCATTGATGTCCTCAAAGGTTTTAATACCAATCTCTTTTAGATACTCACTTTTAATTATTTTTAACTCAACCCTTAGGGTATCTTTTGACATACCGTATTGCTTAGACTTGTTATATATTTTAAAAAAATACCTTTGATGAACCACTTGCGCGAAACTATTATCAAATCTAAATTCAAACATTTTACCCTTCTGATACATTAAACCTTTAATAAATATATCTGGATTGAATTTAGGCTCTGTATTAATACCAAATTCTATATTTTGAAATTCTAACTCATTAGCACTACAATCAAACAACTCTATTAAATGCTCCTTTATTTTCAAAACATTATTAATATTAAATTGGTTTCCATTATAACCTTTGTAAATTTCCCTAAATCCATCAGGGTGATCTGACGTTGAATATTTTTTGTAATTAGGTGATTTTATGTTGCAAAGCGAATTAAACATTTTATGTATACTTCCTGTAAACAACACTAAACCACTATCGTACATCACTATTTTGCAATAATGATACAATGCTACTTTCTTTCCGTAGATTTCCCCTGTATTTTCCGATATCTCGGATTTAAAGTCTAGACATCTTAACAGCCTATCTACATCAGTCTTTAAAACTAATATTTTTACGTAATCTATCAATTATAAATACTATATTTGCACTAGAACTACATTGCTGTAGCACAAGCATTTGAACACTTAAAAAGGGGTTGTTTTAGTTATTAAAACAACCTCTTTTCTCATTAAAAAAAATACTATGTTAATTATATTGCGTAAGCAAGGTTTATAAGTAAACAGGTATTACTTTTTTGTCGTTAACAATGAATTCTTCAATCACAGAGAAAACACTATTTAAGTTTTTAGGATAGTAGTTCTCAAAGCAATAAATAACTAGACCATCATTTACAAACTGAAAAATCAATAAGCATCTACGTTTATCTAAATCTCCCTTAAAAAAACCTTTTTCACTGGTTTTAAATAATCCTGTTAAACGAGGTTTAACCCATTTATTACCTTTCCTAATTTGTAACCAAAATACAGGGCTTGACTTGGCACAATTCCTATCTTTACTAATGTTAATTAAATCTGTTAGTTTACTTGATCCGTTTTTCGTACTTATAAGCTCATAATGTTTTACGCTCTTATACTTACCCACATTTATTTCCTTATAAATATGGATAACAGGTGTTATCGTTACCGTAGCCAAAACTTTAGTTTTCTAATTTAACTATTGCTTTTTCTACTTCATCACGTAGATAATATACACGCCCTGAAATTTGATAGGCGGTTAACACCCCCTTTTTAGTCCAATTATGAACGCTAGAAATATTTATTTTCAGCATTTCCGCTACCTCCAACCTCGTAAGATACACATTAGGGCTTTTCGGCTCAAAATGTTTTTTAAGGTCTTGCAATTGAGTTTTAACACCCTCAATTATGGCGTTTTGAAGTTGCTCAGGGGTTACCTGAACGAATTGAATTTGTTGCATTGATTAAAATTTAATTAATAATTAAACAATAATCACTATCATTTTTTCTACCTTTGTAGTTCTCACACTTTAAAGGGTATTAGATTTGCGATAGTAAACTATTATCCTTTTTTTATTTGATTCAAAGTTATATAAATGCAATCACGTGCAATTTGTAATCAAATAAAGGTTATTAACAATTACCATAAAAAACAAACCTCAAAAACGCCCTAAACACTTAAAAACAAAACACTTAAAAATTTAACCCGTTGTTGACAGGAATTTATCAACATCATAAAAACAAGACTAACCGTCTATTTTATCGATTATATCTGTACTTAAAAGATTAAATTATTTTGTCTAAATCTTAGTTTATCCAATGATTTGTTTGTTTTTTTAACAAAAAGAGTCGGCAATAATCTTAAATACCAAAATATTGCATTAAATCTATTATAAACCTTTTAAGTTTTTAATTACTTCCATTTTAGGTTTTCGACTAACAATTCTTTCTTTTGTCTTATAATACTCTAAGAATGTATCTATGTGGCTATCATCACTCTGATTAATATAGGTTAAAAATGTAGACTCCTTACTATGCCCCGTTACACGCATTATAATAGGTGTTGGTATTTTACCGTAGTGTATCGTTGCAAAAGTCCTTCTACCTATATGTGTACTAATATACTCATACTTTGGGCGTAATTTTTTTACCCCTCTTCTATTCTCCTGTTTTCTACCTAATATCATTTCATCAACCTCAGCAATTTCTCCAATTTTTTTAAAGTGTTCATTTAGTTTCTGAGTTGAAACAACATAAGGCATTCCATTTTCATATATCTCCTTTACTTTTGGTAGAACGGGTATTATTACGTGCTTGTTTCCTTTCTTCTGCTTTATCTTAATCACAAGATCTAAACCATACTTTTCAAAGTTCTCCTTTTTTACTCTCTGAGTTAATGCCTGTCCTCTTTGACCCGTAAAAGCCGCTAATATTAGCCATTTTCTTGCATTTATAAGTGCTTCGCTTTTTAAATCTGCTTTTTCTATTTTTTCAATATCTTCATTAGTTAATGTGATAACGTCCATATCATCATCATAAGCGGAAACTTGTTTGGTTTTAATATCGTTTAAATCCGATGAGGTTATCACCCCTTTTGCTCTCGCTTCTTTGCAGACCCCTTTTAAATCTGATAGTTTTTTAAAAGTATAAGTATCTGAATACTTTTTATTTTTAAGCAACCATTTTTTAAAATTCTCAAACAACTGTTTATCTAATTGAGAAACTATATAATTTTCTTTCCCTTGAAACTCATTAAACAACTCATATAAGCGACGGTAAGAGTTTATTCTACTTTGACTTAATCCAATACCTCCCTTGCCATTATTTCGCGTAGGAGCATCATCTATAATCTCCTGTATCACATCTAAAACGTTTTGACTTATTTTATTTTCTGAAACTCTACCAAAGAAAACATCTATTTGATGTAAAAGCCAATCTCCATTTATAACATTTGTATTGTTGATATTATCAAAAACATAAGTATTCAATTTCTTCAACTTAACAGTTAGGTTTTTATTGGTCGCATCATTTTGTTTAGGCAAACCAGTTGTAGAACTCCAATTTTTAGGATTTACAGTAAGACCTGTTTTTCTATATATTATCTGCCCTCTCTTAACAGATAACCTAAGATATATTGGAGCATTCTCAGATTTACTCTGTAACACGAATTTTAAAGTTGCCATATTTCAAACATTTGAATACTCAAATATAATCAAAAAAACAATTTTACTAAACACTTACTAAACCATTTTTATATTTATTTAAATAACATTAAATTTAATTAAATAATTAAAAAACACAACAAGACATTGAAATTGTTGATTTTAAAAACAAATAAAGTAGCACACAAGCAATTAAAAAATAAATCAATTCAACAGGTTCGAGTCCCGTCCAGACCGCAAAAACCTTCAACATTTGTTGAAGGTTTTTTTGGTTTTATACCTTTTTGAAACATAAAAAAATAGTTTACTACAAAAAGTTTTCAGTTTCAATTCTTATTCTTTTTTTTTAAATCTCCTCATAAGACACATTTACAAACTTCACTTTATTTTAATGATTTATATTTGTGACTTCATCAGTTTAAAGAAAAAGTATACTTTTAAACTTTAAAAAAAGATAGACACATATGGCATCAGGTTTTTTTGCATTATTAGATGATATAGCAGCGCTTATGGACGACGTAGCTGTAATGAGTAAAGTTGCAGCTAAAAAGACAGCAGGTATCCTTGGAGATGATTTAGCTGTAAATGCAGAAAAGGCATCTGGTTTTATATCTGACAGAGAATTACCTGTACTTTGGGCAATTACTAAAGGCTCTTTTTTAAATAAACTTATAATACTTCCCTTTGCTTTTTTATTAAGTGCTTTTATACCCGTTGCTGTAACTGTTATTCTTGTGCTAGGCGGATTGTATTTAGCCTATGAAGGTGCAGAAAAAATATATGAATTTTTAGCTGGCCACAAACACGATACCAATGAGCTCTTAGATGAAGACATTACTATTGAAGAATTACAAAAACTAGAAAAAGGGAGAATTAAATCTGCTATTTTCACAGACTTTATACTTTCTGTAGAAATTGTAATTATTGCTTTAGGCACTGTTACAGACCAGCCCATAACTACGCAAATAATGGTGGTTACTGTAATTGCAATTATTGCTACTGTTGGTGTTTATGGTATTGTTGCCTTAATTGTTAGAATGGATGAATTTGGTTTAAAACTAATAAACCTAAACGAACAAGATGATAGCTTCTCTGACAAGGTTGGAAAACTCCTTGTAAACGCTTTACCGTGGGTTATAAAGTTTTTAGCTGTTGTTGGCACACTTGCTCTACTTTCTGTTGCTGGCGGTGTATTTGCACACAATATAGAATTTTTACACCACCTAATAGAAGATATCCCATTACCAGCTATGCTAAAAGAATTTTTACTAGGACTAGTAATTGGACTTTTAACTTTACCTATTATTGGTTTGTTTAAAAAGCTTTTTGGTAAAAAGAAAAAAGAGCACTAAAAAACAGTACTCTTTGAAACATAAAAAAACCTTCAGCTATTAACTGAAGGTTTTTTTACTTTTATACAATTACATTAATTAATGTAATAAATAAATTTTTAGCAATAATGCAGCTTCATTAAACCTATTAGATATACCGTGCGCTACGGTACCATCAAAAAACAACAAATCTCCCCTATCTAGCGTAATATCATTGCCTTTTAACGTATAAGTTGGCGCACCACTTAAAACGTAAACAAGTTCATTAGCATTTGTAGAAATTGGTTTTCTAATTGCATGCGGTTGTACGGTAATTAAATACACACGAATACTTTCTCCTTTAGAAGAGTTTGATAATAAATGTGTATACTCTAATTGTTCTGAATCTTCACGATCCTCTTTAACGCCTGTTCCGTTTTTAATAAGAATGTAATCTCCATCAATACTAGAAGAAAGTTCTAACTCAGAAAGTTCTATCTGTAATGTTTGCATTATTTTTAGCAAAACAGGTAAAGACGGAGTTGTCCTAAGGTTCTCAATCTTTGAAATTAACCCTGCACTTACGCCCGTTCTCTTGGCTACTTGCTGCAAGGTCAAGTTTCTTTTTTGGCGAGCCAGCTTTAGCTGTCTGCCAATGTTAATCAAAATGTCATCCATAAATATTTGGTTAGTGTAATAGTATGACTATCTACAGTTTATGTGCTTCAAAAATAAGAATTATTTATTTATACCATAAGCATTACAGCTAGGGTTTTAAATAAGAAAATAAAACAGTCTACAAACTAACCTTTTGCAAGCCACCGTCTCCTAAACTTAAAATACTAGTTGCTAGTTTTTTAGCCTCACTTTCTGAGTGCGATATATGGATAATTACAAGTTGTAACTTTTGTGCTAAATTTTGAAGTAAAAGTATAATTTCTGTCTTTGTTTCTTGGTCCAATGCACTTAAAGGCTCATCTAAACATAAAACTTGAGGACCAAAACTTAACGCCCTACCTAAAGCAACACGTTGTTTTTCTCCTCCGCTTAGGTTATTAACGGTTCTGTTTAATAAATTTTCTATACCTAATAAAGCCGCTAATTCTTGTACTTTTTCTTTAATTTTCAATTTAGACCATTTTCTTATTTTTAAGGCAAAACCAATATTCTCTGCCACAGTCATAGTAACAAATAATGCTCCGTCTTGTGGCACATACCCTATCTCTCTTTGCCCTGGAACTTCATTAGTAATGTCTATTGTATTTAGTAATATTTGCCCGCTTTTAAGCTTACGCAAGCCACAAATAGTTTCAATAAGTGTTGTTTTTCCACTACCCGTTTTCCCCTTTAAAACTAGGTAATCGCCTTTGTAAACCTTAAAATTTATAGTAGGCAACTTAAAATTGCCTTGCTCTATTTCTAAATCTATACATTGTAACATAGGCTAAAGTGCATTTTTTTTAGTTCCAAACATTCTAACCATCAACAAGGCTAAAAATCCAGATGCTATCATTATTAAAGACACAGCAACAGCAGCCTCTATATTACCAACAGACATTTCTAAAAACACTGTAGTAGGCAATACCTCTGTTCTCATTCTTGTTGCTCCCGCAAAAATTAAAATAGGCCCAAACTCCCCCAATGCTCTTGCCCAAGCTAAAGATGCAGCTGTTAATATTCCGTTTTTTGCTTGCGGTAACAAAATATAAAAAAAAGATTGCCTCTCATTACATCCTAAAGTTAATGCAACTTGCTCTTGTCTGTTGTTTATTTGTGAGAATGTAACATACATTGTACGCACAGCAAATGCACAAGCTACCATAAATTGCGCTATAACAACCGCATAAACAGTATAAGTTACCCTTAAATGACTTTCTATAAATTGCCCTAATGTTGTTTGAAAAAGCAACAACAAACTTAAACCAACCACTAATGGTGGTAACACAATAGGAATATCTAAAATAGCATCTATAATTTTTTTAAATTTAAAGTTATAACGTGCCATAAAATACCCAATAGGTATAGCTACCAAAACACTTAAAATCATTGTAATAGTACTACTTAGCAAGCTTAATTTTATGGCATACTGAATTTCTTTACTAGCTAAAGCATTAAAAATATGACCTGGTGTGGTATAAAAAAAATCGGCTAAAACCATTGCCAATATTAAAATTATATAGGTAGATGCCACAATGCCCATTACCAAATAAAATGGCAAGCTAGACTTTACTTTGTGTTTTATATGTTGGTTTTCTTTTTTAATATTCTATAAATTTAATTAGATATATTATACCCGAATTTTTTAAACACACGCTTGCTTTTAGAATTGTAAATTAAAAAATTCATAAACTCTGAAGCTTCTTTTACTTGACTAGATGATTTTAAAACCCCTATGGTTGCATACTCTTTATATTCTTTAAAAAAATTAATTTTTACAGTATCTATTTCTTTGTATTGGTTTGCCGTAACGTCCCAAATAACACCAACGTCTATGGTCTTTAATTTTAAAGCATTTGCAACATCAGATACGGTTGGCATTTGTACATAAATACAATTTTTAAGTACATTCCAATCTCCAGATTGTAATAGCATATTTCTTGTAACACTACCTATAGATGCTGCATCAGGATTTGCAATACCAAATTTAATACCCTCTTTACACACTTCTGTAATATTACTTATCTGTTTAGGGTTATTTTCTGCAACAGCAAGTACTGGCGTAATTACAACCAACGGTTTACTCTCTTTTATTAAGTTATACTTTATTGCTTGCTGCATATAACTTGCATCTGCAGACAAATATAAATCGCCCTGCTTTGCTATTCTTAAATTTGACAATAATGTTCCAGAGCCTCCATATTGCAAATCTATTTGCACTCCTGTTTCTTTATAATACACTTTTGCCACTTCTTCTAAAGCAGGTTTAACTGCGGCTGCACAATACAACAAAAGCGCTTTTTGCTCCTGCTTATTTTTACACCCAATCAATAAAAAAAATAAAGTTAAGGCAGCTACAAAGCTACTTTTACTCGCACTTACCATTAGCAAATATTAAACTACTAAATTAAAAGTTTTACAGCAAAACAATCACTTTTCCTTTGCTAATCTCTTTTTTATTTAATTTGAAGATTAAAAACAGAAATAACAGTTTATTTTTGATGTATAAAATTGCATAATGAACAACTTTAAAAAACCAGATTCTTCTTTATGGCAAGGCCGAAAATCCAACGCCGATTTATATCTTCACGAAAAAGTAATCTGCGTAGATGCTATAAAAAAAGAAAGCGCTAAAACTTTTGCTATTTTAAGCTATGCTTGTGATGAAGGTGTTAAACGCAACCAAGGTAGAGTTGGTGCGGTTACTGGCCCAGAAGCTATTAAAAAGCAATTAGCTAAAATGCCAAATCATTTAAAAAACAATACACAATTTTTAGATGTTGGCACTGTATTTTGTGTTGATGATAATATGGAGCAAGCACAACAAACGCTAGCTAAAACTATTACAACTTTACTAAAAAATAATACTTTCCCCGTTGTTTTAGGTGGCGGACACGACATAGCGTATGGCCATTACAATGGTATTTTTAATGCGATTGAAAAAGATAAAACTATTGGTATTATAAATTTTGATGCACATTTTGATTTAAGAGTCAATACTAACGGAAATAATTCTGGCACACCATTTTATCAAATAGCTGAAGATTGTAAAACCAACAATACTACTTTTAATTATTTGTGTTTAGGGATTAGAGATGACGCCAATGATGCTTCTCTTTTTACAACAGCTAATGAACTTGGTGTAACGGTTATTAAAAATGAAGATTTTAACCTTCATCAATCTATAAAAATACAAGAACAAATTTCTACTTTTATAACTAATGTAGATGTTGTGTATACCACTATAGATTTAGACGGGTTTTCATCTGCCTACGCAGCAGGAGTAAGTGCTGCATCGCCAATGGGTTTTTCTCCAGATATTGCATTACAATGCTTATATACTATTATAAAATCTGGCAAACTTATAAGTTTAGATATTGCAGAAATGAACCCTACATATGATATTGATAACCAAACAGCAAAATTAGCTGCCTCAATAGTACACACGGTTATACATAGCGCATAAAAAAAAGAGGCCAATTGACCTCTTTTTTATTTATGTAATTTATAAATATTACTCCATCCAAGATTGGTAATAAGTACCATTATCTATATCTAACGCTAATTGCGTTAATTGCAATGGTTTAAAAGTATCTATCATTACTGCTAATTCTTCAGTTTTAGATTTTCCAATACTAGCCTCATAGGTTCCTGGGTGCGGACCGTGAGGTATGCCAGCCGGATGCACAGAAATATATCCTTTATCTATACTTTTTCTGCTCATAAAATCGCCATCTACATAATACAAAACCTCATCAGAATCTATGTTAGAGTGGTTGTATGGTGCAGGTATAGACTGTGGGTGATAATCATATAATCTTGGTACAAAAGAGCACACTACAAAAGCGCTAGTTTCAAAAGTTTGGTGCACTGGTGGCGGTTGGTGTACTCGCCCAGTTATAGGTTCAAAATTATGAATAGAAAAAGCATACGGAAAATTGTAACCATCCCAACCAACAACATCAAACGGGTGAGATGCGTATGTTAAGTGGTGTAATTGTCCTTGTTTTTTCACTTTTATTAAAAAGTCGCCCTTTTCATCATACGTTTGTAAATTTTCTGGCAGTTTAAAATCGCGCTCACAAAAAGGAGAATGCTCTAAATGCTGTCCAAACCAGTTTCTATATCTTTTAGGCGTATAAATTGGGTGATAAGATTCTGTTACCAGCAAACGGTTTTCTTCTGTATCAAAAGCTATCTGATATATCATTCCACGCGGAATAACAATATAATCTCCATATTCAAAAGGAATTTCACCCAACATTGTTTTTAATGTTCCGGTACCTTCATGAATAAACAAAAGCTCATCTGCATCTGCATTTTTATAAAAATAATCTGTCAAGGATTTTTTTGGGGCAGCCAAACCAACGTGTACATCATTATTAAACAACACGGTTTTTCTACTCTCTAAATAATCATCTTCTGGTCTAATATCAAAACCTTTTAACAATCTAGATTTAATATTATGAGCCACTGCAGCTTTTGGAGATACATCTATAGTTTCACCAACCTCTTTTACCATTGTAGGCCTGTGCATATGGTACATTAACGATGACATACCGTCAAAACCAATGGTTCCAAACAGTTGCTCGTAATGCAAAGTCCCATCTTCTTTTTTAAAAATGGTATGTCTTTTAGGTGGTATTTTTCCTAATTTATGATATAACGGCATATTTCTATTGTTCTTTGTAAATAGACAATAAAAGTACAATAATTTGAACTTTATCTAAAAAATAAGCCTAAAATTATATAATTAATAAATTAAATATTTTTGGGTATAAAAAAAGCCTTCCAATAGGAAAGCCTTTCATTGGTTGATACCATCTAAAATGGTTTTCAACATTGCCTCAAAATTAATTGAGACACAACACAACACCACAAAGATAGTAAAGGTTTTTAATATTTAAAGTTTTATGTGTAAAATACCCGTTTTGCTTCTTTTCTATTAAGTTATTTTTCAATCAAAAAAAACTATTTAGACTACAGTATTTAACTAAAATACCACCCATTAGAACATTCCAAAACCTTATTTTTGCTGCACAAAATTAAAACAATGACACTACTTTTAATGGCTGCAGGTAATGGTAGCAGATACGGAAAATTAAAACAATTTGATGATCTTGGCCCACACCACGAATTTCTTATGGAATTTAGCATTTTTGATGCTATTAAATATGGCTTTACACATATAGTTGCTATAACTAAAAAAGATAAAGTTGACTATTTACAGGAGCATTTAGCCAAACGCTTGCCAAGCAATATAAAGTTAGATGTTTTAGCTCAAGAAATTTCTGATGTTCCAGAAGGTACAAGTTACACTACAGAACGATTAAAGCCTTGGGGAACTGCACACGCAGTTTGGACTGCAAGAAATGTAATAAACGGTTCGTTTGCTGTGTTAAATGCTGATGATTTTTACGGCAGTTTAGCTTTTAAAAATGCAGCTAAAATTATGCAAACTAGTACTGCTGACACGTACGGACTAATATCTTACACACTAAAAGATACATTGTCTACTCACGGCTCTGTATCTAGAGGTGTTTGCAAAATAGACAATGGTATTTTGACTAAGGTTGAAGAACGTTTAAAACTAGAACAGCAAGGAAAAAAAATAATAGATACCAATACAGGAATTGAGTTTACAGGAAACGAAGAAGTTAGTATGAATTTTTGGGTTTGTGACACCTCTATATTTAGAACTATAGAACAAGCTTTTAAATTGTTTCTTCAAGACGAAGAAAAGATCAAATCCAGTGAAGTTTTCTTGCCTTTTATTATCCAGGAAATGATTAGCAAACACAAACTAAACGTACCTGTAGTAAATTCTGAAAGTAATTGGTTTGGCGTTACCTATGCAGAAGACAGAGCAATGGCGGTTTCTAAGCTTGCTGAAATGACAAAAAATGAGGATTACCCATTTAACTTATGGAACATAAATTAAAAACTATGTCAATAGAACCTGCTAAAATTTTAAGTCATTTTGCTATTCCTAAAGAAAAGTATGCTTTTAAAACTATAAACAACGGGCTTATTAATGACACGTATTTGGTTTTAAATACCAACAAACCTGTATATATTTTGCAACGCATTAATAACAATGTGTTTAAAAATGTAGCTGGTATAATGCAAAATATAGATAAAGCACTAAATGTATTAAATAGTAAAAACTATACTAGCGTTGCTGTAGTTAAGACTAAAAAAAACACAAGTTACCACAAAGAAAATGGGTTTTGGAGAGTGCTTTCTTATATTGATGACAGTGTAACCTATAACACAACAACTAAGAATAGTATTGCTTTTGAAGCAGGTAAAATTATAGGAGAATTTCACTACTTATTAACCACTGAAGATGTAACAAATTATCAAGATACAATTCCTGATTTTCATAATTTAATACACAGAAATAATCAGTTTTTTGATGCTTTAGAAAAAGCCAAAAAAGATCGTGTTTCTGCAGCAAAAGAAGCTATAGATTTTGCGGAAGAACTATTGCCAGATTTATTAGATTTTTGCTTTACAGAATTACCAATTAGAGTTTGCCATAACGATACCAAACTAAATAATATTCTGTTTTCTAAAAGTGCAGACAAAGCATTGTGTTTAATAGATTTAGATACTTTAATGAAGGGCTACTTTTATTATGATTTTGGTGATGCCGTGCGTACTATTGTAAACACAGCTCCTGAAGACGAAAAAGACTTATCTAAAATAACATTTAACAAAGAACTATTCATCTCTTTTATAGACGGTTTAAGCCTCCATAAAAGTATACTAACCAAAGAAGAAATAGACAGTTTACCACTTGGGGCTGTATTTATGCCTTTTATACATGGCTTACGTGCACTTACAGATTTTTTACAGAATGATGCTTATTACAAAGTTGCTTATCCTAACCAGAATTTAGATAGATGTTTTAGTCTTTTTGATTTTTCTAAAAAAGCATTAGATAATGTTAGTTTTATGCAACAAGCTTTACATGAAAAAATGAATTAAATTAAAATAACATTTTCCTTATTCTATTTCTATTGCGTTTCTTTGCTTAAACGCAAAAACTATTTATGAGCTTTAACATTGTATTATTTGAACCCGAAATACCTAATAACACAGGCAACATTGGTAGGCTAAGTTTAGCTTCTGGTTCTACATTGCACTTGGTTAAGCCGTTTGGTTTTGAGTTGGATGATAAAAGAGTTAAACGCGCTGGTCTAGATTATTGGAAACATCTAGACCTAAAAATTTACGATAGTATTGACCATTTTTTTGAAGTTCATTCTGATAAAAAGTTTACATTTTTATCAGCAAAAGCAGAAAAAAATTATTACGAAATTGATTACGAGGACAATATGTTTTTTGTTTTTGGAAAAGAATCTAAAGGTTTACCTAAAAGCGTTGTAGAAAAATACAAAGATTCTCTTTACAAAATACCTCTTTTTAGCGAGCATATTAGAAGTTTAAATTTGGCAAATGCAGTTAGTATTGTAATTTACGATGCAATAAAATCTAAAAAACTGTAGTTTTTATAACAAAAACAGTCAAAATATAAACTTTAATTACTTTTTATAAGTACTTTTAAAGCTTATCATATTTAAATAACCTTAACCATTAATATCTTATAATTTAAGAATGAAATCATTTACAGTACAAGAAATCAGCGAACTTTTAGAAGGAGAATTAGTAGGTAATACTACATATAAAATAGAAGGCGCAGAGCAAATAGAAAAGGCTACCGAAAATCAAATTACTTTTATAGGTAGTGTTAAATATGTTCGTCTTTGGAAAAACTCTAACGCAAGTGTTGCTATTGTAAATGATAATTTAAAAATAGAACCAAGAGAAAATACAGCGTTAATAAAAGTAAAAAATGCCGACATTTCTTTAGCTAAACTTTTAGAAGCTTTTGATCCTGGAAAACCTGTTTTTGATGTAGACATACACCCAACTGCTGTTGTAGATAGTACTGCTACAGTTGGGGCGGGAACAAAAATTGGTGCCGGCTGCTATGTAGGCAAAAATGTTGTTTTAGGAGAGGGTGTTATTTTATACCCAAATGTTACTGTTTTAGATGATTCTACTATAGGTAACCAAACAGTAATGTGGTCTGGAACTGTTGTTAGAGAACGTAGTGAAATTGGAGCTCGTTGTACTTTTCATATTAATGTTAGCATTGGTGCAGATGGGTTTGGCTACAGACCAAGTGATGACGGTAGAGGCTTAGTTAAAATACCACAAATTGGAAATGTTGTTATTGGTAATGATGTAGAAATTGGAGCCAACTCTTGCGTAGATCGTGGTAAATTTAGTTCTACAATTGTTGGTGATGGCTGTAAAATAGATAACCTAGTACAAATTGCTCATAACTGTGTAATGGGCAGGTCTTGTATTATGGCAGGCCATAGTGGTTTAGCTGGTTCTGTTACTTTAGGTGACGGTGTTATTATTGGTGGTAGCGCATCTATAAAAGACCATACTACCATTGGTTCTGGTGCTATTGTTGGCGCAGGATCTGGAGTTATGGGGAATATTGCACCTGGAAAAACTGTTCTAGGCTACCCTGCACAAGACTCTAGAGATATGCTAAAACAATGGGTTGTAATGAAAAAACTTAGTAGAAATTAAAATTGATGATAAACTATAACGGTAAAATATTTAGACCCGCTAATAGTTCTGTAAATTCTGAGACTTCTAATGACACCGTTTTTATATACAAACAAGATGGCGCCATAGTAACATCTAACTATACAGGTGGAAAAATAAAAAAAGGGCATTTAATTGGCTTGGTTAATGCTAGTGGTATTATTGAAATGAGATACCACCAAGTAAACACAGACAACCAATTAATGACCGGAAAATGTACGTCTACGCCAGAAATTTTACCAAATGGAAAAATTAGATTGCACGAAAAATGGCAATGGACCTCTGGAGACAAATCTACAGGAAACTCTATTCTAGATGAAGAATAGAGTTTTTTGCTTTTAAAAATGCTTTAAACTAAATAGTATGACTTAATTTTGCACCTTAATTTTAGAGAAAATGAGTAGAATTGAGAACATAGAAAAAGAAATTTCTGAATTAAGACAAGCACTTCAAAACCATAAGCTTTATACCAATTTAAAAGATGTAAACGATATTAAAGTTTTTATGGAAAACCACGTTTACGCGGTATGGGATTTTATGTCTCTATTAAAAGCTCTTCAAAAAAACTTAACTTGCACAAATACTCCTTGGGCACCTGCCAGCAACCCAACATTGGCTCGTTTTATTAATGAAATTGTACACGGAGAAGAAAGTGACATTAATGAACTTGGTGAACCTAAAAGCCATTTTACAATGTACTTAGATGCAATGCACCAAATAGGAGCAAATACCAATTCTATCGAAAACTTCATCAATCTTATACTACAAAAAGAACCTGTTTCATCTGCCTTAAAAAAAATAAACCTAGACACTACTGTAGCTAATTTTGTAAACTATACTTTTAAAATAATTGATACAAATAAACCACATTTAATTGCTTCGGCATTTACGTTTGGAAGAGAGGATCTTATACCAGATATGTTTGTAGAAATTCTTAAAAATGCTGATGCAGAAAATAAACATTACAACAAGTTAACGTATTACTTAGAAAGGCACATAGAGTTAGATGGTGATGAACACGGACCTTTATCTTTACAAATGATTTCTGAATTATGTGGTGATGACGACACTAAATGGCAAGAAACTTTAACTGTAGCCAAAGAAGCATTGCAGCAACGCATATATCTTTGGGATGCCATTAGTAATTTAATTGAAGCTAATAAAAAGAGTTTAGCGCAGTAGGTCTAAAATGAAGCTAAAAAACTGGTTTAAAAGCAATAAGTAGTTTACCTAATAAATAACTCTAAACTGTTAATTTAACAACAAAAACTTACTACGTGGCAAGGTATTTGCTATCTTTATCTTAAAATTTTTAAAGTAATTTAATGCGTTTTTCTGTCCTCACATTATTAATAGTTCTATTTTTTGCCGCACCAGTTGTGGCACAAGAAACGACTGTGATACCTTTAAAAATTGAAGCAAAAAAAGAAGTAAAAACAGCTCCGCCTGTTACTATCATAATTCCAGAGCCTAAAAAGCAACCCAACAATACTAACTTTTTAGATTCTATGATGAAACCTAGGATAGATATGACTCCAGATAACAGACTTGTTAAACCTGGGCGTGATGTTAAATTAAATCCGCGTTTAGGTTTTGAAGAAAAAAAAGATTCTAAATCTTTTCACGGTGACCAATATTTAGGTGATGTAAAAACTACTGGAAAATTTGTTGGCATTGTTTGTAGAGATCACGAATATGTAGATGGCGACCGCGTAAAAATTTATGCAGACGGCAAAGTAATAGAACACAACCTAATGCTAGGCGGTGCTTTTAAAGGTGTAAACCATACATTAAAAAAAGGTTTTAATCGCATAGATTTTGAAGCGTTAAACCAAGGTACATCTGGACCAAATACTGCACAAGTAAATATTTATGACGACACTGGAAAAGTTATATCCTCTAAAAAGTGGTTGCTTTCTACAGGGTCTAAAGCTACTATTATTGTAATACAAGAGTAAGTTACTCTCTACCAATAAAAGCTAATGCAAGCTTAATATCATTATAATCTACTTTTTTATTTAATGCTTCAAAAATTGCTTTTAAACTAACAGGCTCTCCTTTTTTCTGTTTATTTTTAGCTTTTTCAACATCTTTAATTATTTGTTCTTTAGGCTGATAAAAACTAAAATCCTCCTCTGGATAATCTTTACATAATTTAATTAAATGTCCTGCAATAGTTCCACTAGATAGCCCTCTTTGATCTGCAATTTCTTCAATACTTAGCTTTTTTCTAAAATAATCTAGGGTTACATCGTATGTAGAATCTTTTTTAAGCTTCTTGTCTATAATTTTTTTAGCGTGCTTTTCTATAGCTTTTATATTGGTTAAGCCACCGCAATCGACTACAAATTTAATTGCTTCCTCTTCTAAACTATCTAATGCATATTTTTTATCTGCCTCTGTAGATAGTTCTAAAAAGCGCCTATCTGCTTTGTGCGCCAAACCATCTACCTGCAAAGCCATTTCATTAAAACCTAAAAGCTTTAAATTCTCAATATTTTTTAAACGAGACAAGGCTACATAGCCCTGACCTTTTTCAAAGGTTTTAGATAGGTCTATAAGTGCACCATCTAACGTCATACCCTGACATTTATGTACTGTTATTGCCCAAGCTAAACGCAAAGGTATTTGGTCTAAACTAGCCAAAACTTTTCCGGTATCGTCCTGCACACCCCAATTCTCTTGCTTTACAGAAATTCGCTTCCCTTGAGCAGTTTTTACAACAGGAAATCCATCATCATTAAAACTAACAATAGTACCTAAAGTACCATTTACATAACCTTGTTCTTGGTTGTTACGCACAAACATAACCTTTGTGTGCATTTTTAGCTCTAATTCTTCTTTAGCTAAAACTGATTTTTTTAAAGTCTCTACCAGTTTTTTGTTCCCTTTAGTTGTAGCCTTAAATTTTTTAACCTTACCTTTTAATTGTTGTAAATGCTCGTTATTAATCTGATCTACATCATAATTGTGTGTAAACAATTTGGTTGGCTCGTCATCTTTACCAAACGTATTTTGTTCTGCCTTTTTAAGTTCTTCAATACTTTTTTTAGATATTTTTCCTATTCTAATTTCATTTAAAATAGTATTTAAAACATCTTCATTTGCTTGTCTATATTGCTCTGTTAAATAACAAACATTAAATTTGGCAGCAACCCAAGCGGCAGACATAAATGCAAATTTATCTTTACTTTTTTCGTTTTGATTACCAATTGGTGGTAACTGAAAAAAATCGCCACAGACCACAACTTGTATACCTCCAAAAGGCTCATCATTTTCTTTAAAAAATTGTAAAACAGTATCTACCATATCTAACTGTTTTTTATGCAGCATAGATATTTCATCAATAATTAAAATTTTTGCATTTTCTAAATGTTCTTTAAGGTACTTTTTCTCCTTCATAGAATTTAGATTGGCTCTGGTAAGTTGTTCTTTTATACCAAAACCAGCCCAAGAATGTATGGTCATCCCATTCATATGCGTAGCCGCAATACCTGTAGATGCAGTTATAGCAACTGGTATTCTACGTTTTTTTAAATAGGTAATGTACTGGTTTAAAACATATGTTTTACCTGTACCTGCAGAACCTGTTAAAAATACATTTTTACCAGATTTTAATAATGCTAGTGCTTTTTGTTGTTGCAATGGTTTATGTGTTATGTAGAATAACCTTGATATTATTCCAATTTACAATATCATTATAAATTTTAAGATATAAAAATAAGATAGCTTTTTACTTCTAGTTTTTGCGTGATAAAAACTTACCAACTACCACTTGCTCCTCCTCCACCGGAGCTTCCTCCTCCACCAGAAAAACTACTAGAACTACTACTAGAGCCGCTACTACTGTAACTACTGTATGAGCTGCCTGAAGAACCACCACCAACTCTTGTGGAGCCAATACTTTTTATTGCCGTAATAAAAGAATCATAATCGCTCTTAAATAATGAAAAAGACAATTTAGTTTTATTTTTTACTACAAGTTTTACAACTGCAATTACTGTACAAGTTATAACAAACGAGCCAACAGAAACACACAAAAGTAATACTGTATTAGATGCTAAAAATGGCTTAACATTAAAACCATTTTTTTGTAATATTCCAAAAACAACAACTCCTAGCAGTACAAAGCCAACACAAAAATACAGTGTATAAACTAGCAAGTTTATTGTAAAAAAAATAAGTCCAATTTCTGCTGTAAAAAACTTTTTAAAAATTTTTAGTGCTGTTTTTACTGACTGATAAATAATAAAACCACCTGCAATTAAAAAGAAAAAACCAAAGATGGATAATACTATGTTTGCAATTCTATTTTGTTTACGATCTCTGTCTTTTATTAGCTCTTTAAATTTATCTAAAGCTTCTGGGTTTTTAATAAAGTTTATCAATTGGTCTGTAGCTTTGTTTATACCGGTAAAATATGCTCCTGTTTTAAACTCAGGAATCATAGTACCCTCTATAATTCTCTTTGCTACTATATCTGTAATATAAGGTTCCAAACCGTAACCAACTTCTATTCTAACCTCTCTATCGTAACTAGAAAACAAAATTAAAATACCATTATCTTCCTTTGCTTGCCCTAGTTTATTTTGGTTAAATGTTTTATTCGCAAAATCTTCTATAGTTTGCCCATTAAGAGAGTTAATAGTTAGCACCACCAGTTGCGTAGTTGTTTTTGTTTCAAAATTTGTCAATTTATTACGCAAAGCTTGTGCTGCTTCTGTCTCAAATATACCTGCATTATCAGTTACTATATCTTTAATTACAGGATACTCATAATCTTGTGCAGAACCAATAGCAGTAAAACAAACAAGAAGTAAAAAAACTATTTTTTTAATCATACTTAATTACTCTACTTCTCCAGGATGGTATGTTTTTTTAGCTTGTTTTAAAACATCGTCTTTGTAAAAAGCTACCGTTTTAAATTTCATATTTATGTATGCATCAGTTTGGTCATTAAAATGTTGTGAAGCAGGGTCTCCACTTTGTCCGCCAGCCAAAATTGTCTTAGCTTTTACTTTTTCTCCAAACTCTACCGCTGCAACAAAACTATTACCACGAGTACCATATATTTTTTTAGTATTATTGGTATAGCTAACACCGTAAGCTGCTAAAGCTCCCCAACGACCCGATGCAAAACCAACTGCAACACTCGGCTCATTATCATTAAAAGCTTGTTTTATATCGCCATTTAAACGTTGATATCTGTTTACCTCTCCCCACGGAATATTCCAAGTTCCAAAGTCTGACTCTAATTTTTTAATAACTGCCCTAAAAACTGATAAACGCTCAGCCATTGGTGAAGCAGACCCAAAGTAAGTCATTGCCTCCATATCACTCATTTTATGTGGTCGTTTTCCGTTTCTACCATACAGGGTGCCATAATAATGTGCTAATGTCATTGCTACAGATTCTTTTGAAGTTTTATAATCCCAGTTGCGTAGCTCCTCTATTGGCAAACTTAAAAGTTTAGTTCTGTCTGTTTTGTCATACGCTTCAATTAAACCCGGAATTAAAGCTTTAAAAGCAGGTAAATAAGGATCGTGTGCTAATTTTATAAGACTATCTAATGTGTACTCTTTTCTGTCTTTTAATAAACTTATTGCGTGTACGCCTCTAAAGTTTTCTTGATCTTTAGACATATATTTAGGATAGTTTTCTTTTTTTGGACTGTTTTCTAATGCTGCTGTATAAGGTGTAGAATTACAGTTTTGCAACCATCCGTTTTTAGGATTTAAGAGCAAAATATTCTCATCTACGGTATGCAACCCTTTCCAATCTGTTTGCGGATTACTACCATCTACTGGCTTAGTATAATCAAAAACAGTATCGCGCATTGGCACAAAATTACCGTGAAAATAAGCTATGTTGCCTTCTGTATCTGCGTACACTGTATTGTTAGATGAGTTGGTACGTATATCCATCATTTCTCTAAAACCCTTATATCCATTTTGTTTAGTTCTAATGTAAGACTGTTCTAATGCTTTTACAGGTTCCCACATCATAGCAGAGGCTGTCCATTTACCATCTGCTTTATGTGTAATTGGTCCGTGATGAGTTCTGTATGTTTTAAATGTTTTTTGTTTGATAGATTCACCAACCTTATACTTTAAAGTAACCGAATCTTGAGCAACATCTCTAAGTTCTTCTCCGTACTGGTATTTTAAATCGCCCTTAAGATTTACAATAGTTTCTTTAAACTCATCCATAACATCTGTGTATGTAGAGGTGTGCATCCAACCTGTTTTTTCATTAAAACCTTGGTAAACAAAAAACTGTCCCCAAGTAACTGCTCCGTAAGCATTTAAACCTTCTTCACTAACCACGTGAACTTCTCCTCTAAAGAAAAATGAGGTATGCGGATTAATTAAAAGCATTGCATTACCAGACTGTGTTAAGTCGCCAGATATTGCTATTCCGTTAGATCCTTGCGGTTCTAACTCTGCTTTTTCTTCTTCAATTTTTAATTCTGTTGCTTCAGGAATTTCCATATCACCCTCATAAAAAGCTTTTATTTTTCGTGTAGAAATTCGTTCTATATCACCACCAATAGAGCCTTCGCTAAAATACATTGGCATCCAAGGCTCAAACTTAGTTAACAACCTAGGTGTAACCTCTGGGTGCGTGTGTAAATAATAGTTAATGCCATCTGCAAATGCATTGCACAACTCCTTTAACCATTCCGGACTCTTATTGTAGTTTGCAATTGCCTCTTCTTCTGTCATAAATAATTTAGCTCGCAGATCACTATACAAAGCTTCTTCACCATCTACCTCTGCCAACCTACCAGTTGCCCAAATATAATTTTGTTCTACACGGTTAAAATCGTCCTCACATTGCGCATACAACAAGCCAAAAACAGCATCAGCATCTGTTTTACCATAAATATGTGGTACACCAAATGTATCTCTAATTATAGTAGTGTTGTCTGCATGTGCTTGCCAACGGTTAAAATTTTCATTTTGTTTGGTTGCTTGTTTACAACCGACTAACAAGCTTAAAAACACAAGGGTAAATACACTAATTTTCATCTGAAAGAGCTATTAAAAATGGTTTGTGTGAAAATACTAGACTTCTGTTTTAAAAACTAATTTTAAAGGTTTTTTTAAGTTGATAACCTTATTAATAAAGCAGATAACTAAAATTAAGACAGATTTAAATTACCTTGCATATAAATTGAAAATAGAACGATGGCAGAGAAAAAAGTAAGCATTTTAACCGCATTTAAAACTATAATTTGGCCTAGACGAAAACTTGTTTTTATTGGTCTTTTATTAATTGTAATAAGCAAAGCAGCAAGTTTTGTTGCGCCAATATCTCTTAAATATTTAATGGATGATATTGTACCAAATAAAGACATTCCTTTTTTAAAGTTTTTAGTTGCATTGGTAATTGCTGCTTTTTTGGTACAAGCAATAACATCATTTTTACTTACCAAAGTATTAAGTATACAGGCACAGTATTTAATATCTGAGTTACGAGCTCAAGTACAGAAAAAAGTATTGTCTTTACCTATTAGTTTTTTTGACAATAACAAGTCTGGCGCATTGGTATCTAGAATAATGAGTGATGTAGAAGGCGTACGTAACCTAATTGGCACAGGCTTGGTACAACTAGTTGGCGGTACAATTACCGCTGTAGTATCTGTTGTTTTGTTGGTGCAAATTAGTTTAACAATGACGCTAATGGCGTTTGCACCCTTAATTTTATTTGCCTTTATTTCTATAAAAGCATTTAAAATTATACGCCCTGTTTTTAGAGAACGTGGTAAAATAAACGCTGAAGTAAAAGGCAGGTTAACAGAAACTTTAAGCGGAGTTAGAGTTATTAAAGGTTTTAACGCCGAAGAACAAGAAAATAAAATTTTTGAAAAAGGTGTTGCTAAATTATATAAAAATGTAAAAAAGAGTTTAACGGCAACCGCTGTAATGACAAGCTCATCTACTTTTTTATTAGGACTTGCCACAACAGGGATTATGATGGGTTATGGTGGTTATTTATTAATTACGGGCGACTTAACAACGGGTGAGTATTTTCAGTTTACATTTTTACTTGCACTTATGGTTGCCCCTATTGTACAGATGAGTAATGTTGGTAGTCAGCTTACAGAAGCCCTTGCAGGTTTAGACCGTACAGAGGAACTTATGAATATGACGGCAGAAGCAGATGAAAAAGACCGTACAATTGTATTAAATGATATTAAGGGTGATGTTGCGTTTAGCAATGTATCTTTTGCTTATGAAGAAGATAAAGAAGTTATTACCAATGTAAATTTTACTGTAAACTCTGGTAAAGTAGTTGCTTTGGTTGGTAGTTCTGGCTCAGGAAAATCTACTATTGCTGGTTTAGCCGCTAGTTTTTTAAATCCGGATAGCGGCACAATTACTATAGATGGTAACGACTTATCTAAAATAGACTTAAACAGTTTTAGACAACATTTAGGCGTTGTTTTACAAGACGACTTTTTGTTTGAGGGAACTATACGCAATAACATACTTTTTCCTAGGCCAAATGCCACTGAAGAAGAACTTTTAAACGCCGTTGAAGCTGCCTACGTAAATGAATTTACAGATAGGTTTGATGATGGTTTAGAAACATTAATTGGAGAACGTGGGGTTAAATTATCTGGCGGACAACGCCAACGTATTGCTATTGCTAGAGCTATTTTGGCCAATCCTAAAATATTAATTTTAGACGAAGCCACCTCTAATTTAGATACAGAGAGTGAAGCTTTAATACAAAAAAGTTTGGCCACATTAACACAAGGCAGAACTACTTTTGTTATTGCTCACAGACTAAGTACTATACGCAAGGCAGACCAGATTTTAGTGATAGAAAATGGCGAAATTGCAGAAAGCGGTACACACGATGAACTTATTGCTAAAGAAGGACGCTATTTTAACTTGTTTACCTACCAAGCAAGAATATAATAACAAAGAATATTACAAGTAAAAAGCTCAAATTCTAAAATTAAGAATTTGAGCTTTTTATATTTTTAATTAAGTTGATTTTAACTCTCTGGAGCCAACTCAACTTCTAAACCATCTAAATCTGGCGTCATATGTATTTGACAACCTAATCTGCTGTTATCTTCTACATTAAAAGCTTCTGCTAACATAGCATCTTCATCATCAGACATTTCTGGTAAATTGTGAGCGGACTTAACATAACACTGACAAGAAGCGCACATTGCCATACCACCGCAAATACCAATTGTACCCTCTGGAGCAAGCTCGTAAGAACGTACAACCTCCATTAAATTCATATTCATATCAGTTGGTGCATCTACCTCGTGTAAAACACCTTCTCTGTCTGTTATTTTAATTTTAATATCACTCATACTATTCTATTGCTTTAACAACTGCTTTAGGTGCTTCTTTTTTAGTACCATCAAAACCAGACACACCACCGACGGTAGTATACTTCATAACATATTTTTTGTCTGGATATATTTTTTGATAAGCACTCTGACACATTAATGTAGCTTCATGAAAGCCACACAATATTAGTTTCAGTTTTCCTGGGTACGTATTTACATCACCAATAGCATAAATACCAGGTATGTTTGTTTGGTAATCTAGCGCATTGTCTACTTTAATAGCATTCTTCTCTATTTCTAATCCCCAATCTGCAATTGGCCCCAATTTTGGAGACAGTCCAAATAATGCTATAAAATTATCTACCTCTAAAACAATATTTTCTTCTTCTCCTGTTTTTTTAATTTCTACAGCAGTAAGTGTATCATCTCCTTTTAAACCAACTATTTCTGCTGGCGTTACAAGATTAATTTTACCCGCATTTTTAAGTTGCTGTACTTTTTCTACCGAGTCTAAAGCTCCTCTAAACTCATTTCTTCTATGCACCAAAGTAACCTCATCAGCTACATCAGCTAAAAAAATACTCCAATCTAAAGCAGAGTCTCCTCCACCAGCTATAACTACTTTTTTATTGCGATAAACTTCTGGGTCTTTTATCATGTAAGCAACACCATTATCCTCAAACTTAGATAAGTTTTCCAAAAGTGGTTTACGAGGCTCAAAACTACCTAAACCACCCGCAATTGCAACTATTGGCGCGTGGTGTTTTGTACCTTTATTTGTGGTTACAATAAAAGAACCATCTTCTTGCTTTTCTATAGTTTCTGCACGTTCTCCCAAAGTAAAACCTGGCTGAAATGCTTTTATTTGCTCCATTAAATTATCTACCAAATCACCAGCTAATACTTCTGGAAAACCAGGAATATCATATATTGGCTTTTTAGGGTAAATCTCAGAGCATTGTCCGCCTGCTTGTGGCAAGGCATCTATTAAATGGCATTTTAATTTTAATAATCCGGCTTCAAAAACAGCAAATAATCCTGTTGGACCAGCACCTATAATTAGTATATCTGTCTTAATCATGTAAAAGTAGTCTTAAAAATAAATGTAAAATTACAGAAGTTGCTATGCTTATAATATGACAATTATCAGCACTAATTAACCAACGTTAATTACTTCTTCAATCTGTGGTACATATTTTTTAATGGTCATTTCTACACCACTTTTAAGTGTCATTTGGTTAACACTACAACCAACACATGCACCTTCTAACTTTACTTTTACAGAAGTATCATTATCTATTGAAATTAGAGAAATATCACCACCATCACTCTGTAAAAATGGACGAATTTCTTCTAATGCTTTTTCTACGTTAGTTCTTACCTCTTCTGTTGTCATCTTTTATTGCTTATTAACAGGCGAGCAACCCGCCATAGTTGTTATTTTAATAGCCTCTGTTGGTGGCAAATCTGTATTTCTGCTTACCACTTGTTGCACTACATTTTTTGTAAGCTCGTTAAAAGCAGTTTCTATAGGCGTACTCTCTTGCATTGCTGCAGGTCTACCAACATCACCAGCTTCTCTAATGCTTTGTACCAAAGGAATTTCTCCTAAAAATGGCACTTTTAAGTCTTCAGACAAATGCTTAGCTCCTTCTTTACCAAAAATATAATATTTATTTTCTGGTAATTCTTCTGGTGTAAAATACGCCATATTTTCTATTACTCCTAACACAGGTACGTTAATAGAATCTTGCTGAAACATTGCAACACCTTTACGTGCATCTGCTAAAGCTATTTCTTGCGGTGTACTTACAACAACAGCACCAGTTACTGGCATTGCTTGCATTATACTTAAATGTATATCTCCTGTTCCTGGAGGTAAATCTATAAGCATAAAATCTATTTCTCCCCAATGTGCGTCAAAAATCATTTGGTTTAATGCTTTTGATGCCATTGGTCCTCTCCAAATTACTGCTTGGTTTGGTTGTGTAAAAAAGCCAATAGATAGTAATTTAACTCCGTAACTTTCTACAGGTTTCATTTTAGACTTACCATCTATATTTACTGCTAATGGTTTTTCTTGGGCAACATCAAACATAATTGGCATAGATGGCCCGTAAATGTCTGCATCTAACAAGCCAACTTTAAAGCCCATTTTTGCTAAAGTTACTGCAAGGTTTGCTGTTACTGTAGATTTACCTACTCCTCCTTTACCAGAGGCAACAGCTATAATATTTTTAATTCCAGGAAGTGGTTTCCCTTTAATTTCGTTTGTTTTTGGCTTAGCAGCCTCAGCATCTACCTTTACGTTAATTTTAATTTTAGCTTTTTCATACACTTCTGCATGTATTGCTTTTAAAATCTCAACTTCGGTTTTTTTACGCGCTTGTAAACTAGGATTGTTTATAGTAACATCTACAACAACCTCATCTCCAAAAACCATAACGTTAGTTACAGCTCCGCTTTCAACCATATTTTTACCTTCACCAGGAACTGTTATCTTTTCTAATGCCTTTAAGACATCTTGTTTATTTAGCTTCATGTGTATTACTTTCTTTTTCAGCTTTTTACTTAAACTGATTCTAAATTGCAAAGATAGTGTATCGATATGAGATTAAGAAGCCGCAGAATTGAAATATAACATACTTTTATAAGTTTAGTTGATGCTATATTTTTGACTAACTTTTAACAAATTAGAAATTGATATTATACGCTATTCTAACTCTGTAGACGGATCCCAAAAATAGTCTTCTAGATTTTGTATTTGGCTATCTATAACCAAAACACCTTCATTCTCTAAAAGCTGCTGCATTAAGTTGGTGCCGTCAAAATGATGTTTACCTGTTAGCAAACCCTTACGGTTTACCACTCTGTGCGCTGGTATTTCATCTTTTAAGTGAGATGCATTCATTGCCCAGCCAACCATACGTGCACTACGCGCAGCACCCAAATACTTTGCAATAGCACCATAAGAAGTTACTTTGCCATATGGTATTTGCTTTGCTACAGCATAGACTCTTTCAAAAAAATTTTGATTATCTGCCGCCATATTTAGTGATTGTAGACTCTAACCAACGTTATTACAAATAATAATAACATTAAAGCACTTATAATGTAGTTTGAGTTTTTAGAAAATCCGTTAGATTTTTTCTCTAGCTTATTAAAATATACGGTGTATAAATACAGTACACCAAATGTACCGCAACCTGCAGCAAAAATGAACACTAGAATATCCCAAGACTGAAACTTGATCCAACCTGATGCTTTCCACATTGCATTCATTCCACTATAATACGGAATAGTTAGCAGGTTAATTGCTGCCAAAAAAACACCTTTAAAAAAACTATTTCGCTTGCTAATTTTTGGCTTTGCCTTCTTTTTTGGCTTAATCCATTCTTTTGCCATTGCAAAAAAATAAATTCCTAACAAAGCAAATACTCCTAAGGCAATTTTTAAAAGCACTCCAACAAAGTCTGGATTATTGTGTAAAAATTTAGAAATCATTACAGCAATGTATGCCTGTAAAATTACAGTTACAGACACTCCAATACTAAAAATAATACCGTTTAACTTACCCTTTTCTACACTAATTTTTGCAGCATTCATATTTAACAACCCAGGTGGTACTGTTGCCATAAAGGCACCAGAAAATGTTGCAAAAAAGAGTATCAGTAAGTGTGTCATTGGTTAATTGACTCTAAATTTTATATAGGTGATTGGTTTTCCTTTTTCAAGATACTGATTTTCATAGAAAGTCTGAATCTCTAACACCTCTTTTGGGCTTCCTTCGTTCTTATACACATCATGATTGGCATAAATTACTTCTAAACCTTTACCATGTAACAAACCAAGTGTGTAACCGTGCATAAACTCGCTATCGGTTTTTAAATTAACTACACCGTCTGGTTTTAATATTTGCCTATACTTAGCTAAAAAAGCCTCGTTAGTTAATCTGTGCTTGGTACGCTTGTATTTTATTTGAGGATCAGGAAAAGTAATCCAAATTTCAGAAACTTCGCCTTCTGCAAAAAGTTGGTCTATCAACTCTATCTGAGTTCTAATAAAACCAACATTATTCATACTTTCTTCGGTTGCGGTTTTAGCACCTCTCCAAAAACGAGCTCCTTTAATATCTACACCAATAAAATTTTTGTCAGGACTTTGTTTTGCTAAACCAACAGTGTACTCTCCTTTACCACAACCTAATTCTAATATAATTGGATTATCGTTTTTAAAAAAAGTATTCCACTTGCCTTTTAATGCAAAAGTCTGGTCTACAATTTCTTCTCTGGTTGGCTGAATTACGTTATCAAACGTTTCGTTCTCTTTAAACCTCTTTAGCTTGTTTTTACTTCCCACAACATAAATTTAATGATTTGGCAAAGCTAAGGAAATCTATTTATGTTTTTATAGTAGTTTCTTTATAGGTATGAATAAAAGCAAACGTATACTAGTTGCCCCATTAAACTGGGGTTTAGGGCACGCTACAAGGTGTATTCCTATAATAAATGCTTTGTTAGACCAAGGATTTACTCCTGTTATTGCGTCAGATGGTGACGCACTTAACCTTTTAAAGAAGGAGTTTCCCGGTTTAGAATTTCACGAATTGCCATCGTACAAAATAAAATATGCTAAAAACGGTAAAAATTTTAAAATAAAACTACTTTGGGATTCTCCTAAAATGCTAAAAGCAATACAGAAAGAAAAAAAACAAACCAAAAAACTGGTTAAGGAATTTAACATTGATGGTATTATCTCTGATAATCGCTTGGGAGTATGTTACAAAAAAGTACCTAGTGTTTTTATTACACACCAACTAAATGTGCTAACTGGCAATACCACTTGGATGACCACCAAACTACACCAAAATATTATTAAAAAGTTTGATGAGTGCTGGGTTCCTGACACAAAAAAACAACCCAACCTATCGGGCAAATTAGGACATTTAAAAAACTCTAAGCTTAAAATTAAATACTTAGGACCGTTGAGTAGATTTACAAAAACAGATGTTCCTAAAAAGTACGATTTGATGGTGCTTTTATCTGGGCCAGAACCGCAACGCTCTATGCTTGAGGAAAAGATATTTGATGAGCTTATTGGCTACCCCAATGATGTGCTTTTTGTAAAAGGCATTATAGAGGAAGAACAAAAAATATCATCTTTAAGAGGTAATACTATTATTTATAATTTTATGAGCTCTAAAGCTTTAGAACGCGCTGTAAATGAGAGCAAAATGGTACTTTGCAGATCTGGCTACACCACTGTAATGGATTTAGCAAAGCTAGAAAAGAAAGCCTTTTTTATACCAACTCCTGGACAGTTTGAGCAAGAATACTTAGCCAAGCGTTTAGACAAAAAAGGAATTGCACCAACTTGCCAACAAGATGATTTTACGCTAGAATTATTAAAAAAAGTAAAGGATTACAAAGGGTTAACTAAGTTTAAAAACAACTTAGATTATGCTGTTTTGTTCTCTATTTTTTCTAAAGTAAAAGAAAACTCAGACCCAACATCTACAACACTTTCTACATAAATTTTCTCGTTATGCGCCTCAATAATATGTTTTACTATAGACAAACCTAAACCAGAACCACCAACTTCTCTGTTTCTACTTTTTTCTACACGGTAAAAACGCTCAAAAAGTCTAGATAAGTGTTCTTTAGATATACCCTCACCGTTATCTGTAACGCGCACAATTACTTTACTTTTTATAAGGTTCTCTACACTAACCTCTGTAGTACCGTTAGTATGACCATATTTTATAGAATTTACCAGTAAGTTAGACACTACTTGTTGCATACGCTCCTTATCTGCCCTAACCATTATAGGTTCCTTATATTCCATATCAAAAGTTAATGTAATTTGTTTTTTTGCTGCACGCATTTCAAGCAAATCAAACACATTTTGTATTAACTCTACAATATCAAAATCTTCAAACTCCATTGTTAAACCACCAGCTTCTAACTTGGTAATCATATCTAAATCTTTAACAATGTATATTAAACGCTCTACACCTTTATTGGCACGCTCTAAGTATTTTTCGCGCACTTTTTTATCGTCCATAGCACCATCTAACAAGGTTAAAATATAGCCTTGCACAGTAAATAATGGCGTTTTTAACTCATGAGATACGTTGCCTAAAAAATCTTTTCGGTATTCTTCTCTAATTTTAAGTGTGTCAATTTCTATCTTTTTTCCTTTGGCAAATTTTTCAATTTCCTCGGTCAAAGTTTTAATATCTGTAGTAATAGGAGCAGATGAAAACGAAGTAGATTCTAACAATGAAACATCATCATATATTTTTTTAATTCTTCGGTATATAAAACGCTCTACCCTATGTTGTATAATTAAGAAAGATATACAAAAACTAGCAAGCGCAAAACACAACAAAAACAGCCACTCTACAGCAGCTGCATAATACATATACAATCCTAACAACAGTGTTAGTGTTATTACAATAAAAAATGATGAACGGAATGCGAATTTATATGACTTTTTTAGTCTTTTTGCCATTATAAAACAAACTTATAACCAACACCTTTTACAGTTTTAAAATGGTCGTCTCCTATTTTTTCTCTTAATTTTCTAATGTGTACATCAATGGTTCTACCACCAACAACAACCTCGTTACCCCAAACCTTGTCTAAAATAACTTCTCTTTTATATACTTTGTTAGGCTTAGAAGTTAGCAAAGCTAAAAGTTCAAATTCTTTTCTTGGCAATACTATTTCTTCACCATCATTAATAACCTTGTACTCTTCTCTATTAATTACAATGTTACCAACTTTAACTATATCTTCTTGCTCTGCAGCATTATCTTCTTTTAGTCTTCTTAACAAGGCTTTTACTTTGCTAACCAATACTTTTGGTTTAATAGGCTTTGTAATGTAATCATCTGCACCAGCATCAAAACCTGCAACCTGAGAATAATCTTCTCCCCTAGCTGTTAAAAAGGTAATAATAGTGTTTTGCAAACCAGGAGTGCTACGTATAATTTCACACGCTTCAATACCATCCATTTCTGGCATCATTACATCTAAAATAATTAAATGAGGATGTTTTTTCTTAGCTTTTGCAACGGCTTCAACCCCATTCTTTGCTGTAAAAACCTCGTATCCTTCTGATGAAAGGTTGTAACTAACAATTTCTAAAATGTCTGGTTCGTCGTCTACTAAAAGTATCTTAATATCCTTCTTTTTCATTTTTATATTTTATTGATTGGTTCGCCAAAAGTAAAGATAATACTTATACTTCAAAGCCGCTTAACATTCATTTAATATCGTAACATTTAAATAACAATTAGGTTTTAAATTGTTAACACGTAGATAACATCGCGTTCACAGGTTGACACGTTCTTTGCGCCAACTATTAAACGAAATTAATGAGACTTTTATTATTGACATTTTGCCTACTAACGTGCTTAGTATCAAAGGCACAAGAAACAGGAAGCATTGTTGGGAAACTAACAGACAAAGAAATGAATAATGACCCGTTACCATTTGCTAACGTACTAATTAAAGGAACAACTAAAGGGACTACAACAGATTTTGATGGTTTATATGAAATTGCAAATCTAGAGCCAGGAACATACACTGTACAGTTTAGTTATGTGGGTTATGAAACTGTAGAAATACCAAATGTAGCAATTGTTGCTGGTAAGGTTACCACAATAAATGTACCAATGGCAGCTAACGAAGGTATGATGCTAGATGAAATTGTTATTACAACAGTTACAAGAAAAGATTCTGAAACTGCTTTATTATTAGACCAAAAGAAAGCAGTTGCATTTAAAACTGCTATTGGAGCAGAAGAACTTTCTAGAAAAGGTGTAAGCGATGTTGCTGGTGCAGTTACTAAAACAACTGGAGTATCTAAACAAGAAGGTTCTGGTAGTATTTTTGTTCGTGGTTTAGGAGATCGTTACAACATTACAACACTTAATGGCTTACCACTACCATCTAACAACCCGTCTAATAAAAATATCATCTTAGATATTTTTACTACGGACATAGTTGAATATGTTGGAATTAGTAAAACTTTTGAAACTCAAAACTATGCAGATTTTGGTGGTGCAAACATAAATATTGTGTCTAAAAACTTCTCTGGGAAACCTTACATTAATGTAGGAGTTGGAATTGGAGGAAACTCTAATGTTTTAGACTTAGACAAATTTTACTTGCAAGACGGCCCATCATATAGTGGTTTTAATACCGTTAAAGCCCCTAGCACTCCTTTAGACCCATCTAGCTACAATACAAGTTGGGACAGACAAAACAGTAAAAATAGAATAAACAACAGTTATTCTTTATCTGGAGGAAAAAGATTTAACTTAGGCGAAGAAAGTAGCTTAAGTACTTTTATTACAGCTTCATTTGACGCCGAAAACAAATACACAGAAGGTATTGACAGAGGTAGCATTACAGCTCAAGGAACAATTAACTCTGATTTTTACAGAAAATCATACAAGCACAATACCAATACAACAGTAATGGGTTCTGTTAATTACAAACTAAACTACAGAAACTCTATATCTTTTACCTCTTTATTTTTAAATTCTACATCACAAGATTACAGTGAGTACGAAGGAGAAAACCAAAATTTTGATGGTGGTGCGCCTGGAGACAATGACCTATCTGGTTTTATTAAGCGTGGTACATATGACCAAACAAAGTTATTTGTTAACCAATTATTAGGTAAACATAAAATAAATGAAGAATGGAATTTAAACTGGGCTGTAGGATATAGCATACTAGACAATGAGATCCCAGACCGTATGCAAAATACATTTGTACCATCACGAGATGGATCTTCAAATTATACTTTTTTCTCAGACTCTAGTATACATAATCACCGTTACTATCAAGAATTAGAAGAAAAGGAACTTTCTGCAAACCTAGCTCTTTCATACAATTTTAATAAAGTTGAAGACGAGTTTAAAGGAAAAGCAACAGTAGGGTATTCTGGAAAATTAAAAGATATTTCTTTTTCATCTGATCAATATTCTTTTTTTCCAATTACAAACAGAATTAATTTTCCTGCAGAAGGCATACATAATGTGGATACTTATTTAGGAGAAAGCTTCTATGATACAACACAAGGTGATAGATCTAGTGAAATTCCTCAGTCTTATGACGGAAACTTAGATGTACACGCCGCATACGCAAACATACAGTACAAGTTAACAGACAAGCTTTCTGCCATTTTAGGAGCAAGAGTTGAGCAATTAGACCAAAGTGTTTTCTTTATAACATCTTTACAACCAGCTGGAGGAAATTCAGATTTTTCTCCTCTTAACTTCTTACCAAGTTTAACTGCTAAGTACGAACTAAACGAAAAGCAAAATTTAAAATTTGCTTTTAGTAAAACCTATACATTACCGCAGTTTAAAGAAAAAGTAAGATTGCTTTTTGAAGAGGTTAACCAAGGTTACGAAGGAAATCCAAACTTATACGCTTCTACAAATTACAATATTGATTTAGGTTGGGAATTATACCCTAGTAACTCAGAATTAATCTCTGTTACTACCTTTGGTAAATTAATTCAAAACCCAATAAATGAAATGTTTACCAACTCTTCTTCTGGTAATATTACGTATGCTAACACAGGAGACAAGGCCCTAGCTGTTGGTGTAGAAGTTGAATTACGAAAAAACATTTACGAAAAAGAAAATGATGATAATTTAAAAGAAAAATTATCTTTTGGTGTTAATGCATCTTATATATACACCAATCAAGACCTTGACAAAGACAAAGTTTTTAATGAAAATGGCTTTGGAGCTAATTTTACTTTTGATGAAGTTGACCTTTCTGGAGCTTCTGACTTATTAGCAAATGCAGATGTATCTTTTCTTAAAGAGTTTTCAGAAACAAAAAACGTTTCTGCAACATTATCTTACGGATACCTTTCTGATAAATTAGCTGTAATTGGAACACAAAACAAGGGTAATATGGTAGACAAAGCCATAAATAACTTAGATTTTGTTTTAAAAACTGGAATAACTAAAAATTTAAATATTGGTTTATCTTATAAAAATATATTAAACCCTAAATACGAAAGAGTACTAGAACAAAGTGAGGTTCCTGGTTCTACTTCTGGAGATGTATTAGTAAGTTCTTTTAAAGTTGGCTCTAAATTTAGCCTGTCTTTAAATTATAAATTCTAAAACAATCCTTTTCACAATACAAGAGCAACTACATCAACGTAGTTGCTCTTTTTTTTACAAATTTTTTAATTGTAAATTTTAAGTTAAGTTCTGTTATTTTATTTAAATGATAGTTAACATCAATGTAATACTCACTTAACACCTTATCAAAGGATAGTCCCTTTCTTTGCCGAAAGAAAACTACAAAACAAAAATTTAAAACGAAATGAAAAAATCAATCTTAGCTTTATCAGCAATTATAGCTTTAACTTTTACAAGTTGTAACAGTGATGACGATACTCCTACAACTCCAAAAAGCACATTTGAATTAATGGCTGATGACTTAAAAGGAGATATTACTGACGGCACAGTAACACTAAACCCTTCTGAAACTTACACACTAACAGGAGCTCTTATAGTAAAAAGTGGTGCTACATTAATAATTCCTGCTGGAACTACAATCAAAACTGATGCTAATTTACCTAGCACATCATTATATATAGCTGTTGAAAGAGACGCTACAATAAACATTAATGGAGAATCTGGAAACCCAGTAGTAATGACTTCTGGTAAAGCTACACCTGCACAAAGTGATTGGGGTGGTTTAGTTATTTGTGGTAACGGTATTGCAAATACAGGAGTAAATGGAACTACTGAAGTAGGTGGTCTTAGTTATGGTGGCACTGACAATACTGATTCTTCTGGAAAGATAAACTTCTTAAAAATTGAATATACTGGTTCAAAGTTTTCAGCTGAAAAAGAGTTCAATGGAGTTTCTTTTTTTGCAGTAGGTAGTGGCACACAAGTATCTAACATCTACGCTTACGAAAGTGGTGATGATGGTATTGAATTTTTTGGAGGAGCAGTTAACGCATCTAACATAGCTATAGTAAATTCTTATGATGATTCTTTAGATTTTGCTGATGGTTATGCAGGTACATTAACAAATGTATTTATTTCTGGTATTACTAAAGCAGGTGTTGAAGGTTCTAACAATGGTGATAATGATATTGCTGAGCCTATTACTAATGCTAAAATCAACAACATATCTATAGTTAAAGGTGCTGACGCTAAATTTACAGCTAGTGAGCAAGCAATTAACTTTAAAGAAGGTGGTGGAAAGCAAGCATACACTAATTTATTTGTAGATGGTATTGCTACTGCTTGTAAATTAGATTCTGGTTCTGGTGCAACTGCAAGAATTGAAGCTGGTGATTTCACAGTAACTGATTATCAATTTACTGCTACCGATGCAGATTTAAATGGAGCTACTTTCTCTGGAGCAACTACTGCAACAGGAGCTGGTAACGGTGCTAATGAGCCTACTTGGCTAGAAGGAATTAAATAATATTCTAAATATTATTCAAGTATAATAAATGGTAAAAACCGCCTAAACACAGTTTAGGCGGTTTTTTTACATCTTATAATAACAAAGTATTAATGTTTATATAATGCATTTAAGTAGTCTAAATACTACTTTTAAAAAAACTTAATCCTATTTAATTATGAGAAAAATAATATTTTTATTGTTAACTATTTGCCATTCATTCGCTGTGAATGCTATGTCAACTTACACTAATTTAAATAAAGATGATAAAGCACAAAATACAAATTGTAGAACAGAAAATTACAATATTAAGAAAAATACAACCTACATAGGGCACATATTTTATTCTGAAATAAGAGAAGTAGGCAATATCACTGAAGAAATAGCAAAACAAAAGTGTAATAGAGTATATACAAATCCACAATTAAGTAAAAGATATAGAATTGAACTTAAATTAGAAACACCTTTAGAACCTAAAAGATTCTACTATATAGATATTGGTCAAGGGAAAAGATATTACTATCTGCTATATTCAGATATAGATATAAATGATGTTGATGAAAGAATTAATACTACAGAAATAGATAGAGTTATCTGCAACAAAGAACTTGATACTGACAATGATGGAATACCTGACTCAAAGGATAATTGCCCAACAAAATCAAATTTAAATCAATCTGACATTGATAATGATGGTATTGGTGATGTTTGTGATTTACAGGATGATCGTGACGACGATGGTGATGGCACAACTAATCATTACGACAAATGCCCATATGAATTAGGTCCAATTTCAAATAACGGCTGTCCTATTCAAACAAATTATATAGGTCACATATTTTATTCTGAAATAAGAGAAGTGGGCAATATCACTAAAGAAATAGCAAAACAAAACTGTAATAAAGTATATACAACTCAACAATTAAGTAGAAGATATAGAATTGAGATTCCACTTACCGAAGCGTTAGAACCTAAAAAATTCTACTATTTAGACCTTGGGAGAGGCAAAAACTATTATTACTTATCATCTTCAAATGTTGATATTAATGATGTTGATGAAGAACTATATTCATCATATGGAATACAAAAAATTGAGTGTTTAGACTCAGACAATGACGGCACTCCAGATTTCAAAGACAATTGCCCTACTCAAACAGGGCCAAGTAGCAATAATGGGTGTCCAATAAAAGACTCAGACAATGATGGTGTTCCTGACTCAGAAGATAATTGCCCAAATGAAGCCGGTTCAGCTTCTAATAACGGATGCCCAGTATCCAATGAACCCGCTAAGATTGAAATCCAAAAAATAGTTGTTAATAAAGTTAGTGATGATAAAGTTGTTTTTAATTCAGAAGTAAACAATTCAAAGCTAATTCTAAATAATAATAATGATTACAGTATTGAGGTTAAAATAAAAAATGTTGGCGGTGAAATCCAAAAAAAAATTATGTGGGTAATTGCCGAATCAAAAGACAATAGGTTTGATCAATTTAATGATTGCACTAATACAGGAGGCGGTACTTCAGAATACTCGATAAATTTAGCTCCTGATGAAGTAAGAACTAAAAAAAGAGAGATATCTATATACAATTCAATAATGGGGCTTTGTACAGTAAAACAATCTGGTTACTTAATTGTTTCAATTAATAATGACATTAATTACTCTATACCTTATAGTTATTCCTCTGAATCTTCTAAATCTAGATCACTAGCTACTAATTCACAAACAATCAAACAAAAACCATACATAATTGATGTTTATAATTTTAAAGGGCAAAAAGTATTAAGTAAAGAAGTGAAAAATACAGAGGAAGAAAACAAAGCAACACTCTTTATACCAAAAGGAGTTTATATTATAAAAAGTAAAAATGGAGATAGAAAAATTTATATAGACTAAAAAAGCATTTACGTATTAAAATTAACCGCCTAAACACAGTTTAGGCGGTTTTTTTATGATTAAAACAGACTCATTGTTTGTGAAGTTTTTTCTTTCTTTTAAAAAAGTTTTTTCCGTTTATCGAAAATGTTAAATTTATTGCAACGTTAAAAGCTTCAGTTTAGTATATTTGTAGTATATTTATTGTATACAGCTTTATATGAAACAATTATACCTTGTATTATTCTTTGCTTTTTCTACAGTGGTTGCCTTTGGGCAAGACACTAAAAAGGTGTCTGATATTGAAGGTTTAAAGCTTTACCCCAACCCTGTGACTAATGGCAAAATCTACATTAGTACTAAAAAAAATGCTCCTAAAAAAATATTAGTTTTTGATGTTTTAGGAACAAAAGCACTAGATACTAAATTAATTGGCAAAGAGTTAAATGTTTCTAATTTAGATGCTGGCGTATATGTAATACGCATTTTTGAAAAAGATAAAGTTGCCACACGTAAACTTATTATTAAATAGAGAGTTGCAGTTCATCCGAGCAACGCATTTTTCAAAATTTTATTTCTTAACAACTTAAAAAAGGTGATTTAACCTACAATAATTCCCTTTTCACAACATTAAATATTTTTAAGCTTACACTTACTCTACATTTACACAGCTAATCCCAAATCAGCAAAAAAAATGAAGAAAATCTACATTTTGTTTTTAATGACGTTTTGCTTGCTAGTTTCTGCCCAAGAAAAGGTAGTTAACTTACCTATGCAAAATAGCAATATTCCCCAAATTGCAGATTTTAAACTATACCCTAATCCGGTAGCGGACAGAACCGTTTATATTACTACTAAAGAAAACAGAGCTAAAGACATTGTTGTTTATAATATTTTTGGCGAAGTAGTTTTAAAACAACGGTTAATTGCTAAACAATTAAATATTTCTAAGTTAATTCCTGGGATGTATTTAATGCAAGTAACAGAAAATAAAAAAACAGTGACACGCAAATTAGTCGTGAAATAAAAATTAAACCCAAACAACCACATAAAGGCCCTAACAACTTGTTAGGGCTTTTTGTTTTTTACAACTAAGTAGTTGCTTACTTTTGTACTATTATTTGTAAAAATGAATACAGAAACTATTTTTAACATACAGACTAAAGAAGATTTTAATACAACTGCATTAGATGTATTTAAATTTCAGTACAACAATAATTTAGTCTATCAGGAATTTTGTAATCATCTACACAAAGATTGTAGCAACGTAATTAATTACACAGATATTCCTTTTTTACCTATTCAGTTTTTTAAAAGTAAAAAGGTACTTATAAATAATACTACTCCTCAAATAACTTTTAGCAGCAGTGGTACCACTGGTATGGTCACCAGCAAACACTACGTATCTAATGTGCAAGTTTATATAGATAGTTACTTAAAAGGGTTTAAGCACTTTTACGGTAACATAAAAGAATATTGTGTTTTGGCTTTACTACCGTCTTATTTAGAACGAGAAGGATCTTCTTTAATATATATGGCAGACGATCTTATTAAAAAAAGTGAACACCCAGATAGCGGCTTTTACTTGCATAATATTGATGCTCTGGTTAGCAAACTAAAATCACTAGAAGAAAAAGGCACAAAAGTACTTTTAATTGGCGTTTCTTTTGCTCTATTAGATGTTGCTGAACAATACAAACTTCACCTTAAAAACACCATTATTATGGAAACTGGTGGTATGAAAGGAAGAAGAAAAGAATTAATTAGAGAAGAGCTACACCAAGAATTAAAAAATGGTTTTGGCGTTGACAACATACATTCTGAGTACGGAATGACCGAGTTACTTTCTCAAGGGTATTCTAAAGAAAATGGTATTTTTAATACTCCTCCGTGGATGAAAGTGCTAACTAGAGACCCAGAAGATCCGCTAACACTACAAAAAACAGGAAAAACAGGCGGAATTAATATTATAGATTTAGCCAATGTAAACTCTTGCTCGTTTATTGCCACACAAGATTTAGGTAAAGTACACCATGACCAAAGTTTTGAAATTATTGGTAGGTTTGACAATTCTGATATTAGAGGATGTAATTTATTGGTATTATAAACTAATCAAAAACAGTTAGTTCACCATCTATAATGTTTCTTATCCCTATCAGATTAGGATATCCATTAATTTTGGCTTCATTAAAATATTTTTCTCTAGAAATTGAATCTCCTGCATAATGAAAGGCAACGCATAAATTTGCTGCTATAACAGGATTTCCTTTATCTAACTCATAACTTTTAACTCCTACCTCTGTTGCTTTTTCAAACTCTTTCTGCTTTAAATAAATTACAACTAAACTAGAGTAAGCCTCTGCGTATTTAGGGTTTATTGCTATTGCTTTTTCATACAAATCAGCTGCTTTTTCATAATCACCTTCTATACGAGCAACAATTCCTAAACCTGTAATTGCTTCTTCCATTTTTGGATCTACTCTTACTGCATTTTCAAAGGCATTTTTAGCTTTAGCATCCTCCTCCAAATCAATATACGTATTACCTAAAAGTGCCCAAGCATACTCATTCTCTTTTTCGCTTAAAACATAAGTTTCCATTAACTGACTAGCAACTTCAGAATTGCCAGATAAATACTTTTCGCTTGCATCAGAAATATCTAATCGCTTGCTAAGATCAGATTTCTCACTATTACCACAGCTTATTAATGTTAGTAATAAAACAAGCATTAAAAAATTATTTCTCATATTTTTATTTTAGTCGTTAATATAAAACCCTATCAAAATTAGCTGGTAACATATTTCTTGTTTTTATAAGTTTACCAGTTGCAGAAAACCAATACTCTTTATATACTTTTTTATTATCTTTTTTACCTTTAACCAATAATTTGTACTCCATATTTGGCACCATTAAATTCATAAAAGCACTTTTGTACACAGTATCTTCGTCTTCTTTAGATTTTACAGGATACTGCTGGTACATTCTTCTAATTTTAAATTGATCAAAAGATTCTACTAACTGATTATTTATGGCGGTAAAAGCTTCAAAAGGAAAATCTACTTGCTTTATTCTAAATCCTATATTTTGTAAATCTCCATTTGCAGAATACTGCATTTGATATTGCAATTTTACCTTTTTAAATTTGGCTCTGTACACAACTTCTTGCGCACCAATTTCTTTGTAATATTTTATTTTTTTTATATCATTACCCAACAATTCTTTGGTGTAGCTAATTTCTGGGAACTGAGATTTTAAAATTCTGTGTTCTCTTTCTATTTTATTTTGAGCTGCAACTGTTATCACACAGAAAAAAAGTAGAACAACAGAGAAACCAATATTTTTTAATCTAAACATACTATACTTCATTATATCTAAAGCAATTAACCTCATGATCATTAACCATACCAGTTGCTTGCATAAATGCATAAACAACTGTACTACCAACAAATTTAAATCCTCTTTTTTTTAAGTCTTTACTTATAGCATCAGACAAAGGCGTGTTTGCAGGTGCTTCTTTATAATTAGTTAACGCATTTTTTATTGGCTTGTTGTTTACAAAGCTCCATATGTACGAACTAAAACTACCAAACTCTTTTTGTATTTTTATATAAGCAGCTGCATTGGTTATAGCAGAGTTCACTTTTAGCTTATTTCTAATAATGCCTGCATCTTGTAGCAAAACATCTATTTTATCTTGTTTGTAATTTGCAATTTTTTTATAATCGAAATTATCAAAGGCTTTTCTAAAATTTTCACGCTTGCGTAAAATTGTTATCCAACTTAACCCAGCCTGAAAAGTTTCTAAAATTAAAAATTCAAATAACAATTTATCATCTTTTACAGGAGTTCCCCACTCTTCATCATGGTATGCTTCATACAAGTCATCTCCTACACACCAACCACATCTATGTTTTTCCATAATTTTAATTAGTTATATGTTTTAAAGGTATGTAAGTTTATTTTAAATTTTTATAATTCATTTAATTTAAAACAATAATAAATCTAAAGAACCAAACAAAAATATGCTTGCAAACACACAAAAAATAATTAAAAAACTAAATTTATAGTTTTCAGCATTACAACTCCTATATTATCAAATATTAAACTTAAGGTTAAGTCCGTAAGTAATGTTAAAAACTAACATTTTTCAGTTTGTTGCTGCCACTACTTTTGCAGCCAATTAAATAACAAACTATACAAAATGAAAACAAAATACAAGAATTACTTACGGGTAATAGCTTTATTTATTTTACTAGGAACTTCACTAAACTCCTATTCACAAGCTACAAATGCAACTATTAAAGGCTCTGTAAAAGATAACATTGGAGAACCTCTTATGGGTGCAGAAATTGTAATAAAAGATATTTCTACAGGCTTTATCTCTGGTACATTAACTAATGAAAACGGAGATTTTAAATTTCAGCAACTTCCATTAGGCGGACCATACAAGGTTACGGCAAAATACTTAGGTTTCTCAGAATCTGTTAGAGAAGGCATTATGCTTAATTTAAGTGATGCAGTTACTATTAATTTTGAACTACAAGAGTCTTCTACAACATTAAATGAAGTTGTAGTATCATCTAACAGTTTATCTAAAAGAATTGAACAAATTGGTGCTTCTACAAAAATTGGAGCTACCCAAATTAAAAAACTTGCTACTGAAGGAAGAAACTTTACTGGCTTAACTAGTTTATCTCCACTGCAAGGTGGCGGAAGCTATAATTTAAGCGGACAAAGAGGAACTTCTACCAATGTAACTATTGATGGCACTAATGCAAGAAACCAACTAACTGCTGGCGATATTGGTAGCGGACCTTACACAATATCACAAGAAGCTATTAGAGAATTTGAAGTTTCTACTAATGATTATAATGTTACACAAGGCAGACAAGCCGGAGGATCTATATCTGCTGTAACCAAATCTGGTACTAATGAATTTAAAGGTAGTACTTTCTTTTACCACAGAGCAGATGGCCTACAAAGTAAATACAACATTCAAGGACAAGAACGTACTGCAGATTTTTACAATTCTCAGTATGGTGTTAGTTTAGGCGGACCAATAGTTAAAGACAAACTTCATTTTTTTGCTGTTTTTGAAAGACAAGATGCCGGAGAACCTAGGTATATTGCAGATATACAAAGTACAGATGATGAGAATAGATTAGGCATAACACAAAACAATTTAGACCGCTACTTAAGCATTGGCAGAAACTCATACGGCTTGGGTAACCAACAACAAATTGGTCAGTTTGATCGTGAAACTGAAGCAAATAACCTTTTTATTCGTTTAGATTGGCAAATAAACGACAAGCACAGACTTACACTACGTAACTTATACAACAAATGGGATAATCCTTTTAGTGTTGGTGACAACTCTAGCATAGAATTAGCAGAAACATATTCAGATTTTGCATCTAAAGAAAATAGTACTATGCTTTCTTTACGCTCTATGTTTAGTCCTACTGTTACTAACGAATTTAAGTTTCAATACCAACACGCAGAAAGGGCTTACACACCTAGCTCACAACTGCCACCATCTAATATGCCAAGAGCAATAGTACAAGTATCATCTGTTTTACCAAACGGGAACAACAGTACTAAAAGTGTACAGTTAGGTGGGCAACGTTATTCTCCCGAAACTAATGTAGAAAACCAAATACAGTTTACAAACACTACCTACATTAATACAGACAATGCAAACTTTACATTTGGTACAGATAATATGATTACGTCATTAGAAACATTACTTTCTAATGAACAAAATGGTCGTTTTTATTTTGATTCTTTAGATGATTTTGAAAACCTAACCCCTTCTAGATACGCTAGAGAAGTACCTTTACAAGGTTTACCTATTGTTAAGCAAACCGTTTTAGATTTATCTTTATTTGCACAAGTAGATTTTGATATTACCCCAGATTTAAATTTGGTAGCCGGCGTACGTTGGGACGCAACTAAGTTTTTAGACGCTGCAGAATACAATCCGGTAGTAGACCAAGAATTAGGTATACGTACAGATGAAAAGCTAGATGATTACAACAATATACAACCTAGGTTTCAGCTTACATACAACCTAAAAGGAGAAAATAAAGACGTATTTAAATTAGGAGGAGGCGTTTTCTCTGCTCAACCTCACTACTACGCACAAGTAAACAATATTCAAAATAGTGGCACGCTATTAGGCGCAATAGATGTTACTGGCAGTAATGTTCCTACGCCAGATTTTCAATCATATCGTAATAACCCTAATACTGTCCCTGGTGTACCTGCTGGTGTTACTCCTTTTTCTACAATAAATGCTGTGGGTAAAGATTTTGAAGTACCAACAACATACAAGGCTAACTTAAGCTACACTCACTTTTTTGGCAGTAAATATAGTCTTGGCTTTAATACTTTATTTAGCCATACCAAAAATAATTACACATACCAAGAAGCTAATTTAGTTAAAGAACCTTACTTTGTTACACAACAAGGAAGAGAGGTTTTTGTACCTGCAAATACTATTACAGAAAACGGATCTGTAGACTGGAAAAACTCTAGAATATCTAACCAAGTTGGTAGAACTTTAGTAATGACTTCTGATGGTGTGTTAGACAACCTTGCTTTTGTTTTAGAAGGCTCTGCACAAATTGGGAAAGATGGTTATGTAAACGCAAGTGTTACTTTTAATAGATCTAAAGATAACTCATCATACAATTGTTGTGTTGCTAACACCTCTACTTTTTTACCTGTATCTGGAGACCCTAGAGATTTAAACTACGGCTTTGCAGACAACCATTTTGACACTAAACTTGTTGTAAACGGTGCTACACCTACCTGGAAAGGTTTTACATTAGGTGCAAAAGTAATTGGCCAAGGAGGTACTAGATATACTTTTAAAGTAAATAGTAACACTAGTGCTAACGGAGACTTTAACCTAAGTAATGATGTTGCTTATATTTTTGATCCAAATGACCCAAGTACTCCACAAACTATTATAGACGGCTACAACCAAATACTAAACGACCCAAAAACTCCAAATGGTTTTAAAGAGTATTTAAAAGATAGTTACGGCAGTTTTGCTGAGCGTAACGGCGGAAAAAACCCTTTTTCTGCATTTGTAGATCTAAGATTGCAAAAGCGTTTTGAAACTAAAAATAAAAAACAAGGCTTAGAGTTATCTATGGATATTTTCAACTTTGCCAATATGCTAAATAAAGATTGGGGACAGTCTCACAACTTTGGCAATAGAAATTTAATGAGAATAACAGGCTTTGATCAAACTAACCAAAACTATAATTATTCTGTACAAACTTCTAGCGGAACAGAGCCTATAAACGGAACTCCTTGGAGATTGCAATTGGGTGCTAGATATACCTTTAATTAAGAATTTTAATTTTTGTTTAATAGTAGAAGGGTTTGCTAATAATAATTAAGCAAGCCCTTCATTTTAAAAATAATATGAAAAAAATTATATACTTATTAAGTCTTTTAATTTCCTCTCAAATTTGTGAGGCGCAAGAAAAGTTAATTACAGAACACGTAATCTTAATTTCTGTAGATGGTTTTAGACCAGATTTTTATTTAGAAGAGAAGTGGCCGGCTCCTAATTTAAAAAAAATGGTTAAAGAAGGCGTATCCGCTAAAGGAGTTAGAGGTATTTTTCCATCTGTAACATACCCTTCACACACTACTTTAATTACAGGTGCTTACCCAAAAGAACACGGCATTTATTACAATAGTCCTTTTGAAGAAAAAGGACAAACTGGTCGTTGGTATTGGGAAAACAATCTTATTAAAACAAAAACACTTTGGACCGCTGTTAAAGAAGCTAACAAAACAAGCGCTAGTTTTCTTTGGCCTGTGTCTGTAGGCGCAGATGTAAACTATAACATACCAGAATATTGGTATTTAAAAGGAGATTACGGTAGTATTAAACCTATGCGAGATTTCGAAACTCCTAAAGGTTTTTTAGCTGAAATGGAAGAAGAAGTATTGGGAAAATTAAATAAGAATACATTTAATGGCGATTATTTAAATAGAGAAGATAGAATTGGAGAGATGGCGGCATATACACTTGAAAAATACAAGCCAAACTTTATTTCTATTCATTTATTTGCTGTAGATCATTTTCAGCACGAGCAAGGCAGAGATGGCGAAAAAGTATACACTTCTATTGCAGCAGTAGATAGGGCTATTGGTAAAATTATGGAAGCCTCTAAAAGAGCTGGCATAGAAAATAAAACAACATTTATTATAACTGGTGATCACGGTTTTGTAGACATACATTCTGCATTAAATCCTAATATTTGGTTGGTAGAAGAAGGTTTAATGGAGAGTAAAAAAGATAGAGGAAATTGGAAAGCTACTTTTCACACATCTGGAGCTTCTGCATTTTTAATGGTAAAGGATAAAAAAGACAAAAAAACGATTGAAAAAGTTCGTAACAAACTAAATAATTTACCTGATAATATTAAAAAATTATTTAGAGTGGTTAACAGAGAAGAATTAGATAAAATTGGTGCAGACCCAAATGCTGTATTAGCTTTAGCACCAATACCTGGTATTGCAATGTCTGCTAGGTCCAATGGCAGTATACTATCTCCTAGAAGAGGAGGCACGCACGGTTTTTTTCCGGACTTTAAAGAAATAGAAACTGGTTTTGTTGCTTTTGGAGCAGGCATTAACAAGGGTAAAACCATAGAAAAAATGGGCTTAGAAGATGTAGCTCCTGTAATTAGTGAGTTACTTAAATTAAACTTTACCGCAAAAGACGGAATTCTTTACCCAGGTATTTTATCTAAAACAAACTGATTATTTTTTAAAGCATTAGCTATAGTTTGTCGGGTGGCCCCAATAAGGTCACCCTTATCTTTTTGGGTTAACAAACAATGTATATTATAAGCTTTACCGTTAGCGTCTAAAACTTTAAAGTTATATACTGTTTTTAAAAAGTTTAACTTATCTGTAATTGACTTTTCATTTACTTTGCAAAGCTTTTTTTCTGCCATATACCACCTTTTGGTTAGATAGCTAAAAAACCATTCTGCAGAAATAGGGTGACTTTTTACTTCTTTCTTAAAAAAATTTAAATCGTATACTCTAACTCTTACATCTACTAATGCCTTAGCAAACTCAGAAAACTGACCGTTTAAATACATTAAGTTTCCAAAAAACTCTCCTGTGTGTAATACAGCGTAAGTATACTCATCTCCTTTTTCTGAGTACCCTCCCAGCTTTATAGCGCCTGTTACTATTTCATAAATATAGTTTTCTACTTTAGGCGGCTCGTATAAATATTCATTTTTATCAAAAACTACTTCAAAAACATTCTCATTTAAGCTATCCATCTTTTTCTCCTTTAAAAATTTATAAAGAGAAAATGTTTCATAATCACGTAAGTCTGGTCGTATACTTTTCATAAAAAATGGATCAACAATTAAAAAAATCAAATCTATTTTTTCTATGTTAGAAATCTATTATTTAAAGTTTAAGTTTGCTCTACTATGTTAACTAATTGTAATGCAATTCTGTTAAACTTATCTTAACAATATACATTGTAAGTTTTTATAATTTTCTACTACCAATATGACGATTATCAGCTTATAAAAATAGTTTCTATATTATTTTTGAATAAAAAAGTAAAGCCTTTAGTTATGAATTCTACAAACACAACAAATGATACAGTAACCGCATTATTAACCAATGCAATCTCTTCTGCTATGCCTTACTTAGAGTATAGAGAACTAATGCGTAATTTGGTTGCTAACAACAAATCTACTGGTATTGTACAAACAGATGCTTTAGCAAATTACACTATGCTTAATGATAAACGTATGAAGCGTTTAGACAAAACAACAAAGCTACCTGATGCTACTATTAACAAAATAAAACAAGTTAAAGCCAAAACAACGTGGTTGGTTTTAACAGAGAGCTGGTGTGGAGATGCTGCACAGTCTATGCCTGTAATGCAAAAATTTGCAGATCAAAATCCTAATATTGATGTAAAAGTGATTCTTAGAGATGAAAACCTAGAGTTGATGAATCATTTTTTATACAACAACACATTATCTATACCTAGACTTATTGCCTTTAATGAAGACACGCAAGAAGTTATAGGTGATTGGGGACCAAGGCCTAGTAAGCTAACTAAAATTGTTGAAGATTTTAAGGCTAAAAATGGCGGTTTAACACCAGAATTTAAACAAGAGTTACAAGTTTGGTACAATAAAGATAAAGGCCAAAATACTATTGAAGACTTAACACAATTACTTGCCTTGGAATAGGTAGGTAATTGTTCCTTTTTGCTTTTCTTTAGATGAGTTACTAAATTTAGATTTTAATGCGTACTCTATAGCATTATCTACCAAACACCCATTACTAGTGCCAGAACTCTTTTTATTAAATTCTGCATCTGTAACGTTACCAAAGCTATCTACCTCTATGTTTATAACCACTTTACCACCTTCTATACACGTATATGTTGGTGGTGGTAAATCATAAGCATTTCGTTTTACTAAAGAAAAAGAAATAGATGTTTTACGTTTTGCTAAGTTGTGAGAAACCTCATCTTTTTTTGCATCTTTTTCACCTAACTTTTGTTTGGCTTCTTCTCGTTTTTTTGCTAATTCTTTTAGACTAGCTGCGTAACCATTTTCAGAACTTATTAGTTTGGAGTTTGGGTCGCTTTCTGCATCAGACTTAGCTTCCTCCATTAATTCTTCTAGCGTTTTTAAAGGCTCTGGATTACCATAAGTTGGCTTTGCCTTTTCATTATACGCCATATGGCTTTTAATCTCTTTTTGTTGGGTAGGCTGCTGTTCTTCTTCTTTCTGCATCTCCTCTAACTCTTCATCTTCTTCTAGCATTGCTAGTTCTACCACATACTCTTCCTTCTCCTTTGCTCCTAAGTGTATATTGTACAAAGACAATACTACAATAGACATAGAAAAGAATGTGATTAAAAATGATAAGTATCTACTATCTTTAAGCATATAACTAATAACCCGTTTTTTAAAAAAATATTTTATACTCTTTTTAAAAAATATAGATTTAACTACTCTTTTGGTTTAGGCATCCCCAACACTATGGTATGAAAATCTGCAGGGGTTACTGCTTTATCTACGTTAAAATCACCTATTTTGGTTCTTCTAAGGGCAGATAAGTATCCGCCACTTTGCAATGCTTTACCAAAATCGTTGGCCAAAGAACGTATATAGGTGCCTTTACTACACACTACTCTAAACTCTACTTCTGGTAAATTTATCTTTGTAATTTCAAATTCTGTAATCTCTACTTCTCTAGATTTTACTTCTACAGCTTGCCCTTCTCTTGCATACTCATACAAACGTTTACCATTCTTTTTTAATGCTGAAAAAACGGGTGGAACTTGCTGTATTTTCCCCATAAAATTAGCAGTAGCAGCGTTTATTTGCTCTTCTGTAATATGTTCTGTTGGGTAACTTTGGTCTACTTCAGTTTCCATATCATAAGATGGTGTTGTACCGCCCAATGTTACAGTTCCTGTATATTCTTTAACTTGACCTTGTAGTGTTGGTATCTTTTTAGTGAATTTACCAGTGCAAATAATTAATAAACCTGTAGCCAAAGGGTCTAATGTACCTGCGTGGCCAATTTTAATTTTTTTTAATTCAAATTTTCTGCGAATACCCCATTTTAAAGCATTTACTGCCTGAAAAGATGACCAGGTTAATGGCTTATCTATAAGCAATATTTGCCCTTCTAAAAATTCTTCTTTGGTTGTCACGCTTTAAAAATTAGATTACTGTTAATGGGTATACAAAATAGTGAATTGCCAATATTGCTAACCCAACTACAATACGGTAGTAACCAAACATTTTAAAGCCGTGTTTACTTAAGTAGCCAATAAAAGTTTTTATAGCAAATAAGGCTACTAAAAAACCAACTACGTTACCAATAATTAACAAGTTAACCTGCTCCCCTGTTAATGTATATCCTAGCTTATAAAAATCGTAACTCTTTTTTAAAGTTGCACCTAACATTGTAGGTACCGCTAAAAAGAAACTAAATTCTGCTGCTACTGTTCTAGATAGTTTTTGAGACATACCACCTACTATACTTGCTCCACTTCTACTAACACCAGGTATCATAGCTAAGCACTGAAAAAAGCCAATTTTTAGTGCTGTTAGGTATGTAATTTCTTTTTCTTCAGAGTCTGCAAACCAATGGTCTACTCGCAATAAAATAAAACCTCCTAATACTAAAGATATGGCTACCGTTATTGGACTTTCTAACAAAGAGTCTATAACGTCGCTAAGCAACAAACCTAAAACTACTGCGGGTATAAATGCAACTAGTAACTTTAAATAAAAATCTACACTCTGAAAAAAGCGTTTAAAGTAAAGTACAAATACAGATAGTATTGTTCCTAATTGTATTACTATGGTAAATAATTTTGTAAATTCTTCTTGGGCAATCCCAAAAAAAGAAGAAACTATAATCATATGCCCTGTAGATGATACTGGTAAATACTCCGTTATACCTTCTACAATTGCTAAAATAATTGCTTGTAATATGTCCAAAATTTAGTTTTTCTTCTTGTGTGGATTTAACAAAATGGCATACACCTCTATACCTAAACCAATTAACACCAAAGTTGGTGCAAGGCGAATTCTTCTAAAATTATATATTTCAGGATTAAAAACATTTGGATCATCACTACCACCACCACTCATTAACACAAAACCTAGCGTTAAAAAAGCAAGACCTACAGCCATAAAAATATAATTCTTCTTTTGAAAAATAAATTCTCTTTTAGAATCTTCTCCTGTGGTATTACTATTTTTTTTCATTTTGTAAAAAATTTAATCCTTATCTAATTTTTAACAGTGCAAATCTAATAATATAAATCGTCTGTCCTAAGATTTAAGAAACGTTGTGTAGCTAAAAATGTACTTATAAACGAAATTAATACACCCAGAACAAAAATTGCAGCAAATAACAACCCTAATGTTAATGGATCTTGAAATAAAGTTAATTCCGGAAAAAAATCGTTTACATAATATATAGTTATAGCCAAACCTATCATTGCTATTAGCGCACCTAACATTCCTAACTTTATATTTGTCCATAAAAAAGGCCTACGTATAAAGCGTTTTGTTGCCCCAACCATTTGCATTGTTTTTATTATAAAACGCTTAGAATATACAGACAAACGTATAGAACTGTTAATTAGTAAAAATGCAATAAATGCAAATATGCCACTAGCTACTAATATCCACAAACTAATTTTTTTTACATTATCATTTAATAAAGAAATAAGGGGTTTATCATAACTTACTTCCTCTACATAATCTTTTGCTTGTATATTTTCTGCTATTTCCTCAATTTGGGTAGGCGATACAAAGTCTGCTTTTAATTGTACATCAATAGAATTTTTTAAAGGATTGTAGCCTAAAAATTCTATGAAATTCTCACCTATTACCTCTGTATGTTGCTCGGCAGCTTCTTCTTTAGATACAAAAATAGCCTGCTTAGTATAATCTGCCATTGCTAAACTTTTTTGCAATTGGTCTATTTCTACTTGTTTTGCCTCGTCCTTTAAAAATACCGAAACCGTAATTTGCTCTTTAAAATGATCTGCCATTTTTTTGGTATTAAGCACCAATAAGCCAAGCATACCTAGTAAAAATAATACTAAAGCTATACTAAGCACTACAGAAAAATAAGAGGAAATTAATTTCCTTTTTTGATAACGTTCAAAAGATTTACTCATAACTTATAACAATACGTAAAAATAGTAAAGTAATTTGTAATAATACATTTTAAAGGTATTTGTAATTAGTAATCTACAAAAAACAAGAATAAGCTTATTGTAAATTAACACTTTTTGGCATAGTAGTTGTAAAATCCTACAAAACAAAAAACATATAATTATGAAAAAAATTACCTTTTTACTTTTAGCAGCTCTTTTTGTTTACAGCAGTAATGCCATTGCTCAAAAAATAAATTATGGCGCAAAAGCAGGTTTAAATGTTTCTAATTTGTACGGCAACAATCAAGATAAAAATAGCCTTGTTACTTTTCACGCTGGTTTCTTTACTCAAATCAAAATTTCAGAAAAGTTAAATATTCAACCAGAACTACTGTACTCTAGGCAAGGTGCAGATTTAAACAGTCTGTACAAAGCAAAATTAGACTACATAGCTATTCCTATTCAATTTAAATACAACGTATTACCTAAGTTGTTTTTACAAGCCGGCCCACAGGTTTCTTTTTTAGTTTCTGATAAAGCTGTTTTTTATGACGACAATATTGGCACTTTAGATACAGACGCCAAAAGTGTAGATTTTGGTTTTAACACCGGTTTTGGACTTAATTTAGGTGCTGGTATTTTTACAGAAGCAAGGTATAATTTTGGCATTACTACAGTTGCAGAAAACCCAGATATTAAAAACGGCGTACTACAAATTTCATTAGGCTATATCTTTTAAAAAATATCATTAAACACCTTGTTTTGCAGGGTGTTTAAGTTTTTACATACTAGTAAAAGCAATAGTAGGCTGTTTGGCTTGTAATTCTTAAATTTGCCCCATTCTAAATAGCAGAAGACAAGCATATGAACTACGATTTTAAAGAAATTGAAGCCAAGTGGCAAAAATATTGGGCAGAAAACCAAACTTTTAAGGCAGAAAATAATTCTGATAAAGAAAAATTTTATGTTTTAGATATGTTCCCTTACCCTTCTGGTGCGGGGTTACACGTTGGCCACCCACTTGGGTATATTGCAAGTGATATTTATGCTCGTTATAAAAGACACCAAGGGTTTAATGTGTTACACCCAATGGGATACGATTCTTTTGGTTTACCGGCAGAACAATATGCTATACAAACAGGGCAACACCCTGCAGTTACTACTAAAACAAATATTAACAGGTACAGAGAACAACTAGATAAAATTGGTTTTTCTTTTGATTGGAGTCGTGAGGTACGTACTTCTAATCCTGATTATTACAAATGGACACAGTGGATATTTATTCAGTTATTTAATTCTTGGTACAATAACAACACCAATAAGGCTGAAGATATTTCTACCTTAATTCAGGTTTTTGAAAAAGAAGGAAACGCAACCGTAAATGCTGTTTCTGATGATGATATTAATGTTTTTTCTGCTGATGAGTGGCAAGCATACGACACTAAAAAGCAACAAGAAATTTTATTACAATACAGACTAACATACTTAGCAGAAACCGAAGTAAACTGGTGTCCTGCTCTTGGTACTGTATTAGCTAATGATGAAATTGTTAACGGAGTGTCAGAACGTGGCGGACATCCTGTTATTCGTAAAAAAATGACACAATGGAGTATGCGTATTTCTGCTTACGCACAACGTTTATTAGATGATTTAAATACAATAGACTGGCCACAACCTTTAAAAGACTCACAAACCAACTGGATTGGAAGAAGTCAAGGTGCATCTGTTACTTTTAATGTAAAAGACCATAAAGAGCAAATAGATGTTTTTACTACTCGCCCAGATACTATTTTTGGAGTTAGTTTTATGACTCTTGCTCCAGAACATGAGCTTGTTGCAACTATAACAACACCAGAGCAAAAACAAGAAGTAGAAGATTATATACAAGCCACTGCAAAACGTAGTGAGCGCGAGCGTATGGCAGATGTAAAAACCATTTCTGGTGCTTTTACTGGTGCTTACGCAGAACATCCTTTTACAAAAAAACTTATTCCTATTTGGATTGGAGATTACGTATTAGCCGGCTACGGAACCGGAGCTGTTATGGCAGTACCTTGTGGCGACCAGCGCGATTATGATTTTGCTAAACATTTTAATATTGATATCCCTAATGTTTTTGAAGGTGTAGATATTTCTGAAGAAGCTTATGCAGATAAAGAAAAAACTATAATTGCCAATTCAGATTTCTTAAACGGATTACCTTATAAAAAAGCAATGAAACTAGCCATTTACGAGCTAGAAAAAATAGGCCACGGTAAAGGCAAAATTAACTACCGCTTGCGCGATGCTGTTTTTAGCAGGCAACGTTACTGGGGAGAACCTTTTCCTGTGTATTACGTAGATGGTATGCCACAAATGATAGATGCCAAACATTTACCTATTACATTACCAGAGGTAGAAAAATACTTACCAACCGAAACTGGCGAACCACCATTAGGTAACGCTAACGTTTGGGCTTGGTGCACTAAAGAAAATAAAGTTGTAGACAATAGTGAAATAAACAATGACACTATATTTCCGTTAGAGTTAAACACAATGCCAGGTTGGGCAGGTAGTAGTTTTTACTTTAACCGTTATATGGATCCAAATAATACAGATGCCATATTTTCTGATGATGCAATTAACTACTGGCAAGATGTAGATTTATACATTGGTGGTAGTGAGCACGCAACCGGACACTTATTATATGCACGTTTTTGGCAGAAATTTTTGTTTGATAAAGGCGTTGTTCCTAAAAATGAGTTTGCTAAAAAACTGATTAACCAAGGAATGATTACAGGTACAAGTGCTTTTGTGTATGAAGCTCTTCACAATGATAAAAGTTTACAAATTTATGAATCAGCAGGGTTATTTGACGGTCCAAACTACCTGGATTCAGAACATCCTAAATATAAGGAACATTTAAAAGTTTTAAATAGCAAAGGAATTTCTGAAAATGAACTTTCTGAAGTTTCTTTTAGATTAATACACGCAGATGTTTCTTTCGTAAATGCTTCAGATGAGTTAGACATTGAAGCTTTTAAAAACTGGAGACCAGAATACAAAGACGCTGAATTTATTACTGAAGAAGATGGTACTTTTAAGGTTAAGCGTGAGGTAGAAAAAATGTCTAAATCTAAATACAATGTGGTTAGTCCAGATAGTATTTGCGAAGATTATGGCGCAGACAGTTTACGTTTGTACGAAATGTTTTTAGGCCCATTAGAGCAATCTAAACCTTGGAACACTGCTGGTATTACAGGTACTCACGGTTTCTTAAAAAAACTATGGCGTTTATATTTAGATGACAATGGCGCTAAATTTACAGATGCCGCACCAACAAAAGACAACTTAAAAACATTACACAAAACCATTAAAAAGGTTGCAGAAGATATAGAGAACTTCTCTTTTAACACGTCTGTATCTACCTTTATGATATGTGTAAACGAGTTGTCTAGTCAAAAATGCACTAGTAAAGAAATTTTAGAAGCCTTAGCTATTTTAGTTTCTCCTTATGCACCACATATAGCAGAAGAATTATGGCAGCAATTAGGACACACAACTTCTATTGCTACAGCTCCTTTTCCAAAGTTTGATGCATCACACCTTGTAGAAAGCAGCAAAGAATATCCTGTTTCTTTTAATGGTAAAATGCGCTTTAAATTAGAATTGCCATTAGACTTATCTAAAGACGAAATTGAAGCTACAGTAATGGCACATGAAAAAACTATTGCTCAATTACAAGGTCGCGAACCTAAAAAAGTAATTATAGTTCCAGGAAAAATAATAAACATTGTGGGGTAAAAACCTTAAAAAAACAATATATTTTAGATACACCCCTATTTTTATAGGGGTGTTTTTTATTTAAATGATAATTTTAGCCACGCACCCCTTAATTTTATCAATTAATTAGAAATAATTTTAATAATTAATTTAATTTAGCACCAAAATCTAAAATAGTTAATTATGATTGTTGGTATCCCACAAGAAATTAAGAATAATGAAAGCCGAGTTGGTATGACACCTGGTGGAGTTTTTGAGTTAACAAAAAACAATCACACCGTATACGTACAATCTGGCGCAGGCTTAGGCAGTGGCTTTAGCAACAAAGACTACCAACAAGCAGGAGCAGCAATTTTAGACACCATTGCACAAGTATACGCAATGAGTGAAATGATTGTAAAGGTTAAAGAACCTATAGAAGAAGAATACGAGCTTATAAAAGAAGGACAAATTTTATTTACATATTTTCATTTTGCATCTAGTGAAGCATTAACCAAAGCTATGATAAAGCAAAAAGCTATATGTATTGCCTACGAAACTGTTGAAGACAATGACGGCACTTTGCCACTACTAACTCCAATGTCTGAAGTTGCAGGAAGAATGGCAATACAACAAGGTGCAAAATACTTAGAGAAACCAGTTAAAGGTAGGGGCGTACTTTTAGGTGGCGTACCTGGTGTTGCTCCGGGCAAAGTTTTGGTTTTAGGCGCTGGTGTTGTTGGCGTACAAGCTGCTAAAATGGCAGCTGGTTTGGGCGCGCACGTCACCATACTAGATGTAAACATGAAACGCTTACGTTATGTTAATGATGTAATGCCACCACATGTTACAACAGAATTTTCTAACGAGTTTAACATTAGAAAACACATTAAAACACATGATCTTATTATTGGCGGTGTACTTTTAAAAGGCGCTAAAGCTCCTAACCTTATCACCAGAGATATGCTAAAAGAAATGAAACCCGGTACTGTAATAGTAGATGTTGCCGTAGATCAAGGCGGCTGTGTAGAAACTACCAAACCAACTACCCATGAAGACCCAATCTACATTATAGATGATGTTGTACATTATTCTGTTGCAAATATGCCAGGAGCTGTACCTTACACCTCTACAATGGCATTAACCAATGTAACACTGCCTTACACCTTAAAACTAGCCAACTTAGGGTGGGAAGCTGCTTGTAAAAAAGACGCCTCTTTACATAAAGGCTTAAACATTGTATTAGGTAAAATAGTTTACAATGAAATTCTTGAAGCTTTTGGTTGGGAAGAAGCATTAGCATAAACTTAAACACATGTCAGTAAAATAAACCTCGCTAAATTTGGCGAGGTTTTTGCTTTTTAATTGTTATATTTATTTTTTAAAACACAAACTATGTATACATATTATATTATTATTGGTGCAGTTGCTTTAGTTAGCTGGATTGTTAGCAATAGACTTAAAAGCAAATTTAAAAAGTACTCTAAGGTGCAATTACGCAACGGAATGAGTGGCGCAGAAATAGCTGAAAAAATGCTAGCAGATAATGGCATTAGAGATGTAAAAGTGATTTCTACTCCTGGTATGTTAACAGACCATTATAACCCAGCAAATAAAACAGTAAACCTTAGTGAAGGTGTTTACAACCAACGCAATGCAGCTGCTGCAGCGGTTGCTGCTCACGAATGCGGACACGCAGTACAACACGCTACAGCATACCAATGGCTAACAATGCGTTCTAAATTAGTACCTATTGTTAGTGTAACATCTAGTATGTCTCAATGGGTAGTTTACGGTGGCGTTGTTTTAATGGCAGTGTCTGGTATTGCTGGTGGTGTAGGATTTTGGATAGCAGTTGCTGGTTTGGTAATGATGGGTTTTGCTACATTATTTAGTTTTGTTACTTTACCTGTAGAGTACGATGCCAGTAACCGTGCATTAGCTTGGTTAAAAAATAAAAATATGCTTAGCCAAGAAGAATATGCTGGCGCTGAAGACGCCTTAAAATGGGCTGCCAGAACATATTTAGTTGCTGCTTTAGGTGCATTAGCCTCTTTAATATACTGGGCTTACCAAGTATTTGCTAGAGATTAACTATTTACAGTACATAAAAAGCAAAAGGGTGTCTTTAAAAGACACCCTTTTTTATTGGGCATAATGTTGCTCTAAAAAATTCCCCAAACCATTAGAACCAACTCTAGTTAGCGTTGCTCACTACACCCAACTTTACTTTGCTATATGTTAATGTTTAAATACAATGAAAACCTGTTTTTAACCTCAACCTTTCCGTTGTTTAAATCCTGATCTATTGGCAACATACTTGTAACACCTAAAGAGTACTTTTTATAACTAGCCTCTACGCTTAGCTTACCAAAAAATACATCGCCCCCCGTATTTAAAACCGTTAAGTTGTAAGACTCATCCTCACTATAATTTTCACCACCAACACCAATTGCAGGTGTTAGCGCAAAATTAGTAGACAAGTAATATGTTTTATAAGTGTTTAACCCATAATTTAACTGATTACCAAACTGATAGTCTTTAGAGTTTTTTGTTTTAAAAGTATAATTTACCATTGCAGACATTCCCCAATTGTTATGAGAAAGTCCGTAATTTACTGCCGTAACATAATCCCAACTCCCTGTTCCTAGCTGAAAACTGGTGTTTACACTGCCCGTATTATTAGCTCTATCAAAACTACCGGTTGGCATTTTTACACCACCACCTATTTGCAAAGAGTGTTGTGGGCCAACCACCATAATACTATCTTGTTTTGCTAATATTTTGTAAAAACCTAAAACTGTTATATCTCCTAAACCATTAATATTCTGAGAAGATTTGTTTGCAAACTCTCTATTATGAAAATGATAAGGCACAATTGCATTTACTAAAAAACGCTTACCAATTGGCACTCTACCCCAAGCCTGTAGTGTATTAAAGTTTTCATCTATCCAAGGAGAGTCGTTAAAAATACCATCCCTAGATTGGTAACTTTGAGATATGTAACGCACTCCTGCAAAATTAGTATCTAAACCAGTACCAAACCCCATGCTACCGCCATTACCACTACAGCCACAAGTGTCACAAAAGTCCTCAAAAATGTAATGCTTTGTAGTTGTCACCGTTTGCAAACTATCTGTTGGCTCCGTTTTATGTATGGCAAACACATTGCACACAACCAATAGACATGCTATTATTATTAATTTTTTCATATTCTATTTTTCTGAAAATCGTTCGTCTGTTAAAAAGGTATTATCCGTAAGGGTATTTAAAAAAGCAATAATTGCAACCCTCTCATCCTCTGTTGTAGCAATACCTAAATTACCATTGTTATTTAACAACGGATCTAGCGTTTCTGAGTCTACAACTCCTTCATTATAAAAAGCCAATACCGCCTCTAAAGATCCAAAACGCCCATCATGCATATATGGCGCTGTTACTGCTATATTTCTAAGACTTGGCACTTTAAATTTGTAATTATCAGCCACAAAACCAGTTACTTTTCCTCTTCCTATATCATCTAATTTAGGATTAGGTTGCAAGCCATTATTTCTAAAACTTCCATCAGAAAACAATGCTGTAGCGTGGCAACTAGCACATTTTTGCTCAAAAAGAGCTAAACCCTGTTCTTCCACTTCGGTTAGTTGAACTTCTTTATTTATGTACTTATCATACTTTGCATCTGCAGAAATCATAGTTACCATAAACTGCGATAATGCTAACAAAAAGTTTTCAGAATTCACTTCTCCATCTTCAAAAGCCTCAGCAAACAGTTTTTTGTAACCAGATTTGTTCTTCAGTTTTTCTATAACATTTTCTAGCGTCTCATCCATTTCTACCTCTGTAGTAATAGGAATTACAGGAAAAAGGTCTAAATGACCAGTTGCACCATCCCAGGCAAAATTTTCTAAAAAAGCCATATTTTGCACAGGCGGCGTGTTTCTTGTTCCCTCTAAATCGTTTACGCCATGGCTAAATGTATGTCCGTGATGTGTAAATGCATATTTTTGTTCATGACAAGATCCGCAAGAAATTGTACCTGTAGAAGATACTGCACCATCATAAAACAATTTACGACCAAGCTCTATTCCGTTTTCTGTTAACGGGTTGTTAGTTAAGTTGTACGTTACCTTCGGAAAATGAGCTGGCACCTCTAGTTCTACCGAAACATTGGTGTAACCATCGTCATTATTTTGACAACCCACAACAGCTAACAAAGCTAAAAAGAAACTAATTTTCTTCATATCAACTAAATAAAAATAGGAGCTACAAGCCCAGCTAAAACCAAAACTAAAACCAGGCCCGTAACACACTATTAAATTTTAATGACTACTGTTACCAGCTTCATTATTATGTACGTGATCTACCTTAAAAACTAATGGTACGTTAGCCGCTACTTTTACAGCACCTTCGCCACCCATAATTGCATTGCCATAAGCCTCTAAACTTACTGCTTCTTTAGCTGTTAAAAGTGCATTTGCATCTGTAATAATATGTACTTCTGGAGCCATATCTTCATTTACAATAATTGCAGAACCTGCAGGAACCTCTATAGTTGTTTCTGCATAATTAGTAACCTCATCACTAGCTCTACCCAAGTGAACTTTAAAATTTTCATCTGTAGTTGTACCAGATGTATAAGCTCCTTCAAAATTGATATACTTGTAACCAGAAGCCCAAGACCATGTCATATCATACTCACTAGCAGCATCCCAAAAATCTCCTGCCCCACTTAAACCTTGGTCGTATTTTTCTTTATCTACACCAATACCAAACTTAACAGCTTTGTATGTACCTGCTGGCACACCTTCTAAAACTATTTCTGTATTATCAGCAAGCTCATCATTAGAATCTTCACTAATAATAAAGTAACTATTTTCTTTTGGGTATGAATACTCCATACCGTCTTCATCTATTAAAACAATGTTACTTATTATGTAGTTTAAACGAGATACCGTTAAAGCCTCACCGTTTGCATTTGCTGTATTAGCTGTTCCTAGTGTTAACTCATTTCCTGCAAAGCCACTATCAAACTCTAAAGTAACCTGTCCTGGATTTACATTATCCATTTCTCCGTCATCATCAGACGAACAAGATGCTAATGCTATTAAACTAAAACTTACTACTATCGATTTTAAAAAATTTGTTTTCATTTTAAACTTTTACTTATTTCTTATTCTATTTTGTATGATTTTATTGTGCGTTTAGTTCTAAAAAAATCATATTACAGCACCATATTTCTATAAAACGAAATGGGAGTATTGACTTTTTTAAAAAAATAAACAGCGGCGTTGTTAAGCTTTAGGTTGATAATAAACAACACAAAGAAATTATGATTTTACAAAGACTGAAAAATCACATTAATACGAAGCTTAACTAATAAAATTTAAGAAATAGGAGGACGTAAAAGGCCAAAAACCGATTTGTAGTTATAGGTACTCTCTGCAGAAAGTATTTTCGATTTTTTTTCTAAAGTAGATTGTGAACTCAAAAAAAGATCTTCACTATTTTGATGAAACAACAACTGAAACTCAGATTTTACAACACCTTGCTCATTGTGCTCTTCCTGGGTAGACTTCTCTATAGATTTCATTAAAGCACACTTACCATTACACTCTAACTCTGGCTTGTCTTGATTTATACACAAAACCTTAGAGATATAATCATAATTAACCACATACTCCATAAACGGGAATATTGGTTTAAGACATATAATAAATGCTATTATGAGTAACGTTTGTTTCACGCCGCAAATTTACTATTAAAATGAGTTTAAAACTAGAACATTTGTCATAAATAGCTACAATTATATCTGTATTTGCCTATCTATTTGCTGATCTAATGATATAAAGGTTTCTGTTCTAGAAATACCTTGTATTTGTTGTATTTCTTTATTTAACACCTGCATAAGGTGCTCATTATCTTTACACAAAACTTTTATTAAAATAGACCAGTTACCCGTAGTATAATGACACTCTAAAACCTCTGGAATTTTCTCTAGCTCTTTAACTGCACTTGGGTTACTCATAGCTTTATCTAAAAAAATACCAATATATGCCATTGTGGTATAGCCCAAAACTTTAGGGTTTATAACAAACTTAGAACCAGACATAAGTCCGGACGTTTCTAACTTACGTAAACGTTGGTGAATTGCAGCACCAGAAATTCCTATTTTACGAGCAATTTCTAAAATAGGCTTACGAGCATCTTGCATTAGATACCTTATAATTTTCTTGTCTATTCCGTCAATTTTTATTCTATCGTTATCAAATTTCATAAGTCTAGTTATAAATTAACCGTAAATATACCAATATAGCTTTAAATGCTAACTATGTTCTACTGTAGAATTATACCCTTTATACTCTGTATTATATTCTTTAAACACAATACCATACTCTTGTAACTCGTTTAAAATAGGTTCGTAAATGTCTTTAGTTATAGGTATTTGCACACCGTAATTTTTAACTTTATTATTTAAAATTAGCAAGGTTGCTATGGCAACTGGCAAACCAACAGTTTTTGCCATTGCAGTATGCGTTTGGTTTTTACCCAAGGCAACCATGTTAGAGTCTATTTGTTTTTGTTCTCCGTTAAGTGTGTAGCCAAATTTATGATACATCACAATCATATCCTTATCATCCTTATCTAACGTCCAGCTTTGCTCTAAAATTTGTTGTAATATTTGAGCAGGAGTACCATTTTTTAAAGTTATAAATTTAGAATCATCAAAAATATGAAGCTCTAGTAACTTACCCCACATAACATCATCCTGATCTATTTTTAGGTAATGACGCAATTTAAGCTCCACAGAATCTGTTGGTGAATATGGCAAAAACAAATTGGTAAACGATCTGTAACTCATATTTTCAGAGTTTTCAATAGTATAACTATCATCTGTCATTCCTAGTTCTACAAACATATTCCAAGCCTTAGAAAAACCAACTCTGCGCATTGTTCCTCTATATAAAGTAAGTACATCTTGTAAGCCATAAGCCTCTCTATATTTTAAAGAGTCTCTGTTTGCGTAGCCTTCAAACCTACCAAAACCTTCTACATTAAAAAATTCGGTTCTTCTAAACAGTTTGTTATAAGGTATGTATTTATAAGTACCCTCTTGTATAAATTTTGCTGCACCACCTTGACCCGCAACAACAACGTTTCTTGGGTTCCAAGTAAACTTATAGTTCCATAAATTAGTATCGCTCTCTGGCGCTACTAAACCACCAGTAAAAGACTCAAACAACAACATTTTACCGCCTTGCTCCCTAATATTATCTATAATTTGCATAGCACTCATATGATCTATACCAGGGTCTAATCCTATCTCGTTCATAAAAACAAGTTTATTTTCTTTAACCTGCTTATCTAAGCCCATTAACTCATCACTAACATAAGATGCTGTAACTAAATGCTTTTTAAAACCAACACAATCTTTAGCTACTAATATGTGTAAACTAGCAGGCAGCATAGATATTACTATAGTAGCACTTTGTATTAGCTTTTGTCTCTCTTCAATATTAAAAATATCTAAACCAACAACTGTACACGCATTGTGGTTTGCAATATTTGGAGCTATATTTTGCGGTTGTAGGTCTCCTATAGTTATATGTAAGTTTTCTTCTTTTGCCTTACCAAGTAAATAATCTAATAAATAAGCTGTAGATTTTCCGGCTCCCAATACAAGTATTTGTCTTAACATATGTTTTATTACTTTTGATAGTGATACTGATGAAAACATCAGTTTTGTTACATTTATAAATTTACAAACGTTTTTTGTTATGAACAAAACAATTTTAAGTACAGGAGTATTTTTTGGTTTTACAGCTGTAATCATTGGTGCATTTGGTGCTCATGGATTAGAAAATTTAGTAGATGCCAAGTCTATTGCATCATACAAAACCGGAGCTCAATACCAAATGTATCACGCCTTGCTTTTACTTGTTTTAGGCCTAATACCGCAGCTTACAGCAAAGCAAAAGAAACCAATTTTTTACGTTTTAGTAATAGGTATTATTCTTTTTAGCTTCTCTATATATGTTTTAAGTATTGATACTATTTTAGGATTTAATGCAAAATCTATTGCTTTTGCAACTCCAATTGGTGGATTATTTTTAATAATTGGATGGTTTTTATTAGGTTATCGCATTTTTAAACATTTTAACTAAACATTTGATAATTAAACCATATAACTGTATTTTTTTTTTAGCTTTGCATTAACATTAAAACTAAAACTATGAGCACTTATAGTCCAGACACGAAAACGATTTCGTTGGAGGAATATGGTATTACAAGCACTGACATTAATTATCAATTATCTCCGTCAGAATTGCACAAAATAACTTTGGAAAAAGATATGGGTAAAGAAGCCTCTTCTGGAGCTTTAGCAATTAATACTGGCGAATTTACAGGTAGATCTCCTATGGATAGATTTATTGTAAAGGATGATGTAACTGCTGACAAAGTTTGGTGGGGAGATATTAACATTCCTTTTGCACCAGATAAATTTGATGCACTTTATGACAAAGTGATTGATTATCTAAACGAAAAAGAACTTTATGTTAGAGATGCTTACGCATGCGCTGATAAAGATTACAAGTTAAACATTAGAGTTATTAACGAGTACCCTTGGTCTAATATGTTTGCTTACAACATGTTTTTAAGACCAACTGTAGAAGAGCTAAATGGCTTTGATCCAGAATGGACTGTTGTTAATGCCCCTGGTTTTATGGCAGACCCAGAAGTAGATGGTACACGCCAACACAATTTTGCAATTTTAAACTTTACAAGAAAAATTGCTTTAATTGGTGGTACTGGTTACACAGGAGAAATTAAAAAAGGTATTTTTTCTGCGTTAAACTTTATTTTACCTGTTTACAAAGACACATTGCCTATGCACTGTTCTGCAAACGTTGGTAAAGATGGTGACACTGCTATTTTCTTTGGCTTATCTGGTACAGGTAAAACTACCCTGTCTGCAGATCCTAACAGAAAATTAATTGGTGACGATGAGCACGGTTGGACAAATGAAAATTCTGTTTTTAATTTTGAAGGTGGTTGTTACGCTAAAGTAATTAACCTATCTGCAGAAAACGAACCAGAAATTTTTGGTGCAATTAAAAAAGGTGCCATTTTAGAAAACATTGTAATGGATGATAAAGGTGTTGTAGATTTTGCAAACACTTCTATTACACAAAACACAAGAGTTAGTTACCCTATTTATAATATAGAGAACATACAAGAACCATCTATAGGTACTAACCCTAAAAATATATTCTTTTTAACAGCAGATGCTTTTGGTGTACTGCCTCCAATATCTAAACTAACTCCTGCACAAGCTGCTTACCACTTTATATCTGGTTACACTGCTAAAGTTGCAGGTACAGAAGCTGGGGTTGTAGAGCCGGTACCATCTTTTTCTGCTTGTTTTGGCGCACCTTTTATGCCATTACACCCAACTAAATATGCAGAAATGCTAAGTGCAAAAATGCAAGAAGCAGGTGTTAATGTATGGTTGGTTAATACTGGCTGGACAGGCGGACCTTACGGTGTTGGTACACGTATGAAATTAAAGTACACACGCGCTATGATTAATGCTGTATTAAATGGCGATTTAGGTTTATACTCTTATGATAAATACCACATACACTCTGTATTTGGTGTTGCACAACCAAGAGAGTGCCCAGGTGTACCTACAGAAGTACTTAGCCCAAGAACAACTTGGAATGATGATGAAGCATACTACAAAACTGCTTTTAAATTGTCTAACGCGTTCCGCGAAAACTTTGCCAAGTTTGAGTCTTACGCTAATGAAGAAATTAGAAGAGGTGGCCCACAACGCTACGCCTTTTAAGCATAACACTGTACTTAGTACAGCTTAATAATTTTAATTACAAAATCCAGAGGAGCTAGCTTCTCTGGATTTTTTGTTTTTAAAAATGTACGCTTTATCAACTATAACAAAAAAAAAGAACTATTACATTTATTTGCTTTTGTGAAGCGAATAAAATATTCATAAACTATAAAAAAATAAAGCTTAAAACCTAAGTGCATGTGTTTATAGCATATGGGAAGAACAAACGTAATACATTGAGATTATTAGGTGGTTTTACACAATTATGAAGAAGATTACATCATTAATCCTATTTTCTTTTCTGCTACCTTTATGAGTGTCTTTTTACACGCTACGTTTATACAAAATACAATTAACAAAAATATACTGTAACATTTTAGCTAGTTAATTGTCTTATGAATAAACTAACACATGAAACACTTATACTTAACTATTGCATTATTATTTACACTATTTAATGCATATTCTCAGCAAACGCTCTCCGAAATAATAAAGAAAAATACTTCAACTTTTCATTATCAGGATAATCAGTTTAAAGGAGATGGATGGGAAGAAATATTGGGTCAAATAAAAGAACACAAGAATGTTCTAATTGGTGAAGATCATTTCTTTAATGAAATTCCTTTATTTATCTCTAAAGCAACATCACAAGTAAAATTTGACAACTTTTTTTGCGAAATAGATCCTTATTCTGCAAAAATAATTGAACAAAAGATACATACCTTAAATGAAAATGAACTTACACAATATGTAAGTGACCTAAGTAATAATCTTTCATTTTCTTTTTATTCTATGGTACCTGAATTTAATATGCTAAAAGATTTAGTCCAAGCTAATACAAACATAATTGGCACAGACCAAATTATGTTAACTGCAGATAAACTAATGGCAATAAAATTACTTGAGATAACAAAGAATGAAGTTGCTAAAACAATATATGAAGATATAAAAAAGAGGTCTGATGAACATTTTCAATTATTTATAAATAAAAAAGGAGGTCCCTATTTTTTTTCTGAAAAGTTTGAACAAAACCTTAAAAAACTTGAAACACTTAAATTAAGTTTAGAAGAAAAACTGATTGTAAAAGATTTAAAGTTATCTAGAGAAATATATATTACACAAAATCACTATTTAAGAATTCAATTAATGAAAAATAATGTTTTCAAAAATATTGAACTTTTAAAAGAACATAAAAATTTATTTAAATATGGAGCAATTCATATAAATAAAGGCGAGAGTATATTGGGTGGTTATGACATTGGTAATTTTGTTTCTAATATAACTGATGCAAATTTTGACTCTTCTTTACATGTAATGATAATAGGCAAAAATGGAACACAAGGAATTCCTTTTAGTAAGGAAGTTCAAAAAATAGATTTAAACAGCAAAGATTTAAAACATTATAGTGTGTTTTTTGAAAATACAGAAGGAAAAGAATGGCACTTGTTTAACACATCTAAAATTTTAAAAGGTGTAAATTCTAACAAAATAAAAATAGACAATAAGGTATTGCTAAAAACATTAAAAGGCTTTGACTATATAATTGTAATACCTGAAGTTAGTGCCGCTTTAAACATAAATTAACCTTTGTGAAATTAGCTATTTAAACCCAATACATAATATTTATTTTTGGCTAAGTTACAAACCAAAACTATAGTACTTATTACCTCTACTAAATTTTATACATAAGTGCCTTACCAACAATTTAAAAATAATAAATGAGTAACAAAACAGTATATTTAATAGGTGTATTAGCCACAATCATATTTATAAGTAGCGCCCTTATTGGAGGTTTATTAATTGATGATTACAGTGTTACTAGCCAATACATAAGTGAAACTTATGCGGTAGATACAGAATATGGATTATGGTTAAGAATCTTAGGCTACATACCTAGTGGCATCTTATTTACTATTTTTTGCTTTGCTGCAATTAAGTATTTCCCTTCTTCTAAATTAATAAAAACTGGATTTTTGGGTGTTGGTGTATTCTATGGTATTGGAACTATTGTAACGTCTATATTTGCTTGTGATAGCGGTTGCAATCCCGAATTTATAAACCCAAGTATTTCGCAAGTAATACATAATTTATCAGCCTTATTAATATATGCTATTGTTCCTATAAGCATTATTATAGCAGGTATTGGTTTAACAAAATTCTCTAAATACAAGGCTCTTTCTTTTTCATCTATTATTTTAGGTACTCTAAGTGCTGGTTCTGTTTTTTTATTATTTTCTAACCTTCAATCAGATTTTTTAGGCCTATACCAACGAGTTATTGAATTATTAATTTTAACTTGGGTATTGATATGTGCTTTTAGAATAAAAAAAACAGGCAATAATGATCTTAATTGATATAATTTTTGACATTTAATCTAAGTTAAATACTAATTTCTTATACCAACTATAATACTAACCACTTGCTATAACACAAAAAAATGAAGTTTTTAATTATCATTGGAGTCGTTTTACTGATTATAATTTCTGTTTGGTATGCTAAAAAGACTGGTGTAAATTCTGAATTTCACAATAAACAAAAAGCACTAACTGTTTCTGACACTATAGATAATCCTTTAGATTTTGGATACAAGATGGTTTGGATTGCAGTAAAAACAAATCAGAAAAAAAGACTTGCTGAAATTATTAAATTAAAAAGCATTAAACCGGCAAATTGGAAAAGTGGTATTAAAACAGCTTATGAGGACGGAATTTACATTACTCCGCAAATTGGAGAATGGACCTTAATTACCGGAAATAGATTGGTAAACAAAGGAGATAACAAAGAAAATATGGCTGCCTTAGAAACTCTCTTAGATTATTTAAGTGCAGAGTTTGGAGAAGCTCAATTCTTTGGTACCAACCGAGTAGTAGAATACCATAGTTGGATGAAGTCTAAGAATGGAAAAATGGAACGGATTTATTCGTATCTTGGAGAAAGTATGGAAAACATTAAAGTGTTTGGACAACCAACTAATGCCGAGGACCAATTAACTCTGTTTAATTCTTTCTCTAAAGATGCTGAGAATAAAGCATATTTTGAAAGACAAGATTTAACCTATGCAGATGAAATGTTAGTTATGGAGATTGCTGGTAAATGGAGTGTAAATCCTACTGTATTATCTAAACGAACAGACATAAAGAAAGAATTAGGACTAGTTGGTGAGTAATTGCTATAACTAATAAAAATAACCGTTGCACACGCCTTTAATACTAGTGTGTATTATCATATTTTTTAAATTTTAAAAAAATAATTATTATGAAAAACCTATTAAAAACATTACCAATTCTACTATTATTTGTAACCTTTAGTGCGTTTAACACTAATGAAAAAAATTCTGAAACAAAGCCAAACGGACTAAAAATTGAAATTATATTTAATAGTAATTTACAGCCTGATGATTTAATTAATATAAAGAAGAAATTAGCTTCTAACGGAATTACTCTTACTTATAAGTCGTTTGATTTTAATGAGAATAATGAATTAATAGCTATTTCATTTGATGTTGACTGTAATGATGGATTTAAAGGTGGAGCTAAAAAGCAAAATATTACTAGCAAAACCAGATGGGGATTTTTTAGAGATTACTCAGAAGATGCAGAAAGTCCGTTTGGAATAGGTCTTTTAAAATAGAGTTTTATGAAAATAAAATTTTCATCAATTTTAATTCTAATTACTCTTATTTCTTCTGCTAGTTATGCCCAAAAAACAAACAAGTTAAAAATGACTAAAGAAGTAAAGCAATTGATAGAATTAGGTAGAGATTCTATTATTAAGCTAGCTCTGCCTTTAGTAGATAAAAATGTAAGCTTAGAAAATTTTTCTAAAACTAGCGTACAAAGTAACGGCACAGAGGTTTATGTTGCTTTTTCTAATCCTGTTATGTACTTGCCATTAAATACTGTTTTTTATGACCATGTTGGTGTAAATTTAACTACTGGATCTGGTTACAAAAGCACCGTTGCTAATCCTGCAGGTTATAATACTCAAGAAAAAACACCTTATTATTTACAAACAGAATCAATTAAAAAAAACATAGCGTTTATATGTAATGCCATAGACTCTTTTAATTACGCAGATATAGCCAATTTTAATGGTAGTATGCGCATTTTAGAAAAAAAAGACCATTACAACATTAGTGTTGTATCTGAAACGCAAGAATCATGGTATAAGGTTAAAAAAGTGACTGGTAAAATGTTTGATGAAGGTCACGCTCATCTAGAGCTACCACCAATTACAGAGGATAACCAAAATACGTTTAAAGAAGTACTTTTTAAGGAGTAAGAATAATATGCAGAATTAAGAATGAATAAATTACCCTTATTTTTTTTATTATTTTTTCATTTAGCCATAGCTGCCCAAGACCAGGAATCTGTTTATCAAAAGATTGAAAAACACATTTTTAAGGACAATATTCTATTTCGCAACGTAGACACTAGTTTTACCGCCAACGAACTTATAAATAGCACAATAACCCAACAAGGTGCAAGCAATTCTAAAAGTGACATCTATTTTGTAAACAACAAGTACTACATCACCATTAACGCATCCGGAAAAAAAACTTTAGGCACTTATAAGTTTAAAGTACTTCATAAAATACCTATGATTATTCTTTTTGGCAGATCTGGTGAACAGGATACAAACTATAAGGCTTTAGTTGTAAAACAGAACAATAATAAATATAAAGTTGATTGGAATTACTATAAGAATTACACATATACTCAAACAAGAAAAGCCTACAGAGACTCTCTTATTTTAATTGATAACGAAATAGTTAACGACATTAATTATTACAACCCAAATATTAGTTTTGATGTCCTTAATTCTAAAATAGGCGTTACTCTAAATGGTAAAAAAATTATTGATAATGTTTGTGATTCCCTTAAAATTTATGGCAGTATAGCCGCCGTTTTCAAATTAGATCAAACATCATTATATAATTTAAAAGGAAAATTATTATGTGAAAATATAAAGTCATTTTACCCATACTCAACCATATATCATCAAGTTATAGGTGCAAAAAATAAAATGTATTTTATAGACTCTTTAGGTGCTACTTATGATAAACCTACAAAGCAAAGGACTATGTGGGGTAATGATAGTGATCCAAATACGAGTACAACATATTACACTTTTAAAAATAAAATTCTTAAAGTCAGACACAAATCTTTTAGTCTAACCAAATACACAGAATTAAGCCGTAAAAAACTTGACATTTTTAATGACTCTACTCAATCTATTATGACTATGAGTATGTTAGAATACGATGTTAAAAGTATAAATCAGGATAAAAAATATTTAAAACTTAAGGAGATAGAGAATCTTGCTCGTGACAAAGAGCTTGAAGATTTATTTTTATTAAAAAAAATATTTAAAGCAGACAAATACAGAGAAAAATTAAGCTATTACCTATTATCAGATATTACAACTACTACAATACAGCTACCTAAAGAATTTAAAAAAGTAAGGTTTGTTAATAATAAAACAACAGAAATTAGTGCTGAAGATTATTGGTATTATAACGGTTTTTACAAGCCACTTAAACCAAGTTATATTGTTGTTAAAAAGAAAAAAACGTTTGGCGTTTGGGACATAAAAGAAGAAGAAAATAGTATTCTTTTTAATTATAATAACATCACCCCAAAAAAAGGAACTCACCTACTTTTAGAAAAAAATAATTTAGTTACGTACTACCCGTATATTGGTCTAACTCCTAAATATGAATATTTAAGTGACTATATAGAAAATTACGCTAGGTTTAAATACCCCAATGGTAAAAAGGGATGGGTAAGCAGAGAAGGAATAGAGTATTGCGATTAAAAAATAATAAAGTAACAACATTTATAAACAATACAACGTTTTAAATAAAAAGAGACTATTTTAAAAAGTCTCCCTCCCATTTAATAAACTCTATATTTAGACAATTTATATCCAAAAAAATCACATAATTCATTTTAAAATTAGGATCTCAAATTCTTAACCAAAAAACAACCGTATTACAATGTCTAACTTAAACGAAATAAGTAAAAATTATTCAGTTTTCACTACCGATAAACTATTAAACATTGCTAAAGAAATAGACGGTTTAAAACCTGAAGCTATTGTTTTACTACAAGAAGAGTTAATTAAACGAAATGAGTTAGAGGAAGCTTCTAAAATAACCAAACACCTTATAAACCAAAAGAACGAGCAAGAATTAAGAGACAATTTTGATCCTGAAAATTATATTAAAAAAGAATTAGAAGCTGGAGAATCTATTGAAAATATCAAATTTAAGCTGAATACAATGGGCATAGATATGTTTGATGTTATAAAGAAAGAACAGTCACAAGAAAATATAATTGTAAACTATATTGAATCTAAAAAACTTGAAGGAGAATCAAAAGAAACAATAGATAATGATTTAAAAGAAAACTTTAATGTTGACTCCAATTATTTAAATGAAGTAAAAAATAAATTAAGAGAAAAAGGAAAAAAGAATATAACAATTGGTATTGTATTACTGGTTGTTTCTATTTTAATTAATATTTTTTTACTTATCAAAGGAAGCATAAGCATACCTGCAATATTACTTTTTGGTTTAGGAATTTGGAAGTTAGTCCAAGGCGAACATCAATTAAGAAAAAATTAAAATACCCAAATTTAAATATAGTTCAAATGCTAAACGATTTCATAACTCAATTACAAATTACAGAAGAAGAGCTACAAGATGAACTTAGGCAGAATGCTACTATTACAACACATAAAAAAGGAGATTTTATAATTAAATATGATCAATATATAAAAGTATTAAAAATAGTCTTAAAAGGAAAAGTAAGAGTCTACCAAAAAAATGAAAATAGAGAAATTCTTATTTATTATTTAGGTGATATGGAAACTTGTACTTTATCCTTATCTGCTTGTTTTGAAGACTGTAAAAGTACTGTAAATGCAATTGCTGAAGAAAACTGTACCATTTTAAATATTCCTGTACGGTTTGTGCAAGATTGGAACTTTAAATACAAATCGTGGAACACCTTTACGACCAATACTTTTAGAGAAAGTTACAACTACCTAATTAATCAGTATTCAATTTTAGCATTTCAACCTCTTAAAGACCGCTTGTTTGATTATCTCGTTTCAGAAGCAAGTAATTTAACCGTAAATAAATCGCATCAACAATTAGCAAAAGAATTAGGTACAACCAGAGAAGTAATTTCTAGACTCCTAAAAACGCTTGAAAAAAATAACAAACTACATCTTGGACAAAAAGAAATACTAATTTTAGATAAAAGCTAATGTTGTAACAAATGTCACAGGTTATACCCCGTTAATTCATTTTTCTTTGTTCTACAATTCTAAAACATTCAAAATGAAAAGTAAAAAAACTATTATTATACTTACAACATTAATGGCGGTTGCTTCTTATGGGCAAAAAACTGAAAAAAAACTAGTTAAACAATCTTTTACAGAACATACACCAACGGCACATCATGCAATAGCATTGGACGTATTAAGTGCCAGTAAGGCGTGGATAACAAATTTTAACAAAGGCAATGTAGAAGCCTGCGTACAAGCTTATGATGATAACACCGTAATGCGTTCTATGCCTTTTGGCATAAAAACAGGAAGAGAAGAAATTTCTGAATTTTGGACATCCTTAATTACATCTGGAGCTACTAATATAATATACACTAACGTTAGTATTGAAGTTGTAGACGAAACAACCGCATTTTTATCTGCAAATTGGAGTATGAATATTGGTCAAGGTATTATTTACCAAGAAAAATGGGAAAATAAAAACGGAAAATGGGTATTAACATATGACGACTTTAAACTTTTGGAGCAGTTTACATCCCCTAAAGAAAATGATACAAACCCTATAGCGAGTCATCTAATTTTAGAAGATGCAATAAAAGCGTCTATGAAGTTTACAAATGGTTTTAATACTAAAAAAAGTGACATTTGTGGTAATGGATATACAGAAGACGCAACATTAAATGCGCTTCCATTTGCGAACATTAATGGCAAACAGGGCATTTATAGTTTTTGGGATAAACTAATTCACGATGGTGCTACAAACCTAACCTACCACAACCCAACATTTAAAGTTACTACAAATACTAGCGTGTTTTTAGCATCGCAATGGAGTATGAACATTGGTGAGGGCAGAATATACCAAGAAAAATGGGAGAAAGTAAATGACCAATGGCTTTTAAGCTATGATGAGTTTAAAGTTTTAAAACAATATTAATTATAAAAAAAGGCTGTTTTTATAAGTTATAAAAGCAGCCAAAATACGTATATATGAAGTTACACAGTTTTACACTACAAATTTTTGAACCAGAAAAAACAATATCCTTTTACGTTGATATACTTGGTTTTAGACTAGAAGAAAAATACGTGAAAAGTGGCTCTACATTTTACAATTTAGGCTTTAAAGATTCTCCTTTTTACCTTCAATTAAAATATACCCCAGAATTAACAAAAATAAAATACCAAGAAACAGCAACAGATAATTATTGGAAATACAGTCTTTTTGTAGATGATATACAAAGAGTTTATAAAAAAATTAAAGAGTATCATATACCTATTAAAGAACCATTTCAATTTGGTGCTATTGGGTATTTATCGCACACAGCTGATTTAGAAAATCATCAGATAGAGTTTATCCAAAAAACATTTAAACAAAACACCAAACAAACCCCTCCCAACACTAGTTCTCCATTATTAGACAACCCAATACTTGGTCTAATTACGATTAGGACAAAAGACCCTATAAAGAGTATAAAGTGTTTTGAAGATGTTTTAGATCTAAAATTATTTGTTAGGATGTATGTAAACCGAGGAAAAGGATTTACATTATATTTTTTGGGCGATAAAAATTTACAAGCTCCAAGAACAGATATTGATGCACTAGAAAACAGAGAATGGATGTACCAACAAAATAATTTATTTATTGAAATTCAGTACTATTGGAATAGCGAAAATGAAACAGATTTTTCACTAAACAAAACACCAGACAACGGTTTTAAAAGTATAAATTTTATTGGAGACTTAACTATTTTTAAAGAACGATTGTTACATAACAATATTCCCTTTTACAAAGAGGAAGATCAAATTATTTTTGAAACAGTTGATAAGCATCAAATTACATTAAAAAATAGTATATAACCAAAACTTCCTATAATAGCGTAATTGTAATTTATACATTTAACTCTATAACAAACACATAGCTTCTATGCCGAATAAATTTTAAATAATTTAAACAAAAGAAAATGTTCTCAATTCAATTTAAGGAAGCAAAAAAAATTACTGAAAATTATAATGTTCCTTTATACTCTATATTATTACTAGAAGAAGATTCCCATTTTTCTGTCAACTTTGTAGAATACATTACAAAGGAAAAATCTATATTATTTCTTTCTCCTTATCAGACCTTAAAATGGCATAACACTACTTCTTCAAAAGTAAAATTACTCCAGTTTCATGGAGACTTTTATTGCATTGAGTTTCAAAAAGACGAAGTTGCCTGTAATGGCCTTTTGTTTAACAATGTTTATTTACAACCGTACATTACACTTGACAAAGTTGTATTTGATGAAATATCGGAATTGTTGACTAAAATGGAAAAAGAAGTTAAGGTAAACAAACGGTTTTCTAGCTCTGTTCTTAAATCTTACTTGCAACTTATTTTAGCAATTTGCAGTAATGAAAAAGATCATCAATTGGGATCTACACCCAGTTTAAAAAGCAATAACAATGACTTATTTATGTTACAAGAAATGCTAGAGTTGCATTTTCGTGAAGAACGAAATCCTTCATTCTACGCCAATAAACTAACAATGTCCCCATCTTCCTTCAGTAAAAAAGTAAAATATCGATTTAAAAAAACACCAACACAACTAATACAAGAGCGTGTTATTTTAGAAGCAAAAAAATTACTGCACTTAACACACAAAACGGTAAAAGAGGTTGCCCTAGAATTAAACTTTGATGATGAATTTTATTTTAGCAGGTACTTTAAAAAAGAAGTTGGACTATCACCAACACATTTTAGAGAAGAAGTAGGAATTTCTATTGTGGCAAAATAGTCCATTATTAATCCTGTTTTATCCATTCTTAAATCGTTTTTCAACACATAATTTTGTTCTTTAAAAGAATCATAATTATGAACAACTTACTTACCTTTTTAATACACAAACAACTACATTTTACAAATTTTATTAGAGTCGCTATATTTATTGTAATGGCCTGGATTGGTGGTTTAAAAGCCTATCAATATGAAGCTGACGGAATTGTTCCTTTTGTAACAAATAGTCCTTTTATGAGTTTTTTTTATGAAAACGCTTCTAAAGAAAGCTATAATATAGATGGTGAATATGTTCAAGAATATAAGCTCCACAAAAACCCTGAGGGTAAAATGGTACAGGAGAATATAAGCTGGCACAAATTAAACAATACCTATATTTTTTCTTATGGATTAGGAACTGTTATTGTAACCATAGGAATTTTAACTCTATTGGGAATTTGGTTCCCTAAAATTGGTCTTTGGGGAGGTTTATTAACTTTTGGAATGTCTATTGTTACGTTAACTTTCTTAATCACCACTCCAGAGGTTTATGTCCCTAATTTAGGCGGAGATATGCCTACTCCTCACTACGGGTTCCCATACCTTTCTGGAGCAGGGAGGCTAGTTTTAAAAGATATTATTATGATGGCTGCCGGATTAATAATAGCATCCGACGCTGCAAAAAAAATAAAGGCTACGGAGTAACATTCCCTAAATTTCTAATTTACCACACAACTATTCTATTAAAAAGACGTTAGTTACTACTGTAGTGCTTATAAATTGCACTTAAACCAAACTATAAAAAAGCATATTTCTGCTTTTATAAAAAACCAAAAATTATGGGCTACATTAAATTAATCTTATTTGCTATTATGCTAGTTGTAGGTATTATAAGTATCATTAACTATTACCAAGGCAAAGGAGATATGAAAAGGACACAAGCCAGTATTTTAGAAAACTTAACCCATGATAGAGTCCTCACAGAAAAAGAAATAGACAGTTTAAAAAAACTATACAAGATTAAATTAGAACGAAATACGCCTGTATATTCTATATCTGGAACTGTTGGGTATATTGTTTTTGAAACCAATGGTCAAGGTCAAAAAGAATGGCAAATTGGAGGTGTTATAATTGCCAATAAATCTGCTAAAATTTTAGCTAAAAAAAATATTGCTCTTGAGCAGTTTATTGTAAACGATAAAGATGTAAATCCTAAAATAGAAGCTCTTAATAAGGAACTAGAAGCAAACACTATAACCGAAGAAGAAGCTACTGCAAAAGCTAATATTATGTTTGAGAAGTATACAAACAACACTATAGAGTTTGTAATAGCAAATCCATCAAAAAAAGAAAAACCTGTTTACGTATTAAGCTATAAGAGTAATGATATGGTTACTCCTGTTAATTTGTTAGCTTAGTGTAACAAAACAACCTATGAAAACACTTTTAATTTTTATTTTAACAATTAGCACAATGAGTTCTTTTGCACAAAAAAAAGATTCGTTAATTTCTGCTTTTGGAACCAATTTTAAGCTGTATAAAAATTTAAATACAAACACTTTTGAGGTACATAAGAATGATGAAAAAGTGATTTTAAAAAACCTAAAAACAGCTGTACGCTTAAATGGTTTTTTACAAGTTTTAGATGAAAAAAATAGTATGTTTTATATTAACGAAAATGGCGTTAAAGTAAAAGAAGCTAACTTAATAACAGAAGTTTGTGGCACAGTACCAAATTACACCTATAAAATACTACGCAAAAACAATACATTTATTGTAACAGAATTAGTGGGTTACGATGGTGAAGAAAACGTTGCACCCAAAGAAATTGAAAGTATAAGTGCTGCGGGAATTGATAAAATTAATTTTCCAAATGGAACAAAAAAAGTAACGTTTGATGCTAACGAATCTATGTTTTACGCTACAGAAATATTTTTAAATGCTGTACTAATTAACAAAGGCAAAAAACAAGGTGTTTTATACAACAATACGGTACGTTATTTTGATGCTGTAACCTACGCAAACGGCATTTTAAAAGTACAGACAAACAATAAGGTTGGGTATTACAACATTACAAAAGTTAAATACAAAAATGTAGAGCCTTTTGCTAACGGATTGGCTAAATTTACAACCACCAATAATAAAACAGGTTATATAGACGCTAACGGAAACGAGTATTACGATTAAAGCATAAAGGCTTGGCAATAAACTTTAAAAACATAGCATACCTTAAACACGGAAACCAAAGACAAAGATTGGCTTTTTCTGAGTTAAACAAATATAAAATTCTAGAGAAACTTAAAAAGTACAATCCTATTTTAACTGGTACAATACCAATAGATATTGATATTGCAGAGAGTGATTTAGATATTATTTGTGAATGTAAAAATAACGCTGAGTTTTTAGCATACTTGCAACAGGAATTTTCTACTTATAAAAACTTTAAAGTTTATACCACTTTACAAAACAACATTACAGCTACAATTGCAGAGTTTAGAACAGAGCATTTTTTGTTTGAAATATTTGGTCAAGATATACCTACAACCAAACAAAATGCATACCTGCATATGGTTATAGAGCATCAGATTTTACAAGAAAAGGGAATTGATTTTAAGCAGCAAATAAAAGAATTAAAAAATAGCGGCATAAAAACAGAACCCGCTTTTGCTAAATTATTAGGTTTAAAAGGAGACCCGTATGCTGCATTACTAGAACTTAAAGACAAAATACACTAAAAACAACTTTGTTTAGGCAACGTTATAAGCGTTATTAACGTCTAGTAAGTAAACAACCTTACTAAGACCATTTGTTATGACCAAAAAACAGTTCTGGAATCAGCTAATACTTTTTATTACAGCTCTACTTTTAATTTTAAGTATAAGAGAATACCTATCATACCTTTTCATTCAAAAAAAAATTGAATCCTATGCCATACACACACTTTTAAATATTTGTGCCAATTTAATTTTAATTGCTGTTTCTTACTTTTTTATTCAAAAAAATAAGCTTGGAGAGTTAGCAGGGCTTCAAAAAAGAAAAGTAAACAAATGGTACCTGTTACTATTTCCTCTAATATATTTAGTACTCTTAAACATACTAATTATAGATGTTGTAGATATACAAACATTGCTACCAAACGTATTGCTTTTTTTAACATACTGTATTTCTATAGGCTTTGCAGAAGAATTAAGTATTAGAGGTTTTTTACAATCTCACCTTATAAATTATTTAGGCAACACGCGTAAAAATAGTATTATCTCTGTTTTTACCGCAGCACTTTTTTTTGGTGTTATTCATCTTTTAAATTTTGATACCGGTATTTATGGCGAGTTGGCACAGCTTATTTACGCTACTTTTATTGGTGTAATGTTTGGCTTTTTATTAGTAATAACAAAAAGACTGTACCCTTTAATTATTGTGCACACCATAATAGATTTTGTAGCAGATTTAGATGTTGTAGGTATGCCTATAAAAGAAAAAATAAGCGAACTTATGTCTTTAGAGACTGCTGCACTAATTACAGTATTAGCCTTGCCTTGTTTTATTTACGGCATATTTTTAATGATAAAATACAAGCTTGTAAAAACTACTGCTAGTAATGCTTAAAAAAGCATTACTACTTTTTGCTTAATAATTTATACACCAGTTCTTTGGTTAAAGGCTTGTCTGCTGCTTTTTCTCTTAGCAAACTAAAAGGGTACTTAAAATTACAGCCATTTTTATAATTACTACAACCATAAGCTGTTTTGCCTTTTAGCACACTACCTGTAGTACAAACAGGGCACGGCATTGGGTCTGGAACCTCTTGTTGTTGCTCTTTTTTATGTTTTACAACAGTCTTTTTTTCTTCTAAAACCAAGCTAAAATCATCATTAAAACGCAACAAGCCCTCTGTGGTTCCGTTATCTGTTTTAAAGCCTTTTAAGTTTACCGTACAACCTTTATCTAGTAAACGTATGTATTGTTTTTCTGATATTTTTTTATCCTTAAAAACAAAAGGCAACACCAATGTACAACCCGTTTTATAAGCACTACAACCGTAAGCTGTTTTTCCTTTTAAAATTTGACCCTGTTTACATTTAGGACAAGTTTTGCCCTGCATTGCTGCCGTTTTCTTTTCCTTTTTGGGTTTTGGAGCTGCTGCTTTTGCTGCTGCGTGCGATATTTTTACGTGCCTTTTTTCTGTACGCACCTCGTACACCAAATCATCAATCATTTGCTTCATGTTCTTTATAAAAACACCAGCATGGTAATTGCCACTTTCAATTTGTTTTAATTGTTTTTCCCACATACCAGTAAGCTCGGCAGAAGTCAACAATTTATTTTTTATAATATCTATAAGCTGTATGCCTGTTTGGGTTGGCAACAACTGCTTTTTTTTACGCTCTATGTATTTGCGTCTAAAAAGTGTTTCTATAATATTTGCCCTGGTAGACGGTCTTCCAATACCGTTTTCTTTCATCAACTCTCGCATTTCATCATCATCTACCTGCTTACCTGCGGTTTCCATTGCACGCAGCAAACTAGCCTCTGTAAACTGATTTGGTGGCTTTGTTTCCTTTTCTAAAAACGATGGCTCATGCGCTCCTTTTTCGCCCTTTACAAATGTTGGTAAAATGCCTTTTTCTGGTTTATTTTTAGCATCAGGATTTTCAAAAACTACACGCCAACCTTTTTCTAAAATTTCTTTTCCGGTAGTTTTAAAACTTACTGTATCTGCCTTACCTACTACTGTGGTGTTAGCAACCTCACAATCTGGATAAAAAACAGCAATAAAACGTTTGGTAATAATATCATACACCTGTTGCTGACTGTATTGCAGATTCATTTCTACACCTGTAGGTATAATTGCGTGGTGGTCTGTTACTTTTTTATCGTTAAAAACCTTGGTAGATTTTCTTATTTTACCCGCTAATACGGTGGTTGTTAAATTTTGATATTTGGTTAGCTTTTTTAAAATTCCGGCTACTTTTGGGTACACATCATTAGGTAAAAAAGTAGTATCTACCCTTGGGTATGTTACCACTTTTTGCTCGTATAATTTCTGAACTATTTTTAAAGTCTCATCTGCAGAAAACCCAAACTTGGTATTGCAATACACCTGCAGCCCAGTAAGATCAAACAACTTAGGCGCATACTCTTTTCCTTTTTTCTTGGTTATAGATGCAATTTCAAAATCGTTTTCTTGTACTTTTTTAGCAAAAGCCTCACCTTCTTCTTTCTTTAAAAACCTACCTTCCTCACAATTAAACAAGGTATCTCTATACAAGGTTTGCAGCTCCCAGTATGGTTGTGGTTTAAAGTTTTCAATTTCTTTAAACCTATTTACAATCATTGCTAAAGTAGGCGTTTGCACACGCCCAACAGAAAGCATTTGTTTGTAACCACCGTGCTTAACGGTGTACAAGCGTGTGGCATTCATCCCTAAAAGCCAATCTCCAATGGCTCTAGAAAAACCTGCGTAGTATAAATTATCATACTGTGTAGCGGGTTGTAATTTAGTAAACCCCTCTTTTATGGCCTCTGTAGTTAAAGACGATATCCATAAACGCTGTACCTCACCTTTGTACTCTGCCTGGTCTATAACCCAACGTTGTATAAGCTCCCCTTCTTGCCCAGCATCACCACAGTTAATTACAACACTAGCTTTATCAAATAATTTTTTTACAATACCAAATTGTTTCTGAATTCCGGCATTGTCTACCACCTTAGTTTTAAACTTATTAGGTAGCATTGGCAGGTTGTTAAGGTCCCAACTTTTCCAGTGTGGTTTGTAGTCGTTAGGCTCAAACAAGGTACATAAATGGCCAAAAGTATAGGTTACTGCATAGCCATTGCCCTGGTAATAGCCATCATGTTTGGCATTAGCACCTAATACGGCGGCAATTTCACGGGCAACACTTGGTTTTTCTGCAATACATACTTTCATAACTAAAAACAAAAATAGGTTTTTATTGGTGGTTTTTTTTAGGGTTGGTACAGAAAGAAATTAACAAAAAGCAAGCCTTAGTGCTGCTTTTACTACCAAAACAAAAAAACCAATACCAACTATACTAAAAAATTACCCAATTACAGATATCCGTAATTAAAGTATGAAAACTAATTATACATTGTGTGAAAATTTGACGCTATAAATAGTTTATGCGTATAACAATCTTTTTTTTTAGAACATTAAAAAAAAGAATTAAAATTGATATAAATGGATTTAAAAAAATTTCTGAACGAATCACAAGACCCAAAAACTGTTGAAAAAGTTTTGGGGAAAATTGGGGAGCTACTAACTAAGGATGAAATAGTTGAATATGTTGCTGTTCAAAAAAAACCAGCAGTAAACCTTTCGCCTGACTCTATAGCATTAACAAGCAAAAGGATAATCTTTTGCCGACCAAAATCGTTTGGTCTTTCTATGAACTTTCAAGATTTATTATGGAAGGAAATCGCTGATTGCCATATGAAAGAAGGAATTTTAGGAGCAACATTCACCGTGAAAAAATTAAAAGGTGGTGGTATTATATCTCTAGATTACTTACCAAAATCCCAAGCTAGACTTTTATATAGGTATGCACAAGAAAGAGAAGAAGAAATGGATGAATATAGAAGACAAAGAGAATTAGAAAACTCAAGAGCTAGAGCGGGTGGTGGAATTATTGTAAATACACCAAACTCTGGCAACAATCAAAAGCCAGATGTTAATCATGATCCTGTTACAAATCTCAAAAAACTAAAACAACTTTTAGAACAAGAGTTAATAAGCCAACAGGAATTTGATGATAAAAAAGCTCAAATTTTATCTAAGATGTAAAAACTACCAACCATACTAAAAAACTACCCAATTACACATTTCCCTAATTAGGGTATAAAAAATAGTTTTACATTGTAGGAAAATTTAACAACCAAAAAAAACAACTAATAAGCCAAATGTGCGTTTATACACCCATATTGGCGGAACAAACGCAATGAGTTACGTTTATCCACTAGTTGCCACACATTTGAGAAAAACATATGGAATTAGACCAATTTATTACCACAACCTTGAAATCGATTATTAAGTCTGTTAATGATTCAAAGGAATTTGCCGAATCGAATGGAGCAATAATAAATCCAGTCATAATGGAACAAATAGAAGACCACGACCAAACAACTTCTATTTGGAGAAAGGATGGTAAGGATGGTAGAAGACATTTAACAACTGTGGATTTTGACGTTGCTGTAACTGCTTCTAATGAAGAAAACAGCAAAATAGGTGGCGGACTTAAAATTCAAGTTCTGAATTTGGGAGCTTCAACTTCTGAAAATTTGACTAACGAAACAACGTCCCGAATAAAGTTCAGTTTAAAAGTGGCTCTTCCACATCAAGGGGATAAATAGTTTTGACATATAAACTCTAAGAGCGCCATAGGTAAAAACTATCGTATTAATATTTTTCATATCTTTGCTCTATAACATAAAAGAAAAAACTATATGAAAAATCTATCTGAATTCTTGTACGGAACTGAATCAAGTGAGAAAATGCAGCTATTCGATGTTAAAATCAAAAAACTGAACGAAAAGCACGAAGAAATTCTCAACGGTGAGCGAGTAGAAAGCAAATTTTTTGTTGATTGGACAGCTGGCAAAAATATTAACAAGCTTCAAATAACAGATAATGAATTAAATGTCAATATTGCGAATGACATTAATCAGGTTTTTAATGACATATTTAAATAAAAAACGTGTGGCAACAACGTGTATAGCTCATTGCGGCTGAATTCCTAATCGGAATTCATTGCAATTTGCTATCTTTAGGTCACGGCGGAAAATCCTCGCGGATTTCCCGCAACAAACCATATACAAACACGTTGGCAGTAATTAAAACCAAATGAGAAACCTACTAATTTTATTAATGTTTTTTACTTTCAACGAACTGATTTCGCAAGAAATAATCGGAATGAAAGAAGTCTACATTGAGATTAATTTGGTTTATAAAAACGCTACTGACCAACTGTTTTCTGGAGTTGCTCAAAGCAAACGGAAAAACGGACATTTAGTTTATGAAGAGGAATATAAAAATGGAGTTATTCTGTCGAGTAATCTATATTATAATGGAAAAGAAATAAGAGTTTCCAATAAAACGATATATAATCCGAATAAACCATTAGCCCTTTCAAAAGAAATTAAATATCATTTGGATGGCGAAATTTTTGAAACTACAACTTATAATGATGACGGAATAAAAATCCTTGTTGAACAATTTAAAAACGGAAAACTGACTTATAGTTGTCAATATTTAGGAAAAAAGAAACACGGACTTCAGTTTTGTTATGGAGAAAACGGAGAGAAAATGACATATCGATGTGAATTTATTAACGGAAAGAAAAACGGAACGGAATACTGCCTGAATGACGACGGTACTGAAACCAAAAAAGAATATCGAAACGGAAAGAAAATAAAATAACTATTGCCAACACCTTATAAAAATAATTGCGATTTAGTGCTTAATCAAGGGGCGTTGCGTGTTTGTAACGTCTTATTTCCTTTCGGAGAATCCTCGAGAATACAAACCCGCAACTATTCTTATACATAAACGCTGTATATAATTATGAAAAAACTATTACTTCCATTTATACTAATCGCATTATCATTAAACGCACAGCAAAAAGAAACTGTGGATTTAAAGTGGAAAATAAGCGATACGCTGACTTATAAAACAGTAATGCGAAATATAGTTCTAGAGAAAAGCGAAGAACAAACCGAGAACGATTCTATTTCAAAAAAAATGAGCGGAATGTTTAAAGCAATGCAAGAACAATTATCTAACTTGAAATACGAAACAAAACTATTTCCTGACAAAAACGGAAATGTGGACATTGCTATGATGCTTAAAAAAGAGAAAGCAGACACAACCAAAACTTTATTTTCAGGAATGGCTAAAATGAATGGAAATGTAGTTTTAAGAGGGAAAGTAAGTCCTGACGGAGAATTGTTGAGTTTCTACTACAAAAGTGCTCAAAACAACTTGATTTCGATATTGTTTGAACTTCCGACTAAACCAGTTTCAATTGGAGACCAATGGGAAGTGAAAGTTGATATGATTTCGATGGACCAAAACTTTAAAGCGGATACACTTTCCAAAAAAAACGTGGTAAAACTTAAAGACATTAAAAGCGATAACGGAAAAAAGATTGCTGTTGTCGAATATGATATTGAAGAATTCGTTTCTGGAGATTTCGGAAATAGAATTATGAATATGTTTTCTAAAAATAAAGCTGATAAAAAAACATTTATGAGAATGTCCCACAAAGCAATAGCTGAATTTGATTTAGAAAAAGGATATTGGATATCATATGACGGAATTATGGACGTTGAAACTAATTTTTCGCTTATGGGAATGGGTGGAAATAAACGAACTGAATTTAAACTAACTCCTGAAAAATAACTGTGGGCAGCAATGGCTATAATTATACGGTTTTTGGTGTTTAAACAAAGGTTTGTGTATATTTACTAAGTTCGCCAAATCTTTTGATTTGGCTTTTAAAAATGAAAAAGATAAAACAACTAGCAAGCCAAATGTGCGTTTATACAACCATATTAGCGAAATAAACGCAATGAGTTGCGTTTATATGTAGTTAGCAATAATTAAAAAAATGAAAATTACCTATAATAACAAAGCTTACATAATTATTATCCTAGGACTATTTCACATTGTATCATGTTCAAATGACAATGAAATCCAAAACCCGATAAATGATATTTATTTAAGTATTCCAGATATTCATTTTGAAACAAAATTAATTGAGCAAGGCATAGATTCAGACGGTATCATTAACCAACAAATATTAAAATCAGATGCTGAAGCAGTAAGTCAATTGAATTTAAACCTTTCTGCCAATTTTGGTGAAATAATCGATTTGACAGGAATTCAGGGGTTTGTGAACATAACATTATTGTCTGCGGCTATGCAGGAAATTAAAAGTGTTGACTTAAGCTTTAACACTAAGTTAGATACTTTATTTCTTTATGGAAACCATCTTACCAATATTGATATTGGTAACAACTCAAATCTAATTTTATTGGATATTCATTCAAATAAACTTAGTTCAATTAATGGGGTATCAAAATTGTTAAATTTGAAAAAGATGAATTTATCCTATAATAACTTTGAAGAAATTAATATTAAAAATGAATCTATTGAAGATTTACTTATTAGTGATAACCTATTGAGATCTATTGACACTAATGATGCTTTAAATCTGAAAAATGTGTTATTAACACTTAATCAGCTTACAACAGTAGACTTTAGCTCTAATACATTGTTAGAAAGTTTGTTAATTTCTGGCAACAAGCTTCAAGACATAAATATAGAAAATAATACTAGTTTAACACACCTTTATAGTTCAAGTAACTTACTTACCAGTCTCGATGTTAGTAACAATCAAAAATTAATAGATTTGAGGGTAGATAGAAATTCAAATTTAACCTGTATTAAAATTTCAAGTAGTCAGGAAATCTCAACTGTATCAATATCTGAGTATCAAGAATTAAATACAATTTGTAATTAGGATAAAAGACATTTTAAAGAAACCAAACATATTGCTAACAAAGTACTGTGGTAAAAAACAAGTAAAAATTCACTAATTTTTAGCTAAAGTGCTTCTGTAAGAATCATCATATA
>NZ_JAUOPS010000005.1:0-246401 GCF_030546975.1 Cellulophaga sp. 3_MG-2023
TTTTGTTGTGCACTCACTAATGCACAGTCTAAAAAACAACAAAGAGCAGATGATAAGTTTGAAAGCTACCAATATGCGGAGGCTATTGATGTATACCAAAGGTTAATTGATCTTGGATACAGCTCTGAAACTATTTACAGAAAACTTGCTAACTCTAATTACCTTAATGCTAGGTATGAAAATGCTGCTAAATGGTATAAAAAACTAGTAAATCTTCAAGATGCGAACGTAGATCCTGAAGAGGTATACAAATATGCATTATCACTAAAGTCTATTGGTGAATATCAAAAATCTGATACTTGGATGCGTAAGTTTGATCAAATTAAACAGTACGATTCTAGAGCTACCTTGTTTGAAAATAACACCAATTATTTACAAGTAATTGAAAAAAACTCTGGGCGTTACAATCTAAAAAACCTAGAGATAAACTCTAGTGTATCTGAGTTTTCTCCGGCTTATTATAATAACAAACTAGTATTCTCTTCAGCTAGAGATACTGGTACGGTACGTAATTCTATTCACCAATGGAACAACCAACCCTTTTTAAACCTGTATGCTGCACAAATTAATGAAGAAGGAACTCCTTTTAATGCAGATAAATTAGACCGTAAACTAAATAAAAAAACACACGAGTCTTCAGCTATTTTTACTAAAGATGGTAACACTATGTATTTTACCAGAAACAACTCTGATAACGGAAGGTTTGCCCGCGATAAAGATGGCGTTAGTAGACTTAAATTATACAGAGCTACAAAAGTTGGTGACCAATGGAAAAAAATTACAGAATTACCTTTTAATAGTGATGAGTATTCTGTAGCACACCCTGCCCTATCGCCAGATGAAACGAAATTATATTTTGCTTCGGATATGCCTGGTACGCGTGGAATGTCTGATCTGTATGTAGTAGATATTATTGCTGATGGCTCCTTTAGTGCTCCTCTAAATCTTGGTAATAAAATTAACACAGAATCTAGAGAAACTTTTCCGTTTGTTTCTAAAAACAATATATTATATTTTGCCTCTGATGGGCACCCTGGACTTGGTGGGTTAGATATTTTTGCTACCCAAATTACTGATAATTTTAACGATTCTTACATCTTAAACATTGGTAAACCTGTAAACAGTAAACAAGATGATTTCTCTTTCATTTTTGATGAAGATTCTCTAAAAGGATTCTTTGCTTCTAACCGTGATGGTGGTAAAGGGTATGATGATATTTATAGCTTTGTTCAAACAAAAGAACTAAACCTTAATTGCTATAATACAATTACAGGTACTGCTGTTAATCTTAAAACAGGTGCTAGTATTGCAGACGCTGCTGTGCTAGTAAAAGACAAAGAAAACACTTTGGTTTTTGAAACTAAAACTGATAAAAAAGGAAACTTTACAATTGATGATATTTGCTGGGAGGATACCTATACCCTACTGGGACAGAAAATAGAGTTTGAAAACGGAACTACCTCTTTTGCTATAGAACGTAATAAAGAACTAGATCCTGTTATTGTAAAATTAAATCCTATTAAAAGGGCTGCCCCTATTGGTACAGATTTAACTAAGTACTTAAAATTAGACCCTATTTATTTTGACCTTGATAAATCGTTTATTAGGATTGACGGGCAAATTACAATGCAACAAGTATTTGCATACCTTAAAGAATATCCAGAGGTGGTTATTGAAGTTAGATCACATACTGATGCTAGAGCTACTACTGCTTACAACCAAGCATTATCTAACAGAAGAGCAAAAGAAACGGTAAAGTATTTATTAGACAATGGTATTGCGCCTGAGCGTGTGTCAGGCAAAGGTTTTGGGGAATCTCAACTAACTAACAACTGCGATTCTAATAGCAAATGCTCCGAAGAACAACACCAACAAAATAGAAGATCTGAGTTTATTGTAATTAAAAACTAAAACAACAACAAACAAAAAAGAGGAAGCTAAAGCTTCCTCTTTTTTTATAATAAACTATAAGTGTTTATTTATTCTCTATCCCTTTAAATATAAAATCTGTTAACTGCTTCTCTATCTCTATTGGGTTTACTTTTATATCATCATTGGTTATCATACTAAACAACCATCGCATTGATGAAAAAAACATAAATGTAGCAAACTCACCATCCATAGGTCTTAAAGAACCCTCAGATATACCCTCGTTTATAATTCCACGAACAGTATTCATATAACTTTCTCTTTTTGCTTTAAACTCTTCTAGCTTTTCTCCTTTTAAGTTACGCCATTCATACACAAAAAGTGCAATTTCATAAGGTTTAGCTATCGCATATTGAGAGTGTTTAGAAATTACAAATTTTAACTTCTCTATAGGTGAATAGGAGGATTCTACTATATTATTTAAGTATATAGTAAATTCTTCTAAAGTACCAAAAATATAATTCTCTAATAAAGCTTCTTTAGAATCTATGTAATTGTACACATTAGCAACTTCAAAATTTAACTCATGCGCAATATCACGCATTGTAGTTGCCTTAAATCCTTTTTCACTTATTAGTTTAAGTGTCTTTTCAAAAAATAATTCCTTTTTTGTAATCTTTTTCATAGTAAATAGGTTGTTAATATGGGGGGTGATTATTTAATAATAATCACAAAATTATATTATGGCTCAAAGATATGAACATACGTTAACTAAACAAGAGTTGCTATGTTAAAAAAAAGTTTAAAAAACCGTAAAATTAGTCCATTAAAAAAACAACTAATAACCAAAATGTTAAGGTTAGAAGAATACAGAACGGTACAGTGAAAAAATTAAAGATTGATAAGTAAAACATTTATTAGCTTTTTAAGCTTTATTAAAAGCCAAAAGTGGCGTATTTTTGCAGTATATTATAGACTTCCAAAAAATGCAGAAAACATTTCTAAAAACAGCAAAAATATCTTTAATACTCGTTTACCTTGTAATTATTGCTGGTGCAGTAGTAAGGATGACAGGTAGTGGAATGGGATGTCCAGACTGGCCAAAATGTTTTGGGCAGTACATACCTCCAACAGACATAGCAGAGTTACAATGGCAACCTTTTTCTTTTTTTAAAAAAGGGGAAGTTATTATTGTAGATAAAACATTGCAAATAGCTAGTAAAGATTTTACATCTAAAGCTCAGTTTAGCTCAAATAATTGGGATGCTTACACAAAACATAACTATGCTACTTTTAATGCAACACATACTTGGATAGAATATATTAATAGACTTTTTGGTGCTTTGGCTGGTTTAGCCACTCTTATTTTAGCCTTTTTATCATTTAAGTATTGGAAAACAAGGAAAATAGTAACCTTATTATCTTGGGCTATAGTTTTTGCTATGGGTTTTCAGGCTTGGCTTGGAGCTACTGTAGTGTATTCAGTTTTAAACCCTGTAAAAATAACTGTACATATGGTAATGGCATTGGCTATTGTTGCTATGCTATTGTATTTAATATATACTGTAAAAAGAACATCGAGCTTAATTGCTAAAGACAAAAAAACAAAACAATTAATTATTGTTGCTTTGGTGTTAACTTTAATACAAATAGTTTTAGGTACACAAGTTAGGCAAATGGTAGATGACCAAGTAGATATAGTAGGTGAAACTGCTAAAAACCTTTGGTTAGATAATGTAACTATTACATTTTATGTACACAGATCATTTTCTATAATAGTAACATTATTAAATATTTTTATTTTTTATAGAATTAGTAAATTAAAATTAAACCTTACTAAAATAAAGTGGGTTTTACTACTATTAGTATTAGAGATTGCTACCGGTGTTGCTATGAATTATGTTGATTTTCCATTTGGTAGTCAAACACTTCACTTAGTTTTAGCCTCTATCCTATTTGGTGTGCAATTTTATATGGTATTAGAACTAGTAAATACAAGTAAAAGAGATAAAACTTTGTAACTTTGCAACCCGCAAAATTTAAAAAATGATTTATAAAATAAGAATTATCTTAGATGCTAAGGATGATGTATTCCGAGATTTAGAAATTGAAGATAGCAACACACTAGAAGATTTGCATAATGCTATTACGCAGGCTTTTGGTTTTTTAGGAAGCGAAATGGCATCTTTTTATACTTGTGATGAAGATTGGAACCAAGATGAAGAAATAGCTCTGTTTGATATGAGTGAAAGCGGTTCTGAAGTTAAGCTAATGAACGAAACTTTTTTAGAAGATATACTTACAGAGAAAACACCTAAATTAATTTATGTGTATGACTTTTTAAGTATGTGGACTTTCTTTGTTGAACTTGCTGATATTGTTGAGAGTGACGATGGCACAACATACCCTAATGTTTTATTTAGCTTTGGAGAATTACCAGACAGTCCACCTGAAAAGAATTTTGAAGCTGAAAATCCTGAAGCTGAAAATTTTGATGAAGATTATAAAGATGACTTAGGAAGCTACGAAGATTTAGATTTTGACGAAAATTGGAACTAGGTTTCTAAAACAAAAAGCATACTTTTACTATAACTAATTATAAAACTATATACCATTGATAAATTTATATTCTACTCAAATAGAAAGTATTTCTATACACCGTGTTGGTAATAAAAATAAAGGCGAAGGCGCGTTTTTATCTAACCAACCATTTTCTTTAAATGATGAGACTACTGGTCTTTTAAAAGAGTACTTTTTTAAACCATTTAGAGAAAAAGAAGAAAACTATTTTAAGTTTACAAACGAGGTAGATGTAGAGTTTAATGAAATATATAAATTAGCCGTAGAAATTTTTGAAGCTCCAGAAAGCTGTCATTCTGTTTCTAAAAAAATAGCTACACACCTTTTTGAGCAGTCCAATCATCCGCATATTAAAAGTGGAGAGCTTTATGTAACTCACCTAACAGATGTATTACTAGATAATAAAAAAATAGATGCTATTGGTATATTTAAAAGCGAGCTTAAGCACGATTTTCTACAGCTAATAGAAGATGGTGAAAATATAGATATTAATATTTTACAAGGAATAAACATTAACAAGCTAGATAAAGGTTGTATTGTTTTTAATTCTCATAAAGAAGAAGGTTACAAAGTTTTGTCTGTAGATAGTAACCGTTATGATACAAAGTATTGGTTAGAAAACTTTTTAGGGGTTGATGCCCTTGCTGATGAAACATTTTACACTAAAAATTATTTAAAATTTTGTCAAAACTTTGCAAAGGATGTTGTTTTACCTGCTGAAGACAAACAGCAAGAAGTTTTATTTATGAATAAAGCTGTAAACCACTTTGCAAAAAACGATAACTTTGAAGAAACTGAATTCTTGAATGAGGTAATGGAAAACCCTGAGTTAATACCAGAGTTTAAACATTACAAGGAAGAAAAAGGACCTAAATTTAGCGTAGAAGACGTATCTAACTTTAATATAGCTAACAAAGCCGTTTCTGATGTTCGTAAAAAAATTAAAAATGTTATTAATTTAGACACAAATATTCAGATAAAAATGGACTTTATAAACCCAGAGTCTGCAGAAAAATTTGTAGAAAAAGGTTGGGATGAAGAACGTCAAATGTACTATTACTTAGTATATTTTAATAAAGAAGAAAAAAACTAAAACTAGCAAATAAGTAGTTTTAGCTTATTATTTATATCTAATGGAGCATAAGATTAATCTATTTTAATCCTATTCTCCATTATTTGTTTCATACTCACATCTTCGTAATTTCGCTTAACAAAATCCAATGCCAAATCTAAAACTCTTCCCATCTTTCTGCATTTTTTAAATTGCATATCTAATGTCAATTCATAAATTTCTTTTCGTAAAAGTTTTATGTTTTCTGGAGTAGAAATTGTGTCCTTTTTACAAATATTTCTAAGTTTTTTTATTCTATTACCAGAACTTTTTATTCGTTTTGCTACTATAGAACGTTCTTCTAATTTATACTGATCTACAGAACTTATTAATAGTTTTTTACGCACCAACTCTACCATCTGAAAGTTTTCTTTAAAGAACTGTGGTCTGTAAACTTTTAATTTCCCTTCAAAACATTGCTGATCAAAATCTATTGCTCTAATACGATAAACAACTTGGTCAAAATCATGTACAGGTACAATTACATAGTTGTAAGACCTCATATCTCCTAAAAGCCTAATCATACAACGCTCATTAAACTTTACAAACTCTTTTGCTAGCTGCGCTTTTTCAGACTCACTACAGTTTGGTAACATATCTTTTATAAAAACATCTCCTGGAATGCCAGATATATGCTCTTCAATTAAAGTATCTTTATATACTAAAAAGTTAAGATTATAAGGTGATAACATATGCTCTAGTTCTAATCCATAAATTCTAGATGCATCAGTTTTTTTAATATAAAAATATGTAAAGTTATCATTCAAAATATTACGCACTTTTATTCTAAAAGGCTTAGAGTTTCCAAAGGTGCAAAAATCCACAGCATCTACATTTAAGTACTGTATTATATTATCTCCTCCATCAGAAAGTAATATTGAATATACTTTTTTTAAGCTTAAATCTATCTCTGCTCTATCAAACTCAGAGTAGTACACACGTACCCACAAGGTATCGTTATCATCTGAATCATAAACAACTACAGAACCAGAAAAACGTAATAAATCTTCATAAAAAATAGGAATCTCCATTTTTCTATTATAATGTTCTAAATAGGCATCTAACTGGCTATTAACCGGATATGCAGGTTTCTTTTTAGACATTAATTTCTCTTCTGACATTTTATATTTCGTTTTTAATAAAAATAAGTAAATAGTTGAGATAAAAAAGGAAAAAAATATATTTATTAACTACCAATTTTAACATATTACAACAATAAGTTGTAGCTATACAACATAAATTTAGATAATCATTGTAGTATTTGTTCTTTTACAATATTCTATAAAAATAAAAATGAACAACATTAAATCTATAAAAAAATTTAGCATACTGCTATTTTTAATATTTAACTATTTTGGTTACGCTCAATTAAGTGATTTACATTATCTGCCACCTTTAAAACAAGGAGGAAATAATCAAGCTGTTAGAGAGCAGGTTGTATATTTATCTACTCCAGAAACTACAGCTTTTACTGTAAACGTTTACCAAGGTACTATTGCCGCTCCAATAGCAAATTTAACAGTTTCTAATACAGCTCCTGCAACTTATAATTTACCAAATGGAGATAATAATATTACATTAGTAAAAAATGCTAACACTGGGGTTGTATTAACACAAAGTGGCTTACGCTTTGAGTCCCCAGGCGGAGAAAAGTTTTATATAAATTATAGAGGTAGTTCTAGTTCTCAATCCACATCACTTACTAGTAAAGGTAGGCAAGCAATGGGACAAATTTTTAAGTGGGGAGGTATACCTAACAGAGGAAAGCATAATAGCTTAACTAATGCACTAGGTATAATGGCTACAGAAGATAATACCGTAGTTACCTTATCTGGGTATGACCCTAATAGTGAGTTTAGACTTGGTGGTAACGCAGGTGGTATTACAGATGACACCTACCAAATTACATTAAATGAAAACGAGTCATTTGTTTTTGAAGCATACGTTAAGCAAACTACAGCAAATGTAGATGGATGGTTAGGAGCTACAATACAATCTACAAAAGATATTGTTATTAGTAATGGTGGACTTAACATTGCTGTAAGAAACAATAGTTCTAGTAGAGATGCTGCAATAGACCAACCTGTACCACAAAATAAAATAGGAAAAGAATATGTTTTTATAAGGGGTAATGGTAATAGTGAAACAGAAAAACCAATAATCATTGGTACACAAAATAGTACTGATATATTTGTAAATGGCTCTACAACACCTATTGCTACCATAAACAACGGAGATTATTTTGAAATTCCAGATAGTTATTATTCTAGTAATGCTGCTGGTGGAAATATGTTTGTAACAACATCTAAAGATGCATATGCTTATCAATCCTTAGCTGGAGACAGCTCTATAGTAACAGTAGGTTTAAACTTTGTTGCGCCAGTAAACTGTTTATTACCAGATAATTTAAATAATATTCCAGATATTAAAGATGCCGCTGGTGTTAAAATGAATGGTGGTGTAACCATTATAGCCTCTACCTCTACTCCGGATGGTAACATTAGCGTAACAGATGGTAATGGCAATGTAACATTACCAGCATCATCTGCCGTAGCTGGTTCACCTGATTGGAAAACATTTTATGTTCCTAACTTAAAAGGTAATGTTTCTGTACAATCTACAGGACCTATTGCCGTAGGTTTTTTAGGGTTTAATGGCGCAAGAGGTATTGCAGGCTATTTTTCTGGATTTGATACTGTCCCAGAAGTAGACTTACAAGTTACTGGTGGTGGCTGTTTGCCTGGCTCTATAATACAAGTTGTAGATGCGAATTTTGATGCATACCAATGGTACCAGAATGGTGTTGCTGTACCTGGAGCAATATTTTCTAGCTATACGCCTAATGAAGCTGGAGACTATTTTGTAAGAGTAACCAAAGGAGGTTGTACATATGACTCACAACCAACAGCGGCTTATTATTGCTTACCAGATATAGTTGTTAAAAAAACAGCTAATGTAAGCTCTATATTAGAAGGAGATATTTTTGAATATAAAATAACTGTTGAAAGTCTTGGTATTAACGATGTTACCAACTTAAAAATAACAGATGTTATTCCTGCTGGTTTAACCCTGTTATCAGCTAATCCAACTGTTGGTTCTTGGTCTGCTCCAGAATGGACAATAGGTACACTAACCAAAGGTGAATTAGTTTCTATAACATTAGAAGTACAAGCAGGTGAATTACCTTTTAACACAACTGTTTCATCTTACACAAACACAGTTACAAACTCTCAAGATCAGACAGATAGTAATACAACTACTGATGATATGACGGAAACTGTTACCATTAATAATAATGAAATCACAATAACAAAAGTTGCTTTACCTGCTCCAGACGGATCTTATGATTCTTTAAACGAAAAAATTACGTATTTGCTAACTGTAACTAATAACGGACCAAGCACCCTAACCAATGTAACTATTACAGATCCTATTGCTGATTCTGGAAGTATTAGTCCGGCAGCTGTAGCTACGTTAGCACCCTCAGAATCTACTAGCTTTACTTTAACACACGCTATAAATAATACAGAGCTAATGTCTCTTTTAGTTACTAATACCGCAACTGCGCAAGGAGAACTGCCAAATGGTTTTGTTATTTCTGATACTTCTGATGATCCTAACGAAAGTGCCAACGTAGACAATAATGGAGATGGAGAACCAGACGACCCAACTATTGTAATACTTGGTAGGCCTAAAACTGTTATTACAAACCGTAGAATTACACATAGAGTTAAGTTAAATTAATTCATAAATAATATATTATAAAAACAATTTGTAAGGTTTTGTAACAAATTCTTAGGTAGCTCGTCTTATGACCGTAACAATCATTAAAACCAGCTACTCTTGGAAACAATACTTACAGTAAAAAATCTCACAAAAAAATTTGGTTATTTAACCGCAGTAAAAGATTTATCTTTTACTATAGAAAAAGGAAATGTTTATGGTATTTTAGGTCCTAATGGTAGTGGTAAATCTACAACACTTGGTATTGTACTAAATGTAGTTAACAAAACTTCTGGAGATTTTAGTTGGTTTGATGGGAGCATAAATACACACCAAGCATTAAAAAGAGTTGGCGCTATTATAGAGCGACCAAATTTTTATCCATATATGACGGCCGTTCAAAACCTAAAATTAGTTTGTAAAATTAAGGAGGTAGATGAAGCTAAAATCGAAGAAAAACTAGAATTGGTTGGACTTTTAGACCGTAAAAATAGTAAGTTTAAAACCTACTCATTGGGTATGAAACAGAGATTAGCTATTGCCTCTGCCCTTCTTAACGATCCTGAAATACTTATTTTAGACGAACCTACAAATGGTTTAGACCCACAAGGAATTCATCAAATTAGAGAAATCATAAAGGTTATTGCTGCGCAAGGAACTACAATTTTACTTGCCTCACACCTTTTAGATGAAGTAGAAAAAGTATGTAGCCACGTTGTTATTTTAAGAAAAGGAGAAAAATTATATTCGGGTCGTGTAGATGAAATGATTGCTAGTTATGGCTTTTTTGAACTAAAAGCTGAAGATAATGAAGCACTGTTATCATTTTTAAAAACAAATTCAAACTTTAGCTCTATTACTGAAGAAAACGGACTTATAACTGCAAATTTAAAAACAGAATTAAGTGCTTCACAATTAAATAAAGAGCTTTTTACTGCCGGAATAAATTTATCACACTTAGTTAAACGTAAAGAAAGCTTAGAAGAACAATTCTTAGAGCTTACTAAAAATCAATCTAACTAATCACTCCAATCAAAAAAACTAAAAAATATGTTACGTTTACTACAAATAGAATTTATAAAATTATGGAATAATAGAGCTAGTAAAGTTTTAATACTTGCTTACTTTATATTAATGATACTTATAGCTGGTATATCTATGATAAAGGTAGATTTTGGTCCTTTAAAATTTCATATTGCGGATGTTGGTATTTTCAATTTTCCTTACATATGGCATTTTAACACGTTCATGGCCGCCTTTTTAAAACTCTTTTTAGCCATTGTTATAGTCTCTATGATTGCTAATGAATATAGCAACAAAACAATAAAACAAAACTTAATAGACGGCTTATCTAAAAAAGAATTAATACTCTCAAAATTTTTAACAATAGGTGTATTCTCTTTAGCATCTACTATTTTTATATTCCTTATTTCATTATTTCTGGGTTTAATTTATTCAGATTTTAATGAAGCTTCAATTATTTTTTCTGATTTAGAATATTTGGTAGCATACTTTGTAAAACTTATTGGTTTTTTCTCTTTCTGCTTTTTTGTTGCTGTATTGGTAAAACGTTCTGCTTTTGCATTAGGCTTTTTATTTATCTGGTTTATTGGAGCAGAAATTATCCCTTACACATACTTAGCATCTAAATACTCTAAAGAATTAGCAGATAATGTAACTAGCTTTTTTCCTTTTGGATCTATGTGGAGTACCATTACAGAACCTTTTAGTAGGTTAAATGTTATTAAGTCTGCAGCGCAGCAAGTTGGTGAGGATATATCTAGAGATTATAGTGTGCAACCTTTACAATTGGTAATTGTATTATGCTGGACCGCTATTTTTATATATTTATCATATACTTTGTTAAAAAAAAGAGATTTATAAGTATATTTAAGCGTTTTAGAGAACGCTTTTATGAAACCAACCACAAAACTCCTTGCAATGGCTCTGCTGTTGCCCTTACTTTCTTTTGGCCAAACTCAGGCTTCTAACTGGTATTTTGGAGAAGGTGCTGGTTTGCGTTTTAATAATGATGGTAGCGTTACCGCTGTTACAGATGGTAAATTAAATACTACTGAAGGTTGTGCTACAATATCTGACGACACTGGTAATTTATTATTTTACACAGATGGCATACGAGTATATACCAAAGACCATGTTCTTATGCAAAATGGTACTGGCTTGTACGGAGACCCATCTAGTTCTCAGTCGGCATTAATTGTTCCCAACCAAAAAGACACTAATATTTTTTACATTTTTACTGTAGATACTAGTGTTTTTGAAGCAGATCCAGATTATGGCCTTAATTATTCTACTGTAGATATGTCTTTAGATGGAGGAAAAGGAGCTGTTAAGTCTAAAAACGTTCGACTTTTAGATTATTGCTCCGAGAAAATTACAGCGGTTCTTAAAGATTGTTTTGATAAATCTGTTTGGGTAATTACCTATGCTACCAATGATGGTAGCGAGGGGGTTTTTGATACTTTTCACGCTTTTGAAGTAAATGACACTGGTGTTGTGACGACCTCTGTAAAATCTAAAGTAAATAGTTTTATAACAGACAAAAGAGGTTATTTAAAACTATCTGCAGATGGTACAAAAATGGCATCAGCTAACGTAAGCCAAGGTTTATATTTATACGATTTTAATGCAGATACTGGTGTACTAAGTAATGAACAACGTATAAACATTAATGCTCCAAATAAAGATCCATACGGTCTAGAATTTTCGCCTAACAACGAGTTGCTTTACGTACACACTTACAATGCCCAACAAGGTTTAGTCACAGAAACATCTAACCTTTTACAATACAATTTAACAGCCGCAAACATCTCTTCTAGTGAAGTTATTTTAGACAATAGAAACATTTACCGTGGCGCTTTGCAATTGGCCGAAAATGGTAAAATTTACAGAACCATTGCAAACTCTTACGACCAAGGAACACAGTATTTAGGTGTTATTAACAACCCCAATCAATTAGGCACTACCGCTGGTTACCAGCACAATGCTGTAAACTTACAAGGAAAATTAGCTACACAGGGATTACCTCCTTTTATACAGTCTTTTTTTGCTAAAGAAGATTTAGTTAAAAATACAGACGGAAGTACTAGTCCGTCTTTAACTATTTGTGAAACAGATAATTTTACACTAGAAGTAGATAATTTCCCTGGAGCAACTTACGCATGGTCTTTAAACGGAGTACCAATAATAAATAATAGTAATATATTAAACATTACTAACGCAACTTTAGCAGATGCCGGAAAATATGCATTAGAAGTTACTCCAGCAGACCCATCAGAATGTCCTATAATTGGAGAAGCACAAGTAAATATTAACACATTACCTATTGCCTTAAACACTACTTTAACACAGTGCGATTTAGATAGCAATTCTACAGATGGTTTTGCTAGTTTTAATCTAGAGCAAGCTAGTTTTGATATCTCCAATGGTATTGCAGAAAATACGGTCAATTTTTACGCATCAATAACAGATCGTGATACTAACATTCCAATTACAAACCCAATTGGTTACAGAAACACAACGGCTACTAAGCAAACCATATATACCAGTGTTACTAACGAAAACAACTGTGTTGTTTTCGCAGAGTTAATTTTAGAAGTACAACCTACCACAAGCAGTTTACCAACTAGATTACCATATTATGCGTGTGATGTTGATGCTTTAGATACAGAAAAGACAGGCTCTTTTAACCTAGACGCTATAAAAACTAAAGATTACCCTGGACTAGAAGTTAGTTTTTATGCTTCTATTGAAGATGCTTCTTTAGAGTTTAATCCTATTTCTGGTGAGGATTATATTTCTACTTCGGCAACTTTATATGCCAGATTAGAAGCTAGTAATCAATGCCAAGGCGTAGAAGAAATTACTTTAATTGTACAACCTACTCCAGAAGTTGTTATTAATGACGAGTATTTTTTATGTACAGACAATCCTGTTTTAGAACTAAATGCAGAAGTTGGATTTGATATGTACCAATGGTTAAAAATTGAAGCTAATGGCACTGAAAATTTAATCTCTAATACAGCAAACGCAACTATTACTGCTGTTGGAAACTACAGATTAGAGGTTGGTTACAGTTACAATGGTGGTACACTAAATTGTGTTAATACTAAAGAGTTTAAAGTTACGCCGTCTAACATAGCTGTAATTACTAATGTAGAGGTTAAGGATTTAAGTAACAACAATAGTATTAGTATTATTGTTACTGGTGATGGTGATTACGAATATGCAATTCTAGATCTACTTGGTCCATACCAAGATAGCAACACTTTTACTAATGTGCCTACAGGTATTTTAGAGGTTTTTGTTAGAGATAAAAAAGGATGCGGAACTACAGCTCCTTTTGAAGTTTCTGTAATTGGCTACCCTAAAACGTTTACACCTAACGGTGATGCTATTAATGATACTTGGCAAATTAGTGGTATTAGTTCTACTTTTTTAGCTAAGAGCGATATTTATATTTTTGATAGATATGGTGTGCTTGTTGCTAAAATAGACCCCAGTTCTAGCGGTTGGGGTGGCGATAGCAAAGGGATTCCGGTTCCTGAGTCTGACTATTGGTTTAGAGCTAAACTTGAAAATGGCAGAGACTTTAACGGTCATTTTTCTTTAAAACGATAAGCTGCGCTAGGGATTGAAGCGGCACCACGTATTTGCCGATAAGCAAAACGGAGTATAGCGTAAAGCCCGCCCGAGCGCCCAAAATACATTACTTATTTGTATGCTTTTATTGCGGTATTTGTTACTTTTAATCTATGAAATTTAAAGTTGTATCAAAATTTGAACCTACTGGTGACCAACCACAAGCAATTAAGGAGTTGGTTAAAGGGGTAAATGAAGGAGAAAAACACCAAACTCTATTAGGAGTTACAGGCTCTGGAAAAACGTTTACGGTGGCAAATGTGGTAGAAAAGGTACAAAAACCCACCTTGGTTTTAGCACACAATAAAACGCTGGCAGCACAGTTGTACTCTGAGTTTAAACAGTTTTTTCCTGAAAATGCTGTAGAGTATTTTGTGTCTTACTATGATTATTACCAGCCAGAGGCATACATACCAACTACAGGTACTTTTATAGAGAAAGATTTGTCTATAAACGAGGACATAGAAAAATTGCGTTTAAGTGCAACATCTTCCCTACTCTCTGGGCGTAGAGATGTTATTGTTATTGCGTCTGTATCTTGTTTGTATGGTATTGGTAACCCTGTGGAGTTTCAGAAAAATGTAATTTCTATAAAAAAAGATCAGGTTATTTCTAGAACTAAATTTTTACACCAATTAGTACAAAGTTTATACTCTAGAACTACAGAAGATTTTAGAAATGGTAATTTTAGAGTTAAGGGAGATGTGGTAGATGTTTTTCCTAGTTATGCAGACCACGCATTTAGAATTCATTTTTTTGGTGATGAAGTTGAAGAAATTGAAGCTTTTGATCCTTTGCATAATAAGGTTCTAGAGGTGTATGAAAACTTGACAATTTACCCTGCTAATATGTTTGTAACATCGCCAGATATTTTACAAAATGCCATACACGCTATACAAGCAGATATGGTTAAACAGGTTGATTATTTTAAGGAAATTGGTAAACATTTAGAAGCGAAACGTTTAGAGGAACGTACTACGTTTGATTTAGAAATGATACGTGAACTTGGCTATTGTTCTGGTATAGAAAACTACTCTAGATATTTAGATGGTAGACTACCAGGAACTAGACCTTTTTGCTTGTTAGATTATTTTCCGGATGATTATTTAATGGTCATAGACGAAAGTCACGTTACTGTACCACAAGTACACGCTATGTATGGTGGAGACAGAAGTAGAAAAGAAAACTTGGTAGAATATGGTTTTAGATTGCCTGCTGCTATGGATAACAGACCTTTAAAGTTTGAAGAGTTTGAAATGATACAAAACCAGGTAATACACGTAAGTGCTACACCAGCAGATTATGAATTACAATTAAGTGGTGGCGTGTATGTAGAGCAAGTAATTAGACCTACTGGCCTGTTAGACCCAATTATAGAAATAAGACCTAGTTTAAACCAAATAGATGATCTGGTAGAAGAAATACACTTACGTATTGAAAAAGATGAGCGTACTTTAGTTACTACACTTACCAAGCGTATGGCAGAAGAATTGGCTAAATACTTAGACCGTATTAGTGTACGTTGCCGTTATATACACAGTGATGTAGACACTCTAGAGCGAGTAGAAATTATGCAAGATTTACGTAAAGGTTTATTTGATGTGCTTATTGGTGTAAACCTTTTAAGAGAAGGGTTAGATTTACCAGAGGTGTCTTTAGTTGCTATTTTAGATGCTGATAAGGAAGGTTTTCTACGTAGTGCACGTTCTTTAACGCAAACAGTTGGTAGAGCTGCAAGAAATGTAAATGGCAAGGCTATTATGTATGCTGATAAAATTACTGCTAGTATGCAAAAAACCATTGATGAGACCAACTACAGAAGAGAGCGACAAATTGCTTACAACACCAAACATAATAAAAAGCCTATGGCTTTAAATAAGAGTTTGGATAGTGCTTTATCTCAAAATTCTGTTTCTACTTATCATTTTGAAAAAGAAGAAGCAAGAGCTGCAGAACCAGATATGGCGTATTTAACTACAGACCAAAAAGAAAAAATGGTTCGTGAAAAACGTAAGGCTATGGAAAAAGCTGCTAAAGAATTAGATTTTATGCAAGCTGCTAAATTAAGAGATGAAATAAAAGCATTACAAGAAAAATAAAAAAATGCCCTAAGCAACCAAGCTTGGGGCATTTTACAAAAACTAACCAACCAAATCTAATATTGTTTTACCTAGCGTGTAAAACAATATTTAAAACTTATTATGCAATATCTATTAGCCTTTTTGGCTTAGGTAATGCTTCTTCTTTTTTAGGTAATGTAAATTTTAAAATTCCATTGTTATAGGTTACATTAATACTATCTTCATTAATAGTATCTGGTAAACTAAAGGTTCTTTTAAAACTTTTTACGCTAAATTCTTTTAAAGAAAACTTCTCTTTTACATCTGTATTTACTTTTTCATCTACTACAGACACAGATAAAATATTTTTATCTACTTCTATATTAAAGTCTTCTTTTTCTCTACCTGGAGCTAGTAACTCTATGGTATAATCTTTTTCGTTTTCTTTAATGTTAACTGGTGCTGTATTAGGTGAATTATTCTCTAAACCACCATACCAATCTGTATTTAATATTTCATTTAATAATGAAGGAAAAACTGTATTTCTTTTAACTAAACTCATAACTAACAATTTTAAATTTTAATATTTATTCTTGTTATGTTACTTTTCAAATGTTGTACCAATACACAAACAATGACTTTTTGACACTCAAACACTGTGTACTAATGACAAAATGGCTTGTTTTTTTTTGTATAAACACGTCAAAATAAGCCAAACCAAACAATAAAGAATGGTATAGCCACTGTTATTACTATTTAAAATAGGGTGATTTTTAGTTCTGTTGTGCTTTAAAAGCTTCTTCTATTATACTTAATGGTACTTCCTTATTAGGGTAATTGTGCATAATAGATAGCACTTGTTGTATGGCCATTGGAGACAACCCCATACCTAATCCTAATTTGTGTAATTTATTAATTTCTAATATAGATTGTTTTTCATCTACATTCATTAATTTAACTAAGTTAAAAAAATGATTAACCTTTTCTGCTTCTGTGCCTGGCTTAATTCGCTCTATTTTTGCTTCAAAAAGAGAATCTAAAACAACTGCGTCTACACCTAAATCCTCTGCTACTTCTAGTAAAAAGTCGTACTCAGACTGTACTAATCCGTCTACCTTTGCTAAATCTATTAAATCTAGCAATACACTTAGTTTTTTTAAATAATTGGTTTCTATAGACATAGCAAAATTTCTGGACAGCAATATAGTGCATTTTATAAAAAACAGACAAGAAAATGCATAGAAAATGTATAACTGATACTCAATAATGTATCAATGGTATATTTAATGTAACTTTGTGCAAAATAATATTTTTTATGACGAATAATGATACTCTAAAAAAATTAAGAGTCGCGCTTATGTTACGTGATGATGATATTGTAGAAATATTAAAATTAGTAGATTTTAAAATTACTACAAGTGAACTTGGTGCTTTTTTTAGAAAAGAAGATCATCCTAAATATATGGAGTGCGGAGATCAAATACTACGTAACTTTTTAAACGGACTTGTAATTTATTTACGAGGTTCTAAGGATAACCCATCTACTCCTGCTGAAGCTTTAGCTAAAAAAGGAAAAACTAGCTTACCAAAGAAAAAAATATACGCCAACAACAAACCTAAACCTATTTACAAAGATAAGGTTAGAGAAAAAAATAAGTCTCAAGATCTTAGCAGCGTAAAATATAAGAATAAGAAAAAATAATATTTTTTTTAAAGTATAAAAAAAGGGACAATCTAAAGATTGTCCCTTTTTTAGTATAACTTTTTTTAGCTTAAGCTAAAACTTCTTTTACTTTATCTGCAGCTTCTTGGAACTGTACAGCAGACTGTACATCTAAACCAGAATTGTCTATTAATTCTTTAGCAATATCTGCATTAGTACCTTGTAAACGTACAATAATTGGCACATTTATAGTTCCCATATTTTTATAAGCATCTATAACACCTTGTGCAACACGGTCACAACGTACAATACCACCAAAAATATTAATTAAGATTGCTTTTACAGCAGGATCTTTTAATATAATTTTAAAAGCAGCCTCTACACGTGCAGCATCTGCAGTACCACCAACATCTAAAAAGTTAGCTGGCTCACCACCTGCTTGCTTTATTAAATCCATAGTAGCCATTGCTAAACCAGCACCATTAACCATACAACCAACGTTACCGTCTAAATCTACATAGTTTAATCCTAATGCTCCAGCTTCAACCTCTATAGGGTTTTCTTCACGCAAATCTCTCATTTCTGCGTATTGCTTTCTTCTGTATAATGCATTATCGTCTATAGATACTTTAGCATCTACAGCCATAATTTTATTGTCTGATGTTTTTAAAACTGGGTTAATTTCAAACATACTAGAATCACTCTCTACATAAGCCTTGTATAAAGAAGCAACAAATTTTGTCATTTCTTTAAATGCTAAACCAGATAATCCTAAGTTAAAAGCAATTTTACGTGCCTGAAAACCTAGTAAACCTGTTGCAGGATCTATTTCTTCTGTGAAAATTAAGTGCGGAGTACTTTCTGCAACTTCTTCTATATCCATACCACCTTCTGTAGAATACATAATCATATTTCTACCAGTAGCTCTGTTTAACAATACAGACATATAGAATTCTGATGTTTCAGTTTCGCCTGGATAGTAAACATCTTCTGCTACTAATACTTGGTGAACTTTTTTACCCTCTGCAGAAGTTTGTGGTGTAATTAGGTTCATCCCAATAATGTTACCTGCAATTTCTTCTACTTCGTTTAAATTTTTGGCAAGTTTAACTCCCCCACCTTTACCTCTACCACCAGCGTGCACTTGTGCTTTTATAACATGCCATCCAGTACCAGTTTCTTGTGTAAGTTGCTTTGCAGCAGCAACAGCTTCTTGTGCATTATGTGCAACTATTCCGCGTTGTATACGTACGCCAAAGCTTGCTAAAATCTCTTTTCCTTGATATTCGTGAAGGTTCATATATATTAGGTATATTTTGTTCTGGTACAAAAATAAGAAACCAAGGTCAATTTCTCTAATTAATTTTAGGTTAGCTTCCTATTATTATAGTGATACATCGAAATAAAACACAATAATGTTACATATATAACAAATTGTTATTTTTTAATAATAATGCAACTATATTTTTTGAACCTAGAAATAACTATCTTAGTTTTGTCTTATAAAAATAAACAATTACAGTTATGCAAGCATCCGATTTATTAAAAATTGCAAAAACATACGGAGATCCCGTTTATGTTTATGATTCGGAAAAAATTATTTCCCAATATCAAAGACTAACAAATGCTTTTAAGGGTGTTAAAAAATTAAAACTTAACTATGCTGCTAAAGCATTGTCTAACATATCTATTTTACGCTTAATGAATTCTTTAGGTAGCGGTTTAGATACTGTTTCTATACAAGAGGTAGAACTTGGACTTTTAGCTGGTTTTAAGCCAGAGTCTATTATATACACACCAAACGGAGTTTCTTTAGAAGAAATTGAAAGAGCTGCTGCATTAGGTGTACGTATTAACATAGACAACTTGTCTGTATTAGAACAGTTTGGAAGCAAACACCCAAACATACCCGTGTGTATTAGAATTAACCCGCACGTTATGGCTGGTGGTAACTCTAACATATCTGTAGGTCATATAGATTCTAAATTTGGAATTAGTATTCACCAGATTCCCCATTTGTTACGTATTGTAGACCTAACTAAAATGAATATTAACGGTATACATATGCATACTGGTAGTGATATTTTAGATATTGATGTTTTCTTATACGCATCTGAAATACTTTTTGAAACTGCTAAAAACTTTAAAAACTTAGATTTTATAGATTTTGGTAGCGGCTTTAAAGTACCTTACAAAACTGGTGATATAGAAACTAATGTTGAAGAGTTAGGACAAAAATTAAGTGCAAAATTTAATGCCTTTTGTAAAGAATATGGTAAAGAGTTAACCTTAGCTTTTGAACCTGGTAAATTTTTAGTGAGTGAGTCTGGTTTCTTTTTAGCTAAAGTAAACGTAGTTAAACAGACTACTTCTACTGTATTTGCTAGTATAGATTCTGGCTTTAACCACTTAATTAGACCTATGCTTTACGGATCTTCACACGAGATTGAAAATATATCTAACCCAAAAGGCAGAGAACGTTACTACTCTGTTGTGGGTTATATTTGCGAGACCGATACTTTTGCCAGTAACCGTAGAATTAACGAAATATCTGAAGGTGATATTCTATCTTTTAGAAATGCTGGTGCATATTGTTTTACAATGGCAAGTAATTACAACTCTAGATTTAGACCACCAGAAGTGTTATGGCACAAAGGTGAAGCTATTCTAATACGTGAAAGAGAAACACTAGATGACCTTATAAAGAACCAAGTAGATGTAAAAAACCTATTTGCTAAAAAAGAAAAAGCCACTGTTAAATAAACAGTGGCTTTTGCCTTTTAAAACACTAACTAAACTTACAAATTTTCTTCTAACCTATTTTCTAATTGCTCTCTAAAATTAGTTTCAAATTTTTGTTTAAAATTTACTTCTAGCTCTAAATTGCCTTCTGTATTTTTCTTTACATTTAATTTATTGTTGGTAGACGCTATTGTTAATACACTTACCATTTCTAACGCTTCTTTACCATTTTTATACCCTCCAATGTTTTTTATACTCTGTAGTAAACTAGAAAAAAACTCTTGCATTTGGTACTTTTCAATCTTAGACTCTTTTATTTCTTCTAAAGCTGTGTTAACTAATTTAACACCAAATGTGGATTCTAAAAACTCTTCTATTTCTCTTTGTTTTCTTTTTAATTCTAATGGTGTAGGTACCAATTCATCTTTCACCTCAAAATAAGTGTCATCTGTTAAAAGATCTACAAAACGTGTAAAATTATTAATACGTATACAATCTATTTGCGCCATTTGCACATAGCTAATTTCTTCATCAGAAATAATGACTAAAATATTATTTTCTGTATTTATTTTAATTGGAGTACCTTCTATATAAACACTAGAACTTAAATTTAAAGATACTGTAGCCTTGTTTTGCTGATTATCTATAGCATTATGAGCTATAATTTTATCTAAAATAACTTTGGGTGTTTCTACCAATAATGACGGAAAAATATTTTGTATATTCATTTTAACTTTGCTAATTATACTGCAAATTTATGACGCATATAAAACCTATATCACCCTTGTTTCTGTTAAATTGTATCACGGTAAACAGGGAGTACACTATCTTTGCATAATAATTTTTTATATTTTTCGTTAGCTTTTTTAAGGTTGACAGACTAAAAACAAAATACATACTATGAAATTAAAATCTATAAATACTATACAAATTTGTGCTATTCTATTTTTAGCATTTTCATCTTTTACTACAAATGCACAAGAAGTAAAGTGGTTAAGCTGGGAAGAAGCTGTAGAACTTGCTAAAACAGACAAAGAGCCTAAAAAAATGTTTATAGATGTTTACACTGATTGGTGTGGATGGTGTAAAAAAATGGATGCCGATACGTTCCAAAATCCTGAGGTAGCTAAATACATGGCTAAAAACTATTATATGGTTAAGCTAGATGGTGAACGTAAAGAACCTTTAGAGTACAAGGGAAATACATATAAATTTGTTGCCTCTGGAAGAAGTGGTTATCACGAGTTTGCTGCTGCTTTAATGCAAGGTAAAATGAGTTACCCAACAACAATTTTCTTAGACGAAAAACAACAAATGCTTTCTCCTGTACCAGGATACCAAAAACCTAAACCATTTTTAAAAATAGCCAAGTATTTTGGTGAAGATATACACAAAACTAAAAAATGGGCAGAGTACGATACTAAAGCGGAATAACAATATCTTATTAATACAAAAAAGCGCTCTAAATTAATTTAGAGTGCTTTTTTTATGCTACATTTTTAGTATTCTACAGCTCTTTACCTTGAGTAACAAAAGAAAGTCCTTGCTGCCCTTTTGTAGAGATAAATACACCTTCAAAAAGGGGTTTACTAGTTAACTTATTTATTTTCCAATTAAAAACAAAGTTCCCCCCTGTTCCTCCTTCTTTATCATGTTCATCTATAACAATTGCAACACTCTCCATTGGTGCTACGTAAATTGGTTTACTATTGTAATTACGTATTAATTTACCTGCTGTATTAAAATATTCTGCATTTAAAATATATAACGTGTCTGTATTGCTTGTATTACGCATATTTACTGTTGCTGTTAAGTCATGCGTTGTATGCTCTGACTGACTGTAAACTTGTGAGTAAACAGATAAATATGTTTTACCTGACTTTAAAGAATCTGAAATTTTATAATCTACGTTTCTTTTTTTCCAGTTTACCGTACTTGCAGCAGTAGTTTCTTTTGACTCTGTACAAGAACCAAAAGTTATAACCAAAACCAATAACAAAACAACGTTTTTCATCTACATTTAATTTAGAGACTAAGTTACGTAAAATATAGTTTTACTATCTATTTTTATACTTTAGCAAAATACTTTTTTCTAAACCAGAATGACACCCTAACTAACAATATTAAAGCTGGTACTTCTACCAATGGTCCTATTACACCTGTAAAAGCCTGACCAGAATTTAGTCCAAAAACAGCAATTGCTACAGCAATTGCAAGCTCAAAATTGTTACCCGCAGCTGTAAATGCCACAGCCGTAGTTTTATCATAACTTGCACCAGTTGCTTTTGTAAAAAAGAAACCAATAACAAACATTAATGTAAAGTATATTAATAACGGAATTGCAATAATTACAACATCCATAGGTATTTCTACTATTAATTCTCCTTTTAAAGAAAACATTAAAACTATTGTAAAAAGTAAAGCTATTAATGTAAGCGGTGAAATGGTTGGTATAAACTTAGTATTGTACCATTCTTCTCCTTTTAATTTTACAAGTATTAATCTACTTAAAATTCCTAATAAAAACGGAAGACCTAAATAAATAGCAACACTCTCTGCTATTTCACCAACAGAAATATCTACAATAGCACCCTCAAAACCAAAATAAGGAGGTAAAACAGTAATAAACAACCACGCATAAAAACTATATGCAAACACCTGAAAAATACTATTTAAAGCTACTAAACCAGCTCCGTACTCGCTGCTACCCTCTGCTAAATCGTTCCAAACAAGCACCATTGCAATACAACGTGCTAAACCTATTAAAATAAGTCCAACCATATACTCTGGATAGTCTTGTAAAAAAATTATAGCCAAAAAGAACATTAGTACAGGCCCAATAATCCAATTTAGAATTAATGAAATTGATAGTATTTTTGTGTTTTTAAACACTTTTGGTAACAAGGCATAATTCACTTTTGCCAACGGAGGATACATCATTATAATTAACCCTATAGCAATAGGAATATTAGTTGTTCCTACACTAAAAGAATCTATAATTTCTGGAAAAGTAGGCACAAAGTAGCCTATACCAACACCTAAAACCATTGCTATAAAAATCCACAAGGTTAGATAACTATCTAAAAAACTTAATTTTTTATTAGCCATTATTTCTTAATATTTGAAAATAAATAAAACATTTCTGAAGCTATTTGTAAACTTCTCTCTTGGTATTTTTCTGCTTGCTGTGGTGTACCGTCAAAAACTTTTGGATCTTCAAAAGTTATAGGAACACGCTTTTCTGCTCCTGCTATAAAAGGACAACCACCATCTGCTTGTGAACACGTCATTATTGCTGCAAACTGTGACTCTGGATTAAAAGAATCATCATACTTTTTAGAAAAACCAATAATTGGTTGTGCATTTGCTGCATACTTTATGCTATAAACCGGATTGTTAGTATCTGATAGTTTTTCAATTTTAAAACCTGTATTACTTAGCGTTTTTGCCACCATAGGAAAAAGTGCTGTAGCTTCTGTACCACCAGAATAACAAGTAACATTTTTAACATTAAAATAAGCTGCCATTGTTTGTGCCCATACCTGAGATAAGTGACTTCTTCTAGAGTTGTGCGTACAAATAAAATTTAAGCGTACTTCTTCGTCTTTTTCTACTTTAGCCTGCACAAAGTCTGTCAATGGTTTTAATATAGCTTTTCGCTCATTACTAACTTTTACTTCTTTTAAATTATTAATAAAGGAATTAATTTCTTCAAACATCATTTTAAGTTTTTAATTGGTTAACTCTAACAACAACCAGAATTTGGTTCACAACTATTACCAGATGCTTGTATGCTAGCTAATTTTACTTTTTCTTTCTTCTCTGGAATACCACATTTATCTTTTGCTAAACAATCTGTTAATTTTGATGTAAGTAAAAAGTTAGTTCCATCAAAATCTAATCCGTATCTACCAATAGTATCTCCTTGATACTCTACTTCTACCTCTAAATCTTCAATTTCTAAAACTTTTTCAGACAATTCTATTATGTTCACTAATTTCTCTGGATGCAATCTATGATCATAATCTTGCTCGTTCCATAACTGAAAACTTACAGCTTCCTCATTCCTAACCGTACCACCACAGTCTATAAAGTTTTTTGTAACCTTACCTACTTCTGTGACGTGGAAATGACTAGGTACTAAATCACCATTAGGTAATTGAAAGGCAATTTTATCTAAACTCTTTAAATTTGCTTTTACTTCTGATAATTTCATATTAATTCTATTTTAAATTATACTTAACAACAACCGTTGTCTATTTCTAAATCTTGATCTAAAAACTTATTCATTACAGTTTTCATTTTTGTCCAATTCTCAGGGTGTATACAATAACAAACACTTGTACCTTCTACATTACCTTTTATTAAACCTAATAATTTTAGTTCTTTTAAATGCTGAGAAATGGTTGGTTGTGCCAAACCAATAACTCCAACTAAATCTCCACAGATACAGGTATTAATTTTAAATAAGTGTTGTAAAATTGCTACACGTGCTGGGTGACTAAAGGCTTTAGCGTAAATTGCTACCTGATTTTGGTCTTCTGTAAATATTTCTGTCTTTGCTAAACCCATAACTTAATTTGTTTATTGCAATATTACGATTAATATAAATACAAAGGAAATTTTACTCAAAAAAAATGCAGCATAACTAAAAAAGCTATGCTGCATTTATATCATATAAACTAAAATTTATCTACTATAATTAGGAGACTCTTTAGTAATAGTAACATCATGTGGGTGACTCTCATTAATACCACTAGCGGTAATTTTAACAAATTTACCTGTTTCTTTAAGTGTTTCTATATCTTTAGCACCACAGTAGCCCATACCTGCACGTAAACCACCAACGAATTGATGAATACTCTCATACAACTCTCCTTTGTAAGGTACACGCCCCACAATACCTTCTGGCACTAGTTTTTTAATATCGTCTTCTACATCTTGAAAGTAACGGTCTTTACTACCTTGTTTCATAGCTTCTACAGAACCCATTCCGCGGTATGACTTAAATTTTCTTCCTTCGTAAATAATAGTTTCTCCTGGAGATTCTTTTGTACCTGCCAATAAAGAACCTAGCATTACAGTATCTGCACCAGCAGCAATAGCTTTTGGTATATCACCAGTATATCTAATTCCGCCATCTGCAATTACAGGAACTCCACTACCTTTTATAGCTGCAGCAACCTCTAATACTGCAGAAAACTGAGGAAAACCAACACCTGCAACAACCCTTGTTGTACATATAGATCCTGGTCCAATACCAACTTTTACAGCATCTGCACCTGCTTCTACCAAATATTTAGCAGCTTCTGCAGTTGCTATGTTACCAACAATAACATCTAAGTCTGGAAATTTCTTTTTCACCTCTTTTAACACAGCTACAACACCTTTTGTGTGTCCGTGAGCCGTATCTATAATTACTGCATCTACACCTGCATTTACTAATGCCTCTGCACGCTCTACAGCATCTGCAGTAACACCTAAAGCAGCAGCAACCCTTAACCTACCGTATGTATCTTTATTTGCAATTGGTTTTAACGTAAGTTTTGTAATATCTCTAAACGTAATTAAACCTACCAATTTGTTGTCTTTATCTACAACAGGTAATTTTTCAATTTTATTTTCTTGTAAAATATCTTCTGCTTGTGCTAAAGAGGTACCTTCACTAACAGTTACCAAGTTTTTAGAAGTCATAACTTCTGAAATTGGCCTGTCGTTATTTTTTTCAAAACGAAGATCTCTATTGGTAACAATACCAATTAACTTGCCTTCTTTATCTACTATTGGAATACCACCAATACTAAATTCTTTCATATTGGCTTTTGCATCTCGCACTACAGAATCTAACGGTAAAGTTACCGGATCTATAATCATACCACTTTCTGCACGCTTAACCTTACGCACCTTAGCAGCTTGCTCTGCAATAGTCATATTTTTATGTAACACACCAATACCTCCCTCTTGTGCCATTGCAATGGCCATACGAGATTCCGTAACGGTATCCATTGCCGCAGAGACAATTGGTACATTAATAGTTATATTTTTAGTGAATTTTGCTTTTATACTAACTTCTCTTGGAAGTACTTCTGAAAAAGCAGGAACTAGGAGTACGTCATCGTAAGTAAGACCTTCTCCAACAATTTTATTTAGGTGAGCTTGCATAGCAATTAAGGATTAATTGCGTGCAAATATACAATTTATATATGTAAACAACCACATATTTACCAATAAGAGTTTTCACAATGTTTTCTTAACGTTTGCATAGCATAGGTATACCTGTCTATTGGTTTTAATAAGTCTCCTTTAAAGCGTATTTTTTTAGGCACAACCAAAGCAAAAAAAGATTTCCCTTTAGCTATACGCTCTATTCTTTTAAAGGTTTTAGCACTCATTTCTGTATAAATATACTCTATCCATAAATACTGCTCATTGTGCAAAATAGTTTTATCCCAAGCAAGACTTTCTGCTGTACTGAAAGTAGTAGGCATTACATACAAATTATACATACTTTTAAAAGCCGAATTAAATACTTTTTCACTTCCTTTTTTTGATGAAACTAAAACATCTTTTTTTAGAAACAATTTATAAGGAAAACTAGTTGCTAAGTTTAATTTAGTAGAAATAAAATGAGCCATTCTTGGCCAAACAACTTTATGCCCTTTTTCTTCTACAGATATTGCATACCATTTGTAAAAATCTCTCCTTTGTTTTATAGTTTGATATTCTAAAAATAAATTACTTTTTAGGTTGAAGCTATTTGCCTGTTGCCAAGTAATCGTATTTTTTAATCTGTCTTTTTTAAGCCAATCTTTAGGCAAAAGTGTATTTCTTCCGGTTATTTTCTGATATTGCTTAATACTCTTCCACTCAGCAGCAGAGCTATCGACATAGAAAAAGAAAAAAAATAGAATTAAAAAGTAACGCATAGTAGTATAAATCTACTAAACTATACGATATAAATTAGGCTGTAGTTTGCTTTTTACACAATTGATACAAAACAAGCATTACAGAAGCTGTAAAGGTAATGGTCATTAATATACCAGATATCATAATAACATATTTCATCCAAAGTATGCCAGACCAAAGCACATAAATACCACCAAATGTTAGTAATACAGATAAAAATGGCTCCATTGTTAAAAACAGCTTTAGCTTTTTAGGAAGTTTTGTAAGCCATACCAAAACTCCTAACAAAAAGAAGATAAAAGACATAGACAATATATGTGTATGCACAGTGGTAAGCATTTCTCGCTTACTTTTCTTAAACTTCATCACATCTGCATTTTCATCTTCTTCATTACCTAAATAGTTTTCTGTAATGCCTGCTGGTTTTGCTGCTGTGGTTTCATTAATAAATAAAAGACCTGTATAAAAACCAATAGATAAGATTACCACAAAAGCTCCTATAAACAGCTTAATTTCTGATGGAAAAGTACTTAGTAGTCCGTTGTAGGTCATTATAAAAATTAAAATTTCATTTGCAATGTAGCGTAATAGTTTCTGTTTGATGAAGGTATAATACCTGGTCCTGGATACCCAGTTGCCCTTCTTGTAAAGTATTTTTTATCTAATACATTATTAATTCCTGTTTCTAACTTTAAAAACTTGTAGGTATATGATAAGGAAACATCTAAAACACTATACTTTGGCAATACACCATTAACACCACTTAAACTAGCTTCCCTGGAGTTACTAGCATCTGTAAATTGCTCTGTTAAGCTTGTGTATTGTATGCTAGATAATAGATTTTTATATCCAAATTTTACACCTGTTTTAAAATTAAAATCTGGTACAAATTCTACACTTTTTCCTTTAATTCCGTTTTGTTGTGACTTTGTGTATTCAGATTTTATTATAGATGAATTAATAAAATAGTTAAAGCTATAATTACTATTCATTTTTAATATCTTTTTAAAATTAAAATCTACTAAAGACTCTACTCCTACAATACGTGCATCACCCACATTGGTTCTTTCTTGCTTTACGCTACCATCATCTAATTCCTTTGTTAACAAACCTATCCTATCATTATAAAAAAGACCAAAAATACCAGCATCGTAAGAGATGTAATTTTTATAGTTACCCCTAAAACCAAGATCTAAGGTATATCCTTTTTCATCAGATAAATCTCCTATTATAAAAGAAGGATTAACAATATTTAAGTCTGAAAACGTTACTGATCTATAGTTTTGAGATGCATTACCATAAATTTCTACGTAGTCATTTAATTTGTAACTAGACCCTAAACCAAACAATACAAAAGAACGAGTGTTGCTATCACTGCTTTCTACTGTCTCATTTAAAATAACGTTACCTGCAGCATCTGAATTTATATTTTTAAAGAAACCATCACTTTCCGTTTTTATATATTCTACACGTACGCCTGGTGTAACAGACCAATTATCTTTTATATAAAGTATATTTTCTGCAAAAAAAGCAACATTTAAATTTGGGTTTTTATAATTAGACTGTGCTGCGTAATTTGGATAATCTGTTATTGCTGAAGAAAAGTTAGCATCACTCCCATTTGTTCCTGGTCCTTGTACAGATGTATTGTTTGCTTTATAAAACTTAGCACCTACCAAGTAAGTTGCCTTTTTACCAAATAAGCTGTATTTGTTTAAAAACTTAGTTTCAAACCCAAAATTTTTAAAGTCACCAGTTATTAAATCTCTTTCTTCATTTGTGTCTACTTGGTCTACTCTATTGGTTCTAAAACCCAAAGCGTTTCTAGATGCATTTAATCCAAAAATGTTAAACGACAAACTTGCATTTTCTGTAAACTTATGTTTTAGTTTTATGCTATACAATAACCAATTTACAGCAAACCAGTTTCTTGCTCTATTACTTTGGTATGGGTTTTCTGCAAACATAGCATCTGTTAAACCACCTGCTTGCTGCGCTAAATAGTCTAAGTACGTTATTTCTGCCTCTAACTTAGTTTTAGTATTTAATTGATACCCTAAATGTAAAAAAGCGTTTTTAGAGTTAAAGTATGAATTTGGCCTAAAACCATCTCCTTCCTTAAAGTTAAAACTTGCGTAATAACTAACCTTATTTTTAGTTCCGTTTACACTAGTGTAGTTTGTGTATAAATTGTTACTACCAATAGTATTCCTTGTTAAAACTTCTATTTCTTTAGTCGGATTTGGTTTTTTTGTAATAAAATTAACCAGTCCGCCAAACTGAGTTCCGTACTGTAAAGAAGCAGCACCTCTAATTATCTGGATTTCTTCTAAAGCTTCTGCTGGTGGTGTATAATAACTCTCTGGATACCCTAAAACATCTGCACTAATATCATACCCATTTTGTCTTGTATTAAAGTTAGATGTTCTATTAGGATCTAATCCTCTACCTCCAATATTTAATTGCAAACCAGCGTCATCATTCTGAAAAATATTTAAACCAACAACCTGACTATATATTTGCCTAGCATTATTAGATGCTAAATTTGCTACTGACTCGCCTACCAAAACAACCTCTGTTTTTTTACCTGCATATATAGATGTACCCACAACATCCTGTAACCGCTTTAAGTTAAAAATTTGAGCTTTTCTTGCTACAACTTCAACTTCAGTTAATTCTATTTCTACAGCAGTTAGTTGTTTGTTTAAGACAGTGTTACCTACCACTTTTACTATTTCTTCTTCTATGTTATACTCATAAGAAAAAAACACAATTTCTAATTGTTTATCATCTGTAGTAAACTCATAATAACCTTTGTTATTGGTAACAGAAAGCTTACCCTTGGCTTTATTATAAATTTCTACACCATTTATAGGTAAATTATTTTCTTTAGATGTAACGGTTCCTGAAACTTTATACTGAGCATAAAGAGATGCGTTACAAAATATAAGTAGTAATACTATTTTAAAATCCTTTAATTTCATCGTTAAATGGTAAAATCCACGTTTTGTGTTTTAATAAATCTTTTTCTTTATATAAATCTACCTTAGGATTTATATACGGTCTGCTTAATCTGCCATTAAATGCTACATAACTCTCTACAAAAACCTGAATATTATTATGGTTTTGTTTTTTAAAATGATTTCCCAAATAATGCGCGTATTGCACAATAAAATCTGGTTGAGTGCTCATTTGCTTTTCTTGAAAAGGCGTTAAAAAGTCTGCATTATTTACATAAAATTGCTTTTTAGTTTTACTATCTACAATTTTAAAATTAGCATAGCCCATTTTTTCCATAAGCATTACACGCCATGAAAAACGATATCCTTCCTCTGTCCAAAAAAGCTCTCCAGGATACAATAAATACCTAAATGGCAGCAATAACTGAATGAAAAAAAACACAGCTAAAAAGCCTAATGTTAATCTCTTTTTATTGATAGAAAATATATTTTTATCCATTACAACAGCTATATTTTTATTTATAGCAACAGGTAACTTAGAAATAATTTTTTTTATGTAATTGATGATTTTTATGTGAAAGTTGTCACTAAAAAAAATAAGACTACTTACAATCATTATATACGGAAACATTCCTATTGGGAACAATATTCTTGTAAACAAATGAAAAACTACAACAGCAACAAAGGCTAGGATTCTTGTTCTTTTGTAAAGCAATAAAAACGGAATAAAAAGATCATACAACATTCCTGACCAACTCATAAAATAATGCATCCACTCTTGTTGTAATAAAGAGTTTCCTATAACAGGAATATCATATTTAGAAGGCAACCATATTTTTAGTGGCATAGCTCTAAAAAGCCAATCTGAATTTATTTTTGCCAAACCAGCATAAAAATATACTATACCTAACAAAAGTTTAATACTATCTATGGTATAACTAGGAACGTATTTAAATGCTTTTTTTCTTACTAAAGCATCTACAGAAAAATATGCATTTGCAGGTATAAAAAACATTAAAAAACTTAAAACACTAACAAAATAATAATGATTTAAGTAGCTAGTTTTATCCATTAACTCTATGTATGTAAAGCTTATAAAGAATAAAAAAACAGCAAGCCTATATTTATATCCTATAGTTATTAAAATTGCTGCAACGGCACAAATAATAAAAAGAAGATATGTGTAATTACCTATAGGTTTAACCCACTCAAAATTATAATATGTGAAGTGAAATTTAGGTTGAATGTAAAGATCATAAATCCACCCTTTAGCCCAAAACCTAACTATGCTTTGCAGCATTAATAAACCAAAACATATCCTAAACACTACCAAAGGAGCAGCGTGACTAGTCTTATTTAAATATGTTTTAAAATTACTTACCATATAAACACAAAAAAAGATTCTCTAAACATCTTAGAGAATCTTTAATTACTAATTTTTTATTGCATTAATCTCCGTCAGCATCAGTATAGTCTACACTTACACTAAAAGCTTGCAACATATCTACTTTTATTAAAACAACAACTCTTTGTAAAGCATCATAAGCTTCTGTCATTTTTTTATTATCTGTCTCTACTTGTTCAGATAAACTTGCATTTAAATTTAGAATAGCAGCATTTGCCGTATCTATACCACTATTAATAATGGTTTTTAAATCTTCTCCCTCAGTAATATTATTTAAATAATCTAGGTAATCTGAAAAACCTATACCAGATGTAGTTGCATTATATGCGTTACCATTAAAAAAGTCTTTTACACTACTTAAAGCCTCTACCAATAATTCTTTTGAAACTTCACTATTATAAAACGCCTCTACCTTAGTTGGTAACGGATCTGTAGAAAAAACACCTGCAGGAATACCTACTTTATTAGCTCTTAATCCTTTTTCAAAATAGAAAACAAAATCGTTTGCTAACTTGTTAAATGAGCTTGTTGCTGTATTTTCTGTGCTTGCTACAAAAGTATCTCTAAACCCATTTTTCCAATCGTTTAACACAGTATCGGTTAATGTATTCATTTGGATTACCAAGTCAGATAAATAAGTTTTATATCCAGAACCAGAAGTAGCATTTGTATATTTTTCTACAATCTCTGCGTCTGTGTCTGCTAAACCATTTAATAGATAATCCAAAGCTGGGAAACCAACTGCATCATTATTATTAGGATGCGTTAAATCGTAAGTTCCAGAACTAACATTGCTTTCTATATCCTCTACCGTAGTTGGGTATATGTTCATTTGAAAACCGTAGTTAATTTCTTCGGCTTTACCTATATTAAATAATTCTACAGATTGCCAAACCTTGTATGCAGACAACCATTTTTCTCTTAAAGTAACTAAGTTAGCTTCTGAAGGCGTAGCTATAAAATTATCTTTTTCATCTTCTAAATCATTAAGTTTAGTAGATAAATCTTCATAAGCAGGAATAATAATATTATCTGCAACATTAACTAATAACTCGCCTCTATTAAAATCATCTTTTCCTCCTGTTGGCAAATCAGATCCATCATCTGATGAACTACTACAAGCATTAAACACTAATGCTATCAATAAAATAAAACCTACTCTCTTCATTCTCCTTAATTTTATTTATTCTAAATAAAAGGCAAAAATAAAAAAAAGTAGTCATAAAATAACTATTATGTGACTACTTTTTTAAAATCAGCTATTTAGCTATATATACTTCTAATTTGCGGCTTGTTCTTTAGTAAAACCATATGCAGCAGAAATCTCATCAGAAATCATATCCAATGTAGCTGGTGTAACATCCCAAAAGCCATTATCAGCCATTAACGTATCCATATACCCATCAATTTTTGTAGAAGACAAAACAGGAGAACCTGTTAGGTTATCTCTTGTAAAACGTAAGCTATTAATAAATCCAAAAGCTTCAGATAAACCGTGAAAAGCAGAAGCTTTATCACTCGTTAAATTATTTTTTCCTGATTGTAGGTAATGTACAGCACGTACTGCAATTACTTTAGATATTTTTTCTCTAATAATTTCTACCTGCTCATCTCTAACAACGTAATTTTTAGCTACAATTGCAGCCCTACCTAATTTAAGAGCTTCGTAAACATCATTAGCTATTCCTGCAAAATCTGCATCTTCTTCAACTTTCCCTAAATACTCATTTAAAAAACTATCCTTTCCTAATTCTGGTGTTGCAGGAGTATCTTCATTACCATATAAATATCCATAAGCTTCATCCCACTTATGCTCCATATTAGTGTAGTTTTTACCATCTACCAATGTACCTGCATCATTATCTTCAATATTTGTTGCTTCGTCTAAAACAGCAGTACTTAAGTAATTATTTAGCATTTGGTCTACCATTAAACCACCAATAATAGATTTTGCAATTGCTTGGTTATACTCTAAACCTTTACCGTTAACATATCTTGTAGAACCACCACCTGCTTGTTGTATTTTACCTGCACTACCTGCAACAGCATCAACATCCCAATTAGGAAAAACATCTGTAACTTGCTCACTAATCCATAAATCTAATTGCTCTTTTATAGCCATAGAAGCTGTTGTGTTAGCTGAAAAATAGTCTGCAGATGCAGCTACTTTACTACGAATACTTTTTCCTGAGCTATTTAAATCTTCATCAGAAAAATCTGCAGCTCCCTCTTGATGAGCAAACATTGCATCTAATTCTGCTTCTGTTTTACTATTGTCTTTAAGAGCAGAGATAAACTCTTGTCCCATTTTAATTCTAGTAGTTTGACCACCAAAATCTACAGAACTCTCTCCATTATTTTCAAAAACATAAGTAGCAGGAGCTACTACATTTTTTCCTCCTGATGTATCATCTCCATTATCATCTGAAGAACAAGAAGTAAAAATTGCACTTGCTACAAATAAACCAACGAAAACTTTATTTAACCTCATACTAAAAGTGTTTAATTATTTTTTTTTGCAAATATCTTTAATAGATCATTACAAAACAATGTTTATTTAGAATAAATAAAAACAAAGTGTTTTTCGCTAGAAAATTAATAGAGATAAAACCAATAAAAAAAGAAAATTAATGAAACTTAGAAAACAGCTCTGTTGCCTTATTATATGCAGCCTCAAAGACCATCCAATTAACATTGGTATTTACTTTTTCTGCCGTAAAATAAGATAGCATTTTTTCGGTAGGCATATTACCAGTTAAATCGTCTTTTGCCATAGGGCAACCACCAAAACCTTGCACTGCACCATCAAATCTAACGCAGCCAGCATCATAAGCTGCTGCTACTTTTTCTTTCCATTTGGTTGGTGTAGTATGCAAATGAGCACCAAATTTAATGTCTGGATATTTAGGTATTAAATTAGAAAATAAATAATCTATGACGTCCGGAGTAGAAGAACCAACTGTATCTGATAATGAGATGATGTTAACTCCCATATTTGCTAATTTCTCTGTCCATTCACCAACAATTTCTACATTCCAAGGATCACCATAAGGGTTACCAAAGCCCATAGAAATATAAGTAACAACCTCTTTATTTGCAGTATTAGCAATGTCTAAAATCTCTTTTAGAGTTTCTACAGATTGCGCAATTGTTTTATGCGTATTACGCATCTGAAAGTTTTCTGAAATAGAAAAAGGATAACCTAAATAGTTTATTTCTTTATGTTTAGTAGCATCTTGTGCTCCACGCACGTTGGCTACTATAGACAATAGTTTACTCTGAGTTCTAGATAAGTCCAAGCTTGCCAAAACCTCTGCGGTGTCTGCCATTTGCGGAATTGCTTTGGGCGACACAAAACTACCAAAGTCTATAGTATCAAAACCACAGTCTAGCAAAGACTGTATGTATTTTACCTTTAACTCTGTTGGAATAAAATCTTTTATTCCTTGCATTGCATCTCTTGGGCATTCTGTTATTTTAACTGTAGCAGACATAAATTAATTGTTGACTTCTTCAAAATTACTATTATTTATCCGATAAAAGAATATAAATTCCTAAGCCTATAAAAACTACAATTTGTATCCATTTAAAAAACAATCCAACTTTATCATTCTTAGCTATATAACTAGAAATTGAACCAGCTAAAACAGCTATTAATGCAAAAATCAAAAAAGAGACCAGCATAAAAATCAATCCTAAAATATAAAATTGAATTACTGAACTTAAAGTATCACTAAACAAAAAGCCAGGAAAAAAAGCCAAAAAGAACAATGCAACTTTAGGGTTTAGCACATTCATTACAAAACCTTGCTTAAACAAAGAGAATGCACTTTTTTTGGGTGCATTACCGGTTCCTAAAATAAGATGAGCATCACTCTTAAAAACTTTATAAGCAATATAAAACAGGTAACATGCTCCAAATATTTTAATTCCTAAAAATAGATTATCATTGTCTTTAATTATTGCAGATACACCAAAAGCTAGCAAGGTTGTATGTACTAAACATCCCGAAATTAGGCCAGCAACAGTTGCTAAACCAGATTTTTTACCGTTAACCAAACTCTGTGTTAACACGTATATATTATCTGGCCCAGGAAAAAAAGCTAACACTGCGGTGGCAGACATAAAGGCAATAAGTATATCGTAATTCAAAATCTTAGTTATTTAAAAATGAAAAGTACAAATTTTATTATAGTATACATTCTATATATTTATCTTTAGAGAAAATACTAAACAATGAAAAATATAATTCTACTACTTTTCTTTAGTCTATGTATCACCAGCTATGCAAGCACTAGTACTAACAATAAAAGCACAAACAAAATGATAACTACACCTAAAGATAGCGTATTAAGACACGTGGTAATTTTTAAATTTAAAGCTGATGCCACAAAACAACAAATTACTGCTGTTGAAGAAGCTTTTAGTGCGCTACCATCTAAAATATCAGAAATAAAAGATTATGAATGGGGACTAAATAATAGTCCTGAAGGCTTAAGCAAAGGATTTACACACTGCTTTTTTGTTACTTTTAAAAGCGAAGAAGACCGCGCTGTTTACTTACCTCACCCAGACCATAAGGCGTTTGTAACCCTACTTACTCCTATTTTAGACGATGTTTTTGTGTTAGACTATTGGACCAACTAACTTTTAGCTAAAATTGCTTTATTTATTCTTTTTACAAGACCTGGACCTTCATAAATAAAACCTGTCCATATTTGTATTAAGTCTGCTCCTGCATCTAATTTTTCTAATGCATCTTTTTCAGAGTGTATACCTCCTACTCCAATAATAGGAAAGGCTTTGTTGCTTTTATCGGCTAAAAACCTAATAACCTCTGTGCTTCTATTAGTTAATGGCTTACCACTTAAACCACCATTTTCTTTAGTAACACTTTCTGGCGATTTTAAGTTGTTACGTTCTATGGTTGTATTGGTTGCTATAACTCCATTAATTTTAGTAATTGCTACAATATCTATAATATCTAACAATTGCTCATCTGTTAAGTCTGGAGCAATTTTAAGCAAAATAGGCTTAGCCTTTACTCCTTTTTGTGTTACATATTTTTTATTCTCTGTAACTAATGCATTTAATAAATTTGTTAAAGGCTCTTTATCTTGCAACTCTCTTAACCCTGGTGTATTCGGAGAACTTACGTTTACAACAAAATAATCTACGTGCGGATACAGCGCTTCAAAACAAATTAAATAATCCTCTACTGCACCATCATTAGGAGTAATTTTGTTTTTACCAATATTACCTCCAATTAATACATTATGCTGTTCTTTTAAGCGCTCTACAGCCTCTAAAACCCCACCATTATTAAACCCCATACGGTTTACAATAGCTTTGTCTGCTTTTAACCTAAACAAGCGTTTTTTAGGATTTCCAGACTGTGGTTTAGGAGTTAAAGTTCCTATTTCTATAAAGCCAAAACCAAAATTAGATAGCTCTTTATACAATTTGGCATCTTTATCAAAACCAGCAGCTAAACCAACAGGATTTTTAAATTTAATACCAAAGACCTCTTTTTCTAAACGCTTGTCTTCAACTACGTACATTGCTCTAAATAAACCTCCAAAACCTATTTTAGAAAAAAACTTGATTAATGAAAATGATAAATGATGCACCTTTTCTGGATCCATCAAAAAAAACAACGGCCTAATAATAGCTTTGTACATAGAATTTTAAAATTTTGGCAAAAATACAAACTACCAAGATGTAGAACTATTTTACAATTGGTTTTTATTAACAGTTTTTACAATTTTTCTAACTAAATACACTGCCTTTATTATCTTTAAAAATCGAAATAAAGAGTACTTTTGAGTAAATTATATACTTATGCAAGATATTTTAGATAGATTTTTAGGTTATGTAAAAATTGATACGCAAAGCGATGCCAGTTCTAACACAACTCCTAGTACTGCCAAGCAATGGGACTTAGCAAATAAGTTGGTTACAGAACTTAAAGAAATAGGAATGGAAGACGTTACTATTGATGACAATGCGTACATTATGGCAACACTACCTAGCAATATAGATAAAGAAGTGCCTACAATTGGTTTTGTTGCACATTTTGATACTACTCCAGATTTTTCTGGAACAAACGTTAATCCGCAAATAATTAGGGATTATGACGGTAAAGACATTGTTTTAAATGCTGATAAAAACATTGTGTTATCTCCAGATTATTTTGAAGATTTATTACAATACAAAGGTCAGACCCTTGTGACTACAGATGGTACTACGCTTTTAGGTGCAGATGATAAGGCAGGAATTACAGAAATTGTTACAGCAATGGAATTTTTAATTGCTCACCCAGAAATTAAGCACGGTAAAATTAGAGTTGGTTTTACTCCTGACGAAGAAATTGGTCGTGGTGCACATAAATTTGATGTTGAAAAATTTGGTTCAGAATGGGCATATACTATGGATGGTAGCCAAATTGGCGAGTTAGAGTATGAAAACTTTAATGCTGCTGGTGCTAACATTACAATACAGGGTAAAAGCGTACACCCAGGTTATGCTAAAGGAAAAATGATAAACGCCATTGGTATTGCTCAAGAAATTATGGCTGCTTTACCTACCAAAGAGGTTCCTGAACATACCTCTGGTAGAGAAGGTTTTTATCATATACATACTATTAAAGGAGAGATTGAAAATGCTGAATTAGGACTAATTATTAGAGACCATGACAGAAACTCTTTTGAAGACCGTAAAAAAGCACTAGAAACTATAGTTTTTAGATTAAATGAAAAATACAGCAACTGCATAAAACTATCTATTAAAGACCAGTACTTTAATATGAAAGAAAAAGTAATGCCTGTATACCATATTGTAGAAACTGCAAAAGAAGCTATGGAAGCCTTAAATATTACACCAATTATAAAGCCTATACGTGGTGGTACTGATGGCTCACAACTAAGTTATATGGGACTACCGTGCCCAAATATATTTGCTGGCGGACATAATTTCCATGGTAAATACGAGTATGTTCCTGTAGAAAGTATGGAAAAAGCTGTAGAGGTTATAGTAAAAATATGCGAGCTTACAGCTACTAAATAGTAGTATTAGCAACTTAAATAAACAAAAAAAGCATCGATATAAAATCGATGCTTTTTAATTTATACTAATTAAAGTACTACTTTTTTTCTGCTACTGGTTCATTTAATTTTCTGCTCATTTCCATAGAAATTGCTGATCTAGAAAACTTAATTTTACCAGACATAGTCTCAATTATACATGACATATCTTTATCATTTAAATCAAAAATTTTACCGTGCATTCCGCTTTTGGTAATAACTTTATCTCCTTTTTTTAATTCTGTAGCAAATTTTTTCTCGTCTTTAGAACGCTTCATTTGCGGACGTATCATAAAAAAATATGCTACTATAAATATTCCTACCATTGGTAGAAATGGGTATTGCTCTAATATTTGATCCATTCTTTATTTTGTTGGTATAGACGCTGCTGCACCATTTTTAGGGTTAACAAAAGCTTTGATACGTAAAGTTTCTCTTCCTTTTGCTGTATTTGCAGTTACTGTTACTGCTTTAGTTACTTGGTTTTGACCAGATCCGTTAAACTTAACTAACAACTCACCAGATTCTCCTGGAGCAATTGCTTTGTTTTTTGGATATTCTGGAATAGTACATCCACAAGTACTTTTTGCATCTGTAATAATTAAAGGTGCTGTACCAGTATTAGTAAATGTAAAAACTGTTTGCTGTGGAGTTCCTTGTGTTATAGTACCAAAATCAAACTCAGTTCTATCAAAACTCATTTCTGGCAAGTTTTTAGCATTGCTATCTCTCTCTGCAGCATTATCTACATTCGCCATAATTATTTTATTAGAAGCATTGTCTTTACAAGCTGTAAATGACATAGCAAACACAGCTACTCCAAATAGTAAAATAATTTTTTTCATAATTCTAGTTTTTATTTTGTTTACACAAAATTAATGAATATTTTTTATAATAAACCTCTACCTATTTTTTTTAACTTTCCTTCACTTTTATACTCACGTACAAGCTTATCTAAAATACCATTTATAAAAATGCTACTTTTAGGTGTAGAGTATTCTTTAGCAATCTCTAAGAACTCATTTATAGTTACTTTCTCTGGAATAGAAGGGAAATTTAAAAGCTCACAAATTGCCATTTTAAGTAAAATACCATCTATATCTGCAATACGGTCTTTATCCCAATTTGGAGTTTTACCTACAATTTCTTTAACATATTCCGCATCATTTAAAAGTGTTTTAGTAAGCAATTGCTTTGCATAAACCATATCATCGTCTTCTTTTAAAAGCTCTGGCAAAAAGTAAGATTCTATAGCTTCCGGTTTAGCTTTTTTTATTAGCTTTAAAACAAAAGTATTTACAATAGGAATATCATCTACCCACGTTAATTTATCGTCTTCAAAATAGTCGTAAATTTTTTCATTAGGCGCTATTACATTTTTAAAAAGATCTGCAAGTAAATTTTTATCTTCCTCATAGCTACTAGTTTTACTAGTCATATAAGTTGTATAATATTCACTTTCTATTACCTCTTTGTAAATTAACCTAATGTACTCCTCGTTTAAGTACCAGTCATTTAATTTTCTGCTAGACAATTCTTCAAGTAGTAACTTGTTGTCTGCTATTTGCAACAACACTTTATTGTTTACAAATTTTTTGCGGTCTGGATAAGCATCAGAAACGTTACCCAAATAACTTTTGGCCGTAATATCTGCTTGCTCTTCTGCTCTTTTTTGCAGTTCTACCAACAAACTTAACATTAGTAAGTATAATGTATACATACTATCCACACTGTACTTTAAAAACTTTACTTGTTTTTCTAGTGTGTCATCTTGTGAATGAGTGAGGGCGTAGATGCATTGCATTACTTTAACCCTAATATGCCTTCTTGTTAGCATTGAAAAAGAACTTTAATTTGTTAAAAATTATATTTTGCAAAAGTACTATTATATTTTTCAAATGTACCAATTGTAGTAAGTTTTTATCTTATGATAATGATAACATAAGGTTATACTTCAAAAACCTATCTTTGCCAACTTAGTACAACACCACTATCCTTAAAAGTAAATGAAAGAGTTAAAACATATAAATAAGTACTTTAAAAAATATTGGCTTAAACTTACTATTGGTATTATTATTACTGTAATTGCACGTGTATTTTCATTAGTAATGCCTCCTTACGTAAACAAATCTATTAACGTTGTAAAAGAATTTATTAATCAAGATAATATATCTATAGAATTAGTTAAAGGACACTTACTAGACTATATACTTATAATTTTAGGAGCTGCTTTATTATCTGGTTTTTTTACTTTTTTAATGAGACAAACCATTATAAACGTATCTAGACACATAGAGTATGACTTAAAAAACGAAGTGTATGACCACTACCAAAAGCTAAGTCTTAATTTTTACAAAAAGAATAGAACTGGAGATTTAATGAACAGGATTAGCGAAGATGTTAGTCAGGTTAGAATGTATTGCGGACCTGCATTAATGTATGGGATGAACACCATTACATTGTTTGCCTGCATAATACCCATAATGTATTCTAAAGCTCCTACACTAGCTATTTACACGCTTATACCACTACCTATTTTATCTGTTTTAATTTATAAAATAAGTAAACTTATACACAAACGTAGTACGGTTGTACAGCAGTTTTTAAGTAAACTTTCTACGTTTGCACAAGAATCTTTCTCTGGTATATCTGTTATTAAAGCATATGGTATAGAAAACCGTACCAATGAAGAACTTGTGTCTTTAGCTAATGAGGGCAAAGATAAAAGTATGTCTTTGGTTAAAATAAATGCTTGGTTTTTTCCACTAATGGTTTTACTAATTGGTATTAGTAATATTATTGTTATTTATGTTGGTGGTAAACAATATTTAAACGGAGAAATAGAAAGTATTGGCCTTATTGCTGAATTTATTATTTATGTAAATATGCTTACGTGGCCTGTTGCTATTGTTGGTTGGTTAACGTCTATAATACAAAGAGCAGAAGCATCACAAGAACGTATAAACGAGTTTTTACAAGAAGAGCCTGAGATTAAAAATACCGTGACTAATCTTATGGAGATTAATGGTAAAATAGAGTTTAAAAATGTAAGTTTTACTTATGACGATACTAACATTACCGCTTTAAACAACGTTTCTTTTACTATAAATCCTGGAGAAACAGTAGCCATTATAGGTAAAACAGGTAGTGGAAAGTCTACTATTTTAGACCTTATTGCTAGGTTATACGATGTTTCTTCTGGTAATATACTTATAGATGATACTCCTATTAAAAATGTAAACCTAGATTGTTTAAGGCAAAATATTGGTGCTGTACCACAAGATGCTTTCTTATTTTCTGACTCTATAAAAGATAATATTAAATTTGGTAAAGAGAATGCTACAGATGATGAAATAATTGCTGTAGCCAAAAAAGCTGTTGTTCATAAAAATATTATGAACTTTAAAGAAAAGTACGACACTGTATTAGGTGAAAGAGGCATTACCCTAAGTGGTGGCCAAAAACAACGTGTATCTATTGCCAGAGCACTACTAAAGGATCCTAAAATTTACCTTTTTGATGACTGCCTTTCTGCTGTAGATACAGAAACTGAAGAAAAAATATTAAACAATCTTAAAACAGCATCTAAAAACAAAACTACTCTAATAGTAAGTCATAGAGTATCTTCTGCAAAAAATGCAGACAAAATTATAATTTTAGATCACGGAAAAGTAGTTCAAGAAGGAACTCATAACTCATTATTTGAGATAGACGGCTATTACAAAGCTCTTTATAATAGTCAACTCTCTGAGAAAGAAAGTTAGAAAAATGTTGTCAATTAGTTATTTTTTTTCCATTTTTGAGGAATACTATGATAACATTACACTAACAAGATAACTATAACAATGAGTGAAAAAGAACTAATGGATCAGGAAGAGATTTATTCAAAAGTACTAAGAGCCGGTAGACGGACTTATTTTTTTGATGTGAGGAGTACTAAGGCTGGAGATTATTATTTAACGGTTACTGAGAGTAAAAAATTTACACATGATGATGGATCTTTCCATTATAAAAAACATAAAATCTACTTGTATAAAGAAGATTTTACTCCGTTTAAAGAGATTTTAAATGAAATGATGGACTACATTATTGAAGAAAAAGGCGAGGAAGTAATTTCTGACAGACACCAAAAAGATTTTAAAAAAGAAGAACATTCTAACGTAGTTGAAGAAACTGCAACAGCAAGTAGCTTTACAAACGTAAGCTTTGACGACATTTAAATTCTAAAAAAAATGTATCTTTAAGCGACCCTTTAAAAGGGTCGCTTTTTTTATTTTCAAAAACTAACTCACCTATGAAAAAAAGACTTTTTTTACTAGCCTTTCTAGTGTTTCAACTAAACCAAGCACAAGAAAAACTAGACTTAAATTATTACCTACCACAAAACGTAACATACAACCCAAACATTCCTAAACCAATAGATATTATAGGTCATGAAGTTGGTGAGTGGCACGTATCTCATGATAAATTGCAGTTTTATATGAAAGCATTAGCAAAGGCTAGTGATCGTATTACTATAGAAAATAGAGGTGAAACTTATGAAGGCAGACCTATATTATTATTAACTATAACTTCTGCTAAAAATCAAGCTAATTTAGAAAACATAAGACAAGCTCACATTGCTAATACAAATAGCAGAGCAAATACCAGCAACCAACCTATTGTTGTTTACCAAGGTTTTTCTATTCATGGTAATGAGCCAAGTGGTGCAAATGCAGGTTTAGCATATGCTTACTATTTAGCAGCTGCACAAGGCAAAGAAATTGAAGAACAACTAAATAACTTAGTTATTCTAATGGATCCGGCTTTTAACCCAGACGGTATACAACGTTTTGCACATTGGGCAAACAGCAACAAAAGCAAAAATTTGAATCCAGATGGTAATGATAGAGAATATCATGAAACTTGGCCAAACGGACGTACTAATCACTATTGGTTTGATATGAACCGTGACTGGTTACCTGTACAATTACCAGAAAGCCAAGCAAGGATTACTACATTTCATAAATGGTTGCCTAATATTTTAACAGACCATCATGAAATGGGTACAAACTCAACATTCTTTTTTCAACCAGGAGAACCTACAAGAGTACACCCATTAACTCCAAAAATAAATCAAGAGTTAACAGCAGAAATTGGAACTTATCACGCCAAAGCTTTTGACAAAATTGGTTCTTTATATTATTCTGAAGAAAATTATGATGACTATTATTATGGTAAAGGATCTACTTTTCCTGACGTTAACGGTAGCATTGGCATTTTATTTGAGCAAGGTAGTTCTCGTGGCCACGTACAAGAAAGTGAAAATGGTATACTTACTTTCCCTTTTACAATTAGAAACCAGTTTACAGCAGCCTTATCTACAATAGAAGCTGCATATAATATGCGTTCTAAAATATTAGGGTACCAGCAGCAATTTTATAAAAATGCTAAATCTCAAGCAGCAAAAAGTAAAACAAAAGCTATTATTTTTGGAGACAATAAAGACGCCTCTAAAACTTGGCACTTAGCAGACATATTAAAAAGACATAACATTAAATTTAACCACTTAAAAACTGATGTTTCTATAAACGGCAAAAACTACAAAAGAGGAGCTAGTTATGTTGTTCCTATGAACCAAAAAAATTATAAACTTATAAATGCAATGTTCGAAAAAAGAACAACATTTACAGATAGTTTATTTTATGATATTTCTGCCTGGACATTCCCATTAGCTTTTAATTTAGATTACACAGAAACTACTAGTCTTAGTAATTTAGGTGAGGAAATAAAAGAACTTAAACCTTTAATTGGTAGTTTAACAGGAAATAGTAATTACGCTTATTTATTTGAGTGGAATGAGTATTACAGCCCTAGAGCATTAAATACTATTTTAGAGGCTGGCCTTAGAGTAAAAGTTGGTAAAGAGCCCTTTACTGTAGAGGGTAAAAGCTATGATTATGGTACTATTATGGTTCCTGTACAAAACCAACGTCTTAATAAAGCAGAGATGCAACAGTTTATGCTTCAAATAGCAGAAGAAAACAATTTAAAAGTGACTGCTGTGGGTACAGGTTTAACTAAAGGAATAGATTTAGGTAGTAATGAGTTTGATCCTATTAAAAAACAACAAGTAGGCTTACTAGTTGGTAGTGGTGTAACCTATGCAGATGCAGGAGAAATATGGCACTTGTTTGACCAGCGTTACAATATGAAAATTACCAAACTAGATACAGATTATTTTTCTAGAGTAGATTTAAGTAGATATACAGCTCTTATTATACCTAGTGTTTATGGTAGCGCTTTAGACAAAAGTTCTGTTGCTAAAATTAAAGATTGGGTTAAAGCTGGCGGCACTTTAATTGGATACAGAAATGCTGCATACTGGTTAAATTCTAACGAGCTTTTAAAAATAGATTTTAAAAAGGATTCTGCTATTGTAGCCAAAAATATTCCTTTTGATAAACGTAGAGATTTTAGAGGCGCACAAGTAACCGGTGGTGCAATTTTTGAAGCAAAGCTAGACCGTTCTCATCCTATAAATTACGGGTATAAAAACGATAAACTACCACTATTTAGGAATACTAACATTTACATTACTCCAGATAAGAATAGTTATAACAACCCTATACAATACACTAACAACCCTTTATTAAGCGGCTATATTTCTAAAGAAAATTTAGCTGTGCTAAAAAATAGTGTTCCGTTTAAAACAAATGGTTATGGTAAAGGACAAGTTATTTTATTTACAGATAACACTAATTTTAGAGCCTTTTGGTTTGGCACTAACAAACTTTTAATGAATGCCATTTATTTTGGTAAAATGATGTAAAAGTTCTAATCAACTATAAAAATCTCGGGCTAACAACTCGAGATTTTTTTGTTAAGTAACTATCCTATTTTTAATCCGTTTGGCACTTTAGCATCAGGGCTTAATAATATTACATCTTTACCCTCTACTGCTCCCATAACTAAACATTTACTCATAAAATTAGCTATCTGTTTTTTAGGGAAGTTTACAACTGCCATAATTTGCCTGTTTAGCAGCTGTTCTTTAGTATAGCGCAATGTTATTTGTGCAGATGTTTTTAAAACACCAATTTCTTCACCAAAATCTATTTTTAATTGATACGCTGGGTTACGTGCTTCAGGAAAATCATTAACATCAATAATAGTTCCTACACGCATATCAATTTTAGAAAAATCTGACCACGTAATTTGCTCTTTCATATCTATTATTTTTACCTTTACCATTCAAATATAGTTATTTTAACAGCTACATTTAAATAAAACAAAATGGCTCGTACACCAAGTAATATGTTAGCTTTAGGAACGGTTGCTCCTAATTTTAATCTTTTAGACACTACAACAGATACATTTATTGCTTTAGATAGCTGTAAAGGAGAAAAAGGCACTGTAATTGCCTTTATTTGTAATCATTGCCCTTTTGTAATTCACGTAAATCCAGAGCTTGTAAAAATTGCTAATGATTATAAAAGTAAAGGTTTTAATTTTGTTGCAATTTCAAGTAACGATGTCATAAACTACCCGCAAGATGCTCCAAACCTAATGGCAAAGGTTGCTATAGAAAATAAGTATAGTTTTCCTTATTTGTATGATGAAAGCCAAGAAATAGCAAAAGCTTATGATGCTGCTTGTACTCCAGATTTTTATCTTTTTAATTCTGATTTAAAATTAGTGTATCGCGGACAATTAGATGATTCTAGACCAGGAAACGGAATACCACTAAACGGAAATGACTTAAGAAATGCTTTAGATGCTTTATACAAAGGAGAGCTTATTAATCCGGAGCAAAAACCAAGTATAGGTTGTAATATTAAATGGAAGTAATTTAAAACCACCCCTCTCTTTCACATAAGTTTTTTATATGTGCATAGTGGTGGTTGCTATGCCAAGCATAACTACCAATATTTTCTGCTACTGTAACTTTTGTTTTGCCATAAGGGTGAATAAAAGATCTGTTTAGTTGATCATCTGTTAACCCCTTTAATAAATAAACCAATTTTGCGTGTAGTGCAGTTATGTAATTTAAAGACAATATTACTGGTGATGTAGAAGCATCTACCAAATTAGCCCAATCTTTTTCTTCATATGCTTTTATAACAGGTGCATCTTCTGTAAGTGCCCATTTAAAACGCGTATAACTATTGTGATGACTATCTGCTATATGGTGCACTAATTGTATAACCGTCCATCCGTTTGGTCTGTAAGGTGTATTTAATTGTTCTTCATTTAAATTTAATACAATATTTGTAAGCTTAACTGGAAAAGATTCTAAAACAGTTATCCATTTATTTATTTCCTGAGTAGAAATTTCAGTAGGACACGAAAAATGTCCTATTGGATATTTTAATGATTCTAGCGTACTACTTTTCATACCAACAAATACTTTATTAAACACCTAATTTGCTTACAATTAGATGCAAAATTACGCAAAAATTACAATTAAATTAACTTTTTACGCAACCCTTTTAACAAATGTGAATCTACCTAAAGAAGTACATATAATTAACACCCCCTAAGTTATATGAAGAAAGTTGGTAGGGTTTTTGTTAACATAATTGTTATGTAAGTATAAACCTTAATTTGAACAAATTAACCTATATAAGTATGATTACTTTTTTTCTTATTTTATCTGTACTAATTGTTGTAAATATTATTTTACTTACTGTAAGTGTAAATGGTAGTTTTTTATATAAACGAAAAAACCTCTCTTTAGAAAAGAGAGGCCTTAAAAAAAATTATGCGTAGTAGTTTTTAAAACTATTTTACATCCATTAATTCTACATCAAAAATTAGTGATGCATTTGGAGGTATAACTCCGCCTGCTCCTGCACTACCGTATGCTAAATTAGATGGTATAACAAAACGCGCTTTGTCTCCTACTTTTAATAAAGCAATACCTTCATCCCAACCTGGAATTACTTGTCCTACTCCTAATTGAAAATCTATTGGTTGGTTTCTTTTGTATGATGAGTCAAAAACTTGACCACTAGTTAAAGAACCTTCATAATGTACAGATACTGTTTTACCACTTTCTGCTTGTGCTCCACTACCTGTTTGAATAATTTTGTAACGTAGTCCAGAATCTGTTGACTCAAAACCTGCTGCTAATTTTTCCATTTCAGCTTCTGCATTAGCTTTTTCTTCTGCTAATCTTTTTTCTCTAGAACCTTCAAAAGTTCTAAAAGCTTCAACAGCATTCCATTTTTCTGCTTCTGCACCAACTCTAACTATTTCTAAACTTTCAATAGTATCATCTTGCGCAATAGCATCTACAACATCTTGTCCGCTCTCTACGTTTCCAAAAACTGTGTGCTTGTTATCTAACCAAGGTGTAGCAATGTGAGTTATAAAAAACTGACTCCCGTTTGTTCCAGGACCTGCATTAGCCATAGATAATACTCCAGGACCAGAATGTGTTAAATCTGGGTGAAACTCATCATCAAACTTATAACCAGCATCTCCAGTACCTGTTCCTAATGGGCAACCACCTTGTATCATAAAATCTGGTATAACTCTATGAAATTTTAATCCGTTATAATATGGTGTTCCTTGAGGCTTAACAGAGTTCTCTAAGTTACCTTCTGCTAAGGCTACAAAGTTACCAACTGTACCTGGTGTTTTATCGTGCGTTAATTTTACTAAAATTTCTCCTTTAGTAGTATTGAATTTTGCGTAAATTCCGTCTTGCATATCGCTTATTTTTTATGAGCCGCAAAGATAGTCATTGTTTTTTGTTAACAAAAGCCCAGACGTTTAAGAATTTGTTATTATCCTTTTATCTTTTTTGATGATACAATACCGTATTTATCAAACAAATACACCAAACTTGTCATTGTAGCTGCTCCTAATTCTAACTCCCTCTTATTTACGTGCTCAAATGTATCATTAGCTGCGTGGTGATGGTCAAAATAACGTTGAGAATCTGGGCGCAAACCTGCTAAAACAATATTGTCTTTTTTTAACGGACCAACATCTGCTCCGCTACCACCTTTTTCAAACAAGTGAATTAAATAAGGTTTAAATAAGTTCCTCCAGCTATTTATCTGCTCATAATTCTCTGTAGAACAGTCAAAAGAAAATCCTCTTGGCGAAAACCCACCAGCATCACTTTCTAAAGCAAAAATGTGATTTTCTCTTTTACTTTTAGCTACTTCTGCGTATTTATTACCTCCTCGCAAACCATTTTCTTCATTCATAAACAATACAGCTCTTATGGTACGTTTTGGTTTGTAACCAGATGCCTTTATTAAACGAAGTACATCCATACTTTGTACCACTCCTGCACCATCATCATGAGAACCATCACCCAAATCCCAAGAATCTAAATGTCCGCCTACTACAATAATTTCATTAGGATAAGTACTGCCTTTTATTTCTCCTATAACATTATAAGATTGTACATCATTATACTGTTTGCAATTTTGCTTAAAAAAGAACTTTGTCTTTGGATTTAGTTTTAAGGCTGTAGATAATAGCTCTGCTCCATTGGTGCTAATTGCTGCTGCAGGAATTCTGTTTTTTACAGGTGTATCTCCATAACTCATAGAACCTGTATGGGGATAATCATCTAAACGTAAGTTAACAGACCTAACAATTACTCCCACTGCTCCATACTTACCTGCCTCTGCTGCTCCAGAATAACGTTGGTCTACGCAACCTCCATATGCGGTAAAAGTCACAATATCCTTTGGGTTCATTGGTCTATTAAAAAACACAATCTTCCCTTCTATTTTATCCTTTCCTAAATCTTGTAATTCTTCAATACCCTTTACTTCTATCACATCTGCTTTTAAACCTAAAGCAGATGTTGCAACAGAACCTCCTAAGGCACAAATTGGTACATTTGTACTTCTACCATCTTCAGACAGTATGTTTGCATACTCTGGCAAACCACGTACCCATTTAGGAACCATAACTGGCTGTAAATACACACGGTCTACCCCTAGGTTTTCTAATTCTTTTTTAGTGTAATCTACAGCTTGTTGTGCTTCTACAGAACCAGACAAACGACCTCCAATTTGATTAGATAAATGATCTAGCCAATTATAAGCCATACCATCTGTTAATGCTGCATCATATATAGATCTTAGTTGTTTTTCATCTTCTGTTTGTGCTAAAATTGTGGTACAAACAAAAAGGAATAATAAGGTTATCTTTTTCATTCTATTCAGATTCTAATTGTGTTTTATACATTTCTAGATTAGCCTTAATTTCATCGTCTAATTCTGGCTCCTTAATATCTTTATACTTTTTTAATTCTTGTAATAATATTGATGCCACAACTACTCTAGCTCCTTTTTTATTATCTGCAGGTACAACATACCAAGGCGCGTGTGTTTTAGATGTCTTATTTATTGCATCCTCATAGCAATGTTGGTAGGTATCCCAAAGTTTACGTTCCTTTAAATCTCCAGGTGAAAATTTCCAGTTTTTTTCTTTTAAATCTAACCTACGTATTAACCTTTGGCGCTGTTCTTCTTTAGATAAATGCAAGTAAAACTTATAAATTAACGTTCCGTTTTCTGCTATATGCTTTTCAAAATTATTTATTTGCTCAAATCTTTTTGCCCAAAAAGCATCATCAATATCATCTACACTATGTATACCTGGTATATGCTCTCCCATAATATACTCTGGGTGTACGCGCGTTACCAAAACATTTTCATAATGTGTTCTATTAAAAACCCCAAATTTACCCTTTGCAGGCAATGCTATGTAATGCCTCCACAAATAGTCATGCTTACGCTCTAATTCTGTTGGCACTTTAAAACTATGCACCACAACACCACGAGCGTTAAAATCTTTAAAAATTTCACGAATTAAGCTATCCTTCCCAGCAGTATCCATTCCTTGTAAGCAAATTAAAACACTGTATTTACCGTGGGCGTACAATGTGTCTTGAAAATCGCCTAATTCTTCTCTAATATCTTCTAACTCTTTCTTTAGTTTTTTATCAGATTCTCCAAAGGTTTCTAATGTAGGTTTATTAGAAAGTTTTACCTCTTCTGTTACCTTGTAATTTTTTATATCTACGTTGCGCACTGTGTAAGGTTTAGTATTTTAAGAGACTGAATATACTATATTTTATTGATGTTTTCCTGCTTTATAACACATGAATAGGTTTTTTTGTCTCTTTAACGATAATAAAAGGTTATCAATACATTAGGTGTTATCTTGCAACTGAATCTGTACTTAAGGGTGCCCCAAAACCTTAAAAATGAGACGAAAAGTAAAAAATACATTCCTACTATTAACAGCTTTATTGTTGTTTTCTTTTGTTACAAATACTGCTTGTGATTTGGTAAATTCTAATTTAGGATTTGCATTAAAACAAACAAGTGACGCAGAGAAATCTCAAGATATAAACACTGTTAAATTTCATACTTACAAAGCCATTAAAACTTTACAAAAGTTAGACAAACAATTAAAAGATTGTGGGTGTACTACTGCTACTAAAGAAATTACTGAAGGCTTAAATTTACTAAAAGATGTTACCCACACTACCTCTTTATCTGCGGCAAAAGCAATATTAGAAAGTGCTACAGAAAACATTAATTCTAGTATAAAAAAGATAGCAGATTACAGTAAAAAAACTATCTCTAATAACACTACCAAAGCAAATGAAAATGCTAAAATTTATGCTGCCGTAGATAGTATTTTAATTCCTGTAGAAAAATCTATGATGGCAATGACGGTAGAAAAAGATAACTGCAAACAAGCTTATGCTACAGCCTTAGCTATATATGAAAAAAATGAGCTTAAACTTTTAGATGAGTCTTTAACTGAAGCAAAAAAATACTACCACTTAAGAAGTATAGAAATTGCTAAAAAAACAATGAAAAAGCTTGAAGATTGTGCCAAAAACAAATAGATAGACTAACTCTCTAACTCTGTTTTTAAAGCAAATAAACCTTCTTCAAAATCTTTACCTACTGCTTTATCCATATTTATAAAAAGCATAACAATACTTATAGGAAATGCATTTTTACCTGAAAAACCCCAAGTAACTTTGGTTTTTGTATCCTCTAAATTATAGACATTAAAATAACAATTAGAGGTGGACCTAAATGGTTTAAAAAAACGCAACTCGCCTTCTATACGCTCACCATCAATAATATTGGTAATTTCCTGTTCACCTTCTCCTACTTCTTTATTTCCGTTCCAGTAACTCACAAAACCAATTTGACCATCTGTGCCTGTGTACTTACGTGCCATATTAGGGTCTTTTTTAGCCCAAGGAGACCATATTTCTTGGTTTTTTAGTAATAAAATATAATTAAAAACTTCTTCTTTAGGCTTTAGTATATCTATAGACCTATAAACATTAAATGTTTTTGGTGCTATTACTGCTAAAATTATTATAAGTGCTACTAAACCGGCTAGTACATAAACAGCTATCATCATTTTGCTAAAGGTTTGGTTGGTAATTAAATATACAAAAAAATAGCATAACTTACTGTAGGTAATACTTTAGAGCTTTACTGTGTATTTTCTTTATAATAACGTTCTAAAATATCATCTATACTTTTTATAGATTTTTTTGTCCAGTCTAACCTAATTGCTACTTTTTCTTCTGGTGTAAGCTCCCAATCTTTAACCTCTTTTTTTAATTCGGTAGTCATATGCTGCAAAATTATGGCAGCAGATACAGATATATTTAAACTCTCACTAAAACCAACCATTGGTATTTTTACATAACCATCTGCCTTGTCTAATACTTCTTGACTTAAACCACTTCTTTCTGTACCAAAAAACAAAGCAATTTTATCATCAATCTTAAAATCGTCTAATAAGTGAGAGTCTGTATGCGGAGAAGTTGCTATAATTTTGTAGCCATCTTTACGCAGCGTATCTATACACTCTGTAGTAGTATTATATCTTGGTGTGCTAACCCATTGTTGGGCTCCCATAGCTATATTTTTATCTAAAGGTTCACTGTATTTACTTTCTATTAAATGTGCCGTTTGTACACCAAAAGCATCACAACTTCTAATAACTGCACTGGTATTATGCATTTGAAAAACGTCTTCTATAGCTACTGTTATGTAATTTGTTCTGTCTTTTAAAATGTCTAAAAAGCGTTCTTTACGTTCTTCGCTTATTATGTTTTCTAAATAAGTTAATAGTTTAGTGTCTGTCATAAAGACCAATATAAAAAGAAAAGTTTAATTTTATAAAAAACTATTACAAATGAAAAACATTGTTTTACTTACTGGAGCCGGAATTAGCGCAGAAAGTGGTATTAAAACATTTAGAGATGCTGATGGTCTGTGGGAAGGTCACGATGTTATGCAAGTAGCTTCTCCGCAGGGATTTGCTGCAGATCCTGAGTTAGTTTTAGATTTTTATAACCAAAGAAGAAAACAATTATTAACCGTAAAACCTAATAAAGCACATTTAGCTATTACAAAGTTACAAGAGCACTTTAATGTAACTGTAATTACCCAAAATGTAGATGATTTACACGAGCGTGCAGGCAACAAAAACGTGGTTCACTTACATGGCGAATTATTAAAAGTACGTTGCACAAAAAATGAAAATGAGGTACTAGAATGGAAAAAAGATTTGGTTTTAGGTAACTTATCGTCAACAAACAAGCAATTAAGACCACATATTGTTTGGTTTGGAGAAGAGGTTCCTTTATTACAAAAAGCAGCAGAAATAACAAAAACCGCAGACATACTTATTATAATTGGTACGTCTATGCAAGTATATCCGGCTGCTGGTTTAGTGCATTATGCAAATAATGGTACTCCCATTTATTTTATAGATCCCAACCCAAGTATTAAACAGAGTGATTTTAACAGCCTTACAATTATAAATAAAACTGCCGTTAATGGCTTACCTACTCTTGTTTCAACTTTAATTGATACAGAGCTCTAGTATTTTTAACCCAATTAATTAAAGCTTGTTTTTGTGCTTCTGTTAAATTAGCTTCGGTATGCGTCCAAGTATACTCTTTTAAAGGCATTTCTCCGCTCTCTACAGTTTCTAATACCTCATCAAGTTTATGGTCTTTTTTCTTTATGGAGTAATTTTCCCATTCCGAGAAATTTAAATGTTTTTTACCGTCTTTTACGTGGTCTGACAACCAATAAGAAACTGGCGCAATATTATTATACCAAGGATATGCTGTGGTGTTACTATGACAGTCATAACAACTAGTTGCTAGTATTTTTTGTACTTCTTTAGACGGATTTGTTTCTGTTAAAAAGGCAGTTTTTAAATCTGTTTCTGAGCTATTTTTTTCTGGTCTGTAAAATTGCATTGCAATTAAAATAACTAGTAAGGCAAGTATTATTTTTTTTAGTAATTTCATCAATCTAAAATTTATAACAAGCAAAATACAATTTTTTGTGACTAAAACAGAATTATATTCGTGGTTAAAAAGTAGTGTAAATCACTCTAGAGAAAAAAGACAACAAATTTCTGGTGTTATTTTAAAAGAGCCTAGTTTGGTTACAGATTTACTTAGTATTGTTTTAAACGTAAACGATCCTATTTCTTGTAAAGCTGCCTGGGTATTAGAGTTTGCTTTTAAAGAGAATAATAGTATTATTTTTCCGGTAATTACTACATTTTTAAACGGATTAAAATCTTTAAAATTAGAATCTAGTATTAGACCTTGTGCTAAAATTTGTGAAATTTTGATGTTACAATATTTCTCAAAAAAAGAAAACTCCATTCAACAAACACTCAAAACTAAACATCTAGAACTAATTACTTCTGCTTGTTTTGACTGGTTAATTGGCGACCACAAAGTTGCTACACAAGCCTACTCAATGACAAGCCTATTTCTACTAGGAAAAAAGTATGCCTGGATACACCCAGATTTATGTAGTGTATTAGAAAAAAATTACAATACAGGAACTGCAGCATACAAAGCTAGAGCCCGTTTAACGTTGGCAAAAATTAAATAATCTCTTTTTTAGTTTGATGTTATTTTGGTTTTAAAACTGATACATAAAACAGCTTAACTAATAGGCATATAAGTCAACTTTTAACTACCTTTGCAGCTTTTAAAAATCAATACAAAAACAGATGTCTTTAAACCAATTAAATGCTATTTCTCCTATAGACGGAAGATACAGAAACAAAGTTGATGCTCTAGGTCCTTTTTTCTCTGAAGAAGCATTGATAAAATACAGAGTTAGAGTAGAAATTGAATATTTTATTGCTTTATGCGAAATTCCGTTACCGCAATTAGAATCTTTTGATACTGCTTTGTTTGAAAACTTACGTTCTATTTACAAAAACTTTTCTACTGAAGATGCACAAGCTATTAAAGAAATAGAAAAGGTTACCAACCATGATGTAAAGGCTGTTGAGTACTTTATTAAAAAAGAATTTGACAAGTTAGGTTTAGAAGAATACAAAGAGTTTATACACTTTGGTTTAACATCGCAAGACATTAACAACACTGCTATACCGCTTTCTATAAAAGAGGCAATGAACGAGGTTTACGTTCCTATGTATTTTGATGTTGTAGAAAAATTAGAAGAATTAGTTACAGAATGGGCAGAGGTTTCTATGCTTGCAAGAACCCACGGACAGCCAGCTTCTCCAACTCGTTTAGGAAAAGAAATAGAGGTTTTTGTGGTTCGTTTAAAAGAACAATTTAATTTATTAAATGATGTACCAAGTGCGGCTAAATTTGGTGGTGCTACTGGTAATTTTAATGCACATAAAGTTGCCTACCCTAATATTGATTGGAGAGCATTTGGACAACAGTTTGTACAAGAAAAGTTAGACTTACAACACTCTTTCCCAACTACACAAATAGAGCATTATGACCATATGGCGGCTTTGTTTGATACGCTTAAGCGTATAAATACTATTATTATAGATTTAGACAGAGATTTTTGGACATACGTGTCTATGAATTACTTTAAACAAAAAATTAAAGCTGGTGAAGTTGGTTCTTCTGCTATGCCACACAAAGTTAACCCTATAGATTTTGAAAACTCTGAAGGAAACTTAGGTATAGCTAACGCAATTTTTGAGCACTTATCTGCCAAATTACCTATCTCTAGATTACAAAGAGATTTAACAGACAGCACTGTACTTAGAAACGCTGGTGTACCTTTTGCACACACTATAATTGCTTTTGGTTCTACTCTAAAAGGATTAAATAAATTATTGTTAAATAAAGAAAAGTTTGAGCAAGATTTAGAAAACAATTGGGCTGTTGTTGCAGAGGCTATACAAACTATTTTACGTCGTGAGGCTTACCCTAACCCTTATGAAGCATTAAAAGGTTTAACTAGGACAAATGAAAAAATTAATCAGAAATCTATAGCTAACTTTATAGATACTTTAGAAGTTTCTGATGCTATTAAAACTGAATTAAAAGCTATTACACCAAGTAACTATACTGGTATTTAATAGCCGTTTATTTAATAACTTATATGAAGCAAAAACCCATCAATATTTAAATTGATGGGTTTTTATATTTCTTAACTATTTGCTTAACGCTTAATAAGCAACCTTGCTTTTTGCGTTATACCATTTACTCTTACTTTTAAAAAGTATTTTCCGCGTCTTAAATAACTTAAGTTGTACGTTAAGTTAGATTTGCCTGCTCTAAGCTTTTCTTGTGAACTAAAGACTTTTCTACCATAAAAGTTATAGATAACAAAGTCTGCTCTAGTTTCTATATTACTATTTAATTGAATATTTAAATAGTTTCTGAAGGGATTTGGATACAATCTTAAATTTGTAATAGATACCTGCTCTACTGCATCACAAGCACCTAGTGTTGCTCCGTAATACTTTATAAAAACTGCTGCTGCCCATTTAGACATACAGTACGATTTTCCTCTGTAGCAAACCTCAACTCCTGGCCTGTACGCATTACCACACCTTACATCTTCTACTTCTACTGTAACATCTGCAGTAACAGAACATCCATTAGCATCTGTAACAGTTACAATATATGTTGTTGTAGCCTCAGGACACGCTTTTATGTCTTGTGTAGTTTCTCCGTTACTCCATTCGTAACTATAAGGAGCTACACCACCTTCAATATTACTAACACTTAGTGTAGTACAAGAGTCAAAACCTAAGTAAACTTTAGTGTCGTCAGAAACAGAAACCGTTATTGCCTCTGGTGCTGTAATACTAAATTCTTCAGTAACCTCATTTCCTAAAGCATCTGTAACAATTACACTGTGCGTACCAGCTTCTAAGTTTGTTGCTACTTCAGTAGTGTCACCATTACTCCAGTCATATGAATATGGTTTTGCACCACCTTCTACAACTACTGTAGCAGTACCATCTGTAGCAGAACCACAAGTAACATTTGTTGTAGATATACTTACTAGTTCTAGGCCCTTTAACTGAAAACGCGCAGATACCGGAAAGTGATCTGATACTGTGTTTGGGTAATCACTATCATAAAACTCATAATGTACACGTACAGATTCTGCTATATAGTTGTCATTTAACTCGTTTGTAATAGTAATATGATCTATCATATTTTCTCTAAAAACATACGATCTAAAATCCTGATTACTTAATGTTTTTGAAACTATATTATAATTAACCTCATCTGTTGCATAAGCATTAAAACTAGATGTTGTAGTTGTTGTAATATCTGCAACTGTTGTATCTACATCATCATTATAATCACCTAATAGAATAAGTTTTTTATCTGCATATTGTACATCTAAAGTATCTTTTAATACCTCAACATCATACTTACGCATATCATATCTACCTTGTGCATCTGTACCACTGTTAGCTCTTGCGTGCAATGCTACCACATTTATTTGCTCTGTAGTACCATTAATAGTAACATCTGCCGTCATTAAAAATGGTAAACGTCCACTAGCATAAAAACGGTCTGTTGTACTTGGATAATTTACCAAAGCAGAATCATCTCCACCATTGTATAATGGATGAATAGTTTGTAACAATACTTTTGTGTCTACTACATTTACAGTTGACGTATTGTAAATAAATCCTAATTTTTGACTAACACCTGAATCGTTAGGTCTAGAAACTGCCGGTGAAAGTACATAGTCGTAACCAGGGAGTTCACTTACCATTTGAGCAAATAAAACCTCATCTGCAATTTCTTCTACAGCATAAATATCTGCGTTTAATTTTTTAATTATAGACTTTGTACTGTCTTTCTGTATTGCATCAGACATTGGGTTGCCAGCTGCTGGCGAGTTTGCTTCATCTCCAAACCACTCTATATTCCAAGCCACAACATCTAATGTTTTGTCTTTTCCTATTTGCACAGGAATTGTTGGTGGCACATATTCTCCTGCACAAGGCATATCTTCTGCAGATCTTGGTAGTAACTGGTAATTTTCATAAAAACGACCAACTACACCTGTTATTTCTGTACATATATTAGGCTGACCTAAACCAACTATAGCTTCTACATCGTTATCTATTCTTAAAGATCCGTTACCAGATGCATCTGTTATAGTGTAGTTAGAATTTCCGAACAATATATCTCCTGGCTTAGGAAAAGTAGGATTAATAACTTTTACTAATTCTGCTGGATGATTAGCCAACTCTGCCAAAGTAATAGTTACTGGCTCTATTGTATTTGTAGGTATACCATTATTTTCTACATTGGTAACTGTTGCTATTTGTAATTGATCATTAAAAGCAGATCTTTTACCTGTTACAGTAATAGAATCACCTACCGTAAAAACACCATCTCCGTGTACCAACTCATCAAAAATAGCAATTGCTCCTGTTGTATCTTGTATATAAGCAGAACCAGCAAAAGCATCTGCAACGGTTAATACTCCTGTTACAGTAACAACTTCACCATCTGCAACATTCCTTGCATCTGCAATACTAATAACTGCTGGTGGTGGAATAACAGCTCCGTTTTCTGTACCTGGAGACGGTATAGCTTGTGTATACGTTGTTGTGTTTCTTGCTCCGCCTTGTCCGTTTGGGAAACGTTGTGATGAATGTCCGTCTTTATTTCCTAATTCATCTTCGTTAATTTGAGCTTCACCTGGGTTTAAAAGAACTAATAATTCTGTAGCATCATTATCGTTAGTATCATACACCAAAGCATCTATTAAACCATTTGTGGTTACAGTCGCATTACTAAAGTCTGATGCATTACCTGCATATAAAGCAACTGCATCTGCACCATTTTGCAAACCATTACTAGGTATAACTAAGCTTACATTTGGCACATCTACATTACCCATTACAAAATAACCTTCTGCATTAGTTGCGTATCCATCTAAATCATAAGCCGCATAACTCTGGTTGTTAGAACCGTTGTAGTGTACTAAAACAAAACCATCTAAAGCTGTATTACCCTTACCACCGTCAAACAACTCTACAAACTCTTGTGTATCTGTACCTGCGGTATCTGCATCTACCTCATTAATAACTAAGGTAATTGGCTCAGTAGCATTTGTGTTAGATGTTCCTGGTGTTGGTAAAGCCTGTACATAAGTAGCAGTGCTTAATGCAACTCCAGAACCATTAGTGTAACGTTGTAAAGAATGTGCATCTTTATCACCAGAGCCATCTTCATTTATTTGTGCCTCACCTGCGTTTAACAATACCAACAACTCATCATCATCACTATCGTTAGTATCATACACTAAAGCATCTAAAAGGTTTGTTGTACTTATTTCTGAATTGTTTGGAAAATCTGTAGCATCACCAGTATATAAAGCAACAGCATCTGCACCGTTTTGTAATCCGTTACTTGGTATTACAATATTTACATTTGGTACATCTGCGTTACCAACTACAAAATATCCGTTTGCATTAGTTGTGTATCCGTCTAAATCATAAGCTGCGTAACTCTGGTTGTTAGAGCCATTATAAAAAACCAACACTTTACCATCTAAAGCAGTATTTCCTGCTCCACCATCAAACAGTTCTACAAACTCTTGCGTATCTGTACCTGCTGTATCTGCATCTAACTCATTTATTAATATTGATGCTTCTGCTGGTGGTACAACTACAACCTCTCCGTTTGCAGCTCCTGGTGTTGGTGCTTCTTGTGCAAAAGTAGAAGTGTTTTGTGCTCCTCCTGCTCCGTTTAATATACGTTGAGAAGAATGATTGTCTTTATCTCCTGCTCCGCCCTCATTTACCTGAGCTTCACCAGCGTTTAACAACACTAACAACTCTGCATCGTCACTATCGTTAGTATCATACACAACAGCATCAACTATATTATCTGTTGAGATTTCAGATCCGTTTGAAAAATCTGAAGCATCACCAGTATATATTACAACTGCATCTGCACCATTTTGTAATCCGTTACTTGGCATAACTAAACTTACGTTTGGCACATCTACATTACCTATTACAAAATAACCATTAGCGTCTGTAGCGTATCCATCCAAATCATAAGCTGCATAGCTTAAGTTGTTAGAGCCATTATAAAGAACCATAACAAGGCCATCTAAAGAAGTATTTCCTGTTCCACCATCAAACAACTCTACAAATTCTTGTGTATCTGTACCTGGTGTGTCTGCATCTATTTCATTTATTAAGATTGATGGAGTTACTGGTGTAGAAGAAGTTCCTTCCAAACGAACATCATCAAAACCTGCATAATCACTTCCTCCGTTTTGTTTTACAAATAACTGCAAACTTACTGAAGAAACCGTATTAGGAACTAAAGCTGTAATTTGCTCCCAACCTGTAGTGCTATACGGACTACCAACTGTTACAACTTGTACCCCTTGAGATGTACCATCGTGAAAAATTTCATAGCTAATTGTATCGCCATTAGTAACATCATAACCAACAACATTTACTGCAAATGATAAACTCACGTCTGTAAAAGCAGAAACATCTACAGCATCAAAAGTTAATGTACCGCCATCTGCTGTACCACAATTACCTTCTAAATCTCTAATTCCAAAAAAATTAGCACCTGTACTTGGTGTGCTTATTGATCCTACACTTGTAACCACATCCCAAACATCACTACCACCATCATTGCAATTATTTGGTGATGCTGTATAGTTCCAGTTATCTGTAGCAGTGCTCTCATATCCTTGAAAAACAATATAATCTCCTGTTGGTGGTGTAACTACTGTACCCTCTAAAGTTGTAACAGAAGCCGTATTACTATTTACAGATGTGTTGCCTGCTGCGTCTATTGCTTTTACTGCAAACGCATAAGAGGTGTTAGCTACTAAGTTTGTTACTTGGTATGATGTACCGCTAACAACACCTGCTAAAGTAGTTCCATTAAAAATTTGATACGCTGTAACACCTACATTATCTGTAGCAGCATCCCAACTTAATAGTGTCTCTGTTTCTGTTGTATTTGCTGCAACCAAATTTAAAGGTGCAGTTGGAGCTTCTGTATCTGAACTTGTATTGTTAAATCTGTTTTCTGCTTGTGGTCCTCCCCAAATAGCAGTTGCAAAAGCAGGATTATCTATAAAAGGGTTTCTATTTCCTTGTATACCTTCTAACAATACATTTCTGTTAATTTCAACTTGAGAAACCGGATCTTGTGCATTCCACTCTAAAAAAATATCTGGAACATCTGCACTATACGTAGTTGCACCTGTACCTACTGCTGTTGGTAAACATTGGTTGCCGTAACGTATGTACATATACAATATCATTCTAGCAACATCACCTTTCCACTCATCTCCTGGATACCAATTGTTACCGCTCATTAAACCTGCATTACCACTACCAGCACCAAATGGATGGTTATTACGTAATGAATTAAACTGCACGTCTGATGATCTTAAATGGTGAGCATCTGATCCCGGACCCGACGTTCCTAGATTAGGATTTCCTAATGACTTTGGAAAAACGTGTTCTCTGTTCCAATCGCCAACACCACCACCATTTCTGTTTTTACTTCTAGTACGGTCTGTAGTTGTGTTACCATCTGCATAATTATAACCATAAACTAACAATACATTATTAGAGTTTGCCGGATCTAAGTCTGTTTGTTTTAAAGCTTCCCACACGCCTGGTGTGTAACTTAGTACAGTATTTTGTGTTGTTGTAACTAAGTTTGATAAGTCGGTTTTTAAGTTACCACCTGTTTGGGTAACATCTGTTCCGTTGTAATAGGCTGGCACTTGACAGTAGCCTAAGGCTGTCAAAAGTAGCATTCCAATGGAAACGAATACTTTAAGGTAATTTTTCATCATTTTTTATATAGGTTTATTCCCCATAAAACTACTACTAAATAAAACCAAAAAAAGTGCTCTAATATTAACTTATTATTAACGATTACTATTAATTGTTGATAACATTATCTACTGTTTTTGTTCTTTTAAATTTGAACAAAAAAAAGACTGCATATAGCGGTCTTTATATATTAAAAAACAAATTGTCTTATTTGTTAATTTGTACTTCGTGTGGGTAAGGAATTTCAATTTTAGCATTATCTAACGCTATTTTAGAGCCTTCAATAGTTGCAAAATATACATCCCAGTAATCCTCTGGCTTACAAAAAGGACGCACTGCTAGGTTTACAGAGCTATCTGCTAATTCCTCTACATTTACAGATGGTGCTGGGTCTTTTAATACTTTAGGGTTAGCTTGTAACATTTCTAAAAGCACTTGTTTTGCTTTTTTCATATCTTCACCGTAACCAATACCAACAGTAGTATCTACTCTCATTTTACCTTCTGCAGTATAATTAATAATGTTACCGTTAGCCATTGCACCATTTGGTACTATTGCTAATTTGTTTTGTGGTGTAATTAATTTAGTTGTAAAAATTTCAATCTCTTTTACAGAACCTAATACACCTTGCGCCTCTACTAAGTCTCCAATTTTGTAAGGCTTAAAAATCATAATTAAAACGCCTCCTGCAAAATTACCTAAAGAGCCTTGTAATGCTAAACCAATAGCTAAACCTGCTGCTGCAATAACGGCTGCTAAACTTGTAGTCTCTACTCCTAGTGTAGAAATAACTGTAATGATTAAAAAGATTTTTAATCCCCAGCTTACTAGGTTTAGTAAAAACTTTTGCAAAGATTCATCGTAATTGCCTTTAGACATTACTTTTCTAACTACACCTACTAGTTTCTTAATAAGCCACGAACCAACAAGATAAATAATTATAGCCATAATAATTTTTGGGCCATAATCCATTACTTTCTCGATTGCTAAATTCATCCATTTTTCTGGATTCTCCATAATTGTTAATGTTTAAATAGTTAATGTTGGGTACAAGATATAAAATGTATCTAACATAAAAATAAATCTAGATTAACAATTACTAACATAAATGCTTTTTTTAATAAAAAACCCTGCTTAACAATGTTAAACAGGGTTTGTAACAAAATAAAAAGGTATTAATATTAACTTTTAAGCAACTTACCTAGGTCTTTAAATGCTCCTTCATCTACATTAGACTTTTCCATAGCACTAATAAATTTACCTAAATAAGCAGGATTCATATTATCACCTACTACACGTATTAAGGCAAAACCTTTATCGTCTTTATACCCATAAACAATTACCTCGTCTATAGCATCTTCTTCTCCTGTAAACTTAACTACACCTTTTGCCATTTTAGAGTTAATTTTCATTAACTGAGTGTATTTTTTATTAGATAAAATTGAGTTTACTTTTGTTTTCTCTACTTTATATGACGCTACATTATCTGTAGTTTTATTAAATGCTAAAACATTTACTTTTTTAATAGACTCTACTGCTTTTTTCTCTTCTGGAGATAAATCTGCCGATGCGATATTTAATATACTTGTAGGAATATCAAAAGAAATAAAGTTTTCGTTTTCATTACTATCTACATAATATTCTTGTAAACTTTGACTAGAAGAACAAGAGCCTAATGTAACCAACAAGGTTAATGCTGCTGCTATATATTTTATACTATTTTTCATATTGATTGTTATTTAGTTGTGTAAATCATCAAGGCTATTTTTTTAGCCTTGATGATTGTAAATGTTATTACTTTTTAACTTCGTTTAATTGTTCTGGTAAGCCCATTTTACTTGTTAATGAACCTATTTTATTTAAATCTATATCTCCAGTAATAGATACTAGAACGGTTTCTATTTTACGATTATCTATTTTAGCACCTTTTACATCACTTACAAACATTAAAAGTTCGCTTACGTGATCTTCATCTTTACCACTTTTAATATAAAACTTAATATTAGCGTCTTTATCTTTTACACGCATTAGCTCCTCTAAAGATGCTGTTTTTAAGTAAGATTTCATTGTGGTAAGCATATCTGCTCCAATAGCTTTATCTTCTGTAATAAAAACTTTTAAGCTACTTATACTTTTTCCTATATCAATAAAGTCTTGGGTATCTTTATCATCTACGTCTACATCTATCTTTGTTAATAGATTAAACATACTTTTATTTACAATAACAGATGATACGTTATCTAAATCCTCGAACTTGTCAAAAATTGACTGTGAAAACCCTGTAAATGGTAGTGCAGTTAGTACTGCTATAATTAATAATTTTTTCATAATTTAATTTTTAATTTGTTTTGTAAATCTTGTTTGTTGCTTCTTCAAATTTGTTAAGGTAAACCAGTTTTTCGGTGCCTTTGTTTAAGTTTTGAGCTATAAGGCTAAATGCTTTTTCAGTTTCTTGTAAAACGTATTCAGCTTCTTTTTGCTCACGGTAATCATTACCAAAATATATGCCTAATGCTAAAACTGCTACTGCTGCTACGGATAACCATTTATAATTTCTTTTTCTAGGTTTTAATGGTACCTGCTTGGTAAAAGTTTCTTCTTTGGCGTTAGAAAAATAAGTAAACATTGCTGTGTACTCTTGTAAATGCGGAGCAACATCACCCTTTAAAAAATAGGCTTTAATTGCTTCTTCCTCGGCAACCGTTGTGGTAGCCTCAAAATACTTTTCTAATAATTTTTCAATATTATGCAATTCCATAATTATGTTTTTCCATTAATTTTTGTCTCACTGTTTTTCTTGCTCTTGACAATGCAACTCTAACTGCTGCTGGTGTCATTTCTAGTAATTTTCCAATTTCGTCAAAACTGTACTGCTCTACATCTCTTAACTGCAGTGCCATTTTTTGCTGCTCTGGCAAACTCTCCATTATTTTTTCTACCCAATTAACACTGTCTTGCGCTTCTACTTGGCGTTGTAAAGAAGAATTACTATCTGTATAATTACTATGTACCAACTTTAAATTACTTGCTTGTTTAGACTTTAAACGGTCTAGACAAAAGTTTTTTGTCATTGTCATAGCAAAGGCCTCTACATTAGAATACTCTTTCATTCGGTCGTTTTTAGACCATAATTTTAATAGTATTTCTTGGGTGGCATCTTCTGCTTCCTCTGTAGAAACAAGCAATCTCTTAGCTAACCTAAAGAGCTTATCTTTAAAAGGTAATACTACATTTAGAAATTCTGATTGTTTCATTTTTTAGTTTGGTTGTTGTTACAAACACTATTACTAGGTTTATATAAGCAAGACGACATAGAATGATTTTTGTTACAAAAAAATTTTTTTTTGTAAAAGATGTCAGTAATTTACAGCATTGTAAACCGACACACTATATATAACGTATGTAACATATACTTAATATATGTGTAAAATTATGGAACAATAGTTGCGACTAGCTATGTTCTTACACTAAATAAATAACTATTATGAAAAAAACAGTAATTCTATTATCTGGGTTGTTTTTATTTTTAGCATCCTGTGATAAAAATGATGATGACGGAGGAGAAACACCAAAAGCAATAACTTTAAATAATGAAATAAACGAGTTTATCTGGAAAGGATTAAACCACTGGTACTATTGGCAACCAGATGTTACTGCTTTAGCAGACACTAAAGATGACGACCAAGATGCCTTTTACTCTTATTTAAATAACTACAGCACTCCTGAAGATTTATTTAAGGCTTTAAAATACGATGAAAAAGATGATTTCTCTTGGTATATTGATGATGTTGCAGAGCAATTAGCTAGTTTTAATGGTATTAGTACTACTTACGGTATTACTAGGGGGCCTTTAGTAAGAGTTGGTACAACTAATAAAGTAGTACAAGTTATTGGATCTGTTGCGGCTGGTTCACCTGCTGAGGCTGCAGGATTAAAGAGAGGAGATATCATTTCTACATTTGATGGTGGAGATTTAACTATTAATGAAGAAGGCAAATTAACAAGTCAATCTATTACTAATGTAAATAAACTGTACACTCAAGAAAGTGTAACTTTAGGTTTAGCTACTGTTTCTGAGACTGACGTAATAACACCAACTGAAGAAAAATCAATTACATCTGCAACCTTATCTATAAACCCTGTACACCATACTAGTGTTATTGAAGAAGGCGGACGCAAAATTGGGTATATTGTTTATGAAGGATTTAAAGGATCTTACAACGGAGAATTAAACGATGCTTTTGGAGAATTAAAAGCTGCTGGCGTTAATGAACTTATTTTAGATTTTAGATACAATGGTGGTGGTTCTGTATTGACATCTGCACTATTAGCTAGTATGATTTACGGTGAGGCTACTGCGGAAACAAATACTGTTAATGGTGAAATTTTTGCAGAGTTAAAGTACAATGCAAAAAGAGATGCAGCCAATAGTAGCACGTATCCATTTTTTGAAGATGTTTTTTTATATGATAAAACTACTGGCGCATACACAGGGGCAACAGATATGAATAGGTTAACTGGTATTACAAGACTTTATGTTTTAGGTACAGAAAAAACAGCTTCTGCTAGTGAAATGATTATAAACGGCCTTAGGCCTTATATACCAGTTACAGTTATTGGCGAAAAAACAAAGGGTAAAAATGAAGGCTCTATTACAGTTGTAGATGCTCCTGGCAACTCTAACACAGAACCGTACACAGATACAAATAACAGAAGTAGTAAGCATACTATTGGAATGCAACCAATTGTTTTTCAAATTTTTAACAAAGAAGGAAATAATGATTATGGAGATGGTTTTGTACCTGATGTAGAAATTAAAGAATACCAATATTACAAAAACATAAAACCTTTTGGTGATACCACAGAAGCTTTACTACGTGCTGCTTTAGATGATATGCTTGGTACAGCTGGTAAATTTGATTTACAAAAAGATACAAACGCTGCTAAAGTTACAAAAGGTGTTACATACCCTAAGTTTAGTTCAGAAATGTATATAATGCCAAATGATATTAAGCCTACTAGTAAATAGTTTAGCTTCAATAACTCGGTATTAAAAACAAAAAGGCTCACTAAATAGTGAGCCTTTTTTATATTGTATTACATCTAATTTATAAAGTAAGGTTTAACCCTAACCTTACGTTAGCTCCTTTTGTTGTAAAACCTAATATTTCTGTATACTCTTCATTTAACAAGTTACTTGCATTAGCAAATACAGTTAATTTGTTATTTATAAGTGTATGCGAGATGTATAAATCTAAAAGCGTGTAAGCGTGTAGGTTTACATTTGTAGCTGGGAAAGTTGCAAAATCAGAATCTGATCTATTACCTACCATTGTGTAATTTAAAGATGCGTTTGTACGGTCTGAAAAATTGTAGTTTGCAAAAGCATTTACTTTATGTTTTGGTAAACGTATACCTGCATCACCTTCTCTTTCTGTAAATGTATAATTTGCTCCAATATTTAAAGCGTTAACTGGTGTATAATCTAACTCTACTTCTACCCCTTTTGCTTCAATTGTATTTTCTGCATTGTCATAACCTGTTGCTCCGTAAAAAACAAAATTTTCTTCCTTTCTATTAAAATATAAAGCACTAACTCTTAATTTGTCATTTACTGCATATTCTAAACCACCCTCAATTGTACGGTCTTCTTCTGGATCTAAATCTGGATTAGCTCCAAAGTTACCAAATAACTGGTTTAAGCTTGGTGTAATGTAAGATGTTGCATAAGAACCCATCAGTTTAACATAACCATTTGTGTTTTTAATGACATAAGATGGGTTAACGTTGTAAACAAAATTAGAACCATACTCAGAATGGTTATTTAAACGAGCACCAACATTTAAGTTTAATCCAAAATCTGATACATATACAACATTAGCGTATGGATCTACAATAGAAAAATCTTGTACTTCTGCATATTCAGTTTCATCATTAATATAATTTAATCCTAAAACAGTATAAAAAGCATCATTAAAATTGTACTTGTTGTATACGTCTACTACTATGTTTTTGCCTTCATAAGCACTAGGAAAAGCAGATTTGTTTTCTGAGCTGTACTCACTGTAAGCACCATTAACAACAACAGAACCTTTATTATATTTATAAGTTGATGATAAGCCTGCTCTTTTTTGATCACTAACAAAAGAATAAGGAGCATCTAACATTCCAAAAGACTCATCATACTCACCACTATTTTTTGTTTGGTTACCATAAACATTCACAGAAAATTTATCAGAAAAAGCATATCCTAAATTTACATCTGTGCTGTAGTTAGAGAAATCATCTTTTTCATTCTCTGGAGTAACTATAGCAGATAACCCATCAGAATATCTATTAGAAAAACCAACTTTATATGTAAACTTATCTAAAGTACCACTTATACGCGCACTATTGGCAAAATCATTAACATCAAAATTTTGATCTACTGCTGTTTGGTTTGTACCAACACTTGCCTGAAAATTACCAGAAATAGCATCTTTAGCTGCTTTTTTAGTAGTAATATTAATTACTGCGGTTGCTGCATTTGTACCGTAAAGTGTACTTGCCGCTCCTTTAATAATTTCTATAGACTCTATATTTGCTGCGGTAAGTAATCTTAAATCGTACTCTTGCCCTACTGAAGATGGGTCTGACACCCTAACACCATCTACAATAACCAATACTTGTCTTCCTCTACCACCACGCGCAAATACACCTAAAACAGTACCTTGCCTACTTGTACTACCTGCAATAGAAAATCCACTTTTTGCGTTTATAATTTCTGCTACCGTTTTACCTTGATTTCTTTTTAACTCTTCCGCTGTAATTTTAATAACTGTTTTACCAGAGTTTTCTCTTTTCAATTCAAAACGAGAATCACTTACTACAACTTCATCTAATTTTTGAACCTTTTGTTCTTCTTGTTCCTGTTGTGCCACAACAGTTGCACTAGCCAATACAGCCGCACATAAACCAATAATTTTTTTGTTCATTTTTGTGTTTCATTAATAAAAACGGGAGTAGAAATTATATTAATTTCTGCGTATGTCTGTACCCATACGTAAACTTTTATCCCGAAAGTTTAACATTAGTTGTTTTGAATATGGCAGGTCTCCTGACTTGCGTCTTTTTGCTCTCCTTCCCATCTTAATAAAATACAAGACAGTGGATCTGTAGTTACAAAAAGCATTTACCCTTGGTAAACTAAGCTTACAGTTGCGGGAACAGTTTTGGATTTGCACCAAATTCCCTTTTAATCTTACTACGCTATATAGTAGAACCAAAATTCGGCGCAAAAGTAATCCTTTTTACTCAATTTTTTTATTCAAATTTAAATTACACTACTTTTGGACTTTAATTCGCTATCGATGAAAATTTTAAAAATTGCCCTTTTTAGTTGTTTTTTAATACTTGCTTCTTGCAAAGAAAAAACACAACAACCATTACCTACAACTACAGCAAAACCAACTAAAGCAGACCTTAGTTACGCAAAAGGTTTTAGCATAGAAAAGCAGGCAAATGGTGTTACTATTTTAAAAATTACCTCTCCTTGGCCAAAAGCAGAATCTGCTTTTACATATGCCTTAATTCCTAAAGATAAAGCAGCCACAATTACCTTGAATAAAGATGATTATGACGCTATTGTAACTGTTCCTGTACAGAAGCTAGTTGTAACATCTACAACACACATACCGGCATTAGAGTCTCTTGGTGTTTTAGATAAATTAGTTGGTTTTCCTAACACAGACTACATCTCTTCTACTACTGCCAGAACATTAATTAAAGAGGGAGAAATTGAAGAATTAGGCGTTAATCAATCTTTAAACACAGAAATGGTTATTGCATTAAATCCAGATGTTGTTGTTGGTTTTGGCATAGATAACAACAATAAAACATACAGTACTTTGCAACGCTCTAATATTCCTGTTGTTTTTAATGGCGATTGGACAGAGGAAACTCCGCTTGGCAAAGCAGAATGGATTAAGTTTTTTGCTCCGTTTTTTAATGCAGAGGCTAAAGCCGATTCAATTTTTAAAACTATTGAAACCAACTATAATGATGCCAAAGCATTAGCAAAAAAGGCAACTAACAGACCAAGTGTTTTAACTGGTGGCTTGTATAAAGATTTATGGCACGTGGCTGGCGGAAAAAGCTGGATGGCTCAGTTTTTAAAAGATGCAAACGCTAATTATTTGTGGAGTGATTTGCAAGAAACTGGTGGTGTTGGTTTAAGTATAGAAAGTGTTTTTGATAAAGCTGGCAAAGCCGATTTTTGGATATCACCATCTAGCAACTCTAGTTATAAAGAAGTTGCAGAATCTAGTGCGCATTATACTCAGTTTGATGCGTATAAGAATAAAAAAATATATACTATTACTTTAGTTAAAGGAGAAACTGGCGGTGTCTTGTTTTTTGAGCTTGCTCCTAACAGGCCAGACTTGGTTTTAAAAGACCTAATTTCTATTTTTCATCCAGACGTTTTACCAGACTATAAGACTACATTTTTTAAACCTCTACAATAACGTGTTGCATCAAAAAAAATACACATTAGCATTTATACTATTACTTGTTTTACTTGTAATATGTTTTTGCATTAGCATTAGTTTTGGGTCTGTTACCATACCTTTTACAGATACTATGAGTGCTATTTTTGGAGGCGATTTGCAAAAAGAATCTTGGGGCTATATTATTAGGAACTACAGAATACCAAAAGCAATAACCGCCATATTAACTGGTAGTGGCCTGGCATTAAGTGGTTTGTTAATGCAAACATTGTTTAGAAATCCGCTTGCAGGACCTTTTGTTTTGGGTATTAGTTCTGGTGCTAGTTTAGGTGCTGCTATTTTAATTATGGGAGCTTCCCTACTTTCTGGTGTTTTTACATTTGGCGTTGTAAGTAATGTAACTTTAGCTATAGCGTCTAGCACAGGCAGTTTTTTTGTTTTATTAGCGGTAATGATTGTTGCCGCTAAGGTAAAAGACACTATGGCACTTTTAATTATTGGTTTAATGTTTGGTAGCATTACCGCTGCAATTGTTAGTGTGTTGTCATATTTTACAGATGCAGAACAATTACAACAGTATATTTATTGGTCTTTTGGTAGCCTTGGTAATTTATCTTGGTCACAATTAGGTTTGCTAGGAGCTATAGTTGGTACAGGAATCATTATAAGTATTTTTACCATAAAATCTTTAAATGCTTTTTTATTGGGCGAAAACTATGCGCGTAGTCTAGGAGTACATATTAAAAAACAACGTTTTTTAATTATTGTAGCAACAGGTTTATTAGCTGGTGGTATTACTGCTTTTGCGGGTCCTATTGCTTTTATAGGTTTGGCTGTACCACATTTAACCAGACAAGTATTTAATACTACAAATCATAAAACACTAATACCAGCAGTACTACTTTACGGAGCCATTTTAATGCTCCTGTGCGATACTATTGCGCAATTACCATCTAGCGCTTATGTATTACCTATAAACGCTATTACATCTATTGTTGGTGCGCCTGTAGTAATTTGGTTGTTAATACGTAAAAAGAAAATGGTATTTTAGCAAAAATTCAAAAACTATGTTTAAATTTTGGAAGCAAGAAAATGCTAAATACAATAAACTTATTTTAATAAAAGACAGTTGTATATTTATTGGTAATCCAAATGATAAAGATATATCTAAGTTAAATTCTGAAACTACTGATTTTTCATTTTTAAAAGCGATTTTTAGTATCCCTTATTCATATATTAAAAAAATTGAAACACAAGAAGGTAAAAACAAAATTTCAATTTATTATGGAAAAGAATCCGAAGAAGAAATAGTTATTAAAGACGAAAAAATAAAAAAAGAGGTATTTAGCTATTTAAAAAGTGATATTCATAATGCCGAATATAAAAGTAAAAAACCAAATGTATTCATATACGCTAAATCACAAATGTTTGCAGTTTTGATTGTAAGTTTAATTTTTGGATATTCTTTTTACTCTGCTCATATTATTGAAAATCAACTTTCAGATTACATATACGTTCCTAATATTATTTTATTACCAATAATTGATATGGGAACCACAAAAATAGCAATTGTATTTGCAGCTTTAATTACAGTTTGCTTATTTGCTTTAGTACATAAACTAAAGTCCATCTCTAAAATTGAATCTATTATTCCATTTAAAAGTTTCAATAATTATATTGAAAAGAATATTTAATTTTTAACTGAAAAATTATTTTCCTCCATAACTTTAATCTAGTCTATTATTTAAAATAAAAAACATCAAAAAAGAACAACAACATATAGCCCTAAAAGTAACAAGCCTAAGCATAGGTTACAGCTCTAAGAAACAACAAAATGTTATTTCTAAGGATATTAATTTTGCTTTACAAAAAGGAGAGTTAACGGCTATTGTTGGTGTAAATGGTATAGGAAAGTCTACTTTGCTACGTACTTTAGGTAAGGTACAACCTAAACTTAATGGTAGTATTTCTATAGATAATATAGAAATTAGCGACTATAAACCCGAGCATTTAGCTGCTAAAATAAGTGTTGTGTTAACAGAGAAAATAGCCTCTAAAAACTTAACTGTTTTAGAAGTTATTGCTTTAGGAAGACAACCATACACTAATTGGATTGGTACGCTTACAAATACTGACAAAGATAAAATTACAGAGGCCATTTCTTTAGTACAAATTGAAGAATTGCAACATAAAAAATGTTACGAACTTAGTGACGGACAATTACAAAAAGTAATGATTGCAAGAGCGTTGGCACAAGACACCTCTATTATTTTATTAGACGAACCAACATCTCATCTAGATTTGTATCACAAGGCAACTATTTTAAAACTATTAAAAAATATAGCCCACAAAACCAAAAAGACAATATTATTTACAACCCACGAAATTGAAGTTGCTTTGCAATTGTGCGATAAAATTTTAATTCTAGATAAAAACACTAGTCATTTTGGAACACCAAAAGATTTAATAGCTGCTAAAAAGTTTAATGCGCTGTTTCCCAAAGACACTATAGTTTTTGATGAAAATACCGCTAGCTTTAAGGTTGTTTAGTTTCTTAACAAACACTTTATAAAACTGAAAATAACTTTTTTGCCATTAGATGTTAATTACTTCTATTAGGCTTTAAAGAAAACAACAAACAAAACCTTTATCTTTACTTTTTTATAGACACTATACACCTTATGACCGATTTTTTGATATACTTTTTAGTTGCAGTTATATGCCTTGTTGCTGGTTACTTTTTAGGAAACTACATTCAGAACCTAAAAACAAAATCTAGCCAAAGTGCTATATTAGAAAGAGAATCTATTCTAAATCAGAATTTAACAACTTTAGAAAATAAAGTTGTCTCTTTAGAGGACGAAAAAAATACGTTACGCGAAGAAAAAGAACAACTCAGTAACCAAATTACTAGGTACCAAGCAGATTTAGAAAATCTTCAGCTTAAAAATACAGAGCAAAAACAAGAAGTAGAACAGCTTCAAGAAAAATTTACTAAGGAATTTGAAAACTTAGCAAATAAAATTTTAGATGAAAAAAGCACCAAGTTCACAGAGCAGAATCAGGTAAACATCAAAAATATTTTACATCCACTACAGGAAAAAATTCTATTGTTTGAGAAAAAAGTGGATGAAAGTCAAAAAGAAAATATTAGTATACATTCTGCCTTAAAAGAACAGCTATTAAACTTACAAAGTCAGAACCTTAAAATTACTCAAGAAGCAGAAAACTTAACTAAAGCCTTAAAGGGTGATAGTAAAATGCAAGGTAATTGGGGAGAATTGGTATTAGAACGTGTGCTAGAAAAATCTGGATTAGAAAAAGACAGAGAGTATAGCGTACAACAGAGTTTTACCAGAGAAGATGGGTCTAGAGTATTACCAGATGTTATAATAAATTTACCAGATAATAAAAAAATGGTGGTAGATTCTAAAGTATCATTAACTGCCTATGAGCGTTTTGTAAATGCTGATGACGAAACCGAAAAAGAGAAGTTTTTAAAAGAACACATCCTTTCTTTACGTAAGCACGTAGACCAACTGTCTGCCAAAAAGTATGAAGATTTATACGAAATGGAAAGCCCAGATTTTGTCTTGCTTTTTGTTCCTATAGAGCCTGCTTTTGCCGTTGCTATTAATAACGATAACAACCTTTACAACAAAGCTTTTGAGCAGAATATAGTAATTGTTACACCTGCTACCTTATTAGCTACACTGCGTACTATAGATACTATGTGGAATAATGAAAAGCAACAGCGTAATGCCATAGAAATAGCCAGACAAGCTGGTGCTTTATATGATAAGTTTGAAGGTTTTGTTGGTGACTTAACCAAAGTTGGCAAAAAAATGGATGAGGCTAAAAATGAATACAAAGGGGCTATGAACAAATTGGTAGAAGGCCGTGGGAACATTATTACATCTATAGAAAAGCTTAAAAAAATGGGCGCAAAAGCAAAAAAATCTATTCCAGAGCCTATATTAAAACGTGCTCTTGATAATCACGAAGATCTTAAATAATTAAACACACAATAACCATATAACTTTACCTAATGAAAAAAGCTTTAGCAATTACCATATTAATTATAATTGCTGCATTTGCAGCCATATATGCATTTATCTACTATGTACCAATTAGTGAAGGTTACAGATCTGGTGAGTTAATTAAATTTAGCCACAAAGGTGTAATTGTAAAAACTTGGGAAGGAGAAATTAGTCAAGGTATTTCTGGAGCACAAATATTTTCTTTTTCGGTTTTAGACAAAGACACAGATATTATAGAGAAACTAAAAGACTACCAAGGTAACTATGTAAAAGTAACTTATGTAGAACGCTATGCTACTTTTGCTTGGTTGGGTGATACTAAATATTTTATTACAGAGGTAACAAAAGAACAATCTCCACACGTTAGAAACTAAATATATGAGCGAATTTAAAACTGTAAACGAATCTAAAGTTTCTATAACTGAATTAATGTTACCTGCGCACTCTAATTTTGGCGGCAAAGTACACGGTGGTTACATTTTAAACCTTATGGATCAAATTGCTTTTGCTTGTGCATCTAAACACTCTAGGAGTTACTGTGTTACAGCATCTGTTAACAGAGTAGATTTTTTAAATCCTATAGAGGTTGGCGAATTGGTAACTCTAAAAGCATCTATAAACTACACAGGAAGAACCTCTATGGTTGTTGGCGTTAGGGTAGAATCTGAAAATATTACCACTGGTGTAAAAAAACATTGCAACTCATCATACTTTACAATGGTTGCAAAAGATGAAGATGGTAAAAGCTTAGTGGTTCCAGGACTTTTAGTAGAAGATAAACAAGGTATACGTAGGTTTGCACGTAGTATTAGACGTAAAGAACAGGCTTTTAAAAGAAGTAATACGTTTGAATCATCAAACTTTAAAATAGAAGATTTTTTAGACTCTTTAGAAAAAGAAAACGTAAAGATACTATTAAAGTAAGCTTTACAAATATGCGCTAAAACCTAGCAAATATAAACTAGCGTTTACATATGTAAATGGTAACATATACATTTATCTTAAATTAAAAGATTAAATTTTATGCAACAGTTTATAATTAATACAAAGGCTACGTACATTAAAAATATATTACTTACAGAATCTAAAGTTAGACTCTCTGATGAAGACTATAAAACGTTAGAAGCTTTTAATACTGAGCTAGACTCAGATAAAAAAGGGCTACTTAACACGCAACATACTTTTACATATACAGATATTATAAAAATTGTTCCTTTTAAGGAAGATATGGGCTTTCAGGTCTTTTTTATAGAAAAAGGGAAAAATGAAAAAGCGTATTTAGATTTTACATCAGAGGAAGAATACCAAAACACCTTAAATACATTAGTTTCTAAAACAAATTTATCTAAAAACAAAGTTCAGAAAAAAACTAAAGCTTGGGTTAAACCAGCTTTATACAGTTTGGTTGCGGCATTACTAACTTTTGCTTTATATGATAGTGCCCTAAAATTAGAAGCTGGTGAAAATGTTGCTGTATCTGGATCTAGAAGAGGTTTAAAAAAAATATTGATATCAATTTCTGAGTCTTTAGGAGCTACCAATAGTCTAATTCTTGGAAGTGTTATTACACTGGTATTTATATTTTTTGCTGTTAAGGCATACAAAAAAAGTAACATAGAACAGGAAGTTTACAATTAAATGAACATCAAACCAAAAACACCATTATTAATCTAATAGTATCTAAAAATTAATTCTATTTTTATCACTTAAAGAAAAAGTAACAGCCTACCATTTTATGAATAAGTTAAAGTTTATTATAACATTTTTGTTGTGCTCCCTGATATATACGGGTTTAAAAGCTCAACAATCTCCAAAAGAGCTTTTTGAAGCCAGAGAATTTGAAGCTGTTATAGATACACTTACCAAAAAAAGTGAGTTTAAAGAACTTAATTTAGATGAGTTATTTTATATAACAAAGTCCTACGGAAGAACCAGACAGTATTCTAATGGCTTGGTTTTTTCTAATAAAATGACAGAAAAAGCTATGAAACTAAAAGATACTACCAATTTGGTTAGAGCTTTTAATTTAATGGCAGAAAACCTTATTGACTTAAATGATATTACAAAAGGAATTGAATATTGTGAAAAAGTAGCTCCTGTTTTTAGAGAAAAAGATTCCATTGAGTTTCAAAAACTGTGTTTTAAATGGGGGATGATGTATTACCATAATAACCAATACAAAAAAGCTCATGATATTTATAACAACATAACACTACCAAAGTATAGGAAGCTTTCACTATTTACCAATAACTATGCTCTAACTTTAATGGGTTTAGAAAAATGGGATGAAGCAATTGTTTATTTAAAAAAGTCTATAAAAAAATCAAAAAATAACCGTAGTGTACACTATTCTAATATTGGTTTTGCATATTTAAAACAAGAAAAATATAAAGAAGCAGAAGTATATTTAGACTCTGCCGTTACTTCTATATCTGACAATACATCACTTTACAACCAAAAAAGTATCTATTCTCACTACTTTTTAATGTATAAAAATCAAAATAATGTAGAAAAAGCTGTAACTTATTTAGCTAGAATTGAAAGTTTAAACGAAGCTATTTTTAAGCAAAAAATTAGTGAAAAAATAAAAGCCTTAGAAACATCATCTAAACAATTAGAATTTGCCAACACCAGAGAAACTACTCTAAAAAAACAAGTTAAAATTATAGATAACAGATTAGCTTTAGCCGAAAAACAAAAAATTTGGGGCGCTTTTATACTTGTTATACTAGTTGTAGTATTGTTTGCTGTGTTATTTATTTTTAAATACCGTAACATTATAAATGCACACGTACAAATACAAACAGAACAAAGGTTGTTACGTTCACAAATGACTCCGCATTTTATATTTAATAGCTTGTCTGTTATACAAGGAATGATATTAAATAAAGAAGATAAAAAAGCCATTATTTACTTATCTAAATTCTCTAAACTATTACGTATAATTTTAGAAAACTCTAGAGAAAAACTTGTGTCATTAAAAGAAGAGTTACAGGCATTACAGAACTATATTGATTTGCAAAATATGAGTAGAGAAAATAGTTTTAAGTATACTTTAAATATTGATGAAAATATAGATACATCTATCATTTCTATACCTCCAATGTTAATGCAGCCTTTTGTAGAAAATGCTATTGAGCACGGATTTAATAATAATTTTGAAAATGCAGAAATATCAATTTTAATTCACTTTAAAGATTCTAAACTTAGCTGTATTATTATAGATAATGGCTTAGGTATAAATAAAACAAGTACTAATAAAAGGAAAAGTAAAAAATCAGTATCTACTCAAATATCTGCAGAACGTTTAAAAATTATGTCTAAAGAGTTAAGAGTAGAAACAGGCTTAACCATAGAAGACAGGTCACAATTTAATGAACAAGGTACAATAGTAACACTTACTTTGCCTTACAAAATAGAAAAAGAAGATGCTTAAAGCTTTAATTGTAGAAGACGAATTATATATTAGAAAAGGATTATTGGCAATGATAACCTCTCTAGATAAAGAAGTTACCATTTTAGGTGAATGCGAATCTGTAAAAGAAGCTGTAGTTGTTGCTAACGCTTGTAAACCAGATCTTATTTTTTTAGACATTAATCTATTAGATGGTAATGCGTTTGATTTTTTAGAGCAAACTACAAATTTAAGTTACAATGTTATTTTTATTACTGCGTATGAACAGTATGCTTTGCAAGCACTAAAAAACGGAGCGGTAGATTATATTTTAAAACCTGTAGATATAGATGAGTTAGAAGCCGCTATTGATAAGGCCATAGATAGTAATGTAGAAATAGCTAATGAACAATTAGAAATTGTAAAAAGTGAAATGCTAGAACGTAAAAAAGAAAAGTTAGTTTTACGTTTACAAGAAGGCCTACAGGTAATTGAGTTTAGGTATTTAACACATTGCAAATCAGACAAAGGTTACACTACCTTTTATTTAAGTGATGGTAAATCTTATATAGCATCTAAACCAATAAAGGAATTTGAAAATCAGTTTCCTGAAAAAAACTTTATGCGTACGCATCAATCATATGTTGTAAATTTAAGTTTTATAGACAAATATGATAAAAACGGTTATATTTTTCTAAAATCTGGAGAAAAAATACCTGTTTCTGCACGTCGTAAAAATGACTTTGTAGAACGCTTACTTAATCAATAAGTAAAATTAGATTAACACCATAATATACCGTTTTACATTAAATACATACTAAAGCAACACAAAAAGGCTCAAATCTAAACGAATATAAGTTAATTTAGAGCGGATATATATTTAGAGAAAGTTACACTAAACTTAGACTGTATTTTAGCATAAAAATAAGTATCCTATTAAGTTATAATATAGATACCAAACAACTATTTATTATGAAAAATACAAAACAATTTAAATTGTTTGCATTGTGCACTGTAATACTATTAAGTATTGTCTCTTGTGGAACAAAAACCGAATTAAAAGATGAAAAACTAAGTAGTTTTATGCTTGGTGGTATTTATTTTATTCACGGATATGGTGGATCTAGTGATGTAGAATCTATGATGACCAATGCTGGTTACTCTACAAATGAGGAGTTAGTTGTTGGCTACAAAGAAATATTTGAATTTCCTTTTGAAAAATCTGATAGCTCTGGTGCAAAAAGAGTATTAAAAAATGCTTGGGGTATAACTAGTAAAGAATCTTTATTAGAAACTTTAGAAGATTTAAAAACAAGAGATTACGCATACAAGTCTTGGGATTATGCTAGAATTACTAACAATGTAGCAATGGGCTACTCTGCAAACTTTTTAACAAAAGAAGAATCTACAGCTATTTTAGCAGATGTATTAGCTATTGCCAAAACTAAATATGACAATTGGGATACTTATTATGAAGATTTTGATAAAGGACGTAAAGACTGGAATGCTGATGACCCAGAAAAAGAATCTTTTGAAACACTAGCTAAAACAATTACTAAAGGAGAAAAGTCTATCTACAAAATACTTCCTTTAAATAATTAAAAAGCATACAGTATTAAAAATGCAACACTAACCCCACTTTGGGACGAGGAATTTTTCCTCTCCCTGTTGGGGTTTATTTATGATTAAAAAAAAATCCCTATTAGAATAAATCTAATAGGGATTTTTTATAATTAAATCTATTGCTTATTTACTTAAATACATTTTACGTCTTGCATATAAGTTATAAAAATCATCGTCTTTTAAACTATCTATAAATAAAATACTTTCTCCTGTACTCTTCATCTCTGGACCTAAGTTTTTATTTACATTAGGAAACTTATTAAAAGAGAATACTGGTTGCTTAATTGCAAAACCTTCTAACTGAGGGTTAAAATTAAAGTCTTTTACTTTTTTATCTCCTAACATTACTTTAGTAGCATAATTAACGTAAGGCTCTTTGTATGCTTTTGCTATAAAAGGTACCGTTCTAGACGCTCTAGGGTTAGCTTCTATAATGTAAACCATATCATCTTTAATAGCAAATTGTATGTTTATTAAACCAACCGTATTAAGCGCTAAAGCAATTTTTTTAGTATGATCTTTTATTTGCTGCATTACAAACTCCCCTAAGTTAAAAGGAGGCAATGTAGCATTAGAATCTCCAGAATGCACACCACATGGCTCTATATGCTCCATAATACCAATTATGTAAACATCTTCGCCATCACAAATTGCATCTGCTTCTGCTTCTATTGCTCCATCTAAATAATGATCTAATAATAGCTTATTACCTGGTATAGATTTTAATAGGTTAACAACGTGCTCCTCTAACTCTGCTTTGTTAATTACAATTTTCATTCCCTGACCTCCTAATACGTAAGATGGCCTAACTAACAAAGGAAAATCTAATTCGTCTGCTAGTGTCAATGCCTCATCAGCAGTTTCTGCTATACCATATTTTGGAAAAGGAATATTATTTTCTAATAACATTTTAGAGAAATTTCCTCTGTCTTCAGCTAAATCTAGAGACTCAAAACTAGTTCCTAATATTTTTATACCGTATTTAGATAATTTTTCAGCTAGCTTCAATGCTGTTTGTCCACCTAGCTGTACAATTACACCTTCTGGTTTCTCATGCTGAATAATATCATAAATGTGTTCCCAAAAAACAGGCTCAAAGTATAATTTATCTGCAGTATCAAAATCGGTAGAAACCGTTTCTGGGTTACAGTTAATCATAATTGTTTCATAACCACACTCTGCAGCTGCTAAAACACCGTGCACACAACAATAATCAAATTCTATACCTTGCCCTATTCTGTTTGGTCCAGAACCAAGTACAACAATTTTCTTTTTATCGGTAACAACACTATCATTTTGTACATAGCGCTTACCATCTGGTGTTTCTATTTCTGCTTCAAAAGTAGAATAGTAATATGGTGTCATTGCTTTAAACTCTGCAGCACAAGTATCTACTAGTTTAAATACTCTGTTAATGCCCTGAGCAGAACGTTTGGTATGTACTTCACTCTCGTAACAGTCTAGCATATGTGCGATTTGCCTATCTGCAAAACCTTTTTGTTTAGCTTCTAACAACAACTCTCTTGGTAAACTCTCTACTGTATATTTAGAAATTTCTTTTTCTAGGTGATGTAATTCTTCATACTGACGTAAGAACCACATATCTATTTTAGTAATTTCATGAATTCTACTCAATGGAATACCCAATTGTATTGCATCGTATATTACAAAAACCCTATCCCAACTTGGCACAGTTAGTTTTTGTATAATTTGATCGTAATCTTTATATCCTTTACCATCTGCTCCTAAACCATTACGTTTAATTTCTAATGATTGTGTTGCTTTATGCAATGCTTCTTGAAAAGAACGTCCTATACCCATAACTTCACCTACAGATTTCATCTGTAAACCTAAAGTTCTGTCAGATCCCTCAAACTTATCAAAGTTCCAACGTGGTATTTTTACAATAACGTAATCTAAAGTAGGCTCAAATAAAGCAGATGTAGATTTTGTAATTTGATTATCTAACTCATCTAAGTTGTAACCAATAGCTAATTTAGAAGCTATTTTTGCAATTGGATACCCGGTTGCTTTAGATGCTAATGCCGAAGATCTAGATACCCTTGGGTTAATTTCTATTGCAATAATATCTTCTTTTTCATCTGGACTAACAGCAAATTGCACATTACATCCACCTGCAAAATCACCAATACTACGCATCATATGTATAGCCATATCTCTCATTTTCTGATACGTTTTATCAGAAAGTGTCATTGCTGGAGCTACGGTTATAGAATCTCCTGTATGTATCCCCATAGGATCCATATTTTCTATAGCACAAATAATTACTACGTTGTCATTTTTATCACGTAACAACTCTAACTCGTATTCTTTCCAGCCTAATAGAGCCTTATCTATCATTACTTCATGTATAGGAGAAATTTCTAACCCTACACTAAGTAATTCATCAAAATCTTCTGGCTTATACACTATAGAAGCTCCTGCCCCACCCAAGGTGTAAGAAGCTCTAATTACTAATGGAAAACCAAATTCTTGTGCTATTTCTTTACCCTTTAAAAAAGAAGTTGCAGTTGCTTGCGGTGCCATACCAACACCAATTTTTAACATTAACTCTCTAAATTTTTCACGATCTTCTGTGATATTAATAGCGTCAATATCTACACCAATAATCTCAACATCAAAATCTTCCCAGATTCCCTTTTCATCGGCCTCTATACATAAATTTAATGCAGTTTGCCCACCCATTGTTGGCAAAACAGCATCTATGTTAGGGTGCTTTTTTAAGATTTCGATAATAGATTTTGTAGTTAATGGTTTTAAGTACACATGATCCGCCATTGTTGGATCTGTCATAATTGTAGCAGGGTTGCTATTAATTAAGATTGTCTCTATACCATCTTCACGTAAAGAACGTAATGCTTGTGATCCTGAATAATCAAACTCGCACGCTTGTCCTATTACTATTGGTCCAGAACCTATTAATAAAATGGATTTAATGTCTTCTCTTTTTGGCATTGTAACTAATTTTTACTGTGTTGGGTGTAATTTTAAAAATCGTAGTTTGCTACGGTATAGTCAAAAAAAAGGTGTTACTTTAAAAAAGTAACACCTTATTATTTTATGATATCTATAATCATTATTTTTTATGTCTCAATTCAGAAGAAACAGTAAGTTTTTTTCTACCTTTAGCTCTTCTTCTAGCTAAAACTTTTCTTCCGTTTACAGAAGCCATACGCTCTCTAAAACCGTGTTTATTTTTTCTCTTTCTTTTTGATGGTTGAAACGTTCTTTTCGGCATAATAGAATATCTTTATAATAGTGTAATGTATAATCTTAAAAAATTAGCTCTATAAAAGCTGGGCGCAAATATACAAAGAGTTTTTTCATTAGCAAACCTAATTAATAAAATATTTTAGTTTGTTTTTAGTACTTTTGCATTTGCAAATTTATAACACTATTTTTAAATGAAAAAATTATTCTTTCTTACCTCGGTTTTTCTATACTTTACAGGTATTAGTGCCCAAACTAAATTAGAATACAAACTTTCTGTTGGCGATGTTTTTATTGTGCAACAAAATGCTAAACAAGTTATTACTCAAGAAATGCAAGGTATGTCTCACGAGCTTACCAATGATATTACTGGCGAGTATAAGATGAAGGTTTTAGAAAAAAAAGATGGTGCTTATAGTATTGAAATGTCTTTTACAGACCTTAATATGAAAATGACATCTAACCTACAAGGAGTTTTAATGGATGTAAAAGCTAAAGAAGTTAAAGCAGGAGACATACAGTCTACAATGTTTAATTCTATTTTAAATGTTCCTGTAAAAATTACATTGGCTAGTAACGGTAATATTACAAATGTTGATGGCGGAGACAAATTAGTGACTAAAATGATGGATGCCTCTGGTATTACAGATGCTACTACTTTAGCTACTGTAAAAACATCTTTAGGAAAAGAATACGGAACAGAAGGTTTAGCCAATAGCTTTAAACAAATGACATACATTTACCCTAATGCAACAAACAAAGTTGCCGTTGGAGATACTTGGGAAAATGAATACTCTGGTAAGTTAAATACTAAAAACAAGTGGACCTTAGATGCACAAGATGCTAACACAACCACTTTAAGCTGTACTGCAGATGTTATAATGACAGTTAAAGATGCAAATGCTAATATGGATTTAACTGGTACGCAAACCACTAAAGCAATAGCTAATGCAAAAACTGGTTTTATTAACACAATGGAAGTTACCGGAACATCTAACGGAAATTCTACTATACCAATGTTAGGAGATCAAAAAATACCAACAAAAATTACATCAACAATTACTTATAAAACTATAGAAGAATAAAATATGTTCAATAAAAACATTAAAATAGGTATAGCAGCCTTAATTATAGCATACGCAGTATATCAATTTATAGAAGGTAACATAGGTAACGGAATTGCCCTTATCTTACTTTCTCTTGTATTTGTATTTCTTTACTTTAGAAACGAAATTATTTTACTTGCCTTTTTAAGGATGAGAAAGCAAGACCTTGCTGGAACTCAAAAATGGTTAACTAAAATTAAAAATCCTGAAGGTGCTTTAACAGTTAAACAACAAGGGTATTATAATTACTTACACGGAATTATTTTTTCTCAAACAAATTTAACTCAGTCTGAAAAATACTTTAAAAAAGCTCTTAAATTAGGCTTAACAATGGATTATGATGTTGCTATGGCTAAATTAAGCTTAGCAGGTATTGCAATGCAAAAAAGACGTAAAAGAGAAGCTACAATGCTTTTAAACGAAGCTAAAAAATTAGACAAACAAGGTATGCTTGCAGATCAGATAAAAATGATGAAGCAACAAATGAAGAAAATCTAATTATATAGAAAAGTATTTTTAATTTAAAAAGCCCATTAAACTAAGTTTAATGGGCTTTTTAAATTAATAGTAAATAACTACTTAATCTACTTTATAATATCCTTTATTAGGAATTTCAATAGTATACTTTTTTCTAGAGTTATTATTTAAATGAGGCTCTCTTAACCAAGGATTATGACGTTTTAAAATCTTATAGTTAATCTCGTACTCATTTGCAAAGTCAGCAAAATTAGATACAGGAACATCTAAATCTACCGTAAAGCTAGGCACAGCTTTGTACATTTCATCTTCAGAAATTTCAAAACCATATTTTTCTGGCGCAGATAAAATTTCTTTTATCGCCATAATCCTAAATAAATATCTCCCTGTCTCCTGCCCTAATAATAAATCGTAATAAGAATCTACCTTCTGCTGTGTTAGATATTTATTAATAGCTCCTGCACCTGCATTATAAGAAGCAGCTGCCAAAGTCCAATTTCCAAATTTATTTTTATACTTTTTTAAGTACTTACAAGCAACCTCTGTAGATTTTTGAATGTGGTAACGCTCATCTACATTACTGTTAACCTCTAAACCATATTCTTTACCTGTAGCTCTCATAATCTGCCAAAATCCAGTTGCACCTGCAGGCGACACTACATTTTGCAATCCGCTTTCTGCAACCGCTAGGTACTTAAAATCATCCGGAACTCCGTTTTTAGCTAAAATTGGCTCTATTATAGGAAAGTATTTATTAGCTCTTTTCATTAACAACAAAGCATTAGATTGCCAGTATGTATTTACTAAAAACTCACGGTCTATACGCTCCATAACTTCTGGATCTGTTAATGGTACAGCTTCACCTGCAAAATTTAAATCTGCAGGAATATCAATAGAAGTAACTTTATATCCATTTTCTGGTGTCACAACATCTACATCTTCTTTTAACTGTGGTATTACAGAAGTACTCTGTACAGCAAACATTAAAGAGCCTGCCACTAAAACCACTCCCAAAAACATCAATATACTTTTTACTATTTTCATCCTATATCTATTTCTATTTAAATTCAATTGCTACCAAAGGTATTAAATACCTTATCTATTCTAAAATTATTTGTGGCAAATGCTCATTAAACCACTTAAATCTATTTATTACCATAATATGAGTTCCTTTTGGTACTACAATACAGTCTTTTATATGTTTTATAGGAAAAACAGGATCATTATCTCCGTGTATATGAACTAAATCTGGACTATATTTTTCTTGATTCCACTCTATGATTTGTTCTAAAGACCAATCTATGTAATATTTGTCGTTAACAGATAAATATTCCTCATACAACTCTAAACGCTTGGTTACCGTTTCTCCAAATGCATACTTAGCTAATACTTCCATATTAGTAACCAAACCTGTTGGTAATAACTTATATGCCTTGGTATACTTTGCTAAACGCATACGTTTAGGAAGCTCATACTTTGTTTTTACACTTGATATAATTATAACTTTCTTAACTTTAATATGTTTGGCCATTTCCTGAACCAAAATACCACCAAAAGATACACCTATTAATATAACGTTAGTTTCTTTAATTTTAGTACACATCTCCTTTGCGTACTCGTCTAATGTCATATTTTTTGCAGGCACAAACCACTCTAATAAATGTTGATTAAAATTTTCTTCTGGTAATTTAATGTTTTTAAATATCGATGGGTTTGCAGCCATACCTGGCATTAAGTAAACGTTAACCATATATTAATACAACTATTTCTTTAGTAAATTGAAAACTAGGTTTTTACGTATTTTTAACGTAACTTTGTTAGGTTGTTATCATTTTTTTCTCTGAAAAATATAATGATTTCACGATACTAAATATCGTTATTTTAGAACACAATAGCGCATATTTTAACTTCAATTTAAAATAAATACTATATGAATGCAGTAGAAATTAAAGACAATAGTTTTTTACGTCAGTATGAAACTAGAGTTAATGGACATTTGGCCAAATTAGAATACTCATCACAAGAACGTAAAGTGTTTTTAACAAAACTTATTATTCCTGAAGAAATTATCGAAACTGAATTTAAAGAAGGCTTTATTAAGGCTGTTTTAAACGATATACAAGAAAAGAATATGCGAGTTGTTCCTACTAGTCCTGATGTCGCTAGCTTTTTAAGAAAAAACAAAAGACTCTATAAAGAAATGTTACCTATTGGTATACGTATCTAATAAAATCACAAAAGGTGCTTTAAAAGTTGTTCTACTTTAAAAGCACCTTTTTTTTATACCGTAACTTCGGTTTTAACAAAGTCAAATCGTACCAAACCATCCTCATCAATTTCCGTTAGTTGTATTGTATGCAATGTGTTTACCAACTCTGGGTTCCAAGGTGCCTTAACTTTTACATAATTCTCTGTAAAACCAGTTATGTAACCTTCTTTATTTTCACTTTCAAACAAAACTGTTCTTGTAGATCCAAGTTGACTCTCATAAAATGCTCTACGCTTTTTAACAGACAAGCCACGTAACATTTTACTACGCTTAGCTCTTACATTTTTAGGTACTGCATTTTCCATTTCTGCAGCTACCGTATTATCTCTTTCAGAATAAGTAAAAACGTGTAAATAAGAAATATCTAATTCATTTAAAAAATGATACGTTTCTAAAAAGTGTTCTTCTGTCTCACCCGGAAAACCAACAATAACATCTACACCAATACAGGCGTGTGGCATAACTTCTCTAATTTTAGCTACACGATCTATGTATAAATTAGTTAAGTACCTACGTCTCATTAATTTTAAAATAGCATCACTACCACTCTGTAAAGGAATATGAAAATGAGGTACAAAAGAATTACTTTTAGACACAAAATCTATGGTCTCATTTTTTAATAAATTTGGCTCTATTGAAGATATTCTAAGTCTATGAATACCGTCTACAGTATCTAAAGCTTTTACCAACTCTAAAAATGTATGTTGGTGTTTTTTGTTTCCAAATTCACCTTTACCATAATCACCAATATTTACACCAGTAAGTACAATTTCTTTTATGTTTTTTTCAGAGATCTCTGCTGCATTCTTTAAAACATTTTCTAAAGTATCACTCCTAGAAATTCCTCTAGCAAGCGGAATTGTACAATAGGTACATTTATAATCGCAACCATCTTGTACCTTTAAAAAAGCACGTGTTCTATCTCCTATTGCATAACTACCAACATAAAAATCTGCTTCTTCAATTTCGCAAGAGTGTACTTCTCCAAAATCGTTTTTAGATAAATCGTTTATGTAGTCTGTAATTTTAAATTTCTCTGTAGCACCTAAAACTAAATCTACACCATCTACTGCTGCTAATTCTTCTGGCTTTAACTGTGCATAACAACCAACTGCTGCTACAAATGCATCTGGATTTTTCTTTTGAGCTTGTTTTACAATAGATTTAAATCTTTTATCTGCATTTTCGGTTACAGAGCACGTATTAATCACATACATATCTGCAGCTTCTGCAAAATCTACTCTATCAAAACCTTCATCTACAAAGCTACGAGCAATGGTAGAAGTTTCTGAAAAGTTAAGTTTACAACCTAGTGTGTAAAAAGCTACTTTCTTCTTCATTTTTAATTAATTACAGCATTTTTATTGGGGTGCAAATATACAAATTACTTCTAGACCTTTACGGTGCAAGCCTTTCAATCTTCCAATTGTAATCTTCTTGCAACTCATATCTAATTCTATCATGTAACCTATTTGGTCTCCCTTGCCAAAACTCTATAGATACAGGTTTAACAATGTATCCGCCCCAATGCTTTGGTCTTTCTATTTCTTTATCTTTATACTCTTCCTCTAAAGATTTTAATTTATCTTCTAAAAACTCTCTAGAAGGTATCACCGTACTTTGGTCAGACACTATTGCACCTAGTTTACTACCATCTGGCCTAGATTCAAAATAACCATCAGATAAATTCTCTGCTATTTTTTCTGCTTTTCCTTTAATAATAACCTGTCTTTCTAAATTTGGCCAAAAGAAAGACACACACATATTAGGGTTGTTTGCTATTGCTTTACCTTTTTCACTATTGTAATTTGTGTAAAAAATAAAACCTTCATATGTATATTTTTTAAGTAATACTACCCTACTTTTAGGAAAACCATCTAAACCAATTGTAGAAATTGTCATAGCATTAGGTTCCTCCACGCCATCTGTAGCTTCTACTTCATAAAACCATTTTTGAAATAATTCTATTGGGTTGTCAGATACTCCGCCTTCTAAAAGTTCACTTTTTTGGTATGATTTTCTGTAGTTCCCTAAATCCTTTTTCATAGTGTAATCTCTAATTTTACAACGTAAATAACATCGTTCTAAAACATAAAACAACTGTAATTTTACAACTACAAATTTACTAATTATTTAAGCAGAAGTTGGCTGGTTTTTACTGTTTTTAATATCGTTAACAATACTCTTATAATTAATAACTGCGACAGAAACTATAATAATTAAAACACCAATCCATTGTATACCCTTAATTTCTTCGCCCAAAATTATACTTGCAGTTAATATTGAAACCGGAATTTCTAATGATGTTAAAATACTACCCAGACCAATACCTGTAATAGGAAATCCTTTATTAAAGGCTATTGGAGGCAAAACTGCACCAAAAAAGCCTAAAAACAGTCCATATTGCCAAAAACTTAAGCTGGCATAGTCAAACTCCGTAAGTAAGTCTGTATTCCAAATAAGTAATACTATTAGCAAACCACCTAAAACTAAATACTTACTCCTAACCATATTAGGTAAACTAACAGCAACTGTGTTAGATGCATACAAAGTAGCAGTATAACACATACTTGCCATAACTCCCAAAATAAAACCTGTTGGATCTATAGCTTTGCTTTCATTAAAAACATTAACAGCAAATAAAGTTCCTATAATTACTAATAAACTACCAAACAGTTTAAGTTTGTCTACTTTTTTACTTAAAATCATTTCTAAAACAACCCCCATCCATATGGCTTGCATAAGAAAAATAATAGCCACAGAAACAGGAATATAATTAAGACTTAAATAATAAAAATAACTTGTTAAACCTGCTGCTGTACCAAAAAGTACTAGCTTAAGCTTTCCGTTTTTATTTTCTTTAGTTTTTGCAACCGTGCGATTTTTTTTATTGAGTAATGCCAATAAAGCCACCCCTATAAAACCTATTAAATATTGCAATGTATTTAATCCGCTGGTACTAAATCCTTCTAAATTTGCTTTCTTTACAAATGTTGCCAACACACCATAACTAGCTGCCCCAATTAAAACAAATAGCGCTCCTTTTAACTTCTCCATATCTATAAATTATATTTTTAAAAGCAAGACATTTGTGATGTAGTTTTGTAATAATTTTACACTACAAATTAAGCCTATTTAGCCTTTAAAAAGCCGGCAAAGATAAAACTTAAAAAATTGATAACAATGTATACCTTTAAAAATCGAACGATTTACCATCTTCCCCTAGTAGCACTGGAGTAAATACTTCTTCTGCCTCTTGCTTAAACAATTCGGTAGTTTTGTAACGTGTAGAATAATGACCTAAAACTAGAGCGCCTGCGTTAGCTTGCTTAGCTATTGTTGCAGCCTGTTTTGCGGTAGAGTGTTTTGTTTTTGTTGCTAATTCTGCTTCAGAATTTAAAAAAGTAGCTTCATGATACAATACATCTACTCCTTTTATAACTGGTATTATACTAGGTTCAAAAACGGTATCACTACAAAAGGCATAACTTTTAGGTTTAGGCGGATCAAAAGTTAAATCTGCATTAGCAACCAAAGTACCATTATCCAAAGTAATATCTTTCCCGTTTTTAATTTTTTGATAATAGCACTTGTCAATTTTATAAGAGGCTACTGCATCTATATTTAACTTACGGTCTACTTCTTTTTCCTGAAACAGGAAACCATTTGTGTAAATTCTGTGATTTAATGGTATGGTAGATACTTTTACTTTGTCATCTTCAAAAACAACGGTAGATTCTTTGCTAGTTAACTCGTGAAAATACAGCGGATAATTTGTCCAAGAATCCCCAAGTTTTAGCAACATTGTAATTGCTTCTTTAATCCCTTTTGGTCCGTAAATATGTAACTCTTTTTCTCTACCTAACAACCTAAAGGTAGATACCAAACCCGGAAGTCCAAAAAAATGATCTCCGTGTAAATGAGAAATAAAAATATGCTTAATTCTAGAAAATTTAAGCTTACTTTTTCTAAGTTGCACCTGTGTACCCTCACCACAATCTATTAAAAAAAGGTGCCCTCTTATATCTAAGGTCTGAGATGTAGGATTTGCCAGTGTGCGTGGTGTGGCTGCGTGGCAACCTAGTACAGTTAATTGCAAAATAGTAGTTATTGTTTGTTAGTATTTATAACAAACAAACATTGCTTATTTGCTAAAAAAAGTATTATTTAATTTAAAATTAGATGCCTAAATCACGTTCAATTTCTTCCATTTCTATAATATCCCTAGCTTCTTGTATGGTAGGAACAACAGATATTTCTTCTGGCACGTCATCATAAGAAACCTTATTAGTAACCAAAACAAAAGATTTATTAGCTCCTCTGTGCTGGTTAGATAAATCTAAAAACTCTAACACATCTGAACTTGTTAAAGCTGAAAAAGAGAAAAGGTTTACAATAATATTATCGTTCTTTATTTTCTCGTAAGCATTGTTTAAATTTTCTAAAAATTTAGCCAAAGAGATATTCTCTTGGTCTACAATTGTAGTTGTACCATCTTTATCAAAAACCATAGTAAATTATTTTATTTTAGATGCAAGCAAATAAATAACAGCCATACGTACAGCTACACCATTTTCTACCTGATCTAAGATTATAGATTGATTAGAGTCTGCAACATCACTAGTAATTTCTACGCCACGGTTTATTGGTCCTGGGTGCATTATTACTATTTCTTTATCTAAACTTTCTAACAAAGCTTTGTTTACTCCAAATTGCTGAGTGTACTCTCTGGTAGTTGGAAAATAACTAATATCCATACGCTCATTTTGTACACGTAACATATTAGCTACGTCACACCAATTTAACGCTTTACGCAAATCTGTTTCTACCGTAACACCTAAAGACTCTATGTGTTTTGGAATTAATGTTTTTGGACCGCATACTTTTACATTTGCCCCTTGTAATTTAAGTGCTAATATATTAGACAAAGCCACTCTAGAATGAAGAATATCACCTACTATAACAACATTTTTACCTCCTACATCTCCTAACTTTTCTCGTATAGAGTAAGAGTCTAACAATGCCTGTGTTGGGTGTTCATGCGCACCATCACCAGCATTAATTATTGCAGCTTTTACGTGCTTAGATAAAAACACACCTGCACCAGGGTTTGGATGCCTCATAACAACCATATCTACTTTCATAGATAATATGTTATTTACAGTATCTATTAACGTTTCTCCTTTTTTTACAGATGATTGTGATGCCGAAAAGTTAATTACATCTGCCGACAATCTTTTTTCTGCTAGCTCAAAAGAAAGTTTTGTTCTGGTACTGTTTTCAAAAAAAATATTTGCAATAGTAATATCTCTTAAAGAAGGGACTTTTTTTATAGACCTATTTATTACTTCTTTAAAATGGTCTGCGGTTTCAAAAATGAGATTAATATCGTTTTTGTTAAGATATTTTATTCCTAATAAGTGATTAACACTCAATTCGCTCATTTTCGTTGTTTTATTCATTTATTAAATAGACAATGTCTTGCCCGTCATTCTCTTGCCAAAGTACTTGTACCTTTTCCTCGTTAATAGCATCTACTTGTCTACCTCTATAATTAGGTTGTATTGGCAAGTGTCTACTAAATCTACGATCTATTAAGGTTAGTAATTCTATTTCTGCAGGTCTACCAAAAGATTGTATTGCTGTTAAAGCAGACCTAATGCTACGTCCTGTATAAAGTACATCATCAATAAAAACCACTTTTTTATCTTCTACTAAAAAGTTAATATGGGTTTTACTTGCTTCTAGGGTTTTATCTCCTCTTCTAAAATCATCCCTGTAAAATGTAATATCTAAAGATCCTAGATCTATTTTTTTAACACCATACTCTTGTGTTAAAAGATCTGATAGTCTTTTTGCTAAATATATACCACGTGGCTGTAACCCTATTAAGACTGTGTCTTTAAAATCTGTATGATTTTCTAATAACTGACAAGCCAATCTATGTAATATGATTTGGATTTCTTTAGAGGAAAGTAGTACTTTTTTACTCATAGGTTAGGATACCAACGCTTTTGTTACACAAAAATAGCAATTTATACGTAAACTAGTTAAAGAAAGTAACCTCTTTATTTTTACTATGCTATTATTTTTTTAGACTGATGTTGGTTACGTTAGCCAATATCAACAATTTAACTTAAAAAATTAAGCATAAAAAAAGCCTAAACTTTCGTTTAGGCTTTTAAATTTATTAAAATGTGAGCTTACTTTTTGTTAGCTGCATCCATTTTATCTTTTAACGCTTGTAAAGCTTCGTTAGCATCACCTAAAGTTGGCTTAGCTTCATCAGCTGCAGCAGATTGTCTTTTAACAGCTGCTTTTACATTACGTTGCTCTTCTTCTCTGAAGATTGCAGTATGACTAGCAACAACTCTCTTAAATTCTTTGTTGAATTCAATGATTTTAAAGTCTGCTTCTTCACCTTTAGCAATTTTCTTACCGTCTTCTTTTTCTAAGTGACGAGTTGGTACAAATGCTGCAATGTCTTCGTTAAAGTTAACAATTGCTCCTTTGTCTACTATCTCATCAATAGTTCCTTTGTGAACAGAGTCTAAAGCAAATTCAGTCTCATATTTATCCCAAGGGTTTTCGGTAGTTTGTTTATGACCTAAACTAAGTTTACGTGCATCAACATCTAATTCTAATACCTCTACTTCTAAAGTTTCACCAACAGTTACAAACTCAGATGGGTGCTTAATTTTCTTAGTCCAAGAAAGATCAGAAATATAAATTAAACCATCTATACCTTCTTCCATTTCTACAAACACACCAAAGTTAGTAAAGTTACGTACTATACCTTTATGTCTAGAGTTTACTGGGTATTTAGATACAATATCAGTCCATGGATCTGGAGTTAATTGCTTAATACCAAGAGACATTTTACGGTCATCACGATCTAAAGTTAAGATTTGAGCTTCTATCTCATCACCAACTTTTACAAAATCCTGAGCTGAACGCAAGTGCGTAGACCAAGACATTTCAGAAACGTGTACTAAACCTTCAACACCTTCAGCAACTTCAATAAATGCACCGTAATCTGCTATAACAACTACTTTACCTTTAACTTTGTCACCAACTTTCATTTCTTCGCTAAGCGCTTCCCATGGGTGCTTCTCTAACTGCTTAAGACCTAATTGGATTCTAGATTTGTTATCATCAAAATCTAAAATTACAACGTTCATTTTCTGATCTAACTCAACAACCTCATTAGGGTGGTTAATTCTAGACCAAGAAAGATCTGTAATGTGGATTAAACCATCTACACCACCAAGATCAATAAACACACCGTAAGAAGTAATGTTTTTAACAACACCTTCTAATACTTGTCCTTTTTCTAATTGACCTATAATTTCTTTCTTCTGCTCTTCAATATCAGCTTCAATTAAAGCTTTATGAGAAACAACTACGTTCTTAAATTCTTGGTTAATCTTAACAACCTTGAATTCCATGTTTTTACCAACATACTGATCGTAATCTCTAATTGGCTTCACGTCTATTTGAGAACCTGGCAAGAATGCTTCAATTCCAAATACATCTACGATCATACCACCTTTAGTTCTGCACTTAACAAAACCATTAACGATTTCTTCTTTCTCACAAGCGTTATTAACTCTATCCCAAGCCTTAATTGTTCTAGCTTTTCTGTGAGATAATACTAATTGTCCACTTTTGTCTTCACGAATATCAATTAAAACCTCAACGTTGTCACCAACTTTAAGATCTGGATTGTAACGGAATTCGTTTAAAGATATAACACCTTCAGACTTAGCGTTAATATCAATAATAGCTTCACGCTCAGTTAAATGAACAACTTTACCTGTAACTACTTCTTCATCTGCAGTATCTACGAAGTTTTCAGCAACCATTGCCTCAAACTCTTCTAATTTAGAATCGTCTACACGCTCAATTCCTTCTTCGTACTTATCCCAATCAAATTCAGCCAAAAATTCTTTTGGATCTTGCTTAGGTGTAACTGCTTTTACTTCTGTTGCCGGTGTAGATTCCTCTACTTGGGCGTTGTTTTTCTCTTCAGCCATTTGCTGATTAAAATTTGTATTTTGCAATGTTATAAGAGTTATACTTCCACTGCAAAAGATGTTATATAAGTTTTGTTTACTCCCTTTTCCTCTTACACTACCGTTAAAAAGGGGTGCAAAAATACAACTTATTACTTATTAAAACAAGTACTGTTTTTAACTAATTTTCAGGCATTTACAAAATCTACATGCTTTTTTAGATTTTTTACTTTACAATTGATCTAATATTTACTATATTAGGCATTAGTAATTAACTATAAATAATAAACATTATGAGCGTAAAAGCGAAATACCAGTCTGTTTTAGACCTAGGTGAAAAATTAGCCATTAAAGACGGAGATGTTACTGAAGAAGGTGGCGTTTTAAAAATAAAAGGACAAGCTGCAACACAGTACGAAAAAAACTTAATTTGGGATAAAATTAAAGAAGTTGGTGGTGATAGTCCTGCAGATGTTAAAGCTAACATTACTGTAGCAGATGAATCTGTATACCACAGACATACTGTACAAGGTGGAGAGTCTTTAAGTAAAATTGCAAAGCATTACTACGGTGACCCAATGAAATACAAGCAGATTTTTGAAGCTAATACTGGTCTTCTTAAAAATCCTGATGTTATACACCCTGACCAAGTTTTGGTAATACCAAATTTATAAAATACAGCGGTTTAAAAGAAAACGGCAATCTAAATTTAGATTGCCGTTTTTTTATGCTTATTGTTTTTCTATTACTCGTAATGCGTAATTGTGCATACGCTCAAACTGTTCTGCTAATCCCATATCGCTATTATCAAACTCTATTGCGTCTTTAGATAATATAAGCGGAGATTCTTTACGGGTAGAGTCTATATGATCTCTGCTACGTACATTTTTAAGAACATCATCATATGTTACGTCATCTCCCCTGTCTATTAATTCTTTGTAACGCCTGTGAGCTCTTGTTTCTGGTGACGCTGTCATAAAAACTTTAAACTCAGCATCAGGAAAAACAACAGAACCTATATCTCTGCCGTCCATAACAATACCTTTTTCCTTACCCATTGCTTGTTGCATTTCTACAAGCTTTACACGTACTTCTTTTATAGCTGCAACTTTACTTACCAATTTAGAAACCGCAAGAGTTCTAATTTCTTTTTCTACATTTTCATCATTTAAATACATTTCTGAAAATCCTAAATCTTCATTATGCACAAATTTTAAATTGATGTTAGGCAAATCTGCTATTAATGCAGCAAAATCATCACTTGTTTCTGACACAAAACCTTTTTTTACTGCATAAAGTGTTACTGCTCTATACATTGCTCCTGTATCTACATACACATAACCCAGTGCTTTAGCTAATTGTTTTGCTATGGTACTTTTTCCGGTTGATGAATACCCATCTATAGCAATTGTAATTTTTTTCATATTAATATGCTTAAAATAAAGGCTATCTAAATTTAATTAAATAGCCTTTGGTATACTAGATTTTCTTTGCGTTTTTTACTTTTTGGTCTGTTACAGCAATATCTATAACCTGACTCATATCTGTTACATAGTGAAAAGTAAGTCCTTTTAGATAATCTTCTTTAATTTCTAAAATATCTTTGCGGTTGTCTTCACACAAAATTATTTCTTTAATTCTTGCTCTTTTGGCTGCCAAAATTTTCTCTTTAATACCACCTACAGGCAATACTTTACCACGTAATGTAATTTCACCTGTCATTGCTAGGCTCTTTTTAACCTTGCGTTGTGTAAATAAAGAAACTAAGGAAGTTAACATTGTTACCCCTGCACTAGGACCATCTTTTGGAGTAGCACCTTCTGGCACGTGTATGTGAACATTATACTTGTCAAAAATATCGTCTTTAATTCCAAAATAATCTGAATTAGATTTTATGTACTCTAGAGCAATGGTAGCAGACTCTTTCATAACCTTTCCTAGGTTACCTGTAATATTCATAGCTCCTTTACCTTTAGATAAAATAGACTCTATAAATAAAATATCTCCACCAACACTTGTCCAAGCTAAGCCAGTTACAACACCTGCAACATCGTTATTCTCGTACTTATCTCTTTCTAACCTTGCTGGGCCAAGAACTTTTTCTACAATCTCGTTGGTTACTTTAACCTCGTATTCTTCTTCTGTTGCTATAGATTTTGCGGCAAAACGTACCATTTTAGCTATTTGCTTATCTAAAGAACGTACACCAGACTCTCTTGTATAACCTTCTACTATTTTCTCTAATTGCGCCTTACCTATTTTTAAGTCTTTGGTTTTTAAACCGTGCTCTTTTAATTGCTTAGGCAACAAGTGTCTTTTTGCTATTTCTACTTTTTCTTCAATAGTATAACCAGACACGTTTATAATTTCCATACGATCTCTAAGCGCTGGCTGTATTGCACCAAGGTTGTTTGCAGTTGCTATAAACATCACCTTAGACAAATCGTACCCAACTTCTAAGAAATTGTCATAAAACTCGTTGTTTTGTTCTGGGTCTAAAACTTCTAACATTGCAGAAGAAGGATCTCCTTGATGACTATTAGATAACTTATCTATTTCATCTAAAACAAAAACAGGATTAGAGTGCTCTGCCTTTTTAATGTTTTTTAAAACTCTACCTGGCATAGCGCCAATATATGTTTTACGGTGTCCTCTAATTTCAGACTCATCTCGCAAGCCACCTAAAGACATTCTAACATAGCTTCTACCTAAGGCTTCTGCTATAGATTTACCTAAAGATGTTTTACCTGTACCTGGAGGTCCGTACAAACATAAAATAGGAGATTTCATATCATTTCTTAGCTTTAAAACTGCTAAATACTCTATAATTCTCTTTTTAACATCTTCTAACCCGTAATGATCTCTATCTAATATTCTTTGAGCCTCTTTTAAGTCAAACTTATCTGTAGAGTAATCTCCCCAAGGTAAATCAACAAAAAAGTCTAAGTAATTACGCTGTATGGCATATTCCGCTACTTGCGGATTCATACGTTGCATTTTACTAATTTCCTTATTAAAATACTCTCTTTCTTTTTTAGTAAACTTTTTATTTTTAGCTCTTTCTCTTAATTCTGCCAACTCATCTTCTGCCGTAGCGCCACCACCCAATTCTTCTTGTATGGTTCTCATTTGTTGGTGCAAAAAGTACTCTCTTTGCTGGCGGTCCATATCTGTACGTACCTTAGACTGAATATCGTTTTTTAATTGCAGTTTCTGCATTTCAACATTCATAAACTTTAAAGTAGCTAATGCTCTTTCTTTTAAGTTCTCTATCTCTAACAACTCTTGTTTGTCTTTTACAGGTAACCTTAAGTTAGATGATACAAAGTTTATTAAAAAAGAGTTACTTTCTATGTTTTTAATAGCAAATGAAGCCTCACTAGGAATATTTGGACTTTCTGATATTACCTTTAAAGCCATCTCTTTAATAGACTCTATAATAGCTTTAAACTCTGGAGTTTCTTCTTCTCCTCTAACCTCTTTAGTTTCGCGCACTGTAGCGGTCATATAAGGTTTTTCGGTTAATACTTCTGCAACCTCAAACCTTTTTTTACCTTGTATTATTACCGTAGTGTTGCCATCTGGCATTTTTAAAACACGTAATATTCTGGCAACAGTACCTAGAGTATGTATATCATCTACACCTGGATTTTCTGTTTCTTCATCTTTTTGTGCAACAACACCAATAACTTTAGATCCGTTATTAGCATCTTTTATTAAATGTATAGACGCATCTCTACCAGCAGTAATGGGAACAACAACTCCTGGGAATAATACCGTATTACGCAATGGTAATATTGGTAATGTTTCTGGCAATTGCTCTTTACTCATTTCCTCCTCGTCTTCAGGTGTTAATAATGGTATAAGCTCCGCCTCCTCATTAATACCTTGCAGCGCCAAATTGTCAAATTCTGAATCTCGCATAGTTATATTTCAGTCATTCTGTCATAAAATAAAAACAGAAATCTATTATTAAATTTTATTTATTTTTATCAATACTAAGTAAAAGCCTATATAACGTAGCTTGTACCGTACTTTAATCCTTTATATAAAGTCAATTCTTATGCCAATACCAAGCAGATTGAAAAAAAATTGTAACAATTAAATCAATCTATCATCTATAAAACAAACCATACATTTTTTTGAGCCAACAAAAAGAACATATCAATACTTTATTGCTACAATGCAAGCAAGGTAAGCAAAGTGCACAGCTAGAGATCTATAACCGGTACTATAAAGCAATGCACAACACCGCATACCGAATTGTAAAACATAGCGCCGAAGCAGAGGATATTATGCAAGAATCGTTTTTAAGTGCATTTACAAAATTACATACCTATAAAGGTGAAGTAGCTTTTGGTGCTTGGTTAAAACGAATAGTAATTAACAATAGTATTTACCAATACAGAAAGCAACAAAAAAACACAGTAGTTGCTTTAGATGATATTATGTACAGGGTCAAAGATAATGATAGTAGTACAAAAGATGATGGTGAAACACAGTTGAAGGCTCAAAAAGTGATGGATGCCATGCAACATTTAAAAGACAACTATAGAATTTCTTTGACCTTACATTTAATTGAAGGGTATGACTATGAAGAAATAAGTGAAATAATGAATATTAGTTATGCAAATTGTAGAACTACAATTTCTAGAGCTAAAGAAAGTTTGCGTAAACAATTAACTAGCGCTTGCATATGAAAAACAATACAGACATAGATAATTTATTTAAAGAGTTAAAAGGTAGTTTTGACACTCAAGAACCTAGTACTACACATACTGCTAATTTTATAGAGAAGCTTAATGCTACAAAAAAAACACCTAAAAAATTCTCTTGGAAACTATTTGCAATTGCAGCATCTATAGCATTTTTATGTGCAATAGGTTTTACACTATTTTACCAAAAGCAAACCACTAACGAGCAAATTGCAGAAATAGCTCCAGAGGTAAATGAAACTAAATTTTATTTTGCCAGCTTAATTAACACCCAAGTAAACGAACTAAAAAAAGAAACATCCCCTAGCACAAAAAAAATTATAGATGATACTCTTATACAACTAAATAAATTAGAGAGCGACTATAAAAAGCTAGAAAAAAACCTATTAAATGGTGGTAACACCAAACTAATACTAAGCGCCATAATTACCAATTACCAAACCAGAATAGATCTTATAAAAGATGTAATGGCACAAATTGATACTATTAAAAATTTAAAGAAATATAATGATGAAAACTCTACACTATAAGTTTATAACTTTACTACTACTTACTATTCCTATTTTAAGCATTGCTAACAATGACAAGGGAAAATACACTAAGGAAAAAACCATTAAAAAAGAATTTAGTGTAAATACAAATGCATTTTTAAAAGTAAATAATAAGTACGGCAACCTAAATATTACCTCTTGGGATCAAAACCGTATAGAAATAGAAGTACACATAAAAACCAGTGGAAATAATGAGGAAAAAGTACAGCGTAAATTAGATGATATTACAATTAGTTTTAAAGGTTCTAGTAGCAACGTATCTGCAAAAACTAATATAAATAAAACCAGTAGTTGGGGTTGGGGTAATAGCAACAATGTTAATATGCAAATTAACTACACCATTAAACTACCTGTTAAAAATAATATTGACTTAACTAATGACTATGGTTCTATTACTTTAGATAGAATTGATGGGCACGCAACTATAAACTGTGATTATGGCAGACTAGATATTGGCGAACTTAGAGGGCGTAACAACAACTTAAATTTTGATTACACTTCTAAATCTGAAATAGATTATATTAATAGTGCTAAAATTGATGCAGATTACTCTGGCTTTACCATTACAAAAGCTGGTAATTTAGATTTAAATACAGATTACACTAGCGCCTCTATAATCAAAATGGAAAATTTAGTTTACAATAGTGATTACGGGAGTTTATCTGTAAGCGAGGCAAAAAATATTGAAGGTAATGGCGATTATATTAGTATTAAGCTAGGTAAAATTAATGGCAACGTATCTTTAAATGCAGACTATGGCTCTATTAAAATTGCTGAGCTCACAGAAAACGCTGGCAACATTACTATTAATGCTGATTATACTGGAGTAAAAATTGGACACAACCCTAATTACAACTTTAAGTTTGAACTTAAATCTTCATACGGGGGAATAAACGGTGTAGACAATTGTAACATAAATGTTAAAGAAGTTAAAAACTCACAAAAATATTATAAAGGCTCTTGCGGATCAGAAAACAGCAATAACTTTGTATACATAGCTACCGAATACGGAAGCATATCAATACATAAAAACTAAAAAACACTTAAAATGAAAAAAATAATAACACTTAGTCTAGCTCTAACCTTAACTTTTGCAGCAAATGCACAGTGGGGAAAACGTGTAAAAGGAAACGGAAATATTACTACAGATACTAGAAACGTTGGAGATTATGAAGCAATTTCTTTATCTGGTTTTTTTGATGTAGAGCTTATAGATGGTAAAGAAGGAAAAATTACTATCCAAGGAGATGAAAACATTATTAATCATATTAAAACAGAAGTTAAAAACGGAAAACTGGTAATTAAGGCTGAAAAAGGAATGAATTTAACTCCGTCTAGAAACAGCAAATTGTTAGTTACTGTACCTGTAGAACACATAAATGAAGCAACATTATCTGGCTCTGGCGATATAGTTGGCAAAACAACCTTAGTTAGCAATACTTTTGAAACTAGTATTTCTGGCTCAGGTGACATAAGCCTAAAAGTTAAAACAAAAGAACTAAAAGCATCTATGTCTGGGTCTGGAGATATTAATTTAAGTGGCTCTGCAACCGACTTTACTGTTAGAGTATCTGGTTCTGGTGATATCTCTGCATATGATTTAGAAGCAGACTATGTAAAAGCATTAGTATCTGGTTCTGCAGATATTAAAGTTACCGCTAAAGAAACTATAGACGCTAGAGTATCTGGTTCTGGTGATATTAGGTACCGAGGGAATCCTAAAAAAATAGAAAGTAAAACTTCTGGTTCTGGTGGTATTTCTAAAGGATAATAATAATAATAATAATACAAAAAAGGAGGTTGCGTTTTGCAACCTCCTTTTTATTTAAAATCAATAGATTTAAAATATTTATTTTTTATCTACTCGTAAAAGCAATACTACACCTGCTATAAAAAATATGGCTAAAAACACAATAGCATTACGCATACTACCTGTTACTTGTGCTACAAAACCATATAAAAAGGTTCCTATTACAATTCCTATTTTCTCTGCAACATCATAAAAACTAAAAAAAGAGGTAGTATCTTTAGTATCTGGCAAAAACTTAGAGTAAGTAGACCTAGACAACGCTTGTATACCTCCCATAACCAAGCCTACACAACCAGCTCCTATGTAAAAATCTATAGGCGTTATCATATAAAATGCATAAATACATATTACTACCCATAATATATTTACCACTACAAGTGTTTTTACATTACCAAACTTTTTAGATGCTGCTGCTGTCACTAATGCTCCAAGAATAGCAACTATTTGTATCACTAAAATACTTACTATTAGGCCTGTTGTACGCTCCTTATCTGTCCCCCAAGCAATTTCTTCTTCTCCAAAATAAGTAGCAATTAGCATTACTGTTTGCACAGCCATACTGTATACAAAAAAAGCTATTAAATAACGCTTCAATTTTACCTGACTACCAAGTTGCCCCCAAACTCCTTTTAACTCTTTAAAACCATTTAAAATTACATTTTTACGGTCGCCCTCCTGCTTATTTCCTTTAGGCAAGTAGTAAAATGTATATTGACTAAAAATAATCCACCAAATACCAACAGTAACAAAAGAATATTTCATTGCTTTTAGCTCTGCAATACCCTCAGAATCTGTTTCAATTCCAAAAAACTCCGGTTTCATCACCATCAACAAATTAAAAAGCAATAATATAACACTGCCTGCATAGCCCATAGAAAAACCTTTGGCACTAATAGCATCCATCTGCTCTGGGTGGGCAACATCTGGCAAATAAGAATTGTTTATAGCAAAACTCACCCAAAAACCAACTAACCCCATAAAAAAACAAAGCAAACCAAAGTATAAATTATCTAATGAAAACCAATACAAACCAATACATGAAACTCCGCCTAAATAGCAAAAGAATTTCATAAACATTCTTTTATTCCCTAGATAATCTGCAACGCCAGAAATTAAAGGTGTAATAATGGCAATAAATACAAATGCTAAAGATGTAGTATAACTAATTAAAGGAGCTCTAGCAATTTCGCCACCAAAAATGGTTACTTTTTCTATGTTTGCTGCTCTAAAAAGTGCTCCATAAAAAATAGGAAAAATAGCAGATGCTATTACTAAACTGTAAACTGAGTTTGCCCAATCATAAAAAGCCCAGGCGTTTAATAGCTTTTTACTTCCTTTTACTAATGCAATACTGGTCATATAAAAAAATTAGAGCTGTTCAAATTTGGTTTTGAACAGCTCTAATATACAATTATAAATGAATTTTACTTTTATACTACAATTACTTAAAAGTAGTTACACCAAATTTCTTAGCTTCTTCTTTAGCTGCAGGTGCCCAAGCTGTTAAATTACTTATTCTAGTATCGTTAGATGGGTGTGTACTCATAAACTCTGGCTGAGATTGTCCTCCACTATTGGCTTTCATTCTTTTCCAAAGCTCTGCTGCTTCGTCTGGGTTATAACCTGCAATTGCCATAATTTGCAAACCAATACGATCTGCTTCTGTTTCATGACCCCTACTAAAAGGTAACATTACCCCTACTTGAGATCCTACACCGTATGCCTGGTTAAATGTATTTTTTGCTCCTTCATCCTTAATTAAAACATTACCTGCAACAGCACCTATTTGCTGTAACTGCCCTGCAGACATACGTTGCGCTCCGTGATCTGCTAACGCGTGCGCCACTTCATGCCCCATAACTACAGCTATACCTGTTTCATCTTGACAAATTGGTAAAATACCTGTGTAAAAAACAATTTTACCTCCTGGCATACACCAAGCGTTTACCGTATTATCATCTACCAAGTTATATTCCCATTTGTAATCCTGTAAATACCCAGGATACCCATTTGCTGTTAACCAACGTTCTGCTGCTGAAGCTATACGTTGCCCTACAGAGGCAATCATCCTTGCTTCACTAGTACCTGTTATTGTTTTGTTTTCAGTTAAAAACTGATCATATTGCGCAAAAGCAGTAGGAAATATTGAACTGTTTGGGTACATATTTAATGTTTTCTTTCCTGTAAACGGATTTGTTTTACAAGCAGAAACTGCTAAAAAAATAGTTAATACTAATAATATCTTCTTCATAATAGTAATGTGTTTAGTGTGCTTTTAAAAATACAAAAATATTCTATGTTGCTATAATATCATAGATATAATCTTAATTCTTTAGTTGATATGCAAAATAAATTTTCTAATTTTAAATTTGGAACGCTTTTTGAAACATCAAAAAAGAAAACGAAATAAAACAGATATCTTATGAAAAAAATTACCTTAACAATAGCAGCAATATTTGCATTAGTATTAACAGCTTGCAGTGGCTCTGACGGAAGAGATGGAATTGACGGACAAGACGGAGTTGATGCAATTGGCAGTGTCTACCAGGTTACTGGAGATTTTAACATTGGAAACAATTACACATTAACTTTTGAATTTCCTACTGCTGTAGAAGTTTTTGAGTCTGATGTTGTTTTAGTTTATATTTTATGGGAACAAGTTGATGGTACTGATGGGCAACCTATAAATGTATGGCGCTTAATGCCCCAAACTAGATTGTTAGACCGAGGTACTTTAATTTATAATTATGACCATACTTTTGTAGATGCAAATTTCTTTTTAGAGTCTGATTTTGACTTATCTACTTTAGCTACTGGTGACACAGACAATCAAACATTTAGAGTTGCTATTTTACCTGCAGATGCTGTTAACGGCAAATTAGATACTAGCAATATTAATGATGTTATGGGTATTTTAGATACCAAAGAAGAAGATGTTATACAGGTTTCTTTAAAATAAGAATAGCTTACAATATTATAAGCCTCTACTTATTACTAGTAGGGGCTTTTTTTATGTCTTTAATTTGATAGGAATTGCGTTTAAAATCGACTAAATTTGAATAACCTTAAAATATAAAGATGATGTATAAAAAATTACTAATTTTAAGTGTAGTAGCGCTATTTATAAGTTGCAAAGGAAACTCGCAAAAAACTAAAGAAGCTACAAAAAAACAAGACTTAGCAAAAATTGAAAAAACAGATGCTCAGTGGAAAAAAGAATTAACACCTTTACAATATAACGTATTACGCAAAGCAGGTACAGAACGTGCTTTTTCTAGCAATCTTTTAGAAATTAAAGAAAAAGGAATTTATAGCTGTGCTGCTTGCGACACTCCTTTGTTTAAAAGTGAACATAAATTTAAGTCTGGTACCGGATGGCCTAGTTTTGATAGAACAATAGAAGGCAATGTTGCTTTTGATGTTGATTATAAAATTGGATACAAGCGTACAGAAGAACATTGCGCTGTTTGCGGCGGACATTTAGGTCACGTTTTTAACGACGGACCAAAAACAACAGGAGAAAGACACTGTATTAACGGTGCTGCTTTAAAATTTACACCTACAAAACAATGAGTAAAAAATATACTGTAGAAAAAACAGAAGAAGAGTGGAAAGCTGAACTTCCCGCGCAATCTTACAACGTTTTAAGAAATAAAGGGACAGAATACCCGCATACTGGTGAATTTAACCTGCACTTTAAAGATGGTAGCTACAATTGTAAAGGTTGTAACGCTAAACTTTTTGAAGCAGACCACAAGTTTGAAAGTGGTTGTGGATGGCCCTCTTTTGATAAAGCTATAGAAGGCTCTGTTGAATATATAAAGGATACAAGCCACGGAATGACACGAGTTGAAACTGTTTGCGCTAATTGTGGCGGACATTTAGGTCACGTTTTTGATGATGGACCACAAGAAACAACAGGACAGCGCTACTGCATAAACTCTGCTAGTTTAAATTTTAATCCGTCTTAAAAAAGTAATTTATGAGTTTTGTTGATGACTATAAAGAAAGTATTCTGTTTGAGTTTCACCGAAACAAAACAATGGCAGAAAAAACATTTAACCAACTTACCAACCAAGATTTGCATTGGACTTATGGTGAAGCTGATAATAGCATTGCCATTATTGTAAAACATATGGTTGGCAATATGTTAAGCAGATGGACAAACTTTTTTACTGAAGATGGCGAAAAAGAATGGCGCAATAGAGAGTCCGAGTTTGTTGCTCCTTACCAAAATAAAGAAGAAATGCTAGTACATTGGAACAAAGGCTGGGATTGCTTATTTGCTGCAATAGATAGTATTAATGAAGATAATTTTAACAATAAAATTAAAATTAGAGCTGTAGAGCATTCTGTTATGGCAGCTGTAAGCAGGCAATTAGCTCACTACGCTGGGCATATTGCACAAATTGCTTACGTTGGCAGAATGCTAAAAGGTAAGCAATGGCAATCTCTCTCTATACCAGCAGGAAAATCTGATGAATTTAACAAACAAATGTTTAGCAAGTAACTGTTACTTACTTGTTAAACTTGTATAAAAAGTTGTTTTTATTTTATCCGCAGTTATAAAACTAAAGGTATAAGCAGCATCAAGCCAACTACAATAAATCAGAAATTATAATTGTTTAATTTTCTATAACATAAAAAAGGGTCGTAAAAAACTAAATTTTATTATTCTCTCCCTTAAAAATTGATTGTTTTTATGTGTAAAATATAAAGATAAGTACTAAAAAGTTAGCAATATGTTATTATTCATATTTATAGATTTTGGTAATTGCTAATTGATAATTGGTTTTGTACATTTGTGTGATTAAAATTAGAGACAAAAAAAGTATATATATGAGCAATTTTGATGTTATTGTTTTAGGTAGTGGACCAGGTGGTTATGTAACTGCAATTAGAGCTTCACAATTAGGTTTAAAAACAGCTATTGTAGAGAAAGAAAGTTTAGGCGGTGTATGTTTAAATTGGGGTTGTATCCCTACCAAAGCATTAATTAAATCTGCTCAGGTTTTTGAGTATTTAAAGCACGCGGGCGACTACGGTTTAAATGCTGATAATGTAGACAAGGACTTTGGTGCTATTATTAAGCGTAGCCGAGGTGTTGCTGAAGGTATGAGTAAAGGGGTTCAGTTTTTAATGAAAAAAAATAAAATTGAAGTCATTAACGGTTATGGAACTTTAAAGTCTGGCAAAAAGGTATCTGTCAAAGATGCAGACGGTAAAGAAACCGAATATAGTGCAGACCATATTGTTGTAGCAACTGGTGCACGTAGTAGAGAATTACCAAGTTTACCACAAGACGGTAAAAAAATTATAGGATATAGAGAAGCAATGTCTTTACCAGAACAACCTAAAAAAATGGTTGTTGTTGGTAGTGGTGCTATAGGTATGGAGTTTGCATACTTCTACAACTCTATTGGTACAGAGGTTACAGTGGTAGAATATTTACCAAGTGTAGTTCCTGTAGAGGACCAAGATATATCTAAACAATTAGAGCGTAGCTTTAAAAAAGCAGGTATAAAAGTAATGACTTCGTCTGAAGTTACTAAAGTAGATACTGCTGGTAACGGTGTTAGTGTACACGTTAAAACTAGTAAAGGAGAAGAAATTATACAGGCAGATGTTGTTTTATCTGCGGTAGGTATTAAAACTAACATAGAAAACATTGGTTTAGAAAATGTTGGTATTGCTACAGACAGAGATAAAATTATGGTAAATGATTATTACCAAACAAACATACCTGGTTACTACGCAATTGGAGATGTTACTCCTGGGCCAGCTTTAGCACACGTTGCTTCTGCAGAAGGTATTTTATGTGTAGAAAAAATAGCAGGTATGCACGTAGAGCCTATAGATTACGGTAACATACCAGGTTGTACTTACTGTATTCCAGAAATTGCTTCTGTTGGTTTAACAGAAAAACAAGCAAAAGAAAAAGGATTTGATTTAAAAATTGGAAAGTTCCCATTCTCTGCTAGTGGTAAAGCTAAAGCTTCTGGTACTCCAGAAGGTTTTGTTAAAGTTATTTTTGATGCTAAGTATGGTGAGTGGCTAGGTTGCCATATGATTGGTGCTGGTGTTACAGATATGATTGCTGAGGCTGTTGTTGCTCGTAAATTAGAAACTACAGGTCATGAAATACTAAAAGCTATACATCCACACCCAACAATGAGTGAAGCTGTTATGGAAGCCGTAGCAGATGCTTATGACGAGGTAATACACTTGTAGTAGTAATTAAACTTACTTATACAAAGCCTAAAGTCTAAGCGTATTTTACACTTAGGTTTTAGGCTTTTTAAATATTAAAATATGATTAAAGCATTTAGACTTATTGCAATATTAGAAGGAATATCTTACTTATTACTATTTGGTGTTGGTATGCCCTTAAAATATATGGCAGGGATTAAAGATCCTAACATATACATTGGTAATGCACACGGCATACTATTTATAGCATACGCTATATTGGCATTTTTTGTATGCAGACAATTAAAATGGGGTATAAAAAGATACGCTATACTATTTATAGCCTCCCTACTACCCTTTGGAACATTTTATATTGAAGAAAAATATTTTAGCCCTAAAGCATTAAAAGCGTAGGGCTTTTTTTTATTTATTAGGAAGAAGATCACAATACCAAAAGGAAGTATCCCAAGTAGTATCCTCATCTTTTTTAAAGCAATTGTCATCTTTATTAGTCGTTGGCGTATATCCTTTTTGTACTTTCTCCCCTACTGTAAAACGTACAGGATTTTTAAAAATAGGACCATCATACACAAACGTATGAAACTCTCCGTTTTCTCCACAAGGATCTACATTCTCTGGTAAATCGTTAAAAAAACTTTCATCTACCTCTCTACCAACAAAGGACTCATTTAGTAACTTAGCATTTACACAAACTGTAATTGCTTTAAACCCCAATTGCAACAACTCTTTTAGTAACTCTTTTGTATCTTGTTTCCAAAGCGGAAAAACGCCCTTTACACCAACTTCTTGGAGTTTCTCTTCTCTATACTTTTTTAAATCTTCTAAAAAAATATCTCCAAAAACTGCGTGTGTATATCCTTCTGTAATTAAGCTTTGCATTGCGGTTTTCATAACCTTATTGTAGGCAGACATAGATACATCTGCATTTAACTTAATAGTCTGTAAAGGCAGGCCAATAGCCTTTGCTTGCGCCTCTAAAAGCGGCAAACGTAAACCGTGCATAGACACTCTGTTAAAACTAGCATTTACAGAAGTTACAAGTCTATCTACTTTATGTGTTTTAGACTGTTGCATTTTATACAGTGCCAAGGCAGAGTCTTTACCACTACTCCAGTTAAAATATGTTTTATGCATTAAGAATATTTATTTTGATGCTAAAAAGCTCTGTATAGCCAAATCATAACTCTGTAAGCCAAAACCAAGTATTACGCCTTTAGCAACAGGAGATATATAAGATTGATGGCGAAATTCTTCACGCCCAAATGTATTAGAAATATGCACCTCTACAACTGGGGTTTCTATAGCTTTTATTGCATCACCAATACCAATAGATGTATGCGTGTATGCAGCAGCATTTAAAACAATACCATCATAACTAAAGCCCACTTCTTGTATTTTAGATATAAGCTCACCTTCGATATTAGACTGGTAATAACTTAACTCTATATTTTTATAAGTTAGTTGTAAGCCTGAAAAATAATCTACAAAAGTAGTATTACCATATATTGTTGGCTCTCTTTTACCTAAAAGGTTTAGGTTTGGCCCGTTAATTATAAGTATTTTCATATGGTAAAAATACTAAATATTACGCATAAAAAAAGGAAGCCAATTGGCTTCCTTTTAAATAATCTATATCAGTTATTTTTACAACTGAAACATAAATCCTATATTAAAAGTAGATGCATTTATATCATCTTCTAAACTAATACCGGCATATGATAAATTAAGCTCAATTGAATCTGCAATTCTGTACCCTAATTTAGGACGGTAATAAAAACCACCATCTACATTTTCCTTAAGGCCAAGAGCATAACCTAAATCTGTACCTATAGAAAAATCTTCTGTAATCATAAATTTAGCTACGGCAGCAATTGGCAAAAACTGAATATCATCTTGCTCTATTTCAATACCAGGACCTGCATCATAAGTTTTACCAAAATAGTGAGAATACCCAATAGTACCACCTGCGTAAAAAGTTTCTGAAACAGCTCCCAAATACTGTACATCCACACCTGCATTAAAGCCATAAAAATCATCCAAATCTCCCATTGGAATACCTAAATTAACACCTGCTCCAAAACCTTCTTGAGCCTGCGCTCCAAAAGTAAATCCTAAAACTGCAATAGCTACAATAAATAACTTTTTCATAAATAATAATTTTAATTTTTAGTTTATAATTATAGTATAAACTTAATTAAATAATTTAATCGACCTACAGAAAAAGTAGTATTTATATTAATTTATAGATTATTTAACAATATCAGTTGATAATAAAAAAGGCTACCTAAATTAGGTAGCCTTTAATATTATTAGCAAGTTTTATTTAGAAATGTAAAGCAAAACCTATGTTTAATTGGAAAACATCTTCATTAGCAAATGAATCATCATTTAAAGCTATGTTATAACGTAAACCTGGTTCAATACTAACATTTTCTCCTAAGAAAATAGCATAACCACCTTGTAAACCTAAAAAGCTTGGGTTTTCGTCAGCATCCTTAATACTAGTACCTGTATAATCAACTTGTACAGGAATCATACTAGCGATGTAATATTTAGCACCTACTTTATAAGAAAATGCACTTGAATCATCCCCTAAGTCTTGGTAACCTAAACCAACTTTTACCGCTAAATCATCAGCAACAAAGTAACCACCTTCAGCACCTAAAGACCATCTTGTTTCACCATCTACTGATGTTAAACCAAAAGAAGTACTAGCCGCTTGAGTTCCAGCTTGACCACCAAAACCAGTATTAGCTTCAATTAACCATTTACCTTGAGCAGTTTGACCACCGTTAGTAGAAGTAGCTGCATCTTGTGCTTGTGCAGCAAAAGTAAATCCTAGAGCTGTGATAGCTACAATAAATAACTTTTTCATAAAAATAATTTTAATTTTTAGTTTATAATTATGCAGTAAACATAGATTGTTAATCTTGTTCACTTACAATGTTTGTTGTGTAAATGTAAGTAATTGTTGTAAACCAACAACAAACAGTTGTGAAGAAAAAAGACCGGTAAAAAACTCTTTTTTTAACCAAATTATTAACTTAATTTTAACCTATATGAAATGGAGACAGGGACTAACTGATTATCAGCACTATCTAAAAATAGAAAGAGGATTAATGGAGAATTCTATCACTAATTACGTATTAGATGTAGAAAAGTTAATTTCCTTTTTAGAGCAAAAAAATATAACAGAAACTCCCATTACTATTACTAAAGAAACTACACTAAGGTTTGTATACGAGATATCTACCAGTATTAACCCAAGGTCACAAGCAAGAATATTATCTGGTCTAAAGAGTTTTTTTAATTACCTAGTTTTTGAAGATTATAGAGCAGACAATCCTATGGATTTAATAGAGGCTCCAAAAATTGGCAGAAAACTGCCAGATACCTTGTCTGTTGAGGAAATTAACACTTTGATAGACGCAATAGACCTAAGCAAGCCTGAAGGCGAACGTAATAGAGCAATGCTAGAAACGTTATATGGTTGTGGTCTACGTGTGTCCGAACTTACAAATTTGAGACTATCAGATTTATTCTTTAATGAAGATTTTATTAGAGTTACAGGAAAAGGAGATAAACAACGTTTTGTTCCTATTAGTAATATAAATAAAAAGTACATTACTATATATAAAGATGAAATTAGAAATCATTTAGATATAAAAAAAGGGTTTGAAGATATTTTGTTTCTAAACCGCAGAGGAAGACAATTAACACGTGCTATGATTTTTACTATTATTAAACAATTAGCAGAAACCATTGAATTAAAAAAAACAATTAGTCCGCATACCTTACGTCACTCATTTGCAACACATTTGCTAGAAAATGGAGCAGACTTAAGAGCAATACAACAAATGTTGGGTCACGAAAGTATTACAACTACAGAAGTTTACGTACACGTAGACCGTACACACTTGGCAAGCGTAATTGCTAACTATCATCCTAGAAAATAATATTTTTACTTTATAATGTAACAAATTATAAATAACCACTACTAACAAGTACAACTACCAACCAAAAAAGTGAGCAAAGACTTAGAACATGCATTTGTAACAGAACTAGAGAACAACCAAAATATTGTTCACAAGGTCTGTACGCTGTACACTAATGACAAGGATGCTCATAACGACTTGTTTCAAGAAATAACTATACAACTATGGAAAGCGTACCCAAAATTTAGAGGTGATTCTAAATTTAGTACTTGGATGTATAGAGTGGCTTTAAACACTGCTATTACACTTTATAGAAAATCTAAAAGAAAAGTTAGCACACAAAGTTATGAGTCTGTAATTTTTAAAATTAAGGCTGATGAATATGATGAAACACAAGAATTACAACTAAAACTTATGTACAAAGCTGTAAAGCAGTTGGGAGACATAGATAAAGCATTGGTTTTTCTTTACTTAGAAGATAAGGATTATACAGAAATATCTGAAACACTAGGTATTAGCGAAGTAAACGCTAGGGTAAAGATGAACAGAATAAAGAAAAAATTAAAAACCATTTTAAATCCTTAATTGTATGGATGAATTGGATATCTTAAAAAAAGATTGGCAAAAAAAGGGAGACGAACTTCCTAAATTGTCTTACAATGATATTTACAAAATGATATGGAAGAAGTCTTCCTCTATTGTTAAGTGGATATTTATAATTAGTATTTTGGAATTTGTACTCCCCAACTTACTCTTTATTTTCCCTAGTACAAGAGAACATATTGCTAAAATGTATTATGGTAACACATATGGTGTATTTTTTATAGCATTGTCTGTTATACAATACACTGTTATATTCTATTTTATTTATCAGTTTTATAAAAGATATAAAGAGATTTCTGTTTTAGATAACTCTAAGACTTTAATGAAAAATATTATACGGACTAGAAAAACGGTAAAACACTATGTTATTTTTAGTTTAGCTACCTTAATGTTTACAATGCTTGCACAAGCAGTTTGTGTTTATTTTGATCCTGTAATGCTCACCACAATTTATCCTGAAGAATTGCCTACAAACGTATCTGCAGAAAAATTTAAAACCATAATGACAATAACATTTGTTATTGTAGCTGTTGTAACTACTGTTGTATTTGCTTTAATTTATTTTCTCTTGTACGGGTTATTACTTAAAAAATTAAACAGAAACTACTACGAATTAAAAAAAATGGAGATTTAAACAAACTACCCTGTTATACAACCAAAAAAAACCATCTGATTAATCAGATGGTTTTTTTTATACAAAAATGAAATACTAAATAATTAATCTAGTTTCCACTTTCTAAGTTCATTTTCTTCTTCTAGGGCTTTCAAATCTGCCTTAGAAATTACTTTTAAATAAGAGGGATCTTGCTCTATAGCGTGCCCTAGCTTATCTATAATAGACTCAAAAGAATCATTTTCATAATCTATATCTAAAGGTTCTTTTATAACCATAGACTGTAAAATACCTTTTTTCTTTATTCTCAGTCCTTTTTTATCAAAAGAACGTCTAAAACCATCTATTACAACAGGTACAACAATAGGCTTATATTTTTTTATAATATGTGCAGTTCCTTTACGTAAAGGTTTCCAAGGAGTGGTTGTTCCTTGCGGAAATGTAATAACCCAACCATCATCTAAAGCGGTACCAATATTACTAATATCGCTCATTTTTACTTGCCTTTTTACATCTTGCCCGTCTGCACGCCACGTACGTTGTATACTAATAGAACCAGCGTAAGCCAAAATCTTAGTTAAAAGACTTTTTTTCATTGTCTCTGCAGCAGCTACATAGTACATATTCAACTTAGGCTTCCAGATGTAACCAATATTTCTAATATTATCTTCTCTACCACTTAAACTGGCATTAAAAACATGAAACATTGCAACTACATCTGCAAAGTATGTTTGGTGGTTAGATACAAATAGTACGCCTTTGTCTGGCAAGTCTCTTAGTATTTGTGATCCTTCTATTTCTAATTTATTAAATCCTTTGTACCTGCGGTGTGTAAATAAAGCCGCAATTCTTATTAACCACTTTTTTAAAAATAGTATATGCCCAAAAGGATTCTTTTTAAATAAACCCATAATTAATATTGTGTTGCCAAATCTACAAATTTATATAACTATAACAATTGTTTTAGTAGCTCTTTAAGTTCGCTCATTATCATTGCAGTTGCACCCCAAACAACATAACCATCTAATTTAAAGGCTGGTACATCTATATTTACAGCATAAGAAGTTGTTAAATTTTGAGTACTAATTTTACTATCATCCATAAAATCTAGCAAAGAAACCTCTACTAAATGCTCTACTTCTGACTCTTGAATAACAAAAGGAGCTGGATTAGGGTATAATCCTATATAGGGTTGCACTTCAAAATTACTTGGTGGTATGTATATAGATGATAGCTCTGCCATTACCTGTACTTTTTGTTGTGGTACACCCACTTCTTCATACGTTTCTCTTAATGCTGTAGCTAATAGATTTTTATCTTCTTTTTCTACCTTACCACCCGGAAAACCAATTTGGTTAGAGTGCACACCTTTATAAGTTTTACGCAGCATTAACAACAAGTTGGTACTGTTTTCTTCTGTTGGGTAAAACAAAGCCATAACAGCTGCTTTACGTGCTTTATCACGCTGATTTTTCATTCTACTTAACTCATCTATTCTAATAGATGGAGCCATTTTATTATGAGATTCTTCACCTAGTAAAGGAAGATTCTTTATTTTTGAAATTCTCTTGGTAAAATCATCAAAATTCATGAATACAAAGGTACTATCTTACACTATACTATTACTACTAATTTTAACATTCAGTTGCAACAACGCAGCAAAACAAAAGCAAAAAACAGAGGATGCTAAAGTAAAAACAGACACTCTTGCAATAGACAGTTCTAAAGTTACTAAAAAAGAAGAAAAGTTTGTACTTACCGAGGAAAATGCTATTCCTTTTTTTTATGAATACAATAAAACATTAAAAGAAGATAAAGTAAAAATTACCACAAACCTTGGTAGCTTTACTTTGCAATTATTTGATAATGTACCTTACCACAAAGCTAATTTTATTTACCTAACAAAAAAAGGCTATTTTAATGACACCTATTTTCATAGAGTAGTCAAAAATTTTATTATTCAAGGTGGTAATGCAGATAATATAAAAACAGCTAAAAAAAGAGGAGAAATTGGCAGATATTTATTACCTCCTGATACAAAAAAAGGACACAAACACCATAGAGGAGTGATATCTATGCCTAGCAGTGAAAATGATAACCCGCATAAATTAGCCTCTCCTTATGAGTTTTTTATTGTGGTAACAAAACCTGGGTCTTATCATTTAGATAAAGACTACACTCCTTTTGGTCGTGTTATAGAAGGTATGGATGTTGTAGATTTAATTAACAGACAACCTGTTGACAAAGGAGATTGGCCTAAAAAAAATATTTTTATAATTAAAGCTGAAGTTGTAAAATAGATTTTAGTTATCACTTTAATTAAAAATTATGCTTATTTTTTAGTTTCTACTGGCGGATAAATAGTTGGTAAAGCAATTTTAAATTTAACAGCCAACAAACGCACTGTAATTACAATAAAAATACAAATTACGTGTATATAATTAGGTTTCACAGGTAATTTTATCAATAAAAAATAACTGCTAGCCCCTATTATACAAGCTGTTGCATACACTTCTTTTCTAAATATCACAGGAATTTCATTACATAAAATATCGCGTATAACACCTCCAAAACAGGCAGTTATTGTACCAACAACAATACACATAATTGGCAGTAGATTTGCATCTAGTCCCTTCTCTACTCCTGCTAAAGTATAAAGACCAATACCTATGGTATCAAACAAAAAAAGAGAAGTTCTTAAGTATTTTAATTGTTTTCTAAAAATGATAGAGAGCACTACCGTAGTTAAAATTGTATAAATATAAATTGGTTGCAGTAACCAAGTTACAGGTGTATTACCAAGCAACAAATCTCTTAATGTACCACCACCAACAGCTGTAACAAAGGCCACAATAAAAACTCCAAAAGGATCCAGTTTTTTATCCATTGCTACCAAAACACCAGATATAGCAAATGCTATTGTTCCTAAAATATCTATAACTAGATAAAACATAAGCTTATAATTCTTGAGTATAGTAGATATAATCTTTAATAACAGTGTCTACAAATTCTAAAGGTTTTTTATCTGTAGTTATACTAGTAACTTCCTTTATTTTATTAGACAAAGATACTATAACGTTGTGGTCTCCATTACGTTTTGCAGAGCTATATAATTCTTTTATAGTTTGCATCTCTGGATCTTTAAACACAGTTACCTGCGGGTAACTTGGCGAGTAATTTTCTGGTAAATTAGCCACCATTGTATCTTGCAATTTCACTTTTTTCTTTTCCGTAATTACTGTAGTTCCTGCAGCTATATCTCCCAAACGCTGTCCGTTACCTCTTAACAATATTGTAAGTACAGCAACACCTCCGGTAGACAAAACTACATCTACAATACGCATAATCCAACGTATAAAATAGCTAGAAAAATTTGGTTTAGACCCATCTAGTTTTACAACTCTAATAGACATTATTTTTTTACCAACCGTAGAGCCATTCATAAAATACTCTAACAATAAATAATAGAAGAAAGCTGGTAATGTTACAATTAAATATAAATGCCACATATCTTTAAAATGGATATTCATATATACCAACAAAAGAATCATAAGTAACGTGTAAACAAAAATAACAATGCTGTCTATAATATAGGCCAGCATCCTATCACCCAAATGTGCAGCATTTTGATGAATGCTAATATTTTGAGCAGTTTCTATTTGAATTTCGTTCATATTTTAGTTTCTTTGGTACAAATCTTAAAGCCAATGCGCGAAGCTGCCTTTGTAAAGCAAAATAAAGACAAATGGACTACTTTTGAAAGTGTCCTGGCAAAGAAAACGGAAATTGACCCAAACAAATTATCAGATTTGTATATCGAAATTACCGATCACCTTAGCTATGCCAAGACTTTCTACCCTGGTAGCAACACCGCATTTTTTTTAAATTCTTTGGCTTCAGAAGCTCATCAAAAAATATATAAGACCAAAAAAGAGCCAAAAAACAGAATAATCAGCTTTTGGAAAACAGAATTTCCCACATTATTTTATCACAATCGTCGTGAATTACTAATTGCATTTCTAGTTTTTTCATTTTTTTGCGCAGTAGGAGCTTTCTCTGCTGCTAATGATGGTGATTTTGTTAGATCTTTTTTAGGCGATGGCTATGTAAATATGACTTTAGAAAATATTGCCAATGATGATCCTATGGCTGTTTACAAACAGCAAAGTGAATTTAAAATGTTTTTAGGGATCACTATTAACAATATAAAAGTAGCTATGATGGCTTTTATATATGGCATTTTGCTTGGCATAGGTTCTTTATTTGTGATGATGCAAAATGGCATTATGCTAGGTAGCTTTCAGTATATGTTTTATGAAAAAGGATTGCTATGGGAGTCTGCACGTACTATTTGGATACACGGCACTATAGAGATATCTGTAATTATAATTGCTGGTTGTGCCGGACTTGTTTTAGCAAAAGGGATTCTTTTTCCTGGCACTTATACAAGACTAGAATCTTTTAAAAGAGGCACTGTAAACGGCTTAAAAATAATGCTATCTACTGTTCCTTTCTTTGTTGTAGCTGGCTTTTTAGAGGGTTTTGTTACCAGACATACAGAAATGCCAGATTGGCTTGCTATATTAATTATTACAAGCTCATTAGCTTTAATATTATATTATTACGTTATTTATCCTTATTTATTACACAAAAGAACCAACCATGCAGAATAACAATTACGTAGAGTTTAAAAAGAAAAGAGATTTAGGTGAAATTTTAGGCGACACTTTTGCTTTTTTAAGAACTCAATTAAAACCATTTTTTAACACCTTTTTTAAAATAGCTGGTCCGTATTTGGTTGTTTTTTTAATATGTAATGCCTTTTACACTTATACCATTGGTGGTAGTATGAATTTTAATGTTGAAAGTTCGGATGAAGCCTCTGAAATTTTTATGATGTTAACATCTGTATTTTTATTTCTCGTTTCTACTGGTGTAGCCTACGCAATGGCGCAATCTGTAACGTTACACTACATAAAAAGCTATGTAGAAAACAACGGGGTTATTAATTTTGATCAAATAAAATCTGAAGTATACAGTACTTTTTGGAAGTTTATAGGATTAGCGTTTTTAGTAGGTATTTGCGTAATTGTTGGTTTAATGTTTTGCTTAATACCTGGAATATATTTGTATGTACCATTAACACTTGCTTTTAGCATCCTTATTTTTAACCAAAAATCTGTTGGTGATGCCTTTAGTGATAGCTTTAGTTTAGTTAAAGATTATTGGTGGATAACTTTTGCTACTCTTTTAGTAGTTGGTATTGTTGTAGCTGTAGCTGGTTATGCATTTAGTGTACCTTCTGCCATATATATGTACGCTAAAATGGGGGTATTTTCTGCAGAAATAGACCCAAGTAATATGGGAGATACATTAATAGATCCTATAGGGATTTTTATAAATGTTATAGCAGCTCTTTTTCAATATTTACTGGGTATTATTACAGTTGTTGCAGGTGCTTTAATATATTTTGATTTAAACGAAAGAAAAAATTTAACGGGTACTATGGAGCGTATTAAAAGTTTAGGAAATACTACCGATTTATAATATGCAAAAACTTCTTTTTTCTTTTTTTATTAGTATCACGTTTTCTTTATCTGCGTATAGTTTTCAAGACTCTACTATGGTAGATTATGATGATGCACCTTTATCTGTAAAGAAAATAACAAAAGAAGACTTACAATCTTATAAAGATGACTCTAGCTATAATTATACTTTAGAAAAAGCAGATAACTCTTGGTGGGATAAATTTAAATCTTGGCTTTACTCCTATTGGTTACGTTTTTTTCAGTGGCTATTTGGAGGAACAAAAGCTGTAGGCTATTTAGCTGCTTTTTTAAAAATTATACCGTACGTACTGCTTGGAATATTAATTTTTATTGGTATAAAATTCTTTTTAAAGGTAAACGCAAACAGTATACACTTATCTAAAAAAAATCAAAGTTCTGTTACCTTGTCTGAAGAAGAAAATATTATTAAGAACGAAGACATACAACAACTTATAAAAAAGGCTTTAGAGGATAAAAATTACAGATTAGCCATTAGATATTACTACTTGCATATTTTAAAAATAATGAGCGACAAAGAACTTATAGATTGGCAATTACAAAAAACTAATGATGATTACCAACAAGAGCTAAGCGGCTCTACTTACGCTAACTCTTTTATAACCATAACAAGATTATATGATTATGTTTGGTATGGAGATTTTACTATAGATGAACTTAAGTACAATAAAGCAGCAGAAGAATTTATTAAACTACAAAATAGCATCATTAAAAAGTGATAAAAAAAGGAAGCTCATATATCATCATTATAGCAGTAACACTTATTGTTTACTTGGCTTTAGAGTATAGTAAACCTAAAGAGGTCAACTGGTTTCCTTCTTTTGCTACTCACCATAAAATTCCTTTTGGCACTAAGGTTTTTAATGATATTTTAGAAAATAAATTAGGAGATAAAACAACATCTGTTTACGAGCCACCTTTTATATTTTTAAATAAAAACGACACTATAACAGGTACATATTTGCTAATAAATAACAACCTTGAATTAGACAAAAGCGAAGTAAGTAAATTATTAGAGTGGACTGCCAAAGGAAATACACTTTACCTTGCAGGCTCTAGTTTTGGTAACGCTTTAGAACATGAGCTTAATTTTAGCACAAAAACACTTTACACAGATGAATTAGATCATAAATTTTATATGCATTTAGTTAATCCGTCTATAAAAACTAAAAAACCTATTATTTTTAGTAAAAAATCCGATATTAATTATTTTTCTAAAATAGATACTCTAAACGCAAAAGTGTTGGGTGTTATAGATGATTTTGAAACAATCTCTATAAAAAATGCAAACATCATAAAACAAGACTATGGTAAAGGAACCGTTATTTTAAATCATTTTCCTTACGCATTTACCAATTTTTTTATTTTAGATAATGAAAACAATACAGATTACACATCGTCTTTATTAGCTTATATAGACACTTCTAAAAATATTTACATAGATAATCACCATAAATCAGGAAAAACCTTTTACACATCTCCAATGCGTATATTTTTAAGCGCAAAAGAATTAAAATGGGCATATTATATAGCTCTAATTGGCGCTTTATTTTATGTGTTTTTTGAAGGAAAAAGAAAACAACGTGCAATACCAATAGTTACTCCTTTAAAAAATCAGACTTTGGCATTTACCCGTACTATTGCAGATATGTATTACCAAAGAAACAGGCAAAAAGAAATTGCAGAGCATAAGATTAACTTTTTTATGGATTATGTACGCTCTAAATTTCATGTAAATACTTTAGAAAAGAACGATGATTTTTACAATACCGTTTCTGCAAGAAGTTTTCATAACAAAGAAGAAACTACAAAGTTGTTTTCATATTTTGATCAACTTTTACAACAACAAAATATAACTAATGACCAGCTAATAGCATTAGATAAAAAAATAGAACAATTTAAAGACAAAGCAAATGGAAGCAAATAACGATATCAATTTTGATAATAGAATACCTTTAGAAGATTTAAAAAATGCTGTTACCGAAATTAAGCAAGAGCTGGCTAAGGTAATTATTGGTCAAGATCGTTTTGTAGAGTTGTTAATCGTTTCGCTATTAGTAGATGGTCACGTTTTAATAGAAGGTGTACCTGGAATAGCAAAAACGGTTACTGCCAAATTATTTGCTAAAACTTTAAAAACAGAATTTAGTCGTATACAATTTACACCAGATTTAATGCCTAGTGATATTTTAGGTACTTCTATTTTTAACGTAAAATCGTCTGAATTTGAGTTTAAACAAGGGCCTATTTTTTCTAATATTATTTTGATTGATGAAATAAATAGAGCTCCTGCTAAAACACAAGCTGCTTTGTTTGAGATTATGGAAGAAACACAAGTAACTATGGACGGTAAAACCTATAAAATGGAGGCTCCTTTTATGGTTTTAGCCACACAAAACCCAATTGAACAAGAAGGTACTTATGCCCTACCAGAAGCACAATTAGACCGTTTTTTGTTTAAAATTAAAGTAGAATACCCAACACTAGAAGAAGAAATAAAAATACTAACAACACACCACCAACGTAAAGGCATAAAGCCGCAAACACTTATAAAAGATGTGTTGTCTCCTGCAAAATTAAAGGAATACAAAAAAAACATACAAGAGGTAATTGTTGAAGAAAAAATTCTACGCTACATAGCAGAAATAATTTCTAAAACACGTAACCACCCACATTTATATCTTGGTGGTTCTCCTAGAGCATCCTTAGCAACTTTAAATGCAGCAAAAGCTTTTGCTGCCATTAATGGTAGAGACTTTGTTACTCCAGAAGATGTAAAAAAAGCACTAACACCTGTACTTAACCATAGAGTTATTTTAACTCCAGAGCGCGAAATGGAAGGTATGACAACAGAAAGTGTTGTACATATGATTATGGAATCTGTAGAAATACCTAGATAATACATGCGTTTTTTAAAATCGTTTTACATACATAACACCTTTTTTTGGTACTTAGCCATACTTGCCGCAATGTTCATGACATCGTACTGGTACAAATGGCTATACCCTATTGCATGGCTTTGTACTATGGTTTTAATTGCCTTGTTTTTATTTGATATAGTTTTACTATTCGCATCTAAAAACAGTGTAAAAGCAAGCAGAACACTACCGCAAAAATTATCAAACAGTGACCATAACCCTATTGTTATGCAGTTTATAAGTACTTATGCTTTTAAAACTGGTGTATCTGTTGTTGAAGAATTGCCTATTCAATTTCAAAAAAGAGATTTTAAATACAATACAATACTTACAAAAAAAGAACCTAAAACTTTTGAATATACAGTTAGACCAGTAGAACGTGGTGAATATTATTTTGGCAACTTAAATATTTATGCTTCTTCTCCCCTACGCATTGTAAAACGTAGATTTTTGTACCTTAAAAACCAGATGGTTCCAGTGTATCCATCTATCATTCAAATGCAGAAATATGATTTTTTAGCTATCAGCAATAAATTATCTGAATTTGGAATGAAAAAAATTAGACGTATAGGTAATACGCAAGAGTTTGAGCAAATTAAAGAGTACGTTCCTGGTGATGACTTTAGAACCATAAACTGGAAAGCTACAGCTAAAAGTAACCAGTTAATGGTTAACCAATATCAAGATGAAAAATCACAACCCATTTACTCTGTAATAGATACTGGCAGAGTAATGAAAATGCCCTTTAATGGTTTAAAACTTTTAGATTATGCCATAAATAGTACGCTAGCATTTTCTAATGTAGCTCTTAAAAAGAATGACAAAACAGGAATGATATCTTTCTCTAAAAACATAGAGTCATTTTTACCTGCTATGCAAAAGCCTACTTATTTAAATGCCATACTAGAAAAGCTTTATAATATTACTACAGACTACGTAGATTCTGATTTTGGATTACTTTATGCACATTTAAAACGTAAAGTAAACCATAGAAGCTTATTATTACTATATACTAATTTTGAACATATAACAGCAATGCGCAGGCAGTTACCATATTTGCTTGCTATTGCAAAAAAGCATGTATTAGTTGTTATATTTTTTGAAAATACAGAATTAGAAAGCTTAATAAATTCTGATGCAGAAGACATACAGGGTATTTACCATAAAACTATTGCAGAAAAGTTTTCTATGGATAAAAGATTAATGCAAAAAGAACTGCAACAATACGGCATACAAACAATACTTACCAAGCCAGAAGAGCTTACTATTAACACCATTAATAAATACTTAGAAATTAAAGCTAGAGGACTCTTATAAAAGTTAAAACTAAAAAGTTAGCTTCTGTAACAGAACCACTTACAAATAATACTTAAAAAAGTACTACAAATAAATAGTTTTAATGTAAAATTTCTTTATTTTTCCCTATATTATATATTTTAAACCATAATTACAACCTATGTTAAAATCAAACTACCAAAAAATATATAGCGGAAACCAATTTGATGTAAAAGCTATTGTAGAAAAATTACATTCAATAAATATAGAAGGCGTTGTAAAAGACGAGTCAGAATCTGGAAGATTAGCTGGTTTTGCTTCTGCTATACCTGGAGAACAAGACTTATATGTACATAATGATGAAGCAGAAAAAGCTTTAGAATTAATAAAAAGTCATTTTAAAAAATAACAACCAGAAATATTACCTAATTACTGCTTAAAAACAATAAAAAGTAGTAGTGTTAGGCAATAAAACTAAAACCTGTAATATCTTACACGTAACATTTAATTACAAGTAAGTATTTATTTACATATGAAAACTTCCCCCCAGTTTAAAGAATTAAGGTTTTCCAAAACTTTAATTCTTACCATTTTAGTTATATGTATTTTTCCTTTTATACTTCAGTTAATTGGAGTTGATTTTGGAAACATAAATATCATATTTAATGCTAACGGAGAAAAAGTCGCCTTAGACCATGCTTCTCAAGATCTAGTTTTAACTCATTTAAGAGGCACTTTTACACATTTAATTTTAGAATGGACAGCAATTTGTATTGCCATTGCAACTGCCGTATTAGCCTTTATACAATACAGAATAACAAACAACCCAACTACTCCTATTATTGGAGGCGCATTGTTATGTGCTGGTTTCATAGATGCCTTTCATGCTTTGGCAGCTATTAAAATAATAAATCCAGCTACTGGTAATGAAAATTTTTTACCATTTACTTGGGCACTATCTAGAATATTTAATAGTGTAATTTTAATTTTGGGTGTTAGTATAATTTTGTTACAAAAGAAAAGGATGCTTCCAAAAAACGGAAGGCGCTTTGTATTTATTGTGACCTTAATTTTTGGTCTAATTGTATTTTTAACTGTATATTTTTCTGCCCTAAGTAAATCTTTACCAACTACAACAATACATAATAGTTTTATTACAAGGCCCTATGATTTAATTCCGCTTGTATTATTTTCATTTTTAGCATTATACTTATTTCCAAAGTTCCATAAAAAAGAAAACAATATATTTTCTAATGCTCTTTTATGGAGTATGATACCTGCTATAGCTACACAAATGTATATGGCTTTTGGGTCTGAACATTTACATGACTCTAACTTTAACATAGCCCATTCTTTAAAAGCAATATCATATGCTATACCATTTATTGGCATTATGTTAGACTATATATCTACCCATAAAAAAGAACAAATACGACTTACCGCATTAAAAAATGCTCATTATGCTGTTAGTCAAAAAAATAAAGAACTAGAACAGTTTGCCTTTATTGCATCTCATGACTTACAAGAACCTTTACGTACCGTAATGAACTTTACTCAACTATTTAAAGAAGAGTATAGTGACAAGTTAGATAAAAATGGTATTACTTATTTAAACTTTATTAGACAAGCATCTACAAGAATGAGCTTGCTTATTAAAGCCGTTTTTGACTATTCTAGAATTGGAGCCAAAAATGAAATTAGCAAGGTAAAAACTAATAAATTACTTAATGAGGTTATTGCAGAAATGGACCATATTATTAAAGAAACCAATACTGTAATACACTATAAAAAGTTACCAAAAATAGAAGGCCAAAAAACAGAGCTACGTATTCTATTTCAAAATCTGCTATCAAATGCTATTAGATTCCAAAAAGAAGGCGCAACACCCGTAATAGAAATAAAAGCAAAAGACCTTGGAGATTTTTGGGAATTTAGTATAAAAGACAACGGTATTGGTATAGAAAAAAAGCATCAAGATAAAATATTTTCTATGTTTCAACGCTTACATTCTAAAGACGTTTATGAAGGAATAGGAATAGGGCTTACGCATTGCTTAAAAATTGTACTAATGCACCAAGGTAGAATATGGGTAACATCTGAACCAAATAAAGGGAGCGAATTTAAATTTACTATTAAAAAACAAGAATGAACATGCTAAAAAGTATATTGTTAATAGATGATGATGAGGCAACTAATTTTTTGCACAAAATGGTTATTAAAAAGCTTAATTGTACAAATGATGTTATTGTTAAAACTAACGGACAAGAAGCCATAGATTACCTTAAAACAGAAAAAGATGGTGTTTTTCCGCAACCAAGCTTAATTTTATTAGACATTAATATGCCTATTATGAATGGTTGGGAGTTTTTACAAGAGTATAAAAAGCTTGAAGAAAACCAAATGGCAGAAACTGTAATTGTTATGCTAACAACATCTTTAAATCCTGATGATAAAGCTAGAGCTCTAGGTTTTACCCAAATAAACGATTTTAAAAGTAAACCACTTACGCCAGACGGTTTAAGAGATATACTTAAAAGCTTTTTTATGTTTCCTGATGATATATAAACATTACAGCTAATAATTAAGGTATATTTACCCATATGCAAAAGATTACAGATCAAATGGGGAGGCAATTTGAATGCCCAAAAAGTCCCTTACGAATTATTTCTCTAGTGCCATCACAAACTGAGCTGTTGGTAGATTTAGGTTTAGAAGAGTACATTGTAGGTGTTACAAAATTTTGTATTCATCCTAAACATCTACGTATGTCTAAAAAAGTAGTTGGTGGTACAAAAAAAATTTCCTTAGCTAAAATTGAAGCTGTGAAACCAGATATTATCTTATGCAACAAAGAAGAAAATACAAAAGAAATTGTTGAGCAGCTAGAAAAAATATACCCCGTACACGTATCAGACATTAATGACTTAGAAGATGCGCTAGATTTAATTACCCAATATGGTGTTATTTTTAATAGCTCTTTAGATGCTACTAAAATTGTTAGCACTATTAGAAATGAAGCAAATTCTTTTAAAAATTTTATAAAAGACAAACCTGCTAAAAAAGTAGCCTATTTAATTTGGAAAGATCCATATATGGCAGCTGGCAAAGAAACTTTTATAGATCATATGCTTAGCCTAAACAAGTATAAAAATGTTTTTAAAGACAGTTTAAGGTACCCTAAGGCTACTTTAGAAACTATTAAAGAACTAAACCCTGATTGCATTTTACTATCATCAGAACCTTATCCATTTAAGCGAGAACATATAGATGAGATTAAAAAAATAATGCCATCTACAACTGTTGAGTTGGTAGATGGCGAATACTTTTCTTGGTATGGTAGCAGACTACTAGATGCATTTATCTATTTTAAGTCTTTACACTACTAGATTATAAATTTACAGCTGCATTTTTAGCCAACTGAAACTCGGTTACTATTTCTTTAACAATATCTGCCGCTGGCATTATTTTATGAATAATAGCGGCTACTTGTCCTATTTCTAATTCACCGTCTTCCATATCGCCTTCAAACATACCACGTTTGGCGCGTGCTCTACCTAAAAGTGTTTTTAAATCTTCTGGTGTTGCTCCTTTTGCGTAAGCATCTTGTACCTCTACAAAAAACTTATTTTTAAGTAAACGTACTGGCGCAAGTTCTTTTAATGTTAACTGCGTATCTCCTTCTTGTGCAGCTACTACACTCTCTTTAAATAATTGATGAGAAGATGCCTCGTCACTTGCCACAAAACGACTACCAATTTGCACACCATCTGCACCTAAAACCATAACAGCCAACATTGCTTTACCTGTAGCAATACCTCCTGCTGCTATTAATGGTATTTTTAATTGTTCTTTTACAGCTGGTATTAATGCCAAGGTAGTAGTCTCATCTCTACCGTTATGTCCGCCTGCCTCAAAACCTTCTGCAACAACAGCATCTACTCCTGCAGCTTCAGATTTCAATGCAAATTTTAAACTACTAACAACGTGCACTACTATAATTCCGTTTTCTTTTAAATAACCTGTCCACGTTTTAGGATTACCTGCAGATGTAAATACTATTTTTACACCCAAGTCTACAATTATTTTCATAATCTCCTCTACGTTAGGGTACAACATTGGAACATTAACGGCAAAAGGTTTGTTTGTAGCTTTTTGACATTTTAAAATATGCTCTTTTAAAACATCTGGATACATAGACCCAGCACCAATTATTCCTAAACCACCTGCATTAGAAACAGCAGACGCAAGTTTCCAACCACTAGCCCAAATCATTCCGGCTTGTATAATTGGATATTCAATATTAAATAATGATGTTATTCTATTTTGCATATTCTTATTTTATCAAACTTAAAATTATTATGATATAACTCCAGAACCTATAAGTTCATCTCCTATGTGCCAAGCAACAAATTGTCCTTCTGCCATAGCAGATTGTTCTTCTTCAAAATCTACATACAAACCAGCATCAACCTTATATAAAGTTGCTTTTTGCAAAGCTTGTCTATAGCGTATACGTGCCATAACCTCCATTGTTTCATCAACCTGTAAAGCCATATCTGTACGCACCCAGTGCAATTCTTCATTAGAAACAAAAAGTGTTCTACGGTACAATCCTGGGTGTTTTTTACCCTGACCGGTATATATTACATTCTCATTAACATCTGTCTCTATAACAAACAAAGGTTCTTTGGTACCACCAACAGCCAAACCTTTACGCTGTCCTTTAGTAAAATAATGCGCTCCTTGATGCTCACCTACCACTTTACCGTCTGCTACATTGTAAACTGGTTTTGTAGCATAATAAGACAGTTCTTCTTCTTTGGTGGTAAACTCTGGTATTGCAGTATTGTATTGTTCTAAATTAGAAGAAACCTCTACTATAACTCCCTGTTTTGGTTTTAGTTTTTGTTGAAGAAAATCTGGCAAACGAACTTTACCTATAAAACAAAGACCTTGAGAATCTTTTTTATCTGCTGTAATTAAATCGTTTTCTGCTGCAATTTTACGCACTTCTGGTTTTAGCAAATCTCCAATAGGAAATAATGTTTTTGCTAGTTGCTCTTGTGATAGTTGACATAAAAAGTAAGACTGGTCTTTATTATCATCCTTACCACCTAATAACTGATGAATTTCTTTACCTTCTTCATTTACAAACGATGTTTTTCTGCAGTAATGACCTGTAGCAACATAATCTGCTCCCAGTTGCATTGCAATTTTCATAAACACATCAAACTTAATTTCTCTGTTACAAAGTACGTCTGGGTTTGGTGTTCTTCCTTTTTCATACTCATTAAACATATAGTCTACTATACGTTCTTTGTATTCTGCACTTAAATCTACTGTTTGAAAAGGAATACCTAATTTTTCTGCAACAATTAATGCATCATTACTATCCTCTAACCAAGGACATTCATTAGAAATGGTTACAGAATCATCGTGCCAATTTTTCATAAAAAGCCCAATTACGTCATAACCTTGTTCTTTTAAAAGATAAGCTGTAACGCTAGAATCTACACCTCCTGAAAGTCCTACTACTACTTTTTTCATTTTTTATATTCTGAATTGCAAAAATACAAAAATCTAAAATGCTTTGTATTTCTATTAACACCCATAAATCTTTAATTTTTCATAAAGAAATGTACCGTTTATCGATGTTTTAAATCGATTAAAAATCTACTAAAAACTTAGTCGTAAACCAAACAACAAAATGACTCTAATTAACATACAAAAAAGCGGCTTTTACAACTAAACTTTTTTTAAGCTTCTAATAGGTTGCATCTTTGGAGTCCCAAATGTTACTAAGCTTAACCTACTTAGTGCTAAAGCTCCTAGAAATAGGAGCTTTTTTTATTTAAATAAACAACTAAAAAAAATCCTGCTTCATTTATGAAGCAGGATTTTTTTATATGTAGTATAAAGAATATTATCTATTCTTTTTTTGCTCTTCTGCTTGCTCCATCATTTCACGCATCTTCTTCTGAAACTTGTTTTCTTTCTTAGGTTTCTTTTTATTCTCTTGAATTTTAGCGTGTATTTTATCTTCGTCTATAATAAACTTCTTAATTGCCAACATTATAAATATTGTAATTAAGTTAGATACAAAGTAGTACAAACTAAGTCCACTTGCATAACTATTAAAGAATACCAACATCATTAATGGAGATAAATAAAGTATAAACTTCATATTTGGCATTCCTGGCTGCTGTTGCATATTTTGCCCAGATGTCATCATCATATAAAAGAAAATAGCAATAGAAGCTAATATTGGAAATAAACTTACGTGATCTCCATACAACGGAATTTTAAATGGTAATTCTGCTATAATATCATAAGAAGATAAATCGTCTGCCCATAAAAACGGCTTTTGACGTAATGCAAAAGAAGTTGGGAAGAACATAAATAAGGCATAAAAAACTGGTAACTGCACCAATGCTGGCAAACAACCACTCATAGGACTGGCTCCTGCTTTGTTATACAGCTTCATAGTTTCTTGCTGCTTTTTCATTGGATTATCTTTGTACTTTTCTCCTAATTCTGCAATTTCAGGCTTTAAAACCTTCATTTTTGCTTGTGATAAGTAAGATTTGTATGTTACTGGTGACATTAGTAAACGAACTAAAATTGTCATTACAATAATAGCAATACCGTAAGGTAAAAATCCGCTTAAAAATGTATACGCTGGTGTAAACACATATCTGTTTATAAATCCAAATATACCCCATCCGTAAGGTATAGAATCTTCTAAACCAAGCTCTTTATATTTAGACAGCTCTTTAATATCTGTTGGCCCGTAATACAGGTTCATATTATAAGCTAACTCACCTGCTTCTGTTTTTAAAGGTAATATTGATGTATTCTCTTTTGTAAACTTAGTTTCTGGAGTGTCATCTTCAACTAGATTTACAGAACTTAATTTAGCTGTTTCAAAATGTTTATCTGATGCTAAAATAGAACTAAAGAAATGCTGTCTGTATGATAACCATTTAATATCTACTTCTTCATCTTCCTCATCATCACTACTTTCTGATAATTTACTAATATCACCATCATCATGATTATAAGTTAAACGTGTATACCTATTCTCATAAGTTGCACTTTTACTGTGTCTAATTCCTTTTTGTTTCCAAACTAAAGCAATTGGTGCAGCACTATTTAATACACCATTTAAACCTTGAGATCTAATATTAAAATCTAACAGGTATTCATCTGGCTTAATCTCATATCTGTATTCTAAAAAGTCTGTTGCAGAAACTTTTGCTTTCATAGAGAGAACAGTGTTGTTTCCGTTTTTAGATATTGTAGGTTCAAAAAATAAATCTTTAGTATCTAAAACTCTATTATCAGAAGTAGAAAAAGTTAACCCAAAACTAGCGTTGTTATCTTTTACTAAATGTACAGGAAGAGAATCATAAGTTACAAAGTTTTTCATCTTTGCTTCTACTATTTGTCCTCCTTTATTGCTTACTCTTAAATAAAGAACATTGTTTTCTAAAACCGTTGTACCTTCTGTTGCTGGCGTATAACCAAAAGCACCTATTTTACTTTTATAATTAGCAACTGCAGTAGAATCTGCTAAATTTAATACAGGTTCTTCAGCAACTTTTTCACTCTCTTCTTTACTTTCAGTTGCTGCTGCTTCTGTTTTTTGCTCTTCTTGTTTTTGTGCTTCTAGCTCCTCTGCAGTTGGTTGTGTGGTATTAAACCATAATACAAACAATCCAAAAATTAGTAAAAAACCAATAAGGGTTTTTACATCAAATTTCTTTTCTTCCATTCTAATATGTCAAAGATTTTATAGTAAAAACTAATAAATCTATATTGTTAATAATAAATTACAGTTTGCAAATATATGTCCAAATGTACACTTTATGCCAAAGTGGCACTCTTTTATTGCTTTTTGTGTTCTAATGCAGCTTTAACAAAACCTACAAATAATGGGTGCGGATTTGCAACTGTACTCTTGTACTCTGGATGATACTGTACACCTATAAACCAAGGATGTACTTCTTTTGGCAATTCTACAATCTCTACCAAACCTGTATCTTTATTAATACCAGATGCCTGTAAACCTGCAGCTGTAATTTGTTCTTTGTACTTGTTATTAAACTCGTATCTATGTCTATGACGTTCAGATATATCTGCTTTACCACTGTAAACTTCTTTAACTAAGCTATTATCTTCTAAATGGCAAGCCCAAGTACCTAAACGCATAGTACCTCCTTTGTTTACTACGGTTTTTTGTTCTTCCATTAAGTTAATAACAGGATTAGGAGTATCCTCATCCATTTCTTTAGAGTTAGCATCTGCTAAACCTAAAACGTTTCTAGAAAATTCTATAACTGCCATTTGCATACCTAAACAAATACCTAAAAACGGAATTTTATTTTCTCTTGCGAACTGTACAGCTTCTATTTTACCTTCTATACCTCTTTCTCCAAAACCAGGTGCTACTAAAATACCATCTAAACCTTTTAACTCTTCAGACATATTTTTACCTAAAATATGTTCAGAATGTATAGACTTAACTACTACTTTTACCTCATTTTCTGCACCAGCGTGTATGAATGCTTCTAAAATAGATTTATAAGAATCTTGTAACTCTACATACTTACCAATAAGACCAATAGTAACTTGATTTTTTGGATTTTTATGACGCTTTAAAAACTGGTTCCAGGTAGTTAAATCTGGTTTTTCTGTGTCTGACAAAGCTAATCGTTCTAAAACAACAGTATCTAAGCCTTCTTCTTGCATTAATAAAGGTACATCGTAAATAGTAGATGCATCTATAGATTGTATAACCGCTTCTCTTTTAACATTACAAAATAAAGCAAGTTTATGTTTTATTTCATCAGAAATTTCGTGCTCTGTTCTACATACAAGAATATCTGCCTTAATACCACTTTCCATTAATGTTTTTACAGAGTGTTGTGTTGGTTTTGTTTTTAACTCCCCAGCAGCAGATAAATATGGTACTAAGGTTAAATGTATAACAATACCATTATTATCACCTAGCTCCCATAATAATTGTCTAACAGATTCTATATAAGGCAAAGATTCTATATCACCAACAGTACCACCAATTTCTGTAATTACAATATCGTAATCACCACTTTTTCCAAGTATTTGAATACGTTCTTTAATTTCGTTGGTAATATGAGGTACAACCTGTACTGTTTTCCCTAAAAACTCTCCTCTACGCTCCTTTTCTATTACACTTTGGTAAATTCTACCAGTTGTAACATTGTTTGCCTGTGAAGTTCTAACATTTAAAAAACGCTCGTAATGCCCAAGGTCTAAATCCGTTTCTGCACCATCGTCAGTAACGTAACATTCACCGTGTTCATAAGGGTTTAATGTTCCTGGATCTACATTTATGTATGGATCCAATTTTTGAATAGTAGTTCTATATCCTCTAGCTTGTAATAATTTAGCTAAAGATGCAGCTATAATTCCTTTTCCTAGAGAAGATGTAACCCCTCCGGTTACAAATATGTACTTAGTGTTTGCCATGTAGCGTTAGGTTGTTTTCTTAACGCAAGCAAAAATAGCAAATTGCTATTACAAAAGCGGTCTATTCTTTAGGAAAATCTTTCTGAATTTTTAGAATGATATCTTCTAATCCGTTTATTTTAATTTCTAACATAGATTTTAACAAAACACCTAGTTTACCCTCAGGAAAACCCTTTTGATTAAACCATATTAAATACCGCTCTGGTAAGTGCACTAAATACCAACCTTTGTATTTTCCAAATGGCATTCTGTAATGTGCTAACTCTATTAGTTTTTTATTATCGTTTTTTAACATAAATGTAATGATCTAAAAGCAATTTTGAGTCGTAAATAAATCAATAACAATATTTTACATTTATTTAAAATAACAAATCAACTTTAACGCCACAAAACTATGAAAAAAGTAATTGCTTTATACATATTTCTACTGATGCTTTCTGCCTGCAATAATAATGATAGTGAGCAATTATACGACATAGTTAAAAATACCGAAGATTCTGCAACCTTAGACACTGACAATGATGGTGTAACTGATGAAGATGAAAAAAAAGATGGAACTGACCCTGAGAAACCAGATACAGATAACGATGGTGTTGATGATGGAATTGAAAAAACAGACAAAACAAATCCTTTAGTATCAGATACTGATGAGGATGGTGTTAACGATGGCGATGAAAAAAAGGACAATACTAACCCATTAAATCCTGACTCTGATAATGATGGTTTAAATGATGGTGACGAAAAAGAAAATAAAACAAATCCTTTAATAGTAGATACAGACGGTGATGGTGTAATTGATGGCACAGAATTAACCAATAGTACAGACCCTTTAAGTAATTGTTCATTTTTACTAGATAGCCAAACAGTTGATACTAGTGATATTTGGAACAACTTAGACTGTGATGCAGATGGTTTTAGTAACATTGATGAATTAAACGCAGGAACAAACCCATTAATTAAAGATGAAGTTGATGTAAAATCTTCTCTACTTGGTACTTGGGTATTAGTTAGCGCAACAATAGATAACGGTACTGCAAGTACAGTAGTTAACAATCAAACCTATCCGTTAGAGTATACAGCAAAATCTACTAATGAAAACTCTAATGTTACTTTTACAGAAGAACCTAATAAAATTGTAAGTACTGGTGAATATACTACATTGATTAATTTTTCTTTTTTAGGAACTGATTATACAGAAACCATAACATCTGAGAGCCCACTGAGTTCTGGAGATTGGTCATTTGATGATGATACATTACAACTTGATGCTAATGACACTGTAAACGGAACTTACAAAGTAATTAGCTTAACTAATAAAAACTTAGTTTTACAAACTGAGGTTAATAGAATTGTAACTACTGGTGGTGTAGATTTAGATACTAAAGGAACATTAGTTATTACATTAATTAAAGAATAGATTAAATAACTATAACTCATATAAAAAAAGCGACACTTTGTGTCGCTTTTTTACTTTATTAACTACTTCAACTGAAGCTCTTTCTTCACTTTTTCTTGCCAAAAGAGTTGTTTTTCTAGGTCTCTGGAATAATTTGTTTCTTTATCGTACAAATCTTGATAGGCCTCTAACTCTTTGTTTACAGAAGTATAAATAGCCCTTGCTTGCTTGTATGTATTAGATGAAGGCACTACTTTACTTAACTTTTCTCTCATTTTACGTGCATAAAGCTCTGCAATATCAAAATGTATTTGCTCATGACTTAATGTAATATCCGTACATATTTTAGGTCTATACCAAGATTTTCTGGGATAAAAAATGGCAATAACTTCATAAGTGAATTTATTGCCATTTTTTTTATCAAAGTATGTCGTGTATTTGTAGTTTACCCCACTAGCCGTCATTGCTGCTGCTCTGTTACCTACTGGTGCTTTACCCTTAAAATTAGACCAAGATAACTTTACTCCTGGTTTCCATATAATAGTTTCTTGATTTTGAGCTGAAACATTAAAAAATGTAAACACAATTATTAAAAAAACTATTTTTTTAAAGAAAAGCATACCTTTATTTTTTAGGTTCTACTTCTTCAATCTTCATATCATTATATTGCATAACATATACAGCTGTATTTGTAAAGCCTGCATTTTTCTTATTTACGTAATTAAACTTGTTTGAAACATACTCTGTTTCTCCAACAATTTTAGAAACTTCAAATAAGTCGTTTTTATAAGCTAGCTTTAGCAAAACATCATACATAATATCAAAACCTCTTGCAGCGTATTTGTTTGGATTAGTCCCAAATTTAGATCTATAATTTTTATTAAACTCATCATCTTTAATTTCCTTATTAACTGATGGATAAGTAAAGTTTAAATTAGACAAAAGCATATTATCTACTTTATTTCTATCAAAAGCTTTGTTTAGGTTTGTTGTAAACATTCTAATTTTATTCTGTTTTGTATTTAAAGAGTTTACAACAGAAGTAGCATGCTTAGATAAAGCCAAATTACTAGTCTCTACAAAAACAAAGTTATCTGCATTTCTAACCAATAAATACTTTAATTTATTAATATTTATAGTTAAATCTTTAATCAAACTAACTTTTTTAGCTTTTGGAAATCTTGCCGTTATTGCATCAGATTCTGCTTTGTGCTTAGAATCTGCAATAATTATAATGTTTTGATTTGTGTAAATGCTAGAGACATAATCTAGTACTTTTGTTCTTAATGCTTCATCTGATGGTAAAGAATAAAAAGTGTTACCAAAACCTATTTCCTGTTCTGTTAAATTTGGAGATATAACAGGAATATGTAATCCTGAAGTTTTTTTAGCAACTTCTTGTATAGACTTAGGATCTAGAGGTCCAATGACTGCATTGTAATCTGATACATTTTCATTTTCTAGAATCTCTTTTACTTTATCTACACTACTGGTAGACTGAGTATCAAATGCACTAACATCTATAGAAACACCTTTCTTCTTCATTGTTTCTAAAGCCAGTTGCATACCAGAGTATAGACTTAAACTAATATTAGTATCTGTTCTTTTTTCTATATTTTTTTTAGCTGAAGAAGAATTGTTTACATCAATTAAATCTAACCTAAATGGCAATAAAACCATTACTTTTGGTCTAATAGCAACATTTACACTATCTGCCAAATTAATTTTTGGTAGTATTAACGAGTTCTTTACCGTAAAGTTACTACTTCTAGTTTTTGGCAACTTTAAAACCATACCAGACTTAATACCATCTTTTAATGATGGATTAAATGTTGTTAACTCACTGTAAGAAACTCCTAACTCTCTTTCTAAAGCCATTTCTCCTTGACCTTGACGCACTACGTAAAAAATAAAATTCTCTGAGTTTACCGCCTGACTATCTACTGAAACCTGACCATTAAGTGTTGGAATTTTTATCTTCATTCCTTCCTGAAGACCCTTTTCCTTAACCAATGGGTTTACTTCTTTTATTTTTTCTTCAGTAACGCCATACGCTTTTTCTAACCTATAAAAAGTCATTTTTGGAGGTACTGTATACGTTACAAAAGCAGGTACTTCTTGCGCTCCTGTTTTAGCAATGCTATCTCTAACTAAAATATTTTTTTCTGGTATTTTTAATTCTTGTCCTACTGCTAAATAGCTAGATGATTTTGGCAATTCTGGATTTAACAACAACAAACTATCTACGGTAATACCGTACTTGTTTGCTATGCTCCAACGTGTTTCTTTTGCTTTTACAACGTAAGATTTTAAAACAACCTCTTTAACTTCTACCTTTTTAAAGTGAGGAATCTTTAACACCATTCCTTTTTTTACATCTCCAGCATACAAACTAGTATTGTACTTTTTAACTTGTTCTTGAGTAAGTTTAAATTGCTTAGAGATACCATAAAGTGTTTCTCTTTTTTTAACCTTATAATCTGTAAACTTATACGGAGTATCTTCATAAACCTCAGAAACAGTATTAGTTGTTGTAGATACAGAAGTATCTACAACCTCTTTTTTATAAACAGGAATTTTTAAAACAGTTCCTTTTTTTAACTGCTCTGCATACAATTGTTTATTGTATCGTTTTATATCATCTTCTGTAACATTGTACTGTTTTGCAAGGCTATACAAGGTTTCTCGTTTTTTAGCTTTATGTTCTATAAAACGAATTGGTTCTTCTTGCACTGTCTTTTTTACCTCTACAACTGGTTTATCTCCAGATAAAGAAGCTGTTACAGCTGCCATTTTTTTATCTAACGGAACAATTAATATAGTATTAGGAGTCAGTTTTTGTCCTTTTTTAATCTCTTTATTATAAACTAAAATATCATCAATAGATACATTATACGTTTTAGATATACTCTCTAAAGATTCTCCTCTTTTTACAGGGTGTGTCTTATACTTTTGTGCATAAGAGTTGGCTGTAACCAAAAGAATAAACAAAAAAGAAAGAACTGTTTTAAAAAATTTACTATTCATAATTATTCCCATTCTATAGTTGCAGGTGGCTTAGAGCTAATATCATAAACTACTCTATTTACACCTTTTACTTTATTTATTATATTATTAGACACTTTTTGTAAAAACTCATATGGCAAATTAACCCAATCTGCGGTCATACCATCTGTACTTTCTACAGCACGCAAAGCTACACATTTTTCATATGTACGCTCATCTCCCATAACTCCTACACTATTTACGGGTAAAAGTATGGCTCCGGCCTGCCAAACCTTGTCATATAAGCCACTTTTTTTAAGTTCTCCAATAAAAACAGCATCTACCTCTTGTAATATAGCTACTTTTTCTGGAGTAATATCACCTAAAATACGAATTGCAAGTCCAGGTCCTGGAAAAGGATGACGCCCTAAAAGGTCTTTTTCCATTCCCATAGATGCTCCTACTCTCCTTACTTCATCTTTAAACAAAGCTTTTAATGGCTCTACTATTTTAAGTTTCATAAAATCTGGCAAGCCTCCTACATTATGGTGACTTTTAATTGTTGCGCTAGGACCACCAGTTGCAGAAACACTTTCTATAACATCTGGATAAATTGTTCCTTGTGCCAACCAACTAACACCTTGTATTTGGTGTGCCTCATCATCAAAAACCTCTATAAATACACGACCAATAGCTTTACGCTTTTGTTCTGGGTCACTTAACCCAGCTAAAGCATCCAAAAAGCGTGCCGAAGCATCTACTCCTTTAACATTTAAGCCCATACCTTTGTACTGCTCTAATACATCTGTAAATTCGTTTTTACGTAATAAACCATTGTTTACAAATATACAGTACAGGTTTTCTCCAATAGCTTTGTGCAATAACATTGCTGCTACAGAAGAGTCTACACCTCCAGACAAACCTAAAACAACCTTATCGTTTCCAATTTTTTGTTGTAGTGCTTCTACTGTTTCTTCAACAAAAGCATTTGGTGTCCAATCTGGATTTACACTTGCTATATCTACTAAAAAGTTTTCTAATAATTGTTTTCCGTCTGTAGAATGGTAAACTTCTGGGTGAAATTGTATTGCATACGTATTTTCACCTTCTATTTTATAAGCTGCATTTTGTACATCATGTGTACTTGCTAGCAAAGTTCCGTTTATTGGTAATGACTTTATAGTATCACTATGACTCATCCAAACTTGACTACCTACTTCTATATTTTTAAGAAAAGTTTCTTCTTCTTTTACAAAACTTAGGTTTGCTCTACCGTACTCTCTTGTATTAGAAGGGGCTACTTCGCCACCAGAAAAGTGTGCCAAATACTGTGCGCCATAGCATACAGCTAGCATTGGTTTTTCTCCTCTAATACCTTTTAAGTCTGGATGAAAAGCATCATCTGAACGTACAGACATTGGACTACCAGATAAGATAACCGCCTTGTACTCTTTTAAGTTTGTTGGAATTTTGTTGAATGGGTGAATCTCGGAATAGATGTTAAGCTCTCTAACTCTACGCGCAATAAGTTGTGTGTACTGCGATCCGAAGTCTAATATTAATACCTTGTCATGTTGCATGCGCAAAAGTAATATTTAATTATAAAAAAGTTAAACGAAACTATTGAAAATTTAAACCATAGTTTCTAATATCATTTCTATGTCTTTTTCTGTAGTATCAGGGTTTATAAAACAGAATCTAGAAACAGTCTCAAAAGTATCTCCTAATTTGTATTTTGTTGGTGTTACCAAAGCAAATCCTTTTTTATGATTCTCATAAGTCCAATGCGTATAATCTTCTGGTTTCCATCCTTTTCTTCTGTACAAGACACAAGATAAACTTGGTTCTCTAACCAATTCTAAATCTGGGTGTTCTTCTATCATTTTACCTGCTATTTGGGCAAGTTCTAATCCGCGTTCTACAGCTTCTTTATACCTATCTGTACCGTGCATTGCTAATGAAAACCATAAAGGAAGCCCTCTTACTCTACGTGTTAACTGTATTTGATAATCTGTTGGATTAAATCCGTGAGCACCTTCATCTTTAAAAATATCTAGGTAGGATCCTTGTTGTGAATGCGCATTTTTAGCTAACTGCATATTTTTATAAAGCACAGCTCCACAATCATACGGAGAAAACATCCATTTGTGCGGATCTATAGTTATACTATCTGCTTGCTCTATACCATTAAACAAGTGCCTAACAGAATCTGCAACCAAGGCTCCACCACCATAAGCAGCATCTACGTGAAACCATAAATTTTCTTGCTTACAAACTGTTGCTATACCACTTAAATCATCTATAATACCAGCATTTGTTGTACCACCTGTTGCTACTACTGCAAAAAGCCTGTTACGCTCTTCTGTAGATAAATTTGCAATTGTTTCTTCTAATTCTGATTGATGCAAACTTTCTTCTGAATCTACTAAAAGTATATCTACATCTATAACTTTGGCCATTGCCTTTACAGATGAGTGCGCGCCAATTGATGCTATTATTAAACCTTTTTTACCTCTGTTTTCTTCTTTTTCTCTAAAATGTTCTCTTGCTGTAACTAATGCAGATAAATTTGCTGCCGTACCACCACTTGTAAAAACACCAAAAGCACCTTCTGGCAGACCAGTTAAAGAAACAATCCATTTCATTGCTTCATTTTCACAAAAAATACCACCTGCGCCTTCCATCCAATAAGCTCCGTGTATACTAGATGCAGAAGTAACCAAATCAAACATTATAGATGCTCTTGTTGGTGATGCAGGTACAAATGCTAAATGTCTAGGATGGTCTATTTGCACATTTGCATTTGCCAAATGTTTTTTCCATAAATTAAATGCATTTTCGCCACCAATTCCTGTACTAGTAATGGTTTCGCCAACCATTTTTTTTAACTCATCAGCATTAACTGGTTTTCCTATTTCCCTTTCGGTTGCAGATATTCTGTCAATGGCATATTTCATTACATCCATTGTCATTTCTACCAAACCTAAATCTATCTTATGCATTTATTTTATAATTCTAATATTAAAAAGTTACCATCTAATGGCTTTAATTGTGCTACTAGTTGTGTTATTAAATTAGGTCCAAACTCCAAATAAGGCTCAGAGAAATTATGACTTCTTTCTTGTAAGGATTTATTTGGAAATAATTGGTTTTGAATATCTGTTAAGCGAATAACGTGGTCTTTTAACTTTCGCTTTTGTGCTTGCATTAATCTGTCTTCTAATGCTTGTAATCCTTTTTTTTGTTTTATTTCTTGAGCTTTTACTGCCCCTAAAAAAGTTTTATCTGTTTGCTCTGCTAATGTATACAAATTTTTAAATTGCTCTTCTAAATGCTTTTTTTGAGGAGCAAAATCTATATCTACATTAGATATTTCTCTTATTTTTTTATTGACTAAACTATTTTGCTTTAAAAATAAGTCTTCAATACTTACATTTAATTTTTCTAGTTTTTCTGATTGCTTCTTTGTTATTAATAAAGCAGAATTACGAAGCAATAACATAGGAAAAGTAACATTCTGACTCTCAAAATATGTTTTCAACTCTAACCAATAAGCTAATTCTCCGCCGCCACCTATGTAACAAAGGTTTGGCAATATAATTTCTTGATACAATGGCCTACCAACAACATTAGGAGAAAAACGCTCAGGAAACTCATTTAGCTCTTTTAAAATAGCCTCTTCTGTAAATGTTGTTTCTGTATTGTTAATAAGATACAAATCATCTTTTTTAATAATTCTTTCTCTTACACCATCAACCAAATAAAAATAATTAATTTCTCTTGGATTTACTTGTATTTTGTAACTCTCAGAAACTGCACTAAGCTTTGTAATTGTTTCTTCAACTTTAGAAAATCCTGTATGGTTTAATAGATCTTCTTTAACATACGGAATTTGTAATTTCTTCAACTCCTTATCATCTCCATCTACAATAACCAAACCGTAGCTACTAAAAAGCTCATTAGCTAAATATCTTGTAGCCTCTGTTAAGTTAGAGTGCTCTAAATAAGCTTTGGTGAATAAAGATTTTAATTCTTCTGCTGTTTTACCTCCTCCAATATCACTAGAAAAAGCATTAAAAACTTGGTCTAAACCATCTGTTTTTAACCTCCCTACTCCGCCAGATGCATTTTTATTCCACTGTAACTTTTTCCCTTTAAAATTAAAATAGTTAATCTCATCAAAATCATGATCCTCGGTAGCCATCCAATAAATAGGAACAAAATTTTTCTCTGGATACGTCCTTTTTAACTCTTCGGTTAAATTAATGGTAGATATAATTTTATATAAAAAATATAAAGGCCCAGTAAATAAATTTAGCTGATGACCAGTTACTACCGTAAACGTATTTTGCTCTTGTAATAGAGATATATTTGTTTTAGTTTTTTCTGATGCATTAATGTTTGCATACTGGTTTACTAAAGCATTGGCTAGTACTAGCCTGTTATCTACTGGAAAGTTTTTGGCCTTTTCTTCAATCTGAAGTTTAAAATTTTCTAGATTAGGAAATCTATTATAAAAAGGTTGTAACTCTTTCTTCTCTTCTAAATAATCGCACATTAAACTAGAGAAGTAACCTGTTTTGTGGTACGGAATATTGCTAACTTTCATAAATACGATTATATAAAGGCAAAGATAAAACTCTTTACCAATCTATTCTAAATAAAAACTGTGTTTAAAAAAACGATAAAACTAAGCATTCATTTGTAAGTTTCTTGTTGTTTTTAGACTTAGATTATTATAAATCATTGCTAAAAAAACCTTAATATATGTTAAAAAAACGTATCTTTAAAAGGCTGTGATTCTCAGTAATTAACAAACTAAAAACCATTTTTCTATGATACTCTTACAAACTAAACCCGTAAAATTGTCGGTCTTACACCATTTTCTTTTCAGTTTTATGCTGTTTTTTTTAGGGGTGATGAATGTTAGTGCCCAAGATTTTAATTTGTTTAAAGGAGAAATATTAGATAGTGACTCTAAAAAACCACTTGTTTTTGCAACTTTATCTGTTGCAAACTCTAACATAAGTAGTATTAGTAACGCAGAAGGTAAGTTTTCATTAAAAATACCAAAAGAGAATTCTACAAAGCAATTGGTTATCTCATTTTTAGGCTATAAAACTAAAACCATAGCTATTAAAGATTTAAAAACATCTGGAAACAATAAAATATATTTAGACATTACAGTGACTGCTTTAACTGAAATAAATATATCTGCACCAAAAGATCCTAGAACTTTAGTTTTGGAAACACTTAAAAAAAGAGGTGAAAATTATTTTGAAGATCCTACTTTAATGACTGCCTTTTATAGAGAAAGCATAAAAAAAAGAAGAAAAAACATATCACTGTCTGAAGCTGTAGTTAATATTTACAAAGCTCCTTATTCTAATTCTCGTAAAGATGCGGTTGAGCTTTATAAAACAAGAAAGAGCACCAATTACTCTAAAATGGATACACTTGCTTTAAAATTACAAGGCGGACCTTTTAATGCATTGTATGTAGATGTAATGAAGTATCCGCAATATATATTTGGTCTAGATGCATTAAAATATTACGAGTTTGCTTTTGACCACTCTACGCGCATTAATAACCGACTAGTATATGTTATTAGTTTTAAACAAAATGATAAAACTAGTGACCCACTTTATAAAGGAAAACTTTACATAGATGCAGAAAAAAAGATACTTACCAGTGCTATTTACTCTTTAAACATTACAGATAAACAAAAAGCTGCTAAATTATTTGTACGTAAAAAACCAAACAAAGCTAAAGTTTGGCCAACAGATGTTGCTTACCGTGTAGACTACAGAGAAAAAAACAACAAATGGTACTACGGCTACAGTAGCGCTATTTTAGAATTTAAAATTGATTGGGATAGTCGTTTATTTAACTCTGTTTATAGTATGAGCTGTGAAATGGCAGTTACAGATTGGAAAAAAAATACAAACAATGTTTTACCTAAAGGAAAAGATAAAGTTAAAATGTCTATAATTTTAGGTGATGAAGCTGTAGGTTTTTCAGATCCTAACTTTTGGGGAGAATACAATATTATAGAACCAGAAAAATCTATTGAGTCTGCCATAAAAAAAATTAATAGACAGTTAAAAAGATCAAAAGGCAATGGTTCTGATGTAAAACCATAAAAGAGTATATTAGTAGTAGAAATACAATTTATTACTATGCTTAAACGAAGAAAATTTATTACATCTACCCTTAGTACGGCTGCAGCTAGTATGTTGCCAATTACTATAATTAACAGTGATTTTAACACTACTAAAAATCACATATTAAAAGGTAAAAATTTAAAAAGAGGAGACACTATTGGTTTGGTTGCTCCTGGTTATGCTATTTCTTCAGACGGACTAGAACACGCCAAAACTACACTACGCAAAATGGGTTTTATACCCTACCACACAGACCGTATTATTGGCAATTATGGTTATTTTAGTAATACTGATACAGAAAGAGCTGCAGACTTAAACGAAATGTTTGCCAACCCAAATGTAGATGGTATTTTATGTGCACGTGGTGGTTATGGCTGTACACGTATTATGCAAATGATAAATTATGACATCATTAAAAACAACCCTAAAGTTTTTATTGGTTTTAGTGATATCACAACCTTACTAAACGGATTTTATAAAGAAACTGGCTTGGTTGGTTTTCACGGCCCTGTTGGCACTACGTTAGATAACGAGTACGGAATTTCTATGCTAGAGCAACTAGTAATTAATCCTAAAAAGAATGTTGTTATTCATAATTCTGACTTAACGGAAGAACAAAAACAAGATACAGAGTATAATAGATATGTTATTACACCCGGTAATGCTAAGGGTATTTTGGTTGGCGGAAGCTTAACATTAATTAACGCTTTAATTGGCACACCGCATGAAATAGATTTTACAAATAAAATTGTATGTATTGAAGATGTAGAAGAGTCTCCTTACCGTATAGACCGTATGTTGACACAACTAATAGAAGGTAAAACTTTTAAAAATGCTGCTGGCTTAGTATTAGGTGTTTTTGCGGGCTGTGAAACAACAAATAAAACAAAAACATTTAAGCTAAAAGAAGTTATTATAGATAGGTTACAACCTTTAAATATACCTACGGTATACGGAATGTCTTTTGGGCATATACCTGCAAATTTTACATTTCCTATTGGTGTAAATGCAAAATTAAGCACGGCCTCTATGACGTTAACCATCACAGAAAAAGCCGTGCTTTAATTTTATTATTTTTTTTTAGAAGTAACTATTACTTTTTAAACTCACTTAAAGTTTTTGTAATAATAGCAACACACTCTAACAACTGTTCTTTAGTCATTACCAATGGTGGCGCAAATCTAATAATGTTACCGTGTGTTGGTTTAGCTAGTAAACCGTTTTCTTTTAATGCCATACAAATATCCCAAGCAGTAGAACTATCTTCTGTATCGTTAATTATAATAGCATTTAATAAACCTTTACCTCTTACTAACGTAACTAAATCGCTAGTTTCTATAAACTTACCTAATTCTTCTCTAAACAACTCACCAAGAACCTGAGCGTTTTCTGCTAATTTTTCATCTCTAACAACCTCTAAAGCAGCAATACCAATTGCAGCTGCTACAGGGTTACCCCCAAATGTACTACCGTGGTTACCAGGAGTAATAACATTCATAATATCATCATTAGCTAAAACACCAGAAACTGGGTATGACCCTCCTGACAATGCTTTACCTAAAATTAAAATATCTGCTTTAACCTCTGGAGTTCCAGAACAATTTTTATCTGCACAAGTACAATTACCACAAGTAGCTAATAAACGGCCTGTACGTGCAATACCAGTTTGTACTTCGTCTGCAATAAACAATACATTGTGTTTTTTACACAATTCTTTAGCTGCTGATAAATAGCCTTCACTAGGAACGTAAACGCCAGCTTCTCCTTGTATAGGCTCTACTAAAAATCCTGCAACATTTTTATTACCCTCTAATGCTGTTTGTAATGCTGCTAAATTATCGTACTCAATTTTTATAAAACCATCTGTGTATGGTCCAAAGTTTTTACGAGCAACAGGATCATTAGAAAATGATATTATTGTAGTAGTACGTCCATGAAAGTTATTTTCACAAACTATAATTTCCGCTTCATTTTCAGGTATCCCTTTAACTTCATAAGCCCATTTTCTACATATTTTAAGTGCCGTTTCTACTGCTTCTGCACCAGTATTCATTGGCAATAACTTATCATAGTTGAATGTTTCTGTGGCAAATTTTTCAAATTTACCTAACATATCATTATAAAATGCTCTAGATGTAAGTGTTAATGTTTGTGCTTGGTTTACCATTGCACCAACTATTTTTGGGTGACAATGACCTTGATTTACTGCAGAATAAGCAGATAAAAAATCGTAGTATCTTTTACCTTCTACATCCCATACATACACACCTTCTCCTTTGTTTAATACAACAGGTAATGGGTGGTAGTTGTGTGCTCCGTGCTTTTCTTCTAATGCAATTGCGTCTGCAGATGCCGATCCTTGAATAATTGACATAATCTAATTCTTTTAAATATAAAACTTAAACGATTCCTGCTTTAAGGAGAGAAATCAACCTTATTTTTTAATGTGCTGCAAATTACAAATTGCTAACGGGGCATAAAAAAATTAAGACATTAATAATTAATTAGTCTTTAATTTATAATTCGTCAAAATAATATTGAAACTAATAAATTAAATTTAGCTGTAATTTTATTCATAATTAATAATAAGCAAGTATTTAGATAACAAATAATTCTACTATTTTTGCGCTATGCGAAGAAAAACAAAAAGAGTAGTTTTTGAGAATGTAGAAGTAGTAGATGCTGGTGCAAAAGGAAAAACTATAGGAAAAGCTCCTGACGGACGTGTTATTTTTTTAAACAACGCCGTTCCTGGTGATGTTGTAGATGTACAAACCACAAAAAAAAGAAAGGCATATTTTGAAGGTACTGCCATAAATTACCATACTTTATCTGATAAAAGAACAGAACCACAATGCGAACATTTTGGCGTTTGTGGTGGTTGCAAGTGGCAACATATGGGTTATGAGCACCAATTGTTTTACAAACAAAAAGAGGTAGAAAACAATTTAACAAGAATTGGACACTTACAATTGCCTACCATTACTCCTATTTTAGGATCTGAGAAACAATATTTTTATCGCAATAAAATGGAGTTTTCTTTTTCTGATAGTAGGTGGTTAACTTTAGACGAAGTAAAATCAGACAAAGAAATTGAAGACCGTAATGCCCTAGGATTTCATATTCCTGGTATGTGGGATAAAATTTTAGACATTAAAAAGTGTCATTTACAAGCAGACCCATCTAACGCAATTAGGTTAGAAACTAAAGAGTTTGCTACAAAAACTAATATGACATTTTTTAACCCTAGACACCATACAGGTGAGTTACGTACGTTAATGATACGTACTTCTTCTACAGGAGAAATTATGGTACTTATTCAGTTTTTTGATGATCATAAAGAAAACAGAGAAGCACTTTTAAACCACTTGGCTACTACGTTTCCAGAAATTACTGCCTTATTGTATGTAATTAACCAAAAACATAACGATACTATTTACGATCAAGACATTGTCTGTTTTGCTGGTAGAGATCATATTTTTGAAGAAATGGAAGGTCTTCAATTTAAAATAAATCCAAAGTCTTTTTATCAAACTAACTCAGAACAAGCATATGAGTTGTATAAAATTACTAGAGATTTTGCAGAACTTAGCGGTGATGAACTAGTATATGACTTATATACAGGTACAGGAACTATTGCTCAGTTTGTATCTAAAAAAGCAAAAAAAGTAGTTGGTATAGAGGCTGTACCAGAAGCTATAGAAGATGCTAAAGCCAATGCTAAGCATAATAAAATAGATAATACTGTTTTTTATGCTGGTGATATGAAAAAGATTTTTAATCCTGAGTTTATTTCTCAAAACGGTACACCAGACGTAATTATTACAGATCCACCAAGAGAAGGTATGCACAAAGATGTAGTTGAACAAATTTTAGCTATTGCCCCTAATAAAGTGGTTTACGTAAGTTGCAACAGTGCTACGCAAGCAAGAGATTTAGAATTAATGAATGATATGTATGAGATTACTAGATTACAGGCCGTAGATATGTTTCCGCAAACGCATCACGTAGAAAATGTTGTACTTTTAAAAAAGAGGGCATAATAATTGTTCCAAATTAAAAAGAAATCAAACTATATATTGATGAAAAAAATAGGAATATTAGCCGCAATTATTTTGTTTACAGGCTTTACATCTTGTGAAAAAGATGATATTTGTGTAGACGGTGACACTGCTTTATTAATTATAAATTTTTATGATTTTGAAGCAGAGGAAGAAACTGAAAAAGCAGTAGCTAAACTTAGAGTTGTTGGTGAAGGTAAAGATACCACTGTAGACACAGTTGTAGACAGGACCGATTTAAAAACCATTAGTATTCCTTTGCGTATAAATGAAACCTCTACAACCTATAATTTAATCTCTAACTCTGCTGATAATGAAGATGGAGACGAAACAGGTAACACAGATACTGTAACGTTTAATTACACTACTAAAGAAGTCTATATTTCTAGAGCCTGTGGATATGTTATTCATTACAATGATTTAACAAGCACACTTACTGCAGATGCAGATAATTGGATTAAAAATGTAGAAGTAGTAGAAACCAAAGTAGAAAACATAGCCGTAACACATGTTAAAATTTATCACTAGTATTTTCCTTTTTAGTATTGTTTTTAACGGCTTTGCCCAGAGTAAAACAATTGATTTAAACAAAAAAGATACGCTTGTTTATAAGCAACCTTACGGTATACGTTTAGGGGTTGACTTAAATAGGCTTGCTCAAAATTTCTACAGAGAAGATTACAAGGGTTTAGAAATTACAGGAGATTATAGACTGTCTCAAAACCTATATGTTGCAGCAGAACTTGGTAACGAAGAAAACACCAGAGATGAGGATAATTTTAATTTTACCACCACAGGTAGCTATTTAAAACTAGGTGTAGATATAAATGTATACGATAATTGGTATGGAATGAATAACTCTATTTACATTGGAGGTAGATACGCATACAGTACATTTAAACAAAAAGTAAACAGTTATCAAATTTATGATAGTAATAGGTATTGGCAAGATGATTTTTTGCCTGGTACAGAAAACTTATCTGAGTTTGATGGTTTAAATGCATCTTGGTTAGAGTTTGTTTTAGGCACTAAAGTAGAGATATTTAAAAATTTATATTTAGGCGCTAGTGTACGTTTAGGGTATTTATTAAGTAATAAAACAGCTGATGGTTTTGCTAATATATGGATACCAGGATTTAATAAAACTACAGAAGGGAGTAATTTTGGAACTGGATATAATTACAGTATTAGCTACTTAATACCATTATATAAAAGAGCTAAAAAGAAAAAGGAACCTGTGCAAACCGAAGAAGAATCTAAACCTACAGAAGATAGCAAACCTAGAAAATCTCTAAAAAAATAGTAAACAATATAAAAAGTTATTTTTAACATAAAAAAGGTCAAAAACATATGTTTTTGACCTTTTTTAGTATTTATATCTTTATAAAAGTTAATTAATACTAATCTACACTTTTATTAAATTTAGCCTTTTTACTGCCCTCATACATAACATATTTTACAAGCCTAGATTCTAAGTGACTATTAAACACTTTTATTTTTCTAGACGGACGTAAACCTACGTGTTTTAATGCTTCTAAGTTAGATGTTATAAACCAAGCATCTGTTCCTGGATATTTTTGTTTTAGCGTATCTCCTATGCTCGCATAAAACTCTTCCATCTCTATATTTAGTCTTTCACCATAAGGCGGATTAAACACAATATGCAAATGACCGTTGATCTCTTTTTCTGTATCAAAAAAGTTTTTACGCTCAACAGTTATATAATCATCTAAATTTGCATTTTCTACGTTGTCTTGAGCTTTTCGTACAGCAGAAGGTGCTTTATCAAAACCTTTTATTTTAAAATGAAAATCTCTTGTTTTGTTTAAACTACTATCTACAATCTTCTCAAACAAATCTTCATCAAAATCCGACCATTTTTCAAAAGCAAATTCTTTTCTATTAATATTTGCCGGTATGTTACAGGCAATCATTGCAGCTTCAGTTAAAAAAGTACCACTACCACACATAGGGTCTATAAAGTCACACTGACCATCCCAACCGCTTAACAACAAACAACCGGCTGCTAAAACCTCATTTATTGGCGCTATATTGGTTGCCGTTCTGTAACCACGTTGGTGCAAAGATCTTCCTGATGAATCTAATGCCACATTACAAGTATCATTCTGAATATGTATATTAAAACGTACATCTGGGAACTTAACATCTACATTTGGTCTTTCGCCTTCTGTATCTCTAAATTTATCTACAATAGCATCTTTTACTTTTTGAGACACATATAAAGAGTGAGTAAACATATCAGACTTTATAGTTGTATCTATAGCAAAAGTGGTATCAGTTGTTAAAAACTCTCCCCAATCTATAGCGTACATTTTTCTATATAAATCTTGCTCATTATAAACCTTAAAAGAAGTTACTGGTTTTATAATTTTAATAGCTGTACGCAAGCATAAGTTTGCTTTGTACATAAAACCCTTATCTCCTTCAAAAAAGACACAACGCACGCCTTCTTTTACATTTAAAGCGCCTAAGTTGCGCAATTCTTTTGCTAAAATCTCTTCAAAACCAAATAAGGTTTTGGCTATCATTTTATAATTATCCATAGGTATATTAAAGAATACGCAAAAATACATTAATTTTGCCCCTTATTGCATTTTGTCTGCAAAATTGTATTTATATGATTTATATTTTACCTATTCTTGGGGTATTACTTAGTTTTATTTTTGTTTACGTTACCAAACCAAAAAATAAAGAAATTTTTAAATTACTACTAGCTTTTAGTGGCGCTTTTTTATTGGCTATAACTGTTTTTGAACTTTTTCCTGAGGTATACAAGCACGGACACCCAAAACAAGTTGGTGTTTTTATTATGTTAGGTATACTGCTACAAATATTTTTAGAGTTTTTTTCTAAAGGAGCAGAACACGGTCACGTACACCTAAATATTGATAACGTTAATTTGCCTTGGATGCTTTTTATAAGTTTATCTATACATTCCTTATTAGAAGGTATGCCATTAGGACACCACCACAATCATAATTTTGTGTATGGCATACTTGTACATAAAATTCCTATTGCTATAATTTTAAGTATTTTTTTACTTAATTCTAAAATTAAATTAGCACAAGCAATATTGTTTATTACCCTATTTGCTTTTATGACTCCTTTAGGTAGTTTATTAAGTAATAATTTAACTATACTAAAAACATACCAGATACAAATAACAGCTTTAGTTATTGGGGTATTACTACATATTTCTACTGTTATTTTATTTGAAAGTTCCGAAGGTCACAAATTTAATTTAAGAAAGTTATTAGTTATTATTTTTGGTATAGCCATTGCTTATTTTATTTAAGATATGTTTAGTAGAGAAGAATCTAAAAAATTGCGTGAAGAATTCTGGATTTCTTTTGGAAAATCGTTTCCAAGAAAATGGACTTTATATAACACTGATATTAAAAATTTATCTTTTAAGTTCTATTTTGATAAGAAAAACGCAATGGTTACTTTAGATTTAGAACATAACGATTTAGAGAAACAAATAGATACTTGGGAAAAACTAGCCTCTTTAAAGTCTATTTTAACTTCAGATTTTTTACCCGGTGCCATTTTTAAAGATTCTTATATCTTAGATAATAAAAAAGAGATTTCTAGAATTTATGTAATTAAAGAAAATGTTAGCATACACAACAAAAACACATGGCAAGAAACTATGGTTTTTTTAAATGAAAATATGCAAAAGTTTGAAGCTTTTTTTGAAGATTATAGTGATATTATTAAATCTTAAAATAACTTTATAAAAGTGTTAGAATAAAGAAAAAATGAGAAATACTACCTGCTAACACAAACAAGTGCCAAATAAAGTGATTGTAAGGTATTTTATGTATAGCATAAAAAACAATACCAAAAGTATAAAACGCTCCTCCTAACATTAATAAATTTAATGCAAACGGACTTACGCTTGCTACTAAGCTACTGTAGTCTAAAACAATTAACCACCCCATTGCTAAGTAAAGCAATAGAGAAATAGCCTCAAACCTACCAGTAAAAAAAAGCTTTAAAATAATACCTAAAAGCGCAATACCCCATACAACCCAAAAAATAAGCCAACCATTACCACTTTCTAATGTTATTAACGCCACAGGTGTATATGTGCCAGCTATTAGCACATAAATACTACTATGGTCTAATATTCTATATTTTTCTTTTAAAGCTTTGGTTGTTGCTGCATGATACAACGTAGATGCTGTGTAAAGCACTATTATAGAAGCTCCATAAACTACTAAACTAAATAATGCAAATGTTGTTTTATTAGTATTAAAATAGAGCAACACAAATAAACCTACTACACCTAAAACAGCTCCTATAGCGTGGGAGGCAGTGTTTAATCTTTCTTCATTCATAACAGCAATAAATTACAGTACAAAATTACCCAATACTTTTGACTCTATTAACTAAAAAAGGCGCTAATAGCGCCTTTTAAATTTAAAATTATCTATATAGTGTAAAGTGACCAACATAACGTTGTTTTTCTTTATCATTGGCATTAACCACATACCAGTAATCTCCAGTAGGAACCTCGTTACCTTCATAAGTACCATCCCAAGAAGTAACATCATCTAACCTTGCTACTACTCTACCATACCTATCATAAATTATAATTTCTATGTCTGGAAAAAACTCTCTGTTTTTAGGTGCCCATCTATCATTTTCATTATCACCATTTGGTGTAAAGAAATTAGGAATTTCTATTTTACCAGTAAACTCAAATTCTAACTTAACCTCAACTACACAACCTTGAGCATCCTCTACACGTACAGTTACTGTTTCGTCTTCATTTAACTGATATATTGTGTTGTCTCCTTGTGAAATTCCTTGAAAGAAATATGTATATCCTCCGTACCCACCTTGGGCTAAAGCTGTTATCTCATTAGGACCAGTTTTAATTGCTGATAAAGTTAACGGATCATAAGCATCTAAAGTAAAGTCTACTGAAGTAGAACAACCATTACTATGATATATATATACTGTATGCGTGGTATCAGGTGCTAAATCTCCAAATACATTTTGTGTCGTTGCCAAAGCAATATCATCTACATCCAAAGAAAACATTAAATCTGACATAACACTACTATCTGCCATATCTATAGTTACTGTACTAAAAGGGAATATACCACTACAACCGTATTCAATAATTGGTGTTGCACTTAAATCTACCCCGTAATCTATATTTATAATAGCATTAGTATCACACAAATTAGCATCTCTAATAAACACAACATACGTTTCTCCTCCTGCTAGGTTATCAAAAAACAAGTTGTCATTTCTAACAAAATCTGCTGGGTCTGATGAGTTTACACTTGTTTCATAATACTCAACTCCAGTTACCGGGTCTACAAAAGGGGTTCCACCATCTATAGACAAGGTAGCTGTACCGTCTGATGCGTTAATACACAACTCTGGTGTAGTGTCTACATCTGCTACAACAAGTACTTCTGGTTCCTCTACAATAATTTCTCTTAGTATACTACAACCTACAGAATCTTGTATTAAAACAGAGTATGTACCTGGTGCTAAATCTTCAAAAGTAATTGTGTTAGGGTTTTCATCACCAACAAAAAATTCACTTAAAGTATCTGAGATAGAAAACTTAATTTCCCCTGTTCCGCCTATAGCTTCAATTCTAATACTACCATCAAAATCTCCTGTACAACTAACTGGGTTAGACTCAGCTACTAATACCTCTAAAGGTGTTTTTGGTTCTATCTCTATAATATCAGATATTGCAGAACAACCTCCACTGGTAGCATATACATAATATGTACCTGGTGATAAATTTCTAAATACACCAGACTCTTGTTCTGGACTAACTATATCTGCAGCGGTTGGTACTGTAGGCACACCTCCTAAATTGTTATTAACTAAAGTATACCTATAGTTTCCTATTCCTCCAAATGCTTCTGATCTAACAATTGCTGTTGCTTCTCCTTGACACTTAATTTGTGCATCAACTAAATCTAAAGCTACAACCAAAGGAAGTGCTTTATCCAAACCAACCTCATTAGATTGTTGCTCTGGACATCCGTTTCCGTTTTGAACATCATACTGGAATGGTCCTGGATCTACATCAATATCTGGAATAGTAATAACTACTGATATCACATCTGGACCGCCAAAGCTAACGAAAGCATCTGTTGTTCCTGACCTTCTATAAAAATACTCCATACCGGCTACTGGGTTAGTTACACTAAGACCAATTCTTCCTAAATCTCCACATCCAGGAGGTGTAATTTCCACTAGCTCCGCCTCTACTGGTTCTGGATCTATTATTGATATTTGTGGTGTTGTAAAGCTACAGCTCCACCCATCAAAAACCGTAATGGTATAAAAACCTGCTGGTAAGTTAGGGAACGTAGCAGACTCTTGTAATCCACTTGTGTTTGTAATTGTACCAGAACTATCTAATCTATTTAATTGAAATAAATACTCTTCACCGTCACCATCTAAATCTTCACCACCTGTTACATTAAATGCTCTAATTACACCATCATTTGCTCCAGGACAAAGTAAAGGTTGTACTATTTCTATATCTGAGTTTATTGCAACTGGTAAACTAAGTGTTATATCATCAAAAACAATACAACCACCATCGTCTCTTGTACTAACTCTATAATTACCCTCCGATAAGTCACTAAAAATTGGAGAAGTCCCATAAGCAACCTCAACAGTGTATGTACCTGCTGTTGCTGTTTCTTTCTCTAATTGATATTCATAAGTACCCCAACCACCATCTGCTGTTGCTGTAATTTCTCCCAATCCAGGAACCTCACAAGTAACATAAGCAGTCTGCTCTGCCATAGTAGTTAATGCCCTATCTGGTGATCTTACTGGTGCTGTATTACTAGATGTATCACAAAACGGAGTTTGTAACGCCTCTACTCTTACAATTAAATTACCCGCAGGTAAACCTGTTATAATTTCTGGTGTTGTTATTGGTGCTGTAGTATCAAAAGAACCCGTAACACCTGTAGTTACTTCTGCTCCTGTATTATCTACTAAAAACACTTCGTAATTATAAGCGCCAGAGTAGTTGTTAACTACTATACCTATTTCACCGTCACTAGCACCAAAACAAGAAACTGGTTTAACTTCACTTATTACGGCTTCTATAACATTAAAGTCCGGAACTGTTGTTGTTGGTGTAACAAATAAACACGTACCGCTATCTATATCCCTTACCGCAAAAATATAATCTCCAGGAACTGTTACATCCCAAACTACACGATCTGTACCACCAGATAATTGCGCTGGTTGAGAACCAAGGGGCAAAACTTGCACCTCATAATTACCAGGACCCTGATCTATTATTATTTCTAACTGTCCTGGAGCAGAACCTGCACCTGTAGCATCACAAGTAATACCACTTAACAAATTAAAATTAAATGTTAGGTCTGTAGGCGTTAATATTGTAATAGTTTCTATAGTCTCACAACCTTTATCATCTCTTACAATAACATCAATAGTTTGGTCTACACCTCTATCAATAATTTCAAAAGTGTTTGAAGACTGAAAATTAGTACCGTCATAAAAAGGAGTACCATCATTTAAGCTATAGCTATATGAGCCATTACCTGTTGGTGTTCCTGTACCATCTCCATTATCATCTGTATAAATAGTAATGGTTGTTGTACTAAATGAATTTGCTGAAGGATTACAAGTAAAATCTGGTGCATCTACAGCTACTTGTAAAACAGTTGGTTCATCTACAACAATATCTAAAGACCTCACTGCACAACCTCTATCCGAAACTACCTCAACTTGATAAGTACCTGGTGCTAAATTTTCAAAAGTTGGATCTTCTATAGATTGTAATGGTGTTGTACTTGCCCCTACATAAATATTATATGTAAATGGTGCATCTGTAGCAGAAGCAGGATCTAACTCTACAGTTATACTACCATCATCAGCGCCATTACAAGACACATTTTCTACAACAGTATTACTTATAATTGGTGTATTAACTGTAATAATTTCTACCGTAGTAATATCAGAACATAATGGAGCTGTATTAGAGTCCAAATCTGTAACAGTAATACTATAACTACCTGGTGCTAAACCTGTAAAAACTTCTGGATCTGTATCTGTAGGCTCGTGAGTTACTGTAGTTGTACCGTCATTTAACTCATACCTAAATCTACCACTACCGCCAGTGGTTTCTACTGTTACAATACCATCTGCATTATTACATGATGGTTGTGATGAAGCACTTGCTGAGATTGAAAAGAAATCGAAAACTTCTACAATCGTACTACTTGTACAACCATTACCATCACGCACAGTTACTGTGTATGAACCTGCATTTGGCACTGTAAAGTTAGGACTATCTTGAAAACCATTACCAATATCATATTGAAAAGTAGTTTCTGGACCACCTGGTGTTGTTAAAGGCGAAGTAACATCTATAGTATAATTTGCTACGGCAACACATTGGTTAGTTACATCTACTGTTGGATCTGCCAAGGCTGGATCCATATCTACTACAACACCTGTTAATAAAGAAGTACATCCTTTACTATCTTGTATATAAACATCATATGTTCCTGGTGGTAAATCGTATACATTATTTGTTGTTAAGGCTGGTGCTGGATCTCCTGTTGGCACTACTCCAAAAGTATATACTGGCGACCCACCAACTCCACGCAACACTAACTGTCCGTTTGGATTTAAACAGTTTGCATTTGTATTACGCTCCACAACTGGTGTTGGATTATCATTTGTTATTGAAACCAAAGCACTTGCATTACAGTAATTAGCTGTACCCGTGTCTTCTGTTACTATTACTTGATAATTACCTATAGGCAAGCCTGTAAAAGTTCCAGAATGTGGAAATGTAACATTAGTTTCTGTTATAGGACCACTAATAACTGCTCCTGTATCTGTATTTGTTAAACTAATGATAATATCAGATCCGTTTGGTAAACCATCTATTACATAATCTATATCTGCATCGTCTGGCACAGAACAAGATGCTGCTGAAGATGAAGCGTCTACAGTTAATGGGTCTAGTGTTGGTAAAGGATCTATCTGTTGTATATATCTACAACCATTATCATCTACAACCTCAACAAAATATGTTATTCCATACTCAACTTGCCCTGTAAAATCGTGCGTATCTGCATCTACATTTGGAGACACTAATGTTTCACCAACCAAACCTATTAAATACGGCGCTGTTCCACCTGCAATATCTACTAAAAAAGTAAAAGCTGTAGAGCAATCTGGCCCTGGTGTTGGTACTGGAGTTATTGTTAAACTATTTTGTCTTAAATTAATTACGTCTCTGTCTTCACAAGTACTAGCATCTGTAGTTTCTACAACATAATCTCCCTCTGCTAAACCAGGGAAATTAGCTGTTGTTGCCGCTGTAGGACCAACAGTTGCTAAAACATTACCCGCTGTGTCTAATAATGTGTATGTAAATGGCGCTGTACCATTAGATACGGCTGTAACATTTATTTCTCCGTCTGCTGGAGCTACACCACAAGTTGGAGGTGTAAAATCTACTGTTGCATCTACCGCCGGTGCTGCAGGACCTACTGTAAAAGGAACTCCTATATTACAGCCTCTACTATCTCTTACGTAATATGTATAATTACCTGGAGATAAATTACTAAATACAGGCTGATTTGTAAATGTTGTGTTATCTGCACTATATTGATAAGGAGGTACACCAACTGTGGTATCTGCTATTAATTCTACACTACCTGTACTATCATCTCCACAAGTAGGATCTGTAACATTGGCAGTAGCAGCAATTGGCTCTGTAGGATTTAATGTTATTACATTTGTTTCTACTGTACAAGCCTCATTATCTGTTATTCTAAATTGATATGTTCCTTCTAAAGCAGTAGTATACACAAATGAAGCTCCTGTAAAAGGTACTGCTGGAGAGTAAGTTCCGCCATTATAACTTACTTCATAAGTTTGGTAAGGCGTATTACCGTTAGAAACATTTACTCTTATTTCTGCATCTCCGTCTCCCGGAACTAAACTACAGGTTAATTCTTTTTGTATTGCAACTGTTGTTGTTGTTTGTGGTCTAATGTTTCTACCTACTGTATCTGTACAGCCATTACCATCACGAACTTGTATTTGGTAACTACCAGGACCTGGAGCAGGAATATTTTCTGTAGCTGAACCTGCAAACCAAGCTCCTCCATTTACACGATATTCATAATTTCCGTCTCCTCCTGAAGCTGTTACATTTATAGTTGCAGCATCTGTACTATCAAAACAAAAATCTGATGCACTAGTATCTATCACTAATGATGGTGAACTTAATGGTGTTAACGTAAAATTGAATGATGTAGAACACCCTTCACTATCTTCAACAGTTAAAACATAGGCACCAGGGTAACTTAACCCTGTAAAATTAGGGTTACTTCTTGGACCTATATCTGACAATGTTCCGGGTCTTTCTAATGTATATGAATAACCTCCCCATCCACCAGATGCATTTGCTCTAATAGATCCTCTGTTATTATTATCGCAACTCATTGGAGTTAGCGTAGGAGCCATTGCCAAAGCTGCTGTAGGTTCATTTATTGTTAAAGTTGCAGTTTCTACACAACTGGTCTCATCATCTGTTACAGTAATTGTGTAGCTACCAGCTGATAAACTAGATACATTTATTAGATTATCTGTCTCTCCAGAAACAACTGGATTAGCATCAATTTGATATGAGTATGAAGATGAAAAACCGTCTACAACAAAACGTCCACGACCATCAGAATCTCCCACACAAGTAACATTATCTTGTAATTGCGCAGTAACTTTAATAGAACTGATATCTGTAATAGCAAAACTTTCTGTGTAAGAACAGCCACCTGCATCTGTTACTCTAAATGTATAACTACCTATACCTAAACCCGTAAATATATTGTTTGTACCGTTTGATACTGGACTTGGAGCTATAATCTCATAATCTGTTATTGTTCCTCCGTCTGTAACAGCTAAAGTTACAGTTGCTGTACCTGTAGCACAGTCTATACTAGAAACAGTAAAATCTATATCTGTTGGTTTATTTAATGCCGCAAAAGTTACATCTGGCAATGTTTCTACACAACCATTACTATCTCTAACTTGTGGCGTATATGTACTTCCTTGTGATAACCCTGGAAAAACAGTGTTACCCAATACAAAGCCAGATCCAATACTATACTCATAAGGTCCTGTACCACCTGTTGCTGGTGCAAACGTAATTTCTCCTCCGTTTTCATTTCCACAACTTGGTTCTGCTGTTGTTGATGTAGATGAAATTATAGATGAAGGCGTGCCTATTGTTTGTGTTACAGGTGCTGTTGTACACACAAAAGTATCTTGCTCGTACCTAACAACAACATCATAAGAACCTGGTGCTAAACTAGAAAACACATTACTATTTTGAAAAGTTACACCATTATCATTACTATACTCTAATGCATAACCATTACTATTTGTAACGTTCACCGTTAACCTACCATTATTGGCTCCACCACAATTAGCATCATCTGCCGTTACATTAAAAACTGGTGGTGGTATATTTTGTACTTCTACGGCTGCTTCTTTTGTACAACCATTTACATCTTCTACCAATATATTATAAGTACCTGCAGAACTTACTGTAAATACAACCGAACTAGCAAAAGTAGAGCTATAAGTTGTACCTGCATCTAAACTATAACGAAAAGGAGACGTTCCTCCAGATACATCTAAAGTTACATCTACACTTGTTGCTCCACAACCAAAACTATCTGTTGCAAAAGCTGTAGCTTCTATAGGATCTAAACCATTACCTATTGTTATTGGGTCACCTGCAATTTCTGTTACGGTTACATCACAATCATTAGTTTCTACTTGTACAGAGTATGTACCAGGACCTAAATTATTAAAAGTATGATTTGTATTAGCACTAGGACCAAAGGTATCTAATGTTACTCCACCTTTTAAAAGTCTATAGCTATAAAAACCTGTTGCTCCAGAAACAGATACTCCTACGTTCCCTTTTTCACCACTACAAACAATATCTGTTTTGGTTACATCTACTGTCATTGTTTCCTCTGTAATAGTAATTACTTCTGATGGAAATATACAAGATGTTGCTGGCGCATCTTTTAACTGTGCAAACACTTGGTAATCTCCAGGTGCTGTAATATCAAAAGAAGGACTATCTTGAAAAGGTCCTGTTGAAGAATTTAAACTATACTCATACCCAGCAGGTACATTAGTAACTTCTATATTACCTGAGTTACCACAAATAATATTTTTTGATGTTATTTGAGGATCTAATGGGTTAGATGTTACTCTAAAATGATAGTAAACTCCAGAGCCTATACGTACTCTATACTCCCCTTCTACCCCTGCATCACTAGCATCTAATAAATAAGTTGGGTCATTACCTACTGTAACCCAATCTCCACTACAAGCACTATTGTATGTAGGGCAATCATCTGCTCCTACAAAAGAACAACCTGAACCTAATTTTTGCCATACATATGATCCCCCTGACGAACTTAATGACACAGTTCTATCATCCCCAGTACCACATAAAAAGAATTTTGCAAGTGTACTACCATCATCAGGACAAGTACTCTCTTCATTTGCTCCATTAATAATAGTTGCAAACATTACAGGTGCTGCCAGCGTATTGGCTTTTGTCTCTGTTTTAGTAGTAAACTTGGAGAAGTTTGTTTTTTCTTTGGCAGGAGTTTCTTTTTTCTCCTCCAATGTTAGTGCTTTAAATAAAGCATCATCAAAAGTTATTACGTCTGTTATAAAGTCGTAAACTTTAGGGTTAGCAATAGCGCTAGTACATACTATAAAGCCAAAAACTAATAGCATAGCACATAACGCAAGTTTTCTTTTACTTGGTTGCATAGGTTAAGTCAATTTTTGTAAAGAGTATGGCAACTTGGGGAATTGCAATAAACTCTTAGAGTAATTTTATAAAAACTTTATTTTTAAATTATTAAAACTCTTAGGTCTATATAAACGCCAAAAAATGTAAAATAGTGTCTGCTCTTATGTATTTAATCTATAAAAGCACATTATACAACAGTTAACGCCGTATTTCACAACCCTACAAGGTGAGTAATTTACTACAAAAATAACAACTATTTTTAATACTATCACTTAAAATTCGATGAACGTCACACCTAATTTTAAGTTACACGTGTAACTTATGTGCAATAAAAAACGCAGTAACTCATTAAAAATATATGAATTACTGCGTTTAAAACTTTATGTTTAAATTAATTTTATTGTGAATAAAATTAATACACCTATTTTAAACAATAGACGTTACAAACCCTTTTTTAATTCTTTTTAAAAAAAATTATTTAGTATAAGATTCTACTGCTTTTTTAACAGAGCCGTGTTTAATTAGCAAAGCCTCTGCTTCTGCATAAGGAATATTTAATTCTTCTACCACATAACGTGCTCCACGGTCTACCAACTTATCATTACTTAGTTGCATATTAACCATCTTATTTCCCTTAACTCTACCTATTTTTATCATTAGCGCTGTAGAAATCATATTAAGCACTAATTTTTGTGATGTTCCACTTTTCATACGTGTACTACCTGTTACAAACTCAGGGCCTACTAAAGCTGCAATTGCAATTTCTACTGCTTTTGTTAATGGCGAACCTGGATTATTAGTAATACAAGCTGTTAGCAATCCGTTTTCCTTAGCCTTTGTTACCCCTCCTATTACATAAGGTGTTGTACCAGATGCTGCAATACCTACAACGGTATCATTTTGGTTAATATCATAAGCTTCTAAATCTTTCCAAGCTTGTTCTTTATTGTCTTCTGCATTTTCAACCGGCAACCTAATTGCTACGTCTCCACCAGCTATTATACCAATAACTTTAGTGTGTGGCAATCCAAAAGTTGGCGGAATTTCAGAAGCATCTAAAATACCTAATCTTCCACTAGTACCTGCTCCAATATAAAACAACCTTCCTCCTTTATTAAATCGTTCTGCTAAAGCATCAACCAATTTAGATATCTCTGGAATACACAATGCAACGGCATCTGCAATTTTTTTATCTTCATTATTCATACTAGTTAATATGGTACTAGTGTCCATTAATTCTAGATCTGTATAGTTTGATGAGCTTTCGGTAACTTTAGTATAGTCTAACATTTATAGAAGTGTTTTATCAAAAATTAATCAAATTTAAGTTTTTTAATCTTGTTTATATCTCTTTTTTAAGAAGTCCATTTAATATCAAGCTATAAAAAACCTATTTTAGCATAACAACTTATTTAATTAGATATGCATACTTACCCTAAATTAAGAGCTTACTTTAACACTATTCAAATTTATTTTGTTTTTGCAGTAATTTTACTTGCTAGTTGCAATAACAAACCTAAAGAAGTAACTGTTGCAAAAGAAGAAAAACCAAAAAGTTTACAAGTAATTAAGACATATGCTGAAGCTACTGAACAGCTTACTAATGCAGAAAAAATTGGACAACTTTTTATGCCTGCTGCTTATATAAATGATACTGAAGAAGAAATTGTAAAACTAGAGCAACTTATAAAAAACCAGAATATTGGTGCGCTTTGCTTTTTTAAAAGTAGAACTAGCGCAGCTGCCAATTATGACGGACAAAATAAAAACGATACGCTTAGTTTAAGTAGGCTAAAATCTTTAATTAAAAGATATCAAAAAGCTGCAAAATATCCTCTCTTAATTGCTATTGATGCAGAATGGGGATTAGCAATGCGTGTAGACAACACTCCGCAATATCCTTACGCTATTACACTTGGTGCAATACAGAATAAAGATTCTCTTATATATGAAGTTGGCAAAAACATTGCTAAGGATTGTAAAGAAGCAGGCATACATTGGAACTTGGCTCCGGTTGTAGATATAAACAACAACCCAAATAACCCTGTTATTGGTTATAGGTCTTTTGGAGAAAACAAAGAACTAGTAATTAAAAATGCCATTGCTTTTGTTAATGGTATGCAAAGTCAAGGAATAATTAGTTGTCTTAAACATTTTCCTGGTCACGGAGATACAGCTACAGACTCACATATTGGATTACCTGTAATAAATAAGTCCAAAGAAGCTTTGCTAGCAAATGAGTTATACCCTTTTCAGCAACTTATAAATAATGGAGTAGAAAGTGTTATGATAGGTCATTTAGCTGTACCTGCACTAACCGAAGAAAAAAATACGCCCACTACCCTATCAAAAAAAACAATAAAAGGACTTTTAAGAGGTGAAATGAATTTTAATAATATTGTTATTTCTGATGCCTTAAATATGAAAAGTGTTTCTAAGCTATACCCTGTTAAAGGAGAGTTAGAATGGATTGCTTTTGATGCTGGAAATGATGTTTTATGTTTTGCCGAAAACCCTAAAGAAGGTGTTGCCACTATTTTAAAAAATGCTACAAAGCAACAAATTGAAGAAAGCTTTAAACGAGTTTGGCAACTTAAGGAAAAAGCAATGAACACTATTGTTAGTCCGTCTAAAAACTACTATACTGCTAAAAGTTTAAATACCGTTTTAGCTACTGAAAGTTTAACTGTTGTTAAAGGTAATCCCAATACTATTGCTAATTTTAAGTCTGATGGTTTTATTGGTATTGAAATAACCAGTAATAAAGAGAATCCATTTTTTAATAGGATAAAAGAAGAATTAAAGTTTGTTAGCCACAACACAACTAAAACTACAATATCTAAAATAAAAGAAGATGTAAAAACTGAAGAAAATGTGGTTATAGCTTTATATCCGCCAAGTATAAAACCAAAAAATAACTTTGGTATATCTGATAATGAATTAGAATTATTAACCAATTTAATGGCTAATAAAAATGTAATATTATATGTATTTGGTAACCCTTATGTATTAACAAAAATAGACACTAGTAATGCTAAAAATATAATTGTGGCATACCAGGACTTTTCTGTTTTTCAGGAAAATGCAGCAGAACACTTTTTAGATAAGGTAAATGCTAAAGGAAAACTATCTGTTACAATAGATTAATTTATGCAAACATACAACGTAATAGGGCTAATGTCTGGGACCTCTTTAGACGGTTTAGATCTTGCTTATTGTCAGTTTTTTAAAAAAAATGAGACTTGGGAGTTTAAAATCCTAAACACAAAAAGTGTAGATTATACAACCCAATTTAAAGCACAATTAAAAAATGCTATAAATTTAGCTGTACCAGAGTTTACAGAGTTGCATAACTCCTACGGGACTTGGTTAGGAGAACAAGTAAAACTATTTGTAGAAGAGCATAAATTAGAAGTTCAATTTATTGCTAGTCACGGGCATACTACACACCATAAACCAGAAAAAGGCTTCACCTTACAAATTGGTTCTGGACAACATATAGCTAATGCTTGCGGTATAGCAACTATTGCTGATTTTAGAACCAATGATGTTGCTCTTGGCGGACAAGGTGCTCCTTTAGTTCCTATTGGTGATATGCATTTGTTTTCTGAATACGATTTTTGTCTAAATCTTGGTGGTATAAGTAATGTATCTTTTCAGCAAAAGAACAAAAGAGTAGCGTATGATATTGGCATAGCTAATATGCTACTAAACTATGTAACTAATACTATTAACTTAGCGTACGATAAAAACGGAGCGCTAGCTAAGAGCGGTTTTGTAAATACTGAATTACTACACAAATTAAACAATTTAGAATATTATAAACTGCCCTACCCTAAATCTACAGGCTATGAATGGTTTAAAAAAGAGATTATTCCAATTATAGAAAAGACTAAAGATGCTACAGAGAATATTTTACATACCTCTGTAATTCATATTTGTGATACTATTTCTAAAGACTTACTAAATGCATCAAGTAAAACAGATAACTCACTATTAGTTACTGGTGGCGGTGCTTTAAATGGTTTTTTAATGAACACTTTAAAAAGTAAATTAGGCGTTAACTTTACAATAGACACTACATCTAAAACTGTGATAGAATTTAAAGAAGCTTTAATTTTTGCATTTATGGGAGTGTTACGTCACTTAGAAAGACCCAATGCATTGGCATCGGTTACTGGTGCAAAAAAAGACTCTAGTTGTGGTGTAATTTATATTCCGCAGTAAATTTTATTTAGACAAAGCTGCTGTTCTTGTTTTTTTAACAGACATAAATAGCAAAAGTGATAAGCTACCACAAACCGCTAAGCCAATAAATAAAGGCAAGACTGTAGTATCTACATAACTACCTATTAAGGTTGCTATTGGTATAGAAATTACTGTAGCCACAAATCCATTAATTGCAGCACCCACTCCTGCTATATGGCCAATTGGCTCCATTGCTACAGATCTAGAGTTACCCCAAATAAAGCCTAAGCAAAAGAACTGTATAGCTAAAAAGCCTATTAAAATGGGTAAAGGTGGGTTTGCACTTCCCCAAAATAAAAGTGAATAAGTTATACTAATTACGCAAAATAAACTTAGTGCTATAAATATTAATTTACGCATTCCAAAACGTAAAACTAGAGTACCATTTAAAAAGGTAGCAGAACCAATAGATATAGCTAAGCCTGCAAAAATATATGGAAACTCATCAACCAAATTAAACTGATCTTCAAAGATATGTTGCGCTGCACTTAAATAAACCAAAAAAGCACCTGTAATAAGTCCAGATACAAATGTAAAAGCAACTGTTTCTTTGTGCTTAACAAACTCTTTTAATCCATCATAAAATATAGACCCTGTAAAAGGAATTTTAAATTCTAGTTTCAGTGTTTCTTCTTGTCGTTTCCAAAACCAAATAGAAACAACCAAAGCAAAAAATAATTGTACATAAAAAATTGCCTGCCAATTGTAAACATCTAATACAGCTTTACCAACTGCCGGTGCTATTACAGGAATTAATATAAAAAAAGCAGTAACAAAAGACATTATTTTTGCCATATAATCTCCTTTATATTTATCTCTTATAATAGAAATTGTAATAGTTCTAGGCGCAGATAATCCTATTCCTTGAAAAATACGACCAACAATCATAACCTCTAAAGAAGTAGCATTTACACAAACTATACTTGCTAAAGTAAAAATAGTAAAACCTGCATATACAATTGGTTTTCTACCGTAACTATCTGATAATGGTCCAAAAAACAATTGCCCTACTCCTAACCCCAAAAATATCATTGTAATTAACATCTGATTTTTTGTTGGGTCTAAACTATGTATAGCTTCTCCTATATGAGAAATTGCAGGTAATAAAGCATCTATTGTTAAAGCAACAATAGACATTAAGGAGGCCATTAAGGCAACAAATTCAAATTGTTTTTTTGAAGAGTTTTTTTGCATCCTGCAAAAATAACCTACTTGCTTTAAAATAACAGGCTAACCCCATTAAATTTTAAGTTAAAGTAAGTGCGTTTAACGTAATAAAACCAATACTAAACGGAATAATCAAAAATATATAATAGCAAAATTGTATTTTTGACAAAAAAAACTAAATTTATGTTAATAATAGGGATAGCTGGTGGTACAGGTTGTGGTAAAACAACGGTTGTAAACCAGATTATTAATGAATTACCAGATGATGAAGTATGCGTAATTTCTCAAGATTCTTACTACAATGATCTTTCTCATTTATCATTAGAAGAAAGAAGAAAAACGAATTTTGACCATCCACTATCAATAGACTTTAAATTATTAAAGCAACACTTAGAAGAATTAAGAAAAGGACACACCATACAACAGCCCGTGTACTCTTTTTTAGAATGTAACAGAACAGATGAAACCGTACCTACACAACCCAGAAAAGTGGTTATTGTAGAAGGTATCTTAATAATGACAGATCCAGAAATTAGAAAAATGATGGATATTAAGATATTTGTACACGCAGATTCTGATGAACGTTTAATTAGACGTATTAAAAGAGACGTTAATGAAAGAGGTTGGGATTTAGATGAAACTCTAGAAAAATACCAAAGTACTATTAAACCTATGCACGCAGAGTTTATAGAACCTAGTAAAGAATACGCAGATATTATTATACCAAACAACAAACACAATACCGTTGCCATAGATATTGTACGTACAATTATAAACGAGAAATTAGTTTAATTTTTAGATGATTTTTAAAAAGCTTAGAAGTAAAAAATGGTTTGGCGTAGCTACAAATATGTATGTGCTAGTACTTACTGTTTTTGTTATTTGGATGATTTTTTTTGACACCAACTCTCTCTTTATACACAACGAACTGCAAAACCAGATTGAAAGTCTAGAAAAGCAGAAAGAATATTTAAAGGATGAAATTGCACGAGACAAAAAAATTATTGAAAAACTAAGTGATCCTAAAGAATTAGAAAAATTTGCACGTGAGCAGTACTTTCTAAAAAAGAAAGACGAAGAAATTTATTTAATAGAATACCAAGACAGCATTAAAACTAAAGAAGATGAGTAAAAAAACATTGTTTAATGATTTTTCTGAAGTGTCTACCAAAGAATGGAAACAAAAAATTCAGGTAGATTTAAAAGGTGCCGACTATAATGACACGCTTGTTTGGGAATCCCCAGAAGGTATTAAGGTTAAACCTTTTTACAATGAAGATGATCTTGCTGGCAAAACAACAAATGTAGCTACACCAGACTGGAAAGTTGGTCAGGCTATTTTTGTGCACAACGAAGCTGCTGCAAATAAAAAAGCTATTAATGCTTTAGAAAGAGGTGCTGAAGACTTAATTTTTACGATTCCTAATGATGAAATTAAGATTCACGTTCTATTAAAAAACATCGATTTAAAACATAAAACAATTTACTTTTTTCTACAGTTTTTATCATCAGAATATATTTCTAAAATTGAAGAATTCTGTAAAAAACAAGAAGTAAATATACATTACAATATAGACATAATTGGTAATTTAGCCATTACAGGCAATTGGTATTATAATCTAGAGAAAGACCACGAGGTACTTACTCAGATATCTAAAAAAGTAACCAATACAGTTGGTGTTAATGTAAGTACATACCAAAATTCAGGAGCCACAATGGTTCAGCAGTTGGCTTTTGCTGTGGCGCACGCTAACGAATATTTAAATTATTTTAAAGAAGATACCATTCCTAACTTTACATTTAAAGTTAGTGTTTCTGGTAATTACTTTTTTGAAATTGCTAAACTAAGAGCATTACGTTTACTGTGGAAAACACTAACTGCAGAATACAACACAAATGCAGACTGTACTATTTTAGCTGTACCAAGTAAGCGAAATAAAACATTGTATGATTATAATGTAAATATGCTACGTACCACTACAGAGTGTATGGCAGCAAGTATGGGCGGTGCAGATACGATATACAATTTGGCTTACGATGCTATTTACCATAAGGATAATGAATTTGGAGAACGCATTGCAAGGAATCAGTTACTTATTTTAAAAAAAGAAAGCTATTTAGATGTAGTTACCAATCCTGCAGATGGTGCTTATTATATAGAGTCTCTAACACATCAATTAGCAGAAAAAGCATTAGAACTTTTTAAATCGATAGAAGCTAGTGGCGGATTTTTATCAAACTTAAAAAACCACAGCATTCAAAAGAAAATTAAAGAAAGTGCAGCTAAAGAACAAGAGCTTTTTAATACCGAAAAGGAAGTCTTGGTTGGTACTAACAAGTATATAAATAAAGCTGACAAAATAAAGGAAGATTTAGAGTTGTACCCGTTTGTAAAAACAAATGCCCGTAAAACACTTATAGAACCAATTATTGAAAAAAGATTGGCAGAAACCTTAGAACAAAACAGATTAAAAGATGAGTAGAAAAGATTTACAACACTTAGAACTAAATATAGATGACAGTGCTAAAAAATCTGATACTTCTATTTTTAACACTGCAGAAGGTATTCCTGTAAAAAAAACATACACTAAGCAAGATTTAGATGGTGTAGATCATTTAAATTTTGTTGCTGGTTTAGCTCCAAATTTACGCGGTCCATACTCTACTATGTATGTACGCAGACCTTGGACAATAAGGCAATATGCAGGTTTTTCTACTGCAGAAGAAAGTAATGCTTTTTACAGACGTAATTTAGCTGCAGGACAAAAAGGATTGTCTGTTGCTTTTGATTTGCCTACACACAGAGGTTATGACAGTGACCATGAACGTGTTGTTGGAGATGTTGGTAAAGCTGGTGTTGCTATTGACTCCGTAGAGGATATGAAAATTTTATTTGGTGGTATTCCTCTAGATAAAATGTCGGTTTCTATGACTATGAATGGTGCTGTTTTACCCATTTTGGCGTTTTATATTGTTGCCGCGCAAGAACAAGGTGTTGCTTTAAACCAACTGGCTGGCACTATACAAAATGATATTTTAAAAGAGTTTATGGTGCGTAATACCTACATTTACCCACCTACACCTTCTATGCAAATTATTGCAGATATTTTTGAATATACTAGTGAGTTTATGCCTAAATTTAATAGCATAAGTATATCTGGTTACCATATGCAAGAAGCTGGTGCAACGGCAGATATAGAACTTGCTTATACCTTAGCAGACGGATTAGAATATATTAAAACCGGACTAAAAACGGGTATGGATATAGACAGTTTTGCTCCTCGCCTATCTTTCTTTTGGGCTATAGGAATGAACCACTTCATGGAAGTTGCAAAACTACGTGCTGGACGTATGTTATGGGCTAAATTGGTAAAACAATTTAATCCTAAAAATGCAAAATCTTTAGCATTACGTACACATTGCCAAACCAGCGGGTGGAGTTTAACCGAGCAAGATCCGTTTAACAATGTTGCCCGAACAACCATAGAAGCGGCGGCGGCAGCATTTGGTGGCACACAAAGTTTGCATACCAATGCATTAGACGAAGCAATTGCACTACCAACAGATTTTTCGGCAAGAATTGCTCGTAACACTCAAATTTACCTACAAGAAGAAACCAAGATAACAAAAACAGTAGATCCTTGGGCAGGTAGTTATTACGTAGAAAAACTAACCGAAGAAATTGCACAAAAAGCGTGGGAGTTAATTGAAGAAGTAGAAGAATTAGGTGGTATGACTAAGGCTATTGAGGCTGGTATACCAAAAATGAGAATTGAAGAAGCTGCTGCTAAAAAACAAGCACGTATAGATAGTAATGAAGATGTAATTGTTGGGGTAAATAAATACCAATTAGAGAACGAAGATGACTTGCATATTTTAGAGGTTGATAATGAACAAGTACGCAAACAACAAGTAGAAAGACTTGAGCATATTAAAGCCACAAGAGATACTAAGTTAGTTAATACTGCATTAGCCAACTTAACAAAAGCGGCTGAGGAGAGTAAAAATGCTAGCAAAAATAACAGTACTTCTAAAAATTTATTAGCTTTAGCTGTAGAAGCTGCTAAGCACAGAGCTACATTAGGTGAAATTAGTGATGCTCTAGAAACTGTTTTTGGCAGACATAAAGCAAAAATACAATCATTTACAGGCGTGTACTCTAAAGAAATTAAAAACGACGAAAGTTTTAAAAAAGCATTAGCTATGGCAGATGCTTTTGCAGAAACAGAAGGTAGAAGGCCAAGAATTATGGTTGCCAAAATGGGACAAGATGGTCACGACCGTGGTGCCAAAGTAGTAGCTACAGGTTATGCAGACTTAGGTTTTGATGTAGATATAGGTCCACTTTTTCAAACACCAGAAGAAGCTGCCAAACAAGCTGTAGAGAATGATGTACACATTTTAGGTGTTTCTTCATTAGCTGCTGGTCATAAAACACTTGTTCCTGCTGTAATTAAAGAGCTCAAAAAACACGGCAGAGAAGATATTATGGTTATTGTTGGTGGTGTAGTACCTAAACAAGATTACCAGTTTTTATTTGATGCTGGTGCAGTTGCCGTTTTTGGTCCTGGAACAAAAATTAGTGATGCTGCCATTCAAATTTTAGAAATTTTAATGGAGTAAAACTTATTTCATTTTAAAATAAAATACGCTGAAAATGAGTTAAAAAATTAAAATTTATCTCAGATTTTGGCACTAAAAAAACAAAAGCAGCTACCTATAGCTGCTTTTTATTTGCAAACTATTAACAACTTCGGTTTTATATAGTCGTAAAAAAGTGTATTTTTAGCCCCACTAAACTTACTATGACAATGGGCAAAATAATAGCCATCGCTAATCAAAAAGGCGGAGTTGGAAAAACTACCACCTCTGTTAATCTAGCCGCTTCCCTAGGCGTACTAGAAAAAAAAGTATTGCTTATAGATGCAGATCCACAAGCAAATGCAACTTCTGGCTTAGGTATAGATGTTGATAGCGTTGAAGTTGGTACGTATGAACTGTTAGAGCACACCAAATCTGCTTCTGAAACAGTTATGCCTACAACATCACCTAATGTAGATCTTATACCTTCTCATATAGACTTGGTTGCAATTGAGATTGAATTGGTAGACAAGGAGCAACGCGAGTATATGATGCGTAAAGCAATTGCGGAACTTAAAGACAAGTACGATTATATTCTTATAGATTGCGCACCATCTTTAGGACTTTTAACTCTAAATGCACTTACTGCATCAGATTCTGTTGTAATTCCAATACAATGTGAATATTTTGCCTTGGAAGGGCTTGGTAAACTATTAAACACTATTAAAAGTGTACAAAAAATTCACAATCCAGAATTAGATATTGAAGGTTTGTTACTTACAATGTTTGACTCTAGATTAAGACTATCTAACCAAGTTGTAGAAGAAGTAAAAAAACATTTCTCTGAAATGGTTTTTGAAACTATAATACAAAGAAACGTTAGACTTAGTGAAGCACCTAGTTACGGAGAAAGCATTATTAAGTATGATGCAAGTAGTAAAGGAGCTGCCAATTACTTAAATTTGGCGAACGAAATAATGAAAAAAAATAAGGAGAAAGTATAATGGCGAAAGCAACAAAGAAACAGGCTCTTGGTAGAGGTTTATCTGCCTTACTTAAAGATCCTGAAAATGATATTAATTCTGCTGAAGATAAAAATGCTGACAAAGTTGTTGGTAATATTATTGAGTTAGATTTAGATTTAATAGAAGTTAACCCTTTTCAGCCAAGATCTCACTTTAATGAAGAAGCGTTAGTAGAATTATCTACGTCTATAAAAGAATTAGGTGTTATACAACCAATTACTGTACGTAAATTAGAATTTAATAAGTACCAGCTTGTTTCTGGTGAACGTAGATTTAGAGCTTCTAAATTACTTGGACTAGAAACTATACCTGCTTATATTAGAATTGCTAATGACCAAGAGTCTTTAGAAATGGCTTTGGTAGAAAACATCCAAAGACAAGATTTAGATCCTATAGAAATAGCATTATCATACCAAAGACTTATTGATGAAATACAACTGACTCAAGAAAAAATGAGTGAGCGTGTTGGAAAAAAAAGATCTACTATTACCAACTATTTACGTCTATTAAAACTAGATCCTATTATACAAACCGGTATTAGAGATGGCTTTGTTAGTATGGGGCACGGTAGAGCTTTAGTTAACGTTGATAAAAAGTCTGACCAAATAGACTTATACGAGAAAATTGTATCAAACAATTTATCTGTTAGAGACACAGAAAAAGCTGTAAAAGAACATCAAGAAGGTGGTAACACACCTAAATCCGCTACTAAAAAAGCAAGTAAATCTCCAGATTTTGTAAAAGATGGTTCTGCTAAAATAGAAAAACATCTAAATACAAAAGTAGCTGTTACAGCAACTGAAAAAGGAAAAGGAAAAATTACAATTTCTTTTACTTCTGCTGAAGATTTTGATCGATTAAAAAAAATAATTACTGGTGCTTAAAAACCTAATTACACTACTGTTTTTTAGTTTTTTTGTTGTTTTAGGTTGGTCACAAGATCAAAAAAAAACTAAACAAGAAAAGGATTCACTTACACAAGATTTAAAAGAAAAAGGAGTACTTGTAGACGAAGTTCTTTTAAGCAAAAACCGAAGAATAGACCCGTTAGCTCCTAGTAAAGCTGCATTTTATTCTGCTATTTTACCTGGTTTAGGTCAGGTTTATAATGGTGATACTTGGAAAGTTCCTTTGGTTTACGCTGCAATTGGTACTGGTGTATATGCATATACTTACAACAATAAGCAATACAATAGAACCAGAGATGCTTTTAAAAGAAGAAAAGCTGGTTTTATGGATGATGAGTTTTACACCTTTAACGGTCAAGAAATAGATCCTGGAAATCCGAGGTTAGGTGATGACGATTTACAAAGAGCACAAGAACGTTACCAAGAAGACAGAGATTTATCTTTACTTATTACTATTGGCTTGTATGCTTTAAATATTATTGAAGCTAATGTAAAAGCGCATCTTAGACAGTTTAATGTAGATGACAATCTTAGTTTAAACATTAAACCTTATTTAGAGTACAATCCTATTACAGCAGATCCTAATTACGGATTTGCGTTACAAATAAAATTTTAGAGTATGAATATTGCTTTGTTCGGGTACGGAAGAATGGGTAAAATGATAGAACAGTTAGCCACTAACCGAAACCACACTATTGTTGCAAAAATAGATGCAGATACTACAAACATAGATTTTTCAAACATAGATGTGGCTATAGATTTTAGCCTGCCAAATGCTGCTTTTGGTAATATTGAAAAATGTATAAACAATAAGATTCCTGTAATATCTGGTACAACAGGTTGGCTAGATAAATATGATGATGCTGTTGCATTGTGTACTAACAAAAAAGGTGCCTTTATATACGCATCAAACTTTAGCCTAGGTGTAAATATATTTTTTGAACTTAATAGTTACTTAGCAAAAATGATGAAAACGTTAGGACAGTACAATGTTACTATGGAAGAAATTCATCATACAAAAAAATTAGATGCTCCAAGTGGAACTGCTATTACATTAGCAGAAGGTGTTTTAGAACACTCCAAATACAAAGGCTGGCAGCTTAATGAGGCAGACGAAAATAACATTCCAATTGTAGCAAAAAGGATTCCGGAAGTTCCTGGCACACACACAGTAAGTTACAATAGCGATGTAGATAGTATAGACATTACACATACAGCACATAACAGAGAAGGCTTTGCGCTTGGAGCTGTAATTGCTGCCGAATGGATTGTTGGTAAAACAGGTGTTTTTACTATGAAAGACGTTCTTGAACTTAATTAAAAGTTAAAAAATAACACAAAGTAGACTGTTTCGTAAAAAATAATTTAGTTTTAAAAAATACGACACCAATAACAGTATACTTAAACCCATAAATTAAAAAAATGAATATATCTCAGTGGATCATTTTTATCCTAATAATACAAGTAATACACTTTTTAGGAACGTGGAAACTATACGTTAAAGCGGGCAGAAAAGCTTGGGAAGCAGCAATACCTGTTTACAACGCTATAGTTTTAATGCAAATTATTAGAAGACCAAAATGGTGGGTAATTCTTCTTTTTATTCCAATAATTAACCTTTTAATGTTTCCTGTAATTTGGGTAGAAACTATTAGAAGTTACGGTAAAAATAGTCTTTTAGACACTTGGTTAGTTATATTAACACTTGGGTTTTATATCTACTATGTAAACTACGCGTTAGATGTAAAATATATAGAAGACAGAAGTTTACACCCAACTACTGGTTTAGGAGAATGGGTAAGCTCTATAGTATTTGCAATTGTTGCAGCCACTTTTGTACACACTTATTTTATACAACCTTATGTAATACCTACTTCATCTTTAGAAAAAACACTTTTAGTTGGCGATTTCTTATTTGTAAGCAAGTTTAATTACGGTGCACGTACTCCAATGACAACGGTTGCGGCTCCTATGGTACACGATACGCTACCTGTACTAGGATTAAAATCATACTTAAACAAACCACAATTACCTTATTTTAGGCTACCTGGTTTTCAGAAAATAGAAAGAAATGATATTGTTGTTTTTAGCTGGCCTGCAGATACTGTAAGACAATTTTTTGTTAAAGAAAAAGGTGTTAGAAAACCAATTGATAAAAAATCTAACTACGTTAAACGTTGCGTAGGTATATCTGGAGATACAATTTCTGTTATAGATGGCTATGTGCACATTAATGGAAAAAAAACTGTTTTACCAGACAGAGCAAAACCTATGTTTTTTCATGTAGTAACTACAAAGGCACCTTTAGACAATACTGTTCTTAACACCTTAGGAAGAAAAAACTTTACAGGATACACCACACGTATACCAAAGGAGGTTTTACAAAAAAACAACGTTCCTGAGTTAATGAAAAAAGGAACTAATTTAGATGAAATAAAACAAGACTCTAGCTACGTTTATTACACAGGTAACTTTGGAAGTGAAAAAATAAAAAATTACCTAAAAGCTGAAGATGTACGAACAATGAACTTGTTTAACCTTACGGAAGCTGAAGCTAAAAAGATTGAAAAGTTATCTGCAGTAGTGAGCGTTAAAAAGTTTAGCTACAAAAATCCTACTACAAAGGTGTTTCCACAAAATGCAAATTTAGCAGGCACGGAAGATAATTTTGGCCCTATTTACATTCCTAAAGCAGGTGCTACAATTAAATTAAACACTAAAAACCTGCCTATTTACAAAAAAATACTAACAGAGTACGAGGGTAACACACTAGCACAAGCAGGAAACCAAATTACTGTTAATGGTAAAGTAACAGATACGTACACCTTTAAACAAGATTATTTTTGGATGATGGGTGATAACAGACACCAATCTGAAGATAGTAGATACTGGGGCTTTGTACCAGAAAACCACGTTGTAGGTAAACCTATATTTATTTGGATGAGTATTGATGGTATTAATGATGGTTTCTCTAATTGGAAACCTCGTTGGAATCGTTTCTTTACAACAGTTGGAGGCTCTGGAGAACCTGTATCATACTTAAAATATTTTTTAATAGCATTGGTTGCGTACTTTGCCTTTGACTACTTTAGAAAAAAGAAGAAAAAAACTAGTTAATAACACACTAAATAATAATAATAATAATAATAATATTAATATTAAAGATGAGTGTGTAAATCTACTTACATACTCACCTTTAATTACACTAACATATAAATTTAATGTCTGTTTTATTACACCCTGGGTATTTTTTAAATATTGCAAACTTTATTGCTATAGCAAACAATAAAGTATGTTGGGAAGTGAATGATAATTACCAAAAGCAAACATTTAGAAACAGAACATATATTGCTGCTGACATTGGCAAGCATATGCTAAACATACCCATTAAACATATAGGCAAATCTAGTGGTAAACAGCTATACAAAGATGTAAAAGTAGAGAATGATTATGCTTGGCAACGCCAACATTGGAGAACACTAGAAACAGCTTATAGAACATCTGCTTTTTTTGAGTTTTATGAAGACGAACTTATTTCTTTATTTGAAAAAAAACATACTTTTTTATTAGATCTAAATTTAGAAACAACATCACTAATATGTGATTTTCTTCAGGTTGATATGCCCCAAGAAAAAACTTCTACTTTTCAAAAAAATCCTAATGATATACTAGATGGCAGACTGCTTGTTTCATCTAAAAGTAAAATAGATTTTAAACAAGAAGAATACTTTCAGGTTTTTAACGATCGTAATGGCTTTATAGAAAACTGCAGTATTTTAGATTTACTTTTTAATGAAGGCACAAATGCTCTTACCTATTTGCAAAATCATACACTTAAATTAAACAATGCTTAGGTTTTGCTTACACTACGGTATACACTTTATTGTACCCATATTAATTGGTTATTTTTTTTACAAAGAACAGCGCTCTAGAGCTATTATAATACTTTTAGCCGCTATTTTAATAGATTTAGACCACTTACTTGCCACACCTATTTTTGAAGCTAACAGATGTAGTATTAACTTTCATCCATTACACACCTATTGGGCAATGGTTGTTTATATTGGTTTGTTATTTTTTAAGAAAACAAGAATTTTTGGAATAGCATTACTACTACATATGCTAGCAGATTTTGTAGACTGTTTATTTATTAATTCTTAAACAATTAATGCAGTCAAATAGTTTTATCGCTTCAAACCCATAAAATACAACTTTCTTAAAAAGTATAAAAGTCCAATAGCACTAACTCCATATATAACAAAGCCAATAAAATACATCGACTCCTTTGACTCAAATATTTTAATTAGAGTTAAATTTGCAAATAAATTAAATAACATATGCATAATAATATTTAACCATAATGACTTGGTTATTTTGTATAGATAACTAAATATTATCCCCATAAAGAAATAACCCAATAAGCCATTTAAATCTGAGTGCATTACAGCAAATAGAAAAGATGTTAACAAAATTGCCTTTAATGAGCTATGTATCTCTAAAAGTTTTGTGAAAATAATTCGCCGAAATAATAATTCTTCTAAAAATGGGGCAATAAATATTGATATTACAAAATCGTTTATCCCAATGTTAGACTTAACATTAACAGGATAAATTTCAAGAAATGTTAATTTACCATTAAATAAATTATAAAAAAAGGAATAATTTAAAATATTATATATTATAAACGATAATATTAATATAAAAAAAGAAATAACAACGATTAAAATATTAGGAAAAAAACTATTAAATTTAAAGTTAATCTTATTCCTTTTAACTAAAAATAAAATTAAAATAAAAACAATCAACTCAAAACCATACAACAACAAATAATTTTGTTGGTGATAAGTCAAAAAAATCTTAGAAATAAAAAATAACATTAAATGTATTACTTGAATAAGTAATAACAAAAATAAAAAATTAAAGAATGCTTTATAATTACGGAGCATATTAATACAATTAAGCAAGTGCCACACAAAAAAATTATTGTATGACACTTATAAGGTTTACTTTATTAAACTTAAAGCGCATTAGGGCATCCTGACCTATGCATAAACAGATCCCTTATTAATGTACCCCAACCGTTCTGCCACACAGATCTTGGTGACTCCCTATCTGCACAAGCATAACAAGGCCCTCCAGTAAGTACCACCTCGCCCATATCATAAGTCCCTCCAAAACCATCAGGATCTCCGGCACAACCACCAGTATCACGCCCTCCTTTAACCTCTAATAACTCTTCCTTAGAAATTGCATCAAAATCATTTAAACTTAATTTTTTCAAAATCATAATAAAACTATTTTAAATTAATAAGCATAATATTACAAAATAAAAATAATTAATCAGACGTGGAATAGATGTGATTTTTTTTCTATCTGTAAAATACTAAACAACTAATTATTTTAAATATGTTTACCAAAAAAACAATTACAAATGTAATATATGAACTTTTTAAACAGTTAGATATTTACATTACAAAGGGTTCTATAGAAAATAAATTGTTAAAACACCCAGAATACCCTTCTTTAATTTCATTAACCCAAACCCTTGAAAGCTTAGGTCTAACAAATAAAGCAATCAAAGTAACTAAAGAACATTTATTTCAAATTCAAACTCCTTTTTTAGTGACTACTAACAAAAAAGAAATTTTCTTAATAAAAAAAATAGATGGCAGCTATATTTTTACTTATTCTTCTGATGGCTGGCAAAAAATAAAATTAAAAAAATTTGACTCAATATGGAATAACTACATAGTTTTAGTGGATACTGAACTAAAAATAAAAGAAAAAGATTATCGCAAAAAAAAAATAGCTGAATTAACTACCTCTATAAAATTCCCCCTATTAATTCTATCAATACTTCTAATAATCATTACAGTAAGTTATTTTATAGGATTCTCTTCTCTTTTAATTTATTATTACATAAAAATAGTTGGATTAATTATATCCTTATTTTTAATAAATAAAGAAATAAATAAGAATGTTAATTATAAAATATGTTCTTTAAGTAAAAAAATTAATTGTGATGACATATTAAACTCCCCTGCTTCAAAAGTTTTTGGAGTAATATCTATGACAGATATAGCATTTATTTATTTTATTGGTACATTATTAACAGTAACACTATCAACTCTAACAAATAACGAAACTAGAAATGAATTGATCTATTTTCTAAACTTATTAAGCTTTCTTTCTATTCCTTACACAATATTTTCAATAATTTATCAATCTCTTATTTTTAAAAAGTGGTGTTCCTTATGTATTTTAACTATTCTTGTTTTATGGGCAGAAAGTATTATTGCTGATATAAATATTGTTAATTATTCAAGTTATCTGTATATTTCAATAAATAGCTTTATTATTTTAATGTATTCTTTTATAACACCCATAATATTTTGGGCTTTTTCAAAAGATATTTTAATAAAATATAATAAATATAATATTATTGAATATCCATATAAAAGACTAATAAACAATAGAGATATTTTTAATTTTTTATTAAACAAACAAGTCAATGTGAATATGGATTTTCAACCTAATGAGATTATATTAGGAAATAAATCTATTAAAAACACAATTACTATTCTTATTGACCCTTATTGCAATGCCTGCGCAAAAGAATATGACTTAGTGTTACAATTATTAGAAAAACATTCAAATTTCGCAAAAGTTATCCTTCGTTTTGCTGCTAAATACAATGTTAATGAGCAAATTAAGAATTACACTACATTAATGCTCACAAGCCATTACTTAAATAATCCTGAACTCTTCAAAGAGCTATTAAAAACTTGGTTTCAAATAAAAAACTTTGATTTTTTCAATAAAAATCACCCCACTAAGCACAATCCAATTTCAGAAATTATAGTTAAAAACAATTATAATTGGTCGTTTAAAAATAACGTATTGACAACACCTACATTATATTTAAATTCAAAAAAACTCCCGAAAGAATATAATCTTAAGAAGTTAATTAGCATTCTAGATTTTAAAACAAATAGTAACAGTGCTTATCAATTTAATGAAAATACCGCCATTACAGGAAAATGGTCTGATAATTTATTATCATAATTTTTATGTGCGATAACTTCAAACTCTTTGCTCGTCAAAATAAAATCTATACGAACTGGGTAATATTTAAAGTTATAAGTTCTGCCATAAGCAGATCCTTTTTCATTAAAAGTATCTTGTAAATCTCCTTTTATAGTCCTGTACACATTAGAGTATTGGTTGTTATTAAAATCACCACAAACTATGGTTTTATAAGCCACCTTTTTTCTGTGCTCTTGCACTATTTTAGCTTGGTCTTGTTGCTTTTTAAACGACTTTGTTATTCTGCCATATAATTTAGAAGACTCTTCATTAGAAATTGTCTCAATATCTGGTACAACCTTTAAAGACTCTAAATGTAAATTATAAACTCTTACGGTATCATTCTTATAAAGTATATCTGCAAAACTGGCAATGTTGTTTGTGTGCTTAAATGGTAACTCGCCCGTATTTACTATTGGATATTTAGAATAAATTGCTTGGTTTACCTTATTCACATAAAAGCCAGGTGCAACATAATTATATTTATATCTATGTTTTAGTTGATGATAACGAACTCTACTAAATTCCTGAAAACATACTACATCTGGATCTTCATTTAACACAAAATCAATAATTTTATCACCGAGAGATTTATCACTAGACCATTCATATTTATTAAAACCTCTTGTATTGTAACTCATCACTTTTAAATCCTTGCTACTAGCCTCTTCACTTTTAAAAGAAAACTTAAAAAAAGAATCTATTAAGAAATAACCTAGAATAAGTACTAACGCAGAAAGTAGTATTCGCCTATTTTTAGCAAGTAACCAATACAAACAAAAAATAACATTAACTAAAACTAATAAAGGTAATGACAGACTAAATACAGATAAGAATGGAAGTACTTTTACAGATATATATGGTGCTAAGTAAGAAACACAAAGTAGCAATGCAAACAAATAATTGAGAACAAATACAATTCTATTAAAAAACGATTGCTTTTTCACTAGTCCTCTTTACCCGCTATAAATAAAAAATCTTTTTCTTCTTTAGATAGACTCTCGTAGCCAGACTTGCTAATTTTATCTAAAATAGCATCAATTTTACGTTGCTTATCTGCCTTTTTACGATCTATAGTTGTTGCTGTATTATGTACTGCTTTATTTGATGCTGATTTAGATGCTGTATTCCTATAAACTGTTTTCATAGGCGCCTTTTTTTCTTTCTTAAAAATATTAGCTAAACTATCCATAAACCTACCAAAACCTGCTCCTATATCTGTGCCATTAGTTAATTGTTTTGCATAAACATAACCTAAAGCTGCACCACCTAAATGACTTAACATTCCGCCTACATTCTGCCCCGTAGACAACCTAACTAAATCCAAAACAACTATTATAACACCTAAATGCCATAATTTTAAATCTATAATTAGCAAACGCACTGTTTGGTTTGGTAAATAAGTACATACAAAAATTAAAACCGCTGTTACACCTGCAGATGCACCAATTAAAACACTATTTTGCCCAAGTAAAGCTGGTATAGTATTATAACCTAGCATAAATAATAAGCCACCTACTATTACTCCTAAAAAATATACATTTAAGAACTTTTTGGCATTAAATAAGTTTAAAAAAGTTCTCCCAAAAAAATAGAGCATTAACATATTCCAAAAAATATGTCCTAAACCATTATGAAAAAAAGAATATGTAACAATAGACCAAGGCTGTAAAATAAAATCACCTATGTTTTCAGGCAAATTAAACCATTGCACAATATTTGGCAGTCTAAATAAATTAACAAAGATTAGAGTAGATAAAAAAACAACAACATTAATAGCTATTAATTTTTCAGCAACGTTTAATCTTGCATATTGATATTTTAAATCTCCATTCATTTTTAATTCCAGCGATTGTTGTTAAACTGATTTTTTTTCCAGTACCACATCATAATAAATCCAAAAATGGCACCACCAATATGTGCAAAATGAGCAATTCCGCCACCAAATAAAGAATAACCTGTTATGCCTGAAAATAAATCGATACCAATTAAAACAGGAATAAAATACTTTGCCTTTATTGGAATAGGTAAAAATATCATCATTAATTCGGCATTTGGGAACATCATACCAAAGGCAACTAAAACACCATAAATGGCTCCAGAAGCACCTACTGCTGGCGTATTATAAGCACTTAAAAAATTATCTATTGTACTTTTAGACGCCACATTATACCAGTCTGGCATATATTTACCCTCTGCTATAATACTCATTACGTGCTCCTTACTAACCCCTGAATTTACAATAGCATCTAAACCTTTGTTAAAGTAAAAATAGTTAACACCTGTATGTATTAATGCTGCGCCAATACCAGCAGAAAAATAGAAGAATAAAAATTTATTTTTACCCCACATTTGTTCTAAAGGCGTACCAAAAGCGTACAAAGCATACATATTAAATGCTATATGCATAAAACCTCCGTGCATAAACATATGTGACACCAATTGCCACAATTGAAAATTCTCATTTTCTGGAAACCACAAAGAAAACCACTGGTACATTTGGTCCCCTAGGGTTTCTGTTGCTAAAAAGAAAATAACGTTTATTATAATTAAATGCTTAATAACATCTGTAAGTCTACCCATTATATAAATTTTTTATCAATATCATTTTCTGTGATAGTCACATAAATTAGCTTGTTAAACGGACTTACCATAGATTCTGTACACGCAAACAAATCGTTTACCAGCGCAGATTGTGATAATTTATCTAGTACATCTCCTGTTTTAACAGCTAAAGATTTGCACAATGCTTTGCTTAAAACATCTGCTTGTGAAAAACCATCTGCTCCTACATTTTGCTGACAATCTGCCATTAACTCATCAAAAATAGCATCTACTTCTGCCTCTGCTACCATTGGCGGAATACCATTTATTTCTACTACACTTTCGCTGATGTTGCCAAAAACAAAGCCCATAGTAGTTAAGTTATCTTTTATTTCTTTAAGTATATCTATTTCTGCTAAAGAAAACGATAGTTGTATTGGAAAAAGTAATTGCTGACTTAATCCTTCATTTAAAGTAACAGTACGTAAAAATTTCTCGTACAACACACGTTGGTGTGCTCTTCCTTGGTCTATTACAACCATACCAGATTTAATAGTAGTTACAATATACTTTCTTTTTAACTGAAATGTAATTGCTGTTGTATCTAAATCATCCTCAGTATCATCAAAAATAGACTTTGTACTAACTTCAGACTCAAAACTTAATCCTTCAAAACCAGAAGCTTTAACCTCTGTTGGTGCAGTTTCTACATACAAACTCTCCCAACTTTGTGGACTAGGTTTTTTATATGATGAAAAAGAAGAAGTAGATGATGATTTTGGAGAATTACTAGAAGTTACCTTTGTTTCTTCTGCAAACGGATTAAAAGTAGAATCTACAGTTACTTTTGGTAATACTGCATTCTTATTTTTATAATCATATGGTGTTTGCAAATTACTATCGTGCTCAAAATCTAGAGTTGGCGCTACATTAAACTGCCCCAAACTATGCTTTATGGTAGACCTTAAAATAGCATATAAAGTCTGCTCATCATCAAACTTAATTTCTGTTTTTGTAGGGTGTATATTTATATCTATTGATGAAGGATCTACTTCTAAATTTAAAAAGTAACCAGGATGTGTACCCGGTTTTATTAACCCTTCAAAAGCAGCAAGTACCGCGTAATGCAAATAATGACTTTTTATAAATCTATTATTTACAAAAAAATATTGCTCTCCTCTACTCTTTTTAGCAAACTCTGACTTACATATAAAACCAGAAACTTTTACAACCTGAGTTTCTTCTTCTACAGGTACTAATTTCTCGTTAGATTTTTTACCAAAAATATTTACTATTCGCTGTCTAAAATTAGACTCTGGCAAATTAAAAAGTTCGCTTCCGTTATTGTAATAATTAAAAGCAATTGTTGGGTGCGCTAAAGCTACTCTATGAAACTCATCTGTAATGTGACGCAATTCTACAGCATCAGACTTTAAAAAATTTCTACGTGCAGGTATGTTAAAAAACAAGTGTTTTACAGCTAAAGAAGTACCCTGTGGTGTAGCAACAACCTCTTGAGATTTAATTTCACTACCCTCTATTTCTATAGCCGTACCTGTTTCTTCGTCAGCTGTTTTGGTCTGCAAATCTACACGAGCAATTGCCGCAATAGAAGCCAAAGCCTCACCTCTAAACCCTTTTGTGTTTAGATTAAATAAATCTTCTGCACTTTGTATTTTAGATGTTGCGTGGCGCTCAAAACTAAGTCTAGCGTCTGTAGCACTCATACCAACACCGTTATCTACAACTTGTATTAGAGATTTACCACCATCTTTTATAATTAATTTTATAGTTGTTGCTCCTGCGTCTATTGCATTTTCTAGTAGTTCTTTAACTACAGATGCTGGTCGCTGAACAACTTCACCAGCTGCAATTTGGTTTGCAACGTGGTCCGGTAAAAGTTTTATGATATCTGCCATTATTTTATGGAGAATATTGAAAGGTCAAAGTCTATAATGTATAAAAAAGCGAAAACTAAAATGGTAATAATAATAGCCATTCTTATTTTCATATTTCTGTCTCCCTCTTTGCGTAAGTCAGAAAAAGCGTTTCCAAACTTACTTTTTAATCCTTGCCTTGGGCCAACAGTTGTACGGTATTGATCTAGTTTATGCTGAATTTTATACGGATTACCCTCACCTTTATCATCAAAATAACGAGGCTTGTATTCGTACGATTTATTCTTCCGTAATCTTGTAAATTTTCCCATAATAGCTAGATTTTCAAAGGTACTTAAAAACACAAAAAATAGCACAGATACTATGCCAAAACTTGTTAACAAGTCAAAATAGCATAAAAAGGCTAAAATCAATATAAAAAAACTCCTAAAAATCTTTATTAAAAAGACTCTTAGGAGTAATTATATGATATTTAAAACAGAGTTTAGTTTCCTAAAGCTACCATTTTAATTGCTGCTATAGCTGCTTCTGTACCTTTATTACCGTGCTTACCACCACTACGGTCTATTGCTTGTTGTAAGTTATTGTCTGTAAGTACACAAAAAATAACTGGTGTATCTGTTTGTACATTTAAGTCTTTTATACCCTGCGCTGTTGCACTACATACAAAATCAAAATGTTTAGTTTCTCCTTGTATAACACTACCAATAGCTATAACTGCATCTACTTTTTGTGTTGCAATCATTTTTTTACTACCAAAAGTAAGTTCAAAACTACCAGGAACATCCCAACGTATAATGTTTTCTTGTACAGCTCCACAATCTAATAATGCTTCTATTGCACCATTATATAATCCTTCTGTAACTTCTGTGTTCCATTCTGAAACAACAATCCCAAACCGAAAATCTTTCGCGTTTGGGATTGAAGCCTTATCGTAAACTGATAAATTTTTATTAGCCGTAGCCATATCTTTCTTATTTTGCTTTTCCTATAAATGCATCAATAGTTGTTGCTTCTATAGATGCAGAGTATTCGTTTTTAATTCTTTCAAAGAATTTTAACGCTTTATCTTTTTCTCCTAATTCTAAAGCTGCAATACCCGCTTTGTATAAATACCTTGGAGTTGTAAAATCGTTATCTCCTTGTGCAATTGCTTTTTCATAATATCCTAAAGCATCTTCAGTTTGGTTTAACTGCATAAAAGAATCTCCTATACCACCTTTTGCTAAAGCGCCTAAAGTAACATTATCTGTACTAAAGTCTTCTAAATGGTTAATTGCCTCTTTATAATTTTTTAAATTTAAGTAAGCCATACCTGCAGAGTAACTAGCTAAGTTAGCTGTTGGTGTACCACTGTAGTCCTTAATAATATCTAAAAATCCGTATTTACCTTCAGAACCGTTTAAAGCTAAAGTTAATAATGAATCTTTGTTTGCAGATGTATTGTTTAATGCTTGGTCTAAGTATTGCTGTGGGTAATACATTTCATTATTAGCATCGTTTATTTTTGGATTTTGCACAAAATTAACATAAGCTAAGTAACCTAAAATACCAACGGCAATAACACCAATAACACCTAAAATTACTTTTTGGTTCTTTGCTACCCATTCTTCAGATTTAGATGCACTTTCATCTAAAGTATTAAAAACTTCTGCAGTTGTGCTATCTTGTTCTTGTACTTCTACTTCTTCTTCTTTAGTCTTTGGTTTGTATCCTCGCTTTTTGTATGTAGCCATAGTTAATTTTGTTAATCGCGCAAAAATAAAGTTTTTATTGAAATTTAAAACCTTATTTATTCGTTATTTTTCAATAATTTGCGACTTCTCTTATATTTTCAAAATAAAACTTGCCAAAAACAGAATGCTTTTAAAGAAATTATCTCTTGTAAATTATAAAAATTTTGACTCTAAGGAATTTGATTTTGATGCTAAAATAAACTGCTTTGTTGGTAGTAATGGCGTAGGAAAAACAAATATTTTAGATGCTATTTACCACTTATCTTTTGGCAAAAGTTATTTTAACCCAATTGCCTCACAAAACATAAAACATGGTGAAGATTTTTTTGTTGTAGATGGTTTGTTTTTTAAAGGAGAAAGAGATGAAAAAATAATTTGTAGCTTAAAAAAGGGTGCAAAAAAGGTAATTAAACGAAATGGTAAAGCATATGATAAGTTTTCTGATCATATTGGTTTTTTACCTTTAGTTATTATATCGCCTGCAGATCGCGATCTTATTTTAGAAGGTAGTGACACAAGACGTAAGTTTATAGATGGTGTAATATCACAATCTAACAAAGAGTATTTAACTGCCCTTTTAAAATACAATAAGATACTTTTACAGCGTAATTCTTTACTAAAATACTTTGCTGTAAACCATACTTTTGACAAAACAACACTTAGTATCTATAATGAACAATTGCAAGAATACGGTAGTATAATACACAAAGAACGTGTTGCTTTTTTAGAAGCTTTTATTCCTATTTTTAAAGAGCAATACGCAGCTATTTCTGCTGGCAAAGAAAATGTTACCATTACTTACAATAGTAAATTACTAGAAAAAAGTTTATTGCAGTTGTTTGATGAAAGTTTAGAAAAAGACAGAGCTGTACAATACACAACTGTAGGTACACATAAAGACGATTTATCTTTTGAGATTAATGAATATCCCGTTAAAAAATTTGGTAGTCAAGGACAACAAAAATCATTTTTAATTGCTTTAAAATTAGCGCAGTTTAATTTTATAAAAGAACAAGCTAAAACAACTCCTATTTTATTATTAGATGATATTTTTGATAAGCTAGACGAGAACCGAGTAGCACAAATTGTATCTTTAGTAGATGATGATAATTTTGGACAAATTTTTATTAGTGACACACACGCAGACCGTACTGAAAATGTGGTAAAAAATATACACCAGAGTTACAAGATATTTAAACTTTAATAGCTAAGTATTACAGTTTTCATTTTTATTATCAGAAAATAAAATAAGACCAAAACTTACTCTTATTTTATACCTAAATTTGCAAAACAAGCGTATCATCTGCCTAAAAAATAAGTCTTAAAATGAAAAAAATAATCTTTTTACTTGCTACAATACTGGTTATAGGATGTAACAGTAAAACCACTGTAAAAAAAGAAGATTTGCACCTCCTAAACGGATATTGGGAAATTAGCCAAGTTTTTTTTGCAGACGGTAGCAGCAAAAATTATAAAGCTAGTCCTATGGTAGATTTTTTTAAGATTGATAATCTAAAAGGATTTAGAACAAAATTACAGCCAAAAATAGGAGGCACTTTTAACACAAATAAAGATATAGACAAGGTATTAATTACCCAAAAAGAAACTACTTTTACCATACTATACACAAACGACCTTACCCAGAGAGAAGAAGAATTGCTAAATCTTACACAAGACTCTTTTACCGTAAAGGATACCGAACAAATTACATACGTTTACAAACGCTACCAACCTATACAAATAGACTAACAATGGCAAAACGAAAAAAAGAAAACCTACAACTAGGAGATCTTTTACAAGATTTTATTAAAGAAAACAAGTTAGACCGTGGTATAAACGTTGTAGATACACGTACTGCCTGGAAAAACCTTATGGGGCCAGGCGTAAACAACTACACTACCGCTGTAGAGTTGCGAGGCGGAACGTTGTATGTGTCTTTAAGTTCTTCTGTTTTAAGAGAAGAATTAAGTCACGGAAATTCCAAAATAATAAAAATGATAAATGAAGATTTAGGAAAAGAAGTAGTTAAAAAACTAGTACTACGCTAAACTAAATTTTATTTTAAAGCATAAAAAAACCATCAAGTAATACTTGATGGTTTTTTAGTATTTTTTGTGTGAGATCTAGAAAATTTCTCTTCCAGAAAAATGGAAAGCTCCTTCAATAGCAGCATTCTCATCACTATCAGATCCGTGTACTGCATTTTCTCCTATAGAAGTTGCATATAATTTACGAATAGTACCTTCTGCAGCTTCAGCTGGGTTAGTAGCACCAATAAGAGCTCTAAAATCTTCAACAGCGTTATCTTTTTCTAAGATAGCAGCAACAATAGGACCTCTAGTCATAAATTCTACTAACTCTCCAAAAAACGGACGCTCGTTATGTACAGCGTAAAATGCTTCTGCATCTCTTGTGCTTAACTGCGTATATTTCATAGCTACAATTTTAAAACCTGCAGATGTAATTTTTTCTAAAATACCACCAATGTGACCATTTTCTACACCGTCTGGCTTAATCATTGTAAAAGTTCTGTTTGTAATCATCGTCTTTTTAATTTTTTGCAAAAATAATGCTTTTAATATAACACGCAACAAATTAACTTAAAAGCTTGTAAAGCAACCGTTAATAGATTGTTAGGTTTATGATTACAAGCTACTTAATACGTTTGTTTTAATTCTCCTAACACTTGCCCATTATCTCCCATCATCTTAAAATCTACTGTTTTAGTTTTAAAATCAAAATTTAAAAGTCCAAAGCTTTTTACAAAAACTACCTCTCCTACTCTATATGGGTTTTCTTCTCCATTAAAGCCTGTGTAAGTATGAGTTAAACCACTACTTGTAAAATCTACCAAAGGATAATTTAGATCTTTTACCGTATCTACAGAAAACTCAGATATATGTCTGTCGCCAGATAAAATAATTGTTCCTTTAGCCTTGCTTTCTACTAATAATTTTTTCAACCTATCTACTTCATGCGGAAAATTCCCCCAGCCTTCAAAACCGTGTTTATTAGACAAGTACTGTACACTACTAATTAGCACGTTAAAATCTGCATCAGAATTTACAAGCTCGTTTGTTAGCCATTTCCACTGTTCTTCACCTAAAATAGTTCCCTCTCCGTAAACATTAGGTTGTACACGTCTTTTTTTACTTGTAGATGGTGTTAAAGCCGTTCTAAAATAGCGTGTATCTAAAACCAAAACTTTTATTTTCCCCTCTGGCAAGTTGTAATTATGAACAGCGTAAACACCTTCTCTTGTTCTACGAGGACTATCTTTAGCCACATCCATAAAATCCAAAAACTCTTGTTCACTTTCCTTCTTTGCCTTAAACTCTGCGCCACCATCATTTAAACCATAATCATGATCATCCCAAGTACCAATTACAGGAACCTTTTCTTTTAATTGTTTATATCCCGGAACATTATCTTGAGCCGCATAAATAGCTCTTATTTTTTCTATATTATCTGTATCTGCATAGATAATGTCTCCTCCCCAAATCCATAGATTAGGGTTTGTAGAAAGTATATCATCCCACAAAGGGTTTACCTCATCATGCTTATTACAAGATCCAAAAGCAATTGTAAAATCTGTTTTAGTATTTAATGCTACTGCTGGTTCTATAGTTTTTACTGTTTTACAAGATGCAAAAGCAACTAACAAACCAAGAACAAAAATAGTTTTCTTCAAAATATTGAATTTATAATTTAAGTAACAATTTTAAGACTATTTTTTTACATACTAAAGCAATATATAAGGTATTAACTTAAACATAAGATTGCAAGTTTATAAATACTGTTCTGTATTTTGAGCATTTACTAAAAACACTATCTTTGGTGCTTATGAATATAGAAGATAGTAAAGTGGTGCAGTCGTTACTTAGCTCACCACAAAAAATAGTTATAATACCACATAAAAATCCAGATGGTGATGCAATTGGCTCTACTTTAGGCTTAATGCACTACTTAAAAAACAGAGGTCAAGATACTGTAGTTATTGCTCCTAACGATTTTCCTAAGTTTTTAAAATGGATGCCAGGACAAGAAGAAATTGTCATTTTTGAGAATGATAAAGATCTTGCTCAAAAGCATATTACAGAGGCTAGTCTAATTTTTACATTAGATTTTAATCATTTATCTCGCGTTGGTTTTATGCAAGAAAGTTTAGAAGCAGCAGATGGCACATTTATAATGATAGATCATCATCAAGCACCATCAGACTATGCAAAAGTTACCTATTCTGATGTGCATATGAGCTCTACTTGCGAAATGGTTTACAATTTTATTGAAGATATAGAAGATACTTCTAAAATTACTGCCGATATTGCCAATTGCTTGTATACAGGTATAATGACAGATACTGGCTCTTTTAAGTACTCATCTACAACAAGTAGAACACACCGTGTTGTTGCAGATCTAATAGATAAGGGTGCAGAGAATATGGCCATACATAATAAGGTATTTGACACCAACTCTCCTAGTAGACTACATATATTAGGTTGTGCCCTAAAAAATATGGTTATTCTAGAAGATTACAATACCGCATACATTACTCTTAGCCAAGAAGAATTAGATGAAAATGGCTTTAAAAAAGGAGATACAGAGGGTATTGTTAATTACGGACTTACGTTAGACAATATTATTTTTGCCGTTATTTTTATTGAAAATAAAGACGAAGGAATTATAAAAATATCATTTAGATCTCAAGGAGATTTTTCTGTGAACGAATTTGCAAGAGCTAATTTTGAAGGTGGAGGGCACGATAATGCAGCTGGCGGAAAAAGTGATATATCTCTACAGGAAACAACAGACAAGTTTGTTGGGTTGTTAGACAAATATAAAGATCAATTAAAAGGATGAAAAAAATTATATACTTAGTTTTAGTTTTATGCTTTATTAGTTGTGACGGTCCAGAACCACGTAGACCAATAAAAGTTAAAACAGGTAGTTACATTAAACAATCTATAGAACGTAATAAATTATTACTAGCTAAAGAAGAATCTGCTATACAGGCTATTATTAAAAAAGACTCTACACATACCTATGTAAGTGGTACAAATGGTTCTTGGTATTATTACAATACTAAAAATGAGCAAGAAAAACAGACCATACAACCAGATGATTTGGTTACAATGCGCTATAGCTTATTAAATTTAAATAACGATACTATTTACGGCTTTAATGATATTGGGACTATACAATATAAGGTAGACAAGCAAGAGCTTTTTTTAGGCTTACGCACAAGCGTTAAACTTTTAAAAGAAAACGAAACTGCTACCTTCTTTTTTCCGTCTTCGTTAGGTTATGGTTATCACGGAGATGACCATAAAATTGGCACTAATGTTCCTTTAAAAGCAGTTGTATCAATATTAAAAGTAGAAAAGGATAGTATTCTAAATTAACAACAAACAAAAAAAGTAAAATGAAAAAAAGTTTTTTAATATTATTAATGGCCGCTACTGCAATAGTAGGTTGTAAATCTGGACAATATGCAGATTTAGAAGATGGTTTATATGCTGACATAAAAACCAATAAAGGTGATATGTTAGTTAAATTAGAATACCAATTAGCACCAGTTACTGTTGCTAACTTTGTTTCATTGGCAGAAGGAAAAAGTCCGTTTGTTAGTGAAGAATATAAAGGAAAAAAATATTATGATGGTATTATTTTTCATAGAGTAATGAAAGATTTTATGATTCAAGGTGGTGACCCAACTGGTAGTGGTATGGGCAACCCTGGTTATAAATTTAAAGATGAGTTTAGCGATTCTCTTCGTCATACTAAAAAAGGTATTTTATCTATGGCCAATTCTGGTCCAAAAACAAACGGTAGCCAGTTTTTTATTACTCACGCCCCTACTCCTTTTCTTGATGGTTTAGATGAATTTGGAAATTTAAAAAATTGTGACAACCCAAGAGTTGGTTGTCATTCTGTTTTTGGCGAAGTTATTAGAGGCATAGAGGTTGTAGATTCTATTGCAAATGTAAAAGTAGCAGCAAAAAACAGACCTATAGAAGATGTTGTAATTTCTACTATAGAAATAGTAAAAAAAGGTAAAGAAGCTAAAAAGTTCGACGCTATTAAAGTGATGACAGCTTATTTTGATGAGGAAAAAGAAGAAGAGAAAAAACAACTTGCCCTAGCCGAAGAAGCTAAAAAAACTGAAGCTGCTTTTGCTGCGGAAACTGCAGAACAAATTAAAAAAGCAGAAACATTACCTTCTGGATTAAAAGTACTAGTACTTAATGAAGGAACTGGGAAAAAACCAAAAATAGGACAAAAAGCTTTAGTTAATTATGCTGGCTGGTTAAGTAACGGTACTTTGTTTGATACTACAATGGAGGACGTAGCTAAAAAGTTTGGCCAATATGATATTATTTATAAAATGCACAGTAACGACTTAAGTCCTTATCCAATGGAGTACAGTCCAGAATCTAGGCTAACTGCTGGTTTTAAAGAAGGCTTATTACGTATGAAGGTTGGAGACAAGGTTCGTTTGTTTATTCCTCCACATTTAGGGTACGGTGAACAAGGTGGTGGACCAATACCTCCAAATGCAGATTTAATTTTTGATGTAGAAATTACTGGCATTCAATAGAGTAGAATTCTCTTAACAAAATTTACCATTAAATTAAAGGATCGCGTTTGGCGGTCCTTTTTATTTGTAGTACATTTACTACAAATTAATTCTCCCCATATAACCTTTAATTTAATAACTTTACTATGAAAACAATTGCATTAAAAACAGTATTATTAGCATTTATACTATCTTTTTTGTCCTGTGACAACTCGTCCAGCGACTTATCAGATATAATTAATGGTAACGACACACAAGAAGAGACTACAGACGAAGAAGAAACAAGTAGCGCAAGAGCAAAAACGGTTGTAGACGCCTACGGACAATTAAGCGTTAAAGGAAGTAAAATTGTAAACAAAAATGACAAACCTATTCAATTACGTGGAATGTCTTTATTTTGGAGCCAATGGATGCCTCAATACTACACAAAAGGTACTGTTTCTTGGTTAAAAAATGACTGGAACGCTACTATTGTTAGAGCAGCTATGGCTGTAGAAGATAACGATGGTTATCTTAGTAACCCTGAAAGAGAAAAAGCTAAAGTATTTACAGTAATTGACGCTGCTATAGAACAAGGTATTTATGTAATTGTAGATTGGCATAGTCACCACGCAGAAGATCACTTAAACGAGGCTAAAAAATTCTTTGCAGAAGTTGCTCAAAAATATGGTAACGCACCTAACATTATTTACGAAATTTATAACGAACCTTTAGATGGTGTTTCTTGGAACAATACACTTAAGCCATACCACGAAGCTGTTATTAAAGAGATTAGAAAATATGATCCAGATAACATTGTAATATGTGGAACAAGAGTATGGTCACAACGTGTAGATGAAGTAATTGGTAACGAAATTAATGATGATAACGTTGCCTATACATTACACTATTATGCTGCAAGTCACAAACAATATCTTAGAGATGTTGCTAAACAAGCTATAGATAATGACTTGGCTATTTTTGTTACTGAATACGGAACAACACAATATACTGGAGATGGTTATGTAGACTCTGCAGAAAGTAAAACATGGTGGAAATTTTTAGATGATAACAAAATATCATGGTGTAACTGGTCTATTGCAGATAAAAACGAGAAATCTGCTGCATTAACTCCTGGAGCTAGTGGAAATGGTAATTGGAGTTTAGACCAAGTAACTGAATCTGGAAAATTAGTACGAACAGAATTAATAGAAAAAAATCCTAAGTTCTAATTAGGGTAAAAAATGAAGTTTACTATAAAGCCCCATTTGGAAATTTCCAAATGGGGCTTTTATATTATAGTTATATATTCTTATTCTGGACTATTTTTTAAAACCTCTAAAGTAAATTTCCAAAACTTTTGTACAGATGAAATACTTACACGTTCATCTGGTGAGTGCGCTCCTTTTATAGTTGGTCCAAAACTAATCATATCCATATCTGGGTAGTTTTGTCCTAAAATACCACATTCTAAACCTGCGTGGCAAGCCACAACTTTAGCTTTAGCTCCAAAAACAGTTTCATACTGTGCGCTTAATACTTTTAAAATAGCAGAATCTGGATTAGGATTCCATCCTGGGTATTCACCACTAAACTCTACTGTAAAATCTGCTAATTCAAAAACAGACTTTAAGGCATTAGCTAAATCCATTTTGCCTGAGTTAACAGAAGATCTAGTTAAACATCCTATTTTAACGGCACCATCTTTAACAATAACTCTTGCTATGTTATTAGACGTTTCTACTAAATCTGCAATACTAGCACTCATAGCATACACTCCATTATGTGCCGCATATAAACCACGTAGCATTTTATGCTGTGCGTCCTTCTCCATTACATTTTCTGGCAATGCTACCTCAGATAATGTAATAATTAAGTTAGGCTCAGTAACTTTTAATTCACCTTTTATTGTAGTAACCCATTCTTCAAAATTAGTCAAAAATGTATCTGTTACTTTTATAGCTACAATAGCATTACTTTCTCTTGGTATAGCGTTACGTAAACTACCACCATCAATCTCAGAAATAGCCAAATCTGTAGCTAAACTTGTGTTGTAAAGTAACCTATTCATTATTTTATTAGCGTTACCTAAGCCACGGTGAATATCCATACCACTATGACCACCACTTAAACCTTTAACCGTTACTTTGTAACCTGTAAAATTAGCTTGTACTGGTTCTAACTCATAAATTCTTCTAGCAGTAACATCTACTCCTCCTGCACAACCTATATCAATTTCATCATCCTCTTCAGTATCTAAATTTAAAAGAATATCGCCTTGTAAAACACCTCCTTTTAAACCCATTGCACCTGTCATACCAGTTTCTTCATCAATAGTAAACAAAGCCTCTAAAGCAGGGTGTGGTATATTTGTACTTTCTAACAAAGCCATAATTGCAGCAACACCCATACCATTATCTGCACCTAAAGTAGTTCCTTGAGCTCTAACCCAGTCACCATCTACATACATTTGTATTCCTTGAGTATCAAAATCAAAAACAGTATCGTTATTTTTTTGGTGTACCATATCTAAATGAGACTGTAACGTAACCATTTTTTTGTTTTCTAAACCTGGAGTAGCTGGCTTTCTTATAATAACATTACCAACCTCATCTTTTAAAGTTTCCAATTGTAAAGAAGCTCCAAAGTCTAGCATAAACTGTATTACACGCTCTTCTTTTTTAGAAGGTCTTGGTACTGCATTTAAATCTGCAAATTTGTTCCAAACTGCTTTTGGTTCTAACTCTCTTATATCTTTACTCATTTCGTTTTATTTTCTAAGCTTCAAAATTACATAATAGAAAACGATTTTATGCCCTGTATTGCTTATTTTTGATATAATGAAGTCTAAACTAAAAAATGGTATTGTTCTATTTTTACCGCTACAAATAGTATTGGTAAAATGGTTAGCTAACTACCCTACTTTTATTGAAGAATATTATAGCAATGGTATTTATCAATACACTTCTAAGTTTTTTAGATATTTACTGGGGTGGATTCCTTTTTCTGTTGGCGACATTTTATACGCTACTCTTATTGTACTTACCATTAATTACCTTATCACAAAACGAAAATATATAAAGCAAAAACCTCTCATTTTTTTAAGAAATATAGGGGTAGTATTGTCTATAGCCTATTTTACATTTCATTTTTGTTGGGGATTAAATTATTACAGAGAACCTTTATATAAAACGTTACAAATTAAAGAGAGTCATTCTTTACCAGAACTAGAGTCTTTTGTTTATAGGTTGATAGAAAAAACAAATACTATACATAAGACTATTACAAAAGATAGCACTAAAGCTGTTGTTATGCCTTATAGTAAAGATGAAATTTACAATTTAACCACAATAGGATACAAAGAGTTACAAAAAACATACCCATTATTTAATTACCAAACTTCTAGTTTAAAAACGTCATTATTTAGCACCGGGTTAAGCTATGCTGGTTATGGCGGATATTTAAATCCGTTTACTAATGAAGCTCAAGTAAATGGCAAAATACCTCTGTATAGGTTTCCTGTAGTTGCCGGCCATGAAGCTGGTCACCAAATTGGATATTCTGCAGAAAATGAAACCAATTTTATTGGGTACTTGGTAACTGTTAACAACAACGATACGTACTTTAAATATGCTGCATACTCTTATGCACTTAGTTATTGTTTAAGTGATATTAGGCGAAATAATCCCGAGTTATTTGATGAATTATATGCTAATTTAAATGTAGGAGTTAAAAAAAATTACCAAGAGCTAAGTACTTTTTGGGATAATTATGAAAACCCAATGGAGCCAGTTTTAAAATCTGTATACAGTACTTTTTTAAAAGCAAATAACCAAAAAGACGGAATGAAAAGCTATAGTAGAGTAGTAACTTTGCTCGTGGCTTATCATCAAAAATATCCCTTATAATTAGAAATCCTCTGTTATAGTAGTGCATTTACACATTTACCATCAGTAATTTTAACATTTTATTACGATTTTCAAATACCTGTTTACATATCTTTAGACAGACTAATTTACTAATCAACTCAAAAAGAAACCGATATGAGAATACGACTCCTATCGCTTGCCTTATTTTTGGCAAGTGCTACTGTGTTTGCACAGGATTATTTCCCTACAAACACTGGTGTAAAATCTAAAAACAACAATTACACCGCCTTTACAAATGCAAAAATATTTGTTACTCCTACACAAATTGTAGAAAACGGTACACTACTTATTAAAAACGGAAAAGTTGTACAAGTAGGCAAAAGTGTAACTGTTCCTAAAAATTCTGTTACTGTAGATTTAAAAGGAAAATCTATTTACCCTTCTTTTATTGATATTTACTCGGATTTTGGTATTGCTAAACCAAAAGCCTCTGGTGGAAGATCTACACAATATGAAGCTACAAGACACGGTTATTATTGGAATGACCACGTTATGCCAGAAAACAATGCGCTATCTGTTTTTAAGTTTGATGCTAAAAAAGCAGCTGAATACCAAAAAGCAGGCTTTGGTGTTGTAAACTCGCATATACAAGATGGTATTGCTCGTGGTACAGGTATACTTGTTACCTTAAATGATGATGGTACTAATAGTGATCGTATTTTAGATGACAGATCTGCTCAGTACTTTTCTTTAACAAGAAGTGCTGTAAAAAATCAATCTTACCCATCTTCGTTAATGGGATCTTTGGCCTTATTAAGACAAATGTATTCTGATGCTGCTTGGTATGCAAACGGCAATAGTGACACAAAAGATTTGTCTTTAGAAGCTCTTAATAAAAACAAAGGCTTGGTCCAAATTTTTGAAGCTGGAGACAAAGGGCACGCGCTTAGAGCTGACAAAATAGGAGACGCTAATAACATACAATATGTAATATTAGCTGGTGGTAATGAGTACGAAAGCATTGCTGATATTAAAGCAACAAATGCCACTTACATTCTACCTATAAATTTCCCTGTAGCTTACGATGTTTCTAACCCATACCAAGCAGACAATGTTTCTTTGGCGGATATGAGAGGTTGGAACCAAGCACCATCTAATCCTAAAGTATTAGCGGATAATGGTGTGCCATTTACCTTTACAACTCACGATCTTAAGTCGCCAGCGGCTTTTAAAGATAAATTATTAAGAGCTATAGCTTATGGTTTACCAAAAACTAAAGCTCTAGAAGCTTTAACAACGGTACCTGCACAAATACTTGGAAAATCTAATCAAATAGGTTCATTACAAAAAGGTAGCTATGCTAACTTTTTAATTACTTCGGGTGATATTTTTGATAAAAGTACTGCACTTTATGAAAACTGGGTTCAAGGTCAAAAAAATGTAATTACAAACAAAGATGTTAAAGATATTAGTGGCAAGTATAACCTTGCTATAAATGGTACTACATATAAGTTAGAAATTAAAGGTGCTGCAGATAAACCTTCTGCAACCTTAAAACAAGATTCTACAACTATAAAATCTAAATTTTCTTATAAAGAAGACTGGATAGATCTTGCTTTTACTACTAATGAAGGAGAAAAAAGATATAGAATGACAGGTGTTGTATCGCCTGCATCTGATAATATTAGTGGTAAGCTTGTATTACCAAATGGATCAGAATCTACTTTTATTGCTACAAAAACAGGTGATGTAGACAAAAAAGATAAGACTAAAAAGGATAATGATACTCCAGAGTTATTACCTATAACTTACCCTAATGTTGGTTATGGTTACACAACTAAACCTAAACAAGAAAACATTTTATTTAAAAATGCTACGGTTTGGACTAGTGAAGATGCTGGTATTTTAAAAAACACAGACGTACTTGTTAAAAAAGGTAAAATTGTAAAAATTGGCTCTAATTTAAGTGCGGGTGGTGCTACAGTTGTAGATGCTACAGGCAAACACTTAACTGCTGGCATTATAGATGAGCATTCACATATTGCTGGTTTAAGTATTAATGAAGGCGGGCAAAATTCTTCTGCAGAGGTTAAAATGGAAGATGTAGTAGATAATGAAGACGTAGATATTTACCGTAACCTTGCTGGTGGCGTAACATCTATTCAATTATTACACGGTTCTGCAAACCCAATTGGAGGACGTTCTGCCTTATTAAAATTAAAATGGGGAGAAAGTGCAAATGAAATGATTTATGACAACTCTCCTAAGTACATAAAGTTTGCGCTTGGTGAAAATGTAAAGCAAAGTAACTGGGGTAGCCGTTCTCGTTTTCCACAAACTAGAATGGGTGTTGAGCAGATGTTTATAGATTATTTTCAGCGTGGTAAGGAATACGATGAAAAAAAGAAAAGCGGACAACCATATCGTTATGATGAGGAAATGGAAGTTATTGCCGAAATTATAAATGGAGAACGTTTTATTAGTTGTCACTCTTACGTACAATCAGAAATTAATATGTTAATGAAGGTTGCAGAAAAGTTTAACTTTAGAGTAAATACTTTTACGCATATTTTAGAAGGATATAAAGTTGCTGACAAAATGAAAGAACACGGAGCTGGTGCATCTACATTTAGTGACTGGTGGGCATATAAGTACGAAGTTAACGATGCTATACCATATAACGCTGCTATAATGCAAAGTCAAGGTATTACCGTTGCTATTAATAGTGATGACGCAGAAATGTCTAGAAGATTAAACCAAGAAGCTGCTAAAACTGTAAAGTACGGAGATATGACCGAGTTAGAAGCTTGGAAAATGGTTACAATTAATCCTGCTAAATTATTACACTTAGACAACCGCGTAGGGAGTATTAAAGAAGGTAAAGATGCAGATTTAGTACTTTGGAACAACCACCCATTATCTGTTTATGCAAAAGCAGAAAAAACATTAATAGAAGGTGTTGTTTATTTTGATTTAGAAAAAGACAAACAACAAAGAGCGGCTATTAAAAACGAAAGAAACAAGCTTATTGCAATGATGCTTGAAGAAAAAGAAGGTGGAAAACCAACGCAAAAGCCTATTAAGAAACAAAAACCTAAGTTCCATTGTGACACTATGGATACGGAGTGGTAAACCTAATAGACAACATATAAAATAATAAAAATGAAAAAAATTATATATATACTGCTAGTATTTTGCTTTACAGCAAATGGGTTTGCGCAACAAACACCTGCTAGTCCACAAAAAGAAGCTATTACCATAGAAGGTGCAGTTGCACATTTAGGAGATGGTACTGTTATAGAAAACTCTCTTATTATGTTTGAAGGTGGTAAAATTACCTTTGTAGGAGATGCTAAAATGAAAGTTGCTCGTAAAGGGCAAGTTATAGATGCTAAAGGCAAGCACGTATACCCTGGGTTTATTGCTGCTTGTACCGTTTTAGGATTGGTAGAAGTAGATGCCGTTAGAGCTAGTGATGACCAAGCAGAAATTGGCGGAATGATACCACACGTAAGAAGTTTAATTGCTTACAATTCTGAATCTAAAGTAATTGAAAGTATGCGTCCTAATGGTGTGCTTATGGCACAAATAGCACCTAGAGGTGGTGTTATACCAGGTACATCTTCTGTTGTACAATTAGATGCTTGGAACTGGGAAGACGCTGCTGTAAAAACAGATGAAGGCATACATTTACATTGGCCAAGTTCTTACAGAAGAGGTCGTTGGTGGATGGGTGAGCCAAGAGGTTTACAGCCTAACAAAACTTATAAAAAAGATATTAATTCAATTGTAGATTTTATAGTTAACGCAAAGGCATACAATGAAACTACTGCAAAACCATTTCATCAAGAATTTGCTGCTATGGAAGGCCTTTTTTCTGGTGAGCAAAAAATGTATGTGTATGCAGATGGCGAAAAAGAAATTATTGATGCTATTACTACCCTAAAAGAAAACAAGATTAAAAATGTTGTTTTAGTTGGTGGCTATAATGCTTACAAAATAACAGACTTTTTAAAAGAGAATAATATTCCTGTTTTAGTTAGAGCTATGCACAATTTACCTAGTAACAATGATGATGATTATGACTTACCATACAAAATGGCAAAGCTATTAACAGATAAAGGCTTACTTGTAGGTATACAAAATAATGGCGAAGCTAATTTCCAGAACAGAAACTTGCCATTTTATGCAGGTCATGCAGTTGCTTACGGTATGGATAAAGAAGCAGCCTTACAATTAATTACGAGTAATACTGCAAAGATTTTAGGTATTGATAAAACTCACGGTACATTAGCTGTTGGCAAAAGTGCTACCTTGTTTATATCTGAAGGTGACGCTTTAGAAATGCGTACAAATAAGTTACAAAAAGCCTTTATAGATGGTAGAGACGTGTCTTTAGAAACACACCAAACCGAATTGTACAAAAGGTATATGGGTAAATACAACAGAGGAGAATAGCTGTTTATAGTACTAAACTTAAAAGCCTCCAAAACTTATTGTTTTGGAGGCTTTTTATTTTGTTGCTAGAGTATATTACTCTTGCACTTTACCTTCAACAAAAACTGCGGCTTCAGGTTTTGCAAAAAATGACGCAGGTTTAGCTTCTTTACTTACCGTTACATTTTCAAAAGGAACTGTATTTCTTACCTCCTTTATAACTCCTTCTTCTGCTTTATGCCAGCTAATAGATTTTGGTAACACTAAACCATTAACTGTTTGCCAATCGTTATAATGTATCCAACTGTAGTTATTAGAAACTTCTCCACTTCTGTAACTTACACTATATCCTAACCAAGCCATTTGCTTAGTATCTGGGTCAAAATGTATAAAATACAAATCTTTATATGATGCCCCTACACCAGGATTGTAACTAATTTTAACTCCTGGGTAGCTTTTACCTTCATAAACTACAGGTTCTGTTTCACCATAAATAATTCCGTCATCTGCCAAAACAAATGGCATTGCGTAAAAATAAAACATAAGGTTATGGTAAAATACTGCATCGCCTTTAAAATCCTTATTTTCATCTAACAACCACGTTTTTTCATTAGAAAAACCTATGGTGTGGTTAGGAGTAACTACCTTATCTTCTCTGGTGTGTAAATTAATTGTATGTGTTTCTCTAGCATCTGGCTTTGGAATATCAAAAGTTAAACTTTTCATACTTTTCCAAGTATCCAAACCTCCGTGAGCTTTAAAAACTTCTTGTAACTCTTGTGGGTATGCTGTTACCTCTACCTCTAAATTTTTTTCTTCTTTTGCTTCTTCTTTTGGAGCTTGTTTTTTCTCTTGTTTACAAGAAACAATAAAAATAGAAAATAAGGCCAATGCTAAATACTTCATTCTTTAAAATTTAAATTATTAGTTATCTATATTTATAAGTTACAAATAGTCGTAATGCTAATATATAATTTACAATATTACATTACTTTTGTTGCAATGAATACATTTAAACAAATTACCAGCCTCCAGAACCCGTTAATTAAGAAAACTTTAGTACTTAAAGATAAGTCTAGAGAACGCAAAAAAACTAACATATTTGTTTTAGAAGGCGCTAGAGAGCTTCAACTCGCTTTAAAAGGTGGTTATATTATAGAAACTTTGTTTTTTTGTAAAGATTTAATTTCTAATGAAGCGCTAAATTCACTTACAAAAAACAGCTCTGCAGAGGTAATAGAAGTAAGTTTAGATGTATATCAAAAAATAGCATACAGATCTACTACAGAAGGCGTTGTTGCACTTGTAAATAGTAAAGAACACAACTTAAACAGTTTACAACTTAGCACTAAAAAACCTTTAATTTTAATAGCAGAAGCGCCAGAAAAACCAGGTAATATTGGTGCATTGTTACGTACGGCAGATGCAGCAAATTTAGATGCTGTTATTATTGCTAACCCTAAAACAGACCTTTATAACCCAAACATTATACGCTCTAGTGTTGGTTGTGTTTTTACTACTAAAATTGCAACTGGTACAACAACAGAAATTATAACTTATTTAAAAGAAAATAATATTGCTACCTATTGTGCTGCGTTAACTGCTTCAAAAACATATACTACTATAGATTACACTAGTGGCTCTGCTATTGTAGTTGGTACAGAAGCAACTGGCTTATCTAACCAATGGTTAGACAATTCTACCCAGAATATTATAATTCCTATGGAAGGACAAATAGATTCTATGAACGTTTCTGTTGCTGCTGCTATAGTTATTTTTGAAGCAAAGCGACAAAGAGGCTAGTATTTACTATTTTTACAAAACGAAACCAAACCACCACCTATAACTATATTTATGAGTATTCTTTTTTACGTAATACTTGGTATTATTATAATTCAATTTTTAATAGATGCCATTGTAGATTATTTAAATGCTAAAAAATTTAAAGAAGCTATACCTCAAGAATTAGATGGTATCTTTAATAAAGAAGAGTACATAAAATCTCAACGATACAAAACGGCTAATTATAGGTTCGGTATTTTTTCTGGTAGTTTTTCGGTATTATTAACACTTTCCTTTTTGCTCTTTGGAGGATTTGCTTGGGTAGATAATTTTGCGCGTAGCATAACAAACAACCCTATTTTAATTGCCACTATATTTTTTGGGATAATAATGATAGGCAACAGTATACTAAATGTTCCTTTATCTTACTATAGCACTTTTGTTATTGAAGAAAAATTTGGCTTTAATAAAACCACTAAAAAACTGTTTTTTATAGACTTAATTAAAAGTTGGTTTTTAACTGCCATTATTGGCGGTGCACTTTTGGCATTAGTTATATGGTTTTATAATTGGGCTGGCACTAATTTTTGGGTGTATGCTTGGGCAGTAATTGCTACTATTTCTATTTTTATGAATATGTTTTATAGCAAGCTAATTGTACCGCTTTTTAACAAGCAAGCACCTTTAGAAAATGGAAGCCTTAAAACAAAGATTGAAGCGTATGCTAAAAAAGTTGGCTTTGAACTACAGAATATTTTTATAATAGATGGCTCTAAGAGATCTACAAAAGCAAATGCATACTTTTCTGGTTTTGGTAAACAAAAAAGAATTACGTTGTATGATACACTTGTTAAAGATTTAGATGAAGAAGAGATTATTGCCGTTTTAGCGCATGAGGTTGGTCATTACAAACGCAAGCATATTCTATTTAATTTAACGGCTTCAATTTTGCTTACTGGTTTAACATTGTACATTTTATCAATCTTTATAAATACCCCAAGTATTTCTTTGGCAATTGGTGTTACTGTACCTAGTTTTCATGCGGCTTTAATAGGATTTGGAATATTATACAGTCCAATATCAGAAATTACAAATCTAATAATGAACTACTTATCTAGAAAGTTTGAATACCAAGCAGATGATTACGCAAAAAAAACATATGCTTCTTCCCCGTTAATTACCTCCTTAAAAAAACTATCTAAAACTAGTTTAAGCAATCTTACCCCACACCCTGCGTATGTTTTTATGAACTACTCCCACCCTACGCTAATTGACCGAATTAACAATTTAAAAAAATAATTTTTGTTGATTATTACCAAACTTTAATGTAATTTTAGTTTATATGACGGAAGCGGAAATAGAAAAAGAAAATAAAGAAATTACACGCCAGTATAAAGAATTACTGCGTGTTAGTTACTTAACACTTTCTGATGATGATAAAAAGCTTATTAGATCTGCGTTTGAAATTGCTGTGGATGCACACAAGGACCAACGTAGAAAATCTGGCGAAGCCTATATTTTTCATCCAATAGCTGTTGCTAGAATTGTAGCTTCAGAAATTGGTTTAGATGCTGTTTCTATAGCCTCTGCCCTATTGCATGATGTTGTAGAGGATACCGAGTATACACTTGCAGATATAGAGCGTATGTTTGGAGAAACGGTTGCTAAAATTGTAGATGGTTTAACAAAAATTGCTCACCTTAAAAAAGATATGAACGTATCTCAACAGGCAGAGAATTTTAGAAAAATGCTACTAACCTTAAATGATGACGTTAGGGTTATTATTATAAAAATTGCAGACCGTTACCACAATATGCTTACTATGGATTCTATGCCAGAGTACAAGCAATTAAAAATAGCTTCTGAAACTTTATATATTTATGCGCCACTTGCTCATAGAATTGGACTTTACAATATTAAAACTGAATTAGAAGATTTAAGTTTAAAGTATACAGAACCTGAAGTTTATAATGACATTCAGGATAAAATTGAAGAAACAAAAGAAGAGCAACAAGAATATATTGACTCTTTTTCACATACTATAGAAGACTCCTTAGATAAAGAAGGTTTAAATTATACCATTAAAGGCCGAATGAAGTCTATTTTTTCTATTCGTAGAAAAATGAAAGTTCAGAATGTACCTTTTGATGAAATTTATGACAAGTTTGCTATTCGTATTATTTATAAGTCTGACAAAGCAAACGAAAAGTTTTTAGCTTGGAAAATTTACTCTGTAGTTACAGACAACTTTACACCAAACCCAGTACGTTTAAGAGATTGGATCTCTTCTCCAAAATCTACTGGTTACGAGGCTTTGCACATTACTGTTATGGGACCAGATGCCAAATGGGTAGAGGTACAAATACGTAGCGAGCGTATGCATGAAATAGCAGAAAAAGGATATGCTGCTCACTTTAAATACAAACACGGAGACCAAAAAGAACAAGGTATAGAAGTTTGGCTAAATAGACTGCAAGAAGCATTAGAAAATGCAAATACAAATGCTGTAGATTTTGTTGAGGAGTTTAAACTAAACCTATACTCAAAAGAAATATTTGTTTTTACACCACAAGGAGATTTAAAATCGTTGCCAAAAGGTGCTACGTCTTTAGATTTTGCCTTTCATATACACTCAGAAATTGGTTTAAAAACCAGAGGGACTAAAGTAAATGGTAAGCTTGTGCCTTTAAATACTATTTTACATAGTGGTGACCAGGTAGAGGTAATAACATCAGACAAATCTAAACCCAATCAAAGTTGGCTAGATTATGCAACTACAGCACGTGCCAGATCTAAAATTAAATCATCTTTAAGAGAAGAGAAAAAAGAAATTGCTGAAGAAGGTAAAGAAATTTTACGTCGTAAATTAAAATCGCAAAAAATTGCTTTTAATGAGGATACTATTAATAAAATGGTAGCCCACTTTAAGTTAAAAACAAGTTTAGATTTATTTTACAGAATAGCTACTGGCTCTATAGACAACAACAAAATAAAAGATTTTGCATCGTCATATAGTAATGCTTTTATCAGTTTTTTTAAAAATAGAATTAGAAGAAATCCTACTCCAGAGAATATAGATAAGGAAGAGATTACAGCAAAATATGATCAGCTTGTTTTTGGTAAAGAAGAAGAAAAACTAAAATACAAACTATCACAATGTTGTAACCCAATACCTGGTGATGATGTATTTGGTTTTATTAGTGTAAACGAAGGTATTAAAGTACACTCTAAAAACTGTCCAAATGCCATATCTTTGCAGTCTAACTATGCCTACAGAATTATACAGGCCAAATGGATAGATTCTTCTCAGCAAGAATTTACTGCCAATATAAAACTTACAGGAATAGACAACATTGGTTTAATTAGTGACTTAACTTCAATTATTTCTCAACAAATGCACGTTAACATGAAGAGTGTTAACTTTAGTACAGATGGCGGTACTTTCTCGGGAAAAATTACGGTTGTAGTTAAAAATAATTCCATCTTAATTAAACTTATTAACAATTTAAAGAAAATTAACGGTATAGATAAAGTAGTTAGACTTTAAAATTTACACTACATTTGCAAACCGAAAAGCTGTAGAAATACTATGGGTAGTAACAAAAATCAAGACATTGTAAAAAATGTCTTCACGACTTTTTTAGAAGAAAACGGACACAGAAAAACTCCCGAACGCTACGCTATACTCCAAGAAATTTACGAAAGTGAAGATCATTTTGATATAGAATCTCTTTATATCAAAATGAAAAACAAAAACTATAGAGTAAGTAGAGCAACCTTGTACAACACTATTGAACTTTTATTAGATTGCAAATTGGTACGTAAGCACCAGTTTGGAAAAAATCAGGCTCAGTATGAGAAATCGTATTTTGATAGACAACATGACCATGTTATACTAACAGATACGGGAGAGGTAATGGAATTTTGTGACCCTAGAATACAGTCAATTAAAAAAACAATAGAAGATGTGTTTGATATTAAAATAACAAACCACTCACTATATTTCTACGGAACAAAAAACAAAAAAGAAAACAACTAACCAATTACAAGTAATGGCAGTAGATTTACTACTAGGACTCCAATGGGGAGACGAAGGAAAAGGAAAAATTGTTGATGTATTAACTAAAGATTACGACATTATTGCGCGTTTTCAAGGTGGTCCAAATGCTGGACATACTTTAGAATTTGACGGTATTAAACACGTACTTAGAACTATTCCATCAGGAATTTTCCACAAAAAAGCAATGAACGTTATTGGTAACGGTGTTGTTATAGACCCAGTTGTTTTTGTAAAAGAATTAGAAGGTTTAGACCAGTTTGATATTGACTATAAGGCTAAACTTATTATTTCAAGAAAAGCACATTTAATTTTACCAACGCACCGTTTATTAGATGCTGCTTCTGAAGCATCTAAAGGAAAAGCAAAAATTGGTTCTACATTAAAAGGTATTGGTCCAACTTATATGGATAAAACTGGTAGAAATGGTATGCGTGTTGGAGACTTAGAATTAGAATCTTGGAAAGAAAAATATCGTCATTTAGCAGACAAGCATGAAACTATGATTAGTTTCTATAATGTAGATATACAATATGACTTAGATGAAATGGAAGTTGAATTTTTTGATGCTGTAGAGCGTTTAAAAGAATTAACTTTTATAGATAGTGAAGAGTATTTAAACCAAGCTATTAAAGATGGAAAAACTATATTAGCAGAAGGTGCACAAGGTTCTTTATTAGATATAGATTTTGGTACATACCCATTTGTAACATCATCTAACACAACAGCAGCAGGTGCTTGTACTGGTTTAGGAATTGCTCCTAATAAAGTAAAAGAAGTATATGGTATTTTTAAAGCATATACCACACGTGTAGGTTCTGGCCCATTCCCAACAGAATTGTTTGATGAAGTTGGTGCTAATATGGCTAAAGTTGGTCATGAGTTTGGTGCTGTAACAGGTAGACCTCGCCGTTGTGGTTGGTTAGACCTTGTTGCGTTAAAATATGCTTGCCAAGTTAATGGTGTTACACAATTAAATATGATGAAGGGCGATGTACTTTCTGGTTTTGACAGCCTACAAGTATGTACTGCTTACGAGTATAAAGGTGAAACCATATCTCACTTACCATACAACATAGAACCAGAAAATGTAAACCCTATTTACACAGAGTTCCCTTGTTGGAAAGAGGATTTAACTAAAATGACAGATCCTTCTCAGTTCCCTAAAGAACTAAATGAGTATATAGATTTTCTAGAAAAAGAATTAGAAATTCCTATTAAAATTGTTTCTGTTGGTCCAGATAGAAAACAGACAATTAATAGATAAACATACTAAGCCACATTTTTAAAATGTGGCTTTTTTTTTGCTCTTCTTTAGGCACATAGCTTCATATTCATAAATCTATGCCAATCTGTTATCAGAACAATCAAAAAAAACCTATTTTTGACCAAAATTTTAAGACTTGCTTAAATATAAATTAGTTATTGGTTTAATCTTATTTGTTTTTGGTGTTAACGCACAAGATAAACCCGTAGAAAAAAAACAAATAAACATAGTGCATGGTGCTAACTTTACCAAAAATGAAGTTAAGTACCCAGGCGCATCTATATTTAGTAGAGATAGCCAAAGACAGGTAGAGTTTGAGCATCAAGGTGCTACACTTTGGTGTGATGTTGCTGTTTTTTATCCTAAAAAAAATAAGCTTATTGCTATAGATAATGTTCGTATGCAACAGGGAGACTCTATACAAATGGATAGTGGCAAACTAGAATATTTTGGTGACATTAAATTAGCAAAAGCATCTAAAAATGTAGTTTTACAAAGTCCAGATGCCACACTTACTACAGATACTTTATATTTTGACAGAGAAAAACAAGAGTCTTACTACAGACATTTTGGTAAAATTGTAGATACTGCTAACGTTATAAAAAGTAGAATTGGCAGGTTTTTTATGGAAACCAACAAATACCAATTACAAGACAGTGTTACAGTAGAAAATCCTAAATACCACGTTTTATCTGAGCAAATGGATTATTACACAGATTCTGAGCACGTATATATGTATGGTCCTTCTACAATTACAGGTAAAGACTATGTTATGTATTGTGAGCGTGGTTATTATGACTCTAGAGTAGAAACTGGTTATGGCATAAAAAATACACGCATAGACTATAGTAATAAAATTATTGAAGGCGATAGCGTTTACTTTAATAAACGCAAAAAATTTGCATCTGCTACCAATAACATAGTGGTTACAGACACAGTTAATGATGGTGTTATTAGAGCTCATTATGCAGAAGTTTACAAAGAAAAAGATTCCATATTTGCCACAAAAAGAGCGGTGGCTATTAATGTAATGGAGAAAGACTCTTTGTATATGCACGGAGATACATTAATGATTACTGGCAAACCAGACAATAGAGTTATACGTGCTTTTAGAGATGCTAAATTTTTTAAAACTGATATAAGTGGTAAATGTGATTCTATTCACTTTGATCAAAAAACTGGGATAACACAACTTATTACCAATCCTATTATTTGGAATATTGACAACCAAATGACAGGAGATAGTATACATTTAATTAGTGATTTAGAGACTGATAAATTAGACTCCTTAAAAGTGATAAATAATGCATTTATAATATCACTAGATACTATAAGCAAAACGGGGTATAACCAAGCAAAAGGTAAAAATTTATTTGGCAAGTTTATAAATAACGAGCTAAATATGATAGACCTTGTACAAAACGTAGAGGTTATCTACTATTCCTATAACGATCAAAATGAATTTATAGGTATAGATGAATCTCTTTGTGGCAAAGTAAGCATGCTTATGCAAGAGAATGCTATAGATGTTATTACCTACTTTATAAACCCTAGTGGCCAAACTTTTCCAGAAGGTCAAGAACCAGAAAGAGGTGTAAAATTAAAAGGTTTTGTTTGGTATGGTGATCAGCGCATTTACACTAAGGACGATATTTTTGGCGAAGATGATAACAACCTTGTTCTGCCAGTTATAAGGGGAATTACAAACCCAATAGATATAGATGCAGAAGAACAAGAGCGTCATAAAAACCAAGGAGATCCAATAAATAACCCGCCCAATACCAAGGGAACAAGAAAAAAAGGAATACCTAAACCTACACTATCTAAGCCAGTACCAAGTACAAAACTAAAGCAACAAAAATAAATTACAGGTGAAAAAGGACTTTTTACACTACCAAGCACAAACTAGTCCGCATCCTTTAACTTTACAAGTTTCTAGAGCTAGCGGCAGTTATATTTATGATCAAGACAACAATGCACATTTAGATTTTGTAGCGGGTGTTTCTGCTTGTACTTTAGGTCATTGTCACCCAAAAGTAGTAGCCGCAGTAACTAAGCAAGCATCAGAATATATGCACGTAATGGTATATGGCGAATATGTGCAAGAGCCTCCGGTAGCTTACACTAAACTTTTAGCGTCACTATTACCTTCTAATCTAGAAACTACATATTTGGTTAACTCTGGCACAGAAGCTATTGAGGGCGCCTTAAAATTAGCTAAAAGAGCCACAGGAAGACACAAAATAGTTGCCGCACGCAATTCTTATCACGGTAATACTATGGGTAGTATGAGTGTTTCTGGAGCAGAATCTCAAAAAAGTGCATATAGGCCACTTGTGCCAGGCACAACATTTATTAATTTTAATTCTGATAAAGATTTAGAGAAAATTACAACAGATACTGCTGCTGTAATTTTAGAAACCATACAAGGTGGCGCAGGTTTTATAGTACCTAAAAATAATTTTTTACAAAAGGTAAGAGCACGCTGTACAGCTGTAGGTTCCTTATTAATTTTAGATGAAATACAACCCGGATTTGGTAGAACAGGTAAATTATTTGCTTTTGAGCATTATAATTGTACTCCAGATATTTTAGTAATTGGTAAAGGTATGGCTTCTGGTATGCCTGTAGGTGCTTTTGTTGCGTCTAATAAACTAATGAAAAACCTGCAAACACAACCTAAACTAGGCCATATAACTACTTTTGGCGGTAATCCTGTTATTGCAGCTGCCAGTTTAGCTACATTGCAAGAATTAACTACAAGTAACATAATTAATGATACTTTAGAAAAAGAAAAATTATTTAAAAAGCTATTAAAACACGAGTATATAAAAGAGATTCATGGTAAAGGTTTAATGTTAGCTGTTATGTTAGCAAATGCAGATATAACTAATCATGTTGTAATGCACTGTGCTAAAAACAGACTAATATTATTTTGGTTATTGTTTGAGCCAAAGGCGGTACGTATTTCCCCTCCTTTAACCATTTCTAACCAAGAAATTACCTTAGGATGTAAGCTAATTATAGAAGCTTTAAATTCCTACAAAAAGTAATTTGTTAACTACTTTGTTAATAATATAGGCTACTACAGTCTAAAAAAAGTAACCTAAAACCTTACTTTTATTTTAATCTTATCAAGCAAGAAAGAATTTATATGGCATTTGAAGCTGAAGAAAGACCAGAAAGACCGATAGCAAAATTTGAGTCAATGCTAAAGACAGATGACGTCTACTTCTTTGACGCGGAAGATTTTGAAGACATTATTCACCATTACTTAAATAATGGTAAAATGGCATTAGCAAAAAAAGCCATTAAAATTGGACTAACCCAACACCCAAGTACAATAGAGTTAAAACTTTTAGAAGTAGAGGTTCACGTTTTTGAAAACAACCTTGAACTTGCTGAAAGTATGCTAGATAGTTTACAAACTATAGACAGCAATAACGAAGAAATATACATACAAAGAGCAAATATATTTTCTAAAAAAGATAATCATAATATGGCTATTGAACTTTTAGAAAAAGCATTGTCTTTATCTGAGGACTCTATAGATATACACTCTTTACTTGGTATGGAGCACCTTTTTATGGATAATTTTGAAGAGGCTAAAAAGCACTTTATACAATGCGTTTTGTTTGATGAGCATGATTATGCATCTCTTTACAATATTATTTACTGTTTTGACTTTTTAGAAGATTTTGATGGTGCTATTGTATTTTTAAATGAATACCTAGAGAAAAATCCGTATTGCGAAGTTGCTTGGCATCAATTAGGAAAACAATACATAGAAAAAGGAATGTTTAAAGAAGCTATTTCTGCTTTTGACTTTGCCATTATTTCTGATGATAGTTTTGTTGGTGCTTACTTTGAAAAAGGTAAAATATTAGAAAAATTAAAACGTTACAACGAGGCTATAGAAAATTATGAAATTACTATAGAAATTGAAGACCCTTCTGCTTTTGCTTACTTACGTATAGGAAAATGTCATGAGAAAATAGGTAACACAGAATTAGCCAAACTAAATTACTATAAAACAGTACATGAAGATCCTTTATTAGATAAAGGATGGCTTGCAATTACTAACTTTTATATTAAACAAGAAAATTACATTAAGGCTAAAGAATACATTACCAAAGCTATTAATATAGAAGAAGAAAACTTGTTCTACTGGGAGAAAAATGCATTAATTAATGAAGCACTTGGCTTAGTTGAAGATGCAGAACAATGCTATCAAAAAATGGTAGACCTGGGAGATTGTGAGTTAACAACGTGGTTAAAATGGAGCAGTCTAGCAATAAAAAAAGGAGATCCACATTCCGCTATTCAAATTCTTCAACAAGCTTTAGAATTCTACCCTAATAATGCAAGCATTTTATTTAAAATAGCTGGCTCGCATATGGTACTAGATCAAACCATTAAAACAAAAGAGTATCTGGTTAAAGCATTAGGAGTTAACGCTAAAAAAGCTAGTGTATTTATGTCAGATTTTCCTCAGTTTAAAAATAATGATTGGATTAACAACATTATTCTAGAATTTAGCAACTCTTCCAAATAAATCTATATTTTTACGTTTTTTATTATAATTATGAAAGAACGTAACTTACTACAGTATTTAATTATTACTCTTAAAGGTTTAGCTATGGGAGCAGCAGACGCTGTACCTGGAGTTTCTGGGGGTACAATTGCTTTTATTTCTGGAATTTATGAAGAGTTAATTGATAGTATTAGCAATATTAATTTATCATTATTTAAAACTCTAAAAAACGATGGATTAAAAGCATTTTGGACACAAGCTAATGGAAACTTTATATTGGCTTTATTAACCGGAATAATAATTAGCTTTATTTCGTTTATGCGTTTGGCTAAATACTTAATAGAATACCATCCTGTTTTAATATGGTCGTTCTTTTTTGGTTTAATTGTAGTGAGTATTTACTTCGTAGGCAAACAAATTACAAAGTGGAATGCACTAACAGTAATAGCTTTAATTATTGGTGCTGGTTTAGCTTATTATATTACAAGTTTACCAGCTTTAGCAGCTAATTCTAATCCTTATTATTTACTATTTGCTGGTGCTGTTGCAATTTGTGCAATGATTTTACCTGGTATATCCGGCTCTTTTATATTGGTAATAATGGGCGCCTATAAAACACTAAGTGATGCGTTTCATGATTTTGATTTAAAAAAAATAGCTTTGTTTGCAACAGGGGCTTTAATAGGGTTATTGAGTTTTAGTAGAATTTTAAAATGGTTATTTAAAAACTACCACAACACTACTCTAGCTCTTTTAACTGGTTTTATTTTAGGTTCTTTAAACAAAGTTTGGCCTTGGAAAAAAACAATAACCGTAATGATAGATGAAACAGGAGAAATTGTTCCTTTTGCATCAATATCTGACCTTGGCACACTGGCTGTTCATCAAAAAAATATAAATAATTTTGAATCGCTAAAAACAGTAACGGAACAAAGTATTATACCAATAAAATACTCAGAATTAAACCATTATATAGATCCACAAACAATGGTTGCTATTGCGTTAATGGTTACTGGTTTTTTAACTATTTTTATACTAGAAAAAGTAGCTTCAAAAAACAACTAAACAATGGAACATACTAGAACATTTATAGACAAGTTTCTCCTTGTTGTTAAAGGGCTATGTATGGGTGCTGCAAATAAAGTACCAGGTGTTTCTGGTGGCATTGTTGCCTTTGTTGGTGGTTTTTACGAAGAATTTATATACTCTCTACAAAAGTTTAATTTTAAAGCTTTAAAATTACTTTTAAACGGCAGATTAAAAAGTTTTTACAAATATATTAATGGTACGTTTATTACGCTACTAATTTTTGGTATGCTTGTAAGTTACTTTAGTGTGTCTAAAATTTTAGATTACTTTTTAGAACATAATGAACTCAATGTTTGGGCTTGCTTTTTTGGCCTAATAATTGGCTCTATATATTACATTGCTAAAGACTTTGATTATTGGAATAAGAAAACCATTTTTGCTGCTATAATTGGGTTAATCATAGGTGTATCTATCAGTTTTTTAAATCCTGCTAAAGAAAATGACAATCTGTTTTTTATTTTTTTCTGTGGTATTATTAGTGTTTCTGGTATGACGCTTCCTGGCTTATCTGGTTCTTTTATACTAATATTACTAGGCAACTACGTATTGCTTTTAGTAGATTCTGTAAATGCTTTGTATGATACTTTTGCTGAAATATTTAAAGGTGATTTTAGTTTTACAAAAAATACAGAACGCTTAAATACATTAACAATACTTGGTGTTTTTACTGCTGGGTCTGCGGTAGGTTTGGTAAGTTTATCTCATATTATAAGTTACGTATTAAAACACTTTAAACACATAACTACAGCTGTAATTTTGGGCTTTATAACAGGATCTTTAGGCGTTGTTTGGCCTTGGAAAAAAACGGTTTATAAAGTAGATGCTCTTGGGAATATTTTAATAGACTCTAACGGAAATGAAATTATTAAGAATTATTCTCGCTATTTTCCCGATTTTGTGATTTCTGAAACTTGGTGGGCTGTTTTTTTTGTAGTTATAGGAATAAGTATTTTATTAGGCCTAGATTGGTATGGAAAAAACAGAAAAAAAACAGCATAAATATGGTTTAATAGGAAAAGATATTGAGTATTCTTTTTCTAGAAATTACTTTACACACAAGTTTAAAGATCTTGGGTTAACAGACTGTGAGTATGTAAATTTTGATTACCAGAATATTGATGAGTTTAAAACTACACTAGAAAACAACTCTAATATTAAAGGTTGTAACGTTACTATACCTTACAAAGAAAGTGTTATTCCGTTTTTAAGTAGTTTAGATGCTAAAGCAAAAGCTATTGGTGCCGTAAATACTATAAAGTTTACAGCAAATGGCCTGGTGGGTTACAATACAGATGCGTACGGATTTAAAAAATCTATAGAACCTCATCTTAAAAAACACCATACTAAAGCATTAATTTTAGGTACAGGTGGTGCATCTAAAGCAGTAAAATATGTTTTAGAAGAATTAGGAATAACCTGTACTTATGTTTCTAGAAAAGCGAAAGAAAATCAATTTACGTATACAGATTTAGACAAAAATATAATTAAAATAAATACAGTAATTATAAACTGTACGCCTTTAGGCACACACCCAAATATTACAGACAAAGCGGCTATACCTTATGAGTATTTAGGAAAAGAACATTTATTGTTCGATTTAATTTACAATCCTAATAAAACCGCCTTTTTAAAAGCTGGGGAAACACAAGGCGCAACTATAAGTAACGGGCAACATATGCTAGAATACCAAGCCGAAGAATCTTGGAGAATCTGGAACAGTTAGCACACATAATAAATTAGAATACCTTAAAAATGAATTATTACTCGTTAAACAAAAAAGCTCCTAATACTACATTTAAAAATGCAGTAGTTAAAGGTTTGGCTCCAGATAAAGGACTATACTTTCCGGAAAGTATTACACCTTTACCTACAGATTTCTTTAAAAATATAGATAACTTATCTTATACAGAAATTGCTTTTACTGCCATTAAACAATTTGTTTCTCCAGAAATTCCTGAAGATGTTCTTAAAACTATTGTAGAGGAAACATTATCTTTTGATTTTCCTGTAGTTCAGTTAGATAAAAATATATCTACACTAGAACTTTTTCACGGGCCAACAATGGCTTTTAAAGATGTTGGAGCACGCTTTATGGCGCGCTGCCTTGGTTATTTTAATAAAGATAATACTAATGAGGTTACTGTGTTGGTAGCTACATCAGGAGATACTGGTGGTGCTGTTGCAAATGGCTTTTTAGGTGTAAAAGGTGTAAATGTTGTTATCCTTTACCCTAGCGGAAAAGTAAGTGATATACAAGAAAAACAGCTTACTACCTTAGGTGAAAATATTTCTGCTTTAGAAGTAGATGGTGTTTTTGACGATTGTCAAGATATGGTAAAACGTGCATTTTTAGATGAAGAGTTAACCAGCAAAATGCAATTAACTTCTGCTAATTCTATTAATGTAGCGCGTTGGTTACCTCAACTTTTCTACTTTATGTTTGCCTATAAGCAGTTACATAAAACTCATAAAAAAATAGTTTTTTCTGTACCAAGTGGCAATTTTGGTAATATATGTGCTGGTATGGTTGCACAAAAATTAGGCTTACCTATTTACCATTTTATAGCATCTAACAACCAGAATAACGTTGTAACCAACTATTTAGAAACCGAAGATTATAATCCTAAACCATCTGTGCAAACTATAAGTAATGCAATGGATGTTGGCAACCCAAGTAACTTTGTACGTATACAGGAGTTACATAAAAATGATTTTTCTGCCTTAAAAGAAAATTTATCGTCTTTTAGTTTTACTGATGAAGAAACTAAAAATGCATTAGCTACTATTTACAAAGAGCACAACTATGTAGCAGACCCACACGGAGCTGTTGGCTATTTAGGTTGCAAGGCGTATTTAAATAATAATGATGATACACATTGTGTATTTTTAGAAACAGCGCACCCAACTAAATTTTTAGATGTGGTTGAAGAAGTAATTAAAGAAAAACAGCCATTGCCACCGCAAATACAGTCAGTAATGCATAAAACAAAAGTAGCCACCAAAATTGACAGCTACAATGAGTTAAAATCTTATTTACTAAAAAATAATTAAGCCTTAATAGTAGAGAATTTATCTAATGCTTTACCAATTAAAGTGTCACCTTTAATAATTTCAAAGGTAGCTTTGTTGGCAACATCATCATTTAGTGTTCTCACCAATGTTTGTGCAACATCGTTTCTACTAATTTCACCACTTTTATTTAACTTTTCTTGGAGCTCTATTTCATTATGGGGCTTCTCGTTAGTTAAAGATCCAGGGCGTACAATACTATAATTTAGTCCGCTTGTTTTTAAATATTCATCTGCATTGTGCTTTGCTTTTAAATACTCTTGCAATTGCTCTGCTTCTTCAGGCTTATCTGCTCCCATAGAACTTAACATTACAAACTTTTTAATGTTATTTTTTTTAGATGCATCAATTAATCGCTTTGCTCCTTCTTGGTCTACCTCTATTACTTTTTTTCCACCAGACCCTGCAGCAAACAAAACTTTGTCTACATTTTCTACTTTGTTAAATACCTTATTAATATCGCCCTCTAAATCTCCAAGAACTGTATCTATTTGTTTTGCTTTAAAATATTCTTTTTGCTCTTCTTTTCTAACCATTGCTATAGGGTTAAAATATTGAGATTCTTTTAAAAGGTTCACTATTTGTTTTCCTGTGGTACCATTGGCACCGGCTACTAATATGTTTTCCATACCCTTAGTATAACTTTCAATAGTGCCAATTCCTAGTGTTTTAACTAGTTTAACGTTAGTTTAATATAAATTAACAAAGTAGTTAAGGGTATAGTTTACTAAAGAATTACTCTTAAAAGTTACAGTTACATCAACCTAAAAACAACTTATTTTAATGCTACAGCAGATTTATAAAACAAACAATTTTCGATACCTTTGACAAAAAACTAACAATAGTCTAATTATATAAATTGTTTTAATGAAAAATACTGCATTATCATCTACTCACGAAGCTCTTGGCGCTAAAATGGTTCCTTTTGCTGGTTATAATATGCCTGTTTCTTATGCTGGTGTAAATATAGAACACGAAACTGTACGCAAAGGTGTAGGTGTTTTTGATGTATCTCATATGGGTGAGTTTCTAATTGAAGGTCCAAATGCTTTAGATTTAATACAAAAAGTTACTTCTAACGACGCTTCTAAATTAGTTATAGGAAAAGCACAGTATAGCTGCTTACCTAATGAAACTGGTGGTATTGTTGATGACCTTATTGTTTATAAACTTAAAGATGAGCAATATTTACTAGTTGTTAATGCTTCTAATATAGATAAAGATTGGAAACATATTTCTAAATACAATGAAACTATAAATGCTGAAATGCGTAACATATCTGAAGGATATTCGCTTTTAGCTATACAAGGTCCTAAAGCTATTGAAGCTATGCAGTCTGTAACATCTGTAGATTTAGCTGCTATTAAATTTTATACTTTTGAGGTTGCCGATTTTGCTGGCATAGATAACGTAATTATATCTGCTACTGGTTATACTGGTTCTGGAGGATTTGAAATTTACTGCAAGAATGAAGATGTTAAACAAATTTGGGATAACGTTTTTAAAGCAGGTGCAGATTTTGGTATTGCTCCTATTGGATTAGCTGCTAGAGATACCTTACGTTTAGAAATGGGTTATTGTTTATATGGCAATGATATTAATGACACCACTTCTCCTTTTGAAGCTGGTCTTGGTTGGATTACCAAATTCACAAAAAACTTTGTAAATAGTGAAGCATTAGCTGAGCAAAAAGCAAATGGTCCTACACGTAAATTAATTGCTTTTGAACTTACTGAAAGAGGTATTCCTAGACACGATTATGATATTGTAGATGCCAATGGTACTAAAATAGGTATTGTAACTTCTGGTACTATGTCTCCTTCTTTAAACAAAGGTATTGGCTTGGGCTATGTACCAACAGAGGTAGCTACAGCTGGTTCTGAAATTTATATACAGATTAGAAAAAAAGCAGTTGCTGCAACTGTAGTAAAATTACCTTTTTACAAGGCATAATTTTTTATGACAGATTTTAAAGGCATTATCAACAACATTCATGACCACCTTAGTAAAGAGGAGGTTAAGGGTGTTGTTGCTAGTTATATACCAGAACTATCTAAACAAAGTGTAAATAGCCTTGGTATTTTTTTACAACATTTAAACGGCGATTCTTTTGCGGCTGGTGATGCAGATATTCCGTTTTCAATACAAAGTATTTCTAAAGTTTTAGCGTTGTCTAAAGCAATAGCCTTTGAAGATAACCGTATTTGGCAACGCGTAGACGTAGAGCCATCTGGTAACCCATTTAATCATTTATCTCTCTTAGAACTAGAAAACGGCATTCCTAGAAATCCGTTAATTAACTCTGGTGCTTTAGTTGTTGCAGATATTTTAGTTACACATTTAAAAAACCCTAAAGAAGATTTTTTAAACTACGTAAGAACTATTGCCAATGACCAAACTATTAATTACAATAAAGATGTTGCTGCATCAGAAAAAAGAACAGGCTACAAAAACTTTGCTGCAGCTAACCTATTAAAATCTTTTAGCAATCTTAAAAATAATGTAGAGGATGTTTTAGATTTTTATTTTCATCAATGCTCTATAGATATGACTTGCACACAATTAGCCAAAGCATTTTATTTGTTTGCAAATGGTGGTAAATGCGTAAACAATGTACAACAAATACCTGTTAGCCAAGCAAAACGTATAAATGCCATTATGCTAACTTGTGGTTTTTATGATGAGGCAGGTGAATTTGCTTTTAGAGTAGGCTTACCAGGCAAAAGTGGTGTTGGCGGAGGTATTGTTGCTTTTTTACCCAATAATTTTATTATTTCTACTTGGGCTCCAGGTCTTAATCCTAAAGGAAATTCTTTATTAGGAATGCAAGCATTAGAACAATTTACGACTCAGACTAAGCTCTCTATTTTTTAAGACGATAACTGAGTAATGAAAGAGAAAAAATCTAAAAATAGAATATTAATTCTAGGTGCAAGTGGTTTTATAGGTAATGCTATATATAAGGAGCTATATGCCTTTTATGATACTTATGGTACTTATTGCTTTAACGAAAAAGAATTTAAAGATAACGGTCAGTTTTTTTATTATAATGTTGAAGAAACAGATATATACGAATTATTAGAAATTGTAAAGCCAGACTATATTATATCTGCCATACGTGGTAATTTTGCAGCACAAGTATTGGCTCATCAACATATAGTAGAATATGTTGCCACACACAAAACCAAGCTCTTATTTTTATCTTCTGCTAACGTTTTTGATGCTTATAGCAAATACCCATCATACGAGTTAGACAAAACTTTATCTTTAAGTATTTATGGGCGCTTAAAAATTAAGATTGAAAATATGCTACTTAGGCTACCTAAAAGCAAAGCCATAATTATACGTTTACCAATGGTTTTTGGTAACAACACTCCCAGAATTAAAGAGATTAGAACTCTACTACAAAATAAAGAACCAATAGAGGTTTTTCCTAATTTGGTTTTTAATGTTACGCATATAAACAAGCTTACCCAGCAATTGCATTACATTATTAATCATAAAAAAACTGGAATTTTTCATTTAGGAAGTAAAGATTTAGTGCATCATGAAGATTTTATAAAAGAAATAATTTCTAAAATTGGATTATATAATCCTGTGTACAAAAGAGTATTTACATCTAATGAAGACAGGTATTTAGCTGTACTACCAAAGAGTAACAAATTACCAAAACATTTACGTACAACATACCAAGATACTATAGACCATCATCTTTTTTCTTAATAATAGATATAACGTTGCTACTTCTTGTAACTTTGTAAAACACTAAATTTAATACTGATGCAAAAATATACAACAGAAGAAATAACGAGTAAATTAAACAATTTAGATGGTTGGGATTATAACGATGGTGCTTTAGAAACTACTTTTGAATTTAAAAATTTTAAAGAAACCTTTTGTGTAATGACCCGTATTGCTTTTGAATGCGAATTACAAGGCCATCACCCAGATTGGACCAATGTATACAACACATTAACCATACGTTTAAATACGCACGATGCAGATGGTGTTACAGAAAAAGACTTTGTACTAGCCAAAACTATTGAAGAAATAATAGATAGCGAGTAGCTTATAATATGAATAGAACCTAGCCATTATGTGCTAGGTTTTTTTATACTTTTCTTTTAGCTAATTTACTTGCTATTACACTTATAATTAAAATTTGAATTGCATGAAAAAGCATTACAGGTAATAACATTATTCCTATAATTGCCATATTACCAAATATAATTTTAGAGAAAACAGTACCGTGTACTAATGACTTTTTTGTGCCACAAAATTGTGTTGTTATCTGATCTTCTGTATTAAAATTTAGCTTTTTAGCTATAAAGCCCGTGCTTAAGTAAGTAATAGTAAAAAGTACTAGTACACCAATTAAAAGTAAAACTAAATCTAAAACAGAAACAGCACTAAAAATATTGTTTTTAAAAGATGATGCAAAACTCTTATATATTATTAATAAGATAATAGACTTATCAAACAAGGTAATTTTACTACTGTGTTTTTGCGCAAATGTTCCAAAGTAACGCTGCAATAATAAACCAATTACTACAGGTGCTATTATTTGCACAATTAGCTTGGTATAAATATCTATAAAACTAAAACTTGCTTGTTCATTAGTAACAAATAACCCCATCCATAAGGGTGTAACTAAAATACCTATTAAGCCAGAAATACTTGCATTAAAAATGGCTGCGGGCATATTTCCTTTGGCAATAGATACCATAACTACAGAGGAAGAAACTGTAGATGGCAAGGCTGCCAAGAAAAAGAAAGCCAACCAAATAGTTTCTTGTTCTTGACTTTGTAAAAATGGCTTAACCAATAAAACCAACAGCGGAAATAATAAAAAAGTAGATGCTTGTATTACTATATGTAGTTTCCAGTTTTTTAATCCGGCTTTTAACTTAGACGGACTTAATTTTAATCCGTAGAAAAAGAAAATTAAAGATATACCAACACTGCTAATTGTATTTATGACATAATTTGCTCCCCATACAGGAAAAAAATATGCCAAAAGAATTACAGCTATTATAAACAATACAAATTTGTCAACCTTCATAATCAATTTTTCTAAAATACAATATTAAGCACTTGTTGCTTCACTTTTAAAATAATATCACTTAAAATACGCTTATTTTTAAGGTTAAATCAATTCAATTTTTTAATTTCAACCTAGAAATATAATATTCTATTTTAAACCCTAAAGTATAAACTAATGCATATAGTATCTTGGAATGTAAATGGTGTACGTGCTGTTGTAAAAAAAGAGTTTTTTGAATCTGTAAAATCTATGAAACCAGATATTCTTTGTTTACAAGAAACTAAAGCACAAGACAATGAGGTTGCCAAGGCACTTTCTCCATTAGAAAACTTTAATTTAGCGTCTAATTCTGCTGATAAAAAAGGGTACTCTGGTACTGCAACATTAAGCAGTACAGAACCTATTACTGTTAAGGCGGATATTGGTATAGAAGAACATGATACAGAAGGCAGAGTCCTTTGTACTGAGTATAAAAATTTTTACTTAGTAAATGTTTACGTACCTAATTCTGGGCAAAAATTAGATAGGTTAGACTACAGGAAACAATGGGATAAAGATTTTTTGAGCTATTTAAAAGACTTGGAAAAGAAGAAACCTGTTATTGCTTGTGGAGATTTTAATGTTGCACACACAGCCATAGATTTAAAAAACGATAAAAGCAACTATAATAAAACTGCTGGCTATACACAAACAGAAATAGATGGTATGGATAATTTTATTGCTGATGGATTTGTAGATTCTTTTAGACTACTACATCCTGATGAAGTTGCCTATACATTTTGGAGTTACCGTTTTAAGTCTAGAGAACGAAATACGGGTTGGCGTATAGATTATTTTTTGGTGAGTAAATCTATTGAAGATAAAATAAAGGAAGTTACTGTTTTTAGTGACATAATGGGATCTGACCACTGCCCTATTGGTTTAAAAATTGATTTTTAATAAAGGTATTAAACACATAAAACGCCTATAGAATAAAAATTTCTATAGGCGTTTTAATTTTTAAAAAAATGTAGCTAAACTCCTAGTTCTTCTAATAAATCTATTAATTTTTTATCTGAAGGTCTTGGTGCATTGCTTTTCACAATTTTTCCTTCTGGATCTATTAAAATAAACTTAGGTATAGCTTTTATAATATAATCTTTTGCGAAATCTGAATCAAAAGAATTGTCTGCATACAACTGTACACCTCCCATTTTTTTATCTGTAACCATTTGTTTCCACTTATCGTGGTCCTTATCTGCGTCTACAGAAATACTTACAAACTCTATATTTTTACCGTGGTATTGTTTTTCTACTTCTTGTAAATAAGGAACCTCATATAAACAAGGTCCACACCAAGTAGCCCAAACATCTATATACACATATTTACCTTTAAAATCTTCTAAAGAAGTTGTTCCTCCTTTATGGTTCTCGTAGTTGGTAAATTTAGGAGATATTTCTCCTGGCACAGTTAATTGTAAATTATTATACAAATCTGTAATTACTTTTTTATCCTCTTTATTAGTAGAGAATTTCATAAAGTTATTATAATATGTGGTTCTATCCTTTACATACGTTATAGAGCCAGAAGCAACATCTATTAAAAGAGAATTTCTTATAAAATCGTTTTTATTAGTTCCTAAAGCATTTAAGTAAGTAATATTATAATCTTCTCCTTTTTCACTCGCTTTTTTTGCTATATTTTGATAATGTCCTCTAACCAGATTTTGATATGTTTGTGAATATTTATAATCCTCCTCTAGTTCATATGACAAACTTTCTGTTTCTTTTAAAAAACTATTAGATACTGTATAAAGAGAATCTTTTGCAAAGTACCTGTGCATTCTTTGATGCTTTAAAAGCATATCTATGTAATAATAGTTTAAATCTCTTTTTTCTAACTCTATAAAGTTTTTATTAAATTCTGGATTTTCATCTAGCTTTTTAATTAAACTTTTCTTGTAGGATGCTACTTTGTTTTTATAAGCATCTTCACCTAAAGCATAAAATTTTTGTCCTGCTTCGCCGTAAAACTGTTCTTTTTCTTTAGATTTTAAGATTAAAAAATTAGTCTCAGGCGCACCAATACCAGTAACAGTTAAACTATTTTTAAAATTAGTTGCATTCGCATTAATGTTAATATTGTGACCTTCTTTTATGTAAACCGGAAAAAAATATTTACCTGCCTGAATATCATAAGCTCCAGTATCTAACACTAATGTGTCTGTAAAAGAACCATCTTTATTTAATGTTATTTCCTTAACTGGTTTATAATTTTTTTTAACTTTTAAGCTAGGTACAGATGCATTTTCTATTTTACCAGAAACTATAACATAATCTATAGTTTCTGGCTTAGTATTTTTACAAGACGCTATTAAAAACGAAGCACAAAGTATATATATTATTTCTTTCATTTTTAACTATTAGATTATTTTTTAAAACCATATTTTGCAAGCTCTTCCCAGAGTTTTTCTTCATGAAAGTTACCTCTAGAAACAATAATACCTTCTGGATCTATTATAACAATGTGAGGAATTGCCGTTATGTTAAAACTATTAGATACTTCTTTGGTGTCTAGCAATTGTATCCAAGGCATTTTTTCTTGCTCTACAGCTTTTTCCCAATCTTTTCTTACAGCATCTGTAGATATACTAACAATCTCTAAATTTTTATTTTTAAATGACTTATGTATTTCTTTTAGATTAGGAATTCCTTGACGACAAGGACCACACCAAGACGCCCAAAAATCTATTAAAACATACTTACCTTTATAATCAGATATTTTAAAATTGCCTTCTTTCTCTGCATAAGGAATTGTAAACAAAGGAACTTTTTGACCAACTGCAGTAGTTAATTCTGACTTAAGTCTTTTATCTAAAGATGTTAAGTAATAAGAATCTTTAACTGCTGGGGAGAAACCATTAAGTATTTGTTGTAGTGTTACTGCTTTTGCTGCCCAAAACTCCTTATTAATTATTGCTGGCAAAACATAACTATTAGGGTACTTGTCTATAGCTGTTAATAAAGATTGGGCATAGTCTGCCATAAAAATAGAATCATTAGTTGCTAAATTTCTCTTATATTTTAAGTTAGACATTCTTTGGTATCCCAACTCTTCACTAATACTTAAAAACTCTTTTTGGTACTCATTTTCATCAATTATAAATTCTCCATTTTCTAGTTTAATATTTATAGCTATGGGGCCCGTAAATACTTCTAACCTATAATTTTTATTGGCCAATTGTATATTTACATTACGCAGTACTTTAGAGCCATCTAACTTTAGTATGGTTTTAGAAGAGTTTATATCTTTAGTTATTGTTAACCTCTCTGCCTCTTCTCTAGAAGATAGACTTTGATATGGGTAAATTACTACTTTACCTTCTTTTACTTCTCCTGTTTGTATTGTAATAACACATTCTTGTGTTTTACTAACTTTTTCTTTTGACTGACAGCTAACTACACTGCATAGAAATACAGATAGCATAAGCGCTATAAATTTTATTTTCATATTAAATGTGTGTTTTTTTTAAAACATAAGAGATTAAATTAATCTCTTATGTTTTCACCTATTTCTGGTGTAGCGTTAATATATTTTCTTGCAATTGGTAAAGCCCAGTTGTTACCATTGGCCTGTAAGCTGTATGTTTGTCCGTTTAAGTTTCTAGACAATGAAATATTTGCATTATCAAACTCATTGTAACGTTTAAGATCAAACAAGCGTAAGCTAGCGCCCGCTAACTCCATTCTTCTTTCATTCTTAACTATATTTAAAACCTCTGTTTTATCTGTACTTACTAAAGGTGTGTACGTTCCTGTTTTAAATCTATTTTCTCTAATTAAGTTTATATCTGCTAAAGCCAAGTCTAAATTATTTAGGCGTGTATTGCACTCTGCTCTAATTAATAACACTTCTGGTACTGTAAAACCAGAACCTCTATAGTTTGTAAAAAATGGTGCACCTAGTACATAGCCATCTTCAGGGATACCAAAAAAGAAAGAAATTGGAGAAAACATTGTTTTACGTAAATCATCATCTTGATACATAGAAAATAATTCATCGCTAGCAATTAATAAATCATATTGATTAGGAGATCCTTTAACCCATAATAATTGTTTGTCATTTTGTGGTTGATCTAGATATAAAACATCAAAATAAAAACCATAATCATTATAATTATTTATGGCATTGTATATTGCATATGAACTATTTGCTGCTTTTAAAGCTTTATCATACTCTGCCATATACAAATAAACTCTTGCTAAAAACGCATAAGCACTAGATTTAGATGGCCTGTGTTTGTGGTTATTAGATTCTGGTAGGTCTGGCAAATAAGGTAAAGAACTCTTTACATCTTCTATTATTAAGTTGTAGACTTCTTGTACTGACTTTCTAGATAAATCTGCCCCTTCTAGATTAGAGTCTAAACGCATTGGTACTCCTGGGTTAGAAGCTGCATTTTCATTATAATGCAAACCATACATATTTACCAAAGCAAAATAACTAAATGCTCTTTGTATTTTTGCTTCTGCCAAAATTTCTAATTTTTCTAACTCAGACCCATTTTCAGCAGACATTATTTCATCTATAACAATGTTTGCTGGGTATATTTGCCCATACAATCTTGCCCAATCGCCATCTTCTTCATTAGGTAAATATAAATCGTTATCCCAAGTATATTCTCTTATAGCTTGTGGAGAAAATTGATTTAATGTATTGTCATTAATTGTAAAATCATCAGACATAAGATCTGTGTTGGCATACGTAACTCCAAAACCAGGAGAAATTTTAGGAAACCCTTCTCCGTTGCGGTCTACTTGATCTAAAAGCAATCTATAATCTGATACATTTGTAGGTATTACTTGCCCTTTAGGTTTAATATCTAACCATTCTTCCTTATTACAAGCTGAAATTAATACTAATACAAGTATTAATACTGAATATTTTAGTTTCATATATACTGTATTTTAAAAATTAAATGAAAAGTTTAGAGTAAAAGTAGGTGTGGTAGGTAAGACAAAACTTTCTGGATCTTCATTCCATTTATTAAAGTTTATTAAACCAATATTTGTTGCTTGTAAACTAACCTTAAAAGCATCTATCCCTGTATTTTTTAATACCTTTTTATCAAAATTATAACCAAGAATTATTTCTTTAAATCTAATGTGTGATGCAGAATCTACAAATTGATCTCCAGAAGCGTAATAAGAGTAACCTAACTTATAAGCATCAGAACGAAGCAATGGCAACCTAGGTATACTTGTAGTGTTCTCGTCTCCAGTATTTTGCCATCTATTTTCAAAATCTGAATGAATATTAGCTGTTATGTAAGATGACGCATTTGTATAATCTAGAATATTAGTGTTTCTAAATACGTGTCCTAACTTATAGGTAACTAATGTTCTTACATAAAAGTTTTTGTAACTAATATTGTTTACCCATGAACCATAATATTTAGGTGTTGTTGTACCGCTGTATACTAAAGCATCTGTATTTTCTATAGCAGCTTCTTCTAAGGTCCCAGCAACATTTACTTTGCCATCTACATTTACTAATTCTCCGTTTTCGTTTAATGTTAACGGATCTCCGTTTGCGTCTAAACCTGCAGATTTATAACTATAAATATATCTTAAAGGATTACCAACTAAAGGTTGCCCTCTTAAATATGTTGTTACTGTTTCCTCTGGAACATCTACTTTTGTAACTGTATTTTTGTTATGACTAAAGCGTAGTGTTGTATTATATTTAAGATCTGTTTTTTGAGCAACATTAATGTTCAAATTAACATCTACACCTTCGTTTTCCATTTCACCAACATTAATTGTGGCATTATTAAACCCATAAACAGACGGAAAAGAAACTGGAGATAATAAATCTGTACTTTTTTTATGATAATAATCTACATTACCACTTATGGTATTATTAAACAAACCAAAATCTATTCCTAAATTAGTTACATAAACTTTTTCTAAACGCAACTCAGGATTTTTAACATTTCTAATGTAAGCAAACTCTACATCTGTCACATAGTTTCTAGAGTTTCCTGCAATTAAATAAGGACCTGTATTACGGTCTACATTACCATTAACACCGTATGTACCTCTCAAAGAAAGGGTATTAAATACCTTTCCTTTAAAAAAACCTTCATTATTAATATCCCATTTACCACCTATAGAGTATAGAGGTATGTTTCTATAATCTTTACTTGCTCCAAACAAATTGGTATCATCTAATCTAATACTACCAGTTAATGTATATTTGTTTAAATAAGTATAAGCACCGTTTGCATAGTAAGATACATATCTATTTTCTTCATATGCTACAGATGATGGGTTTAATAAAGCCCTAGTAGGGTTTACTCCACTGCTTGTAACAGGCACCCTTTCTCCAAATGCTATAGATGCAGAAGTTAATGCTTGTGGATCAAAACCATATAATGTATTATTATTAAATGTATTTTTAACCTGCCTAAGTTCATACCCTGCTAACGCTGTTACTCTATGCTTATTATCATTAAAAGACTCGTTATAATTTAATTGTATTCTTCCTTGTCTTGTTTTATTTGTTGCATTGTTAAAACGGTAAATACTTCCTTTATTTACATGGTTAATAAATTCACCGTTTTCTACTCTTGTATATGTATTTACAAGGTCTCTAACATAATATGTATTTTCATTAAAAAGAGAATTTCCTTCTGAATTGTTCCACTCATATTGGTAAGATCCTCTAACAGATAAATTATCTAGTATTTTATAATCTACAGCAGTTTGTATACGTATAGAGGTACCTTCTATAGTATTATCTTTATTATTAAATTCCTGCATTAAATTATGATCCCAATTATATGGGTAACCACTTGCTACTTTTTCATCTTTAAAATCTTGTCCTAATCCATATGGTTGCGCTACTTGGTTGCCATTAGCATCTAAAATATTTTGGTATTGAAAAAGATTACTATAATCTCCGCTTGACATACCGTTTGATTCTCTTTTGCTAGAAGTAAAATTAAAATCATTAGAAATTGTTAGCTTAGGAGTTACGTTAAAAATGCCTCTTAAATTTGCAATTAGTTGGTCTGAGTCATTATTCTTAAAAAAATTATTATTTTCATTTTTATTGTATGATATAGAACTTCTATACATACTATTTTTTCCTCCTCCACTAATCGCAAAATTGTACTGAGACCAATAAGAATCGTTCATAAACAAGTCCTGAAACTCTTTACGACTATCTACTCCTCTTAAACTATTAATAATAGCATCTGCTTCTGCCTGGGAAATTAATCCTTCATTTAATTTTAAATATGTTTCTATACCTGCTCCTAATGCAGGCTGATTATTACCCTCTGGTAACAAACTCCACTCATTGTCTGCTCTATGTTTTTCAAACTCTAAAAAACTATTGGTAGAAGCATATTTTAAATCCTCTAAATTATTTTTGGGCGTTATAGAGTAGTTTGTTGAAAACTCTATTACTGGTTTTCTACTTCTATTTCCTTTTTTAGTAGTAATTACAATAACACCATTTGCTGCTCTAATACCCCAAATAGATGCTGCTGCGGCATCTTTTAGCACTGTAATATCTTTTACATCATTAGGGTTAATAGATTCTATACCCTGAGATATAGGAAAACCGTCTACAACAATTAATGGTGTAGGTGCAACTTCTAAAGAACCAATACCTCTAATTACTGGGCCGTCTACATCATCAAATAAAAGGCCAGACAATTCTCCTTCTATTTTATTTAAAATACTTTGCGACACTTTAGTATCTAGTACTTTAGAATCTACCTTGTCAAAAGAACCTGTAGCTCGTTCTTTTGATATTTTTTGGTAACCGGTACTTAAAACTACTTCGTCTAACTGTGTCGCATTTCTTTTCATTACAATATTTAAAGTAGTCTCTGTACCTACTATTTTTTCTACTGTATCAAAGCCTATATATGAGTACACTAAAGTATTACCTTTACTTACATTTATACTGTAATTACCATCAAAATCTGTAACAACACCATCTCTAGTTCCTCTTAGTAAAACTGTAACGCCTAATAATGGTACACCGTTTACATCTGTAATTTTACCTGTAATTTTTTGCTGACTTAAAGCTGGTTTAGAACTAATTATAATAGTATTGTTTTTTGTTAACGAAAAATGGTACCCTTTCAATTCAAAAAAGTTACTTAATAACTCATTGGTTCTTATACTTCCTTTTTTTACCACTATTGAAGGAAAGTCTTTAAATAAATCCTCGTGGTAAAGAAATGTATAGTCGGTTTGGTTTCTAATAATAGTAAATGCCTCGTCTACAGATATTACTTTGTCTTTTTCTATAAACACCTTGGCGTTCTGAGAAAATACTTCATTAGAAGTAAAACTAAATACGGTTGTACAAAATAGAAACAGAAATATTCTCATAATAAACTTCAAGACACCTGCTCTCTTTCGAAAGTAAATGGGGTTAATAATTTTTATTTTCATAAATTTGAGTGTTAGTTGGTTAAACCATTTGGTTAATTAATTAATAATTTTTTAAGGGACAGGGTCTTAACTTTCCACGGCATAGACTCTGTTCTTTTTTTTCGCTACTTTTTTATATTTAATTTAAGGTTACACTTGTTTTATTTATTTGATATGATTTAATAAATCCTGAATTTTTAATTGATAACAATATATCTTCTAAAGGAGAATCTTTACTAACTACTCCCATAAACTTAACGTCTTCTATCTCTTTATTAGTAAACTTAAAATCTACATTATACCAACGAGACAAGACTTTTGTTATCTCTTTTAGCGGCTTTCTTTTAAAACTAAATACTCCATTTTTCCAAGAGGTAACATCATAAACATCTACTATATTTTTAGCATACTCTTTATTGTCTACATTAAATGTAACTTGCTCATTTGGTTTTAAAATATCTTGTTTTGCATTTGCTGTTAGTGATACTTTGCCCTCTACTAATGTGGTATACACATAAGACTCATCATTATAAGCTTTAATATTAAACTCTGTTCCTAAAACCTCAACTTCTTGGTATTTAGATAAAACCTTAAACCTACTACCATTGTGTTCTGCGCTAGGAGATACATCAAAATAAGCTTCTCCGTACACTAACTCTACTTTCCTTGTCTCGCCACTTTTAAAACTTGTTGGGTATTTTAACTGAGAATCAGAATTAATCCACACTGCAGTACCATCTGCAAGTTTTACATAGTACTGCCCTCCTCTTGGTACAGTTAAAAAGTTATACTTTACTTGAGCTAATTCCTCACTCGTTTTTTTAGAGTAGATAAGTTTATTTTTCACAGCACTACTATTTGTGTTAGTATATACACTGTCTTTATGTAAAACTATATCAGAACCATCTTCTAAAGTTAAAATAGCCTTAGAAGAGCCAGGTAATACACTCTGCTCTTGAGATACAATTACATCATCAGCAATTTTAAAGTTTTTCTTAGAAATCCAATAATAACTCGCTAAACTCACCAAAACAGCAAATAAAGCTGCATATTTTAAAAACTGAAATTGCTTTTTCTTTTTTAAAATTTTAGTGTTACTATTTAATAACTTAAATAATTTTTCTTTTTCTTCTTCTGTTTGAAAATCTTTCATGTGATAATCAACTAAATAATTAGTCTTTATATAGCTTTTAAATAGTTCTTTAGTAGACTCACTTTTTAATGCGTCTAATAATTTATCTAAATCTTTTTTAGTGGTAGATTTTGATAAATACTTGGTTATTATTTTTTCTATTTTTTCTGATTTTGGCATTCCTATGCGCTTTTATATAAATGACGCAACTATTTAACACTACCCCAACGTTTTTTTAATTTTTTTTTTACATTGCAACGATTAATATTAATTTTTAACAAAATGAAAGAGATGTTTACTAATGAAAAAGAGTTAAAAAAAGAATTAAAAAATGGGAACGAAAAAGCGCTATCTTACTTAATGGATACCTACCACCACCCCTTATGTTTATACGTTTACAGCTTTTGTAATGATTCTGACGGAGCTAAAGATATAGTGCAAAATATTTTTATTAGACTTTGGGAAAAAAGAGATAAAATAGAAGCCATTACTTCTTTAAAAAGATTTTTGTACAAATGCTGTTATAATGAGTTTATTAGTCAATATAGAAAAGATAAAAAAATATTAGCTTTTGAAGTAGAACATGTAAATGCATTAGAAGAACTTATTAAAGATGAAAACGAAGCCTTATTGAAAAAGCAAATTGAATTACTAAAAATAGAAATACAAAACTTACCTCCACGCTGTAAAAAAACATTTTTACTAAGTAAAGAAGATGGACTATCTAATATGGAAATAGCGCATAAAATGGATGTTACTATTAAAACTGTAGAGGGCCAAATAACAAAAGCTTTTAAAATTTTAAGGTCTAAATTAGGAGATAAAATAAAACCTGTACTCTTTTTAATGTTTCGCTCACAAAAATACACCCCAAACATTTTTTAACTTTCTATAACTTTTCTGTTATAAAGTTAAATTTCTTATCTACATAATTTTTCCATTCATAAGAGTGATATCTTCCGCTACCTTAGTATTAACAAAGGACTAGCGTAAAATTAACACCTAAATAACGCATTATCAACTACATATTTTTAAGGCTTATTTTTTATGTATTTAATAAATTAAAAGCCAATAAATTACGTTTTTAATTTATAATTTTTATATTTGGTAAACCAATCTGGTTAACCAATTTATATTTTTATGCAAAAACATACGTTATATATAGCATTTATAGTACTTTTTAGTATTATATCTTGTACCGAAAAAAAGAATACAATATCTAATGTAGAACAATTTAACTCTGCAGTAAAAAAAGCACAACCTGGCGATGTACTAACACTAGCAAATGGTGTATGGAATAATACCGAGCTTCTTTTTGCTGCTAAAGGAACTGCAGAAAAGCCTATTACTTTAACTGTAGAAGAAAAAGGAAAAGTTACATTAGAAGGACAATCTAATTTACGTATTTCTGGAGAACACCTAATTATTAAAGGATTAGTTTTTAAAAATGGTTATACTCCTACTAATGAAGTAATCTCTTTTAAAGAAGATTCTAAAACACTAGCAAATAATGTTAGGCTAACACAATGTGTTATAGATAACTTTAGTAACCCAGAACGTCATGAACCAGATACTTGGGTTGCAATTTATGGTAAAAACAATAGAATAGATCATAATCATCTTTCTGGTAAAAAAAACAGAGGTGTAACTATGACGGTGAGACTAAATACTAAGGAAAGTCAAGAAAACGATCATAAAATAGACCATAATTATTTTGGCCCTAGACAAAACTTAGGTTCTAACGGCGGAGAAACTTTACGTATAGGAACTAGTCACTTTTCTAGAACAAACTCAAACACTATTGTAGAAAATAATTATTTTGATAGATGTAATGGTGAACATGAAATAATATCAAACAAATCTTGTCAAAACACATATAAAAGTAACGTTTTTTACGAATGTACAGGTACACTTACTATGCGCCACGGAAATAGAACAATGGTAGATGGTAATATTTTTATTGGTAACAACAAACCTAGTACCGGTGGCATAAGAGTAATAAATGGTGAACAAACTGTGGTTAATAATTATGGTATTGGATTAACTGGTTATCGTTTTAGAGGTGCGTTTGTAATAATGAACGGAATTTACAACTCCCCTATTAACAGATATGATCAAGCAAAAGATGCTGTTATAAAAAATAACACTTTTGTAAACAGTAATCATATACAACTTTGCGCTGGTAGTGATGCAGAACGTAGTGCTCCACCAGAAAACTGTGTTATGGAAAACAACATTTTTTATAATGAAAATAAAGATAATATTTTTACTGTTTATGATGATATAAGTGGTATTGCCTTTAAAAATAACATCATAAGTAAAAATATTAAACCAATTAGTGAAACTGGTTTTGAGGCTAAAGAAATAAGTTGGAACAAGAATGCAGATGGCTTGTTGGTTCCTGCTAATACTAATTTAAATACTGGAGCTACATTACCAGCTGCTATTCTAAAAAAAGAAAACACTGGCGTAAATTGGTACTCTAAAGAAGATACAACAGTTGCTTTTGGCTCTGGACAAACCATAAAAGTAAAAGCTGGTTTAAACACTTTGTTTGAGGCAGTAAATAACTCTTCAGCAGGAGATGTATTAGAACTTAGCGCTAACGAACCTTACACATTATCTAAAACAATAGCCATTAATCATCCTTTGAGTTTTGTTTCTAACTCAACAGAAAAACCAACTATTTTATTTGAAAAGAAAACACTTTTTGAAATTAAAAATGGAGGTAGTTTAAATCTAAAAGGAATTAATTTTGATGGTGAAAACGCCCCTGACAGGACAGGAAATTCTGTTATTACGACGAGTAAATATTCTATGAACAAAAATTACAAATTGTTTATAGATAATTGTGACTTTGTAAATTTAGATGTTAACCATTCTTTTGATGCTGTAATGGTTTACAAAAACACATTTGCAGATACAATTAGTATTAAAAACTCAAAATTTAATACTATTAGTGGCAATGTTTTGGCATTAGACAAAGAGACAGAGGATATTGGAATTTATAATGCTGAATATGTAATTTTAAAAAATAATAGTTTTAGCAATGTAAATGGTGCTGTTTTAAGTTTACACAGAGGCGGCAAGGACGAGAGTACTTTTGGGCCGTTTTTAGAATTAGACCACAATACTTTTGATGCTATTGGTTACGGTAAAAGAAACAAGTACAATGCCGCAATTAATCTTTATGGAGTACAAGTAAACACCATTACTAATAATATTTTTAATAAAACCAAGTCTTTAAAAATGCATTTGGTGGTTGGTGAACCTATTGTAAATATTTTAAATAATAATTTTTACAAGTCTGAAGGCTTAGAAATTACAGGAGACCAAAAATATAATGTAGAAAACTTATGGACCTTAGATCCTAGCTTTAAAGAGGGTTCTTATGCATTAACTACCAACTCTGACCTTGCTAGTAAGGCTACAGATGGTAAAAATTTAGGCTTAATTATAAACAACTAACTAATGGTTTTAAAAAAATACATCTGTTTTGTATTGGTATTAAGTCTTTTTGCTTGTAAAAAAGATAAAGTAACTGCTACAACAGCAACAGAACAAGCAACAACTAATCACCCAAGTTTAATACTAACTAAAGAAGGTGTAAAAAATATTAAAGCTCAGTTAGGAACAATTCCTTTGTTTGACAAAACTTTAGAAGATGTTAAACAAGAAGTAGATGCTGAGATTAGTAAAGGTATAGACGTTCCTGTTCCAAAAGATTTTTCTGGCGGTTATACACATGAACAGCACAAAAAAAACTTTCTAATACTACAAAAAGCTGGTGTGCTTTATCAAATTTTAGATGATGAGAAATACGCTGTATACGTTAGAGATATGTTTTTAGAGTATGCAAAGTTGTACCCTACATTACCTTTACACCCACAAGAAAGGTCTTATGCAAGAGGTAAACTTTTTTGGCAATGTTTAAATGACTCTAATTGGTTGGTATATGCTAGTCAAGCTTACGATTGTATTTACAATTGGTTATCTAAAGAAGAAAGAGAACATTTAGAAAACGATTTATTTATTCCGTTTGCTAATTTTATCTCAAAAGAAAATCCTCAATTTTTTAATAGAGTACATAACCACAGTACTTGGGGTAATGTTGCAGTTGGGATGATTGCATTGGTTATGGATAATGATGAGCTTTTGCAAAAAGCACTTTACGGATTAAAAACAGATTCTATTGCTGCTAATTTAAAAGATGATGATGGTGGATTTATAAAAAATAAAGATCAAAAAGTTGGTTTTTTAGCAAATTTAGATGAGCCTTTTTCTCCTGACGGATATTATACTGAAGGTCCTTATTACCAAAGATATGCTATGTACCCGTTTTTAATTTTTGCACAAGCATTAGAAAACAAAAAACCAGAACTTAAAATTTTTGAGCATAAAAACGCAGTGTTAACAAAAGCAGTAGAAGCATTAATAAACCTTACTGATAAAGACGGAGAGTTTTACACAATTAATGATGCGCAAAAAGGAATGTCTTACTACTCTAGAGAATTAGTAACCGCTGTAGATATTGCTTATCATTACGGAGGCAACAACCCAGAACTACTAAGTATTGCTAAAAAACAAAATAAAGTTAATTTAGATGATACAGGTTTAGCTGTTGCATTAGGTTTAAAAAATAATTTAGAGAAACCTTTTACAAAAAAATCTATTACTTTAACAGATGGTCCCAATGGTAAACAAGGTGGCATTAGTGTATTGCGTAACAACAATTTAGAAGTTATATTTAAATATACAGCACAAGGCCTTAGTCACGGTCATTATGACAAGTTATCTTTTTTTATGTTTAATGATGGTACAGAGGTTGTACAAGATTATGGCTTAGCAAGATTTGTTAATATAGAACAAAAAGGTGGTGGTAATTACTTAAAAGAAAATACTACTTGGGCAAAACAAACAATAGCACATAATACCATTATACAAAACCAAACTTCTCATTTTAATGGTAAGTATAGTTTAGGCAGTAAAAACCATTCTAACCAATACTTATTTAATGTTTCTAAAAAAATTACAGTAGTTAGCGCTAAAGAAAATAATGCATATCCTAACACAGAATTACACAGAACTTTGGCTATAGTTTCAGACTCTTTGTTTATTAATGAGCCATTTGTTTTAGATATTTTTAATGTTACTGGTAGCTCATCAAACAAGTACGATTTGCCTTTTTATTACAAAGGTCAAATAATGCAAACAAACTTTAAGTATACACAACAAGCTACATTAAAAACATTGGGAGACAAAAATGGTTACCAACATTTATTTGTAGAGGCTTTAGCAGATGCACCAAATAGTAATTTAAAATTTAATTGGATGCACAATAATGTATTTTATACATTAACATCTGCTACACAAGCAACAGACAAAATTATTTTTGCTAGAATTGGTGCTAACGATCCAGAGTATAACTTAAGAAGAGATCCTACTTTAATCATCAGAAAAAATAATACTAAAAATGCATTATACGTAAATGCCATAGAAGCACATGGTAGCTACAGTCCTGTATCAGAGTTCTCTGTAAATGCATATAGTAGTATAGCTAAAATAGAAACCCTTTTAAATAGTAAAGACTATACCGCAATACGTATTACAAATAACAACAAACAATCTAAACTATTTATTTTATCTAATACAAACCCAGACAAATCTACAGCACATTCAATCACAATAAATAATAAAGAATTTAATTGGGTAGGTCCTTACACTTACAATTAACATAATTTATTGATATGAAAAAAATAAAATGCCTTTAGCCCTAATATAGAGAGTTTTACAAAAAAACTTATTAATGATCGTTTTATTTTTTTTTAACAAAATTTTTGCATATATTCGAAAAGTATAAACTGGTTAACCAGTTTGGTTAACCAAATTTAAATAGAGCACAAAAAAAGGATAGGTGCACGCCTATCCTTTTACAAATACTTCTTTGGAGGGAAGTAATAAATATGTAGTATAAAAACATATTCTTTACAAAAGTAATGATTATTTGCTTTTAGCCTAGAGAAATGGTTTTTAAGTTACTACAGAACACTATTAACTCAATTAAACTAAACAATTAATTATGAACTTAAAAACAAAGCTAATTTTGGTGATAACGCTATTCTGTAGCGCTATTACTTTGGCTCAAGAAAGCTTCCCTATAAAGGGTACAGTGGTCTCTTCTGCAGACAACTTACCTATTTTAGGTGTAAACATTATCATTAAAAACACTGCTACAGGGACAACCACAGATTTTGATGGTAATTATGAAATTAAAGCAAAAAAAGGTGATATTCTTCAATTTTCTTTTATTGGATTTATCACAAAAAGTATCACTATTGCAGACCAAACTACTGTTAATGTTACCTTAGATGAAGACGCTAGTAAGTTAGATGAGGTTGTTGTTGTTGGTTACGGAACACAGAAAAAATCACATTTAACAGGTTCTATATCTAAAATAGTTAACGAAGATTTAGGACAAATAGCAGTATCTAGGGTAGATGACGCTTTGGTAGGTCAAGTATCAGGTGTAAACATACAAGCAACCGAAGGTGAAGCTGGTTCTGATCCAACGATTAGAATTAGAGGTACAGGTTCTATAACTGGTAACTCAGGACCTTTAGTAGTTGTAGATGGTGTTGTGGTTCCTAATGACTACTTAGGATCTTTAGATATGAATGATGTAGAATCTTTTGAAATATTAAAAGATGCTGCTTCAGGTGCAATTTACGGATCTAGAGGAGGTAATGGTATTATTCAAATAACCACAAAATCTGGTAAATCTGGAGAAACAAGATTTAGTTACTCTACATTAACTGGTATTAAAACTGCCAGACAAAGCGATGCCTACTACTCTACTGTAGCAGAAACTGCTGCTGCAGAATTACAATTTACACACGGTATATCTGACCAAACTAGATACAAGCAATTAATTGGCGTAGATACAAACTGGCAAGAAATTATTTTTGATGGTGGTGTAATTACTAATCACTCTCTAGGTATTAGAGGTGGTAATGATAAATTAAGATTTAGCACCAACTTAAACTACAATCATGATGAGGGTGTTTTACTTACAGATGATTTTAAAAAATATAGTGTTAAGCTTAGATTAGATTATGATGTTACAGATGATTTAACTATTGGTCTAAGTGCTACTCCTTCTTACACAGAACGTAGACGTTTTGATGGCTCTACCCATGATATTTTAAGACAACCATCTTGGTTACCTGTATATCATGATGCAAACACAATACAATTTGTAAACCGTGTACAAGACGGTGGCAAATGGGCAGATGTTCAAATAGGTGATTATGCTTTACAATATCATTTTGATGGTTACGATTTAGCAAATGGTGCTCCTGTAAATGCCAGTAGTGGTGGTACAAATATTAGTAACACTTCTAACACTAACCCCGCTGCAAAAATATTAGAAAGAGATCGTAGAGATTACAGAAGTAAAATTCTTGGTAGCTTCTATGCTAAGTATAAAATTAATGATGATTTAAGCTTTAAAACTACCTTATCTGGTGATTACCAAAGATACAGACAACAAAGATGGCAAGGTGTAGAATCTAACAGAAACGGTGCAAGTGCTGCAAAATTAGATAGTACAAACACTAGAACACAGCATTTAGCCTTAGATAACGTATTATCATACAATAAAACATTTGATAAGCATGATTTTGGTGTTGTTTTAGGTGCTTCTGGCGAAAAATATAAAACAGAGTTTGAAACTATTAGTTCTCAAGGTTATACAGATGATAGTTCTCGTTACATTAACCAAGACGATATTACAAACGAATATGAAGAAGAATACGAAAGTACTTTATTATCTTTTTTTACTAGAGTAAATTATGCTTATGCAGATAAATATTTAGCTTCTTTTAGCTTTAGAAGAGATGGTGCATCTGTATTTGGACCAAATAATAAATATGGTAATTTCTTTGCCGGCTCTTTGGGTTGGAACATTTCTAGAGAAAATTTCTTAAAAAATAGTGATGTAATTAACAACCTTAAATTTAGGGTTAGTTATGGTGTAACTGGTAACAACTCTTTTAGAACAGGAAACAACTTAATTAACAATTACCCTTATTTATCTTTAATAGACAACTCTATTGCTTCTGGTGTAACCGGCGGAGCTGTTACAAATGCTGCTAACCCTTTAAACATATCTAATCCAGATTTAAAATGGGAAAGACAAGTAGAGTTTAATCCTGGTGTTGATTTTGGTTTCTTTAACAATGTATTATCTGGTTCTGTAGATTACTACAAAAGAACTAGTGACCAGTTACTGTTAAACAACCCTATTGCATCTACAACAGGCTTTACAAATGCTCTTGTTAACATAGGAGAAGTAGAAAACTCTGGTATAGAAGTAGAATTAAGAACAAGAAATGTTGCTGGCCCTAAATTTAAATGGACTACAACTTTTATTACATCTACTAATAAAAATGAATTAACAGACTTTGCTGACTCTAACGGACAAATTCAAAATGTAGATTCTAAAAGAGCTGCAGAATGGATTAACTTAGAAGGTAACCCTATTTCATCATTTTATGGATGGGTTGTAGAAAGAGATATTCCTTTAGAATTTCTAAAAAACCCTTTTCATCCTGTAGGAGCAGAAGCACAAGATGTATATGTAAAAGATTTAAATGGTGATGGTATAATAGATGATGATGATAAAACAATTTTAGGAAATCCTTACCCTGAGTTTGTTTGGAGTATGTCTAATGACTTTAAAATAGGAAATTTTGACTTTAGTTTTATGTTTCAAGGAAGTCATGGAGCTGAAATAAGAAATATGGGAGATCAATATATTTTTAACCATTTTAATAGCTCTCAAGATTTTGTTACTGGTCCTACCGGAGACTATATTTTAGGTACTCCAAACCAAGAATTTATCAAACAAAAAATATTTACAAATGATATTATACAAGATGCATCATATATAGCATTACGTAATATAAACCTTGGATATAACTTTAGTAAAGATGTTACATCTCAATTAAAAATTAGAAGCGCTAGAATTTATCTTTCTGCACAAAATGTAATGTACCTAACAGCAGATAATTATACTGGTTTTAACCCAGAGTCTATTAATACAACATCTGCAACAACTTATGGTTACCAAAGAGCTGGTTCTCCTGTGTTTAGTACACTATCTGCAGGTATTAACATAGAATTTTAAACTACTAATTTAAAAATATATAATCATGAAAAAACTAAAATTTTTAACATTAATAGTCATTACAATTTTATTTACATCTTGTGAAGATTCATTTTTATCACCAGACTTAAAAACTGGAACAAGTGGAGAAGCATTTTATTCTAATGATGAAGAACTAGAGGCTGCCGTAATTAATATTTATGACGGATTACAAGGTGTAAACGCAGCTAAAATTACAAACTCAAACTTAAATCACGCAACTCAAGTAGAGTTTTACGTAACAGAAATGCGTAGTGATAATACAAGGTCTAAAAGCCAGGAAGGTGAAGCTGCTCAGTTTGAAAGCTTTGCTATAGAATCTACAAATGGTATTGTTGCAGATTATTACAGAAGCTTTTATGATGTAATATTTAGAGCTAACATAGTTTTAGACAACATAAATGCCGCATCTGATGCTGCTGCAGGAAAATTAGAAGGTGAAGCAAAATTTTTAAGAGCATATGCTTATTTTAACCTTGTACGTCTATATGGTGATATACCTTTAGTTACAAATGTTATTGCTCCTTTAGATACTGAAACTGCTTTTACTAGAGTTAATTCTTCTGAAATTTATAGTCTAATTGTTTCAGATTTACAGACTGCTGTAGATAATTTAGATGATTCTTTTAAAGATAGAGCATCTAAAGCTGCAGCTCAAGGATTACTAGCTAAGGTCTATTTAACTCTACCAACACCAAACTACGCTCAAGCACAATTATTATGTGAAGAGATATTAGATCCTGCTAGAGGTTTTACCCTACTAGATAATTACAGTGATATATTCTTTTCTGAGCGCAATGATGAAATCATTTTTGCTATTGGTTACGAGCAAGGCGATAACAATAACAGTCAAAATTTTTCAGCAGAATGGTTAAACTCTGTTGGGAGAACAAGTGGCGTTAACTATGCTACTACAAATGTAGTTGCTGCTCTAGAAGAAATGGGAGGAGATAGAACGCAACATACCTACAGAATAGATCCTTTTCAACCTACAGAAAACCAAGCTATTAAATACTTGCCTAATGGTGAAGATGGTGGAGATAATGGTAGAACATTTAGCGCTGATGCACAAGCATCTGGTAATGATTGGATAGTTTTAAGATATGCTGATGTTGTTTTACTACATGTTGAAGCAATATTAGGTGGTGGTGAATCTACATCTAACAGCGGTGCGCTTGCATCTTTTAATGCAATTAGAGAAAGAGCTGGTTTAAATGATGATGAAGACGGAGTCATTACAAAGGAAGAATTATTAAATGAAAGACGTGTAGAACTTGCATTTGAAAACAAGCGTTTATTTGATTTAATTAGAATGGGAGAAGCAACAAATGTATTATCTGCATTTGCCACAGAAAATGGCTATAGTTTTTCTTCTACAGATTTGTTATTACCTATTCCACAAAGAGAAATTGGATTAAGTAAAGGTGTATTAACACAAAATCCTGGTTACTAAAAACAATAGTTAAAACATATAATTATGAAAAATAATAGAAAAATAAATAAATTAAAAGGTACAGCAGGACTATTGACTGCCATCTTTTTACTAACCATATCTTTTTCATCTTGTGATTTAGATTATGATATAGCTGATACTGCATCCATAGAAGACGCTACCCCTCCTACTGCATTTTTTGCTGCTACCCAAAATACTGGTTCAGATGATGCATGGAAAACGTATAGCTTTAGTAATCAATCTAACAGCGCAACGCAATACAGTTGGGAATTTACACATAGTTCTGGAGAAATAATAACATCTACTGAGGCAGAACCAGAACATACTTTTCCTGGAGAAGGTGATTTTGTAGTAAGCTTAACTGCTTCAGATAATTTAGGTGTAAAAAGTGTGTACACAGAAACAGTTACAGTGGTAGAACCTATAGTTCCTACTGTAATTACACCAGTAATATCAGAATGGGCTTTTGAAGACGGTACTGATGAAGGTGGAGACACACTTGGCTGCATATTTATTCAATCAGATGGTACACCTAAAACCCCAAAAAACGACGGTACTAATTGTTGGAGAATTATAGGGGCAACAGTACACCAAACTACTAGTGATGGTGCCTATACTGTTCCTTTTGACAATACTTCTGGTAAAACTCAAGGTGCTAAATACCCTGCAACTGGCGCTGGTAATGACAGAGCTTCTTATCAAGCTTTAACCGTTACCCCTAACGTTAAATATATTGTAACTTTTCATTACGCACTTAAAAATGATGGAGATAAAGTTAGAGTTGGTATCCTAAACGGATGGATGGATAATGCAAATGAATTAGAAGCTACTGGTTTTATTGCTGAGGCTGATGGTGATGTGGCATTAGGTAAAAATAACTTTACAGAAGTTACATTTGAATTTGAAGCAAATGCTACAGGTGAAATTGCTATTTGGATTGATAATGTAAGTACTGGCGATACTTACTTAGATAATGTTAGTATTATACCTGCACCATAATATATAAAATAATGAATTTCCGAAGAGAAATAATAACCATAATATCAATTGTATTTCTTACTACTAACGCTGCTTGCCAAACAACAAAAAGTAGCGTAGTAGAATCGGATACTAAAATTTTAAAAAAGAAAAATAAGAAGAAAAAATACAGATTACCAAAAATAGATTTAAGCCATTGGAAAGTAACCTTACCTATTGGCAAACCCATAGAAGTAGAGCCACCAGAGATACTAAATTATGCCACAAACAAAACACTAAAGCCATTTATGTATAATGATTCTGTTTCTGGTGCGCTTGTTTTCTATGCATATCCTACTGCTGCTACAACAGCTAACACTAAGTATTCTAGAACAGAACTAAGGGAACAAATGGAACCAGGCAATAATAATGTAAACTGGACTTTTAAACAAGGTAGAGGCTTAAAAGGAAAACTTGCTGTTGAAGATATTTCTAGAGATAAGAATGGTAAATATCACAAGACCATTATTATGCAAATACACGGTAGGTTAACCAATGAACAAAAAAAACTTATTGGTCAAAAAGACAATAATGCACCTCCAATGTTAAAAATATATTGGCAAAATGGTAAAGTACGAGTAAAAACAAAAAAATTAATAAGCTTAAGTTTAACAGATACAGAAATTTTACATGACACAGCTTGGACAGATGATGAAGGACATACTTTTAAAGAAAATGTAGGTTTTGGCAAATTTACAATAGAAGTTAAAGTGTCTGATGGAGAAATGATAGTATCACTAAATAATAATGAATTTAAAGTATACAAAAATATTCATATGAAAAGATGGGGTGTTTTTGAAAACTATTTTAAAGCTGGTAATTATTTTCAATCAAGAGATGAAAACTCTTATGCTAAAGTTAAATATTATGAGTTAGAAATAACAGAGTAATAAATCAAATATAAAGTTGAAGTTACGTTTAAAACGTAGAGTTAGTTCTAGTTTTTGTTAGCACCAGTTCCTAGTTAGTCCTGGTGTTAACAAAACTATTAAAAATAGAAAAACACTCATTAAACTTAACTATTTTAGACGTCAATTTAAAGCCATTTAAAATTTTGAATTATGAAGTTAGATGTACAAACTACAAATGATAATAAGCAAATATTAAACTCAATAATTAGCAATATTAGAGATTTAATAAACTTAAAAAATTTGGAGCCTGGGGATAAATTACCTTCAGAGCGTATGCTATCTGAAAAATTTGAAGTTAGTAGAAGTAACGTAAGAGATGCTATTCAAAAATTAGAATTTTATGGTTTACTAAAATCAATTCCACAAAGCGGAACATTTGTAGCTAAAATAGGTATTATTGCTTTAAACGGAATGATTGATGACATTTTGAGGTTAGAAAATCAAGATTTTAAATCTCTAGTAGAAACTAGAATTTTACTAGAATTAAAAACGGTTCGTTTAGCTGCATTAAGGAGAACAGAAGAAGATTTAATAAATATTAAGGCTGCTTTAGACGCTTATGAAGCTAAAGCTTTAAGTAATGAAGATGCGGTACAGGAAGATTTATTGTTTCACTTAGCAATTGCAAAAGCATGTGGCAATAGTACTATTAACACTTTTATGTTAACTATAACACCGCAGATAATTATAGATTTCGAAAAATACCACGTCTGTGATAAAGATCAAACAGTTAAAGGAATTAAAGAACATACAGCTATTTATGAAGCCATAAAAAAACAAGATCCAAAATTGGGTAAACAAAAAATGAAGGAACACTTCAATGCATTATATCAATATTGCTATAATATTAAATAAAAAATGATAGTAAAGAGATACCTATTGCACGTAGTATCTTTTTATAAAAAAACATTAAGGAGGGAAGTAAAAATAATTAGAAAAGTAACAAATTACCATTGTTATTTATCTATTTATACATTCTATACACTCCTTTTATATATTAAAAAATATGAAAGTAAAAGGATTAAGATGGTGGGTAGTAGGACTTGTTGCTTTGGCTGCAGTTATTAATTATATAGACAGACAAGCCTTTGGTGCACTTTGGTCTGACATTGCCCAAGACTTATTCCCAGAAATGGATAAGGATGGACATAAAGTTATATTTGGTACAATATCTACGGTATTTATAATATCATATGCTAGTGGTCAAGCACTTTTTGGTAAAATTTTTGACTGGATAGGCACTAGAATTGGGTTTGCCATCTCTATTGGGGTTTGGTCCGTTGCAACTATGCTGCACGCCTTTGCTCAAGGAATGTTAAGCTTTTCTATTTTTAGATCAATATTAGGTTTAGCAGAAGCTGGTAACTGGCCAGGGGCGGCAAAAGCTAATGCAGAATGGTTTCCTACCAAAGAAAGAGCACTTGCACAAGGAGTTTTTAATTCAGGGGCAGCAATTGGTGGTATTATAGCTTATCCAGTAATTGGACTGTTATCTGCATACTTAGATTGGAAGTCAATATTTATAGTGGTAGGATTGCTTGGATTATTATGGTTATTACCTTGGTTATATATTGTTAAATCTGGACCAAAAACTCATCCTTGGCTAACAGATGATGAAAAAAAATACATCCTCTCTGGTCAAAAAAATCAAGATCTTGATGAAGATGGTATTCATGACGATGGCTATGTACCTGATACTGGAGAATTACTTAAGCATAAAGAAAGTTGGGGTGTAATAATTGCTTCGGCAGCACTTGATCCTATATGGTGGTTGTTTATAGTTTGGATTCCTATATATCTATCTGAAGTATTTGGTATGAATGTAAAAGAAATTGCATTTTCAGCTTGGGTTCCTTATGTAGGTGCAATGATTGGTGCATGGTATGGAGGTTTACTTGCCCAAAAGAAACTTAATTCTTCGTGGACTGTAGACAAGACTCGTAAGTATGTTATTACATTGGGATGTATCATAATGATTCCATGTTTTATTTTATTAAAATACCCTGGTGCACCTCAAATTTTAGGAGTTTTTGGAGTTGAGAAATCTGCAGCTTTAACAATGGCTGATCCACAAGTTAAAAAGATAATGGATAATGACGCATTTAAAGACTTAAAAGCGGATAAAAATTTTATTCAAGACATTGCTGGAAAAAATATTAATCAAATTAAATCTAACCCTACTTTTAAGAAAGCATATCAATCTGCTGTTTGGAAAACACCAAAAGCAGAAGCAACAAAAGAAGAACGTTTATTGCCAAAATATGGAGCACCTACAGATTCTGGAATTGCAGCTCTTGCCTATTTATCAGAAATTAATAATGCTAGAAATACAGCTGCATTAATTGCAGTTGTAATTATGGCTATTTTGTTATTTGGATTTCAAATTGCAATTGGAAATATACAAACATTACCAAGTGATCTCTTTAGCGGAAAAATAGTAGGTACTCTTTCAGGCTTTTCTGGTATGGCAGCTAAACTCGGTGCAGCTGGGCTTACGCTATTAGTTACTTTTATCACTAAAGGTGGTAACTATACACCTGCATTTTTAATAGGTGGAGCATTAGCAATAATAGCATTATTAGCTGTTTGGATATTATGTCCTAAAATACAACCATTAAAACCTAAAAATTAATAATATTAAATATAAACATAGAAAAACAAATTAAATAAAAATTAAACACATAAAAATGAGTAAAAATAAAGGAAAAGTAGCAATTGTTACAGGAGCCACAGGCGGAATAGGTTTTGAAGTTGCAAAAAGATTGGGATCAGATGGATATACTGTTGTTTTAAATGGTATTGATGATACAGCAGGTGCTGATAGGGTAAATGAACTAACAAAACAAGGAATAACGGCTGAATATGTTGGTTTTGATGTAACAAAAGAAGATCTTGTAACAGATAACATAGTTAAAATTGGTGAGAAATATGGAAGAATAGACGTCCTAGTGAACAATGCTGGTGGTCTAGGTGGTAGATCTAGATTTGAAGAAATGACAACTGAATTTTACAGGTTTGTTATGGCTCTAAACTTAGACTCAGTTTTCTTTGCATCAAGAGCAGCTATACCTTACCTAAAAAAAGGAGAACACCCTTCTATCATTAATTATACCTCTAATGCAGGTTGGACCGCAGGAGGTCCTGGTGCAGGTATATATGGCACATCTAAAGCTGGAGTACACGCAATAACAAGAGCTTTAGCTAAAGATTTAGCAGAATACGGAATTAGAGTGAATGCAGTATCTCCTGGTACAATAGACACCCCATTTCATGCACAAATTAAATCTACAAAACCAGAAGTTTTTGCTTCATGGGCAAATAATATTATGTTAGGAAGATTAGGTCAGCCTGAAGATGTTGCTGGGGTTATTTCTTTTTTAGCTAGTAAAGATGCTTCATTCATAACCGCTGAAACGATACAAATAGGTGGCGGACAAGCATTAGGTATATAATATCTGAAAGGAAAATAAAAAGAGTATTAGATTAACAACAGTATTCTTTAATAAAAAGGAGAGTAATATAATATTACTCTCCTTTTCTTTTTGTTTTTAACTTTTCTTTGACGTTATTTTAAATGTCTATCATTAACTACTAAAGATATTGTACATCAATATAAATTCACATTAAATAAACAGCGCCTTTATTTTAATACT
>NZ_JAUOPS010000006.1:0-189930 GCF_030546975.1 Cellulophaga sp. 3_MG-2023
TTAAAAGGAGATCAGGGTGACCAGGGAATCCAAGGAGAAAAAGGAGACCAAGGAGATCAGGGAATTCAAGGTATTCAAGGAGAAACTGGAGCACAAGGATTAAAAGGAGATCAGGGTGATCAGGGAATCCAAGGAGAAAAAGGAGATCAAGGAGATCAGGGAATTCAAGGTATTCAAGGACCACAGGGTCAAAAAGGAGACAAGGGAGATCAAGGTGATAGAGGAGTAACAGGAGCACAAGGCCCGCAAGGTCCACAAGGACCTCAAGGTCAACCTGGACAAAATGGTCAAAATGGTCAAAAAGGAGACAAAGGTGATCAAGGTGATAGAGGAGCAACTGGAGCACAGGGGCCTCAAGGTCCAGCAGGAGCAAAAGGTGATGCAGGTGACCCAGCAACTGATGATCAGACTTTAAGTTTATCTGGTACAGATTTAACTATTTCAGGTGGTAATACTATAGATATTAGTAGTATTGATACAGATAATCAAAGTATACGTAATTTGGGTTTTTCAGGAACAACGTTAACTGTAGGTATAGAAGATGGTTCTTCACAAACAGTTAGTTTGGCAGCATTAGCAGATAACCAAAGTATACGTAATTTAGGCTTATCAGGAACAACGTTAACCGTAGGTATAGAAGATGGTTCCTCTCAAACAGTTAGTTTAGCATCATTAGCAAATACAGATGATCAGTTTGATGATGAAGTTGATTTGCGTACACCAATTGATGTTGATGAAGGTGGTGAAGCATCTCCAACAGCAGAAACTAATGTGCAAGAAGTAATACAAGCAATTGCACCTATTACATCTAAAGCAGCACGTATATTTTACCCGCCTTCTGTAGAAGTAGATGTTGCAACAAATGGTACTAAGACATTAGATTTATATGACGAGTATATTAAGCAATATGGTACACCAACTATTGGTAGTGCAGGTGCACCATCAGCTTTACCAACATATACTAGAACAGAATTATACTACTATGTAACTTATGCAGATCCTACAGTATTTAATACAGGCACAATGTCTATTAATGCTAACGGAGTGTTAACATACACAGTAACTAATCAACCTACAGACTATAATACGTTAATTAACGTTGTATTTGTAGTAAAGTAAGCTAAAGCGAATAAAAACTTATCCTAGAAATTTGAAATCAATTAAAACATATAAATTTTTATTCGTTCTGCTACTTGGCTTGTTTTGCGCTAATGTAGTTAGTGCTCAATTTTTATTGCAAGCACCTAATAGTACAGACGAGAATAATTATAAATGGTATAACGCGGCAGATACAAGTACTGTTTTGGGTACAGACTTCTTCTATGAGGTGAGTCAGCCTGGAGTATATTTTGCAACATATGACGGCACATTGTGCGGTAAAAATGCAACTACCTACTTTATATTAACCGACTGTAACACTCCAGATAATGAGGTTACATTAGACGTGTCACCTAATGTGCCTCCGGGAGCAACAGTTAGTTGGTCTCCAATTTTAACAGGAGATCAAACAGCACCACAAGTAACAGCGACTAAAGATGTTATAAAATATGTGGCAACATTATTAAAAGCAGGTAACTCTGTTAAATTACCAAGTTTTACGGTAGTTTGTATGAGCGAAGCTAGTGATTTGCAAGACGATATTGTTTCTGTAGATGAAGACGATTCTATAGTTATAGATATCTTTGATAACGACAATGGGCTGCCTAATCCGGGAACCTTAACAACGTCAGACCCGGTAAATGGAACTGTTACCATTGATGATAACGGTACTCCAAACGACCCATCTGATGATATTGTTACGTATGTGCCAAACCCAGATTATAATGGTCCAGATTCTTTTACATACACTGTATGTAATACCTATGGAGATTGTAGTACGGCAACAGTAGATATTACAGTAGTACCTATTTTAGATACACAAGATGATGTTGTTGCAACTAATGAAGATGAGACAATTGTAATAGATAATTGGGATTTAAATGATAACGATTTACCAACAGATGGCACGTTTACAGTAACAGACCCAACTAATGGTACAATTATAGTAGATGATAATGGTACACCTAACGATCCGTCTGATGACGTAATAACATATACACCTAACCCAGGTTATATAGGTCAAGATACTTTTACATATACTATTTGTGATACACTTAGTAACTGTAGCACGTCTACAATAACAGTGATTGTTAATGAAGCAGCAATGACAGATTTAGATGCAGATAATGATGGTATTCTAGATAGTTTTGAAGATCTTAATTTAGATGGAGATAATGATCCAGCAACAGATGCAACAGATACAGACGGTGATGGTATTCCAGATTATTTAGATATTGATTCTGATGATGACGGTATTCCAGATAATGTAGAAGCACAAACAACAAACGATTACATACAACCAAGTGGTTTAGATGAAAACGGTAACGGTTTAGATGATGCATATGAAACAGATGGTAATTTAGGAATATTCCCTGTAGATACAGATGGTGATAGCTTACCAGATTATTTAGATGAGGATAGTGACAATGATGGTGTTCCAGATGTAATAGAAGCTAACGATACAGATAGTAATGGTATTCCAGATGATATATTTGTAGGCTCTGATAAGGATAACGATGGTCTAGATGATGGCTTTGAAGGAGCAACTACTATTGATGATGATAAAAACGATGAGATAGATGATCCTATAAATGACTTACCAAACTCAGATGGTGATGGAGAGTTAGATTATAGAGATACCGATGATGATGGTGATGGTATACCAACCATTGATGAAGATATTAATAAAGATGATGATTTTGCAAATGATGATGCAGATGGTGACGGAATTCCAGATTATTTAGATTTTCCAGAATCAGAAGAAGATGGTATAGAAATATTTAATGTAGTAACTCCAAATGGAGATGGTATACATGATGTACTTAAAATAACAGGACTAGAAAGATTCCCTAACAACACTCTTAGAATATATAACAGATGGGGAGTTCAAGTATTTGTAACCAAGTCTTATGATACTCAAAATAATAATTTTGATGGTACATCTCACGGTAGAGTTACCATAAATAAAGACAAAAAACTTCCGGTTGGTACGTATTTCTATGTGTTAGATTATACTACCCCAGCAGGTAAAACTAAACAGCTTAGCGGCTACATATATTTAAACAAATAGCATTAAGTTTATGAGCGCAAAAACAAAACAGTACAAACTAATAGTAGCAACTATGCTACTGTTAGCTCTTGGTACATTATCAGGTTGGGCACAGCAAGATGCACAATACACACAGTATATGTACAACACTATAAGTATAAATCCGGCTTATGCAGGTTCTCGTGGTCATATGAGTGTTGGTTTATTGCATAGATCTCAGTGGGTTGGCTTAGACGGTGCACCAAAAACGCAAACTTTTAATTTTCACACACCTTTAGGATATAGAGGTGTTGGAGTAGGTTTTTCTGTAGTTAACGATGTTATTGGTCCAACTTCAGAAACATATTTTGATGGTGATTTTTCATACACAATATATACTTCTTTAGAAGGTAAGTTGTCATTTGGTTTAAAAGCAAGTGCACATTTATTAGATGTTCGTTTTTCAGAATTAAACCAGGATAATAGTAATGGTGTAGATCCTACTCTACAAGAAGATATTAACAATAAATTTTCTCCTAATGTAGGAGCGGGTATCTATTACCATACAGAAAAATTTTATGTTGGTTTGTCTGCGCCAAGAATTTTACAGACGAAACATTTTGATGAGTCTTCTTTTTCTACTGCTAATGAGCAAATGAATATTTACTTAATGACAGGTTATGTTTTTGACCTTAATCCCAACTTAAAATTTAAACCAACAATATTAACTAAAGGAGTAAAAGGAGCGCCGTTACAGGTAGATGTTTCTGCTAACTTTATGCTTAATGATAAGTTTATTATAGGAGGAGCTTACCGTTGGAGTGCAGCATTTAGTGGTATGTTTGGTTTTCAGGTGTCTGAAGATTTTATGATTGGTTTGGCTTATGATAAAGAAACTACAGAGCTAGGAAGTACATCTTTTAATGATGGTTCTTTTGAAATAATGCTACGTTACGACTTTATAAAAACAAAGAAAAATTTAAAATCACCTAGATTCTTTTAACACATAATCTTAGTTTAAAACATACGAAAAACACTTTTACTTGTAAAGGTGTTTTTTCTTTTTTATAGTGCTCATAAATAACATAAAGGTCTTATTTTTGTAAGACTATGATTGAAGAACAGGTAATATTAGTTAACGAGCAAGACGAGCAGGTTGGTACTATGGGTAAAATGGAAGCGCATGAAAAAGCACTTCTTCATAGAGCATTTTCTGTTTTTGTTATGAATGATAAAGGGGAAACAATGCTGCAACAACGTGCATCAGAAAAATACCATTCACCATTATTATGGACAAACACTTGTTGTAGTCACCAAAGAGTAGGTGAGTCTAACCTAGAAGCTGGAAAAAGAAGGCTACAAGAAGAAATGGGTTTTGTTACAGAGCTTAAAGAGTTATTTTCATTTATATATAAAGCTCCTTTTGATAATGGTTTAACAGAACATGAACTAGATCATGTAATGATTGGTAAGTTTAATGCAGAACCCAATATTAATAAGGAAGAGGTACAAGACTGGAAATGGATGGCTCTTGATGATATTAAAAAAGATATCAGTAATAATCCAAAAAACTATACAGAATGGTTTAAGATAATTTTTGACCGTTTTCATAAATACACCCTGCAAAACCAATACTAGTATGAAAGTAAAAGTAAGTAGAAAAGCACATTTTAATGCAGCTCACAGGTTGCATAACAAAAAATGGGATGCAGATAAAAACAAAGCTGTTTTTGGTTTGTGTAGCAATCCTAATTACCATGGCCACAACTATGAGCTTATAGTTAGTGTAGAAGGAGAAATAGATCCAGAAACTGGTTTTGTTATGGATATGAAGGTTTTAAAAGACCTTATTAAAGAGAAAGTAGAAAACGCTTTAGATCATAAAAACTTAAATGTTGAAGTGTCAGATTTTAAAGAGCTTAATCCTACAGCAGAAAACATAGCTGTGGTTATTTGGAACAAGCTTAGACCAGAGATTGATGCCTCAAAAAATTTAGAAGTAGTATTGTATGAGACACCACGTAATTACGTAACATACTCAGGACAGTAAAAAATAATAAACCAAAACAACACATATATGTATCCGTTAAAATTTAATCCTATTTTAAAAGAAAGACTTTGGGGTGGTACCAAGTTAAGAGATGTTTTAAATAAATCTATAGAAAATGATATTACTGGAGAAAGCTGGGAGCTGTCTACGGTAAAAGGAGATGTTTCTGTGGTTTCTAACGGAGATTTAGCAGGTGCATCTTTACAAGAATTGATAAATACAAAAACTAATGACCTTTTAGGAAAAAGTGTTGCAGAACGTTTTGGAACAGAATTTCCTATACTAATTAAGTTTATAGACGCAAAACAAGACCTATCTATACAGCTACATCCTAATGATGAGTTAGCTAAAAAAAGACATAACTCTTTTGGTAAAACGGAGATGTGGTACGTTATGGATGCAGACCAAGACGCTGAGCTTATTGTGGGTTTTAATAAAGATGTAGCTAAAGAAGAGTACGCTGCAAGTATTAAAAATGATACGTTACTAGATTTATTAAATTACGAAAAGGTAAAAGAAGGCGATACTTTTTTTATTAATACAGGAAAAATACACGCAATTGGTGCAGGGGTTCTATTAGCTGAAATTCAGCAAACCTCAGATGTTACTTATAGAGTATTTGATTTTAACCGTAAAGATAAAAACGGCAATCTAAGAGAGCTACATACAGAACAAGCTTTAGATGCTATAGATTATACTAAAAAGGACGATTTTAAAGTGGCATACAATACACAGTCAAACGCTGTAAATACAATGGTAGATTGCCCTTACTTTAAAACTAATTTTATAGAGTTAACAGATAATATTAAGCAAGATGTAATAAATAGAGATTCTTTTACTATTTATATGTGTGTTGGAGGTTCTGCAACTGTAAAAAACGAATTTGGAGAAGCTGATTTAGTAAAAGGGGAAACTATTTTAGTCCCAGCACTTTCAAAATCTATAGAAATAATTTCTAGTGGGGCTAAGTTATTAGAAGTTACAATTTAATACTTAATCTAATATATTAAGGGTAAGAAACTCTTTGTATAAGTTAAATATGTATTTTTGCATAAAAATAAATACAAATGGCAAGCATTAAAGATTTAAAAAAAGATATCAATTTTGTTTTAGGAGATATTATTGAAGCAGTTTACTTTTGGGAAGCAACTTCAAACTCTAAAGATTCTAAAGAAGGTTCTAAAGTTATAGATTCTGCAATTGCTACTTTTGATGAGTTAATCGCAAAGGTAAATAAGAAAGACGTAGATAACAGAAGTAAGCATTTAAATGCTGTACGTAAAGAACTAGAAACTAAAGCTACAGAGTTAGTAGCAGAGGTTAACAAATTAGGTTAATTTTTACGATACTTATAGAATAAAAAACATCCGCCATTGGCGGATGTTTTTTTATGTTTATTTGTTAGCAGCTTTTACTTTGCTAATATGTTCCTTTAGCTCTTTACCGTATTTGGATACAGACACACTATCTGGTAGTGAATTGTAAATAGAGTCTAAATATTTTACGTTAACATCTGGTACTTCTGTTAATGCTAAATATGGTGCTACGTAAGACTCTTTATGGTTTAATGAGTAGTTTAAAGCATATAAATAACCACGCAAATTATTTTTAGATAACATTTTGTTTAAAGAATCTATAGCTTGTTCATTACCTTGTATACCTGGTAATTGTGCAGTTTGTGCTAAACGTAAAGCCTCAGCATTAAACTTAGATGCATTTTTTCTAAACTCTTCTAATTTTTCTTGTGACTTAGATCCTTCTATTTTAGCTTTTAAAGCAAAAGTATTCCAAGCAGTATTTATTGTAATATTTCCTGGTTCTCCAAAAAATGTAATTCTATCATTAAATTCAGAGTTGTCAGACTTGTCTAAATACAAGTAAAATATTTCAGGACTTTCTAACTCAGTTGTAAGCGTATAATTACCGTCGCCTTTAATTTGTAAAGAATCAACTGTAACTAAAACAGTATCATTCACTTTTTGCAAATACAATGTTCCTTTCTTAAGGCCTTTTACATTACCAGAAACAGTCATAGTGTTTTTAGTTGTAGAATTACAAGCAACAATGCTTATGCCAAGAAGAAACAGAAGAAAAAATCTATTCATTTTATAATTATTTAAGTGCAGCAAATATCACTAATTTTTCTTAAAAAAAGGTTAATGCTTTTTGTTTTGTGTATAACTTTTTAATTATAGGGCAGAGGCAACTTCCATAAGGTATGCACATAATAATGCACCTCCAGTACCAACTACATAACCAAAAACAGCAAGTAATACGCCAACAGATGTTAAAGATGGGTGAAACTCTGCAGCTACAATTGGTGCAGAAGCAGCACCACCAACATTTGCTTGGCTACCCACTGCCAAAAAGAAGTAAGGAGCTCTAATAAGTTTAGCTACTAAAATTAATAAACCAGCGTGTATGGCAATCCATATTAGGCCAATAACAATAAGTCCTGGGTTCTCTAATACTTTACCTAAATCCATTTTCATACCAATAGTGGCAACTAAAATATATATAAAAACACCACCTATTTTACTAGCGCCAGCACCTTCTAAATTTTTAGCTTTTGTAAAAGATAGTGCTATACCTGCTATTGTTGCCAATACTACCATCCAGAAAAAGCTAGAACCTAAAAAGGATAAAAAACTTTTTTTATCTGCTACAGCAGCAACATTATTTTCTAAATAAGAACTTATGTTACCACCTAAAAAATGAGCTAAACCTACTGCAGTAAATGCAAAGAAAAGCAACATCATATAATCTTGTGTGGTTGGCGTTCTTGTTATTTTTTCTGTAAAAGCAGTCACTTTTACTTTTAGTGTTTCTATGGCAGATGCATCTGCCTTTAACCATTTGTCAATTTTTGTGGTTTTGCCTACACCTAATAAAATAATGGCCATCCAAATGTTAGCTACTACAACATCTATAAGCACCATACCACCGTATTTTTCTGGGTTATACTGAAAAATTTCTAGCATAGCAGCTTGGTTTGCACCACCACCTATCCAACTACCAGCAATAGTAGATAGTCCTCTCCAAATGGCATCAAAATCGTTGCCGCCAACAGTTTCTGGAGAAAAAACTGATACAATTAATATAGCTATTGGCCCGCCAATAATAATGCCAACAGAACCTGTTAAAAACATAATTAAAGCTTTAGAACCTAGGTTAGTAATAGCTTTTAAATCTATACTCAATGTCATTAAAACTAAAGCTGCAGGTAACAAATACCTACTTGCCATATGGTAAAGTCCAGACTCGTGTTCTGTTATAACACCAGCATCATCTACTGTTTTCCAAGTTTCTGCAATAATACCTGTAGAAGTTAAAATTGCAGGTAGTAAATAACAAAGTAAAATACCAGGAACAATGGTGTAAAATTTACTCCAAAAGCCTGTTTTTTTAGCTGAGGTGTAAAAAACAAAACCTAAGCAAAGAGTTAATAATCCAAAAACAACTTTATCATCTGTAATAAGTGGTTCTAACATAAATAGTCTAGTTCTAAAAGGTGAGTTTTCTCAAATATACTTAAATTAAGATGTTTTGCTTTATAAAATGCGCAACTCCGTTCTCTGTGTTTTTAAGCGTTACGTGCTTAGCAATTGCCTTAACTTCTGATCTTCCGTTTTCTACAGCAACACCACAGCCTACGTGGGTTAGCATTTCCATATCATTATAATTATCACCAAAAGCAATTACCTCTTCTAAAGTTTCATTCTGTAATAACAATTCTATAGCAGATAGTTTAGATATAGTTTTAGGAGCAACTTCTATTAAAGTATCATTAGATCTGTAAAAATGTAGACTTTCTCCTAAGGTAGACGTTAAAACACTAAAAATAGCATCTGTAGTCTCTTTAGTACCCATTAGCATAATTTTATGTGCGCCAACTTTTCTTTTACTCCAGTTGCTTAAGGTTACTTTTGTATCTTCAAAAATAGGTTCTGCTTTGGTATGGTGAATTTCTTTTTGCACACGTTCAGAGTCTTCTGGTACGTACCATTCATCCATATAATACAAGCCCATTTTTACAGTGTGTTCTTCTGCAATTTTGTGTATGGTTTGCAATTCTTTGCTACTTATAAAGGTAGAAAACAGTTGTTTGTCATTATCTAGAACCAAAGCACCATTATAGCAAATAATAGGCAAGTTTTGTATGCCTAATCTTTCTTGTAAATAGCGCATAGATTTTGGCATTCTGGCAGAAACTAAAATTACTTTAAGGTGGTTTTTTATTCTGTTTATTTCTGATATGGTTACGTCAGAAACATCATTTTTTGTGGTAAGTAAGGTTCCGTCTAAATCAGAACACAAAATTTTATAAGTCATTATTATTGGTTCTCAAGTTTTTATTTAGATACAAATTTATCTATGGTATTAATAAGTTCGTTAGATATTTTATAGTCTTTTGATGTATAAGCTTCTTGGTTTTCAACTATAGAATTTACAACTTTTAAAACGTGATTCATTTTAGGAATAATTTTTAAAGTAGCTTTAGGGTGTGCGTCTTTTAATAATTGTGCATCGTCTGTACTAACTTGAAGGTCCGAATCGCCATTTAAAAGTAATACAGGAATCTGTAATTTTTTAATTTCAGTAGCAGGGTTTACTGTAGCCCATTCTTTTATAAATTTTTGATAAACTGGTTGAAAAACACTCATTAAAAGCGGGTTAACCTCTTTAATAGTATCAGTTTGTACTAACTCTTCAAATTGTTCTTTTGCTGCTTGGCCTAAACTTGGGTTTTGTGCTGTTAATTGTTCTACAATTGTTTTGTCAAAAGTTTTTCCTGGTCCGGCTAATGATATGTAAGAAGTAACAGCTTTATCATTACGAGCATTAATGGCTAATATACCAACCAAAGAACCTTGGCTATGCCCAATTATAGTAATGCCACTAAAGCGTTTGTCGTTTTTAAAATAATCTATAGCTACGTTAGCATCATCTACAAAACCTTTAAAGCTAATATCTTTTATGCTTTTTAAATTGTTAATGTTAGCAGATCTCTTGTCATAACTATAAAAAGAAATACCTTTAGTGTTTAAACTATCTCTAAGAGTTTTTATGTAACCAATTTGCATTGCTGTACCCACTTGGTTACCATTGCGATCTCCATTACCAGAACCTTGAATAAAAATTACAAGAGGTGTTTTCTTTTTAGAAGGAGCAACAGTTAAGGTGCCAGGTAAGCTAATGTCTCCGTTTTTTAAACCTAGTTCTTCAGTTTTTACTTCTTGAGCAAAAATTAGAATTGGGAATACTAGACACAGTATTAGTAGTTTTTTCATAATTACCTGTTTTTATCGCGCTCTAAAATTACCTTAAATAAACTTGAGCTATTCATAACAATAGAAGATTTTACTACCCAACCTTGTTTAGCTAATGTGTTTAATTCATTTTCAAAATCACTATCTGTATTGCGAAATTTGGTTCTTTGTCTAATAATTTTGTATTCCTTCATTTTCTTGTTGGCGTTTTGTTAGAGTTGGCTAAATATATTAATAAGCAGTTAACTACGTTTAAAATCCTTTCTTTTTTTCTTGTTAGGATTTTTAAATAGACGTTTAAAAAAACCATCTTTTTTGGTAGGATCACAGTCCAACAACTGTAAAACGGCATCTGTAGGTTTTTTAAATTTTGCTTTTGTTATGTGGTTAAAATCAGAATCTTTATTCATTTTTTGCAGAAATAAGGCAAAAGCAGGTAGTGCAGCATTTGCACCTTGACCAAGAGCTGTACTTTTAAACCCTATTTCATGGTTGTCTAATCCAACCCAAGTAACACTTACCAATTTTGGAGTTACACCTACAAACCAAGCATCTTTATTGTTTTGTGTAGTACCCGTTTTACCAGCAATATCATTAGTTAATTTGTAACTATTGCGTATTCTAGAAGCGGTACCAGAGTTAATTGTTGCTTTCATTAACTCTAACATAATCATATTAGTTTCATTAGAAAACGCAGCTTGCTTAGCAATTTTAGGTTCAAAGGTTTCTATAATAGAGTCTTTGCTAGTAGTAATTTGTTTAATTAAAAACGGAGTGCTGTGTTTGCCATTATTTGCAAAAGTGGTGTATGCTTTTGCAAGCTCGTTAATTTTAACTTCTGCTGTACCTAAAGCCAAAGAAGGTTGGTTAGGTAGTTCTGTAGAAATACCCATTTTTTTAGCTTGTTCAATTGTATTTTTTATTCCTGCTTTTTCTAAAACTTTTACAGCAACTGTGTTTACAGAGTTACTTAAAGCCTCTTCCATAGAGTAGTTAAGGAAAGTCTCATCTTTAGAGCCAGAGTTAGACGGGCTCCATTGTTTTAAATTTTTATATTCTACTTCTTGAGCAGAAAAGTAGGTGCAAGGGCCAATACCTTGTTCTAATGCTGTAGTGTATACAATTGGTTTAAAAGTAGAACCAACTTGCCTTTTACTTTGCGATATATGATCGTACTTAAAGTGTTTAAAGTTAACACCGCCAATCCAAACTTTTACTTCTCCGGTAGCAGGGTCTACAGCCAAAGAGCCAATATTTAAAAACTTACTATAATGTTTAATACTATCTATAGTACTTGCTTGTATTGTAATGTCTTTATCCCAAGTGGCTAAAGTCATTGTCTTTTTTTTATTTAAAGAGTCTAATATTTGTTTTTTAGGTAAGTCTAATGCTATTAATTTTTTATAGGGTAATGATTGCTTTACGGCCTTATTAATACTATTTTTATTGGTTAGCCAAGGAGCATTTTTGCCATAACTTTTTTCAAAGTCAGACTGTAATTTTTTCATATGCTCTTGCATTGCTTCTTCGGCCAATACCTGCATTTTATAATTTAAAGTAGTGTATATTTTTAACCCAGATGTATAAATATTTAAATCGCTACCAGCATTATTCTTTTCTTTTGCCCATTTTAACAATTGTTTTCTAACTTCCTCTCTAAAGTAAGGGGCAATACCATCATTATAATTATAGTCTCTATAGTTTAACTTTAAAGGTGTATTAATAAGACTATCTTTTTGTTTTTCCTTTAAAAAACTATTATTGTACATAGTTTGCATAACTAAATTTCTACGGTTAGTACTTTTTTTAGGAAAAACTCTTGGGTTGTAACCATATGTTGCTTTTAGCATACCAATTAAAGTTGCTGCCTCTGCAATACTCAGTTCTTTAGTATGTTTATTAAAAAATTTTAATGATGCACTTTCAATGCCGTGTGTATTATCTCCAAAAGAAACCTGATTTAAATAATGGTACAGTATTTCTTCTTTACTGTAAATACTCTCTAATCTACGAGCAACAAACATTTCTTTAAGTTTAGCAACAACTAAATTAAGCTTGCCACGTTTGGTTCTTGGATATAAGTTTTTTGCTAATTGCTGACTTATAGTGCTACCACCACCAGAAGATTTATCTTGCAATAGAATACTTTTAAAAGCTACCCTAAGCATACTTTTATAGTCTATACCGCTATGACTGTAAAAACGCTCGTCTTCAATAGAAACTAATGCTTCTGTTAAGTGTTTTGGAAAATCAGTAAAAGGAATTGGTTGCCTGTCTTGTAAATAATATTTGCCAATTAAAACACTGTCTGCAGAATAAACTTCTGATGCTTGTTGGTATTTTAAAGATGTTAACTCTTTTTTACTTGGTATTTTGCCCCAAACACCAATATAAACACTTGTTATAAATAGTAGAATAACTACTGTAAAAGCAAGTAATGCTATAATAGTATACCTTAAATATGGACTCTTTATTTTCTTTAATATCAAAATAGGATGTTTTTGTGTATAAGGATAAGTTAAAAAATTAAATGGAACTAAAAAATAACATTACTTTAAGTTACATTTTTTACTTTTGCCAAAAATTTAGAAGAATGAAAAAGATATGTATTTTGCTTTTTTTAGCAGTTCAGGTTTCCTTTGCTAACAATGTATTTTGGGGCAAAACAGGACATAGAACAGTGGGTGAGGTAGCACAAAAAGAATTGAGTAGAAAAGCTAAAAAAGCAATAAAAGAATTGCTAGAAGGTCAGGATTTGGCCTTTGTATCTAACTATGCAGATGAAATAAAATCTGACCGTGAGTTTAGAGCATATTTTCCTTGGCATTATGTAAATTTTCCTGCAGATAAAAAATACTCAGACATTACTCCGCCAGAGGAAGGAGACTTAATGGTTGGTATAGAAAAATGTGTATCGGTTTTAAAGGATGAAAAAAGTTCTAAAAAAGATAAATCTTTTCATTTAAGAATGTTGGTACATTTAATAGGAGATATGCACCAACCATTGCACGCAGGTCATGCAGAAGATAAAGGAGGTAATGATATACAAGTACGTTGGTTTAATGAAGGATCTAATTTACATCGTGTTTGGGATTCTGATATGATAGACTCTTACGGTATGAGTTATACTGAACTGGCTAATGCTTTACCTAAGTTAGATAAAAAACAAAAAGCAAAAGTACAAGAAGGTACTATTTATGATTGGATAGAGGAAACTCAAGATTTAGCTGAAGAAGTATATAAAACAGCTGAAGTTGGAGAAAAATTAGGATACAGGTATAGTTACCTTCATATGGCTACATTACGCAGTCAGTTAAATAAAGGTGGACTACGTTTGGCTAAGGTGTTAAACGAAATTTATAAATAATTTTAACGATTATTTAGTAGATATAACTATCTTTTTTTGACTTTTGGCATAACTGTTGCATTTTACTTATTGTAGTTGTATATGAGGACATTAGTAAGATCATCCAAACTTAGTAAAGGCAGTATGTAACTTAGATTAAACAAGGATAACCATAAAAAAAATCGGTTTTAATATATTTAAAACCGATTTTTTTTGTGCCTTATATATAAGGTATAAGCATATAATTATTTTAAGCTACAACCGTTTTAAGCTCATTTCTATATTCAGACGGATTTTGACCTGTGAATTTTTTAAATGATTTATTAAAGTGAGAAAAATTATTAAACCCGCATTCAAAACAAACCTCTGTAATACTCATCTTTTGTTCGGCTAGTAATTTAGATGCGTGTACCAACCTATATTCATTAGTAAATTGAATAAACGTTTTATTGGTAATTTTTTTAAAGTACCTGCAGAATGATGGTACCGTCATATTAACTAAATCTGCAATGCTATCTAAAGTAATTTCTTCTCTAAAGTTTGTTTTTACATAATTAAATATAACATTTATTCGGTCGTTGTCTTTTACCTCTGTCTTCATAGAAAAGCCCTCGGCATTTAAAAGAGTGTATTCTTTAGACTTGCCAAGTTCGTTTAATATGTTTAAAATGGATATTAAACGCTGAAAATCTGTTTGGTACTCTAGTACCTCAATCTTATCTCCAATTTTTAATTTAGTATTGCCATGAAAAGCAATACCACCTTTACAGGTATCTAATAAAGATTTAATGTTTCTAAGCTCTGGTAAGTTAAAAAAGTTATCTCCTAAAAAATTGGGTAGCATTTGTACAACAGTTTCGCTCTTGTTTTTTGTAAGTACATCTGTAAGTCCACAATGTGGTAAATTACCATCTATTAAAATTAAATCACCATCTGTGTAATAAGATATATGACTACCTATTTGTCTTTTGCCAGAACCACCATTTACATATACTAATTCTATTTCTGGGTGGTAATGCCACGTATTGTTCTTATTATTAGTTGCTTCATCAAACTTTTGGTATGTAAAAGAATGCCCAAAATCTGGTGCAATAGATTCAAAAATAGGTTTCTGGTTAGTCATATGTAAAAGTTTAAATGCAAAAATAGAATATCTATTTGTTTAAAAACACCTTTTAATTAAGTTTTAAGTGTTCTTGTATGTTAAATTAACGTCAATATACGGTTTATTTTTTATTATGGTTAAAATAGCATAGATATTGGAGAAAATAGAGGTAAAATAAACGGAATACCGCACATATATTTGCAGTGTAATTAATTACCAATCAAAACAAAAAGAATAATCCTAAAAAAGTAAACCTATGAAAACAATTTTTAAAATTTCCGCGTTAGTTCTGTTTTTGTTTGTGTCAACAGCAAGTTTTGCAGCAGAAGAATCTTCACTAGAATTAGTGACAAGAAAAGACTCTAAAGATTTAGTATTCAAATTTGAAGCAAGAAATCTTCAAACAGTTATAAAATTTGTAGATCAGAATTCTGCAGTATTTTATTCTGAACAAATAAGCGATAAGCCGGTTTACTCTAAAAAGTTTAATGTAGAGAGTTTAGAAGATGGAAATTACTTTTTAAATGTAGAGAATATGTTAAAAAAGGTTTCATACGCTATACACATCAAAAACGGAGAAGTTGTAGTAGATGATAAAAAAGAAGTTACTAAGCCAATTTTTCAGAAAAGAGGAGATTTAGTAGTAATGAGCTTTTTAAATAAAAATAAAGGTAAAGTTTTAGTTTCTGTATTTGATTTAGAAGGAAACGAAGTTTATACAGAAGTTTTTAATAACAAATTAAGAGTTGAAAAAGCTTTTAGATTTACTAATTTTTCTGAAGATGAATTTAGATTTGTTGTAGAAGTAAACAAAGATAGATACAGTAAATTAGTTAGCTTAGACTAGTTATAATTAAGTATTGTTGTGATAGATTAGGAGGCCTTGGAGCCTCCTTTTTTTTTGTTTATAGTTTTAAGTAGCAATATGCCCAATACATTAAAACAAATTGTAAAGGTATGCGCAATAATAATATATACCTTGGTATACCTGCAGCAGCTTTTTTGCTAGATAGCATATAAAAGTGTACCAACAAAAAAACACTAAGCATTGCAATTAAAGCATAAATAGCTATGTTTTTTGTAACATTATAAAAGAGACCTACGCCAATTAAAAATTCTATTATACCACTAATATATACTAGTTGTAAATGCTTTGGTAAATACCTGGGCATTATACGCATATACATTTTAGGTTTTATAAAATGCATAAAACCCGCAAGTATGTATAGGAGTCCCATTAAGTACAAATGCCAAGGATAAATCATAAATTTTAAAGGTATTTAGATAAATGTATTCTTTTTTTCTCTGGCAAAGCCATATTGCTAACGGCTAGTTTAATGGTTTCTTTGTTTTTTTCTTTAGCATACAGTAGCTTATAAAAATCTTGTATGGTAAGTTTGTTTGTAGACTGTTCTATTAACTTAAAAACATCACCAGTTTGCACACTACCTTCTTTTAAAATTCTAATGTAGGTGCCAGGTCTATTATGGTCTATAAATTGTTTTAAAATTTGTTGATTTCCAAAACGTATTCCTAATTTATAACAAGGTTCTCTAGGTTGTGATACTTGTACAAGTGCAGTGCCAATTTTATATATATCACCAATTCTAAGTGTAGTTTCATCTAAACCTTCTACACTAAGGTTTTCACCAAACATTCCCCAGTTCCAGTCTAAATTAGGGTATATGTTTTTCCAATAATCGTAAACATCTGCAGAAAATAAATAACAAGCCTTGTCTATACCACCGTGGTGTTTGCGGTCTATTACAGTGTCGTTAATAACATCTGTACTCAGTAATTGCAAGGGCGTAGTAGTTGGGTATTTATAAATTCCGGTTACTTCTTCTTTACCGTTCCATTGTATTTTGGTTGGTTTACCAAGGTTGGTTGCTACTACTTTCATCCTATAAAGATAAAAAACCATTGCATATAAATACTATGGTTTTTGTTAAGTAGTTGTAGTTGATGTAAAATTGAAGCTTATAAAAATTATTACAAAAATAAATTTCGGGTATAAATACTTTAAAACTTACTTATTTTTAAACCATCACTTAATAATAGTGATGTTTTTTTTGTTAAAAATGAAACCCTTTAAAAAGACAATCGTTTTTAAGATAGAATACTTACAAACATTTATGCAACAAACCACAAACCAATTAATTGCCGGCTGTAAAAAAAGAGATAGAAAATCTCAACTACAGTTATATACAAATTATTGTGATGCAATGTTTGCTATTGCTTGTAGGTATTTAAAGAACCAAGAAGATGCAAAAGATGCAATGCAAGAAAGTTTTATAAAAGCCTTTAAAAATATTAACAGTTACGAGTCAACATACACAATAGGAGCTTGGTTAAAACGAATTGTAATTAACCAATGTTTAGATGTGTTAAAAAAGCAAAAGTTAATTTTTGAAGATATAGATGATGTAGTATATGAGTTTGAAGAAGAATCTGATTGGTATTTTAATGATGAAATAACAAAAAAAGACGTGCTTAAAGCAATAGAGTCTTTAACAGTTAAATACAAGCTTGTAGTGCAGTTGTATTTAATAGAGGGTTATGATCATGAAGAAATATCACAAATTTTACAATTGCCAATAAAAACATCTAGAACACATTTGCGTAGAGGAAGATTGCAGTTGCAAGAATTGTTAAGTGAGACAAAAATAAAAACGAATAAAGAAATTATTCAGCAAAAATAAAGGAGATGAAAAATTTAAGAAACAGTTTTACTGAAGATGATTTTCCTAAAAAAGAATTACCAGTAACACATAGAGACGAGTTTTTAGAGAAGTTAGGTAATATGCCATCTGCAAAAAAGTATAATTATAGGTTTATGAAGATTGCGGCAGTATTTGTTTTACTTGTAGGATTGGCATTTGTGTTTGTGAAACAGAATGCTACAGATGATGAAGAAGAGGTAAATACAATACAAATTACGAAAGAACTTAAAAAAGTAGAAACAGAGTATTTAGCAAATATAGATACGGAATGGAAGAATTTTTTAGCTGTGGCCACAGATGAAAAACTAATACGCAGGTATAAACAAAAGTTGACACAGTTAGATGTGGATTACAAACAAATTTCCAAAGAATTTAAAGCCGATAAAAATAACCTTTTTGTGGTAGAAGATTTAATTAGAAATCTGCAAACGCGTCTAAGTCTGCTTAAAGACATACAAGAACATATAAAAATATTAAACGCAAAAAAAGATCAAAATGAAACAGCCATATAAAATTTTACTATTATTAATTTTAATTACAACAGGAGTAGTTAGTGCACAAGAGGTAGTTGTGTATAAAAAGGATTTTAATGCAGACAAGATTATGGATGTTATTGTGAACCTAACTGGCTCTGGAATTAAAATACAACAATCTGACGATGATTTAATACATATTAAATACTCTATTTACTTTGTAAATTATAGTAAAAGATTACAGAATAAAATTTTAGAAATGGGAAATTTCAAAATAAATGTAGAAGAAAAAAACTATCGCTTACTGATTAACAATAGAGGGAAAATAGGTGGTTGGGGGGGCTTTGCTTTTTATGATTTAGAAAGTTTTGTGAAAAGAGATACGAATAACAAGGACTTAAATATTTCTCGGAAGACAAAAGAAGATATTGTATCAGAAATTAAAATGAGGAATTCAAGAATAAGTCATTACTTTAATCAAGACGGTACTTTAACAAAAAATATAAAGAGAGCTAAATTTTTTAAGGCATCATTGGTATTACATTTACCTAAAAAAGTAATCTTAAGATTAACAACAGAATCTTCTGGTGTTTTTATAGATGGAATAAGTAACGTAGTAAAAATGAGAGTAAAAAGAGGAGATTTTAGGATGAGTTCTTTTGTAGATTCTGAAAGTAATTTAGAGATTGACGACGCTAATCTTTTTATAAATGAAGTTGTTGGAGGTAAGTATACATTTAATAATATAAGAAGGGGATTAATAGGTTCTATTGCTGAAGCAACTATTATATCTGAGTTTTCTAATTTAGAAATAGGGGAGTTGCAAAAAGGAAATACAATTAAAGATTTTAGTAGTGAGTTTAAATTTTACCATATATCTCCTAATAATAACAACTTTAATCTAGATTCAGATTACTCTAAATTAAACATATATGGTAAAAACGAGAATAATAATCTTATAAATGCTTTTAAAACTAAGGTTAAGGACGGTTTAAGTCCTGCAGCAAACTTTACGTTAAAGGACCAGAATATAAATTTAAAAGTGGCTAACGGTTTAATTTACTACCATAACTAAAAATAGAGTAGTAGTATAAAAAAATCCGCATTAAGTAATTAATGCGGATTTTTTATTTTTAAGCTTAGTGGTACATATTACTTTACCATCTCATAACTTCTTTTAATAAAGTTAGTAAGCTCTTCACCTTTTAATAATCCTTTAGACAAACGTGCTAAGTCTAAAGATTGGTTTATTAAACGTGTTTTTGTTTCTGGAGCGTCTGCAGTTAAAATTTCAGAAACCAATGCGTGGTTTGTGTTTACAATAAGGTTGTACATTTCTGGCATATTACCCATACCAAACATACCACCGCCACCACCGGTTTGTTGCATTTCTTTCATTCTACGCATAAACTCTGGCTCTGTAATTGTAAAAGGAGCAGCGTTGCTATCCATAGCTTCTAACTGTACAGTAAAGCTTTTATTGGTAATAGTTTCTTCTAACTCTTTTTTAAGCGTTTCTTTTTCTTCTTCAGATAGTTTAGAGATTTGCTCTTCATCTTTCTTAATAAGATTGTCTATGTGGTCTGCATCTACTCTTGCAAAAGAAATATTCTCTTTAGAAGTTTCTAATTTTTGCATTAAGTGGCTAATAATAGGAGAATCTAGTAATAAAACCTCGTAACCTTTAGCTTTTGCAGCTTCAATATAACTGTGTTGTGCTTCTTTATCAGATGCGTAAAGAACAACAAGTTTGTTGTCTTTATCAGTCTGTGTAGCTTTTAATTTTTCTTGTAATTCTTCAAACGTATAAAAAGAACCATCTACCGTTGGGTACAATGCAAATTTGTCAGCCTTGTCAAAGAATTTATCATCAGAAAGCATTCCGTATTCAATAACAATTTTAATGTCATTCCATTTAGCTTCAAAATCTTCTCTATTATTTTTAAATAAAGACGATAGTTTATCTGCTACTTTTCTAGAAATGTAAGACGATATTTTTTTAACAGCACCATCAGCCTGTAAGTAAGATCTAGAAACATTTAACGGAATGTCTGGTGAGTCTATAACACCACGTAACATTGTTAAAAATTCTGGTACAATACCTTCTACATTATCGGTAACAAAAACTTGGTTTTGGTACAGTTGTATACGGTCTTTTTGTACGTTTAAATCGTTTGTTAATTTAGGGAAATATAAAATACCTGTTAAGTTAAACGGGTAATCTACATTAAGGTGTATGTGAAACAAAGGCTCCTCAAACTGCATTGGGTAAAGCTCTCTGTAAAACCCTTTATAATCCTCTTCTTGTAAATCTGCCGGGGCTTTTGTCCAAGCTGGGTTTGGGTTGTTTATAATATTGTCTACCTCTTGTGTTGGTGCAGCATCTTCTTCCTTAGCATCTTCTGGCTTAGGTAAAGTTTCTGTACGCATACCAAACTTAATTGGTACAGGCATAAATTTGTTGTACTTAGTTAAAAGTTCACTAATCTTATTGTCTTCTAAAAACTCTGTAGAGTCATCTGCAACGTGTAAAATAATTTCTGTACCACGTTCTGTTTTATCTGCAGCCTCTAAAGTAAAGTTAGGAGAACCATCACAAGTCCAATGTGCAGCTGGCTCGTCTTTAAAACTTTTAGTTATAATTTCTACTTTATCTGCAACCATAAAGGCAGAGTAAAAACCAAGACCAAAATGACCAATAATACCAGAATCTTTAGCAGAGTCTTTGTATTTGTCTAAAAACTCTTCAGCACCAGAAAAAGCAACTTGGTTAATATATTTTTCAACCTCGTCTGCTGTCATACCAAGACCTTGGTCTATAATATGTATTTTTTTTCCTTCTTTATCAACCTTAATTTCTATAACAGGGTTGCCATATTCTACTGTAGCTTCACCTATAGAAGTTAAGTGCTTAAGTTTTAAAGTTGCATCTGTAGCATTAGATATTAACTCACGTAAAAATATCTCGTGGTCGCTATATAAGAACTTTTTAATAAGCGGAAAAATATTCTCAACGGATACATTAATTTTACCTGTCGCCATAATTAAATTGTATTTTTTATCCCTTTAAGGAAAACTGATTATTAATTTTTTATTCTGATAATGGTATGGCAAATAAAATACCAATTAGGTTAATTATGACAAACTGACACACTAGCTGTTAGATTTCAGTTTTTTTGGTTATCTTCAATTATTGCAAGTATAAATTATCATTATTTATATATTGCAGCCTTAAATATGGGTTTTACCCCTAAAAACTAGTTTTAAAGTAAAAATTATGTACAATTCAAAAATAATTGGCCTAGGTCATTATGTGCCAGAAAATGTAGTTACCAATGATGATTTATCTAAGGTAATGGATACTAATGATGCTTGGATACAAGAGCGTACTGGTATAAAAGAAAGAAGACATGTAGTTAAAGGAGACGGAGATACAACTACAACAATGGGCGTAAAGGCTGCTAAAGTAGCTATAGAACGTGCAGGTATAGATAAAGATGATATAGATTTTATAGTTTTTGCTACACTAAGTCCAGATTACTATTTTCCAGGACCTGGAGTTTTAGTACAAAGAGACTTGGGTATTAAAACTGTTGGGGCTTTAGATGTTAGGAACCAATGTTCTGGTTTTGTTTACGGTATTTCTGTTGCAGATCAATATATTAAGAGCGGAATGTATAAAAATGTTCTTGTAATTGGCTCTGAGTTACATTCTCACGGTTTAGATATGACAACACGTGGTAGAAGTGTTTCTGTAATTTTTGGTGATGGTGCAGGTGCGGCAGTACTAAGTAGAGCAGAGGATAACGATACAGGTATATTATCTACTCATTTACATTCTGAAGGGCAACATGCAGAGGAGTTATCTTTAATAGCACCAGGTATGGGTAAACGTTGGGTAACAGATATTATTGAAGATGCAGATCCTAATGATGAGTCTTACTACCCATATATGAACGGGCAATTTGTATTTAAAAATGCTGTAGTTCGTTTTAGTGAGGTTATAATGGAAGGCTTACAAGCTAATAATTTAGAAGTTTCTGATATTGATATGTTGGTGCCACACCAAGCAAATCTTAGAATATCTCAATTTATACAGAAAAAGTTTAAGTTGAATGATGACCAAGTGTTTAATAATATTATGAAATATGGTAACACAACGGCAGCATCTATTCCTATTGCATTAACTGAAGCTTGGGAACAAGGCAAAGTTGAAAAAGGAGATTTGGTGGTGTTAGCAGCTTTTGGTAGTGGATTTACTTGGGGTAGTGTAATTATTAAATGGTAATAATTACGTTAAGTATATAAAAACATAAAGCCCAGAGCAGAACTCTGGGCTTCTTTGTCATCGATAGGCTATACTAAACACTAACCATTAACTATAAAAATACAGCGTTATCAATGACCTTATCTTAAATGTCTTTTAATAACTATTTAGTTATAAGACGTTTATTTTACAATAAAGTTACATTCGTTAACAATATTTAACATTAAATTTTCAAAAAATGTCTAAAACCCTTGTTTTTGGTGCTTCGTTGAATCCGAATCGGTACAGTTTTCTTGCAGTGAAGAAATTAGTAGAAAAGAACATAACAACAGTAGCTTTTGGTAAAAATTTAGGGACTATTTTACGTGTTCAAATTAAAGATAATTTAACGGATTTTCAAAATGTTTTTACAGTTACTTTATATTTAAATCCATCTAGACAGGTAGAATATTACAACGATATCGTAAAATTACAACCAAAACGTGTCATATTTAACCCTGGAACAGAGAATCCTGAGTTTTATAAAACACTGAAAATGAATAACATAGAGGTTATTGAAGGGTGTACTTTAGTAATGCTGGCTACAAATCAGTATTAATTTATTAATTTTTATTTTTTTGTAAATAAAAATTACAAATAATATAAAATAGTTACTCTTCTCTATGATGGTTTTTTTTAATATCTATTTTTTACGTATTAACCATAGTCCAAAAAAGGTAAGTAGACCATTTAGTGGAAGCATTTCATAACCAACAACATACCCTCCAAATTGCTCTGCAGGAATGTTAGAAATTACTAAAATTAGTAAAACAGGTACAATTGCAACTAGCCAAGACCATTTATCTTTGATTTTGTGCTTTGTAAAGATCCCAAATGCAAATAAGCCTAATAAAGGACCATAAGTATATGTTGCTACAGTAAGTAAGCTATCTATTACATTACGGTCTAATATGTTTTTAAATATTATAATTACTATAATAAGTAAAACACTCATACCTACGTGTGTAACTTTACGTAGCTTTTTTTGTTGCAATTCTGGTTTTTTATCAATTCCTAAGAAATCTACGCAAAAAGATGTTGTTAAAGAGGTTAGTGCACTATCTGCACTACTATATGCAGCAGCTATTAAACCAAGCATAAAGGTAACAGCTATTGTAATTCCAAGTCCACTGTTTAAGGCTATTTCGGGGAAAAGTAAATCTGTTTTAGGAGCGCCAACACCACCAAGAGCAGGAGTTGTAATATTAAATTTATTGGCATATATAAATAAAAGAGCTCCTAGTAATAAAAAAATAAAGTTTACAACTACTAGTACCAGGCTAAAAGAAATCATATTTTTTTGTGCATCTTTTAGTGTTTTGCAACTTAAATTTTTTTGCATCATATCTTGGTCTAAACCAGTCATACAAATAGCAATAAACATACCGCCAAAGAACGATTTTACAAAGTGACTTTTAGCTAAAAAACTATCTGTAAAAAATATCTTATTGTACTGTTGTAGTTCGTCCGAGGATAATAAACTGCCAATGCTCATATCTAATTTATCAGTAATAAAATAAATAGATAAACCAACCGATGTTAGCATAAACAATGTCTGCAAGGTGTCTGTCCAAACAATAGTCTTTATTCCTCCTTTAAAAGTATAGATCCATATAAGTAGTATAGACAGTATTACGGTAACCTCAAAAGGAATATTTAAATCATCAAAAACAAATTGTTGCAATACTAAAGCAACTAAAAATAACCTAAATGAAGCACCTAATACTCTAGATACAAAGAAAAAGAAAGCACCGGTTTTGTAACTAACCATACCAAAACGTTCTTTTAAATACTCGTAAATAGAGGTTACATTAAGTTTATAATAAATGGGCATTAATAGGTATGCTATAACAAAGTAGCCAACTAAATAACCAAAAACTACTTGCATATAGCTAAACTGTGAGCCTTGTACCCAGCCAGGAACAGATATAAAAGTTACACCAGATAAAGATGCACCTACCATACCAAAAGCTACAACATACCAAGGGGATTGTTTGCCTGCTTTAAAAAAGTCTTCATTAGAATCGTTTTTACCGGTTAAGTAAGATATAAGTAGTAAAACTAAAAAGTAGCAACCTATTAGTAGCAATATGTGCGTAGATGTCATAAGTAGTAATTTGTGATTGCAAAGTACAAAAAGAAAAAATATCATCATAGCTATTAATGACACCTGAAAAACAAGAATAAATTGTAAATTTGTGTAGAAAAATAACAGTATGGAATTCTCTTCTAAATTGCTAGAAAATGCAGTGTATGAAATATCTCAGTTGCCAGGAATAGGCAAACGTACTGCTTTGCGCTTAGCTTTACATTTATTAAAGCAGCCTAAAGATCAAACTAGTGCCTTGTCTAGCAGTTTATTAAAATTAAGAGAAGAAATCAAGTTTTGTTCTAATTGCCACAATATATCTGATGTTGAGTTGTGTGAAATTTGTGCAAACCCAAAACGAGACGAATCTATTGTATGTGTTGTAGAGGATATTAGAGATGTAATGGCTATAGAGAATACAGGGCAATACAGAGGCTTGTATCACGTTTTAGGAGGTAGGATATCTCCAATGGAAGGTGTGGGGCCGCAAAATTTAACAATTGGTTCTTTGGTTAATAAATCTAAAGATGGTGTTATAAAAGAGTTAATTTTTGCTTTAAGTTCTACTATGGAAGGTGATACTACAAACTTTTATATTTACAAACAAATAGAAGGTATGGGCTTAAAAACTTCTACTATAGCACGTGGTATTGCGGTTGGTGATGAGCTAGAATACGCAGATGAAGTTACCTTGGGTAGAAGTATATTAAACAGGGTTCCTTTTGAGAATTCTTTAAAATTGGGATAGTTTAAATTAAAATAAATGCACAAAATTTAATTAAATGACGTTTTAATTAGTATTTTTGCAAAATTAAGTATATAAATTGCTTTTAAAATAGTAATATGTCAAAATTTGAATTAAAATTACCTCAAATGGGTGAAAGTGTTGCAGAAGCAACATTAACTACTTGGTTAAAAGAAGTAGGAGATACCATAGAGATGGATGAGGCTGTTTTTGAAATTGCCACAGATAAAGTAGATTCTGAAGTTCCTTCTGAAGTAGAGGGTGTCTTAGTTGAAAAACTTTTTAACGTAGATGATATAGTGCAAGTTGGACAAACTGTAGCTATTATAGAAATTTCTGGAGAAGCAGAAGTTACTACTACAACAGAAACTAGTGCAGCTGCGGTTGAAGAAAAAGTTGAAGATACACCAGAGGTTGCGGCTATAGAGAGTTCTATTGCTGTAGCTAAAGAAACTGTTGCAACATCACAAGATTTTAGCGATTCAGATAAATTTTATTCTCCTTTAGTTAAAAACATAGCAAAAGAAGAGGGTATTGCTATTGCAGAGTTAGATGCAATTACTGGTACAGGTAAAGAAGGTAGAGTTACCAAAACTGACATATTAAATTATGTAGAAAACAGAACAGCACCTAGTAGTAATGGTAGTGCTGCTCCAAAAAGTACGCCAGCACCACAGGCTACTCCAGCAAAGGCTCCGGCAGCAAAAGCAGCACCAGTTGTTGCATCTGCAGGAGATGAGGTTGTTCCTTTATCTCGTATGGGTAAATTAATTGCACAGCATATGACGGCTAGTATTGCTACATCTGCACACGTGCAAAGTTTTATAGAGGTAGATGTTACTAACCTAGTAAACTGGAGAAACAAAAATAAAAACGCTTTTCAGCAAAGAGAAGGGGAGAAACTAACGTTTACTCCAATATTTATGGAAGCAGTAGCATTTGCTATTAAAAAGTTTCCATTAATAAATATTTCTTTTGATGGTGAATCTGTAATAAAAAAGAAAAACATAAATATAGGTATGGCAGCAGCTTTACCAGATGGTAATTTAATTGTACCTGTAATTAAAAATGCAGATCAATTAAACCTAGTTGGTATGGCAAAAGTTGTAAATGATTTGGCAAACAGATCTAGAAGCAATGCTTTAAAGCCAGACGATATTCAAGGTGGTACATATACGGTAACAAATGTTGGTACATTTGGTAGTGTATTTGGAACACCAATTATTAACCAGCCACAAGTAGCTATTTTAGCTTTAGGAGCCATACGTAAAGTGCCATCTGTAATAGAAACTCCAGAAGGAGATTTTATAGGCATACGTTCTAAAATGTTCTTATCTCATAGTTATGATCACCGTGTTGTAAATGGTGCGTTAGGTGGTATGTTTATAAAAGCAGTAGCAGATTACCTAGAGGCTTGGGATGTAAATAGAGAAATCTAAAACAGCCACAAGCAATATAATACTATAAAATGCCCTGTTTTTTACAGGGCATTTTTTTTATACCTATTTTATTTTTTGTAAAAGTAGCTATTCATTTATCTTTGTGTTAAAACACAGTAAAATGGATTTAAAGTTAACACGCCCAATTTGTTTTTTCGATTTAGAAACAACAGGAATAAACGTGGCTAAAGATAGAGTGGTAGAGATTTCCATTTTAAAAATATATCCTAACGGAAATAAGGAAAGTAAAACGTGGTTGGTTAATCCAGAAATGGTAATTCCAGATGAGGTAATAGCAGTACACGGTATTTCTAATGAAAAAGTGGCAAACGAGCCTACTTTTGCAGCATTGTCTAAAGAAATTTATGCAATGATAAAAGATTGTGATTTAGGAGGATATAATTCAGACAGGTTTGATATACCTCTTTTAGCGGAGGAAATGTTGCGTGCAGGTGTAGATTTTGATATGAAAAATACAGTTTCTGTAGATGTGCAAACTATTTTCTTTAAAATGGAGAAAAGAACTCTAGAGGCGGCTTATAAATTTTATTGCGATAAAGAACTTACTAATGCTCATAGTGCAGCGGCAGATACCAATGCTACTTTTGAGGTTTTAAAATCGCAATTAGACCGTTATCCAGAATTGGAAAACGATATCAAAAAATTATCAGAATTTACAACACGTAAAAAGTTTGCAGATTTTGCAGGCTTTATTATTATCGACCAAGATGGTGATGCTGCTTTTTCTTTTGGTAAACATAAAGGTAAAAAGGTAGATGAGGTTTTAGAAAAAGAACCAGGTTATTTTGGTTGGATATTAAATGCAGATTTTCCATTGTATACAAAAAAGGTACTTACTCAAATTAAACTTAGTAAGTTAAATAATAAGTTAAGTTAAATAATGAGATTATTTTTTTTGCTCTTTTTTAGTGTTGTTAGCTTATCTGCACAAGAAATTTTAATAGATGGCACCATTTACAATGCTAAAACACAAGAGCCAATTCCTTATGTAAATGTTAGTTTTTTAAATACCTTAAAAGGTGCCTCTACAGATGAAAAAGGGTATTTTTTTGTTGATGTTCCTAACTCTTTTTTAGAAAAGCAAGTACACTTATCTTCATTAGGTTTTAAAGATACTATTGTAGCTGTTAAACAACTTGTAGCAGATAAAAAGTTTGGTATGGTAGAAGAGTCTTTTGAATTAGATGAGGTCGTTGTTGCTAAATCAATTGGAGATTCTTTTGTGTTAAACCCTATTGGTAGTTATGACTTAAAAAGTGGGTTTGCATCTTCTTCTACACCTTGGGTATTGGCAACTTACTACCCAAATATTGGAGCTTCAAAAAAATATATAAACAAGGTTACTGTATTTTTTCAGCAAGACGAGGGCTTTAAAAGAAGAGCATCTAAATTTAGAATTCGTGTTTATGCTGTAGACCCAGAGGCTAAAAAGCCAACTAACGATTTATTGCATAAAAGCATTATTTTAGAAACTTTTGCAGAAAACGATTTTGTTTCTATAGATTTATCAGCCTTTACTATAAAAATGCCAAGAGAAGGTGTTTATATTGGTTTAGAGTGGTTGTTTGTGCCATATAATTGGTATGCTATAAAGGGTAAAGATGCAATTAGTAATGAGTTAACTATAGAAGATAGGTTTGCTCCTACCTTTGGAGGTGTTTACAATAAAAACCAAAATTTTAAAGTTATGGTATATGGTATGGGTGAGTGGACAGATTTTAAAGTGAAGTCTAAAGATAATACTAAGCATTTAATACCAGCTGTAAGTCTAAAACTCTCTAAAGAGAAGCAATAAAAAAAGAAATTAAAATGAAGATAATTTGCATTGGTCGTAATTACACAGATCATATAAAAGAGTTGGCTAATGAAAAGCCTACAGATCCTGTCGTTTTTATTAAGCCAGACTCAGCCGTATTGCCTAAGGAACAAGATTTTTATATTCCAGAATTTTCTAATAATATTCATTATGAAGTAGAGGTTTTGGTTAAAATTAAAAAGGTAGGTAAGCATATAGAGCCTCAATTTGCACCCAACTATTATGATGAAATTGGGCTAGGAATAGATTTTACGGCTCGTGATCTTCAATCTAAGTTAAAGGAAAAAGGATTACCTTGGGAAAAAGCAAAGGGTTTTGATGGTGCAGCTGTAATAGGTAAATGGCTTCCAAAAAGTAAGTTTTCTTCCGTGGATGATATAAATTTTTCTTTACTAAAAAATGATAAAATCGTACAAAAAGGAAATACAAATTTAATGTTGTGGAAAGTAGATGAGTTAATCTCTTATGTTTCTCAATATTTTATGTTAAAAAAAGGAGATATCATATTTACGGGTACACCAGCAGGTGTAGGAAGAGTAGATGCTAATGATTATCTTTGTGGCACGTTGGAAGGAGAAGAAATGTTTACATTAAATATTAAATAAATGATTTATAGTCTTGATAAGTTGAATGAAATGGCGGAAGGTGATATGGATTTTATCAATTCTGTAGTATCTGTTTTTTTAGAAGAAGTGCCTGAAGATTTGGGTCTTCTTGAAAAAGCAATTGAAAGTAGAGACTATGAGCCAACCTACCAGTTGGCACATAAAATTAAACCTAATGTAGATTTGTTAGGTATGGAGCAGACTAGAGCTGCTGCTTTTGAAATAGAATCATTAGGGAAGCAACAAGGCGATTTTAATAAAATTGAAGAAGTTTTTAAAACGTTAAAGATTGATGTTTTGCAAGTTGTAACAGAATTAAAAAACGACTTTAGTTTGTAATGCTTGCCGAAATAATAACCATAGGAGATGAGCTACTTATTGGTCAGGTTATAGATACTAATTCGGCCTTTATAGGTAAAGAATTAAATAAAATTGGTGTTACAGTTTATCAAATAACGTCAATACAAGATAATAAGGAGCAAATTCTTTCTGCTTTAAAAGATGCTTCAAAAAGAGTAGATATTGTCTTAATTACAGGAGGTTTAGGTCCTACTAAAGATGATATTACCAAACATACATTGTGCGAGTATTTTAATGATACTTTGGTTCAAAATAACCAAGTATTGGCACACGTTGAAGAGTTGTTTAAGAAATTTTCTGACAAGCCAATTTTAGAAGTAAATAAACAACAGGCAAAAGTACTGTCTAAAGCTACGGTATTACACAATTTAAAAGGTACAGCGCCTGGAATGTGGATAAAAGACAATGATACTGTTTTTGTGTCTATGCCTGGTGTTCCTTTTGAAATGAGATATCTTATTACAGAAGAAGTTGTGCCGCGCATCATAAAAGAGTATAAAAGGCCGCATATAATACATAAAACATTTATAACCTACGGTGTAGGGGAAAGTGCTTTGGCAGAGCAAATAGAGGCTTGGGAAGACCAGTTACCTGTATTTATAAAGCTCGCATATTTGCCAAGTTTGGGTTCTGTACGCTTGCGTTTGTCTGGTACTGGAAAAAATAAAGATATTTTAGAACATGCAATAAAAGATGAGAGTCAAAAATTAATAGCTTTAATTGGCGATATAGTTTATGGCGAAGAAGGAGAGGATGTTTTAGAGGTTGCTACAGCAAAACTACTAACAGAAAAAGGAAAAACTTTAGCTACTGCAGAGAGTTTTACGGGAGGCAAAATATCAGAAATATTTACTTCTATACCAGGGGCATCAGCTTATTTTAAGGGAAGTGTGGTTTGTTATGCAACAGAAGTTAAAATTAATGTTTTAGGAGTTTCAGAAGCTTTAATTAAAGAGTATTCTGTGGTTAGTGAGCAAGTTGCAATAGCTATGGCTACAAATGTGCAAAAAGCGCTTAAAACCGATTTTGCAATTGCAACAACAGGTAATGCAGGACCAACAAAGGGAGATTCTAATGCAGAGGTGGGTACTGTTTATATTGGTATAGCAACTCCAACAAAAATATTTGCTATTAAAGAGCAATTAGGAGGTCAAAGAGAAAGAGTGGTAAATAAGGCTATTAATAAGGCTTTAGAGCTATTATATAAAGAAATATTAGGTTGTTAAATAGCAACATTTTAAGAGGTGGTAAAATAATTTTAAAAATTTGATGAAAAGAATTTTGTCTACCCAAAAAAAAGCTATAAATTTGCAGCCTGTTTAAAATAACACAAAATCTAGCATAATGTCAAAAGTTTGTGAAATCACTGGAAAGAAAGCAATGTTTGGAAATAACGTGTCTTTCTCTATTAATAAGACAAGAAGAAGGTTTGATGTAAATCTTTCCAAAAAACGTTTTTACATTCCAGAGGAAGATCGTTGGATAACTTTAAAAGTATCTACAAGAGCTCTTAAGAGTATCAACAAAAAAGGAATCTCTGAAGTATTAAAAGAGGCTAAAGCACAGGGGGTTATTAAATAATCTCTTTAAAAAATAATAAAGATGGCAAAGAAAGGTAACAGAATACAAGTTATTTTAGAGTGTACAGAGCACAAAGAGTCTGGGCAACCAGGTACTTCTAGGTACATTACCACTAAAAACAAAAAGAACACTCCGGATAGAATTGAGTTAAAGAAATTTAACCCAATTTTAAAGAAGATGACTGTTCATAAAGAAATAAAATAATTTAGATTTCCTTTAGTAAGGAAGTTGTTAAACTATAAAGTTATGGCAAAGAAAACAGTAGCAAGTTTACAGACCAGCTCAAAGAGATTAACTAAAGCCATTAAAATGGTAAAGTCTCCTAAATCAGGAGCTTACACTTTTGTGGAATCAGTTATGGCTCCAGAATTAGTAAGCGAGTGGTTAGCTAAAAAATAATATCAATATACAGTATTGATAATAAAGCTACTTTCATTAGAAAGTGGCTTTTTTTATTTTTATATCTTTGGTAAAATTACAGGATAAAAAATGAGTCTATTTAAAAATATATTTTCTTCAAAAAAGAAGGAAAGCCTTGATAAAGGTTTAGAGAAAAGTAAAAGTAGCTTTTTTTCTAAGTTAAGTAAAGCTGTAGCTGGTAAAACTAAGGTAGATGATGATGTATTAGATAATCTAGAAGAAATTCTAGTAACTTCTGATGTTGGAGTAGAGACTACCTTGAAAATTATAGATCGTATAGAGGCACGTGTTTCTAAAGATAAATATTTAGGTACAGATGAGCTTAATGTAATTTTGCGAGAAGAAATTGCATCACTTTTATCAGAAACTAATACTGGTAATGATACAGAGTTTACGGTTCCTAAAGGTGTAAAACCATATGTAATAATGGTTGTTGGTGTTAATGGTGTTGGTAAAACTACAACCATTGGTAAAATGGCTTATCAGTTTAAAAAACAAGGATTAAAAGTTGTTTTAGGTGCGGCAGATACTTTTAGAGCTGCTGCTATAGATCAACTACAGGTTTGGGCAGATCGTGTAGATATTCCTATTGTAAAGCAAAAAATGGGGAGTGATCCTGCTTCTGTTGCTTTTGATACGCTAAGCTCTGCTGTAACACAAAATGCAGATGTCGTAATTATAGATACAGCAGGGCGTTTACATAATAAGGTAAATTTAATGAATGAACTTACCAAAGTAAAACGTGTAATGCACAAGGTGGTAGAAGATACTCCGCATGATGTAATGTTGGTTTTAGATGGTTCTACAGGGCAAAACGCTTTTGAGCAAGCTAAACAGTTTACTAAGGCAACAGAGGTTACATCATTAGCAGTTACTAAGCTAGATGGTACTGCAAAAGGTGGTGTGGTAATTGGTATTTCAGATCAGTTTCAAATCCCAGTGAAGTATATTGGAGTAGGGGAAGGTATAGAGGACTTGCAAGTTTTTAATAAGTTCGAGTTTGTAGATTCTTTCTTCAATTTAAAAAAGTAATGTAAAAACCTCCATTTGGAGGTTTTTTTATTTTAAAACTGTTTGTAATGAAAAAGTATGTTTTAGTTGTTTTAGTACTGCTGGTTATTTCTTGTAAAAATAAAGTAGAAGATGCTAAAAAGGAGCTTGTTTTATGGCAGCCTTATAATGATTCTTTAGAAGTTGCAGAAAATGCAGAGCATACTAATCCTAGAATGCGTTACAAATTAATACAGTCTAAAGTAATAGACAAGAATGAAATATTTCTTCCTCTTTATCCTGAGGTTCAAAAATTATCCAACGAAGAATATAAAGCCTTAAAACCGCTTATTTTAGAACAAAATATCTACACGCTACGCAAGCATATAGATAATGGTGAGTTAACTTATGAGAAATTGGTTCTCTTTTATTTGTATCGTATATATAAGTATGAGTTGGATAATGCTACAACATTAAACACTATTGTAGCTTTAAATAAAGATGTAGTAATGCAAGCTCGCAAATTAGATGAGCTAAAGAAGAAAGGTGGTGAGTCTAATGTTGTGCACCCTATTTATGGTATGCCTATTTTGTTAAAAGATAATATAAATACTAAAGGAATGCTAACTACAGCTGGTTCTATAGCTTTGAAAAATAATGTCACAGATGATGCCTTTGTGGTAAAAAGATTAAAAGAAAACGGAGCTTTAATTTTAGGCAAGGTTAATTTAAGTGAGTGGGCTTATTTTTTATGTACAGGCTGTCCGGTAGGGTATAGTGCTGTAGGTGGACAAACATTAAATCCTTACGGTAGAAAAATTTTTGAAACAGGTGGATCTAGTGCTGGTAGCGGCACGGCAGTGGCGGCAAATTACGCTGTGGCTGCTGTAGGTACAGAAACATCGGGCTCTATATTGTCTCCTTCTAGTCAAAACTCGGTTGTTGGTTTAAAGCCTACAATAGGTTTTTTAAGTAGAACTGGTATTGTGCCAATTTCTAGTACCTTAGATACTCCTGGTCCAATGACTAAAAATGTGCCTGATGCTGCTATTTTATTAGATGCAATGAAGGGTAAAGATGCTGCAGATAGTAAATCTGTTAAAAAAGAATTAGGAGTGCTTTCTGCGCCTTTAACGGATAATAGCTTAAAAGGGAAGCGTTTTGGGGTGATTAAAAACTTGTTGTCTACAGATTCTATTTACAGAGCATCGGTAGATAAACTAAGAGAGCACGGAAGTATTATTGTCGAAATTACGCCTCCAGAAGTTTCAATGAGTGGTTTTTTAAGTATTTTGAATATTGATATGAAGCACGATTTGCCAACTTACATAAAAAATCAAACTAAAAATAAACTACCAATACAGGATATAAAATCAGCAGTAGCGTTTAATGCTAAAGACTCTGTTATAAAAATACCTTATGGGCAATCCTTATTTAGAGGTATTTTAGCAGATACCACTACAGTTGAAGAATTGGCTGTTATTGTAAGTAATTTAGAGCAAAGCGGAAGGCGTTATTTTAATGAGGCTATGGATGCTCATAATTTAAATGCAATTTTATCTATTAATAATTACCACGCTGGTTATGCGGCAGTAGCTAAATACCCTGCAATTACAGTGCCAATGGGGTATAAAAAAACAGGAGAGCCAATTAGTTTAACTTTTATAGCTAAACAATTTAATGAGGCAGAATTGTTAAGATATGCTGCTGGTTTTGAGTCAGCTTTTAAGGCGAGGCAAATACCAGAAAATTACAATTAGTTAATTAAATTATTTATTTTCTCCCACAGTATATTATCAAAACTAGATGGACCAAGTAATTCGTCATTAGCGGCATCACCCATACGTACAATAACTAAGTTTTTGCTTGGTATAACATATAATTTTTGATCGTCTTTGCCTAAACCGGCAATTAAATCATTTGGTGCATTAGGAATTAGTTTGCCAGTATACTCTTGTTCAGATGTTGGTAGTCTGTAAGAATCTTTTCCGTTTAACCACCAAAAATAGCCATAGGCTTTATTTAAGTTTTGAGATGTACTAGTCATTTCGTTAAAATATGTTTCAGATTTTAAAACAGAAGTTCCATTCCAATTTCCTTTATTTAGATTTAAAAGACCAAATCTGGCCATACTTCTGGCGTTGCTATAGTATAATTTAAAATAACCAAAAGGTAGCCAAGAGCCTTGCAAACCAGTCATATTTTTTAGTTTGTTATTAAAATAAGTATTAAAATTTTGCTGTGTGGCTCCTTCTATAATATTATGTGTAATAGTGTATGCTCCATTATGATAGTACCAAAATGTGCCTGGTAAATTTTTAAAAGTAAAACACTCTGGGTCTGTGCAGTTGTTGTTAGTTACAGTATAATCTAAACCAGTAGTCATTGTTAAATGATTTTTAACTGTAATGCTTTGTTCTTGAGTAGTTGTTAAAGAAGACCAGCCTGTACCTAAATAATTGCTAGATGGCAAATTAACATCTAAAAAACCTTCTTCAATAGCAATTCCGGCAGTAAAAGAAACTAATGTTTTTGCAGCAGAGTTCCATGCTAAATTAGAGTTTGCATCGGTATTATTACCATACCATTCAACTACAATTTTTCCATTTTCAAGTATTAAAAAAGCTTTAGTCTTATTGGTTTCTATAAAATCTAAAAGAGGTTGTAAGGCGTCTTCATTCCAATTTAAATTAGAAATAGAATTTGTTTGCCATTCATCAGAATTTATAGGAGGAAAGTATAGTTTATTAGAATCTATATTTTCAATAGCGGTGTCACTGTCTGTAGAACAGCCAAAAAGAAAACAAAATAATATTACTGTAACAAAGTATTTGCTGTTTTTCATTTACTGTATTTTTTGTTTTAGATAACATTAAAGGCTAATGGTTTAACGTAAAAATCATAAAATTAGTTCTATATAGGTGTCATTCCTTAAGCAAGTTGTATTTTTGCAGCCAATTTTAATAGATTATGCGCACAAAATCACTCAAAACAAATAAAATTAACGTAGTTACTTTAGGTTGCTCTAAAAACGTGTACGATTCTGAAGTACTAATGGGGCAGTTAAAAGCTAACGGTAAAGAGGTGGCTCATGAAGATGAAGGTAATATTGTTGTAATTAATACGTGTGGCTTTATTGATAATGCAAAAGAAGAGAGTGTTAACACTATTTTAGATTTTGTACAGAAAAAAGAAGCAGGTGAAGTAGATAAGGTTTTTGTAACAGGATGTTTAAGTGAGCGTTACAAGCCAGATCTAGTAAAAGAAATTCCTAATGTAGATGAGTATTTTGGAACTAGTCAGTTGCCTAGTTTATTAAAAGCTTTAGGTGCAGATTATAAGCATGAGTTAATAGGTGAGCGTATAACTACAACACCAAAAAACTATGCATATTTAAAAATTGCAGAAGGTTGTGATAGACCTTGTTCTTTTTGTGCAATACCGTTAATGCGTGGTAAGCATAAGAGTACGCCTATTGAAGATTTAGTTACTGAAGCAGAAAAATTGGCGGCTAAAGGTGTTAAGGAGTTGATACTTATAGCACAAGATTTAACATACTACGGTTTAGATTTATATAAGAAAAGAAACTTGGCAGAGCTTTTAGAGGCTTTGGTAAAAGTAGAAGGTATAGAGTGGATACGCTTGCACTATGCGTTTCCTACTGGTTTTCCAATGGATGTGTTAGATTTAATGAATAAGGAGCCTAAAATTTGTAATTATTTAGATATTCCTTTACAGCATATTTCTGATGCTATTTTAAAAAGTATGCGTCGTGGAACCACGCAGGCAAAAACAACAAAATTACTAAAAGATTTTAGGGCTACAGTTCCTAATATGACTATTAGAACTACTTTAATTGTTGGTTATCCTGGAGAAACAGAAGAGGATTTTGAAACCTTAAAACAGTGGGTAATAGATATGCGTTTTGAGCGCTTAGGTTGTTTTACTTATAGTCATGAGGAAAATACACATGCTTACAATTTGGAAGATAATGTGCCAGAAGAGGTAAAGCAAGATAGAGCTAACCAGATAATGGAAATACAGTCACAGATTTCTTGGGAGCTAAATCAGGAAAAGATAGGAGAAACTTTTAAGTGTATTATTGATAGAAAAGAGGGGAATTACTTTGTTGGTAGAACAGAATTTGATTCGCCAGACGTAGATAACGAGGTTTTAATTGATGCTACAAAGCACTATTTGAAACAAGGTGAATATGCAAATATAAAAATTACGGAAGCGGCAGATTTTGATTTATACGGAGAGCCAGCTTAATTTTAGCTTTATAGTATAAAAAAAGCCCTAGAAAATTAATTTTCTAGGGCTTTTGCTTTTTTTTAAGTCTTATTTTTCTTCAGGAGAGATTAATTTGTAAACCAAGCCTGCTAAAATAGCCCCTATTATAGGAGCTACCCAAAATAGCCATAATTGTGGTAAAGCACCATCTGTTTGTGCAAATAATGCCTGACTGGTACTACGTGCAGGGTTTACAGATGTGTTAGTCACAGGAATGCTAATTAAGTGTATTAGTGTAAGTCCAAGCCCAATAGCTAAACCAGCCATACCTTTAGGAGCTTTAGAGTGCGTTGCGCCAAGTATAATTATTAGAAACATAAACGTCATTGCAATTTCTGTAATTAATGCTGATGTCATATTGTACCCGCCAGGAGAAAACTCCCCAAAACCATTAGAGGCAAAGCCACCAATATTAAAGCCTTCTTTACCGCTAACAATAGCGTATAAAATTGCTGCTCCTGCAATACCGCCCATTACTTGAGCAATTATGTATGGGAAGAGATCTTTTTTATCAAACCTGCCGCCAACACATAACCCAATAGAAACTGCTGGATTTAAGTGGCAACCAGATATATGGCCAATTGCATATGCCATAGTTACTACTGTTAATCCAAAAGCAAGTGCAACACCTGCAAATCCAATTCCTAATTCTGTGTATGCAGCTGCTAATACAGCGCTACCACATCCGCCAAGGACAAGCCAAAGCGTACCAATAAATTCTGCTACTAATTTTTTCATTTTTGTTTGTTAATGGTTAATAAGTGTTTAATACCATAACAAAGCGTAAGAAAGTAAGTTGTAAAATATGGGGGGATTCACAAGTTACAAAAAAACGGAGCTAGTTGTATGTTAAGTTTTTATTCTGGTTTTTTACTTAACATTTTATAAGAAAACCAGCCAATTACAAGCATAACTATTCCCATAATAAGCCAAAGCCATATTTTATTTGTAAATAATGGTTCTTGAATTTTTTCTTCTTTTTTTGCAATTTCTGTTACTGAGCCAAGAGTTAAGCCTTTAATGTCTTCTGGCATTTTTATGTTTAGCTGTGCAATATCGTAATTTGGTGCGTAGGCACTTTTGTTACCATAGGTTAAATAATACGTAGCTGGTTCGGTAAACCTAGCTGTTAGTTGGTATTTGTAACCTTTGGCGTTTATATTATCTATTTTTAAAGGTTGATTATCAAAATTTAAAATAGTAACTCTTATTTTTTTTGAAAAAGTATTATCAAAAGTAAATGCGTTATTTTCAATAGATGATAATGTGCCAATTCTTAGAGTATTGTAGTTGTAAACGTACCCTTTTTCTGTTTTAACACTGTCTATTAGTTCCTCAATTTTTATAGGTCTGTAGTAGTCTATTTTATTGTTAACCTTTACGGTAATTTGATGTGTAGGTGCTTTTCTATCAAACGCAATATTTACTATTGTTTTTTTATTTTTTTTATCTTCAACTACATTAAAAGATTTTACTGTTCTGTCTGTAATATTAGCTGCTGTCTGTTGTTGGTGTTCTAATGTAGCTTTTTCTAATATTGGTTCTTCATCACTCTTAATGCCTATTCTAAAATAACTGAATTCCGCAGCAGGAAATGTAATGTCTGTAAAGCTGTAATTGGTTTGACTATTTTTTATGGCAACAATTCTATAGTCATCATATATTTTAAACCATTTTTTTTGGTGATGACTAGCTTCTACCAAAACTTTCCAATCAAAATTAGAATTCTCAAAATTTAGTTTTATGTGGTTAATAGCATCTTTAGAAGGTACTTTAAGTGTAAAATAATATACGCCATCTTTAGTGCTAGCATTTAGTAATTTATAATCTACCGTTTTTGTTTTTAGCTTAGGAGATGTGTAGTTTAACAGGTAGGGCGCTTCAATAGTATCATTTTTGGCTGTTATACCATAAATACGAATATCACTTAAGCGTTCCTGTGTATTAGAGAAAACAACGTCTGGCAGTGTAATTGTATGCCAGGTGTCTTTAATATTTTTAAGCTCAATTTTAGCATCATAATTTTGCATTTGACCGTAAAATGCAACTGTGATCAGTAAAAAAAATAGTGTGAATTTATTCTGCTTTTGTCTCATCAAAAATTTTGTTTTTGTACTTATTGTATAAAAATGAAACTCCTAAAATTAATAGCCCTAATATAACTAGGACAAGAGTTTTTGATATAGTGTTTAAAGATGCCAAATCTAAAAAGAATAGCTTAATTATGGTGATTCCAAATAAAATAATACCTCCAATACGTAAGTATTTAATTTTTTTCCAGATGCCTTTAGCTACCAAGAAGAAAGAATATAGCCCCCATAAAATGGTTAGCTCTAGTCCGTATGTTTGTTCTGCACCAGACAAATCTATCCAATTAATAAGTTCACTACTTAAAATCCAAAGTACAGTAATGTTAAGTAGTATAGAAAACGCAATTTTAAAGTTTATGCGCATAAAACTTTGCTTAGTGTAGCTGTAAGTACAGTGTACTATTAGTGCTATAAACGCATAAAGTATATACCTTACTGCAAGGTGCATACTTCCAGAGTTGTAATATTCAGACGGATCTAAATAGCTATCTCTTAAGTCACTTACAATAAGTAGACCAATTGTTAAAGAAATAAATAAAACAAGACTGTTAATACTAATGTTTGCAATACCTAATGCTCTGTTTTTTATCTTTTTAATATTTATGATACTTAGTATAGAAAAGAATAACAAGGTGTAGCATACAAGTGTTAGTATGCTAAAGCTATTAATGTCATAATTAATAGGGTTGCTATAAATGTCTGTTTTGTCTATTATAATTTTAGACTTATCTAGAGCTAAATTAAAGTAGTGTATTATTTCTACAAAGAAACTACTAAATGTTACTAACATTAATACTATTGGGGCAATGTAAGATAAAACGTTGTTTTTGGTATTGTGTTTTTTATTGGTTGTATAAATGAAATACAAAGAAGCAATGCTAAGTAAAGATCCTAATAAATTTACGTTTAATAGTGGAGTAACATTACCTACGTAATCACTATAATAACTATGATCTAAGTAGTAAGTGCCCCAATCTTGAAATAAGCTTAGTAGAGATAATATTATTAATGGATAAGAGATTTTCTTTAATATAGGAGCGCCTTTTGATGAGCCAATCCAGAAAAGTAAAGCGGCAATAGTAATCCACAAAATAGTAACGTAATTACCGTCTAGTTGTACAGGTACAGCAATGGTGATAAAAACAAACACCATACCTAATATAAAATATAAAAGCTTACTATCTGCTAATTTTTGTTTGTATAAAATAGTGCCAGCAATAAAATGCAACAACGCATTTGCAACCGTAAATAAGCCTAAATAACCGTTGTAATCTTGATTATAACTTAGTAGGTAAAAACCATAACCAAAAAAGATAAATGAGTTTACTAAAAGTATTAAAATAGAGCTAGGGTTAAAAGCATGGTTCTTTTTTATTTTATTAACTATAAATGTTGTGTAAAATATCAGGAAAAATATAAATAAGAATAAAAAGGCTTTTGTAAAGTAGTCATAATTATAGCTGAATAAAAACCACGAACCGTATATAAACCAGGTAAATATAAAAGCAGAGTAGAATAAGCTCTTCCAATCTTTTTTAAATGACAATGTTAAAATGCCTATGTTAATTATAGACATATATGTAAATAAAATTCCAACTTGTCCAGATCCACTACTAAGTAAAAAAGGAACAGCGTATGCCCCAACCAAGCCAATATGTGCAATTGCCTGTTTGTTGTAGTTAATAGCGGCAATAACTGTAAATACGGTGAGTAATACCATTATTGCAAAAGCGGGTATTTGCGAAAATATATCGTAAAAACTATAGGCAGCAAACGTTATAAAGTAGAGTATGGCAATAGAGCCACTTACTAAAACAGCACTGTAACTAGTGTATTTTTCTTTTAATTTAATTCCAAGACCAAGTAAACCTAGACCGGTTAAGTATCCTAAAATTATTCTTGTTAACGGACTAATTAAATTGTTTTCTATAGAGTATTTAGCACCAATTGCAACGCCTATAACAACTATTAGAATACCTATTTTGTTTAAAAGGTTTTCTCCAATAAATTTTTCAATATTAGATTTACCTTTAGATTTAGAGATTCTTTTTTCTCTAGGTTTTATATTTTGTTTAGGTTGTTTAGTTGCATTTTGCGGGGCAGTAATAGGGTCTTTATAAACATCTTTCGTCACTTCTATAACAGGTTCTTTTACTGTAGGCTTTTCTACTGTAGGTTCTGTAATAGGGGTAACTTCTGGTGTTGTAATAGTTGCAGGCTTTTCACTACTTTTTTGTTTAGGAATACCATCTTTTTTAAGTCGCTCTATTTCTTTGTGTAGGACCATTAGTTCTTTAGCAAAGTGTTCTTGCTTGCTTAAAAGAATTTCAAACTGCTTGGTTAGGTTATTTAAATATTCTTGGTCGTTTGCCATAAGCTGGTTCCTAAAAATTACGTGTTGTTATAGTAGCACGCAATGTAGCGATAACTATAGGTTGGTTTGTACCCCGTAAACAGTGAAATATAACAGTTTACAAATTTAATTGGTTATATACTATAACAAGTTTAAGTGTTAAATAGTATAATAGGTTATTTTTAGTTCTGCTTTTTTTGCAGGTTGTAATTGTAAAATTCTCTACCTAATTCTGCTAAAAATGGAATTCCCACAGTTTCATACTCGTAGTTATTGTCATTAAAAACGCCATTTTTATTTACTAGAATAGTTGCTGTTAGCATAAAACTAATATCGTTTTCTGTGTCTTCAATAAAAGCACAATCTGTTAGTGTACCATATGCGTAACCAACCTTATTGTATATCTTTATATTGTTTGGTATAGGGTCTTTTGTGTTACCAAACATAAAAAACTTTACATAACTGTCATAATAAGAATCACTAGTATAGCCAGCGTCTTTAGGAGTATTGCTCATTGCGTTTTTTAAAAATGCTATATCATCCAAGTACAAATTAAACTGTTGTTCTTTTGTAAATGATTCTGGGTAAATAACGCGTTGCAAAACTTGTTGCTGAGCTTCAATACTGTAAAAATTCTTCAAACTAAAATCAAAAGCCTCTTTTTGTAATATATTTTCTTTATCAATATAACCAATGCCTTTTTTAATCTTATTGAGGTTTAAAGGTAAAATAGGGCTGTTAATTATGGCTTTGCTGTTTGTTGTAGTGCTATCATTTAAATAAACAACCAAAGGTTTTGTGGTAACATTATCAGCATCTTCTGTAGCTAATCTATGAGCTATTCTAACATTTTCAATGCCCTTTTTTTTTAATTTTTTATTAATGTAATCCTGACCTAAAAACTCAAATAACCTGTTATAGGCTTCATTATCGCTAACAGCAAATATTTTAATTATTTCTTTGGCAAATGTTGTTTTAATAGAGTCTCCTTCAATAAAAAATTCGGTATCCTTAGTAAGATTGTCACTCTCAAATATTTTTTCTAAAGTTAAAATGGCAACCGGTAATTTAACAGAGCTAGCAGGGTAAAAATAGTTTTTAGGATTAGTATTAAAATCATAGTTTTTGGCTATATACAATCCGTTTTTTTTATTTATCTCGGTATATCTAAATTGTACTTCGTGTTTAGAAATACTGTCCAGAACCTTTTTTATATTATCACTTTTAGATGCTAAAAAATAGTCAATAGGGTGGTTTATTTTTTGCTGTTTTTCTTTACAAGAAAAAAGTAGCACTAGCGTACATATAATGAGTGTAAAATGTTTCATTCTGCAGTGTATAATTCTCCTCTATGTGGTTTTAAAGCATCTCTAACAGTAATCATTTCAGCCTCGTTAACAACCAAATAAGCAATACTATGCATATCTGTTAAAGCATTAAAGCCCGTAATGTTTAATTGTAAATTTTCTGCGGTAATAAATTCTTTTAAATGTATTTCATGGTGCTCTGCAGTTTTCTCTGCTGCAGGACCTCTAAAATCCCAAATAAGTTTTATTTTTTTAGACATTTAGTAATAGTTAATTTGGTGTAATAAGGGTAAAACTACTATTTCTTTATGAAAACAATGTAGTGTAAATCACATAAAAAAATACTTTTTTAAGGTCTAAAGGAGTTTTTTGATGTTAAAAATTAACTTTTTTTATTGTTTGATGCTAAAAAGTGTTAATCATTTTACAATAAATCTTGTATCGCAACATCTAATTGTTATTTTTGCGTGATGCACCAATTTATGCAACATACAAATAAGTTAGTTTTCTTGTTAGGAATACTTTATGGCACGTTAACACTTAGCTCTTGCCAAGGTGTTTTTGTTAGTGATAAAGATAAAGAAGCAGTAGCAAGAGTAGGAGAGAACTTTTTATACAAAGAAGACTTAGTAGATTTAGTGCCTAAAGGCACAGCTAAAGAAGATAGTATAACCTTAGTTACCAATTATATTAATAATTGGGCATCTAAGCAATTGCTTATGTCTAAATCTAAAGTAAACCTGTCTGAAGAGCAGTTAGCAGAGTTTGATAGGCTTGTAGCTAATTATAAAACAGATTTGTATACAGGAGCTTACAAAGAAGCTTTGGTACAGAAAAAGCAAGATACGGTAATTAGCAAGGAGGAGTTAAATGCTTTTTACCAAAAAGAGAAAGAAAATTTTAAACTAAACGAAAAAATTCTGCGTGTACGTTATGTAGAGTTACCACCACAGTTTATAAATAAGTCTGCGGTAATAGATAAATTAAAAGGTTTTACTGAAAAAGACCGAATGTATTTAGACTCTATTAGTGTACAGTTTAGAAAAGTTAACTTTAACGATTCTGTTTGGGTAGAGGCATCTAGGTTAACTAGCGAAATACCTCCTTTAACATCAGAAAATGAGAAGCAGTATTTAAAAAAATCACAATTTTTTGAAATGCAAGATTCATTAGGGGTATATTTGACAAAGGTTGTAGATATGTTAGATAAAAACGAACCTGCACCTTTACAGTATATTACACCTACAATTAAACGTGTTTTGCTTAACCGTAGAAGAATAGAATACTTAAGGAAACTAGAAGTAGATATTATAGATGAAGCTATTAAAAATAAGGAATTTGAGACATATGAAAAACAAGAATAACAACATTACTTTTTTACTAGCAATGTTATTAACTGTAAGCTTTACAGCTAATGCAATGCAAGAACAAGAGCAGGTTGAAGATGTTGTGCAAATAGCGCAAGACACTATAAAATCTAACTTTAAAAGAATAAAATTAGATGGTGTTTCTGCAGTTGTAGGAGATCATGTAATATTAGATTCTGATATTGAAAAAACATTGATAGATTTACGTAGTCAAGGTGTGTCTGAAGATGATGTAACTAAATGTGGTTTGTTAGGTAAATTAATGGAAGACCGTTTGTACGCGCACCAAGCAGTACAAGATAGTTTGTTAGTTTCTGATGATGAGGTAAATGCAACAAGTGAAAGGCAAATACAAGGTTTAGTAGGGCAAATTGGTTCTATGGACAAATTGCTTAAGTATTACAAAAAAGATTCTCAGGAAGCATTAAGAGAAGATCTTTTTAAAATAAATAAGCTAAGAATGTTGTCTGAAAAAATGCAACAAAAAATTGTAGCAGAAATAGAAATTACTCCAGAAGAAGTTAGACAATTTTACAAGAAAATACCAAAGGATGAGAGACCAGTTTTTGGTGCACAGTTAGAGATAGCACAAATTGTAAAACAACCAGAAGCTAGTGATGAAGAAAAACAAAAAGTAATAGACAAGCTTAATAAAATAAGAGAAGATGTTTTAGAAGGTGGTTCTAGTTTTAAAATTAAAGCAATTATTTCATCTGAGGATGAAGGATCTAGGTCTAATGGTGGTTTTTATAAAATTACCAAAGAAACGGGTTTTGTAAAAGAGTTTAAAGACGTTGCTTTTAGTTTGAAAGAGGGCGAAGTTTCTGAACCTTTTGAAACACAGTTTGGATATCACATTATATACTTAGAAAAAATTAAAGGTCAGGAAAGAGATATAAGACACATTCTTATGGCCCCTAAAGTATCTGATGAAAGACTAGAAGCAGCTAGGATAGAATTAGAGAAAATAAGACAGAGAATTTTAGATGGAGAATTAACATTTGCAGAAGCTGCTTTAAATTTTTCTGATCAAAAGGAAACAAAATTTGAAGGCGGACAGTTAAGAAACCCACAAGATTTTAGTACCAAGTTTGAGCTTACTAAAATGCAACCAGAGTTGTACAACCAAGTTAGAGATATTAAAGATAATGAAATCTCTATGCCAATTTTAGAGGTAGAGCAAAAAGGCGGTGCAAAAAAGTATAAGATAATGAAGATTACCAATAGGTATGACGAGCACGTAGCGGATTTTGCACAAGATTATATTAAAATTCAGGAATTAGCATTAACGCAAAAAAGAGTAGATGCTATACAAAAATGGATGGTAGAACATATTAATGATACCTACGTTAGTATTAATAAAGACAATAAAGATTGCGAGTTTAAAAATAACTGGTTTAAAAAATAGTAGAACTATATGTCTGATGTAACTGCTGTTAAAAATTTGGTTGAAAAACACCACGCACTAAAGCAAGAAATTGCCAAAGTAATTGTGGGCCAAGATGTGGTAATAGATCAAATTTTATTATCTATTTATACAGGCGGTCACTCTTTGTTAGTAGGTGTGCCCGGTTTGGCAAAAACCTTAATGGTTAATACAATAGCCCAAACTTTAGGTTTAGATTTTAAACGGATACAGTTTACACCAGATTTAATGCCTAGTGATATTTTAGGTAGTGAAATATTAGATGAAAAAAGAAACTTTAAATTTATTAAAGGACCAATTTTTTCTAATATTATATTGGCTGATGAAATAAATAGGACTCCGCCTAAAACACAGGCAGCACTTTTAGAGGCAATGCAAGAGAGGTCTGTTACAATAGCAGGTCAAAACTATAAGCTAGAGCTACCTTATTTTGTTTTAGCTACGCAAAACCCAATAGAGCAAGAAGGTACTTATCCTTTGCCAGAAGCACAGCTAGATAGGTTTATGTTTGCTATAGAATTACAATACCCATCTGTAGCAGAAGAAATAGAGGTTGTAAAACGTACAACATCAGATAATAAACCAACAATTAACGCTTTGTTTAGTGCAGAAGAAATTGTTGCTGTACAACATCTAGTACGTAGAATTCCTGTGCCAGATAATGTTGTAGAATATGCTGTAAAATTGGTAAATAAAACTAGACCAAATCTAGACACAGCAGAAGATTATGTAAAACAATATATAGATTGGGGAGCAGGACCAAGAGCATCACAAAATTTAATATTAGCAGCTAAAGCACACGCTGCTATAAACGGTAAGTTTTCTCCAGATATAGAAGATGTACAAGCTGTAGCAATTGGTATATTAAGACATAGAATAATTAAAAACTACAAAGCAGAGGCAGAAGGTATCTCTGAAGAGCAAATTATTGCTAAATTGTTCTAATAAAGAAAAATCAATTTCAAACGTTTTCGTAAACAATTTGATAAAATTTTAAGTAAAAAATGATGCATTCATTTTTACAAGTACTTTTTTTTGATTTTTCGGCAAAATAATAGTAATCGTTGCCAAATTTCTTCGTTTACCCTTTAGATTTTATTAATTTTGTGGAATTGCAATAAATTAAACTCAAAACTAAAAGGAATGGCATTTGACATTGATATGATAAAAGGGGTTTATGCCCGTATGGCTGAACGAGTAGATAAGGCTCGTGAAATAGTAGGAAAGCCACTTACACTTTCAGAAAAAATATTGTATTCTCACTTATGGGATGGTAATCCAAATACTAAATTTACAAGAGGTAAAGATTATGTAGATTTTGCACCAGACCGTATTGCTTGTCAAGATGCCACCGCACAAATGGCATTACTACAGTTTATGCAAGCTGGTAAGCCAAAAGTTGCAGTTCCTACAACAGTACACTGTGATCACTTAATACAAGCAAAAAGTGGTGCTGCACCAGATTTAAAGGTTGCTAATTCTACAAGTGCTGAAGTATTTAACTTTTTAGAGTCTGTTTCTAACAAATACGGTATTGGTTTCTGGAAACCAGGAGCAGGTATTATTCACCAAGTAGTTTTAGAAAATTATGCATTTCCAGGCGGAATGATGATTGGTACAGATTCTCATACAGTTAACGCTGGTGGTTTAGGTATGGTTGCTATTGGTGTTGGTGGTGCAGATGCTGTAGATGTTATGGCAGGTATGGCTTGGGAGCTTAAGTTTCCTAAATTAATAGGTGTTAAATTAACAGGTAATATTTCTGGTTGGACTTCAGCTAAAGATGTTATTTTAAAAGTTGCTGGTATCTTAACTGTAAAAGGTGGTACAGGTGCAATTGTAGAATATTTTGGAGAAGGTGCTAAAAACCTTTCTTGTACGGGTAAAGGTACAATTTGTAATATGGGTGCAGAAGTAGGTGCAACTACTTCTACATTTGGTTATGATGAGTCTATGGAACGTTATTTACGTGCTACAGACCGTAGTGACGTTGCAGATGCTGCTAACCAAGTAAAAGAGCATTTAACAGCAGATCCAGAAGTATATGCTAATCCAGAGCAATATTTTGATGAAATTATAGAAATAAACTTAGATGAATTAAGACCTCATTTAAACGGACCTTTTACTCCAGATTTAGCTACGCCAGTAGGTCAGTTAGGAGAAAAAGCAAAAGAAAATGATTGGCCTTTAAAAGTAGATTGGGGATTAATTGGTTCTTGTACTAACTCTTCATACGAAGATTTAACTAGAGCAGCTTCTATTGCTAAACAAGCTGTAGATAAAAAAATTAAGCCTAAATCAGATTTTGGTATCAACCCTGGTTCAGAACAAATTCGTTTTACTGCAGAAAGAGACGGTATTTTAGATATTTTTGAAAACTTAGGAGCAACAGTATTTACTAACGCTTGTGGACCTTGTATAGGTCAATGGGATAGAAGTGATGCTAAAGGAGATGAGAAAAACACAATTGTACACTCATTTAACCGTAACTTCTCTAAAAGAGCAGATGGTAACCCTAATACACACGCTTTTGTTGGTTCTCCAGAAATGGTTGCTGCAATAGCAATATCTGGTCGTTTAGATTTTGATCCAATGAACGATACATTAATTAACGAAGATGGTGAGGAAGTAAAATTAGATATGCCTTTAGGTATAGAATTACCTCCACAAGGTTTTGATGTAGAAGATGCTGGTTACTTAGCTCCAGATGCAGATGGTTCTGGTGTAGAAGTTAAAGTTTCTCCAGATTCTGAAAGGTTACAATTGTTAGAGCCATTTACTCCAATAAAAGACGAAAGTTTAATGGGGGCTAAATTGCTTATCAAAGCTTTTGGTAAATGTACAACAGACCACATTTCTATGGCTGGTCCTTGGTTACGTTTCCGTGGTCACTTAGATAATATTTCTAATAACTGTTTAATTGGTGCTGTTAACGCTTTTGGTAAAAAGACCAATTTTGTTAAAAATCAATTAACAGGTGAGTTTGCAGGCGTACCAGACACGGCACGTGCATACAAAGCAGCAGGTGTTAGATCTGTAGTTGTGGGTGATCATAACTATGGAGAAGGATCTTCTCGTGAGCACGCAGCTATGGAGCCAAGACATTTAGGTGTTGCAGCTGTAATAGTAAAATCTTTTGCACGTATTCATGAAACAAACCTTAAAAAGCAAGGTATGTTAGGATTAACGTTTGCTAATGAAGCAGATTATGATCTTGTGCAAGAAGATGATACATTTAACTTTGTAGATATAGCAGATTTTGCACCAGAAAAGCAATTAACTTTAGAGTTAGTGCATGCAGATGGTAGTAAAGATGTTATTAAGCTAAACCATACGTATAACCAACCTCAAATAGATTGGTATAGAGAAGGTTCTGCTTTAAATGTAATTAAAAAAGAAAACGCGGCATAAGCCAAGTTTGTTTTAATAAAAGGAAACTCCCGAAGTAATTCGGGAGTTTTTATTTTTATATGAATTTATCTTCATATTTTAGAGGTAACTATACAATATAAAATGAAAAAGAAAACAGTTTTTACTCTTTTAATAATGCTTCTTGTAGCAGCATTTTTTTGGACTCCCTTAGGGCATATGGGAAAAATTTTTTTAAATAAAATGGTAGCTACTGCACCATCTGTAATAGCAAAAGAAAATCAGAAAACAGTAACAGATTATGACTGGGTTTTAAAAGATGAAAATCACAACTTGTTTAATTTTAAAAAGTCTAAAGGAAATGTGATTTTTATAAACAATTGGGCATCATGGAAAGTACATTGTGAAGCAGAACTACAATCTATTCAGAATTTTTATAATGCTTATAAAGGCAAAGTAGATTTTTATATTATTACTAATGAAGAAAAAGACGTTGTAGAAGAATTTATGGCGTTAAAGAAATTTACTTTTCCAGTTACCTATTTAATTATTGATGCTAAGCACGCTGTAAATACAGAAAAAGTACCATCTAGTTATGTAGTAGATAAACAAGGCAATATTGTTATTTATGAAGAAGGAATCTCTAACTGGGATAATAATACGGTATACGAGACTATAGATAGACTTATAGCGGAATAGTAATGGCGATTACAAGAAAGAGAATATTCAATATTGTTTTTTATGTACTTATAGTTGCAATAGTATTTACACCATTGGGTTTTAAAGTTAAGGTGTTTGCAAACAGAATTTTTTCTGGCAGCGCAGCTAAAATAGAAGTTAAAGAGCAAGTTACATTACAAAATTACAATTGGAAATTTACAAACGCTAAAGGAGATGTTTATAATTTACAAGACTACAAAGGTAAAGTAGTTTTAATTAATTTTTGGGCTACTTGGTGTCCGCCTTGTGTAGCAGAAATGCCAAGCTTGCAAAAATTATACACAGATTATCAGGATAAGGTTGTTTTTGTGCTTCTAGCAAGTGATAAAGTGGCAAAGGTAAATGCTTATTTAAAAGAAAATAACTTCAGTTTTAATGTGTATTACTCTAACTATAAATTACCCAAAGAGCTAAACTATGATGTAATTCCCACTACATACATTTTAAGCAAGTCAGGGGAAATTGTAGTACAAGAAACAGGAGCAAAAGATTGGAACAGTACAAAAACAAGAGAAATATTAAATGAGTTATTAAACAATTAATTTAAAAACATAAAAATAAAAAGCGCTCTACTAGAAGCGCTTTTTTTGTGACCACGACTGGAGTCGAACCAGCACGTTCATAAGAACACTACCCCCTCAAGGTAGCACGTCTACCAATTCCGCCACGTGGCCAAATTTTGCAGGATACAAATATAACTATGTGGTATGTATAAATAAACTTTTTCATTTTATATTTTCAAGGCTATTTTTCTTGTATTTACACTATGTTAAGTAGTATTTTTAATGAATAGGTCTTATTTTTGAAATGAAGCTTTAATATAGTTTTTATGAGTGATAAAATATCGGTTTTTTGGTTTAGAAGAGATTTAAGAATAGAGGATAATACAGCATTACATTATGCCTTAAAATCTGGAAAACGAGTGCTACCTATTTTTATTTTTGATAAAAAAATTCTAAACGAATTGGATAATGACGATGCAAGAGTCACTTTTATTCACAAAACACTTTCAGATATTAATGCAAGTTTAAAAAAGCATAATGGTGGGGTATTTTGTCTACATACAACGCCAGAAGATGCGTGGAAAAAATTAACAGAAGATTACACTATTGAGAATGTTTTTTTTAATAAAGATTATGAGCCTTATGCTAAAGACAGGGATAGTAAAATTATATCCTTTCTAGAAGAAAAAAATATAAATGTATCTGTATATAAAGACAGTGTTATTTTTGAAGAAAACGATGTTCTAAAAAACGATGGAGATCCTTACACCGTATATACACCGTTTAAAAATAAGTGGAAATCTCTATTTAAGCCTAGCTTAATAGAAGAGAAAGTATGTGATTTTAAAGACAATTTATTAAAAATAGACCATAGTTTTCCTTCTTTAGAAGATTTAGGCTTTACAACTTCTTCTATAGAGGTACAACCTTATAATTTAGATCATTTAAGCATATATGCAGATAAAAGAGATTTTCCTTCTGATGATATAACAACGTACCTAGGCCCGCATTTGCGTTTTGGCACCGTAAGTGTACGTAAACTAATTAGAGGCTTAGATGGTTTAGAAAGTGTGTTTTTGAGTGAATTGGTTTGGAGAGAATTTTTCACTCAAATTTTATATCATTTTCCAAAAGTTGTCACTCAAAATTTTAGGTCTAAGTACGATGGTATAAAATGGCGTAACAATAAAGACGATTTTGAAAAATGGTGTTCTGGTAATACTGGCTATCCTATGGTAGATGCTGGTATGAGGCAGCTTAACCAAACAGGTTATATGCACAATAGAGTACGTATGATAACGGCTGGCTTTTTATGTAAGCATTTGTTAATAGACTGGCAATGGGGAGAAGCTTACTTTGCTAAAAAGCTTTTAGATTATGAGTTAGCATCTAATAACGGCAATTGGCAATGGGCTGCAGGTACTGGTTGTGATGCTGCTCCTTATTTTAGAATATTTAATCCTATAACACAACTTAAAAAGTTTGATAAAGATTTTAAATATGTTAGACAATGGATACCAGAGTTAGACGGTTTTAATTACCCAGAACCAATGGTAGAGCATAAATCTGCTAGAGAAAGAGCCTTAAAAGTTTATAAAGAAGGTATTGAAAATTAAGCGTTTAATTGTTTCTTTTTGTTAAAAAAGCGAAACAATTCAATATTCATAAAAATAAGTATTAGACCGTAAAAGGAATCTTCGACAGGAATAGTACCCATTCTAAAACCAATAGTTTCTGCATTGTTATACCAAACTATAGGAGACTCTAAAAAACTACCTGTTAGTATACCGTTACTAGCCATAAAAAAAGGAATAATTAATAAGTATGTTAGGTAATGGTAACTTAAGTTTATTTTTTTATAACTTAAATATGAAAGAAAAACAGCTCCTAAAACTGCTGTTGTAAATGTATAAAGTTTGTTGTAAAATAAAACAGCTATTAGTATTGATACAACAGTTAGTATAAAAGTAATATACTTTTCAGCTTTTTGTAGTGGATTATTTTTAACTAAATGCAGAAGTGCAAAATAAGTAAATACACATGCATATGGTATAGCTATAAAAAAAAGTATTTCTTCAATTGGTAATTCTCCTAAAAAAAGTCCAGTTAAGTAGCTTTTGTTAAATCCCCAAACTCCAATTGCAGTAAACCAATAATCCCATATAATAAAAAATAAAGCAACAGGTATAGACGCTTTAAAAAAAGAACCCCATTTTTTATAAAACGCGTGTTTTGGGTAAAAACTAGCAATAAATGGTATGCTTATACAGGCAATATTTATAAGTAGGTAGTAATAGGGTTTCATTAAGCTTTGTATTGTTTGTGATATTTTTTTGGAACATATAACATTCCAAAGCACTCTCCGTGTGCTTTACCTAAGTGTTTATGATGTACTTTATGCGCTTTGCGTAAACCTATTAAATACTTGTTTTTTGTTTTTTTAAACCATTTAAAACGTTGGTGTATAAGAACATCATGAATAAGAAAATATGCTATGCCGTAAAAAAGAATTCCAAGACCAATAAAGAACATAAAGTTTAGTTGTGGTCTAATACCAAAGAAAAATAATGCAATACTGGGGATTGCGAATATTACAAAAAACAAATCATTTTTTTCAAAAGGGTGTGGGTATTTAGGTTGATGATGATCTGCGTGTAAAATCCATAAAAAGCCGTGCATTACATATTTGTGGGTTAGCCAAGTTATAACTTCCATAACAGCAAATGTAACAACCGTAATTAGTATAAAAAGTACTATTTTCATTAATTGGGACTTATTGTATTTATATTTTTTAAAATTATTTTTTTATAGTTTACTGGTAATTTTGATGTTTCTAAATTATCCGTGATAAACTTTTTGTCTGCAGCAATTCTTGTGTTGTAGCCTAAGAAACTAGGAATGTTACTTTGTACTAAATACCTAACGTACCTTGCTTCTAGGTCATTTGGATATTTTTTAATGTAGCTCTCTAGTTCTTTTTTTCCTTCATTAAAGTAGGCTAGTTTTTTAAATGGCCAAATTGTAAATTCTGCTTTCTTCATTATGCAAGATGCAACGTACGGTGTAGCTAATTCACAATTTAAATCTTCGCAAGTTTTAATAAATTTTTTTAAATCATCATTGGTTTTAATTGTATGAAACTGACTTCTTACGCTATCTAAATTAGAACAATTTGTTGTTGTATTAAAAAGTAAAATCCAAAAGCAAAATAATAATTTCATCAACTAAGTTTTAAAGTACATCTAATAACCTATAAAGTTATAAGAATTTACTTTAAATAATATTAAATTTAAATCTAATATATGCCTTAGTTAATATTAAAAATTTTAGAGGGTTAGAGATGCGTATTCTACTATTCATAATACTACTAGTATCTGCTTTTTTAAGTTTTTTAAGTAGTTTAGAATAGTACTTGTAAGCTACAAAAACACCTAATCTGCTTTCTAAGGGTAGTTGAACTATGCCTTTGTAAGCTTCGGCAAAGTCGTTTTCTATATCTAATAAAATATGTTCTTTAGCAGTATGAGTAAGTGTATTTGTGTCTAACTCTGGAAAATATGATCTTCCTAATTCGTTTATATCATCTTTAAAGTCTCTTAAAAAATTTACTTTCTGAAAGGCAGATCCTAAGTACTGAGCAGATTCTTTTAAGTGATTAAACCTTGCGTTATCATTATTTACAAAAACGCGCAAGCACATTAGGCCTACTACATCTGCAGAACCGTAAATATACTCATTGTACTCTTCTCTGGTGCTGTATTCTGTCTTGTTAAGGTCAAAACGCATACTGGTTAAAAATGCATCTACATATTCTTGTAACTCGTATTTTAAAACCACTTCTTGAAAAGAATTTATTATTGGGTTTAAACTTATTTTACGAGTAAGCGACTTTCTGTATTCTTCTTCAAACTCATTTAAAAGTGTTTCTTGCTCATAGTCATGAAACGTGTCTACAATCTCATCTGCATACCTAACAAAACCATATATAGAATATATAGCGGGTCTAATAGAAGGTGCAAAAAGCTTAATACCTATAGAGAATGATGTACTATAGGTTGTGGTTATTAATTTACTACAATTAACGCTAGAGGAATCAAACAGAGCTTTCATTATTTACTGTGTTTTAAAATTAGTTCACTTACTACTTTGCCAGAGATTAATGATGGTGGCACACCTGGTCCTGGAACAGTTAATTGTCCGCAGAAATATAAATTATCTACTTTTTTACTCTTTAATTTAGGTCTTAAAATATGGGTTTGCATTAACGTATTTGCTAAACCATATGCATTTCCTTTATAGGAGTTGTAATCATCTTTAAAGTTATCTACACAATAAGATTCTTTAAATAGAATATCTTCTTTAAGACTTTGGTCTGTAAGTTTTTCTACTCTTTCTATAATCTGATTAAAGTAATGTTCTCTTAACTCTTTTGTGTCTTCTATATCTGGTGCAATTGGCACTAAAAATATTGCAGCTTCTTTGCCATCAGGAGCACTAGTAGCATCTGTTTTACTAGGGAAACTAGCATAGAACAAAGGCTTATTTGGCCATTCTTTAGTGTCATAAATTGTTTTAGCGTGCTCTTCAAAATCAGTATCAAAAAACAATGTATGATGGTTTACCGCTTCAATTTTTTTATTAAAACCTACAAAAAACAATAGGGCAGAAGGAGCAAATATTTTCTTGTCCCAATAACTTTCTGTGTATTGTCTGTATTGTTTTGGTAATAATGTTTCTGTATGGTGGTAGTCTGCGCCACTTAAAAGAATGTCACATTCCAAATAACCACTTTTACTATCTACACCTTTAACTTTTCCGTTCTCTATATTAATTTTTAAAACAGGACTATCTGTAATAGTTTTTACGCCTAAACTTTGTGCTAATTTTTGCATACCCTCTACAACTTTGTACATACCACCTTGTGGATGCCAAGTACCTAATTTAAGGTCGGCATAATTCATAAAGTTATAAAATGAAGGTGTATTGCTTGGTTTTGCACCTAAAAACAATACTGGAAACTCTAAAACTTTACGAAGCTTATCATTTTTTACGTAACCAGAAACCTGATTTTTTATAGTAAGTATAAACTCGTATAGCTTAGTAATTGTTTTACTATTTATTATTTCAAATAAATTTTCACCAGGGTTATATACAAGTTTCTTTATGGCAATATCATAATTAATGCGCGCTTTATTTATAAAACGCTCTAGTTGTTTGCCACTACCTGGTTCAATTTTTTCAAAAGTGTCTCTAGTTTCATTAAAATCCTCTGAAATAGAAATAGAGTCATTTTTACCAAAATAAATTTGGTATGCAGGATTTAATTGATCTAATTGGTAATATTCACTTGTTTTTTTACCAAAATCAGCAAAAAATTTATCAAAAACATCTGGCATCCAATAAAAAGTAGGACCAATATCAAAAACAAAACCATTTGTTTTTAGTTGTCTAGCTCTACCACCAGTTGTTGTATTTTTTTCTAGCATTGTTACATCATAACCAGCTTTTGCTAAGTAGCAACTAGCAGATAATGAAGAAAATCCAGACCCTATAATAATAACTTTTTTCATAAAGAGTTAACAAGTATCTTCCTAAGATACTATATGTTTTATAAATAATAATAAAAACCGGTGATTTTTTACATCACCGGTACAACAACCAAATTAACCTAACCAACAGGCTAATTTTATCTCAAATTAATGTGTGTCTGGAAATAAAACTTTATTTATAATATGTACAACACCATTACTAGCCTCTACGTCTGCAGTAATTACTTCACCATTATTATCTCCGGCATCTGTAATAAACACACCTCCTGTTAAGTTAACAGTTAAGTCTTGTCCTAATGCAGTTGTAATTAATTGTCCGTCTGTTAAGTCTGTAGATAAAACAGCAGCACCAGAAACAACATGGTATTTAAGTATGTCTGCTAATAATGCTTTTTCCTCATCAGTATCAAAATCAGCTAAAGTTGTATAATCTGGTCCTAAATCTTCAAATAAAGCTTCAAAAGCAGCATTACTAGGTGCAAAAACCGTAAATGGCCCTTCCATACCTAATAACTCAACCAAACCTGCATCTGCTTGTTGTAATGCGCCAACTAATAAAGATAAATCGTCTGTAGCAATAGCTAACTCTACAATGTTAGGTTGTAAAGCATCTACAATTGCTTGTGGTAATAATACTTTATCTATAATATGTATAACTCCATTTTTAGCCTCTATATCTGCTGTTGCAACAGCAGCATCTGTATCTGTAGCATCTTGTATAAATACACCATCAGTTAAATTAACAGTAATATCTTCTCCTTGCGCTGTAGCTATCATTTGTCCGTTACTTAAATCTGTAGACAATGCAGCCGTACCAGCAACTACGTGATATTTTAAAATAGTAGCTAACATTTCTTTTTCATCTTCAGTATCAAAATCTGAAAGCTCATTGTAGTCATCTCCTAATTCTTCTAACAAAGCAGCAAAAGCAGCATTAGTAGGTGCAAATACAGTAAAAGGTCCATCTGTTCCTAATAATTCTACTAAACCAGCATCTGCTTGTTGTAAAGCACCAACTAATAAAGATAAATCGTTTGTAGCTACTGCTAAATCTACAATAGTTGGTTGTTGGTCTGCAATAAAATCTACAGCAGCTTGTGGTAATAAAACCTTGTCTATTACATGAGCAACACCATTAGAAGCCATAATATCTACAGCAGAAATATTAGCATTAATATCTGATGCATCAGAGATAACAAAAGTACCATCGTTATCAACCACTTCAATTGTGTTATCTGCTAGAGCAGTACCAACTTCACCAGCAGCTAAATCTGTAGATAAAACTTTTGCAGGAACAACGTGGTATAATAAAATGTCTTTTAATAATTGTATTTCATCCTCAGTATCAAAATCATCTAAAGAAGTGTAATCGTCACCTAACATATCTAATAATGCTATAAAAGCAGTATCTGTAGGAGCAAAAACAGTAAAAGGTCCGTCTGAGTTTAAAGTGTCTACTAAGCCAGCTTTAATTACAGCAGCTTCTAAAACAGTTAAAGCATCACTAGCAACAACCACATCTACAAGAGTACCTAGGTTAATTGCGTCTATTACTGTTTGTGGTAATAAAACCTTATTTATAACGTGTACAATACCGTTTGTAGCATCTACATCTGCGGTAACTACTTGTGCATCTGCTTCTGAAGCATCACTAACAAATACGCCGTTATTTAGAGTAACAGTAACATCTTCTCCAGAAAGAGTAGTAATTACTTGTCCGTCTGTTAAGTCACCAGATGCAACAGCTGCGCCAGCAACTACATGGTATTTTAAAATGGTAGCAAGTAGTGCTTTTTCCTCTTCGGTATCAAAATCGTCCAAAGAAGAATACCCGTCTAAACTTGCAAAAAGAGCAGTAAAGGCATCATTTGTAGGAGCAAATACTGTAAAAGGTCCTGTACCACTTAAAGCACCAATAAGGTCAGAGTTTGGACTCTCATCAGATTTTGCAAGTGAAGCAACTAAAGAGCTAAGCACATCTGTTTTAGATGCCGTCTCTACAATGTTTAATTGAGATTCCATTTGCGGTGGAGTATCATCGTCATCATTACATGACGTAAAAGCAAATAAGAATAGAATTAATGCGGAAAAATAAATTTTAGTTTTCATTTTGTCTAACTTTTATAGTGTTAATCTTAGACAAATGTATTAAAATATTTGATAATGTCCAGTTTTTTTTAAAAAAAATTAGACAAAATTAAGTTTGATTCTTTTTTTAAGTTATTTTTGCAACTAGAAAATTTAGTTGAAATGGGTAGTTATTCAATGTCTCAGGTTGCTACACTAACCGGAATTAATGCACATACCTTACGTAAGTGGGAGAGTAGGTATAATTTTGTGCAGCCAGAGCGTACAGATACAAATATTAGATATTACACAGATGAGTTGTTACGTAAATTACTTAACGTTAGTATTTTACAACGCAATGGTTTTAAGGTGTCTAAAATTGACAAAATGTCTAATGAGGAGCTACACGCTAATGTAACCGAGGTGTTATTAAAACCCATTGAGGGTGATGTACTAACTGCTCTTATGTTGTGTTTGTTAGAGATGAACGAAAGAGAATTTGTTAAAATACTAGACGGGCACATATTAAACAAAGGCTTATTACAAACAGTTTCTGATTTAATTTACCCTTTTTTAAACCAAATAGGTGTTTTGTGGGGAATAGATAAGGTGATGCCTGCACAAGAGCATTTTGTGTCTAACTTAATTAGACAAAAAGTAATTGCTGGTATAGATAATTTATCATTAGCAGAGGAAGACGCATCTAAAATAGTATTATTTTTACCAGAGAATGAACACCATGAAATAGGATTATTGTTAGCACAATATATAGCTAAAGATTTAGGATGGAATGTGTATTATTTGGGACAACATGTGCCTATTGAAAATTTAGAATCTGTACAAGAAATAGTAAAACCAGATTTGTTACTTACCATGTTTATAACAACAATTCCAGATAAAGTAAAAGATAAAATTGAGGCTATATTAAAGCAGACAACAGCACATTTATTAGTTGCTGGAAACCCTATTAATTTAAAAGAAAAATATTTTGAAGGGAAAACAACTTACGTGTCAAATCCAACAGAACTTATTGCTATTTTACAAGAAAGAAAATAAAAAGATCTAAAAATAAATTACAATCCGAAAGCTTAGCGTTTTCGGATTTTTTTTGTCTTTTTTTTTAAAATTAACCATTTATGGCACTATTTTAAACACTACTATTACTAGACAAAGTATAGTATAGGTAATTTTATTGGTATAATTTTTTAATTTTAAAAAGTAACCCTTTTTAATCAAACTAAAAACAACCTATATAATGAAAGACTTAAAAAGTACTAAAAAGCCAGTAACAGATCCTAAAATATCTAGAAGAGGTTTTATAACCAAAACCGCCTTGGCCACGGGAGCCGTAACTATACTACCAAGACATATTTTTGGTAGAGGATTTGTTGCACCTAGTGATAGAATTAATTTAGGATTTATTGGTTTAGGAAAACAAAGTAGAGGGTTAGCAAAGAATTTTGTTGGAGCAACAAACTCTCAAATTGTTGCTGCTTGTGATGTATGGTCAACAAAAAACGAGTGGTTTAAAGGGGCTGTAAATGCAATATATGCAGAAAAAAGAAAACAGAATAATTACAATGGAGTTACAACTTATACAAATTACAACGAGTTACTAGACCGTAAAGATGTAGATGCTGTTGTAATTGCAACTCCAGATCATTGGCATGCAATACAGGCAATAGATGCAATGAAAGCTGGTAAAGATGTGTATTGTGAAAAACCATTAACACATAACATTAATGAAGGTATAGATTTAGTTAAAACAGTAAAAAAGACAAATAAAATATTACAAACAGGTAGTATGCAACGCTCGGGTAAAAACTTTAGACGAGCTTGTGAGTTGGTAAGAAACGGATATTTAGGAGACATAAAACAAGTTCTTGTAAATGTTGGTGACCCTGCAGTACCTTATAATTTACAGCCAGAGACATTACCAGCAGAGGTAAACTGGAACAAGTGGTGTGGCCCAGCACCTTTATTAGGCTATAATCATAGGTTGGCACCATCTCGTAATGATGTAGATTTTTGGCCAGATTGGAGACTTTATGAAGAAGTTGGTGGAGGTATATTGTGTGACTGGGGAGCTCATATGTTTGATATTGTTCAGTGGGCTTTAGGTATGGATAGGTCTGGGCCTGTAAAGTATGTTCCGCCTACAGATAAAAAAGCAGTTAAAGGTTTAAAAATGTATTATGATAATGGTGTAGAAATGATACATGAAGATTTTGGTAGAGGATGGGGAGTTCGTTTTATTGGGTCTAAAGGAACTATGGATATTAGCCGTAGTTATTTTGAAACTACACCTAAAAATTTGGTAAGTGCAGAGCTTACAGCCTCAGATATTAAACTGTATAATACAGAAGGAAACCATTATCAAGATTGGATTTCATCTATTAAAAACAGAACACAGCCAATATGTGATGCAGAAACAGGTCACCGTTCAGCAACGGTTTGTAACATTGCAAATATTGCCTATAACTTAGGCAGACCATTAGATTGGGATCCTGTTAAAGAAAAGTTCTTAGGAGATAACCAGGCAAACAAAATGCGAGGCAGAAAAGAACGTAAATTTTAATAAAAAATAAGTTTTACCTTTAAATATTCACCTGCTCCTTTCTAAAAGAAGCAGGTGTTTTTTCTGTATGCTTTTTAAATGACCTAGAGAAATAAGATACATTTTCAAAACCAACTTTTTGTGCTATTTCCTCTAAAGAGTCTTTTGTTGTTAGTAATAGCAATTGTGCGCGTTCAATTCTTTTAGATTGTATGTATTTATTAGGTCTTAATCCATAAGTATTTAAAAATAATTTAGAAAAGTAATCTGTACTGTAGTGGCAAGTATTAGCAAGTTCTTCAATAGTAATGGGTAGGTGTAGATTTTTATTAATGTAATTTAAAATCTGATTTAAATTAGAATTAGATAAATTAATTTCTTTGGGGAGTTTTTTATTAGTTATAAAATTAGATAATAAGGTTGTTAAAATTCCTTGTGTTTCTAAAAACTCTTGAGTACTTAAATTCTCATTTTGTTTAATAAAATCTTGTAGTGTAGGTCTATTATCGTATGTTTTTGGGTCACTATTTTTAATTTCTCTGTTAGCATTTAATATAGTTAACCTTTTAAAGTAATATAGACCTTGCTCACTTGCTTTAATTTCGTATTCAAAATTTTTAAAATTATATATAGATAAGCCACTATTAATTTCTTCTAAAAAACTAATATAATATTGTTCATGATAATCATCACAGATATACCTAGCATACGTAAAACTAGGTATTAAATACATGTATCCTGGTTTTAAGTGGTATACATTATCGTTATGGTATACTCTAGCAGTTCCTTTAGTAATGTAATACATTCTTGTAAAAGGGCTAATAACGTTGTCAAAATCCCATGAAGTACCTAGTTTGGCATACCCTGTATTAAGTAAGGTTAACCTTAAAGATTGTAGAATTTCTATCATAATTAGTTTTTGCTTTTTTAAAATAGCTGATTATGTATTTTTTATAAACTAGACTCTTATCTAGACAAACAGCTTACACCACTACTAAAATATAAAATATTAATAGATTATAATACTAGATAAAAACTCAACATAACGGAAAAGTATATTTTATAGACTGATTTGGTCATTTATATAGAGGTAAGTTATTTTATTTTTGATTCGTTATTAAATTATCAATTTTTATGTTAAAAATTAAGATACCGTTAATTTTAGGATTTATTTTTTTATTAATCTGTTCTTGTGGAGGTCCAGACCTACCAGAACTGGTTGCGGTTGAATATGATAAACTACCAGAGAAAGTAGATTTTAATGAACATGTAAAACCAATTTTGTCTGATAAGTGCTACTTATGCCACGGTCCAGATAAAGGAAATATTAAAGGTGGTTTACAATTACATGATGCAAGTTTTGCATATGCAGAGTTGCCAGAGTCTCCAGGGAAATTTGCAATTACACCAGGTAATTTAAAAAAGAGTGAGTTTTTTCATCGTATAATGTCTGATGATCCAGATTTAATAATGCCAGCACCAAGCTCACATTTAACACTAACAGATTATGAAAAAGCAGTTTTAATTAGGTGGATAGAAGAAGGAGCAGAGTATAAAAAACATTGGGCTTTTTTAACCCCAGAGAAACATAAAATTCCTAAGATAGAAAATAAAGACTTAGGTGGTAATGAAATAGATAATTTTGTGTTAGCAAAATTAAAAGAAGTAAACTTAACACCATCCAAAAAAGCAGATAAAGAAATATTATTACGTAGGGCTTCTTTTGATTTAATTGGCTTACCACCAACACAACAAGAAATAACAGACTTTTTAAAAGACAATTCTTCTAATGCTTTTGAAAAACAAATAGATAGGCTATTGGCGTCTCCTCATTTTGGAGAACAAATGACATTAGATTGGATGGATGTTTCCCGATATGCAGACACGCACGGTTATAGTAATGATAAATACAGAGATACCTCGCCGTGGAGAGACTGGGTTATTAAATCTTTTAATGAAAATATGCCATATGATGAGTTTTTAACTTGGCAATTGGCAGGAGATCTATTTAAAAATCCAACCAGAGAGCAAAAATTAGCTACTGCTTTTAATAGGTTGCATCCACAAAATTTAGAAGGTGGTATTATAGATGAAGAATTTAGATCTGAGTACGTTGCAGATAGGACTGCAACAGTAACACAAGGTATGTTGGGATTATCTTATGCATGTGCTAAATGTCATGATCATAAATATGACCCTATTTCTCAAAAAAACTATTACGAAATGTATAGCTTTTTTAATAATGTAGATGAAACCGGACTAATACCTTGGGATTTAGCAACTCCTGTTCCTGCAATGATGCTACCAACTAAAGAACAAGAAGGTGTAATAGCTTATTTAGAAAAAATTGTTAACGATGCAGAAGAAAAAGTAAAAACCACTAAAAAAGTTGAGGTTAGCAAAGCAGATAAATGGCTTGCTACCAATGCGTATAAAAAAGTGCCGTTAACTGCAAAACCTAAAGGATTAATTGCTTCTTTTAATTTTGATAATAAAAAAATAATAAATGCAGTTGGTGGTAACGGAAAAAATAATATTAGAATGCGTCAGCAATTTGTTGATAATGAAAAACCAGTATTTGCAGAAGGAGCTAGTGGAGATGGCCTTGTAATGAATGGCGATACTTGGTTAGATTTAGATAAAATAGGTATTTTTCAAAGAAACCAACCTTTTAGCATAGGTATAAAAGTGTTTATTCCAAGAGAACTAAAAGATGGGGTAATTTTTCATAAAATGAATAGCCCTGAGTTGCATAGTTTTAGAGGGTATCATTTAAAAATAAAGGATAATAAGTTAGAAGCTTTACTAGCACATGTATATCCAGATAATGCAATTGTTGTAGAGTCATTAAACAATGTTCCTAAAGATAAATGGGTGCAGTTAACTATGACATATGATGGTTCTAGTAAAGCAAAAGGAGTAGCTATTTATGTAGACGGGGAAAAGCAACAAACTAAAGCTGTTTTTGATAATTTGTATAAAGACATCATTTTTCATGAAATAAGGTTGTATGGCCCTAAAAGTGAAAAATTAGAACCTGGTTTACGTATAGGTGCAGTCTGGAGAGGAAAGGGTATTAAAGATGCTATTATTGATGACTTTTTAGTTTTTAACAAAGAGTTAAGTGAAATAGAAGTAATGCAAATTGCAAATCCTGATGCTTTAGAGAACATTAAAGAAAAAAGTGTTGAAAATTTATCTGATAAGGAAAAACAAAAGTTTATAGAGTATTATTTATCAGCCAACTCATTAGCCTATAATAATGTTCTTAAAAAGTTAGAAAAAGATAGGCTAGCTTTAGTAGATAGTATTGATCCTATTAAGCAAATTATGGTTATGAAAGAGAGTAAGCATAATAGGCAAACCTACATTCTAGATCGTGGAAATTATGATTCGCCAACAGATTCTGTTTTTCCAAATGTGCCCGAGGATATTTTTGCTTGGAAAAAAGAGTGGCCAAAAAATAGACTTGGCTTAGCCAAATGGATAACGGATAAAGACAACCCGCTTACTTCTAGAGTTACTGTTAATAGATATTGGCAAAACCTTTTTGGGAATGGTCTTGTAGTTAGTTCAGAAGATTTTGGTAATCAAGGTAATTTACCAACTCATCCTAAATTATTAGACTGGTTAGCAATTCGTTTTACAGAATCTGGATGGGATGTTAAAGCGTTATTAAAAACAATAATGATGTCTAATACATACCAACAAAGCTCTGTAATAAGTAAAGAGCTTTTAGCTGTAGACGTAGATAATAAATGGTTGTCTCGTGGTCCGTCAACAAGACTTTCAGGAGAAATGCTGCGCGATAATGCGTTGTATGCTTCTGGTTTATTAAATGAAAAAGTAGGTGGAGAAAGTGTAAAACCATACCAGCCAGAGGGTTTATGGGAGGTAAATGGAGATACATATACACAAGATGGAGAAGAAGGCTTGTATAGGCGAAGTATGTATACCATTTGGAAAAGAACAGTACCTAACCCAACCATTGCAACTTTTGATGCTCCTACAAGAGATTTATGTTCATCTAGAAGGCAAAAAACAAATACACCTTTGCAGGCATTAGTAATTTTAAATGACCCTACATATATAGAAGCTTCAAGGGTTTTAGGTAAGTTGATGTCTAAGGAAAAAGATATAACTTCTGGTATTAATATGGCATTTATAAGATTAACCGGTAGAAACGCAACAAAAAAGGAATTAAGCTTACTACAAAAATTACAAGAAAATGAATATCAAAAATTTAGTAGCAACACTGCCAAAACTTTAGGTTGGTTAAATACAGGAGCTTTTAAGTTAAATGAGAATGATAATAAAGCATTAATTGCAGCAAATGCAGTAGTAGCAAGTACTATTATGAATGCAGATGCTACCATAACAAAAAGATAAATATTAACCTTAAAAGAATAAGAATATGTGTAATAATCATCACCATAAATTAAGGTCTAATAATAAAGATTTACAAGAAATTGAAAAGCAAGTAGACCGTAGAGACTTTTTAAAGAAAACATCTTTAGGAATAGGTGCTTTAGCATTGGGTAGCTTATTGGGTGCAGATAAAATGTTTGCTTCTTTAAATAAAAATAGCACTCCAGAAGAAATATTAAGTACCTACAACAAAAACAGATTAGGTTTGCCACACCATTTGCCAAAGGCAAAGAGAATCATTTATCTGTTTCAGAGTGGAGGCCCTTCACAAATGGATTTGTTTGATTATAAACCAAAACTGTCAGATATGTTTGGTAAAGAGTTGCCAGACTCTATTATGAGTGGTCAACGCTTAACAGGTATGAGTGGTAATCAAAGTACATTGCCCATTGCACCTTCTACATTTAATTTTAAACAATACGGAGAGTCTAGAGCGTGGGTTAGTGACGCTATGCCTTATTTGTCTGAAGTTGTAGACGACTTATGTTTTATAAAAGGGATGCAAACAGATCAAATAAACCATACGCCTGCTATTACTTTTATGCAAACGGGTAACCAATTACCTGGCAGACCATCTATTGGTTCATGGCTAAGTTATGGTCTAGGATCAGACAATGAAAACCTGCCTACATTTATAACTTTGGTTTCTAAAAACGGAAAAGGACAGCCTTTAAAATCTAGTTTATGGGGTAATGGCTTTTTACCAACAGAGCACCAAGGTGTACAGTTTAGATCTGGTAAAGATCCTGTGTTGTATTTAAGCGATCCAGAAAATTACGATGGTAAAGATCGTAGACATATGTTAGATTATTTGGGTGATTTAAATGATTTACAAAAAGATGCTTACGGCGACCCAGAAATACAAGCAAGAATGTCTCAGTATGAAATGGCTTTTAAAATGCAAACTTCAGTACCAGAAGTTTCAGATTTATCAGACGAGTCAGACAGTACTTTTGAAATGTATGGTAAAGATAGTAGAGATCCAGGGACGTATGCAGCAAACTGTTTAATGGCAAGGAAACTGTTAGAAAAAGGAGTAAAGTTTGTGCAGTTGTATCACCAAGGATGGGATCAGCATAACTATTGTCCAGGAGGAGTTAAAAGTCAGTCTAAAAAAACAGACCAACCAACAGCAGCTCTAATAAAAGATTTAAAACAACGCGGAATGTTAGATGATACGTTGGTAGTATGGGGAGGCGAGTTTGGCCGTACAGTATATTCTCAAGGGCAATTAACAAAAGAAAATTATGGTAGAGACCACCACCCAAAAGCATTTACAATGTGGATGGCAGGTGCTGGTGTAAAACCAGGTTTTTCATACGGAGAAACAGATGATTTTAGTTACAACGTAGTAAAAGATCCTGTGCATGTACATGATTTTCACGCAACACTTTTACACTTATTTGGTGTAGACCATGAACGTTTAACATTTAAGCATCAGGGCAGACGCTATCGTTTAACAGACGTGCACGGTAATGTTGTTAAAGACCTATTAACTTAAACCAAACAAAAAAATGTCAACCAGAAGAAATTTTATAAGAAACACAGCTATAGCAAGTGCCGTAGTTGCAGCTACACCTACTATGGGTTTTTCAATACTTAAAAAAAGTAAACCAGAGCAAACTATTTTAGGTCACGGAGATTATACCTATAAAGTGCATAATAATTGGGCACAGATAAGTGCAGTGCACAACCCATTGCTTAACTGCCATGAAATGGAAATGGATAGTAAAGGTAGACTTATAATGATTGGTGACCATACCAAAAATAATATTGTAATTTTTGATAAGTCTGGTAAGGTTTTAGATGCTTGGGGAACAGCTTATCCGGGTGGTCATGGGCTTACTATATCTAATGAAGGTGGTGAAGATTTTCTTTTTTTAGCAGATTCTGGTTGGTACTTAAACAAAACAGGAAAATGGATAAAGCACAATGGTAGAATAACAAAAACGACTACAGATGGTAAAGTTCTTTTTGATATTGGTCACCCGCAAACTATAGGTGTATATGAGCCAGGTGAAAATTTTTGTCCTACAGAAATAGCCATAGGTCCTAACGGAGATATTTATGTAGCAGATGGGTACGGACAAGATTATATTTTACAATACAATTACAAAGGAGAGTTTATTAGGCGTTGGGGAGGTCATAACAACACCAATACAGATTATAATTTGCAAAATGCACATGGTGTAGCTATAGATTATAGAGATAAAAACAAACCAATGGTGGTTTGTACATCTAGGAACGAGCAGTGTTTTAAATGGTTTACCTTAAATGGTGTATATGTTAAAACATTAAAACTACCTAATATGCAGGTGTGCAGACCTGTTTTTGATGATACTAATTTATATGCTGGTGTATGCTGGTCACAACCAAAAGTTGGTAAAACTAATTGGAAAGATCACACTGGTTTTGTTACTATTTTAGAGAACGATAAAGTAGTTTCTAATCCTGGAGGCACAGAGCCAGAATACATAAAAGGAGAACTTCAAAAATCATATCAACTAAAAAACAAACCAATTTTACACGGTCATGATGTGTGTGTAGACGAAGATAAAAACCTCTACATATGTCAATGGAATGCAAATAAAACGGCTCCAATAAAATTAGAGCGCGTTTAAAAATTAAAAAATAAAAATGGAAAATAGTGTCCCAGATTTTGTATTGTTTTTAGGTAGATTTCATCCGCTTGTGGTGCATTTGCCTATTGGTTTTTTATTATTTGCCTTTTTACTTGAGGTTTTTAGTAGAGTTAAAAAAAATCCTGTTTTAACAGCAGGTATACCGTTAGCATTACTTCTTGGAGGAATAAGTGCTTTGGTAGCTTGTATTTTAGGGTATATGTTATCATTAAGTGGAGATTATGATGAAAATGCTTTAGATGCTCACTTTTGGTTTGGAGTAGCAACAACAGCATTGGCTTTTTTAGCTTGGTTAATTAGGATTGAAAAAATAAAATTATCAAACTATAAAAAAATACAACCCAATATAGCAGCACTTACGTTGCTTGTTATTGTTATAAGTGTAACGGGTCATTATGGAGGTAACCTTACCCATGGAAGTGATTATTTGGTAAAATATGCACCATTTAATACCAATGAAAAAACAGAATTAGCAGCAGTTACTAAGGTAGAAGATGCTGAGGTTTATGGCCATTTAGTAGCACCAATTTTAGAGAATAAATGTATTAGTTGTCATAACGATAGTAAAAAAAAGGGAGGATTATCTTTGGTAGATAGTTTGTCTATGCACAGCGGTGGTAAAAATGGGGCTATTTTGGTTCCGGGTAATGCAGATGCGTCTGAGTTGGTAAAAAGGGTTTTATTGGATCCTCACAGTGAAGATTTTATGCCACCAGAAGGCAAAACTCCTTTAACTGAAGAAGAAATAGCAATTGTAACATACTGGATAAATAGTTCTAATGCAGGTTTTAAAACTAAAGTTGCAAATGTAAAAACCCCAGATAATATTACAGCAATAGCAAGTACAATGCTAGGTTTTAGTGCTGCTACTAATAATACAGAGACTTTACCAACGGTAGGTAAAGTTAGTAGTGAGTTAATATCTAGTATAGAAAAAGAAGGTTTTAAAATTAGAGAACTGGTTTTTGAGTCTAATTTGTTTGAAGTAGTATTGGCCCCAAATACAGTAGTTGCCGGACAAGAAAATGAGTTGAAAGAAAAACTAGAAAAGCTACTACCAATTAAAGAGAATATAATATGGCTATCTTTAGAAAATAATCAAGTAACAGACGAAAGTGTTAAGATTATAAGTGAAATTACTAATATCCAAAAACTGAAACTCAGTGGTAACCCAATATCAGATAATGCTATTACTCATCTTTTAGAATTAAAAAATATGACCAGTGTAAACTTATTTGGTACTAAAATTACCTCTAAAAGCTTAGAGATATTTTCTAAAATGGAAAATTTAAAATTTGCTTATGTTTGGCAAACTAGTATAGAACAGAAAGATTTAGAAAAATATGACGCAGCAGAAATCCCTAAAATAGTTATAGGACTATAACACCAAGGAATTGCAACCTACTATGAAAAAAATAATATTACTAAGTGCTTATTTGGTTTTACTACTTATGGGGTGTACGTCTCAGAAAATAAAAACTGAGCTTCCAAAAACTACTCATAAATATACTGCAGATTGGGAATCACTACAAAAATATAAGGTTCCAGAGTGGTACAAAGATTTAAAATTTGGAATATATTTTCATTGGGGACCATACACTGTACCTGCATATATGAATGAATGGTACTCTAGATGGATGTACGTAGATGGACATCCGATAAATAAATATCATAAAAAAACATATGGTAGCTTAGATGCTTTTGGTTATAAAGACTTTATACCAATGTTTAAAGCAGAAAAGTTTAATGCAGATGCTTGGGCAGATTTATTTGTAAATGCAGGCGCACAATTTGCAGGGCCAATTGCAGAACACGCAGATGGTTTTGCAATGTGGGATAGTAAGTTAACCACTTGGGATGCCAAAGATAAAGGTCCAAAAATAGATGTTGTTGGGGCTATGGAAAAAGCCATAAAAACACGTGGTTTAAAATTTATAACAACTTATCACCGCCACTGGTTATATGCCTGGTACCCAACTTGGGATAAAAATACAGATGCTTATACTACCAATTTTAGTGGTTTATACGGACCAAAAGTTCCTAAAGGAACTTTTGTAATGGCAAATAAACCAACAAATCCGTTACCAGATAATGATTTTAATAAAGAGTGGTTAAATAGGTTAACAGAGTTAACAACTAAATACGATCCGGACATTGTATGGTTTGATAATAAAATGGACATTATTGATGAAGATTATAGAAAACAATTTTTAGCAAACTTTTATAACCAAGGATTAAAAAATAACAAGGAAGTTGTTGTAACCTATAAATTTAAAGATTTAGCAGTAGGCTCTGCAGTATTAGATTTAGAACGCTCTAGAATGAGTGATAAAAAAGATTTTACCTGGCTAACAGATGACTCTATAGATTGGAAATCTTGGAGTAATGTTCAAAATCCTAATTACAAAACAACCAACAGACTTGTAGATTTTTTAGTTGATGTGGTGAGTAAAAATGGTGCAGTCTTATTAAATATTACACCAACAGCAGAAGGAGAAATTCCTGCAGAGGTTAAAGAACGTTTGTTACAAATGGGAGTTTGGTTAAAAGTTAACGGAGAAGCTATATATGGTACAAGAACTTGGGATATATATGGCGAAGGGCCTGCAGAAGTTGTAGAGGGACACTTAAGTGAACATAAAAATAAAGACAATACAGAAAAAGACATTCGTTTTACAACAAAAGACGATGTATTATACGCTACAGTTTTGGATTGGCCAAAGGATGAGGTTGTTATAAAATCTTTATCAAATAAAAATCAAAAAATAAAACAGATACAACTTTTAGGTAGCACAGAAGATATTAGTTGGGAGCAAACGGCAATGGGTTTGGTAATACAGCCATTAAAAAACAAAGTAGGTAACTATGCCTTTGTTTACAAAATAGAATTCTATTAAAAAAAAACTCACTTTTTACAAAAACCACTATTAATTCTACTTAAGTTTTATGGTGGTTTTTTGTTAGATTATCAATTTAAATAAAAATTAACTTAATTTTTTTAAATTGACATTCTAAGTCTTGTTTTATTATCAAAATAATATAATATCAACCATTTTGCTACCTTCAGGACGTTTTAGTTAACACTTTTTTAAGATTTTATACATATGTTTTACTTAAAAAAACATTTGTTACTACGCTTAAAGTAAATAAAATCAACATTTGTGTAACTAAACTTAAAAAACAATTATGGAAATGAAATTCAATTTACTTGTTAAGTCTAGACATAAAGCTTTTTTAACTATTCTTTTTTTTGTTATAGGCTTTGGTTTGGTTCAAGCGCAAACAAAAACCGTAAAAGGTAGTGTTACCGGAGACGGTGAACCGCTTTTAGGAGTAAGTGTGGTTGTTAAAGGAACTACTAATGGTGTAGTTACAGATTTTGATGGCAATTACGAAATAAAGGCAGAACCTAATAGTGTACTAATATTTAGCTACATAGGTTATTTAGCACAAGAACTTAAAGTAGGTTCAAAAACCACCATTAACGTTGCTATGAAAGAAGACATAGAGGCGTTAAAAGAAGTGGTAGTTATTGGCTATGGTGTACAAAAGAAAAGAGAAGTAACAGGAGCTGTTGCACAAGTACAGGCAGAAGATATAGAAAAAATATCTACATCAGACGTTGGTAGTGCACTGCAAGGGCAAATTGCAGGTGTAAATGTAACCTCTAGTAGTGGACAACCTGGATCAGATGCTGTAATACTTATTCGTGGTATTAACTCTGTTTTTGGAAGTAATTCACCATTGTATGTTGTAGATGGTATACCACAAGATGGTAACCCGCAATTAAGTGTAGCAGAGATAGAGACAATAGATGTACTTAAAGATGCAGCTTCTGCCGCAATTTATGGTACAAGAGGTTCTGCTGGTGTAATTTTAATTACAACAAAATCTGGTAAAGTTGGTAAAATGGATATTGGTATTACCAGCTATATGGGAGCACAAGATATAGTATCTAGTGTGCCTTTAATGAATTTTGAAGATTCTATGTACAGTCAGTTTGTAAGGTTAAATAATATTAACGGCACTTTTCCCAATAACTCTTTTACAACACTAGAGCAAAACCGTTATGATTTTACCAATAACACTAACTTAATGGATATTCTTCAGAATGATATGGCTTTAATTCAAAATCATAATCTTAATATCTCTGGAGGTAAAGAAGGATTACGCTTTAATGTATCTGTAAATTATTTTGATCAAGAAGGTTCTTTAATCAACTCAGGTCTAGAAAGATTAAATGTAAGAGCAAATACAACATACAAAAAGGGCAAATGGACATTTACAACTGGTATAGGTTTAAGAACTGATGAGCAAGAGTATACACCATGGCAAATACTATTAGATGGGTATAGGTACAAACCTTATCAACAGCTTATAGACCCTAGTGCACCAACGGTAGATGATAGTGCAGGTGCACCAAATAGTAATGACGCAACTAACTTAAGTTTTTTAATGTCAAAGCTTAAGCAGTCTGATGTTAGAAATGGAGATAATTTTGATGCTCGTATGCAAATAGATCATCAACTACTTTCTAGTGTAAAACTTACAACAAGAGCTTCAATAAGCAGAACTAACAATACACGTGTTAGAATTAATCCTTTATTTACAGCATATTCTGTAGAGGGAGATTTAATTCCTCAACAAGTAAGATCTGGTGTGTATAACCAAAGTGATAGATCTACTAGTGCAACTATAGATGGTATAGCAACTTTTAATAAAACATATGGAGACCACCATGTAACTTTAGTAGGAGCATTAAGTGCAGAAAAATACACTTACGATTCTTTCTTTGCTCAAAAGTTTGATCTTTTTAATAATGAAGTTACCAACTTAAATGGTGCAACGTTAGATGCTAATGTAGGAACGGGTAATGGTTATGGGCAAGATAGAACCAATACGTTAATTGGTATGCTTGGACGTTTACAGTATGATTATAAAGGTAAATATTTAATAAGTGCCAGTTTAAGGCGAGATGGTACTAGTCGTTTTTCTGAAGAAAATAGATGGATATATGCCCCTTCTGCATCTGCAGCTTGGATTGTATCAGACGAAGAAGGATGGGATAAAGTTTTTGGAAAAACTTTCAATTTCTTTAAAATGAGATTTAGTTATGGTACAACTGGTAACCAAAGTATTTTAGATTATAGTACAGCACCAACTATAGGGTTAGGACATGATTATGTTTTTGGTACGGGATCAGATCAGGTATTGGTTTTAGGAGCTATACAAGAAGCATTTAAAAACCCTAAAGCAAAATGGGAGAAGAAAATAGAGAAGAACTTTGGTATGGAGTTCGGTTTCTTTAATAATAAACTTACCCTAACTAGTGAGGTTTATGACGGGTCTAGAACAAATATGCTGTTTCCTGTTATTTTGCCACCAACTGTTGGTGGAGGTAACAACTCTAGCGTAATATTAAATGTTGGCGATATGCGTAACTATGGTACAGAATGGAGTGCTAGTTACAAACACAAAGGAAAGTTTAGTTGGAACGTTTCAGCTAACTATTCTAAAAATGAAAATAGAATTACAAGAATGAGTGATTCTAATAAGTTTTCATTTTTAGGAGGTAGTCAAGTAGCTCCAGGTTTACCAGGAGAAGATTTAGTAACAGCTCTTAGAGAAGGGTATGAAGCTGGTGCATTCTTTTTAGTAGAAACAGATGGACTGGTAACAACACAAGCAGAACTAGATGAGTACAGACAGTTAGACCCTACTGCAAATTTAGGAGATCTTAGGTATGTAGATCAGCCAACAGTAGATACAAATAACGACGGTATAGCCGATGCTGGAGATGGAGAAATTACATTAGATGATAGAGTATATAAAGGTAGTGGAGCTCCAGAGTATGAGTTAGGTTTAAACCTAAATGCTAACTATAAAAATATAGATTTTTCTATGAATTGGTATGCAGCAATAGGAGGAGAAATTATTAATGGTAGTAAAGCATACGCATATAAGCAAGGTACGCACCAAGACTTAGTTCATCAATGGACACTTTCAAATCCAACTTCAACTGTTCCTGCAGATAGAGGCAGAGATCATTTTAATTATAGAGGATATACAGATTACTGGCTGCAAGACGGAAGTTTTGGAAGATTAAGAAATGTAACTCTAGGGTATACTTTACCTAAAAAATTAAATGATAAGCTTAATATTAATAAATTAAGATTTTACATAGCAGCAGATAACCTATTAACTATTACAGGTTATGATGGTTTTGATCCAGAAATTGGAAATGACGGATTAAGTACTCGTGGTATTGATGCAGGTGTTTATCCAATAAGCACACAGTACAGAGCTGGTATTGAATTTAAATTTTAATAAAAAAAGAACTAGAAATGAAAAAATTAATAGTTAACAAAATAGCTGTTGCTTTACTGTGTGTTATATGCAGTACAGCATGTTCAGATGATTATTTAGAAGAAACCAATCCTAATGAGCTATCTACAGGTAGTTTCTGGAAAAATAATGTAGATCTTAATGGAGGTTTAACTGCTGTATATAACGCTTTTAAAAATACAAGTATTTTTAATGTAGTATCAGACAATCATAGATCAGATATGAGTTGGCCAGGATTTGGTAGGCCAAACACGCAAAATTCATTTTATCTGCAAACTTTTAATGATGCAGAAAATGATATTAGAAATAAATGGTCTGCAACTTATACTGTTATTTTTAGATCAAACCAAGTTATCTCAAACGGAGAAAGGTTAATAGCAACCTATAAGGACCAAGATAAAATAGATTTTGCAACACAAATTATTGCTCAAGCTAAATTTTTTAGAGGCATATCTTACAGTTACTTATACAATATGTATAATCAAGGTAGTGTTCCAATTTTTGATTTTGTTCCAGAAGCAGAAAGTGATTTTTACCAACCATTAAGCTCTGCAAGTGAGGTTAAAGCTTTTTACTTAGCAGACTTAGAATTTGCGTATGAAAATTTACCTCCAGTCTGGGATGGTAACTCTAATGTTGGTCGTGTAACCGCAGCTGCAGCAGCGGCAGAACTAGGAAGAAGTTATTTGTATGAAGAAGATTATACAACAGCAGAAGTTTATTTTAACGATATTATAACTAACGGAGAATACGGTAGAGCCCTTGTAGATAACATAGGAGATAATTTTTCTGAAGCAGGTGAGTTTAATTCAGAATCTATTTTAGAGGTTAGCTACTCTATTAACTTTAAATCAGAGTTAAACCCTTATGATAGTCAAAACGTATCTAATATTTTAAGTAGAATATTTGCACCAGGAAATTTAGGAGGTTATAGAGCTTCTATGCCAAGTGCATGGTTGCAATTGGCTTATAAAAATGAGGAATTAGATATGAGTGACCCAAGAAATTTTGTCCCTTGTGAAGACGGTGAAGAAGGTTGTGATCCTGTTACTTTAATGAGACCAAGGTCTTACTCACTGCGTGCATCTTATTCTATTGCGGTGGTAGATGATATGGATACTCCTTATTACGGAGGTTTATCTACAGCAGACGCAACTGTATTTAATAATAAAGAAACAGCTTATTTTAGAAAATACACAAATTGGGCAACTGTAAATACAGAGAGTGATATTGTACCTAATACACGTTCTGGCTTAAACATACGTTTGGTACGTTTAGCAGATGTTTATTTAATGTTGGCAGAGTGTTTAATTAAAGGAGGTACAAATGACGCAGGAGTAGAACAGGCTATGGCTTTAGTAAACGAGGTAAGACACCGTTCTGCCTTAAAACTAATAGGCCCTAATGGTTCTGGTACATATCCAGGAGCAGATCATGATGATATTGCGTATGATGCAAAAACTTTAATGGAGCATTTAATGTATGTAGAAAGACCATTAGAGTTATCTGAAGAAGGACATGCAACTCGTTTCTTAGATTTAAGACGTTGGGGAGTTCTAAAAGAACGTTTCCAAGATCTAAGTCAAAGAAGATATTGGGCAGATAATTATCCTTTTATAGACAAAGAAGGTAAACCTTTAACAAGATGGGGTTCTATATTAAAAGAAGGAGAAAGTCCTATTGCTAATGGTTTTACATTTATAGATTACGCACAAGCTGCAGTAAATTATAATGAGAGTGTACACGGATATTATCCTATACCAAATAGTGAAGTTACTGCTAATCCAAATTTGAATAACTAAAAAAAGATATTATGAATAATAGATTAATTTTAATAGCATTAATTATATCGCTTATCACAGCGTGTAATAGTGATGATTATGATGCTCCTAATTCGTTCTCAGATGTATCTTGGTATACAAGTGGTTTTAGAGATACTATAGTTAGTGTTAGTGTAAATGATTTTGCTTCATTTTCAGATTTATCTCAAGGAGAAATATCACATAAATGGACAATAGAGCAAGGAAGTGCTTTTTTAAAAGGGCCAATAACCCGTAAAGATTCTATTTATGATGAGTTTATTATTAAGCCACAGTCTTTAGAAAGTAAAGATAAAACAGTACATGTTTTATTTACAGAAGGTGGTTTAAAAAAGGTAAATCTTTATAATGAGTTTAAAGAATACGTAGAATTTAAAGGGGCAGATGGTTTTGTTTTTCCAGCAAAAGAAGTAGGTAACAAATGGGTTATAGATACTACTTTTGTGGTAGATGTTTATGATACCATTGTACCGCAAATACTAATTCGTCAAAACGGCGTAGTTGTTCCTCATGAGTTAGAGAGTGATGTAATTACCGTAGAAGCAGGGTCAGAATTAGAGTTTGTAGATGTTACCACTATTGGTCGTCCTAATACAAGGTCATGGCAAATAGGAGATATCACAAGCACAGATTCGCTTGCAGTTGTACAATTAAATCAATTAGGATCTTTTAAAGCATCTTTAAATATTAGTAGGCAAGGAGAAACTATACCTGCAGATTATGACAGATATAATATTGCAGCTACAATAAATGTGGTGCCATCATCATTACCTTTTGAGGTTGCTGGTGATTTGGTAGAGTTAGAAAACCAAACTATACAAATACCATATAATGGAGAATTTAAACCTTTTGCAGATCAGAAATCCTTTTTTACTGTAAATGTAAATGGCTCACCTTTTACAATTTCAACAATTAGTTTAAACTCTTCTAATGCTACTATTTTAGAAATAAAACTACAGGATCCAATATACAGATCTGATGATATTACAATTTCTTATGATGGTAATGGAACTTTAGAGTCTACAGATACTCGTATACCAGCAGCGTTTACAGATTTGCCTGTTCAAATGTACCAACATGAAGCAGTACGTTATGACATTGAAGATGGTGGAGTAAACTGGACAACTAAAGATGATAATTTACCAACTACAACTGTAGCGCCATCAACAGAACAAGCTGCTAGTGGTCAATACAGTATAAAAGTAGATGCAGCACAATCTGGTGCTTGGTCTGGGTTTCATAATATTGTAGACCAATATTCATTAACAGCAGGGGTAACTTATCAGTTAGAATATAAAATATATAAGCAAGCCGGTGCAGTAATAAATATGAATGGACCTTGGATACAGAAAGACGGAGAAACTGCATTTCAGTTTTGGAATAACGTAGTTGCCACAGCGGCAGAAGATACTTGGGTTACTGTAAGTCCTGCTCAAAGGTTTACTGCAGGTACTACAGCTAGTGATTATGAAATATATTTAAGACACAATGGTATGGGTGTTATATATTTTGATGATATTAGAATTATGGAAGTAGATGAAAGACCATAAAAAATAATTTATTAAAAATAAGGCTCTACTCTACAAAGTAGGGCCTTTTTTATGCTTAAAAAAGGGCGTTGTCTATTTTTTGTACAGTTTTTTTTTGTGTAAAAACCATAAGCATTCTACAATTTTGGCTAAAACTAATTTACAATGATAAAATTTAAAGCAACAATACTCTTCTTATTTTTTTATGTGGTTTCATGTAGCAATAGCAGCTCTATAGATAAAGCAGAAGATGAGCAGGTAGTAGAAAATCCAGATAAACCCGTAGAAGAAGCTGAAGAAGAACCAGAAGTAACTTGGCAAACCATACCAGTACCTGCAGATGCAGGAGAGGGTAATGTTTGGGAGTTTCAAGAGACATCAGATAATTTTGATTATGAAGCACCTGCAGATAATAAAGGAGTAGATTTTGATGCTAAATGGACAGATTTTTACCATAACCAATGGGCAGGACCAGGATTAACTGAATGGAGAAGAGACCACTCTTTAGTAAAGGATGGTTACTTGCAAATGGTAGCTAGTAGGGTGCCAAACTCAAACAAAATTCATTTAGGTTGTATAACCTCAAAAGAACAAGTAATTTACCCAGTGTACATAGAGGCAAATGTAAAAATTGCAAATACTACATTAGCATCAGATGTTTGGCTTTTAAGCTCAGATGATACACAGGAGATAGATATTGTAGAGGCTTACGGAGCTAGTTACTCAGAGTTAGCACAGGCAGACCAAACTTGGTATGCAGAGCGTATTCATTTAAGCCATCATATGTTTATTAGAGAACCTTTTCAAGATTACCAACCAACAGATGCAGGTAGTTGGTACAAAGATGAGGTTGGTACGTTGTGGAGAGAAGATTTTTATAGAGTAGGTGTGTACTGGAGAGATCCTTTTCATTTAGAATATTATATAAACGGAAAATTGGTAAGAACAACTTCTGGTGAAGATATGATAGACCCTAATAATTTTGCAGAGGGCAAAGGTTTAAGCAAACCAATGGATATTATAATTAATGCAGAAGATCAAACATGGAGATCCGATAAAAACATTACACCATCTGATACAGAATTGGCTAATAAAGAAAACAATACTTTTAAAGTAGATTGGATTCGTATTTTTAAACCAGTTAAAGCAGATTAAATGTATTAATCATATGTTTTATTCATAAAATCATATGTTATTATTTATTACTAAAAAAAATGTAACTTTTGTAAAGCGCTTTAATTAGCGCTTTTATTTTATCAAACTAAAACCTACTAACAATGTTTAAAAAGCTATTTTGTTTTTCAATATTTATAGCAACTATTATTTCTTGTAGCGAAAAAGAAAAAATAGCTATAGAAACCAAAAAACCAAACATAATATATATTATGGCAGATGACCATACTTCACAAGCTTTTGGTATTTATAACAGTAGGTTGGCTAGTTTAAACCCAACACCTAACTTAGATAAAATTGCTAATGAAGGTATTATTTTTGATAATTGTTTTGTTACAAATTCTATTTGTACTCCAAGTAGAGCAACTATGATTACAGGACAATATAGTCAGGCAAATGGTGTACTAGATTTAGAAGGTCACATACCGCCAGAAAGGCAATATTTACCACAAGAAATGAAAAAGTTAGGGTATGAGGCTGCAGTGGTTGGCAAATGGCATTTAGAAGATGAGCCTGCTACTTTTGATTATTATGCGGTATTGCCAGGACAAGGTAAATACCATAATCCAGAATTTATAGTACAAGGAGACCAAGAGTGGCCAAAAAACAGAATACAAACAAAAGGACATTCTAGTGATAATATTACAGATTTAACTATTGCTTGGTTAAAAGATAAGCGAAACAAGGACAAACCATTTTTTTTAATGCATCATTACAAAGCACCTCATGACGATTTTGAGTATGCGCCTCGTTATAAAGATTATTTAGAAAACACATATATTCCAGAACCTGCAAGTTTATATGAAAATGGTAATAACGGTTCTATAGCTACCAGAGGGGCAAATGATTCTCTTTTGCGTGTAGTTGGCTCATCAGTATCTAAAAGAAATATTGTTAGGAGTATGGGAATGAGAATTTGGTCTGATGAGTACACAAAAATATCTAATCCAGAGTTTGATGCAGCAAAAAGTATTTCTTTGGATATTACAGATAAAGAATATACACATAAAACGTACCAAGAATACTTAAAAAGGTATCTACGTTGTGTAAAAGGGGTAGATGATAATGTAGCCAGGTTGGTTAAATTTTTAAAGGACGAAGGTTTGTATGATAATACCATAATTGTGTACACAGGTGACCAAGGTTTTATGCTGGGAGAACATGATTATATTGATAAAAGATGGATGTATGAAGAGTCTATGCGTATGCCATTTTTTGTACGTTATCCAGAAAAAATAAAGGCAGGTACCAGAACAGATGCTATAATTAACAATGCAGATTTTGCGCCTACTTTAATAGATTTGGCAGGCGGTACAGCTCCAGAACAAATGCAAGGAAATAGTTTTAAAACAATTTTAGAAACAGGTAAAGAGCCAAAAGGTTGGCAACAATCTACCTATTATAGGTATTGGATGCATATGGCACATGCACACGCAAATCCTGCTCACTTTGGTATTAGAACAAAACAATATAAACTAATATTCTTTTATGGTAAATATTGGGTAGACACCAAAGACCCTAACGCAACATGGAACAAAAAAAGTTGGGGTAATAAGTTTGATATGGATACACCAGCTGCTTGGGAGTTTTATGATTTAAGTAAAGATCCTAAAGAAATGAATAATGCCTATAATGACCCTGCCTATAAAGACATAATTAAAGAACTTAAAAAGCAGTTAAAAACCAAGCGTAAAAGTTTAAATGAGGAAGATGGTAGTAAGTTTCCGCACATACAAAAAGTGATAGATGAACACTGGAATGACTAATAATTAAAATGATGAACATACAAAAAACACTGTTATGCAAAATGTATTAAGGCTTTTAATAGTTGTTAGTTTGTTAACTTTTACAACAGCAACTGGTCAACTTAAAAAAGAAAACTATACGTATAACACTGTTTTTAATATTCCAAAGTGGGAGGTTTTAGATATTACATTTACAGTAAACAAAAAAATATCAACTCCTTATACCGCTAATTTTTATGCTGTTTTTACCCATACAAATGGTACTGTACAACAAGTACCTGGCTTTTACAATGGTAATAAAGAGTGGGTAATTAGATTTTCTAGCTCGTTAAAAGGTAATTGGAGTTTTACAACCAAAGGAGACATAAAACAAATAAGTAATAAAACAGGAAAGGTGTCTGTTTCTGATGCAGTAGGCAATAACCACGGAGGTATAATAGTGCATAAAAATGATCCTCAAAATTTTTATTATGAAGATGGTACTCCTTACTTTTTACTAGCTTTTGAGTGTGACTGGCTTTATGCTTTAGATTATCATGATAAAAATGGGACTCCAAAGACAAACCATCTTTTAGATCTTTTAAGTAAAAACGGATTTAACCAAGTGGTTATGAATGTGTTTTCTTATGATGTAAGTTGGAAAAAGGATGACAAGTTAAAAGAGTATCCAAAGCATGAATTTGGTGGTCCAAAAGATATTTTTCCTTTTTTAGGAAATAATGAAGCGCCTAATTATACATCTTTAAACCCTGATTTTTTTAAAAAACTAGACCGTACAATTAGTTTAATGCATGACAAGCGTATAGCAGCCCATTTAATGATTTATGTATGGAATAAACTAGTTGCTTGGCCAGATATGAATACAGCAGCAGATAATATGTATTTTGATTATGTGATAAAACGCTACCAAGCATTTCCTAATATTGTTTGGGATATATCTAAAGAAGCATTGTATTATGGCAGAGCAGATGAAGATTATATTCATGGAAGAATAGATAGGTTAAAAGCAAATGACAAATACAACAGGTTGGTGTCTGTACATGATTATAAATACTGTTCTAATTTTCCAGACAAGGTAGATTTTATTTCTTCCCAAAATTGGTCGCACAATATTTACAACAAAATGTTAGAGGCCAAAACAAAATTTAAAAACAAACCCATATTTAATATAGAACACGGGGGTTATGAAGAATCTCCGTATACTGTTTTTACAGGAGACTATACCAATGCAGAAACCTGTTTACGTCGTAATTATATGTGTTTGTTTGCAGGTGTTTATACAACGTATTACTGGCAAGGAACCTCATGGAATGTAATTATTTATAACCCTTTTGAGCAACCTAAAGAGTTTTATAGGCCAAAGTTTATATACTTTAATCATATGCAAAAACTGTTTAGTAAGTTTCAGTTTCATAAAATGAAACCAACTCCTTGGCACAACGGTAGTGGTTATAACTTAACAGATGATAAAGGCACTGTTTTGTTATATATACACAAAGAAAACTACGGCATAGATGCTGCATTTTTAAAAAAGAAAGAAGAAAGTAGAACCGTACAATGGTTTAATACATTGACAGGTGAGTTTACAAAAGAAATAATTATAGATAAACCGGGCAAATTCAGGTCTCCGTGGGCAGGAGAAGCAGATTGTATACTAATTTCTAGGCTTAAAAAGGTGTAAAAACTACGAATTAGACATTTGGTCTACTATAAAAAACATACGTTTTAATGCTTTTAGCAGGATAATTGGAATTTCGCTATAGATAATTAGAACAACCTTTAAGATCTATTGACTATGAAATATAGAAAATATAAAGTACTTAGCTTTTTTATTGTTTCCTTAGCTATTTTGTCTTGTGCAGACAAAAAGGAAAAGAAAGAAGTAGCCCAAGAAACAAAACCTGTTTACGAGGCAAATTGGGAATCTATAAAAAAGAATTACAAAGACCCAACTTGGTTTAATGAAAAGAAATTTGGAATTTTTATTCATTGGGGACCCTATTCTGTACCAGAATATTCATCAGAGTGGTACCCTCGTAAAATGTATATGGATACGGCTACTTTTTCTGCACAATTAAAACCAGGTCAAAAAGGTCCTTCAGATGTATATTTACATCATAAAAAAGAGTGGGGAGACCAAAAAGAATTTGGTTACAAAGACTTTATCCCTATGTTCAAGGGAGAAAATTTTAATGCAAACGAATGGATAGATTTGTTTAAAAAATCTGGAGCTAAATATGTAATTCCAGTAGCAGAACATCATGATGGTTTTGCAATGTATAAATCTAATGTTACTCGTTGGAATGCTGTAGATATGGGACCTAAAAGAGATATTTTAGGGGAATTATTTAAGGCAGGAAGACAAAAAGGGATGATTATGGGTGCATCTTCTCATTTTGCTTTTAATTGGTCATTTTTTAATAAAAAAGATCATTTTGATACTACAGATCCTGCGTATGCAGATTTATACTCTACTAAGGGTAAAAATTTAAAGGAGCCAGTATCTAAAGAATTTAAAGAAATATGGTGGGCAAGAACCAAAGATATTATAGATAGTTACCAACCAGATATTATGTGGTTCGATTTTTATTTAGATATTCCAGATTTTGCAGATCAAAGACCAAAATTAGCAGCCTATTACTATAATAAAGGAATAGAGTGGGGAAAAGAAGTTGTGTTACAAGACAAAAACTTTTCGCACGAAGCTTTTCCAGAGGGCACTGTTATTTATGACTTAGAACGAGGAAAACTTCCAGGTATAAGAAAATTGCCTTGGCAAACAGATACTTCTATAGGCAAAAACTCATGGAGTTATGTTTCTAACTGGGAGTCTAAAACAGCAAATCAGATAGTAGATGATTTGGTAGATATTGTTAGTAAAAATGGTAATCTTTTATTAAATGTTGGTCCAAAATCAGATGGTACTATACCAGAAGATCAAAAAGAAATATTATTACAAATAGGAGATTGGTTGGCAGTAAATGGAGAAGCTATTTATGATACCAAATATTGGAAAACATTTGGAGAAGGACCTACAGAAGTAAAAAAGGGTCATCACTCTGAAGGCAATAATAAAGACTTATCCTCTAAAGATATTAGGTTTACAACAAAAGAAAATAAGCTTTATGCTATTGTATTGGCTTGGCCTAAAGATGGTATTGTAACCATAGAGTCTTTAGCTAAAGAAGCTACTTATGCTAAGGATCTAAATATTACAAATGCAAGAGTATTGGGTAGTAAAGAAAAAATAAAGTGGAGCCAAGAAGAAGGTGGCTTAAAGGTTATTATGCCTAAAGAAAAACCAGGTGACTTTGCATACGTTATTGAGTTAGAAATGTAGTTAAATTGTTTGAAGTAAGAGAGAGCCAAGGTTTTATAACTATATAATCTTGGCTTTTTTAATTTTAAAAGTTTTTTTAGTATGATGATACAGTGTTTTAAAAAAGTAACTTTTTATGTATTGATAACAAGCATTTTTATGTGTTTGTTATTGAGTTGTAAAAGTGCAGATGTAACTAGAAATACTAATTCTTCAACTATTTATTTGTTTGATGAAAATTTATCTAATTGGGAAATTTGGATGGGTGCTGTTCACAAATCTGTAGATTTAGATGTAGAGAAGTTTACAGATGTAAAAACAGGCAAACCACTTGGGTTAAATAACGATCCAAAAAATGTGTTTTCAATCATAAAAGAAAATAATACTCCTGTTTTAAAAATTACAGGTGAAATTTATGGTGGTCTAACAACAAAAGAAGAGTATGGTAATTACCATTTAAGCGTGCAATTTAGATGGGGAGAAAAAAAGTGGGAGCCTAGGTTGTACACAAAGAGAGATAGCGGAATTTTATACCATGCTAAAGGTCCGCATGGTGCTTTTTGGAATGTTTGGATGTCTAGTTTAGAGTTTCAGGTGCAAGAAGGAGATTGTGGAGATTTTATTGCTTTAACAGATGTTTTTGGAGATGTGCCTGCAGAAAAAAAGTATACAAAAAACGGAAATTCATTTTTTGAGTATAACCCTAAAGCTAATTTGGTTCCATTAAAATGGGGTGCTGGTTTTGAGTCTGGTCAAGCAAGTAAATCTGGTTTATATGAAAAACCAAATGGTGAATGGAATACATTAGAAATTTATTGTTTAGGGGCAGAAAGTATACATCTTGTAAATGGTAAAGTTGTAAACAGGGTAAAAAATGCCCGTTATTTAAAAAATGGTATTGTTACACCTGTAACCCAAGGAAAAATACAAATACAGTCTGAAGCTGCAGAAGTATATTACAAAGATTTAAAAATTACAGCAATAACAAGCTTTCCGGGGGTTTATAAACAACAATAAATAGGTTAAACACATAAGTAGTAGTTTCTAAAACATATGTGCTTTTGTGTCTAGTTTGCAAGCAATAATTTTGGTAGAGTTGCAATGCCTGTATTTAAACAGTTTTAGTTAATAAAAACCTCTAGTTTACTTTCAATACTTTTATTTCTACTATATACTAACAGAAAATCAATTAAATCAACTATAAATAATTATGAAGCACATTCTATTAATCCTGAGTTTTTTAGCATCAATACATATATCTTACGCACAAAACCCTTTGGTAACAGATATATTTACAGCAGACCCAACTGCTCGTGTTTTTAATGGTAAATTATATGTTTATCCTTCTCATGATATTGTGCCAGAAGAAGGAGTACAAGCGCCAGATTTTTGTATGCCAGATTATCATATGTATTCTTTAGAAGGGGGTAATACTTGGAAAGATTATGGTGTTGTTTTAGATCAGAACAATGTTCCTTGGGGAAAGAAAAATTCTTACGGTATGTGGGCTCCAGATTGTATAAAAAAAGGAGATACATATTACTATTATTATCCTGCAGCACCAATAGATAAATCATCTTTTAGACGTATTGGAGTAGGTACATCTAAGAGTCCTACTGGTCCTTTTAAATGGGAAAAAAAGTATATAAAAGATGTTGAAGGGATAGATCCCGGATTATTGTTAGATGATAATGGCAAAGCATATTTGTATTTTGGAGGAGGAGAAAAACTATTTGTAGCACCTTTAAAAGATAATATGAAAGAAGTTGCTGCAAAACCTATAAAAGTAGAAGGTTTACCAGCAGGTTATAAAGAAGGTTCTTTTCCTATAAAAGTAAATGGAATGTATTATTTAACTTTTGCACATGTATTTGCAAACGAAGGGTATACAATTGCTTATGCTACAAGTGATAATCCTTTAGGGCCATTTGTTTACAGAGGAAAAATTATGGATAATCTAGGTAATGGAACCAATCACCATTCTATTGTAAATTACAAAGGAAAATGGATATTGTTTTACCATTGGTGGGAAATTAGTGGTTATAATAAATTAAGATCTATGCGCGCAGATTACATGACATTTAAAGAAGATGGAACCATAGCTCGTGTAAAACCTACATTAAGAGGTATAGGAGCACCAACTATAGGAGAAAAAATACAAGTAGACAGGTACAGTAGTATTAGTGGAGCAACAACCAACTTTGTTGGTGGTAATGAGCCAATAGGCTGGATGGTTACAGAAACCAAAATGATGGGTAACGTAAGTTTTAATAATGTAGATTTTGCAAATGGTACAGCTAAAAAAATAGTTGCCCGTGTTGCAAGCGGACAAAGAATAGGTACTATGGAGGTACGTTTAGGTAATCCTAAAGGAGATTTAATTGCAGAGTTTCCTGTAAAATATACAGGAGGTTGGAACAATTGGGAAACTATAGAAACAGATTTGTTAAAAAGCGTTTCTGGAATGCATAATATTGTAGTTGTTTTTAAATCTGTTTGGGGAGCAGACAAAATTGTAAATCTAAATTGGTTAATGTTAAAATAAACAAGTATGTATAAAAGATTAATTTTTACAATTGTTATTGTTTTTACAATACAGCTTTCAGCTCAAAAACAACCTAATATAATTGTTGTTTTGGCAGATGATATAGGAGTAGGAGATATTTCTTATTATAGAAAAATGCATTCTAATAAAATAGTAGTAAAAACACCTGCTATAGATAATTTAGCAAAAAATGGAATGACTTTTACAGATGCACACTCTCCTGCAGCATTATGTGCACCCTCTAGGTATGCAGTAATGACAGGCAATAACTGCTACCGTAGTTATGCACCTTGGGGAGTTTGGGGAGCTTTTCAGCCCTCTCCTATAAAAGAAGACCAGCTAACTTTAGGTAAATTAATGAAAAACGCAGGTTACCAAACAGCTTTTTTAGGTAAATGGGGTTTTGGAATGGATTTTTTAAGAAAAGGGAGCGCAACAGAAATTTATAGGTCTCCTAGAAAAAGAGTAGAACTAGATGTAGATGTACGCAAAATAATAGGTAAAGGGCCTTTAGATAATGGTTTTGACTACAGTTTAACTTTTCCTGCAGGTATACAAAACGTGCCATATGTAGTTTATGAAAATCAAGAATGGATGCCTTTAGAACAAAACTCAGAAATTGGCTATATCTCACAAGAGAATATGACTAAAAAAGGGGTTACTTTAGATAAAGATGAAGGCTTAGGAGATACCAATTGGGATCCACACAATATGGGGCCGTTACTAGTAAATAAAGCTGTAGATTATATTGCTAACGCAGATACAGACAAACCTTTTTTTATGTATTACTGTTCCTTGGCTGTGCACTTACCACATACACCAACTAAAAAACTTAATGGAGAAAAAATTGCAGGTGAAACACCATCTAAACATTTAGATATGGTAAAAGAGTTAGATGTGCAAATGGCAATGCTTGTAGCGGCATTAAAAAAGAAAGGTGTTTATGATAATACCGTAATTGTATTTACATCAGACAATGGAGGCTTGTTAAAAAAGAAAAGTATACAGGCAGGTCATAAATCCAACGATATTTACAGAGGTGGTAAAAACCAAGCATATGAAGGCGGACATAGAGTTCCTTTTATAGCATCGTGGCCAGGCTTTATAAAAGAAAAATCTGTGTCTAATATACCAGTACTGGGTTTAGATATTTTAGCTACTTTGGCAGCTATAACTAATCAAAATATAACAGAAGATCAAGTTAAGGATTCGGCTAACTTATTGCCAATTTTATTAGGAGACAACAAAAACAATAAAGTACATCCCTATTTGATAACACAATCTGGTACAGGTAAAGAAGCAATAATTATTAAAGACGGTTGGAAATTAATTATAGCTTTTGATAAAAAAGATAAAACTAATAGCACTAGAAAACCTGTTGCATTATTTAACCTAAATACCAATATTACGGAGAATGAAAAGCAAAACTTAATAGATGCACCTAAATATGCATCTAAAGTAAAAAACCTTTTTACGACTTATAATAAGTACAGAGACTCAGGAGAGAAAACTAAAATTTAATAGATATTTATACTAAAAAAAAGCCCAAACAAGTAATTAATTGTTTGGGCTTTTTTATGATTTATTACGGCTAATAATAATCCCAGAAGTCGTACTTTTCTCCGTTAACATTCTCTTTTTTATCACCTAGTTCTTCTGCTTTAATCTTCATTTCTGACCTCATTTGAGTTAAAAGATTTTTGTACTCCGGAAAAAATGATAAATCTTGGGTTTCCCAAGGGTCTGTTGTAATTTTAAAGAGTTGCGTAACTCTAGAACCAGCAACAAATTCCCCATCTTTTTTATTTATATCTTTAGCTCTTACATATTCAATGAGTTTAAAATCACCTTTTCTATAAGCTCTTTGAAACTGCTTGTATGCGTGATAGGTATAATTGCGGACTTGAGTTTTTTCATTAGTAATTATAGGTAGTAAACTTTTACCAGAGACAGAACTTGGAATGGTAGTATTGGTGAAATTGCAAATAGTAGGGAAAATATCATGTATATAGGTGAAGGCCTTGAAACGAGCTCCTTTGTTTTTTATAAGATTGCCAGAAAATAGTAATGGTACATGTATGCCATCTTCATCATAAACATTTTGTTTGCCCATTAAGCCGTGGTTGCCAACAGCTAAACCACTATCTCCAGAAAAAACAATTAAAGTATTCTCATACTGTCCGCTTTCTTTTAATGCAGCAATCACTTTTCCTATTTGGGCATCTAGATGGGTAATAATAGCATAATAATCTGCTAATTCTTGTTTTGCAATTTGTGGCGTTCTAGGCCAGGGAGCCAACTCTTCATCACGTAAAAACATATGTCCGTTGTCAAAAGGATGTTGCGCCATATAAGAAGGAGGTAGTTCTATTTTATCTACATTATATTTGTTTTTGTACTCTTGTGGTGCTTGGCGCGGATCATGTGGTGCGTGAAAAGCTAAGTACATAAAAAAGGGTTTTTTATTTTTGTAATTTTTAAAATATTTGCTGGCTTCATTAGCAAAAACTTCAGAGGTATGCGGACCATTTTTTTCGGTAGCAGTAGGTCCCCTTTTTTCATCCTTAGAAATTGCTTGTTTAACAATTTTTCCGTTCGCATCATATACCAATAAATAAGCATCTTTAGGTTTAAATTCTCCAGCCTTATCCCAATCGTAAAAAGGCATTCTAAATTGATCTACTAAGTAAACTCCTTTTCCCATTATTTTATCACCAGAATTAAAACTACGCTTTAAGGAGTTTCCATCTTGATGCCACTTTCCTATGATATGTGTATTGTAGCCTTCATTTTTAAGCGCTTCTCCAATGGTTTTATTTGCTACAGGTATGTTATGTCCTGCACCTTGTAACTGAAATAAGTTGGTGCCAGTTAATAACATTGCTCTACTAGCAACGCAAGTAGCACCTGTAAAAGCTCCCATTAAATATGTGTTTTCAAAAGCTACGCCGTCCTTTGCTAAAGCGTCTATATTTGGTGTTTGTACATTTGCACCACCTAATGTATGTACGCCAGAGTACCTATGATCATCTGTATAAATTATTAGTACATTGGGTTTGTCTTTTTTAGGTTGACAATAGCTATTGTTTAGATATAAAATGGTTACGAGTAGAAGAATATATTTTAAATTCATCATTTCATTGTTGTGTTAATTTTTTATTCTCTTTAAGAATGCGCTCTTTTTGGTTTTTACTTAAGGCTTGTTTAAAGTACACCTCTGGTCTATGGTAAACGTGGTGTTTTTTCATTTCAGGATCGTTAATTGCCTGACTCAAATCACAATCAAAACGCACTAAAATAGCATGGTTTTTATCCCATGTAGTGGCATTAGTAAAATGAGATAATCCCCAAGTTATGCCAACACCATTTTTAGTATTTGTAAAAGCATCAGGTACATAAGGTCCTGCTGCAGCCGGCATCATTTCTACCATAGAAGCAATTTTAAAATTAACCCCATCTTTTGCAAATTGCACCGTATTATGCTCATTACCGTCTCTAATAGTTAATGCTGCAATACCATCTTTAAAAGGAAACATAGTAGTTTCATGGCCAGATGTTAGCACAGGGTTTAGTTTACTTTTTGTAAAGGGACCAAAAGGGGAGTCTGCTGTGGCTAAACCTTGCATTCTTATTAAGTTAGGATCACCATCAAAGTCCGATTTGTAATACAGGTATATTTTGTTTTTATAAACCAAAGGGTAAGGATCATGAATAGAGAATTGATCCCAAGTATCTTTTGGACCGTTGGGAATTACAATTTTGTTAGTTGCCGTCCAAGGCCCATCAGGAGAATCTGCATACGACATTAATACAGGACAATCATCTCCTCGTAAACCACTTGCTTCACTAAAACCTTGATAATACATATAGTATTTATCTTTCCATTTTAAAATATCTGCAGTGCTCACAGACCTATGACCCAACTCTGGTTTTGGAGGTCTAGGTATAGCAACACCTTGCTCTTCCCAGTTAAACCCATCTAAGCTGGTAGCATACCAAATTTCAGATAAATCCCAATCTGCAGAAGGTATTGTTTCTGTAGCTTGTTTAGCTCCTTTAGGAGGTGTTTCGGTTTTTCTGTGTGTATACCAAACATAGTATTTTCCGTTTTCAAAAATAATTTTAGACGGATCTCTACGGCTAACTGTACCGTCATCATTACTATAATCTAAACCTTCTACTTTAGTATATTTAAACTGAGTATAGAGCTCATTATCCTCTGGTCTTGGCGCTAAGTAATTATCGTAATTACGTTGCATAGCAGTGCTTAACGGTTGTTTAGGTTTTTCCTTAGGTAATATAAAAGGAAAATTTTGCGCACATACGGTATTTACTGTTATAAGTATGTAGCCTATAATTAATAGTGTACTATAGTTTTTCATATTTAAAGCTATTCTATTATTAAAGATTCGTTTCTGTAATCCTTATTTGTAAGCTTAAAACTAACATTGGTTGTTTTTAACTCACTAATATGTCTGGCATATAAACCATAGGCAGGTAAAACATTAAAGAAGTTGAATTCCGGGTATCTTTTTTCATCTTCTGGTACCTCTATTAATTTATCTTCTTTAGAACCACCGCCAGGTAAGTTAATTGCAATGTTTTGTAGTTGTAAAGATGTTATTTTATGATTTGGAGTACCCGTTATAAAAATTCCAGAAGGCGGTGACACTCTAGATTGTTTTAAATTTCTACTAGTTGCATTTATATTAGAAATAAGAATATCTTTAATAGAACCCACAGTTCTTTTTTTAGCGTTTCTATATGTATTTAGGCGCTCACCTAAACGCATAAAAATTGGCATATCTACATTGGTCATTTTTATACTGTCTATAATTATATTATATATGTTGGCACCATCTACGCTAAGTATTTTTATACCACCACCTTTAGTATCATATATTTTACAATTGCTAATAGCTATATTGTAAAAATCTCCCATAGATTCTGTACCAAATTTTATTGCTCCCCAATCACTCTTTAAAGTACAATTACTTATTTTAACATTGTGTGTAGGTAACGTGCTTGTTGCTTTAATACAAATGGCATCGTCACCAGAATTTATAGTGCAATTTTTTATTTCAACACTGTTACTAGAGTCTAAATCTATACCATCATTATTTTTATTAGCGTGATTATAAATATTTATATGGTCTACTGTTATGTTTTCTGATTGATAAAAATGGCAAGCCCAAGCAGCAGCTTGCTTTAGGTAAATATCTTTTAATGTAATTTGGGACGATCTTACGAAGCGTAGTAAAAATGGACGATTAGTTCCAAATTTTACATCTGTAATGCCAAGTTCTTTCTTTTTTAAAGCTAAGTTTTTAGCTAAAAAAGAAGCGCCATTGCCGTCTATAATTCCGCTGCCTGTAATACCAATATTTGTAGCATCTACTGCACCAATTAAGCAAGTTCCTCTTTCTTGGCCAACGGCATCTGTAAACGTATCTATGCTTTTATAGTCTAAAGGGTTGTTGCTACCAATTAACTTTGCGTTTTTGCTAATGTTAAGAATTACGTTATTTTTTAAAATAATTGTACCACTAATAAAAATGCCGTTAGCAATATGTACAATTCCGCCTCCTTTTTTTGAGCATTTATCTATAGCCTTTTGTAGTGCTTTTGTGTTTACAGTTATACTATCTCCTTTTGCTCCAAATTTTGTAACATCATAAACTTTGGTTTGTGCCGTAACTGAAAAAGTAAGTGCAGTAATACTAACAGTTAGTACTATTTTTATAGTATGTAATAGTAGTTTATACATATTATTTAGTGTCTATTAATTTCCAAGTTCTTACCCAGTTGTAGGTAGTAGTTCTTTCTTCTTTAGAACCGTTCATTCCGCCATCTTCAGGAACCGGATTCCAGTCATACGTTTCTACAACCATTCTTAAATACATATCTATATTAAAATCTGCTGCAGGCTTTACTTTAGAGACAAAATTACCATCTATAAAAAATAAAATTTCATCTTTAGATTTCCACCACACTCCGTATACATGAAAATCATCATATGTTTTGCCGTTAATACTACCTTTAGATTTTACAGAGCCTTTTTCAAAGTTACAACCTTCCGGTATGTTTCTACTATGTGTGTTAGAGTTCATTGCTTCATCAAAATGTTTCATCCATTCTGCTTTGTTTACAATTTGACCCACAGTTTCTTGTATGTCTAGTTCTGTAACCCTTTTATCACAACCATTTTGTTCTCTAGATTCATTTATCAACCAAAAAGTAGAAGACATAAAGGTTTTGTTGGCTTTCATTTTACATTCGTAAAAGCCGTATTTCATTGCGTTTCTAGAACCAACATAACCACCGCCATGGGTGTATACTTTACCATTTTTAGTAACGGGCTTATCTAACATAGTGGTTGTAATTTGTAAGCTACCATCTTTAACCTTAATATTATCGGCTAAAAATAATCCTGGAGCACGGCCAATCCATCCTTGACCAGATATTTGCCATTTACTCTCATTTACTTTTTTGCCGTTAAATTCATCAGACATGTTTTTTACCAATTTCCATTTTTTATGGTTAGGTTTGGGATCTTGTCCATCTTTAAAAAACGGAGTTTTTTGAGCAAAAGATTGCCCAACACAAATAAAAATTAGTAGTAATGTAATTTTTTTAGTTACACGTAAAATAGATTTCATTTAAGTTAGTTTAAGGTTTTATTTTTGGTTTAAGCACTTGTTTTTTGAATATATTACAGATAGTTCTGTAGGGGCACTAAGTCCTAAGTTAATTGTCTTTAATAGTTTGTTTTTTTCGGTTTAAAAAAATAGAATTGCTATTAAAATGTAGAACATCATTTAAAACAATAGCAGGTCTTTTATCATCTAAAACAGTATGTAAATAAAAGTTGTTTATAAACAAACCATTAATATGTCTGGCATAAATGCCAGAAGCAGGTAATGTGCCAACTAGACTAAATTCTGGCCACCAATTGCCTAAGGTTTCTAAAGTATACTCTTTAATATCTGTTCTATTAGCGTCTGTTTTATTTCCACCACCAGAAACTGTCATTTGTATATTGTTTAACTGTATGTCTGTAATGTAATTTTTAGGCATACCAGTTAAAAAAATAGCAGAGTTTTTATCTAAATCTTTATTATCGATAATAAAATTATTGAAAGAGAAAGAATGCATAGCCTTCATAGGAAGCATTTTCATAGGAGTATCTGTACCAGCTCTTTGTTGGCAGAAAGTCATAAAAATAGGTCTAGGAACGTTTTTCATGACAATGTTAGAAAAAATCATGTTTTTCATTTCACCACCCTCATTCATTTGTATTTTTAGTCCAGAATCTTGTATGTCATGAAACGTACAATTGCTTACAGTAACGGACTCAAAATCTCCTCTAGAAGCTAATCCAATGCGCATGGCTGCCCATTTACTAGTAAATACGCAATTGTTAATTACAATGTCTTTACAAGGTTTATCTGGTCTAGATGTTTGCAAACAAATAGAGTCATCACTAGTATTAAAAGAAGAATTAGAAACACGTACGTTTGTACAACCATCAAAATCTAAACCATCTCCGTTGTGGTTAACTCTACTAGTAATTTTAATACCGTCTACAACAATTTCATTACAATATAACCAAGCAGAAGTCCAAGAAGCAGAGTTTATAAGCGTTACATCTTTAATTTTAATATTATTACAATTAAGAAAGCGTAACATCATAGGTCTACCGCCTTTTTCTTTTGTAAAATTGTTAGGAAAACCGTTGCCATTAATTGTTCCATTACCTTCTATAGAAAAAGAGTTTATTCCATCAGCAAAAATTAAACACCTGTCCATATGAGGTTCATTCTTATAAGTATTTTTGTGGGTATCTGTTGTATAGTCTTTGTAATCTGGACTGCCTAAAAGTACAGCGCCATTTTGCAGATAAAGTGTTACATTATCTTTTAAATATATAGTGCCAATAAGTATTGTTTTACCAGCAGGAATTATAACTTTTCCGCCACCTTGTTTAGAGCATAAATCAATAGCTTTTTGTACGGCTTCTGTATCTAAGGTTGTGCCATTGGCTTTTGCTCCATAATTCATAACATTATACTCGTTAGCATATACAGATAAACTAAAACCAAGATAAAAAAGAAGGAAAAGGTGTTTCATTTTTTAGCTAGTTTTTCTATGTTAGGGGTTTTTACTCCGTGTTTATCAAATAACTTTAAATAGTGCTTAGAGTTATCTTCAGAAACTATCCAAACTATATTGGGCTGTTGTGCTTTAACATAAGAGCAGAAGCATAACAGTAGTATTAGTATATAGGTTTTAAGTTTCATATTGTAATTTTTTTAAAAGTTTACTTAAAAAGAGAAAACAAAATATCAGTGTCTATACTTGTTGTAAATTATGCTTAAATCAGTCTCGTCATCAGTTTTAATTTGCCATTTTTTAAGTCTGATTAATAAACCTTTAATAGATTTATAATGCTTTTTTTTAGTGCTAATATTGTTAATTTCCCAAGGGTCTTTCTTTAAATTGTACATTTCTATAGTACCAGTTTTTGGGTATAAAATCAATTTATTATTTTTATGTATAATACTTCTTTGGTCATTAAACATAGCTAGGTAAATAGACTCTCTAGTTTCTTTAGAGTTCATAAGTAATGGCATTAGACTTTTAAAATCTGTAGGCTCTGTGTTAGTAATATTTAATAAATTAAATAGGGTGGGTACTACATCTTGTAAGTAAACACGAGCTGCAATTTTATGGTTTGGTTTTATATTTGGACCTTTAATTATTAAAGGAGCGGTTACACTAGGCTCATACAAACATACTTTTCCTGCAACGCCATTTTCACCAAAGTTAATTCCGTGGTCAGATGTAAAAACAATAATAGTATTATCATACATTTTTTTTTCTTTTAATGTTCTAATAATATCGCCTATGCGGGCGTCCATATGTGTTACCATAGCATTATTTTGCTGTACACGTTTTTGCATTGTTTTTGCACTCAAAGGGTTATTTGTGTATTGGTATTTAACATTAGTATTTAATGGAGTATTATCTAAAACACTTGGAGGTAAAACAACCTTATCTGCTGGGTATAAATCGTAGTAGTTTTGTGTAGTTTGTCTAGGAACATGTGGTGCATTAAAGGCTACATATGCAAAAAATGGTTTTTTACTATTGTAGTTTTTTATAAAGTTTACAGCTTCATTAGCAGTAATATCTGTAATATGTCCGGCAGGGGAGTTATATTTTTTTAACTGTCCAGGCTGTATACTTCCTGTTTCTTCAAAAATGTTTTTTACATTTTTCCCCATTGCGTGCCATTTGCCAGTTATGTAGGTGTGGTAACCGTTATCATGCAACTTTTCAGGGAATGATTTAGGAGCATTTTGTTTATTTATTTTCTGTGATTTCCATAAGTACTTACCATACATAAGCATAGTTCTACTTGGAATACAAACTGCCGGAGACCAACAACCCATATTGTATGCTGCAGTAAAAGAAGTACCATCTTTTGCTAGCTTATCTAAATTTGGTGTAACCATAGACGTATTGCCGTATGCTCCAATGGCTTGGTTACTTTGGTCATCAGATTCTATAAATAATATATTTGTTTGTGAAAAAGAACTAACCGTGCTTATTGGGTAAAATAGAATGTATATTAGATATTTTCTCATCACCAGTTTTAATTAATTAGTAAATAAAATTACTCTAAGAGAAATATATTAAGGGAAAAAAACTACTATAATACTACCATAAATGGTTTTGGTTGTTTTAAAATAGATTAAATAGGTAGTATGGTAAATTGTCTAGTTGTTTATATGTTGTAGTAGTAAAAACATATGTGTTGTTAAAGGGTAATTAACTTGTATAGATTTGAAAAAAACTTAATCTTACTCTTTATGAAAACTAACATTTTACTATTAGTGTCTATTTTAATTGTTTCTACGGGATGTAGTCAGAATAAGAAAAATAGAGATTATTTTTTTGAAAAAATTAAGACAGAAAAGATAAACTCAGATTCGTTAATCACATGGAATAACTTTGGACCAGGAATGTCTGGTTATAACGAGGAGTTTTGGATACACCCAACGGATACCAATACGATGTTTATGGCACCAGATATGCACGTAAGTTATGGTACGTGGAATGCAGGAAAATCTTGGCATACAATTAAAGATTCTGATGGTAATGGGTTAGATATGGAACGTGTACATGATATTGTTTTCTCTAGAAAAAATCCAAATTTTGGAGTAGCAATAGAGCGTGCCGGTGGAGTTTATGTTTCTAATGACAGAGGTAAAAGTTGGAAAATAATTTATACTATTCCGCGTATAAATAGTAAGCATGTTAGTAATGCACATACAAAAATTGCTATTAATCCTAATAATGATAATGAATGGCTAATTGGAGCGGGAGACTTTTGGAATGTAAAAGAAAACCATAGAAGTTTAAAAAATCTGCACGGAAAAATTAGCTCTAGGGCAAGTTATGGCTATGTTTTAAAAACTAAAGACGGGGGAAAATCTTGGTCTAAAATAGCAACAAACATTAATAAAGATTTAGATGTAGCCCGTATTATATATAACCCTAAAAACACAAAAAATATTTTTATTGCCACCAATTATGGAGTTTATATAACTAATGACAGTGGTGCTAACTGGCATTTAAGTGACAAAGGACTACCAAACAACTTACCAAGAGACCTAACATCTTATTACAATACAAAAACAGGAGAGTTTATTTTGTATTTAGTAACACAAACAGAATATAAAAAAGACGGAAAATCTGTAACCTCTAAAGGTGGTGTATATAAAAGTTTAGATAATGGCGCGTCTTGGATTAATTGTACAGGTAATTTAGAAATCAATTTAAATAAAATACAATTTTCTGCAGAAATAGACAGGTATTATAAAACAATTGGTTTTTGGTTTGGTATCACAAAAAATGAGGCTAAGTCTAAATTTACAGTTTTGCCTAATAAAATTTTACCTGTGTTTAATAGGTTAGTTGTTAATCCTTTAAATAAAAATGAAATTTATGTTTCTTTTAATAAAAAGCACGATAAATCTTTTGGGGCAGGAGACCTTTGGAAAACTGAAGACGGTGGTAAAACTTGGTTTGCTTGTGCAAGACAAGGAACTTACTGGTTGTCAAAAAAAGATACAGCATATTGGCAAAGTAGAAACAACCCTATGGGTGCAAATGTAACATTTGCACACCTGCAAAGATATATGAATAACCATGCAGAAATTTCGGGCAACCGTATGTTGGCAATTAATAATAAAGGAGAAGTTTTTATAGGTATAGACCAACAGACACTAAAATCTGTAGATAACGGCAAAACTTGGAATCAGATTGATGATTATGAGACATCTAAAGGAAGTAATAAATGGATAGGACGTGGAGATAGTAATTTACCAGGAAGATTTATGTTGTTAGAAACAGGAATACCAAACAGAAGATTACTAGCAAGTGGTGAACACGGTTTATGGCAAACCACAACTTTAGGTAATTGGCCAAACAAACAGGCTGTAGCTGTAGAACAAATAGACGGGCAAGTTTATGACCATAATGGAATGCATGGTCAACACTCTACATCTACAATGGCTGTACACCCCAAAAATACAAATATAATTTACTCATTAGCTTGGAGGCAAGAGCATAGAGGTAAATTAAGAAGAACAAATGATGGTGGTAAAACTTGGAAAAATATAGCCACAATTTTTGATGCAGATAACAATTCATGGGAGGGCTTGGCAATGCAATACTCCTTAACTATAGATCCTGTAACTCCAGAGAATATGTATTTCTGTGCAATTAAAAAACCAATTTCAGAGGTTGGAAGTAAAGCACCCAAGCTCACTAAAGGTGGGTATGGTTTTTATCGTTCTTTTGATGGCGGTTATACTTGGGAATTAAGCAATAATGGTTTTCATAAAAATGCTAGTGTACGTAGAATAAAAATGGATCCTATAAATTCTAATATTTTATATGCTGCTTGTAATGATGATAATGGTGGTTTGTATATATCTAAAAATAGAGGAAGTAGTTGGGAAAAACATAAAATTCCGTCACAAATAAAAGCTGTAAATAATGTTTTTATAGATCGTAATAGCCATAACATATATATAGCTGCCGGAAGACGCTCTGGAAGTTATGAAGAAGGTGGTGTTTGGATGTCTAAGAATAACGGTAAAAGTTGGTTAAAGATATTTAAAGCTCCTTTTGTTTGGCAGGTAGAAACGTCTCCTGTAAATGAAGATATTATAGTAATTAGTGTTGCCGGACAAGCAAATAATTTAATTGATAATTTTAAAAACCCAGGAATTTATTTGTCCGAGGATGGCGCTAATAGTTGGAAAAAAATAAATAAAGGCTTAGGGCAACCTAATAAAATGGTAGATGTTAAGCCAGACCCTTATAATGAAAATGTTCTTTGGAGTGCAGGTTGGGGTTCAGGTTGGTTTATTACATACTTAAATAACAGTAAAGAACCTTGGTTAATAAAATAAAACTATGAAAGCAAACGTATTAAAAAGTCTATCTATATTATACTTATTTACTTTTGTAAATAACAGTATAGCTCAAAATAAGCCTAACATTATTTTGCTTTACGCAGATGATATTAGTGCCAGAGAATTACCTATTTATGGGTCAACAGTATGGAGTTTACCTAAGAGAGGAAATTTAAAAGGAGGAGATACATCAGATAAAAAGTACAGGGCAAAAACTCCTGTTTTAAATAAATTAGCTAAAAAAGGTGTTTACGTAAAAACAGCTTGGGCAGCCACAATTTGTTCTCCCAGTAGAGCTATGATGATGACAGGCAGATATGCTCATAGACACAAATGGTGGCATAATAGTGATAAAGGAAAGGCACCAGACAGAAAAGGAAGTTGGAATTTATATGATAGTTCTCCTTATAGTTTAGAAGTTGTAGCTAAAAAAGGAGGATATGCCACTTATTGGGCAGGCAAAACACAAATGAAAACAGAAGGTTTTAAGTTTGATGAAGGCTGTTTTACACCAGGCGAAGGGTCTTACAATAAGGCAATACATACTACAGATTTTAGGCTAGAAACAAAAAAAGTAAATGGTACAAAAAAAATATTTAACGCAGATACAGGAAAAGAGGTTTCCTCTTATGTACAATCTGGTTGGTACTGGAAACCACACGTACAATTATTAAATCATCCTAGAGCATCTAAAGCTTTAGAATGGTGGCCTAATAACAAAGCAGCTAAAGATACTTTTGGGTTAAATACTTTTGGTCCAGATGTAGAATTAAATTTCATTTTTGATTTTATGGAACGTAAGCAAAAAGAGGACAAGCCTTTTTTTATTTATCATACAAGTCATTTAGGTCATGATGCAATGGATTTTTTAAACCCAGAAGAAGGTAATAAGTGGCCAGGTACACCAATTGTAAATTGGGATGGTAAAAAATATAGTAAAATAAAACCTTATGTTACAGGAGACAATGGTGTTTATAATACTCATAAAACAATTACAGAAGATGGTATACATAACCATATTAATTACTTAGACTACCAAGTCTGGTTGTATATGAAAAAATTGAAAGAAATGGGAATAGAGAATAATACTATTTTTATTTTCTGTGCAGACAATGGTACAAGTGGCTACGGTAAATCTAGCCCTGTATCGCAAAAAGGAACACACGTGCCACTTATTATATACGCACCAGGATTAAATATGACTAAAAAAGGTTTGCAAAATGTATTGGTAAATATGTCTGATATGTTACCAACAATTGCAGATATAGCAAACGTTAAAATTCCTGATAGTTATGAGGTAAACGGAGAAAGTTTATTGCCTTTTTTAACAACAGAGAAACCAAACCATAGGGAATGGATATATGGTTACCATAAAGAAAAGCAAATTATACGAGGCAATCTAGTATTAAAAGATGGTAATAATACTTGGTGGGATGTTAGTAGTAATCCTAAAGATTTAATCAGTTTTAAAAAAATAAAAGAATGGAGTTTAGTATCTCCTGAACACAGATTAGAAAGAGACAAATTAAATAAAGTATTGCCTGTTTTTAATTTACACGAATCTGAATATAATGCACCTAAAGAAGGTGTTACAATAAAAGACTCACTAATTATAAGACAATAAAAGTTATAAAATGATTATAAATTAAAAGCTTTAGAGTATTCTAAGGCTTTTTCTTATCAAATAATTTTAACAGACGAGTCTCTAATATTTAGCCTTCCGTTTAACACAATAGTTTGTGGCACAAATAATCCCTTAGTATTTATTTGCTCTAGTAATAACTTAGCTGCAGTTTGTCCAATATCATTAGTAGGTTGTTCTACAGACGTTAGTGTTGGTGTTGTATGTTTTGCAAGATTTGATTCTGTAAAACCAACAATGGCAATGTCTTTAGGAATAGAATATCCATTTTTTTTAAAAACACTAATTGCGCCAACAGCAGAAGAATCATTAGCAGCAAAAATAGCTCTTGGAACCTCATTATTATCAATTATTTCTTGGGCAACACGCTCACCATCTTCCATTTTAAATCCGCAGGGAATAATTTTACCAACAGCAAGTTTATACTTTTTATGTGCATCTGTAAAGCCTCTTAATCGGTTTTTAGTTAACGTAAGGTTTTTGTCTCCTTCTAAATGTATAATGTTTTTGTATCCTTGTACTATTAAGTGTTCTGTTGCAAACATTGCCCATTTATAATCATCAAATAAAACTTTAGATGCTTTAATTTGATCTACAGTACGATTAAAGAATACAATAGGTATATTTTGTTTTATTAAATTGTTGTAATAGGCATTATTTTTATTTTCTGATGTTAATGAAATTATTAAACCATCAACCATATTATTAACCAGTGTTTCTACATTTTTCTTTTCAACTTCCCAAGAATGGTTAGACTGCATTATTAATGCCTGATACCCTTCTTTTAACAATACTTCCTGAGCACCCAACATTACTTCAGGAAAAAAATTATTACTAAACTCAGGAACTATAATGCCTACAGTAAAGGATCGCTGCTGACTTAATTTTTTAGCTATAGGATTGGGCTTGTATCCAAGTTCATTGGCAGTTTTTAATATTCTTTGTTTAGTCTCCTCATTAATATCATACTTATTATTAAAAGCTCTAGAAACCGTAGATATAGATACATTTAGCTTTTTAGCAACATCTTTTATTGTTATATGCTTCATACAGTAATATTAATATAAATAAAAGTTTTCGGCAAATTCGGAAACGTTTCCGAAAAAAATAATGCTCCCGAGAGCGTTTCCGATGGCTATAAATTAACATAGATAATTTTTGTAGTAATATTTGTCATAAATTGACATTCAACTTTAATTTTTTTTATGGGAATTACAGACGTATCTGTCATATTTATATTTGTCTTGTTAATTTTTATCTGCGGAATGAGTTTTTCTAAAACAGGTAAAAATATGAAGTCTTATTTTTCTGCAGGCGGTGCTTTACCTTGGTGGATGAGTGGCTTGTCTTTATTTATGAGTTTCTTTTCTGCGGGTACATTTGTTGTTTGGGGAGCCATAGCATATAGTAGTGGTTGGGTAGCAATTTCTATACAGTGGACAATGTGTATATCTGGTTTAATAATAGGTTTTTTAATAGCGCCAAAATGGCAAAAAACAAAAGCTATAACTGCAGCACAGTTTATTACAGATAGGTTAGGTTATAAAACACAGCGTACATACACTTACTTGTTTTTACTAATATCTATTTTTACAATGGGAGCTTTTTTATACCCTGTTGCTAAAATTGTAGAAGTTTCTACAGGAACACCCATAGTAGCCAGTATTGTAGGTTTAGGTATTTTAATTTTAATATACACCACCGTGGGTGGTTTATGGGCGGTAATAGTTACAGATGTGTTGCAGTTTGTGGTTTTAACGGCAGTTGTACTAATTGTTGTACCTCTTTCTTTTGATAAAATAGGAGGTATAGAGGCTTTTATATCTAAAGCTCCTGATACTTTTTTTCAGTTTGTTAATACTGAGTACTCTCCGTTGTTTTTAGTAGCGTTTGGATTGTATAATTTGTTTTTTATAGCAGGTAACTGGGCTTATGTTCAGCGCTATACAAGTGTTTCTACTCCTAAAGACGCAAAAAAAGTAGGTTGGTTATTTGGCGTTTTATATGCTGTTTGTCCGTTAATTTGGATGTTGCCACCTATGGTTTACCGCGTGTTAAACCCTAATTTAAATGGTTTAGAAAATGAAGGTGCTTATTTACTAATGTGCAAAGAAGTTTTGCCAGTAGGTATGTTAGGGTTAATGTTAGGGGGAATGATTTTTGCAACATCTAGTTCTGTAAACACAACCTTAAATATATCTGCAGGAGTATTAACTAATGATATTTACAAGCATTTTAAACCTAATACACCAGAGCGTAAATTAGTAAAAATTGGTAAGTTGGCTACAGTTTTACTTGGGGTCATTACTATAATTATAGCCTTGATGGTTCCGTATTTTGGAGGTATTGTAGAGGTAGTTATGTCTTTAGCCGCTCTAACAGGAGGTGCTATGTTTTTACCTCCTATTTGGGCTTTATTCTCAAAAAATCAAACAGGGTTTACTGTTTTATCTGTAACAATAATTTCACTTTTTATAAATGTGTTTTTTAAGTTTTTTTCACCCTTATTATTCAATTTAAAATTAGACAGAGCATTAGAAATGCTACTAGGTGTTGCCGTACCAATAATTTTATTAATTGCATGTGAAATATACTTTATGTTAAAACCTGTAAAAAATTTAAAGTACCAAGAATATAAAGCTTTAATAGAATTAAAAACTACTACAGAAACAGATAGTACAAGTACTCAAAATAAAAAAGGAGCTCGTGTAATAGGTATAGGAATTGCTTTAACAGGCTTAATTATTTTAATCTTATCGTTTTTAGCAGCAACAGGAGCTTTTTTTGTTGGTACAATTGGACTTTTGATTGGTATTCTTGGAAGTTTAATTATTTATAAAAATCTTAAATAGTAGTATTTGTTATGTTGGTAGAAAATTATAGTCCGCAAAAAAGAGACAATAAAACTATTAAGCTAAATACAGATTTTGTTATAGTTGGTGGAGGTATAGCTGGTGTTTGCGCTGCAATTACAGCAGCAAGGCAAGGAACTAAAACAATATTAGTACAAGACAGACCTGTTTTGGGAGGCAATGCCTCATCAGAAATTAGACTTTGGATTTTAGGTGCAACTTCTCATATGGGGAATAACAACAGATGGGCAAGAGAAGGTGGAGTTATAGATGAAATTCTTGTTGAGAATTTATACAGAAATAAAGAAGGTAATGCTGTTATTTTTGATACCATTTTACTAGAAAAAGTACTAGTTGAAGATAATATTACGCTTTTACTAAATACCAGCATTTATGACATTAAAAAGTTAAACGAAAAAAAAATAGATAGTGTAATAGGGTTTTGTAGTCAAAACTCAATAACATATATAATTAGTGCGCCTTTATTTTGTGATGCATCCGGTGACGGTATTGTTGCTTTTAAAGCAGGTGCACCATTTAGAATGGGAGCAGAAACCAAAGAAGAATTTGGAGAATTATTTGCGCCAGACACTTCTTATGGGGAGTTATTAGGACACTCAATGTACTTTTATAGTAAGCAAGAAAATTTCCCTGTAACTTATAAACCACCAGCTTTTGCATTAAAAGACATTACAGAAATTCCAAGGTATAAAGCAATAGGTAAAGATGATAAAGGTTGTCGTTTTTGGTGGTTTGAGTATGGAGGAAGAAAAGATACAATTTATGACACAGAGGAAATAAAATATGAACTTTGGAAAGTAATATATGGTGTTTGGGATTTTATTAAAAATTCGGGCGAGTTTGATGGTGTAGAAAACCATACATTAGAATGGGTAGGGACTGTACCTGGCAAACGAGAAAGTCGTCGTTTTAAAGGTATGTATATGCTAAAACAGCAAGATGTAATACAACAAAAAACGTTTTATGATGCTATTGCTTTTGGTGGTTGGGCAATAGATTTACACCCTGCAGATGGTATTTACAGTAAATTATCTGGTTGTACGCAATGGCATTCTAAAGGAATTTATCAAATTCCGTATCGTTCTTTTATTGGTAATGAAATTGAAAATCTTTTTTTTGCAGGCAGAATAATTAGTGCTAGTCACGTTGCTTTTGGTTCTACACGTGTAATGGCAACAACAGGTTTTTGTGCACAAGCAGTAGGTATGGCAGCGCATATGTGTGTTACTAACAATATACTTCCTAAACATATTTTAGAAGATAATTATTTAAAAGTACTACAGAATAAATTAAATATTGCCGGACAAAGTATACCTAATATTCCACTAGAAAAGAACAGTAATTTAGTAAACTCTGCAAAAGTAACAGCTTCATCTGTATTAGAATTAAACACTATTTTGTTTGATGGTGAATGGTTAAGCTTAAAAACTGCAGCAGCACAATTATTGCCTTTACAAGCAAATACAGCTTATGAGTTTGTTGTAGAAGTAAATACAGAAGAAGATACAGTTTTAGAAGTACAACTTCGTTCATCAGAAAATATAAAAAATTATACTCCAGATTTAATTTTAGAAACGCATAAATTTCAGCTTAAAAAAGGGGAACAAAAAGTAACAATTTCTTTCAAATCTACTTTTAAAGTGAATCAATATGCATTTGTAACTTTTTTAAAGAATGATAAAATAAGTCTAAAGAATAGTAACAAAAGATTTACGGGCGTACTATCTGTTTTTAATGGTACAAATAAAGCAGTTTCAAATACGGGTAAGCAAACACCACCATTAGATTTAGGTGTAGATACGTTTGAGTTTTGGATACCTCAGCGTAGACCAGAGGGTAAAAATATAGCAATGACAATTTCCCCAGCTATTAAGGCTTTTAATGTAGAAAATAGCAGTAATGGTTATGTTAGGCCTTGGGGAGGTACAAATGCTTGGGTTGCTAGTTTAAAAGACAACAAACCTACAATAAACATTAATTGGGGTAAAGAGGTAGAGGTTAAGGAAATTAAGCTCTTTTTTGATACAGATTATGATCATCCAATGGAGTCTACATTAATGGGGCACCCAGAAGATGTAATTCCTTTTTGTGTACGTAATTATAAAATTAAAGATCAAAATGGTAAAGTGTTGGCAGATAAAAAAAATAACTATCAAACCATAAATTCCATACACTTTAAAAGTCCTATAAAAATAACAGAATTAGTAATAGAAGTAATGCATCCTTCTAAAGATGTACCAGCTTCAATATTTGAAATTTTATGTATGTAATTATAAAAAATAAGCTATTTATTATTGTGTTGTTGTTTATGGCTCTTGGGTTTTCTCAAGAAAAAATGAAGAATAACAAATCAGAACAAATAATGACTTTAAATGGCAACTGGAAGTTTAATGCTATTTATGGAGAAGGTTCTAATTACAATAACATAAAAGCCGGCAGTACAGATGTTATTGTAGACAATCTAAATGCCAATCAAGTAAAAGTAAAAGGAAAATGGACAACTACTAATGTAGAAGAAAGAGGTTCTGGCTTTTATAAGGATAACTACTTAAAACATTTTTATAAGGATAATACAGATAAGTCTAGTGTAACTTACACCCCAAATTTACCCGCAACTGGTTATTATGAAGCATTTGTGCGTTTTCCGTTTGCTAGCAATGTAAATGCAAAGGTTAATATACAACACGCTAATGGTATAGACACACAGTATTTTAATCAGCGTAATCGTTGTGATGAGTGGTTAAGCTTAGGTATTTTTACTTTTGAAAAAGATAAAGAAAATAGTATAGAAATTACCTCAGATGTATATGGTGTATCAGTCTCAGCAGATGCTGTTCTTTTTAGGCCAGTATCTAAAGAAAAAATAATTAAAGCAGAGAAAGAAAAGAAAACTGTTTATTTAAATAATTATGATGATACAGATTGGTACAATTTAAAAGTACCAGGACATTACGGAATGATTAACGATTTTTCTAATTACACAGGAAAAGCTTGGTACAGAAAAACATTTACAACTCCTGATAAATGGACACTAGATGAAAACGAAAAAATTAGACTAAAGTTTGATGGTGTTTACCATATAGCAAAAGTGTACCTCAACGGAAAATTTATAGGAGAACACCAAGGAGGCTTTACTCCGTTTGAAATAGATGTTACTAAAAATATAGAGCTAAACAAACCTAACGTTTTAGCTGTAGAAACAAATAATAATGCATTAGTTGGTGCTACCTGGAACTGGGGTGGTATTATTAGAGATGTTACTTTGGTAAAAAATAATGATGTACGTATTACACATAATTATATACATGCAGATCCAGATTTAGAAAAAGGAACAGCAAGTTTAGAGTTAAAAATTAGAATAGAAAATAGCGGTGCTGTAGATAAAGTTTTAGATTTTAAAACCAACATATATAGAGATAAACAACTGCAAGAAATAATTAAAAAAGTAACCGTTAAGGCAAACTCTACTAAGGAACTAGTTTTAAAGAGTTCTTTAAAGGCTAAAGATGTTAAGCTTTGGCATTTTGATAGGCCTTACTTGTACAAAATGCAACATACTCTTTTAGATAATGGTATAAAAGTACATACTGTAAACGATAGGTTTGGTATTAGAAAAATAGAGTTAACAAATAAAAGCTTAATTCTAAACGGTGAAGCTGTACGTTTAGCTGGTTACAATAGGGTTAGTGATCATAGATATTGGGGATCATCAGAACCACAAGAAATTATTAACAAGGATGTAGATTTAATGAAAAATGCTGGTGCAAATTTTATGCGAATTATGCACGGAACGCAAAATAGAAAACTGATAGAACGTTGTGACGAAAAAGGAATTTTATTGTTTGAAGAAGTTAACGTACGAGATTTAGATAATTCAGAATTTACAGCACCAAATTATCCATTAATAAAATCTTGGGTTAAGGAAATGGTAGAGAGAGATAGCAACAGTCCAAGTATAATAGGATGGAGTGTAGGTAATGAGCTTACAGGTCACAATACTTATGCTACTATGATGATGAATTATGTGAGAGGGTTAGATACTCACAGGTTGGTTACATGTGTTAGTAATACAGGGGCAAGAAAAGAGGCTAACCCTAATACAGATCCCAATACCAATACAGATCTAATTATGCACAATCATTACTCTTTTCAAGGTACAGCACAGAGTGTTATATCTACATTAAGAAGCAAATGGCCTAATAAGGCTATATTTTTATCTGAATATGGAGTAGATAGATTAAAATCTACTTCTTTAGATGAAGATTTACCAAAAGCATCAGATTTAAATGATAATTTAAGAGGTAAAAATGAGTTTGTAATTGGTGCTTCATTATGGACATATAACGATTATAGAAGTGGTTATATTGGTACTAGTGAAGAAGAAAACAGAACTTGGGGAATTGTAAATGCTTGGCGACAAAAGCGAAGATTCTATACAAGAATGCAAAAAGAAAATAGTCCGGTTAAAGATATTAAAGTATCTTTTAATAAGACTAAGGCCGCTATAGTTATTCCAATAAAGGAAAGAAATAACTACCCTAGTTTTACAATGGTAAATTATGAGTTGGTATGGAATTTAAAAGATGCTAACGGAAAAATTATAAGTAGCGAGACTAAAAAATCACCTGTGTTGCAACCAGAAGATGCTGTTTGGCAAGGGCAAATAAAACTACCTAAAAGTATAAACAAAGCTGTGGTTATGCACATTGCTTTGGTAAGTAGTAATGGTTATACGCGCTTTGAAAAAACGATAGCCTTGCAAAAACCAGAAAAACCAACTGTAACATCTATAGTAGCAGGTAAAAATAAAACAAGAGTATATTTTAATACAGTGGTTGCTGCAGAAGAATATTTTATTAGTTATAAAAATAGTAAAGGAGAAACTGTAAAAACAGAACCTACAATTGCTAATTTTATTGAGGTTAAAGATTTACAATTACCTGTTATAAAAGCCAATCTAATAGCTGTAAATAGTTTAGGAGAAAGTTTGCCACAGAGCGTAGAGTTAAAAAACAACACTAAAAGTTTACCACCTGTGGTTTGGCAAACTTTTATTAGAGATAATCATATAATAGTTGGGTATTCTGGTGAGTTAAATGATGAGTCTTATACTGTACGTTACGGTGTTAGTAAAGATAAATTACTTCATAAAATTACAACATACACTAGAGGTATGATGACTATCCCAATTAAAAAGTTAGACACTTATTTTATTCAAATTAAAAGAAAAGATAAAAACGGAGATAGTAATTGGTCACCAGTAATAACTGTGAAAAATAATTTATAATGAAAAGCACAGTAATAGCATTTTTTTTAGCCTTGCTAATTTTATCTTGTAAAGAAAAAATAGAGAAAAAAGAAGTCGTAAAAAAAATAGAAAATTTTAAAATTGAATTTGGCAAAGTATCAAAAAAATCAATTTTTAAAGAAGAAGGCAAAAGTGTTTGGGGAGGTAGTTTAATAAAAGGGGAAGACAATTTGTATCATATGTTTTACTCTAGATGGCCAAAAAATATAGGGTGGGAATGGGTAAACTATTCAGAAATAGCCCACGCAACGTCACCATCTCCGTTTGGACCATTTACATTTAAAAACGTAGCCTTAGCAGATAGAGGAGTAGAGTTTTGGGATGGTGGTACCACGCATAACCCTACAATTATAAAAGTAGATACTAATTACTACTTATATTATATGGGTAATACAGGTGATAAAAAAATTGTTAGCAAACCAGGCAAACCTAAACTTAATTGGAAACATAGAAATAACCAAAGAATAGGTGTTGCAGTTGCTAAAAATTTAAACGGACCTTGGAAAAGATTAGATAAACCTGTTATAGATATTACGCCCAACATAAATGCACATGATGCATTAATGACTTCTAACCCGTCTGTTTGTAAAATGCCAAACGGTAAAATTTTAATGGTATACAAAGCGGTAGGTAAAAAAAATAAATTGCCATCTGGCGGTCCGGTAGTGCACTTGGTAGCTATAGGAGATACACCAACAGGACCTTTTATAAAATATCCAGATCCTATTTTTGTTTTTAAAGGAGAGCGTTTTCCGGCAGAAGATCCTTATATCTGGTACCAAGATGGCAAATACAGAGCTATTGTAAAAAGGTTTAAAACAGTAGATAAAAAAAGAGTTTTTTCTTTAGTGCATTATGATTCTGAAGACGGAATAAAATGGGAGCAGGGCAAGTATTTTAATATATCTGATAGAACAGTTGTTTGGGAAGATGATACAGAAACAAAGTTTGATCATCTAGAGCGTCCTCAAGTATATTTAGAAAACGGAGAACCTTTAGCGCTGTTGTGTGCTGCAGATACTATAGATGTGAATAATGTGAGACACTCATTCAATATTCAAATTCCTTTAAAAATCTCAAAAGAGAAATAACTCTTTGTAAAAGAATACATATTTAAAATAATGTAAAGCAATTAAAAGATGAATGGTACTTTATTAAAACAAATAGTAAAAACTAGTTTGTTTGTTTTTATGTTAGCTGCTTGCCAGTCACAAAAAAGTGAAATAAAAGAAGAAGCTGTAGCAGAAATAAATGCAGAAGAAAATAGTTTAGGGTTTCCGTGGGATATTCCCAAAACAAAACCTAATAGGCCTTTAAGTAAAGCAATGGAACGTCTTTATGATAATTACTTAACTCCTAGACCACAAGATAATGAGTTGTTCTCTAGTTTTAAATACACCAAATTAAAAGGCTTAGATTATAATGAAGGAGATGGAACTATTTCAAGACGTGATCCTTCAAAAATTATAAAAGAAAACGGAAAGTATTATGTGTGGTATACAAAAAGAGAAACTAAAGTACCACCTGTAGGTTTTAAAAATGCAGATAAAGCAACAGATGAAATTCCGTCCACAGATTGGGACTTATGTGATATTTGGTTTGCAACATCTGAAGATGGTTTTACTTGGCAAGAGCAAGGTATTGCTATAAAAAGGCCAAAAAAGCCAGCAGTAGGTTGGCGCTCTGTTGCCACTACCGATATTTTAAAATGGGAAGGTAAATATTATTTATATTATCAATCATTTATGGAGGCTAGTGGTACAAAAGGTGATCATTGTCCTGTAGCGGTATCATACTCAGACTCACCTAATGGTCCTTGGACACCAGCAAACAAGATTATTATTCCTAACGGAGAACCAGGAACTTGGGATCAATTTTCAATTCATGATCCTTATCCACTTGTGTACAATAATAAAATTTATGTGTATTATAAATCAGCTTACGGAAACAGACCAGATTATTTAGTTGGTAACGGTTTAGCAATTGCAGATCATCCGCTAGGACCTTTTACAAAGCACTCTCTAAATCCTTTATTTAATTCAGGTCATGAAACAGCATTGTTTCCTTTTAAAGAAGGAATTGCAGCTTTGGTTATTCGTGATGGTAATGAAAACAATACCATTCAATATGCAGCAGATGGTGTTAATTTTGATATTGCTTCGGTAACAAGTTTAATGCCAACTGCCGCAGGATCTTACGTAGCAGATGCCTTTAATAGCAACGGTAATGGTAGAGGTATTACTTGGGGGTTGTCGCATTTTACAAATATGGGTACAGCAAATAAATCATACAGTATTTTAGGTAGGTTTGATTGTGATTTAAGTTTAGATATTAACGATCCAAGTATGAAAAACACGCAACTGTGGCTAGATCCCGAAGTCTATTTCTCTCAAGGTTTAAATAGTAAACAACTGCAAAGAATAAAAGAACAAAATACTAAGTAAAACACTAAGCAAAATATCTTAATTGTTTATAAGCAGGTAATTAATAAAAAAAGCTTGAGAACCTTCTCAAGCTTTTTTATTAGTGTTTAGCACTTGGGTACATATCATTTGTATACCTATAAACTTCTGTTTTTTTAGAACCTCTAGCTTGGTTTATTTCTATTTTCCATTGGGCTTTAAGGTTTTTTAAAACTGAACTGTATTCAGGATTATCTATTAAGTTATGTAGTTCTGCTCTATCTGTTTTTAAGTTGTATAATTCTTCATACACAGGTTGTTCTCCTTGTAAAGGGCCCTCTATGTAATTTCTATATACAGCAATACCCGGATCATGCATTTTATACAACATTTCGTTTACAGGAATATTAAACTCTTTAGCATATGCTATTTCTTTAGTTGCAGAAAAATTATTGTTTTTATAATACCTAATGTATTTCCATTCTTTAGTTTGTACAGCTTCACACCTAGGGTTTCCAAAATGAGTAGACCATAAATTTTCTGTGAAAACATATTTTCTAACTTCTGCTTTAGAACCATTAATAAGACTAGTTATATTTTTTCCTTGATAAGTGTTTGGAATAGAAATACCAGCCATTGCAAGCATACTAGGAGCAATGTCTATAGATTGCACCAAAGCATCACTCTTAATCCCTTTTAGCTTTTTTTTTGCTTTTGGGTTGTATACTATTATAGGTACGTGTGTGGTTTGCTCATAACACAATGCTTTTCCTCCAAGCCCTTGTTGCCCACTAAAAAGACCGTGATCAGATGTAAAAATGATAATAGTATTCTTGTCTAACTTAAGACTTTTTAATTTTTGTATTAAATTACCAACTAGCCTGTCTATGCCAGTCATTGCCTCCAATTCTCTTATGTAACGTTCTTTAATTGTTGCGGGTGTATCTACATAATCATATCCTGTTTGCCTATCTTTTACATGTAATAAGTTAGCAGGTAATTTAGGTGTGGTAATATCTTTTTTTGCAACATAATTATCGGGTAACGGAATGTTTAAATCTCTATATAAGGTTTTATATATATCGTCATCATTATCTTTTAATTTCATAGAGCGTGTACCTGCTCCGTGTGGTAAATTAAAATTTATAGAAAGCATAAAAGGTTTATCTGCAGGTCTATTTTCTAAAAAATGTAATGCACCTTTTAATTTACGAGCATTTGGATCTAAAAAATCGTCTACACCTTCATTAATAATTTCTGGTTGCGTAAAAGCTATAGCATCATTAAAAATAGCATGATTGTCCTTAGGGTAAAAACCTAAATGCCCGTGACCAGCATACCAATAATCAAAACTTTTTTCCATTAATCCACTTTGGTAACCACCTTTACCTATTGGAGCGTGGTTTTTGCCAACCCAACCTGTGTAATATCCGTTTTTACGCATAACAACAGGGTAAGAATTTTGCCAAGCAACATCTGAAACACTTGTGCCAGAGTTAAAATTTACACCATGTTTACGCTCATACTGGCTTAATAAAATAGAAATTCTACTTGGTGTACAAATAGCACTTGTAACGTGTGCATTGGTAAATAATATACCATTATCTGCTAGCTTATCTATGTTTGGAGTTTTTACAATTGTATTTCCAGTACAACCAAGCAAATCATAAGATTGGTCATCTGTAAGTATAAATACAATATTTGGTTTTTCTTGGGCTTTGCTAATTACAGTAAATAGCATTAATAAAAATAGTACTTTTTTCATCTTATAACTTTTTAATATAAACGTAGTAAGCCACGTTCTTTTCTCCTTTATCAGAAATAAAATTAGCATACATCTTAGTTTTTCCTACTTTTAAATTGATATTGAAGTTTGCTGACAAATCATTCTCTTTTACATCAATTTCAGAAACTATTTGTTTTTCAAACTGTATAGAAGCCTTACTATAATTTAAGTTTTTACCTTCTGGAATATCTTTTTGCAAACCAACAATTTCTTTAGTAGTAATTGGTGGAGTAGTGGTGTTAATAGCCAAGTTAGACTCTTTTGGGTACCTCCTTAATGAAACCTCATAATTACCATCTTTTAAAATATCTACACTCCAATAACCAGCACCAACTTTACCTTGTCTAATTTGTATTTGGTTCCAAGGCTGCATAGTTTCTTTACCATGTATATCATGTGCAGTTAGTGTAATAGGGTTTTCTTTATTAGAACCTATTTTAAAGTAAATTTCTTTATCAAAGTCTTTAGATACTTGTGTCCACCAACTATTGTAAAAGGCTCTCATTTCTTTAACTTTTTCTTGGTTAATAGCTGCAATATCTTTTTTCTGACCAATATCTGTGCTAATATCATAAAGTTCTTTACCATTAATTAAACGCCATTTATTTTGCATTACAGCAGAGCTTTTCCATTTTTCTGGATTTTGAACACGTTGTGAGTCTGTTATTAAAAGCCTATTGTCTAAAGTATCTTTTCCTTTTAGCACAGCAACCAAACTTTGTCCGTCTATATCTAAATGATTTTTTGGCAAGTCTATGTTACACAATTCTGCTAGTGTTGGTAAAATATCTATTTGCGCAGTAAGTGTATGTATATCTTTTGCAGTACTTATTTTACCGTCTTTCCAATAAATAAAAAACGGAACTCTGTGTCCACCATCATAATGGCTGCCTTTTGCACCACGCATACCTGCATTATACCCAGTAACTCTACCTTTTTTATTGTAGTAACCAGCAGATGTGCCATTATCTGTCATAAAAATTAAGATGGTATTATCAGTAATCTTTAATTCTTTAAGTTTATTTCTAAGCTTACCAAAATTGTCATCAATATTAGTAATCATTCCATAAAAACGCTTTTGTGTGTCGGCTAATATGGTATCGTTTAAACCTTTGTAAATGTCGTAATACGCTTTAGGTACATTGTAAGGACCGTGTGGCGCATTTGGTGCTATGTAGCAAAAAAAGGGTTTGTCTTTACTTTTTTCTATAAAATTAATGGCCTCTGTAAAAAACACATCTGTACAATAACCATTGTATTTTTCTGGTTTTCCGTTATGTAAGTATGTGTCGTTAAAATAAGTATTGTTCCAATAATCTGGAGTTTGTTGTACACCGCCGCCGCCGTGCATTACTGTTTCATTAAAACCTTTATCTTTTGGTCTATGTGGGTAGTTGTCACCCAAATGCCATTTACCAAAACCACCTGTATTGTAGCCAGCTTCTTCAAACATATTAACCAAAGTTTTTTCTTGCTCCCTAAGTAAGGACCAACCACCTACTGTGTGCCACACACCAGTACTATTAGCATATCTGCCAGTCATTAAAGAAGCGCGAGTAGGTGCGCAAGTAGGACTAACATGAAAATTGGTTAGGTGATAACTCTCAGAATATAAACTGTCTATATTAGGTGTTTTTATAATAGAATTTCCGTGAGCACCAATATCACCATAGCCTTGATCATCTGTAATTACTAAAATTACATTTGGTTTGGTATTGGTAGCAATTTCTTTTTGTTTGGGTTGGCAACCAATAGTCAGTGAAAATAAAATTCCAGTTAGTAAGAGTTTTGTATAACGCTGCATAAATTAGTTTTTAAATTTTTCTACATTAACAATTACAGAGCTAACATAGCCACCAGAATCAGGAAAAGTTAGCTCTATTATGTTTTTCCCATTCTTTATGTTTTTTATATCTGTAGGTATTGGTATTACACCAAAAAACTGTTCTCTACCAGCTTGGTCATACCCAGCCCAATTGTTTGGCACGGTAATTTTAGTGCCATTTACTTTAACAATAGGTTTTTTAGATAAATTATGAGCTCTTCCAAGTCCCATTTTTATAGTTGCTATACCTTTGTTATTTGCCATAACATTATCTACAGTAAATACTAATGGCGTATTGGCTTTTATTTCCTGTAGGCATAATTTAGAATAGTAATTGTTTTCTCTAATAACATTAGAAAATGTATAGTCTGCTAAGTCATAATCTAAAATAATAGTTTCACCAGGTTTTAAAGTTAGTTCTTTTATAGCTTTTTCATTAGTGAAAAAAACGAGTTTTGGAATACCATTTTTGTTGTTATAAGACCTTTTTATAGTTAAGTTGCTTACTAATTTATTACTAGTGTTTAAATAATCTAAGTTAATAGTTTGTGCATTATTAGCTAAATTATTTAATGCTACATAACCTTTATTTTTATTTGCAAATGCGTGTACTTGTATGTCTGGATTGTTAGATGTTGCGTAAATACGTTTGCCTTGCACACCTTTCCAAAGCTGCCAAAACTTTCTTAGATGTGTGTATTTGTACGCCCCATTTTTTCCTTTACGTAGTATTACCCAAGGATAAGGATGACCATCTGGGTTTCTACTATCTTTATAAAACCACGTTGCTTTACCTGTAATAAATGGTACTGCTTTAAGTAACCTGTCTGGTTTGTCTAATAAAGACATTAATATGTTGTTGTATGATGTTAAACAAATACCATTTAATGCAGCAGAATAAGGTTGCCCTTGTAAACCTTTTGCAGTGTAACCGTATTCAGATATTAGATGAGGTTTTACAACACCCCATTTCTGGTAACCGTAAGACTCAATAAGGTCTAAAATTGCTTCAGAATTACTCCCAGACCTATAATTAAAGTCGCCTTCTACATTTCTGCCATCATAAATATGAGTAGCAAAAAACTGCATACTTTCCCCAGCAGTATCCATAAAAACCTTCATTTTAGTGTTCCAAATAGCAAAGTTGTTTTTGTCATATTCTGGCCAAGCAGCACTATAACCACCAACCATAATATTAGGAATTTCTGCGTGTATTTTATCTGCTACTATTTTATGAAATTTAGACATTTCTAAAATTACTTTAGGAGTCTTATCATAACTATCTACAAAATCTTTTGCGTGTACAAAAGGCTCGTTCATAACCTCATAATATTTAGGCATTACAGGATATGCTTTTTTAATGTATGTAACGTTAAAAGTTGCAGCTTTTTCAAAATTCATTCCTAGTTTGTAAGCATCTCTAGGGTGATTTGTAATAATTAAATCTGTTGTTTTTTGTGTAGCAAATAAAGGAGCTTGTTTAAACCTCTGTGCATTTGCAATAGCTAATTTTGTAGCATTATTTACAGATAAATCTCCTTTTTTATATTTAGAAAAAGGTCCTGGCCCAGCAAATGTTCTCCCAAATTTAATACCTAGGTCGTTAAATAAATAATTGGGGTCTTCAGCCAAAGCACCGTCATTGTATGACGCGTGCATTGCAAAGTATTTTTCTCTGTTTAGTTCACTTTTATCTCCAATAAATTTTTGAGTAGTAAAATCTATTTGTACACTATTATTCTGAGAAAAACATAATGAACAAAGTGTAACGCTTATAAGCGTCAAAATGTTATTTTTCATATGTTTAAAATTTTGCAAATTTGTAATATTCGTTTGTGCTAGTAATGGCAAAATAACCACCATTAGAAAGATTTTTTATATTAATAGATTTACTGTTTTTTGACTCTGAAACGGTTTTCCCTTTTAACGTAATTATTTTTATATAATCATAATTAGTAGCTGATGGTAGAATTAAAATATTAGATGTGTTATTTACAGATACCTGTATGCTTTTATCGTTTATCTCTGCAATAGATAAACGGTTGGCAGCTTTTGTAATTTGTACTCCAGAAATTTCTTTAGTTACATATGATTTTGAGTCAAAGTCTTCTTTGTCTCCAAAAGAGATTGAATACTTATAATTTTTACCCTCTAAAGCCTGTTCATAATTTATTTGTAACTGCTTTTCTCCTTGCCCTGACATAACTTTTATACGGTCTGATGATGCTAACCATTTACCACCCTCCCAAATTGCAGCTTGTATAAATATTGGTTCTTTTGTAATGTAACTTACAGGCACATTGTATTTTGAATTACTAGAAATATTAGTAGCCAAAAGTGGAGAAAACGTTACATTGTTAGAAAATGAAACAGCTTGTTTAACCATTTCTATGTTGCTAATAACCTGCCCTGTACGTGTAGTTTTCCAATTGCCATTTACATCTCTTAAACTTAAAACAAGTTTATAGCCTTTGCCTTTAGTTGGTTTTTTATTAGTGGTAATAGTTAACTTTTTTATACCCTGACCTTTTTTTACTTTTACCTTGCTACCAGCATAAAATTTAGATGGTCCACCGCTAAGTTCAACACTTAAATCGCTATCAGTTAAAGCAACATAGCCAATAGTAAACTCATACGTAGTATTAGCTTGTAAAGTAGTGTTTGGTTCTTTAATAAAAATTACTTTCTCATTTTGTCCTTGGGCTATTATGCTTGTAAAGCATAGTAGAAACAGCCAAAGAAACTCTTTTTGTAGCATTATTTTCATTTCATTTAGTTTATTAAGTAGGTGTTAGTACAATACATTATTTTACTTGTTTTATTACAAAACCATTTAGCCACAAATCGCCTGTATTTTGCAAGTTTTTAAAATTGATGGTTATTGTGCTTTTACCATCAGCAGAAAAGTTAGATGTTATAGATAATGGCTTGCGTTCTCCTGTATTATCATTCTGGTAGTAATCTACTATATGATCATCAGATTTTCTTGAAAAAGAACCATTAGTATCTACAACCTGTACTTCAATTTCATTTGTCATTTTAACGTTGCCTCTTCTAGTATGGTGAAACGTTTCTATTTCATAATTTCCAGCTTTTAAGTTACTTATGTTAAGACTTAAATTTCCTTTTTCTGAGTATAAACCATCTGTTCCCACAAAGCTTAAATCACCTAACATTGCAGTATCTCCTAACCATTTAATTTTATCTGTAGCACTAACTGCAATAGTTGCATTAAAATCCTTTAGGTTATAAGTTAAGTTAGCATTGCTGTTACCTGTCCATTCTTCCCAATCAAATTGTACTAATTGTTTATTGCCTCCAATGTCTACTCTGGTTACCGGAAAATCGTAAATAGGAGTAGCATTATTTACAATTTCATTTGTGTTATAGGTTGATGTTGTAATACTTGTTTTGGCAGATTTTAAGCCCTTAGCTTTAGCTGTAATTGTAATTTTTCCTGGATTATTTTTACCTCTAATATAAATTGATGCCACGCCGTTAAAAGAGCGTGCAGGGTTGGCATCTATTTTACCATTGTCTATTAATTCTCCTGCTCCAGATACAAAAAACTCTACGCGTTGCTTTGTATTAGTAACTACCTCGCCATTTTTATCTAAAATAGATGCGTGTACCAGTCGTATGTCAGATCCGCCAGCATAAAAAGGTTGGTCTGTGATATTTAAATCTAATTTTAAATTATACGGACTTTCTTCCTTATGCCTAATAAATTCGGTTACTTTTTCTTCGTTTGTATAACCAATTGCTTTTAAGGTTCCGCTTTTCCAATTATATTTAAATGTAAACGAAGGGTGGTTTAGGTTTAGTTTGGTAAGACTATTATCTGGAGTTTGCCTTGCAATAAGTTTCCCATTATGATAAAGTACTACCTCTTGGCAATTGCTAAAAACTCTAACTTTTCCGTTTTTAGAAGCTGTTTCATCTGCAATATGTACTATTGGTTTATTTACCAATTCAGATTGATACCAGTAGTAAACCGGTTTAGGTACTCTAAAAGCAGACAATACACCGTAAGTAGTCATAAAATCCCTTTTCCATTGATCATCATCTACATCTGGTTGTAAATGATTATAATCTGCCCCCAACCAAGTTATGGCTGCAAAATTGTTTTTATTTCCTTTATACCTAGAAATATGAAACTGATTTACCTCGGAATCTGGCGTACTACCGTGCTCCATTACCATAGTAAAAGCACTCTCAGGAAATTCTGTTCTACGGTAATCCATAGTTGCGTGTATATCTGTAACACCTTCATTTTTTACTCCGTTCCATGGGCTAGATGCAGATGCTGTTAACCTAAACGGATCTTCTTCTTTAGCAACGGTTTGCATTCTTGGTACTGGACCTCTGTGGTTTATGCCAGCACCCCAAACAATAATAGACGGGTGGTTTCTGTGGTTACGTATCATAGTTCTTGTAGCGTCTTCTAAATTAGAAAACCAAGCCTCATCTCCCCATAAAATCCATGTACTAGGCTCTTCATAAACTAAAATACCCAACTCGTCACAAGCTTGTAAAAAAGCATCATCTTGCGTGTAGTGAGATAGGCGAATAATATTCATACCTGCTTTTTTGTATTGTAGAGCTTCATTGTAATGAAAAGAATTAGGAACAGCATCACCTATATTTGGGTAATTTTGATGACGATTAGCACCAACTAAAAATAATGGCTCGCCATTTAGAACAAATCCTTTACCTTTTTCTAAACTAAATTTTCTGAAACCAAATTTGTTTTCTACAAAATCAACAGCATTATTTTTATCATAGATAACAGAGTTAGCCCTGTACAAATAAGGAGAATCTGGAGACCATAAATGGTAATTATCTTCTATAGTTGCAGATTGTCTAAAGGTGTATACAGTATTAGGCGCTATTGTTTTAGTAGAAGTAATTTTTTTTACAACCACGCCATCTTTATTTATAATTTTAGTAACTATTTTGGTGTTTTTGGCAGTAGCATTTTCGTTTTTTACGGTAGTTTTTATAGTAACTGTTCCGTTATGCTTATTTACTGTTGGGGTTGTAATATGCACGCCAGCATTAAAATCTTCCCAGTTGTAGTTAACGTGTAACTTATTTGTTGTTACCAAGTACACATCTCTATATAACCCGCCAAATTTTACATAATCTGTTCTGTGTGGGTCAGGAGCAATTACCTGACTAAAACTATTATCTGCCTTAATAGCAATAGTATTTTCTTTTCCTAAGGTTACAAAGTCTGTAATATCAAAATAAAAAGGCACATAACCATTTACAGCATAGTTGCCTACCTTTTTACCATTTACCCAAAGTTCTGTAGCATTATGTATAGCTTCAAACTCTAAAAATATTTTTCCTGTAGCATTGGCATCAATATTAATTTTCCTGCGGTACCAACTTATGTCACGTAAATACTTTTCTTGTATCCAGGTTTCTTTTATGCTATCCATTTCATAAGATACCAATTGTGGTGCATGAGGCACAGATACATTTTCCCAATTACTATCGTCATAATTAATAGTAGTAGGAGCGTTTGGTAAATCTCCTAAATGAAATTTCCAGTTAAAATTTAAGTTTGTTTTGGTTCTGTCACCAACAGTAAATCCTTCTGGTAAATTATTACTTTGTGCAAAAGAAATTGCAGTAACAAATAAACTTAAAAGCGCTAATTTTATTTTCATTATAATGAGTTTGGTTTATAAGAAATTAAAATTATTTATTCTTAGTCTATTTGGTAATTAGATATGTATTGAAAAATAGAACATATGGTTTATTACATATTTTTAAGGTGTTACAAGTATTAAAAAGCAAAGTGTTTGTATAAAAAAAGACCTTGAATTATGTTTTCAAGGTCTTATAAATTTTGGTTAAAGTAATAAGTTATTTCAATTCTAATTCTTTTATTTCCTCTGTAGTTTCTCCTCTTAATTGTGTGTATACAGAAATAAGTTCAGATAGCTTTTTGGCGTTTGTTTTTGCCAAGTTGTTTTGTTGCTCTTTGTCTTCTTTTAAATTATAAAGTTGATACTCATTAGCTATACCTAATTCTATGTTTACTTGTGTATTTATAGCTTTGCCTGGGTAAGGCGGAATCAGCACCCAGTCGCCACTCCTTAAAGCTGTTTTTTTGCTAGCTTCTAAAATTAGATGTTCTCTTCCGTTTTTAGATGTACCCAATAATACATCTAACATTTGCTTACTGTCTTCTGTTTTAGTTTTATTACCAGTTAGTTTGGCAAACGAACTAAGTAAATCTACTTGGCAAACTAGCGCATTAGATACCCCTGGTGTAATTTTCCCTTTCCAATACGTAATAAAAGGTACACGTGTACCAGCGTCAAATAAACTGTATTTTCCGCCTCTTAATCCACCTGCAGGTGTGTGTTTTCCTAATTTTTCTACAGCATCATCAAAATAGCCATCGTTTAAAACAGGACCATTATCACTTGTAAATACAATTAAAGTATTTTCTAATAACTGTTCTTTTTCTAAAGTTTTTATAAACTCACCAATAATCCAATCTGCTTCTAAAATTACATCACCTCTTGGTCCCATACCAGATGTACCAACAAAACGAGGGTGAGGTGTACGGGGTACGTGTGGTTGTTGCAAAGCATAGTATAAAAAGAAAGGCTCGTTTTTATGTTTAGTAACGTAAGATTTAGCCTCTTTTAAAAAATGATCTGCCATATCTACATCACTCCATTTAGCAGCTTCGCCACCTTTCATAAAACCAATTCTAGGAATACCGTTTACTATACTATTATTATGTCCGTGATGCCATTTCATACTTAACAATTCCGGATTGTCTTTACCTGTTGGCTGGTTGTCATAATTTTTAGAGTAATCTACCTCTATAGGATCTTTTGGATCTAAACCATCTACGTGTCCGTTTTTTATATAAACTGTTGGAACACGGTCTTGCGTAGCCGCCATAATGTAAGAATAGTCAAAACCAACCTCATTTGGGCCAGGAGAAACACGTTCATTCCAATTTACATTACCACTACCAAGACCTAAATGCCATTTACCTACAATGCCAGTAGCGTAACCTTCTTTTTTTAACATTTTAGGAATAGTAGTTTGCTCTGTGCTAATTATAAGTGGTGCTGTACCAGGTAAAATAGCGGCATCTTTATTACGCCAAGGGTACACACCAGTTAGTAAACCATATCTACTAGGGGTACAAGTTGCAGATGTAGCATAACCATTAGTAAACCTAACGCCTTCGTTGGCAAGTTTATCTATATTTGGAGTATTTATTTCTGTAGCACCATTAGCACTAATATCTCCATAGCCTAAATCATCCATATAAATAACAACAATATTTGGTTTGGTAGCCTCCATTGCTGTTTCTTTATTGGCAGATTTGTCTGTGTTTTTTTTAGTTTCTTTACAACTGCTTGTAAAAATACTAGCTACAATTGCTAGCGAAAAGTAAATATTTTTTCTTTTGGTTTTAAGTAAATGTATCATTGAATTGGTTTTGTGGCTAAAGTATTACTTTTTTAAGGATTTTTCGCGTGTTTTTTTCCATCTTTTATCCTCTTTAATTACATTTTCTGCATGAGGATCTAACCAGCCAGGAGCCTTATTTTTAGCATCCCAATTGGCATAAGACTTTTCTAAATCTAAGCATATCTCTGGATGTTGTTTAGCAATGTCATACCGCTCTAAATTATCTTCTTCAATATTAAAAAGTAAGGTTTTATTTTTATAGGCACTTTTGTATAATTTGTATTTTCCTTTTCTAACAGCATATTCAAAATTACCAGAAGACCTCCAAAATAGTATGTTGTGTGGGTTACCTTTATTTTTATTTAATATGTAAGGCATTAAATCTACACCATCTAATTGTTTTTCTTTTGAAGCACTAGCACCCGAAGCATTTAAAAACGTAGGAAATAAATCTAATGATGAAATAGGTTTAGAGTACAGGCTCTTTTCTTTTATTTTACTTGGCCAGGAAATAAAAAAAGGCACTTTTATTCCGCCTTCAAACAACATTCCTTTGTGCCCTCTGTTTGGTCTGTTGTCTGCATGCTCTATTCTTCCTCCATTATCACTTAAAAAAACTAATATAGTGTTATCTTTTATACCATTAGCAACTAGTGTGGAGTCTATTTTGCCAACATTTTCATCAACGGCATTAACCATAGCTGCATACACACTTCTGCCAGCATACTCTATATGTTTAGTTTTGTCTAAATACTTTTTTGTAGCGTGGTCTGGTGCGTGTGGTGCATTGTAAGCCAAGTAAATAAAAAAGGGTTTCTTATCTTTTTTATTAATAAAATTAATGGCTTCATTAGTAAAATCGTCTGTTAAATAACTAAGTTCCTCTTCTGGGACTGGTTTTCTGTTGCGATATATGGTCTTAATCTTACTTTGTGCTGTTCCCCAGTAGTTTATAGCTCCGCCAGGAAAGCCAAACCAATGGTCAAATCCTTGTGCAGGAGGGTACAAATCTGGGTGATCTCCTAAATGCCATTTGCCAATTGCACTTGTTCTGTAGCCTTGTTCTTTTAAAGCTTCAGATATTAGTTTTTCTGATAAGGGTGTACCAACTGTAACATCATTTTCTCCGTTATAAGGCATGTTACAATCGTGCCCAAAACGCGCCTGATATCTACCAGTAAGTAAGCCTGCTCTAGATGGACTACAATATGGATGCGAAACATATCCATTAGAAAATACAACACCTTCTGATGCTAGCCTGTCTAAGTTTGGTGTTGGAATATCTGTTGCACCATTAAACCCCACATCTGCCCAACCTTGATCATCTGTTAGTATAACAATAATATTGGGTTGCTTTTGTGCTGTTACTATTTGTATAAAAAACAGAAAATAAACAAAGAGTATTATATTTTTTAAATAGCTCATATTTACTTAGTTTTTATAGTTATTGTAGCAGAACTAAGTTTATCTGAACTTGCGGTAATTTTAATTTCACCAGCAGTTTCTGTAGCTTTTATAATAGCTAAGCTTTTACCGTAAAAGGATTTAATATAATTTGCTTTAAAAGATTCTAGTGAAGCAGAGTTGCCATTACCAACAGCTTCTAAATCTCCATTGCCAGATACTTTAAATGTTATAAGGTTATCTGCTTTAGGACATAAATTACCATCTTTATCTTCAACCCTAACTGTAATAAATGATAAATCTTTTCCAGATGCATTAATCGTATTTCTGTCTGCTGTTAATTTTATTTTATAAGGTTTACCTGCTGTTTTAATTTCTTTAGTAGCAACTGGTTTGCCATTTTTATAACCAACAACTTTTAAGCTTCCGGGTTGGTAAGGTACATTCCATGATAATCTGTATTTAGAGTCAATAGTACCGCCTTTAAAACCGTTGTATTCTGCAAAAATAGTAGTGGTGTCTTTTCCTTTTATTTTTTTGCCGTAAGATTTTCCGTTTACAAAAAGCTCTACTTCATCGCAATTTGTATACGAATAAACAGGAATGGTTTGCCCTTCTTTGCCCTCCCAGTTCCAATGTGGTAATACGTGTACCATTGGCTCTGTTGTCCATTGGCTTTGGTACAAATAAAACCTGTCTTTAGGAAAACCTACCAAATCTACAGGCGCAAAATAAGAAGCGTGAGATGGCCAATCATCATTCCAATATCCGTTTGTAGAGTTATCTCTTCCGCCATATGGAGTAGGTTCTCCTAAATAATCAAAACCTGTCCATATAAATTCTCCCAACGAATGTGGATTTTGCTTTTGGGCTTCAAATTCTACCTCTGGAGGATACGTCCAAGACGGACCAATATTTACATCATAACTAGAAACTTGATTTGTTTCTTTGCTAACTCTTTCTTTTAACGGAAACTCATAATAACCTCTAGTACTTGTTTGCGAAGATGTTTCTGAACCGTAAAAAATCATATCAGGGTTCTGTTCTCTAATTTCTGCATAGTAAGCAGGTTTGTAGTTTACACCAACAACATCTATTTGGTATGCCAATTTATTTGTAAACGAAGCAGGGTAGTAGTTAAAACCAGCAGTTGTAGGTCTAGAGGCATCTTCATTATGGCAAATGTCATTTAGCATTTTAGCTATTTTCCAACCATCTTTTTTACCTTGTTCTAAAATTTCATTTCCAATACTCCACATAATTACAGATGGGTGGTTACGATCTCTTTTTATCATATCTCGTAAATCTTTTTCTGCCCATTTGTCAAAATATTTATGGTAACCATTAGGTACTTTAGCCTCTTTCCATTCATCAAAAGCTTCATCTATAACCACAATACCTAGTCTGTCACAAACCTGTAGCATTTCTGTAGAAGGTGGGTTGTGACTTGTGCGTAATGCGTTGGCACCCATTTGTTGCATTATTTGCATTTGGCGTTCTGTAGCTCTATAATTTACAGCGGCACCCAAAGGGCCAAGATCATGATGCATACAAACACCATTAAGCTCTACAGCTTTTCCGTTTAGGTAAAAACCTTCTTTTTTAAACTCAATAGTTCTAATACCAAATTCTGTAGTATACTCATCTACAACCGTATTGTTTATTTTAATACGACTTACGGCTTTGTATAAATTAGGCTTACCAATATCCCATAGGGTAGGGTTAGAAACTGTAATTTCTTGTGTTTGTTTTTGTTCTGATGTTTTATCTAGTTCTACTTTGTTGTTAGAAACAGCAACAGTTGCATTATTTATATCTAAAATAGTTGTCTCTAGGACTATGTTGGCAGTACTATTTAATGTGTTTTTAATTTTAGTTTCTATGTTAACAATAGCTTTGTTGTCATCTATTTTAGGTGTAGTAATATATGTACCCCATTGCGGAATATGCACAGGTTCGTTTAATTTTAGCCTTACATTGCGGTAAATACCAGCACCAGGGTACCATCTTTCAGACAAAATTTCTGGAGCTAATTGTACTGCAATAACATTGTTTTCTCCAAATTTAATAAACGGTGTTAAATTATATTCAAAACCACTATATCCGTAATGGCGCTCTCCAACAAAATTACCGTTTATATACACTTTAGAGTTATCCATAACCCCATCAAACTCTATAGAAATTTGCTTGTTCTTATTTTTTGCATCTACTTTAAAATGTTTTCGGTACCAAGCAATACCATCTATGGGTAAACCACCATTACGAGCATTATTTTTGTCGCTAAACGGACCTTCTATAGCCCAATCATGTGGTACGTTTACTTTTCTCCAATTGCTATCATCAAAATTTACAGTTTCTGCATTTGGTATACTATCTTTTATAAATAACCAGTTTTTATTAAAATCTTGATCCTCTAAAACTTCTATTTCTTTTTTTTGACAAGAAGAAAAGACAACTAGAAAAAGTAGTAAAGCAGTTAGTTTATATGTTTGCATAAAGTTTATTTTTTAGTTTGATTTAAGTTGAGGTTTAGAAGTAGAAATATCTAACGGGTCATTCATTGCTTTTTGAAGCTTTTGTAGTTCATTAAATAATTGTACCACCCTGTTTTGTTCTTCAGGTAGGTTAGCAATGTTATTCATTTCTTCTGGGTCCTTGTTAAGATTAAACAGCAACACTTTTTTTATTTTTGGATATACAAGTAGCTTGTAGCCATCTTTTCTAATCATTCTTTGTACGTCTAAATACGCACCATAAACACTAGTGTATTTACTTTGGTTAGAGTTTTGTTTTGCTAATTGTAAAAAGCTATTAAACTCTACATAACTGGGTTTTTGTATACCTGCAATTTCTAGTGATGTTGCCATAGCATCTTGTAAGTACACATCTGCAGTATTTTTTTTGTTTTTTGGAATATCTGGACCAACAATTACCATTGGAGGCCTAATACTGTGGTCAAATAAATTTTGTTTACCAAGTAAGCCGTGTTTTCCCATAGCTAGTCCATGGTCTGATGTAAAAATGATATACGTATTGTCTATTTTTCCAGAGTTTTTTAATGCTTTTAGTATTTTTCCTATTTGAGCATCTAAGTGTGTTATGCTGGCGTAATACTCTTTTATATGTGTTTTTATTGCAAGCTCTGTTCTAGGAAAAGGAGCTAAGGCTTCGTCTCGTAAATCATCACCATTGGCAATACTATGCCTGTACGGATACTCTGGTAAAAAACTTTTAGGCAAACTAATGTCTTTTACATTATACATATCTTGATATGCTTTTGGAGCCTGCCTAGGATCATGCGGAGCATTAAAAGCCAAGTACATAAAAAAAGGTGTTTCTTTTTCTTTTGCTGTATTTATAAACGTAATAGCATCGTCTTTTAAAACTTCACTCCAATGTTTTCCGCCTTTCCAGTATCCGCCTTTAGTATTATCTGTAGGCAACCAAGTTGTATCTGTAGTAGTTTTTGGTCTATTGTAACCATTGGGCATAATTGTTTTAGAATCTGGGTTTTTAGTTTTGTAAAGCGAATCGAACTTTGCTACCATAGTTGCATGGTCCCAAGCATCTTTAGGCATACCAGGTCTTATATGCGCAGTGTTTTTAAAAACTTTTGTTGCTGCAGCATCTACGTGCCATTTGCCGGTCATATACGTGTCATAACCACTATTTTCTAATAGTTTTCCCCATGTTTTATCTAAAGAATCTTGTTTTTTCCAGTTTTGTCTAAAGTTATTAGCTCTCCATACAGATCTGCCAGAAATAAGCATTGCTCTAGATGCAGCACATACTGCACCGCTCCAAGAACCCATATTGTAAGCGTTAGTAAAGGTTGTACCTTGGTGTACAAGAGCATCCATATTTGGAGTCTTAATTTCAGAATTTCCTAAGGCATTAATAGATGTGTATGTTTGGTCATCTGTAAAAATAAAAACAATGTTAGGTTGTTGTTTTTTTGACTTTGGATTGCTTTTTTTACCACAAGCACTAAGTGTAAGTACTAGTATTAAAACAGCTGCATAAATCTTCATAACTATATGTTTTACCATAAAATTATTGTGCACACTAAAGTTGTGCGCACAATAATAAAATTAACTCCTATGTAACAAAGTTGAGATTTGTAGCTTTAAAAGCAGTATACAGATGGTTTTAATAATAAAACATATGTTTTTTACTAAAGTCTATTCTTTATCTGTGGTGTCTTCATTATTAATTCTTATGTATTTGCTAGGGACAACTCCAAATTGTTTTTTAAAACATTTAGAAAAGTATGACGCTGTGTTAAAACCGGTCATATACATAATTTCTTTTACAGATAAATCGCTTTTTTCAAATAGCTGTACAGCTCTTTTTAATCTAATATTTCTTATAAATTCACTAGAAGAAAGTCCCGTTAATTCTTTAATTTTTAAATACAAGTTACTTCTACTCATATTCATTTCTTTAACCAACATTTCTACACTAAATTCTGAGTTCATCATATGTTTTTCTACAATTTCTATGGCGTTTTGTAAAAAAGTCTCATCAGAAGATGTAACTGTAACTTCATTTGGTTGCAGTGTAATTTCTCTGTTAAATTTTTTCCTTAATTTTTCTCTGTCATTTAAAATATTAGAAAGTTTAAGCTCTAGTAATTCTAAGTCAAAAGGTTTTCTAATGTAAGCATCTGCACCTGTTTTAAGCCCCTCAATTTCTTTTTCTTGAGATGTTTTTGCTGTTAGCATAACTACAGGAATATGACTGGTTTCTTGTGTAGATTTTATTTGGTTACAAAATTCTATACCATCCATAACTGGCATAACTAAATCTGTAATAACAATATTAGGAATAAACTTTTTGGCAAGTTCTAGTCCTTTTTCTCCATTTTCAGCTTCGTAAACGTAGTAACTTTCACCTAGTCCCTTTTTAATAAAAGACCGTATGTCTTGGTTATCATCTATAATTAATAATATAGGTAGTTTAGATCTAGACCTAGTCATATTTTGGTCTATAATATCATCCATAAAACTAATTGCGTGTGACTCTGCATCTACCTTACTAATAAATGTATTTTCCTCAAAAACTTCATGAAAGTTAAGTTCTTTCTTTTCTTGGTAAGTTTCTTTATCTTTTGGCAACCAAACATAAAAGGTAGATCCATTTTCAGAGTCGCTCTGTACTTTTATAATACCTTGATGCAGCTCTACCAAGTTTTTGGTAAATGACAATCCAATGCCTGTTCCTTTGGTGTTTACGTGAGTTGTAATACCAATATCTGTATAAAAACGCTCAAAAATATGTTGTAACCTGTGTGCAGGTATACCAGGTCCAGAATCTTTTACTTGTATAACTATATATTTAGATTGATCTATATTAAGATCTATATCTGCAGGTTTTATAAAGTCTTTGCCATTAAATATATCTAGTTTAATACTACCATTTTCTGGAGTAAATTTAAATGCATTGGAAAGTAAATTGTTTATGATTTTTTCAACAGCATCAGGATCAAACCAACTTAAAATAGATTCATTAGAAACATTAATTTTAAAATTGATATTCTTTTTTCTACTTAAAAACTGAAATGGTTCACCAACATCCTTTAAAAACTCTACAATATTATTTTTGCTTAGGTTAAGACTCATTTTACCGTGGTCCATTTTTCTAAAATCTAATAGTTGATTTACTAAGCGTAACAAATAATCTGTGTTTTTGCGCATTAACACATATTGGTCTTTTGCTTCTTTAGGGCTAATAGTATCTGCTTTTTTTAATAAAAAATCTAAAGGGCCTTTTATAAGTGTTAGTGGAGTTCTAAATTCATGAGATATGTTTGTGAAAAACTCTAATTTTAAACGGTGAATTTCTTCGTGTTTTTCTTTCTCTAGATGATCTAACTCTAGCTTATGTTTTTCTGCAGATCTTATAATGGTGTATCTTCTAAAAGCAAGTAATAGTACAACTGCAAGCAATACGTATAGCACTTTAGCAAGTGTTGTTCTCCACCAAGGTGGCGTAACATCTATTTTTAGCTCAATTGGTGTCTCATCCCAAATGTAATCGTTATTAGATGCTTTTATTTTTAGCACATAAGATCCTGGTTCTAGATTTGTATAGGTAGCATATCTATTTTTTGATGTTGTGTATATCCAATCCTTGTCAAAACCTTCTAATTTATATGCATATTTGTTTTTTCTAGATGCGGCATAGTGCAAAGCAGCAAACTCAAAAGAGAAATTGTTTTCGCTATACTTTAGTTTTATTTTATCTATGGCGTTTATAGACTTGTCTAGAATTACTCTTCCGTTTATACGTTCTCCAATTGCAACAGGTTTATTAAAAATAGAGAAGTTGGTAAGTACAGTTTCTGCTTTAATTTTGTTACTTATTATTTCTTCAGGATAAAAAGTGGTAAAACCATTTACACCACCAAAAAATAATTGACCTTCCTTGGTTTTTAAAGCTGTTAGCTCGCTAAACTCATTACTTTGTAATCCGTCATTAACATCGTAATTCTGAAAACTTTCATCAGTAGGGTTAAATTTAGATAATCCATTGTTTGTAGATATCCATAAATTACCTTGGTTATCTTCTAAAATACCTTTAATTACATTATTGGGTAACCCTTCCTTTTCTGTGTAACGTTTAAAACCTATCGTTTTATCTTTATTTACAATTAGTTTATTTAGTCCGCCTCCAAATGTGCCAACCCATATGGTCCCTGATTTACACTCAAAAACAGTTAGTATATAATTATGACTTAATGTTGTATCATCATTAGGATTATTTTTAAAGGTTATAAATTTAGGGTTTTTAGAATTTTGCTGTTCAGGAGTTAACTTACTTAAGCCATTACCTGTGGCAAACCATTTATTTCCTTTAGAGTCTTCAAAAATATCTCTAATAATATTATTAGGTAAGCTATACTGTTGGTTGTTATTCTGTTTTAAAATATCTTTAGTAAATGTAGAGCCATCTTTATTAATTAGCCATCTGTGTACACCGTCATTATAAGTTCCTATCCATATATTTTTTTCTTTGTCTTGTAAAATAGAAAACACACTACCAGATATGTCTGGGATTAATTTTAAATCGTTTTCAGATAATTTTTTATCATTAGTAACATCAATCTCATAAAGTCCTGGAGAAAATTCACCTCCAATAAATATTTTTCTTTTATTCTTTAATTCTATTTCTTCAATAGCAAAAATTTTGTTGACATTATTAAAGTGTTGAAACTGATTAAAATCTTTGGTAATGTTATTCTTTTTAAGAAAATTAAGCCCGCCACCTTCTGTTCCAATCCATAAGTTTTGACGACTATCTTCAAAAATAGCACGCACTTTGTCATTACTTAGGCTATTTGGATCTAAGCTCTTTTTTATATGAGAGAACTGCTTTCTATGCGGATCAAATTTATTTACGCCACCACCATTGGCACCAGCCCAAATAATTCCAGTGTGGTCTATAAATAAAGATTTTATAGCATTTTTACTTAAACTATTGCTAGGGTTTTTAGGATCATATTTATAAACACTAATTAACTCTGGTTTAGCAGTGCTAGATATGTTAGAAAACTCTAGTAAACCGTTATCTCTACCTGCCCATATATGATTGTTATTTATAGAAATGGCGTTGTATGTGCCTTCTTGTAAAAGTTCAATTTGGTTGGTGTCTTTGTATGGTGAGTACTTGTATAAACCGTTACTAGTACCTAACATTAAATTACCATAACTATCTTCTGCAATAGCTTTAACATTAACACTAGGAAGATTAATAAGGTGGTTAACAGACTGAAAGTAAATGTCGCCATTATTATCTCTAGATAATTTAGACAACCCGTTTATACCACCAATCCAAACTTGATGTTTACTATCCTCAAAAAATGAACTAACATTGTTGGTGTTTTTTATTGGTCTAGAGCTGTTTTGGTATAAGTTGTAGTGTTTAAATTTTAAGGAATCTGTAGGCTCATTTAAATCTACCATACTAACACCTTTAACTGTACCAACCCATAGCCTATTACTACTGTCTCTAAAAAGTACAGTAACATAGTTGCTTTTTAAACTGTTATCATCATTAGGGTCATGCTTGTATGTTGTAAATTCTTCTGTTTCTCTATTAAAGTAATTTAATCCTCCACCAGTAGTTCCAATCCATAAATCGCCTTTTTTATCATCAATAATTTTCCAAATTAAATTACTACTAATGCTTTTTTTGTTTTCAGCATTGGGCTTAAATACCTTAAAGTTATAGCCATCATATCTATTTAATCCGTCATGAGTTCCAAACCACATGAACCGATCAATATCCTGAAAAATGACATTTACATCACTTTGTGATAAACCATTTTCTGTTGTTAAATGCTCAAACTTTAAAGAATTTTGAGCATAAGTAATTGCAGTTAATATTAAGAATAAGCTAAGTGTTAGTAGCTGTATTCTATGGTAAGGGTAAAGTTTAGTAGGGTTGCTGGTCATACTAACAAATATATCAAAATAGTAAATACAATAGATCATATGTTTTATTACTTAAATAGGTGATAAAACATATGTGTTGTGTGTAAGGTGTTGTTTTTAAGTTGTTTGCGTGTATTTGGTTGATATTCTTTAGGGTGAACAAATAACATATGTTCTAGTTTTTAAATCATTTACTGTAATTAACAAAAATGATATAAACGAACTTTACCAAAGAACTAAAGATCGTATTTGGGTAGCAATATCCAAATAAAATTAAACGCAAAATAACGCCATAAATAATGAAATATATAGTTTGTGAAAAACCAGGTAAATTTCTTTTAAAAGAGAAAGATGCACCAGTTAGAAAAGAAGGTGAAGCTCTACTAAAAATAAATAAGGTTGGTATTTGTGGTACAGATTTACACGCGTATGGTGGCAACCAAGCTTTTTTTACATATCCAAGAATTTTGGGTCATGAGTTAGCGTCTGAGGTGTTAGAAATTGGAGAAAACCCAAAAGGTATTAAAGCAGGTGATAAGGTAGTAGTAATGCCATACATAAGCTGTGGAACTTGTATAGCTTGTAGAAACGGAAAAACAAACTGCTGCACTAATATTAAAGTTTTGGGTGTGCATACAGACGGTGGTATGCAAGAACAAATTACCGTACCTGCTAGTATTTTAATACCTGCTAATAATTTATCTAATGACCAAATGGCAATTGTAGAACCTTTGGCAATAGGAGCACACGCTATTAGAAGAGCAAATATTACAAAAGGAGAAACTATAGCTGTTGTTGGTTGTGGTCCTATTGGTATAGGAATCATGAAACTAGCACAAATTGCAGGTGCCAAAGTAATAGCTCTAGATTTAAACGAGCAACGATTGCAATATGCTAAAGAAAAAATAGGTGTAGACTACACTGTAAATGTTGCAGATGATCCTGTTGCTAAAATTACAGAGATTACAAATGGCGATTTATGTACTGCTGTTTTTGATGCATCTGGGCATAAAGGAGCATTAGAAACTTGTCCTTCTTATATGTCTCACGGCGGAAGATTTATACTTGTTGGCTTGTCTAAAGGAGAGTTAACCTATATGCACCCTGCAATACACGCTAAAGAAATGACATTAATGTGTAGCAGAAATGCAACAAGTCAAGATTTTGAACACGTAATTAATGTTTTAAATCAGTTTCCTACAGAATCATTTATTACTCATACTGTGCCTTTTACAGAGATGATTTCAAATTTTGATAGTTGGCTTAATCCAGAAACAGGAGTAATAAAAGCAACTGTAAATTTTTAAAAAATAGCAATGTCTAAAAACTACATACAAATAGATGCTAAAGACAATATTATAGTAGCTATTACAGCATTAAGTAAAGGTACAGTAGTAACTATAGCAGGTAAACAAATAGTTTTGCCACAAGACATAAAGCAAAAACATAAGTTTGCTTTACATGATTTTAATACTGCAGATAAAATTTATATGTATGGTGTTTTAATTGGTAAAGCAACAACAACTATTAAAGCAGGTAGTGCAATTACAATAGAAAATGTAAAACACGCATCATCAGACTTTACAAATAAAAAAGAAGAGTTTGTTTGGAGTGCACCAGACATATCTAAGTTTAAAAACAAAACATTTAACGGGTACCATAGAAAAGATGGTAAAGTAGGTACAGCCAATTATTGGTTGGTAATACCACTAACATTTTGTGAAAACAGAAATATTGATGTTTTAGAAGCTGCACTTGCAGAGAAACTTGGCTATCAAACAAAAAAAGATTTTGCTGTAGATACAGATGCTTTAATTAAGCAGTACAAATCTGGAGCCAGCAAAGATGCTATTTTTAATACGGCTATAATTACTACTCACGAGGAAATGGCTAAAAATAGAGTATTTCCTAATGTAGACGGAATTAAGTTTTTAAAACATGATGGTGGTTGTGGAGGCATACGTCAAGACTCTGAAACTTTATGCAGACTATTAGCTGGGTACATTTGTAACCCAAATGTAGCAGGAGCTACAATTTTAAGTTTAGGATGCCAAAATGCACAAATTTCTATGCTGCAAGATGCCATTTTAGCCATAGACCCAAAGCTTACTAAACCAGTAAACTACTTAGAGCAACAAGGTAGTTTAAGTGAGCGTAACTTTATAGAAGAAGCTGTAAAACATACGTTTTTAGGTTTAATAGAAGCCAATAAAATAAATAGAAAACCCGCACCGCTTAGCAAACTAATTTTAGGGTTAGAGTGTGGTGGTTCTGATGGGTTTTCAGGAATATCTGCAAACCCTGCTTTAGGTTATACATCAGATTTATTAGTAGCCTTAGGAGGTAGTCCTGTTTTAGCAGAGTTTCCAGAACTTAACGGTGTAGAGCAAGAAATAATTAATAGATGCGATACAGAACAAGACTCTAAAAAGTTTTACAATTTAATGAGAGCGTACTCTGCTGCAGCTGTTGCTGTTGGTTCTGGTTTTGAAAACAATCCGTCTCCCGGAAATATTAAAGATGGCTTAATTACAGATGCTATGAAATCTGCAGGAGCTGCCAAAAAAGGAGGTACATCACCAGTAGTTAGTGTGTTAGATTATACAGAGCAGGTTACAAAGCCAGGTTTAAATTTATTATGTACACCAGGTAACGATGTAGAGTCTACTACCGGTTTGGTTGGTTCTGGTTGTAATGTGGTTGTATTTACAACTGGCTTAGGAACGCCCACAGGAAACCCAGTTGCTCCTGTACTAAAAGTATCTAGTAATAGTGATTTGTACCAACGTATGAAAGACATTATAGATATAAACGCAGGTACTGTTATAAGTGGAGAAGATACTATAGAAACTATGGGAGAAAAATTTTTAGAACACATTATAAAAGTAGCTAGCGGAGAAGTAGCATCTAAAGCAGTAATACACGGTAATAACGACTTTATTCCTTGGAAGAGAGGAGTTTCTTTATAAATAAGATTTACGTAGTAAACAACGTATTGTAAAAATGACAACAAAAGAAAAAACTATACAATTATTAGACAGGTACACAGCTCAAAAACCAGTTAAGCATCCCGTACGTGTTATGCAATTTGGTGGAGGTAACTTTTTGCGCGCCTTTTGTGATTGGATGTTTGATGTGTTAAACAAAACAACAAATTTTAATGGTAGTGTAGCTGTAATTAAACCAACAGAAAGAGGAGATTACACAGCTCTTAGGGAGCAAGATGGTTTGTTTACTGTAGCCTTAGATGGTATTAAAAATGGTGAAACAGTATCAGAAGTTACTTTAGTAGAGTCTATAAGTACCATTATTCAACCTTACACAGAATGGGATAAATACTTAGAGTTGGCAGAGTTACCAGAATTAAGATTTATAGTATCTAACACTACAGAAGCCGGAATTCAGTTTTCTGAAAATGATAAAATTACAGATTGCCCTCCTAAAGAATTTCCTGCAAAACTAACATTATGGTTACATCATAGGTTTAGTTACTTTAATGGAGACAAGGATAAAGGCTGTATTTTTTTGCCTTGTGAGCTAATAGAAAATAACGGTGAGGCTTTAAAAGAAACAGTTATACAGTATGCAAAACATTGGCAGTTAAAACAAGAGTTTATAGACTGGATTTTAAATTGCAACCATTTTTGTAGTACACTGGTAGACCGTATAGTATCGGGTTATCCTAAAGATAGGGTTGCGTCACTAGAGAATAAAATAGGCTTTAAAGACAAGCTTTTAGTTGCTGGTGAAGAATACCATAGCTGGGTTATTAAGGCAGATGAATTGGTACAAAAAGAATTGCCTTTTTCTAAAACAGATTTAAATGTACAGTTTGTAGATAATTTAGACGATTACCGAGAAATGAAAGTGCGTATTTTAAATGGTGCACATACTTCTTTAGTTCCGGTTGGTTATTTAGCCGGATTAAGAACGGTAAAGGAAAGTATGGATAATGATATAGTTAGTAATCATATTTTTCAAATTTTAGCTACAGAAATTAAACCTACGTTAACTAAGTTTTCTTTTAACGAAATAGATGCTTTTATAAACGCTGTGGTAGACAGGTTTAAAAATCCTACGCTTCAACATTTTTTAATTGCAATATCATTAAATAGTACCTCAAAATTTCAATCAAGATTATTGCCTGCATTTAAAGACTATAATGAGCTAAATGGTTCTTTTCCTAAACGCATTGCTTTTTCGTTGGCCAGTTTAATTCGTTTTTACAAAGGCAGTTTTAATGAAGAGGATATAGCTATTAAAGATGATAGCTTGGTAGTTGAATTTTTTAAAAATCAATGGCAAATGGTAGATAATAAGTCGCAATCTGTAACAGATTTAGTTACGCATACTCTAGCAAATAAAACTATAGTGGGTAGTGATTTAACTAAATATAAAGGGTTGGTAAACTTTATAGCTAAATCTATTTTAGAGATTGAAAAAAACGGAGTAGAAGAAAGTCTTAAAAGTTTAGAAGAATAATATGATAATAGATGCTCATCAACATTTTTGGAAATATGAACCAACAAAACATAGTTGGATAGACGATACTATGGCTGTAATTAGAAAAGATTTTATGCCAGCCAAACTAAAAAAAGTTTATTTAGAAAATAATATAGATGGTTGTGTAGCTGTACAAGCAGACCAAACAACTTTAGAGAACGACTTTTTAATAGACCTAGCTTCTAAAAATAGCTTTATAAAAGGTGTTGTTGGCTGGGTAGATTTTAGAGCTAAAAATATTGATGAGGTTTTAAAACATTACAGTAAAATAAATATAATAAAAGGCTTTAGACACGTAGTACAAGGTGAGCCAGATCATAATTTTTTATTAAGAACAGACTTTTTAAACGGAATATCAAAATTAGAAAAATACAATTTTACGTATGACATTTTGGTTTTTCCGCATCAGTTAGGAGCAGTATTAGAGTTTGTAAAAAAGTTTCCTAAAATAAACTTTGTCATAGACCATATTGCTAAACCATATATAAAAGATGGTTTTTATGATGGTTGGGCAAACTTAATGTTGGCAATTGGCGCACAACAAAATGTGTACTGCAAACTATCTGGTATGGTAACAGAAGCAGATTATATAGCGTGGACACCAGATACTATACAACCTTATATGCAATTGGTTTTAAAAGCTTTTGGAGTAGATAGGTTATTATTTGGATCAGATTGGCCTGTGTGCTTAGTAGCGGGCAACTATAAAAAAGTAAAAGAGTTAGTTACAGATTTTATTTCCCAATTAAGTGCAGAAGATCAAGAAAAGATACTTGGGTTAAATGCTGTAAAATTTTATAATTTATAAAAAGATATAAAATGGATTTAGGATTAAAAAATAAAGTAGTTGTAGTAACAGGAGCTGCAGGTATAAAAGGTAGTATAGGAGAAACAATAGTACAACATTTAGCGGCAGAGGGTGCAATACCAGTTATAGTTTGTAGAAATGATAGAGGTTTTGGATATGAAAAAGAACTTAAAGAAAAAGGTATAGATGCTTTGTTTGTAAAAACAGATTTATCAGACCATACACAAATTGAAGCTGCAGCTAAAACAATAGAAGAAAAATACGGTAAAATTGATGCCTTAATAAATAATGTTGGTGTTAATGATGGTGCAGGTTTAGATGCACCTATAGAAGATTTTATGTACTCTCTTAAGCTTAATATGGTAAGTTATTTTGCAATGGCCAAATACTGTTTGCCAATGCTAAAAAAAACTAAAGGAAATATTTTAAATATTGGGTCTAAAGTAGCACTTACAGGCCAAGGAGGTACATCTGGCTACGCAGCATCTAAAGGAGGTGTATTTGGGTTAACACGTGAGTGGGCTGTAGATTTAATTAGCTACGGGATACGTTCTAATGCCATTGTTATTGCAGAAAGTTGGACACCTGCTTATGAGGCTTGGATTAAAACTTTAGAAAACGGAGAAGAAAAACTTCAATCTATTGTAAAAAAAATACCATTAGAAAATAGAATGACAATGCCAGCAGAAATTGCAGACCAATGTTTGTTTACAATATCTTCAAAATCATCACACACAACAGGACAGTTTATCACAGTAGACGGTGGTTATGTGCATTTAGATAGGTCTTTATTAACAGAGTAAAATAATAAAACATTTGTTCTATTATTTAAGCCAGTAGTGGCCTTTGCAAGCAGCTATCATTTTTAATTTTATATAAAAGTAATTTACCTAAATATGAATCAACCAAAAGATAACCCAATAGTAAAAAAGGAATTGTTATTTCCTTTTATAATGATAACTTCTTTATTTGCTTTATGGGGAATTGCAAATGACTTAACCAATCCTATGGTTTCTGCGTTTAAAAAAGTAATGCCAGAATTGTCTAATATGCAGGCTTCTTTAGTGCAGTTTGCTTTTTATTTTGGGTATTTTTTTATGGCATTACCAGCAGCTTTATTTATTAGAAAATACAGTTACAAATCTGGTATTATATTAGGGTTGTGCTTGTATGCAATAGGAGCTTTTTTATTTTATCCGGCAGCAGCTTTACAAGAGTTTAATTACTTTTTAATTTCACTTTGGGTAATAACATGTGGTTTGGCATTTTTAGAGACCACATCTAACCCATTAATATTGTCATTAGGAGCAAAAGAAACTGCAACACAGCGTTTAAATTTAACACAAGCTTTTAACCCAATAGGATCTTTAATTGGGATGATAGTAGCACAACAATTTGTAATTTCCTCTTTACGTTCTGATGACAAAAATGAAGCAGGAGAGTTGGTTTATGATTCCTTATCTACTTCTGCAAAAGCTGTTATAAGAGAAAACGATTTAAACGTAATTAGCGTACCATACATTATACTTGGTGTAGTTGTTTTGTGTATTATGGGCATTATATTATTTATTAAAATTCCTAAATCTGTAGACGGAGATAAAATGTCTATTTCAGATTCTTTTAAAAAATTACTAGCTAATAAAAACTACATTTTTGGAGTTGTAGCACAGGCATTTTATGTAGGAGCACAAATTATGTGTTGGACCTATATTTTTCAATATGTAGATAATATAAATGAAGGTTTACCTAAAAACGAGGCATTAACAGCTACGTGGTATAATGTAGCAGCAATGATTATATTTTTATCTGGTAGATGGATAGGTACAGCTTTAATGAAAACATTAAATCCGTCTCGTGTATTACTATTATTTGGTGTAGGAGGAGTATTGTTTTCTGCAGGTGCAATTTTAATACAAGGCCAGTTAGGTTTATATTCATTGGTTACAGTGTCTTTATTTATGTCTATTATGTTTCCTACCATTTATGGTATTGCACTTAAAGATATGGGAGATGAAGCTAAAATAGGATCTGCAGGTTTGGTAATGGCAATTGTTGGCGGTGCTTTAATGCCAGTTTTACAAGGAGGAATTTTAGATTGGGGAGGACCTGGTTTTTCAGATGTAAAAGTGTTAGGGTTTATACCAGAAATTAATTTTTCATTTATACTACCACTTATATGCTTATCTGTAGTTACTGCTTATGGGTATGTAACTTATAAATCATCAAAAAAAATATAATAATGAGTACCAAAAGATATTGCTATTCTTGCGACTTAAAAGACGACTCTAAACTTATAGAAGAGTATAAAGCCTACCACGCAGCAGGTAAAGCTTGGCCAGAAATTACTAAGAGTATAAAAGATGCTGGTATTGTAGATATGCAAATTTACCTAACAGGTAATAGAATGTTTATGATAATGGAGGTAGACGCAACTTTTAATGCTAATAAAAAGGCAAAAATGGATGCAGAAAACCCCAAAGTACAAGAGTGGGAAAACTTAATGTGGAAGTACCAACAAGAATTACCATGGGCAAAAGATGGTGAAAAGTGGATTGCTTTAGAGAAGATATTTCAATTATAAAAAGTTAGTTTTTTTTAGTTCTTTTTGTTTAAGTTTAGGCTGTTTTTATTAACAGTCTAAACTTTTTACAGTTAAAAGGCCTGCTTAAAAAAGCAGGCCTTCCTTACAAATAAAACTAAACTAACTACAAGTTTTGGTTTTAAACTATACTGTTGCTATAAGCAACTATTACAATACCAATTACCATACAACTAAGTCCTAGGTATAAAAAGTTTCTTGCTTTTTTAGATGCGTTAATCCACTCTTTGGTTATTATACCACTTAAAATTGCTGTTACCACACATGAAGTATTAAAAATTGCGTAACCAACAGTGTTACCCGAAGCTCCTAATTTATAAGCTGCAAATGCAAATAGGGCAGAAGCGGCATAGTGAAAAAATGCCATTACTAATATTAATACAAAGTTTTTACTAAAAGCAGGCGTTTTAAAATCTTTCCAAGCTTTTTTACTGTTTAATTGCCATAGAAAATAGGCAGTCATTACAATACCACCACTAATAAAAATAGGAAACATAACAGCAACAGCAGTAATCCACTCAGCATTTCCTGCAGCTTGGCTAGCCTCGTGTAAGTAAGGTCTTCCTGCTGCATTAGCATAACTAAAGCCAGTAGCTAACAAACCGCCAACTACAGCAATTAAAATACCAGTGGCCATAGAACCTTTTTTTAAAGTATCATCTTTTGTGTTTTTTTCTACTTTTTCTCGTATAAAACCAGCTTTTCCGTTAGCAAATATGCCTATTAAAACAACAAACAAACCAATCAAAATTATTGATAGTTTATTAGTAGGGGGTAAGCCATCTTCAATAAAAGGTAATACAGAACCTACTAAAATTATGGTTCCAATAAATAAAGAAAACCCTAAAGACAAACCAATGTGATTAATAGCCTTGCTCCACATCATAACTCCAACTCCCCAAAGAAAACTTGTAAGTCCCATTTTTATCCATATATCTGTTGGCATATTTCCAAAAATATCACCAAACCCTTTTATTAAAGTTATTGATGCAATTATTGGAACAACAAACATTGTTAATAGAAAAAATAAGCTCCAAGTATTCTCATATTTAAAATCTTTGGTAAATTTTTCTGGTAAGGCATATAGGCCCAACATTAATCCTGCAAAAATTGCTAGTAATACTCCTTCTGTCATAGTTTGGTTGTTTTTTTGAGTGAATTAGTTATTGTTAAAATGAAAATTTAAAGACGGTTGTGCTCTTAAAATTTTCACCAGCTTTTGTGATAGATTTTGGTGAGTTTTTAATATTTGGTCCGTTAGGATATCTATGAGTTTCACAACAAAAACCTCTGTATTTGCCGTATTTAAGTCCGTTTTCTCGTTTTAAATTATTGGCAGTGTATTTACCTGTGTATAAAAGCATACAAGGCTCTGTAGTAAAAACATCTAAACTTAATTGCTCATTTTCATTGGCTACTGTTGCTACTTTAGTTACTGTTTCTCCAGTATTATCAAAAACATAAAAATGTTCAAAACCATCATTCATTGCATTGTGTGCGTCTGCAATTTTTTTTGGATTTCTTAAATCATCTACTGCATTAGAAACATCTACTATTTCTCCTGTTGCCGCACCAGTATTATCTAATTTTAAACGTTTATTTGTAAATACTTGAGCTGTATGGTTCTCTATAGATGTGTTAAAGCCAGACAAGTTAAAATAGGTGTGGTTTGTTAATGATAATGGTGTATCTGCGTCTGTAATGGCATTATAATTAATAGTAAGTTCATTATTCTCTGTTAATGAGAAAGTTACAGATACAGTAACATTTCCAGGAAAACCTTCTTCTAAATCTTTACTTATTAAAGTTAGTTTTACTAAGTTTTCATTGGTACTATCTAGACTCCATAATCTTTTGTCAAAACCCACTGTACCTCCGTGTAAATTATTAGGGCCGCAATTTTTCTCTAATTGATATTGTTTACCGTTTAAAGTAAAATTAGCATCTTTAATTTGTGAGCAATACCTACCTACGGTACTTCCAAAGTAAGGAGCATTTTCTTTATAGTCATCAGAGAAATAACCATCTAAAGTATCAAAGCCACAAGCAATTTCTACTAGGTCTCCTTTTTTATTAGGTATTTGTATAGACGTAATTGTTGCTCCGTAATTGGTTATTTTTACCACCATTCCGTTTGCATTTTTTAAAGTATATAAATCTACTTTTTTATCATCTATAAGTCCAAAATTGCTTTGTATTGGTTTCATACTATTTTTTTTATTGTTGATAAGGAGCTAGTTTTTCCCAGTTAAATACTACGCCTGTTCCTGCTTCGTTTGGAGCCACAGCTCTATGATTTTTTACAACAAGTGGTCTAGTTGTGTATTCATCTATAGGAAAACTATGTACTTCTAACCAACCTGCGTTAGGTTGGGCAGAAACTAAACTTACGTGCAGTTCTTGCATACCATGTGAACAAGCAGGAACTCCTTGTTTATCTGCTAAACGAGCAGCTTTTAACCAGCCTGTAATACCACCACAGTTAGATGCATCTGGTTGTATAAAAGAAAGCTTTGCTTGCTCAAAAGCATACTCAAACTCATGTATAGTGTGCAGGTTTTCTCCCATAGCTAAAGGAAATCCAGTTTTATCAACTATTTCTCCAAACCCTTTGTAATCATCAGGAATAATAGGTTCTTCAAACCAAGTAATATCGTATTGCTTAAAACCTTCAATAGCTTTTATAGCCTTTTCTATAGACATAGAATAATTGGCATCTACCATAAAAGTAACGTCTGGCCCAATAAATTCTCTAACAGCTTTTATTCGTTCTAAATCTTCATCTAAATTTTCTCTTCCTATTTTAATCTTAACAGCATTAAATCCGTTTGCTAAATAGGTTTTCATGTTATTAAGAAGCTTTTCTATTGGAAATTGTAAATCTATTCCGCCACAATAAGCTTTACATGTGTTATCTGTACCGCCAGCCATTTTCCATAGAGGAAGATTGGCTTTTTTACATTTAATATCCCAAAGAGCTATATCTATAGTAGAAATTGCAAATGATGCAATGCCACCACGACCAACGTAGTGAATGTGCCACTCCATAAAATCGTATATACCATCTATATCTGTACCATCTTTACCAATTAAAACAGAGGCAAAGTCATATTCTATCATTGCTTTAATTGCGTGTCCGCCTTTACCACCAGTATAAGTATAACCAGTTCCTTGGCTGCCATCTTCTAAAGTAATAGTAGTAGTTACTAACTCAAAATGTGTGTGGTCACCGTGTTTGGCATCGTTTAAAACCTCTGGCAACGGAACTTTAAATAGTTTAGCAACTACACTTTTAATTTTTGTACTCATTTTAAATATATAAAGTTGCTATTATGCTTTGTGTTTAATGTAAAAAGTCTTTTTCTCCATATACTGTTCAAAACCATATTTACCATCTTCGCCACCAGAACCAGAAAGTTTGTAACCATTATGAAAACCCTGGTGTTGTTCTCCGTGACCACGATTTACATAAATTTCTCCATATTCTAGTTCATCATTACATTTCATAATGGTATTCATATCATTAGTAAAAACCATTGCAGCAAGTCCGTATTCACAGTCATTTGCATAGCCAATAACTTCATCAAAAGTTTTAAACTTTAAAACAGGTAAAATAGGACCAAAAGATTCTTCATGAACAATAGTCATATCTTGTGTTACGTTGGTTAAAACAGTAGGCTCAAACCAGTATCCTTTTTCAAATTCTGCTCCTTCTGGTCTTTTACCACCAGTAGCTATAGTTGCACCTTCTTTTACACTAACAGCAACTAAATGCTCCATATGTTTTAACTCGGCAGCATTTACTTTAGGACCCATATCTGTATTCTCTAACATAGGATTGCCAACTTTTAATGCCTTAGTTTTTGTTATAAATTTTTCCATAAAAACATCATAAATATCTTCATGCAAATACATACGTTCATTACAGGTACAAACTTGTCCGCAATTATCAAATCTAGAATGTAAAGCAGCGTCTACAGCAGCATCAATATCAGCATCTTTAAAAACTATAAAAGGAGCTTTACCACCAAGCTCTAATTGAACGTGAGTTAAGTTATTGGCTGCATTTTTTGCTATTTGCTGACCAACAGGTGTAGAACCTGTCATTGTTACCATTTTTGTAATAGGACTTTCTACCAATGCGTTACCCATAGCTCTGCCAGGACCAGTAATAATGTTTATAACACCAGCAGGTATCCCCACTTTATTTGCTAAGTTTCCTAACTCTAGTGTTGCTAATGGTGTTTCTGATGTAGGCTTAATAACAATACTGTTACCAGCAACTAAAGCCGGACCTAGTTTACGGCCAGCCAAAGCCAAAGGAAAATTCCAAGCTGTAATTGCAACAACAACACCACGAGGAACTTTTTGAATCCAAATTTGTTCATTAGGATTGTCAGAAGGGATAATATCACCTTCAATTCTACGTGCACCCTCACAGGCATATCTAATAAATGAAGCAGTAACAGCAACCTCAAAACGGGCAACCTTTAAAAGTTTCCCTTGCTCTTTAGTTAATAGTTGAGCCAAATGTTCTGTATTTGCATCAATTTCATCTGCCAATTTATATAACATATCTGCTCTAGAACGGGCAGGTAATTTTTTCCATTCCTTTTGGGCTTTGTCTGCAGCTTTTAATGCATCTAAAGCTTCTTCAGCTGTTCCGTTTTGCACATTTGCTACCACTTCTTCTGTAGATGGGTTTACAATGGCTATGGTTTCTCCAGATGTAGATTTTACCCACTCTCCGTTAATAAATAACTTGTATTCTTTAGTTGATGACATAGTATTTGGTGTTATTTTTTTGTGTTCGTTTTTTTATAAGCATCCATACGCTCGGCAGCGTGGCCTTCAAACTCTCTTCTTAATTGCCAAAGAGGTCTTTCTAGGCTTAGTTCCCAAGCAAATAGTTGCTTGTATAATTTTTTAACTTTTTTAGGATATTGTGTTGCTAAATTGTTTGTCTCAGAGACATCTTCTTGTAAGTTGTACAGCTCTGCAGGCCTATCTGGAAATCGTATTAGTTTCCAATCCATATTCCTAATTGCTCCTCTGTTTTCTTTTTTCCAGAAAAGAACTTTATGCGGTCTTTCTTTATCTTCTCCTTTTAGATAAGGTATTAGATCTACACCGTCTAATTTTTTTAAGCTTGATGGTTCTCCGTTTGCAGCATTCAAAAATGTAGGAAAAAGATCTAAGGTGCTAATTGGGTAGTTGTATGTTGTATTTTTCTTTAGTTGACTAGGCCATGACATTAAAAAGGGAACTCTAATACCACCTTCTAAATGGTTAGCTTTTGTGCCACTAAGCGGGCTATTATTAGATTGGTTTGAGTCTGATGGTCCTCCGTTATCATTGGTAAATACAACCAATGTATTATTAGCTAATCCTTGCTTTTTTAACTCATTTAAAACAGTCCCAATAGCTCTGTCCATTGCTAAAGTCATTGCAGCTAATGTTTTTCTTTTTCCGGTAAGATTTGGAAATTTCTCTAAATCTTGTTTTGTTGCCTGCATTGGAGTGTGTACAGCATTAAAAGATAAATAGATGAAGAAGGGGTCTTGCTTGTTTTTTTTAATGAATGATATTGCTTCTTTAGCCAATTCATCTGTTAAATAGCCATTATGTTCTAAAAAGTTTCCAAACCCTCTTTCTAATCTGTCTTCATTTTTAGTTAGTACATTATTTTCGTTATAGGGTAGGTAGCTACGAGCACCTCCTCTAAAACCATAAAATGTATCAAAACCACGTTTTGAAGGGTGAAAACGGTCTGCGTTACCCATATGCCATTTTCCAAATAAGGCAGTGGTATAACCTTGTTTTTTTAAGTAATCTGCAATAGTAAGTTGGTTTGTAGGCAGCCCCATATTATCACCTGTTAAACCAGAATAGCTCATGTAACCGGGTACGTTATTTTCTTCAAAACCAAATTTTTGTTGGTATTGACCTGTTAACATACCGGCTCTAGACGGTCCACAAACAGCTGCACTTACGTAAGCTTGTGTAAATTTTACACTCTTTTTAGCAAGTTTATCTAGTTCTGGAGTTTTAAATTCAGTACTACCTTGAAAACCAAAATCTGCATAACCAGCATCATCAGATAGTATAAAAACAATATTAGGTTTTTGCTGGCCAAATAGTAAACTCACCTCTAAAAGGACACAAAAAAGAACTGCTATTTTTATATTTTGATGATGCATTGTTATACTATATAAATTAATTATCTACCCATCCATCCGCCATCTACTAAGACGATAGAACCACTCATATAATTTGCAGCTTCAGATGCTAAAAAGACCACAGGACCAGCAAAATCTTCTGGTTTACCCCATCTTCCTGCAGGTATTCTTGCTAAAATAGATTCTGCTCTTTCTGGATTATTACGTAAAGCTTCAGTATTATCTGTGGCAATGTAACCAGGAGCAATGGCGTTTACATTTACGCCTTTACCAGCCCATTCATTAGCAAATGCCATAGTTAACTGTCCAATAGCGCCTTTACTAGCAGCATAGCCAGGAACTGTAATACCACCTTGGTATGTTAATAATGAAGCTGTAAAAACAATTTTTCCGTTACCTCTAGCAACCATTTCTTTACCAATTTCTCTAGTAAGTATAAATTGTGCATTTTGGTTAACTTCAATTACTTTATCCCACATTTCATCTGGATGCTCTACGGCCGGAGCTCTTAAAATTGTACCAGCATTGTTTATTAGAATATCTATTTGTGGATGATCTTTTTTTACCTGATTTATAAATGTGTATAATGCTTTTCTATCAGAGAAATCGCATTGGTATGCGCTAAACTTTTTGCCTTTAGCTTCTACTTCTTTAGCCACGCTACTGCCCGTTAACTCTAAACTTGCCGAAACACCAATAATGTTTGCGCCAGCTTCTGCTAATCCAATAGCCATAGCTTTACCAATTCCTCTTTTACAACCTGTAACTAAAGCTGTTTTACCTTCTAATTTAAATGTATCTAAAACACTCATTTTCTTATTTCTTAAATTATAAACTACAATCCATTAATACTTTCATCCCAGAAGGATTTTTATCTATATTTTCAAATACATCCTGAATTTTACTTAATGGCTGTACGTCTGTAATCATTGCCTCAAAAGGCAGTTTGTTTTCTGTTATTAATGCAATAGATTTTTCATAATCTTCTTTCTCGTAAACTCTAGCTCCAATTAAGCTTAGTTCTTTCCAGAAAAATTTAAAAAGATCTACAGGCTTTTTATCTCCGTGTATAGCAACCATTAAAATTCTACCTCTAATACCAGCAACCTCGCACATAATATCTAAAGCAGGTTGTACACCAGCTACTTCAAAAACTACGTCTGCTCTTTTATCATCAGTTTTGCTTTTAACGTATTCTACTAAATCAACCTCAGTAGGGTTTACGGCATCAAAACCTAGGTCTTTAGCCATCTTAATTCTGGTAGGGTTAACTTCAGAAATTATTACTTGTGCACCAACTTCTTTAGCAACCATAGCAACCAACATACCTATTGGTCCACCTCCTAAAACAACAGCAGTTTCACCTTTTATAAGTCCGCTTCTACGTACATCATGTGTTGCTACAGATAGTGGTTCAATTAAAGCAGCTAGTTTTAAATCTGTTTCTGGTTTTAATTTATGAAGTACAAATGTGGGAACATTCCAATACTGTTGCATAGATCCAGGACTGTCTATACCTATAAATTTTAAATCTTCACAGATGTGGTTAAATCCCTTATCAGAAGCTTTAACTTTTCTGTCATCTAAAGGCCTAACAACAATTTTTTCCCCTACTTTGTAATCGGTTACATTTTTACCAACAGCATCAATAACGCCAGACATTTCATGACCAATTGTTTGTGGTATTGAAACTCTTTTATCCATCATACCGTGGTAAATGTGCACGTCGGTACCGCAAACACCAGAGTAGGCTACTTTAATACGTACTTCATCTTCAGTAGGTTCTTCAATTTTTTTATCAATTATGGCAAAAGTTTTATTGCCCTTGTATTGTGTTGCTATCATTTATTTAAGTTTCAAATAGTAAACTAGTTTCATATTTGAAACAAAGATACATTTTTTTATAAGATATAAACTATCTATATAAACTTAAATTAAGTGTAATGTGTTAAAATATAGTAGTGTAGGGGTAAACCCTTTATTAAATAAGGGCTTGTAGATTATGTGTGTAATTTATGTATTGTATTATAAAGCTTGCTTTTACTGAGAAATAAAACCAAGTTTTACAGAAATATCTAAGGCATATTTTGCTACAATTTGCCCTTTTTTATGAAAATCTTCATGAGGTAATCTACCATGTGGAGCTGTTATCCAAAGCGCAGCTACTGGGTAACCAGACTCATTAAATATTGGTGCGCCTATACAGTGTATACCTTGTATATCTTCACCATTATCTATAGCATAACCATTTTGTTTTACCAATGCTAATGTTTCTTTAAACTCCTTTTTAGATGTAATGGTGTTTTTTGTGTACTTAGTAAGTGTTGTTTTTTTTAAAATTTTATCTGATTCTTCTTTGGGTAAAAAAGCTAAAATACATTTACCTCCAACCGAGCTATGCAGGTTAAATTGCGTGCCAGGTTCTACAAATAATTTAACAGGATATGAAGATGAAACTTGTTCTAAAATTGTTCCTTTGGTGTCTAACAGAACCCCTAGCATTACAGATTCTTTTAGCTCGTCTCTTAAGGCTCGCATAACATCTATAGACATCTCTACAATGCTCTGTTCGTTCATTGCAGATATGCCTAGAGTAAGCATTTTTCTGGATAAAGTTATTTTTTTTGTAGTCTCGTTTTTCTGAAGATAATTTTTAAAAATAAGTGTGCTTACTACTCTAAAGGCAGTAGTTTTTGTTAAAGCAAGAGCTTCTGTAATTTCTGCAAGAGTTAAACCATCTTTTTTTGTAGCTAATATTTCTATAGCCAATAATCCTTTTTCTAAATTAGGAACATTGTATTCTGATTTTAAATCTACTTTAAGTTTGCTCATAAGACATCTACTTATATACCGTAAAATTACTACTATTTATTCAACTACAAATAGAATAAAAAAAAGGAACAATGTATAACTGTTCCTTTTTAGTGTTTAGTTTATAGTATTACCTATTTGGATTTTACACCTTTTGCTTTGTGCGAAGTTTTTTTAGCAGAGGTAAAGCTCATTATACTTTGGTAGTCACCACTGTTGTAAATGTGAGTTAATCCCCAGCGTAAAATTTCAGTAGGATCTTTTTCTGTGTCTGCAGATCTGTTTAAACCTATTGCATGTGCTGGTACGCCAGGAATAACAGATTTAATTTCAAAATTAATACCATCTGGAGCCCATTGTATAGTGTTTTTCTCCGGACCATCTGTAGTAATTAATGATGCAATACCACCATTATATGGCCAAACACAAATTTCATGCCCACTATTACTTATTGGGTTATATGGCGATTTTACATAAGGACCTAAAGGGTTGTCTGCAATAGCAACTCCATGGCGTATTTGTCTACCGCCAAATGTAATTTTTTCGCCCATTTGTTCTCCTTTGTAATACAAGTAAAATTTACCTTTGTATGGTAAAATACAAGGGTCATGTACTTTATGACTGTCAAAGTCACCTTTTTTCTCTACTGCAAAACGGTCTTGCTCTTCACCTTTCCAAATACCGTTGTCTGCTGGGCTAAGAATAGGTTCTTTGCTTTTTGTCCATGGTCCATTAGGAGAATCTGACCAAGCCAAGCCAACTTGGTTTTTTACACGTACATTGTATGGTGATTTTACAGTTTGATAGCATAGATAATATTTGCCTTCATATTTCATTATTTCTACAGTAAAAACAGATCTATCATCATAAGCACCTTTTTCTCCTCTTGCTACAGCAACACCTTCTTCTTTCCAAGTTTCACCATCTTCAGACGTAGCGTACCAAATATCACACCTATCCCAAGGAAAAACTTTTTCATTTTCTATATCACCACCAAAACCCTGAGACGGGCCTAAACTTTTACTGTACCAAACGTAATATTTACCATTTTCTTTAATAATTGCACTAGGATCTCTACGTACAACACCTTCTTCATAAGCTAAATCTCCTTTTAAAGGTTTTAAGTTAGAAAACTGTATAAACCAATTGTTACCCAAATCTGCTGGCCACTGTAATGCCCTTTTGGTAGCGCTGCTTAGTGAATCCGGGTTTGTAATACCTAATTCATCAATTTGCTCTGGAGTAATTTTTGTTTTAGATTCCTTTGCAACACTGCTATTGTTTGTGTTGGTATTGTTTTTACATGCTGTAATTAAAAGTAAATAAGTAAATGCACATAATAATATTTTATTTCTGTTCATAGTATTAATTGTTGTTTGGTTCTATAGTAATTTTTATTTCGTTGCTATTTATTGTGTCAGAGTTTGCTTTAATTGTAATTGGGTTTGTCTTGTCTTTTAAAGACTGAATAATTAAAAGAGCTTTTCCTCTATAGGTTTTAATTTTATTATTTTTAAAATACTGTGTATTGGTTATACTACCATTATCTACACCAAGTAATATGGCATCACCAATAATTTTAAAATCTATAGTCTTGTCTTCTGATTTTATAGGGTTTCCGTCTTTATCTTCAATTTGCGCAACAATGTGTGCAACACTATAACCGTCTGCTGTTAATATCTCTTTGTCTGCAGTTAGTTTAATTGTAGTAGGCTCAGATGTTGTAATTATTTTGGTTTCTACTTTTTTGTCACCTTTTAAGCCTACTGCTTTTAAAGTACCTTTTTTAAAAGGAACAGCCCATTTGTATATATGATCTTCAAAATCACTTAGTTTTTTTATTCCTAATGATTTGTCATTCAAATAAAGCTCAACCTCTTCACAGTTAGAGTATACTTCTATAACAGTAGTTTCATTTTCTTTATAGTTCCAGTGTTCATTTACGTTATGCCATTGCCATAAAGCAGTTTTCCATTTGCCTTCTTTTTTTTCTACAGGATTGCTGTTGGCATCTAGTTTGTAAATAGATTTATCTAAAATTTGAGAAGTAATGTAAATATTTGGTTTGTTATTCCATAGTGTATTAAACATATGGTATGATGGTTTTTTAAAGCCAGCTAAATCTAACAGACCACTAGAGGTACCTTTTTTTGGCCAGCCTTTGTTAGATTCCCCCATATAATCTATACCTGTCCATAAAAATGTACCAGAGATAAAAGGTCTTTCCATTACAGCTTTCCATTCATGCCATTGCCCTAAATTTTCTGTTCCCATAACAGGTAAATTAGGATAGTTTTTGTGTCCGTAATCATATATTACTCTACGGTAACTAAAGCCAATAATATCTAAAGCATCTGCATAACCAGACTCATAACTAGAAGAAGGTAAAATGCTGTTTGCAATTACATATCTAGTAGTATCTAACTCTTTAGTCCATTTTGCTAGTTTTTTGGCTGTTTCACCAATATCATATTTAGCTTTAGGTAGGGTGTTTAATTTTTCTTTTATGGTGTTAATATCGTTAGGTGGTAGTGACCAAAAATAGTTTCCACTCCAATCCATATTATTAAAAAAGCCTGTAGATTCTGCATTTCTTGGATATGTCCATTCAATTTCATTTCCTATACTCCATTGAAAAATTGATGGATGATTTCTGTGTGATAAAACTGTGTTTTTTAAATCTTTTTCTGCCCATTCTTGAAAATGTTCTACATAGCCTCTTGTAATATAGTCAACACTTTTTTCGTTCATATTTTTTCTCTTGTCCTTTGGGTTGTCCCATTCATCAAAAAATTCATCTTGTACAAGAAATCCCATTTCATCGCATAAATCTAAAAACTCATTAGAAGCAGGGTTGTGAGATATTCTAATAGCATTACAACCTATATCTTTTAATGCTTGCAATCTTCTTTTCCAAACTCCTTTTGGTACAGCCGCACCAACAAGCCCAGCATCATGGTGTAAACAAACACCTTTAATTTTTCTGTTTTTTCCGTTTAAATAAAAGCCTGTATCAGCATCAAACTTTATACTGCGTATTCCAAATTTTGTTTTTTGAGTGTCAATTACATCATCATCTAACTTAATTGTAGTAATTGCAGTATATAGAGTAGGGTTGTTGGTATCCCATAACTTAGGGTTGTCAACAGTAATAGCAGTTATGTCTTTTAATAATGCATTTTTAGCTACAGATATTTTTTTGGTGTCTGTATTTACAACTATATCATTTTTGTCATAAATAGTTGTGGTTAGCTCTGCTGTTTTTGTAGTGTTGTATTTGTTATTTATAGTTGTTTGTATGTTAACAGTAGCTAGTTCTCTAGTTATGCTAGGTGTTGTAATAAAAGATCCCCAAATAGGAATATGTAACTTGTTTTTGGTTATAAACTTCACATTTCTGTATATTCCAGAGCCAGTATACCATCTACTATCTGCGTATCTAGTCCTATCTACTTTTACGTTTATAGTATTTTCTTTTCCATTTTCTTTTAGAGCATCAGTAATATCATAATAAAAGGGAGAGTAACCATAGGGGTGAAAACCTAACTTGGTGTTGTTTAATGTAATAGTTGCATTGTTATACACACCGTCAAAAACAATATATGCTACTTGGTTGCTATTTAAATTTGCAGTAAATTTTTTCTCATAATATCCAATTCCACCCAATAAATAACCTGTAGCGCCTTCACCTTTTATAGAGTCAAATTTATTAGAAATACTCCAATCGTGTGGTAATCTTATTTTTTGCCAATCGTTATCTTTAATGCCTGAGACAGAATCTTCAAGTTTAAAATTCCAATCAAAATTAAAGTCGTTTTTTGGAACTACAGTTTCTTGTGTACTACAGCTAATTGCTGTAATTAAGAATAGAGTAATAATAGCTATTTTGTATTTCATTTTACAATTGTTTGTATTCTAAAACTTTTAGGTGTTATGGTAAGGCTATACTTGTGTCAATTCTTAAATAAAAATGTATAGTCAATAATGCAAATATGTATATATATTGATACTAAAATATATATAAGGACTAGACAATAACTGAACAACACACAATACGTTCTATCTTTTTAAACATTTGGACTAGACATTAATTTAACAACTTAAAAAATGAAGACTTTAAGTAGAAAATATTTTTTTTACAGTAAAATAACAGAAGCTTAAAATATAGAGTAAAAGAGGTGTGTTATATCTTGGGAAGCAAATGGTAGAAAAAAAATTGTAATAAAATAAAAAAAACCTTGCAGAAAAAATCTGCAAGGTTTAAAATAAAGATTTCTCTTTGTGACCGGGCTGGGGCTCGAACCCAGGACCCTCTCCTTAAAAGGGAGATGCTCTACCAACTGAGCTACCAGGTCATTATTCCAGCGAAGCAGCATATTGCTGTTTGCGGGTGCAAATATATAACCTTTATTTTATTCTGCAAGGGTTTTTCTTGTATAAAAACATTTAAAATATAATAAAATTTGTAACCCCTTAACAAATAATAAATTAAAATAAATAATATTAAAAATAAAGCATAAAAAAAACCGAAAGTATAAACTTTCGGTTTTTGTGACCGGGCTGGGGCTCGAACCCAGGACCCTCTCCTTAAAAGGGAGATGCTCTACCAACTGAGCTACCAGGTCATTATTCCAGCGAAGCAGCATATTGCTGTTTGCGGGTGCAAATATATGACCTTTATTTAATTTCACAAGGACTTTTTTAAATTTTATTCTATTTTTTTTATTTCGATATAAAATAGATCATCTTTGTATAAAAAAGATACATGCAGATAGTACTTATTGGTTATATGGGGAGTGGAAAATCTACAATAGGGAAGGAGCTTTCCAAACGTTTGAAAATCAATTTTTTGGATTTAGATTCTTATATAGAACAAAAATATGAAATGACTATTTCTGAGCTTTTCACTGCTAAAGGAGAAATATTTTTTAGGAAAGCAGAAATAGTATGTTTGAATGAGATTTTTGCCTCAAAAGAAGATTTTGTACTTTCTACAGGAGGAGGAACTCCTTGTTATGGAGATAACATTAAAGTAATGACTAGTAATACCAATAATGTATTTTATTTAAACGTACCTATCCCAGAATTAATAAAAAGGTTAGTAAAAGAAAAAGAACAAAGACCGTTGATAGCTAATGTCCCAGAAAACGAGTTACCAGAGTTTATAGGAACGCACTTGTTTGAGCGTAGTTACTTTTACACAAAAGCACACCATACTATTTTAGTACAGCAGAAAGAGGCGTTAAAAGTAGTAGATGAAATTGTAGAGAAACTAGTTTAAGTAAACAGCATCATCATTATCTTTAAATTCTACTTCTATATGTTCTTGTAACGATGTAGATAAAGAAATTCCTTTGTAGTCTGCCTTTACAGGATATTTTTTGTGATTTCTATTTACTAAAACTCCTGTTTTAAGCTGGCGTAATGGTACTTTTAAAAAATGAAAAACACCATAAATTAATGTGGTTCCAGAGTTTAGTACATCATCTATTAAAACAACAGATTTGTTTGTGTATTCTTCTTTTGTGATAGATGTAGTGACACCACTTTCTAATGGGTTTTTTTTGTTCATTTTTACAGTGCAAAGCGTAATTTTTGCAGTTGTAATATCTTCTAAAACAGCACTAAGTTTTTTTGCAAATTTAAGTCCGCCACCTTCTATACCGGCAATTATAATCTCTGTCTCTTCAACATTAGCTTCGTATATTTGGTAAGCTATACGCTTTATTTTATGCTGAATTTGGTTGTGAGATAATATTTTGTTCTGCATTTGTGCTCTAGTTTTATATAGTCAAAGATAGTAAACACTTTTTAAGTGTTATTCTTCTTCTGTAGAATTTGTGGTCGTATAATCGTCTATTTCTCTACGGTCTTTTTTGGTAGGTCTTCCAGTTCCCTTTTTTCTGTAATAATCCTTAGAGTATTTTAGTAAGTCAGAGTGCTCAAAAGCTTCTTTAGGTGTAGTATCTTTTCTGTACATATCTACTAATTTTGCTCCAACTCTGTTTGGCGGCACATCTAAAATAGTAAACTGGTAATTAATTTGGTTTTTGCGTACTGTTATTTTATCCATAGGAAAAACATCTCTAGACGGTTTAACTACTTTATCATTTACTTTAATATGTCCTTTTTTACAGGCCTCAGTAGCAATATTTCTTGTTTTAAAATAGCGTGTGCACCATAAATATTTGTCTATCCTCATATTAACTCTAAATTCTTTGTTAACTACTTCTGCAAAAATAGGGGAAAATTGTATCTTGCGACTCATAAATTAGAATAGATGAAATTTAAGAACATATTTTTAGTTGCGTTACTTGTCGTAATACTTTGGGCTTGTAATAGCGATGATAATGGTTTTACAATAGAGCCTCCAAAAGCATTAAGTGAAATAGTAGACCAAGATAAAGACTCTATAGTTAAATACTTGGAAACACACTTTTACAACTATGAAGAATTTCAAAGTCCACCAGCAGATTTTGATTATAAAATTGTTTTAGGTAAAATTGAAGGGGATAATGCAGATAAAACTCCGTTAATAGATATGATGACGGCTGTTAAAACAACGGTGCGCTCTGAAGAAAGAGGTATAAATGATGATAAAGAGGTAGAGCATACCTTTTATTATTTAGTTGCTAGGGAAGGAATAGGGCAAACAGCACAGACTGCAGATTCTACCTATATACATTATGAAGGTTTATTGTTAGATGATACAGTTTTTGATGCATCTACATCTGCACCTTTGTGGTTGGGTTATACTAATAGAATTAGAGGAATTTCTGAAGCTGTACAGTTCTTAAAAGCGGGTAAAGTATTAACAAATGATGATATAAATGATGATGGAACATTTGAAGTAAGTGATTATGGGGTAGGTATGATAATTTTTCCTTCGGCACTTGGTTATTACAACAGTGCTCAGCCATCTATACCTGAATATAGTCCTTTGATTTTTAAAATTGATTTAATAGCCGTAAATAAAGCAGATCATGATAATGACGGTGTACCATCATATTTAGAAGATTTAAATGGAAATGGTTATTTATATGATGATAATACAGATTTAAAATCAGAAAACAGTTCAACATCAATAGCAACAACACCAGACTTTTTAGATACAGATGATGATAATGATGGTATATTAACTAGAGATGAAATTAGTGATGAAGATGGTAATATTATTTTACCTTACCCAGATACTGATGGTGATGGTGTGCCAAACTATTTGGATCCAAATAACTAATAGTATTAACACTATTTATATAGTTAAAAATTAAAAAGCCCTAGAAATTAATTTCTAGGGCTTTTTTTAGTTCTTATCTCAACTTAATAATTATACATTAAATTTATAGTTTTAAAGATAAACTTAATATAAGTTGATCTGGTCTGGTGTCTATTCTGTCTTTTTGTACAGATGTGATATCAGCATTAATAATGTCAACTTCATTGTCGCTAAAGCCTCTTTCATACCTAATATCAACTCCTAATTTACCTAAGTTAACACCTACGCCTACGTTAAGACCTACGGTAAAGTCGTTCTCTACATCGCCAATAGTTATACCATCATAATCTGTACCTAAAATATACTGAAAAGCAGGACCTGCAAATACGTTTACAGGACCAATAACTTTTGCGCCAACTAAAACTGGTAAATCTAGTTTTTGCATTTTAAAATCTTCAGCATACCCAGATTTTAAAGATGTGTACACTAATTCTGGTCTTAAATACAAGTTGCCACCAGTTTGTGCAAAAATACCAAAGTGAAAACCTACATTTTTGTCAGGATCATTGTATGCATCTTTTGCAGAGTCATAATAATCTCCGTTACCACCATAGTTTAAACCTCCTTTAATACCAAAACTTGCATCAGTTTGGGCAAAAGTTGTTAAACTTGCCAAAGCCATTGTAATTACTAAAAGTGTTTTTTTCATTTTAAAAGTGTTTTAAACAAAAAGAGAGCGACTGTAAAAAAACAATCACTCTCAATATGTTATTAATTAATATGTAAGTTAAGTATCAAAAACGATACCATTTCCTTACTTGCGTTCTATAACTTTTAAAACGGCTTTTTCTATAGCTTTATTGTCTAAACCGTATTTTTCCATTAATTGTGCAGGAGTACCACTTTCTCCAAAAGTATCGTTAGTACCAATAAACTCTTGCGGAGTTGGTTGGCTAGTTGCTAAAACACGAGCAACACTTTCTCCTAAACCACCTAAAACATTATGTTCTTCTGCAGTTACAATACAACCTGTTTTTTTAACAGAGTTAATAATTGCGTTAGCATCTAAAGGTTTTATTGTGTGCATATTTATAACTTCTGCAGAAATACCTTGGCTTTCTAAGTTTTCGGCAGCCACTAGAGCTTCCCAAACTAAGTGGCCTGTAGCAACAATAGTAACATCTGTACCTTCTGTTAAGTGTAAAGCTTTACCTATTTCAAATTTTTGATCTACAGGAGTAAAGTTAGCTACTTTTGGTCTTCCAAAACGTAAATAAACTGGGCCTTCATATTCTGCAATTGCAATGGTTGCTGCCTTTGTTTGGTTATAATCACAAGGGTTAATAACTACCATTCCTGGTAACATTTTCATTAATCCTATGTCTTCTAATATTTGGTGTGTAGCACCATCTTCACCTAGAGTAACACCGGCGTGAGAAGCACAAACTTTTACATTTTTACCAGAATAAGCTATAGATTGGCGTATTTGGTCATAAACTCTTCCTGTAGAAAAGTTTGCAAAAGTACCTGTAAAAGGTATTTTACCTCCAATAGTTAAACCTGCAGCAATACCCATCATATTAGCTTCAGCAATACCTATTTGAAAGAATCTCTCTGGATTTTCTTCTATAAATTTATCCATTTTAAGAGAACCAATTAAATCTGCACATAATGCAACAACATTAGGATTTGTTCTTCCTAATTCTGCTAAACCTGCACCAAAACCACTTCTAGTATCGTTTTTTCCTTGATCTATGTATTTTTTCATATCCTTTATGATTTTTCTCTGTGTAAGAGAAGGTAGATTTAATTTTTATTAGTAGTCTCCTAAAGTTTCAGGATTTTGTGCTAGTGCAGTCTCTAGTTGTTCATCACTAGGAGCTTTACCATGCCATGCGTGTGTGTGCATCATAAAATCTACACCATTACCCATAACCGTGTGTAATAAAACACAAATTGGTTTGCCATTACCTGTCATAGACTTTGCCTTTTTAAGACCAGCTATTACAGCTTCAAGGTTGTTACCTTCTTTAACATCTAAAACGTCCCATCCAAAAGCTTCAAATTTAGCTCTAATGCTACCCATATTTAATACAGTGTCAGTAGAACCATCAATTTGTTGACCATTTAAATCTATAGTAGAAATTAAATTATCAACTTTATTGGCAGAAGCATACATCATAGCTTCCCAGTTTTGACCTTCTTGTAACTCACCATCACCGTGTAAACTATACACAATGTTGCTGTCTTTGTTTAGTTTTTTAGCAAGTGCTGCACCAATAGCTACAGACATTCCTTGTCCTAATGATCCAGATGCTATACGCACACCAGGTAAACCTTCATGTGTAGTTGGGTGTCCTTGTAGTCTAGAATTAATTAGTCTAAAAGTGTTAAGCTCGTCTACAGGAAAATACCCGCTACGTGCTAATACACTATAGTAAACAGGAGAAATATGACCGTTAGATAAAAAGAAAAGGTCTTCACCTTTACCATCCATGTCAAATCCTTCGTTTAGTTCCATTAATTCATTGTACAGGGCTACAAAAAATTCTGCACAACCTAAAGAACCACCTGGGTGGCCAGAGTTTACTTTGTGCACCATTCTTAAAATATCCCTTCTCACTTGCGTGGTCAAATCTTGTAATTCTTCCAGTCTTGGCATTTTATATGTTGTGTTAATTCGCGTGTAAAAATAAGCTCTATCTTTTGCGTGTACAAGGCTAGTTATTATAATTTATTAACTACTTTATAATTAATACAGAACTTTATTTTTTTGTTGGCAATTTTTTGTAGATGAGTTGATTATATTTGCGGTTATAAATACTATAGTTTTTGAAATTTACATTAGAAAAAAAAGACCCGCAGAGTAAAGCACGTGCAGCTACAATGGTAACAGATCACGGTGTTATAGAAACACCTATTTTTATGCCAGTTGGTACAGTAGCTTCTGTTAAAGGGGTTCATCAGAGAGAATTAAAAGAAGAAATAAATCCAGATATTATTTTAGGAAATACATACCATTTGTATTTGCGTCCTAAATTAGATATACTTGAAGCAGCTGGTGGTTTACACAAGTTTATGGGCTGGGATCGTAATATTTTAACAGATAGTGGTGGTTACCAAGTTTATTCTTTATCTGCTAATAGAAAAATAAAAGAAGAAGGTGTTAAGTTTAAATCTCATATAGATGGTTCTTACCACTTTTTTACTCCAGAAAACGTAATGGAAATTCAGCGTACTATTGGCGCAGATATTATTATGGCTTTTGATGAGTGTACACCTTACCCTTGCGATTATAATTATGCAAAGCGCTCTATGCATATGACGCACCGTTGGTTAGACCGTTGTATGAATCACTTAGAAAAACTACCTTTTAAGTACGGATACGAACAAACATTTTTTCCTATTGTACAAGGTTCTACGTATAAGGATTTACGTAAACAATCTGCAGAGTATATTGCAAACGCAGGTGCAGAAGGTAATGCTATTGGCGGCTTGTCTGTAGGTGAGCCAGCAGAAGAAATGTATGCAATGACCGAGGTTGTTTGTGATATTTTACCAGAAGAAAAGCCAAGATATTTAATGGGTGTAGGTACACCAATTAATATTTTAGAGAACATTGCTTTAGGTGTAGATATGTTTGACTGTGTAATGCCAACTCGTAATGCGCGTAATGGTATGTTATTTACAGCGCACGGTACTATTAATATAAAAAATAAAAAGTGGGAAGCAGATTTTTCTCCTATTGATGAAATGGGAATTACATTTGTAGACACAGAGTATACTAAAGCTTATTTACGTCATTTATTTGCTGCTAATGAGTATTTAGGTAAGCAAATTGCTACCATACATAATTTAGGTTTTTATTTATGGTTGACTCGTGAAGCTAGAAAGCATATTATTGCCGGAGATTTTACCGAATGGAAAAATATGATGGTAAAACAAATGGATAAAAGATTGTAATAGTTGAGTATATTAGATAAATACATATTAAAACGCTACCTGCTTACCTTTGCGGTAATGCTACTGTTATTTGTGCCAATAGGTGTAATGCTAGATTTGGCAGAAAAAATAGCTAAAATGGTACGTAATGAGGCACCAACTATAGAGATTTTAAAGTATTATATGAACTTTATTATTTATATAGGTAGCTTATTATTTCCTATATTTTTGTTTTTGTCTATCATCTTTTTTACATCTAAACTCGCCTCAAATACAGAAATTGTCGCAATATTAAGCTCAGGAGTTTCTTTTGGTAGGTTTTTAAGGCCTTATTTTATGGGTGCTACCATTATTGCTGTACTAATGTTTGTAATGGCAATGTTTATTGTCCCCAAAGCCAGTTTAGATTATCATGAGTTTATATTTAAGTACTTAAAAAAAGGTAAAAAGTTTCAGGAGACCAGTAATATTTATAATCAATTAAACGAAAACGAATTTCTTTACATTAGTAATTTTGACCCAAACAGACAGTTAGGGAGCAATTTTGTGTTAGAACATTTTAATGATGATGATAAATTAGCATACAAACTTACAGCTTCTAGTATTAGATGGATACCAAAAGACACTGTTTATAGATTAACAGGTTTTACATCTAGAGTATTAAAAGAAGATATAGAAGTGGTTGAAAAGCAGAGTAGACTAGATACTATTTTTAATTTTAAAATAGATGATTTAACTCCTGTTAGTTACGTAGCTGAAACTAAAAATATTTTTGAGCTAAACGAGTTTATTGAAGATCAGCGTAAAAAAGGAGCGTCTAACATAAATACATATGTAATGGCTAAGTATAAGCGTTGGGCATTACCTGTAAGTGCTTTTATACTAACTTTAATAGCAGTATCTGTTTCTTCAATAAAGCGTAGAGGAGGTATGGGGCTAAATTTAGCATTTGGAATTGTAATTGCCTTTGTTTACATATTTTTTGATAGAGTTTTTGCTATTCTTGCAGAAAAAGCAGGTTTGTCACCCTTAATAGCTATCATAATACCTAATGCAATATTTGCAGTCATTGGCTTATTCTTGTTAAAAAATGCTAAGCGATAAATTTAAAAACTATCTACACTTACACTTTATTGTATTTGTTTGGGGCTTTACAGCTGTATTAGGTAAATTAATAACTATAGACGCGCTACCATTAGTTTGGTATCGTATGTTTTTTGCAGCTATTTTTGTGCTGCTATTTATATTGGTACGTAAAAACAGATTAAAAGTTAGTCGCAAAACATTATTGTTACTGCTTGGTACTGGTGTAATAATAGCCTTGCATTGGGTAACTTTTTTTTCCTCTATAAAAGTCTCTAATGTATCTGTAACATTAGCAACAATTTCTTCTGGGGCATTTTTTGCAGCCATTTTAGAACCAATTTGGTATAAACGTAAAGTTATTTGGTATGAGATTGTTTTTGGACTTGTGGTTATTGGCGGTTTAGGTTTAATATTTAATATTGATGCATCATATAAAGAAGGTATTATACTGGCATTAATTTCTGCATTTTTAGCCACAGTTTTTTCTTTAATGAATGGTAAGCTTATTAAAGAGCACAAACCTTCAATTATTTCTTTTTATGAGCTTGGAGCAGGTGTAGTGTTTTTATCAATTTATATGCTTTTTCAAGGTAATTTAGAACAAGTAAGTTTTAAATTATCAACATCAGATTGGATTTACATTCTAATACTAGCATCATTTTGTACAGCTTACGCATTTATTGCATCGGTTAAAATAATGAAATTTTTAAGTCCGTACACTGTAATGCTAACTACAAACCTAGAGCCTGTTTACGGTATTTTATTAGCGTTTATAATTTTTGGAGATAGTGAAAAAATGGACCCTATGTTTTATTTAGGAGCATTTATTATTTTAATAACAGTAATTGCAAATGGTATTTTAAAAAATAGAACGGCCAAAAAGAATTTAAAAGCCGCTAACAAGCAAGTAGTTGTTTAACTTTTTAAGGTTATAAACTATCTTTGTTGATATCTACCAAAGTTTATTGCTGCTAATTTTATGGATTACATTATTTTTGCGTCAAAGCAAAAAAGTATGAGTTCATCTAATAGCGAAAGATATAACCAAAGAGGAGTTTCTGCATCTAAAGAAGATGTACATAATGCAATTAAGAATATAGATAAAGGTCTTTTTCCTAAAGCGTTTTGTAAAATTGTTCCAGATTACTTAACTGGCGATAAAGAGCACTGCTTGGTAATGCACGCAGATGGTGCAGGTACAAAATCGTCTTTAGCATATATGTATTGGAAAGAAACAGGAGATATTTCTGTTTGGAAAGGCATAGCACAAGATGCTTTAATTATGAATATTGATGACCTTATATGTGTTGGAGCAACAGATAATATAATGTTATCTTCTACCATAGGAAGAAATAAGAATTTAATTCCAGGAGAAGTTTTGTCTGCTATTATAAATGGTACAGAAGAACTTATTGAAGATTTAAAAAATCACGGAATAGTAATACATTCTACAGGCGGTGAAACGGCAGATGTAGGTGATTTGGTACGTACAATAATTGTAGACTCTACTGTAACAGCAAGGCTTAATAAAAAAGATGTTATAGATAATGCCAACATTAAAGATGGCGATGTTATTGTAGGTTTAGAGTCTTTTGGACAAGCAACATATGAAACCGAGTATAATGGTGGTATGGGAAGTAACGGACTTACCTCTGCAAGACACGATGTGTTTTCTAAATACTTAGCAGAAAAATACCCAGAGAGTTTTGATGCTGCTGTACCTGAAGATTTGGTATATTCTGGCGCTGTTAAATTAACAGATGCTGTAGAAAACTCTCCAATAGATGCAGGTAAATTGGTGTTGTCACCAACTAGAACGTATGCACCTATTATTAAAAAAATATTAGAAAAGTATAATGCAGCTGACATACACGGTATGGTGCATTGTAGTGGAGGAGCACAAACAAAAATTTTACACTTTGTAGATAATTTACACATTGTAAAAGACAACCTTTTTCCTGTGCCACCTTTATTTAAATTAATACAAGAGCAGTCTAAAACAGATTGGAAAGAAATGTACCAAGTTTTTAACTGTGGTCACCGTATGGAGTTGTACGTAAACCCTGCAGTAGCAGAAGACTTAATTGCTATTTCTAAAAGTTTTGGTGTAGATGCTAAAATAGTTGGTAAAGTAGAGGCTAGTGCAACTAAAAAATTGACTATTACTAGTGAGTATGGAACTTTTGAGTACTAACTAACAACAATTTTCACCTTTTAATCGTTGTATTTATTAAACAACTAATTATGGAAAGAAAACAGTTTTTAAGAACCTTAGGAGCAGGTGCGGCTTTTGCTTTAACGTTTCCTTGTTTAGGTGGGTGTTCTAGTGATAGCGACAGTGAAGAAGGAGATAAGAAAGAAGTACCTACTAATGTAGATTTTACTATAGATTTGGAGTCTAGTGAAGCTTCTAATTTACAAAACAATGGAGGTTTTATTTTGAAGAATGATGTTGTTGTGGTTAAAAATTTAGAAGGTGAGTTTGTAGCTGCTACTCAAATTTGTAGTCACGAAAATTATGACCAAGTACGTTTTGCAGACGTAGATGGTGGTATTTTTTATTGTGACGTTCACGGCTCTAGATTTAGTCAAACTGGTGAGCCTTTAAACCAAGTAGATAGCAAAGCAGCAAAACCATTAAAAGTGTACCAAATAACACTTACGGGTACTATGCTACGTGTATTTGAGTAGTTTGGCAATATTTTTGTTTTTAAATTGATATGAAAAATTTAATATTAGTCTTTAGCTTATTATTTTCTGGAATAATAACAGCACAAGAATGGAGTACTAGTTTTTCTGATGCAGTAAAAAAAGCAAAAGAAGAGCAGAAGCAAGTATTATTGGTTTTCTCGGGTTCAGACTGGTGCGCGCCTTGTATAAAGTTAGATACTGAAATTTGGAAATCATCAGAATTTAAAAAATATGCAGAAGAACATTTAGTTCTTTACAGAGCAGATTTTCCCAGAAAAAAGAAAAATAGATTAGCTAAAGATATAGAATTAGCTAACAAAGAGTTAGCAGATACCTATAACCAACAAGGTTTTTTTCCGTTAGTACTACTTTTAGATGCAGATAAAAATATTTTAGGTAAAACGGGATATAAAAACGTTTCTCCATTAAAATATATAGCGCATTTGACTACTTTTGTTAAGTGAAAAAATTAGTATTCCCCCTGTTTTGTTTTTTCTTTATGCTTACAGTTGCACAAGAAAAGCATATTACTGCCCACAGAACTGTAAAATTAATGGGCAATAGATTTGATTTTACCATAGTAGCAAAAGAAACAGCTACAGCAAATGCATATATAGATGAATGTATTGCAGAGGTAAAAAGAGTAGAAAAAATTATTTCCTCTTGGGATGCAAATTCCCAAACTACACAAGTAAATAAAAATGCAGGTATTGCTCCTGTTAAAGTGGCACCAGAGCTTTTTGGTTTGGTAGAACGTTCCTTACAAATATCTAAAGTTACAGATGGTGCTTTTGATATAACCTATGCGGCTTTAGACAATGTTTGGAAATTTAATATAAATATGGAGTATTTGCCTACAGACTCTCAGGTTGCAAACTCAATTGCAAATGTAGGCTACCAAAATATTATTTTAGATAAAGAAAAGAAAACCATTTTTTTATCAAAAAAAGGAATGAAAATAGGCTTTGGAGCTATAGGTAAAGGCTTTGTAGCAGATAAAGTAAAAGAGCTAATGATTGGCAAAGGTGTTGTTGGTGGTATAATTAACGCATCTGGAGATTTAACAACTTGGGGAACGCAAGTTAGTGGTAAAAAATGGTTGGTAGGTATTAGTAATCCGTTAGATGCAGATAAAATATTTTCTTGGTTACCAATTGTAGAGTCATCCGTAGCAACATCTGGTAATTATGAAAAATATATCATTTTTAAAGGAGAAAAGTACTCGCATATTATAGATCCTAGAACCGGTTGGCCTTCTAAGGGCGTAAAAAGTGTTTCTATTTTTGCTAAAAAAGCAGAACTGTGTGACGCACTTGCAACATCAATATTTGTAATGGGAGTAGAAACTGGCTTATCTGTAATAGAGCAACTAAAAGGTGTAGAAGTCATAATCGTAGACCAGAAAAACCAAATACATAAAAGTAAAGGCATTGCTTTTCAGAATAATTATTAAATTTAAAGTATGAAAAAATTATTCATTCTTTTTTGTTTAGCACTTTCTGCAACATCTTGCGTTGCCGTAAAAGGGTATGATAAGGTATATCTCAATGATGAAGAAATGACCTTGGCGGCAAAAAACATAGAACGTTACGAAACTAATTTTCAGGTTTACAGGGAGTCTGCTTCAGGGGCTAATGGCGGTAAAACCGGTGGTGGCTGTGGCTGTAACTAATAAAAATTAAAGTAATGCAAAAGGTTTTTATACTAATGGCTATGTTGTTTTCTGTTGTTTTTTATGCGCAAGAAACAGAAGAAGCTACTTATACTAAGCGTGTTTTAGAAGAGACAGAAGTAGATTTACTTTTTAGTTATTATGACCAAGACGGTGATAATGCAGCTGTAAGTGGTGGCGAAGGTACACAAGAATTAACAGACGTAACATCTACAATTGTTGTAAAAATGCCTCTAAATAATGATGACGTACTTACTGTAGATGTTGGTATATCTGCGTATACGTCTGCTTCCTCTAGTAACGTAAATCCTTTTGATGGCGATGTAACAAAAAAAGCAAGTCCTTTTAGCGCATCATCTGGTGCATCTAAAAGTGATAAATTAGTGCACATTAAAGCAGGTTATGAGCATAGTTCTAAAGACCGAAACCAAATTGTGGGCGCAAACTTTTACGCTGCCAAGGAGTATGATTATAGTTCTTTAGGTTTAGGAGTTAGTTATGCATATTTATTCAACGAGAAAAATACAGAATTATCATTCTCTGGACAAGTATATTTAGATACTTGGAAACCTCAATATCCAACGGAATTAAGAACTGGTTTTTTTGATAATAGAATAACAGGCACAGGTACATATAATCCTAATTTTACAGCATTTACAGATAAAAACAGAAATACCTATTCTGTTTCTTTAGGTTTATCTCAAATACTAGGTAAAAAAGTGCAAGGCTCTTTATTTGCAGATGTTATTGTACAAAGCGGATTATTAAGTACACCTTTTCAACGGGTGTATTTTGGAGATGTAAATAATTTTTTTATAGATGATTTTCAATTAGCTGATGATGTAGAAATTTTGCCAGACAATAGAGTTAAAATTCCAATAGGAGGTCGTTTAAATTATTATGTAAATGATGCATTAATAGTACGTACTTACTATCGTTTTTATACAGATGATTGGGGAGTAAGCTCTAATACAGCAAGTATAGAGTTGCCTATAAAGTTAAATAATGCCTTTACATTATATCCTACATATAGATTTTACAACCAAACGGCCGCAGATTATTTTTATGAAAAAGAAGCAGCTGTATCTACTTTAGCTTACTACACATCAGATTATGACTTAAGTAAGTTTGTATCTCATCAATACGGTGCCGGATTGCGTTACAAAGATATTTTTGCAAAACAGAAGGTTTTTGGTTTTGGTTTAAAAGCTGTAGATGTAAGAGGTACAATGTATAATAGAGACAACGGACTAGACTCTTTTATAGTTAGTTTGGGTGCTACTTTTGTAAATATGAAGTAGTAAAAAGCTCTTTTTTATTGTCAACACTGTTTTGTTGTTTATAAATCTTTAAAAATATCGTAAATTCGCAGTCCAAGCGAAGCACGGATTATGATTGACAAATTAAATATAGTAAAACAACGTTTTGATGAGGTTTCGGATTTAATTATCCAGCCAGATATTATATCAGATCAAAAACGCTATGTAGAGCTCAACAGAGAATACAAAGATCTTAAGAAGTTATGTGACAAAAGAGATATTTATCTTGAGTACACAAACAATATAGAAGAAGCTAACGAAATTATAGCAGACGGAAGTGATGCTGAAATGGTAGAAATGGCCAAAATGCAGCTTGAAGAAGCTAAAGCAGGTTTACCTCCGTTAGAAGAAGAAATTAAACTATTGCTTATACCAAAAGACCCAGAAGATTCTAAAAATGTTGTGGTAGAGGTAAGAGCAGGTACTGGTGGAGATGAAGCTAGTATTTTTGCAGGCGATTTGTTTAGAATGTACACTAAGTATTGTGAGTCTAAAGGTTGGAAAACCAATGTTATAGATTTAAGTGATGGTACCAGTGGTGGTTATAAAGAAATTCAGTTTGAAGTTACAGGTGATGAGGTTTACGGTACATTAAAGTTTGAAGCTGGTGTACACCGTGTACAACGTGTGCCACAAACAGAAACTCAAGGTAGAGTGCATACAAGTGCAGCAACAGTAATGGTATTACCAGAAGCTGAAGATTTTGATGTGCAAATAGACCCTAAAGATGTTCGTATAGATTTCTTTTGTTCTTCTGGACCAGGTGGGCAGTCTGTAAACACAACGTATTCTGCAGTACGTTTAACTCACGTGCCAACAGGTTTAGTTGCGCAGTGTCAAGATCAAAAATCACAGCACAAAAACAAAGAAAAAGCATTTAGAGTATTACGTTCTAGATTGTATGATTTAGAATTGGCTAAAAAGCAAGAAGAGGATGCGGCTAAACGTAACTCGCAAGTTAGTAGTGGAGACCGTTCTGCAAAAATTAGAACTTACAACTACCCACAAGGTAGAGTTACAGACCACAGAATTGGTTTAACTCTTTACGATTTGCAGAATATTATAAATGGTGATATTCAAAAAATTATAGATGAATTAAGACTGGTAGAAAATACAGAGAAATTAAAAGAAGCATCTGAAATTTTCTAATAAAACATAATTCTAATAAAAAGAAGAGATTTTGTACGTTGATATATTGAAGAATGAAGAAGTTCAGATTCAAAAAAAATCAATTACAAAATCTTTTTTTATACACTAAAGTCAAAAAAAACACAAAATGACAACAGAACAGTTAGTAGCACAAATACATAAAAAAAAATCTTTTTTGTGCATAGGTTTAGATGTAGACTTAACTAAAATTCCGCAGCATTTATTAAAAGAAGAAGATCCTATTTTTGCTTTTAACAAAGAAATTATAGATGCTACGCACCATTTATGTGTTGCCTACAAACCAAATACAGCTTTTTATGAAGCATATGGTATAAAAGGTTGGATGGCTTTAGAAAAAACAATAAAATACCTTAATACCAACTACCCAGAAATTTTTACTATAGCAGATGCTAAACGTGGAGACATAGGAAATACCTCTACAATGTATGCTAAAGCTTTTTTTGAGGACTTAGGGTTTGACTCGGTAACTATTGCCCCTTATATGGGAAAAGACTCTGTAGAGCCTTTTTTAGCCTTTACAGACAAGCATACAATATTATTAGCTTTAACATCTAACGCAGGTGCTTTTGACTACCAAACAAAGCTTGTAGATGGTAAAGAGTTATATAAACAAGTATTAGAGACCTCTAAAACATATAAAGGGGCTAAAAACTTAATGTATGTTGTTGGGGCAACTAAAGCAGAATATTTATCTGAAATTAGACAAATAATACCTGACAGTTTTTTGTTAGTACCAGGAGTAGGGGCACAAGGAGGTAACCTTGCTGATGTTTGTACTTATGGGATGAGTTCTAATGTAGGTTTATTAATAAACTCATCTAGAGGTATAATTTATGCTGGCGCCGATTTAAATTTTGCCGATAGCGCTGCAAAAAAAGCTCTAGAGTTACAACAGCAAATGAAAGTAGAGTTAGAAAAATTAAACTAATTTCTCTAAAGTTCTCCTTGTTTTAACAGCCTTTACTTGTAAAAACTCTGCCAACTTAGTGTTACTATTTCCTATCTGAGCAGCCATTTCTACAAAAGAATTGTATCTGCGTTCTAGAAGAGAAACCATATTTTCTTCGTTAGTTAAAGGAGTAGTTGTGCCTACTTTGCAATATTGATTTTTCATAGCTAATGTTTTGTTCTTTACAAAGATACGTTTCAATTAGGGGTTTTGGTTCACTGGAAAAGGGGTGTACAGCTAATAAATAGGTTATTTATCTTTTTTTTAACTTTAATTTCTGAAAATCCTAACATTGTGATACAATCAACATATAAAATTCCTATTTTTACGTGCTTAAAGCATCATCAATCAATACAAAAATATATTGCTTAATTATACAACTTATAGACACAAAACTTCTGAGAAATGGGTTACGTTTATTCACGGAGCAGGAGGTAGTTCTTCTATCTGGTTTAAACAAGTAAGAGCATTTAGGAGTGAGTTTAATATACTACTTATAGACCTTAGAGGTCACGGTGGTTCTAAACACAGTTTTAAAGATGTGTATGATAAAAAGTACACCTTTAATTTTTTAACTGAAGATATTGTACAGGTACTAGAGTTTGAAAAAGTTAAAAAATCGCACTTCATAGGTATATCATTAGGTACAATTTTAATTAGAAACTTAGCAGAAAACTATCCAGAAAAGGTAGAGAGTATGGTATTGGGAGGTGCAATACTAAAATTAAACTTTAGATCGCAAGTATTAATGCGTTTAGGAACCATTTTTAAATCTGTTGTTCCTTATTTATGGTTGTACAAGTTTTTTGCGTTTGTAATAATGCCAAATAAGAACCATAAAGAGTCTAGATCTCTTTTTGTACGTGAAGCTAAGAAATTATACCAAAAAGAATTTATACGTTGGTTTAAGCTTACGGCAGACATAAATCCGTTGTTGCGTTTTTTTAGAACAAAAGATATAAAAATACCTGCGTTATACATTATGGGGCAAGAAGATTATATGTTTTTACCATCAATAAGAAAAGTAGTACAGCAGCATAAGTCATCGGAACTGGTAGTAATTGAAGACTGTGGACACGTAGTAAATGTAGAGCAACCAGACGTTTTTAATGAAAAAGTTATAAAATATATAGCATCATTTTAAATACAAAATGCTATAAAAAACAAAAACCGGTGCTCCCACCGGTTTTAAACTAACTAACTCAAAAAAATACTAACTCAATTTTTTTACAAAAATCGAAAATTTTGTAATATCCACGGTTAACTAAACATTAATAATAAGTTAGATAACGCGTTTCATATTTAGATAACGTCCTTATTTTTAGATTATTGTAAAAGAGTAAAAAAAATTAGTAATATTTTTAATCTTGTAGGGCAAATACTTTTTTAAGAAGATCTGTAGACCTAGAAGACACTTTGTTTCTTATTTCTTTTTCTTCAACAGCAATCATTGTAAATACACCTTCTAAAGCTTGTTGTGTAACATAGTCTGTTAAATCTGGATTTACAGGTTGTACTAATGGTATGTTGTTGTATTTAGTAATTAATTGTGTCCAAATTTTATCTGCACCAACTTTAGAAAAAGAGCTTTTAATTACAGGATTAAATTTATTGTATAATGCCGTTTCTGTATTTGTAGTTAAATATTGTGTAGCAGCATTATCAGAACCAACTAATATATTTTTAGCATCTGTAAAGCTCATATTTGTTATCGCATTTACAAAAATAGGAGTAGCCTCACCAACAGCATCTTCTGCAGCTCTGTTAATAGCTTTTAAACCTTCGTCTGCTAAATTACCTAACCCAATTTTACGTAAAGTGTTATCTACTTTTTGTAATTCTTCTGGTAGTAATATTTTTACAAGTTCATTTTTATAGTAGCCATCTTTAAGAGTAAGCTTGCTAACTTGTTTTTGTACACCTTGGTTAAGTGCTGCGGTTAAGCCATTTGCAATTTCTTGGTTGCTTAATACAGCTCCGCTTTGTGGTAATTGATTAACTACTTGTTGTAACTCTGCACAACTAACTAAGCTAAAAATAGCAAAAAGTAATAGTAATTTTTTCATAATGTAATGGTTTGTGTTTTTTACTGTCCCATATTAAGGAGGTACAAAAGTAATAAAAGCCCTGAGTTTTATGTCTTTTTTTGTTTTTTTTTAACCTTAATTATAAAGTCTTATAATTTCACCATTACGTTTTCCTTTTACGCTTCTAACATAAGCACCAACTAACTTGTTCATAGATATTGGCATATTACCAGGGAAAAAATCTTTGTACTTTTCATAAGCGTCTTCTACAACATTAGCAGACACGGCATTAACTCTTATTCCGTTCTCTATTTCTAATGCTACAGCCATAACAAAGCTATGTATAGCTCCGTTAACCATAGCTGCACTGGTTGTTTTAGCTACAGGATCATCTGCTAAAATACCTGTAGTTAAGGTAATAGAACCATTTTTATTTAAATAGCTTTTACCTATACGTACAAGGTTTACTTGTCCCATTAGTTTGCTATTAAGTCCAATATGGTAATCCTCTTCGGTTAAGTTATTAAATGTATCCCATTTGGCTTCACCTGCAATAGATATTATAGCATCTAGTTTTCCTATTTTAGAAAACATTTCTTTTATAGAGTTGCTATTGGCAATATCAACAGTTATATCACCGCTTGTTCTACCAGCAACAAGTACCTCTGCTTCATTTTTAAAGTGTGCTGTTACTTTTTTACCAATTGTTCCGTTACCACCAATAATTAGAATTTTCATATCAATATATTTATAATTACACATTTCTTTTTTGTCTGTGTGTATTGCTTTTTCGTTTTTTATAAATTGTTAATGTGGCTATTATGCTCCATAATAAATTAGTTACAAATGGAGGAATTGCATTGTAATAGTAACAATTTAAAGCAATAAAAAGTCCGCCTATTAAATTAAGATATTTACCGTAGTCTAAATACTTTACATTTTCTATAAGGGTAAGTGCATAAGCTAAAATAATTAATACAGATCCTGACCAACCTAAAATATCTATTGTTAATTTCATTTTATATATTGTTATATCTAAATATGTCTATATGATAAAGTAAAAAAATACTAACTAATAAAGTTAGTATACTCTTTAACAGTTTTTTCATTACGCTTAAAATAAGCCCATTTACCGTGCTTGGTAAGTATTAACAACCCACATTTTTCCATATTTGTTAAATAGGTAGATATTGTAGATTGAGATAATCCAGATTTTTCTTGAATATAAGTTACACAAACCCCGTCATTAAAATGTTTTAAGGTTTCGTGAGGTGGAAAATTAGCTTCAGGTTTTTTTAACCATTCCATAATTTGAACTCTGGTTTGGTTAGATAAGCATTTACCTATTTCTGTGGCTAATTTTACATTCATACTTCAAATATATCTATAATTCTAGATATATAAAAATGAGAAGTGTAGTTTAAACAGGATTTTAACAAATAGGTTCCCAGTAGTTTGCGTGTAGTAAAAAGTTTTTAAACGTAATAGTTTTAGGTTTGTCTCCCTTTTCTTTTATATAAAATGCAGCTTTTTCTTTATCCCAACCTAAAATTATATAACTGTGTTTTATACTTAAATAAGATTGATAAACATTTTTTAACTCTTCAAGTGTAGAAGAAAGTTCTTTGGTGTTAGAAAAACTTTTGTTTGTTATACTAGTTTTAATAATTTTTAGATCGTGTTTATTTATACTGTCTAAAGTACCTAATATTAGGTGGTCTAATGTTTCATCATTTTTAATACTATTTACAATCTCTTTAATTTTGGATATGGATTTTGGATTAGCATTGTTTTGATCGTAATTAAATACCCAAGCACTTTTTTTATCTACGTTTAACCCAAAAGGTATAAGTTCTGGTGTAACTTTGGTATCTGTACCTTCTCTTGGTATGGTAAAGTTTAAATAAAAAGCAGGACTTTTTAAAAATGGAATTATTTGAGCAGAAGAAAAACTATTAAAGCCAAAATTATCTGGTAAAATTGAAGATATTTCTTGATTAGAGCTTACACTTTTTGTCCAGTTACAAGTTTCTTCATTTGTTTGCAGAAATGTGTAGTTTTTATTAGAGTCTTTGTAAGCTGCAACTATGGCACTACAGTAGCAACCACAAGTAGGGTAGGTACCGCAAATTTCTAAGTAACCGTTTTTAGCATCATCTATAATATCTAAATTTTTTTTCTCTTCTTTATTTAGATCCTGAAAATTAGAATAACAACTTTTTACTTTTTGCCAAAGAACTTTATTTAAATCAATTTTTGTTTGAGAATAAATAGTGTTGGTAAGTAGTATAGCTAAAAGAGTAATAACAATTTTTTTCATAGAGTCTAAATTAATTACACTTGTATTTTATTTAAAAGTAGACAATTTTAGCTCTATTTAAAAACGTCTGTATATTTTATGGTAACCTTTCTTAGATTTTCAGACAGTGTTTTTAACCAAACCAATTGGTTAGATATTAAGTGGGACTCTTGTAGATTGAGCAAAGTGTCTTTATCTATTTCTGTTTTTCCGGCTTCAATATCTTTATCTCTAGCTAAGGCTAAGGCATCAAAATCTTTAATAAGTTTTTGTTGCGCTTTGTCTACTTGTAACTCTTCTTCAACTGCAGTAAAGTTTACTTTTTCTAATGTTAAAGCCGAATTTTTTAATGAAGTATTTATACTAGAAACAATAATATCAAACTCCTTAGAAGCAGGAGTAGTCTTGTGGTTTAAAATATAACTTCCTATAGACGCAATAGCAGATAACATTGTATGGTTAAGCGTAACAATGTCATAAATTAAAACAGATTCTTTTTGTTTAGATTTTGGATCTTGTGTTAACCTTTGGAAAGCAGCATTTAAATTACTCATAGCCAAAAAAGCTTCTTTTCTATAAACTTTATATTCTAAAGTGTTGGTTTCTTTATTTTGATATAACTTTTTTGTTGCCTCTAAATAATCTCTATTACACAATATTACTTTTAAAATTACAGAATCTAAGTTTTTATACTCCCAACTAGGAAAAACAACATAATTTGCAAGTAAAGCAATGCCAGCTCCAATAACAGTATCTATTACGCGGTACTGAATTACAGAAAAAGCGTTGGGGTCTAATAATGCATATACAAAAACAATGTTTAAAGTAATAAAAGCTGCCCCAGCTTTGTAACTCTGCTGTATTAATGAAAAGGCAAATGTTAAAGATATTACGGCTAATACCATATAAACTATAGTATTTTGTGTAACAAGTATTATAAGTGTGGCAATTACGGCACCAATTATAGTTCCTATAATTCGGTTTTTAGAGCGCTCTTTGGTTAACCCATAATTGGGTCTCATAATTACAATTATGGTAAGCACTATCCAATAGGCATTTTTTAGATCTAAAATACTACCAATTAAAAAACCAAAAACAATAGCTAAAGACAAGCGCAGAGCGTGCCTTAACATTGGAGATTTAAAACTAAAATGCTGTAAAAGAATATTAAATTTGTACTCTTGCAGCGTTAAAAACTTTTTAGATTCTTGTGTTTTTGGTAAAACCTTATCAGCATTTTCTGAGTTGCTTAATACACGTCTAATAGCTTTAATTTCTGCTAAAAGTTGTTTTTGGTAATCGTGTAAATTACGTAATGTAATAGCACCGTCTCTAGCTTTTGGCAATTTTACCTCTGCCACAAAAGCATTTATAGACTTGTTACACTCCTTAAAAGTTTTATTTAATATGGCTATCTCTGGTAACTTATCTTTTTTAAGTAGTAGTTCTGATAATGTAATAAGATGATTTCCCATTACTTTATTCATTTTTTTAAACGACTTAATATGATGTTTTTGAAGCTCAAAAAGAGAATCTATTTTAGAATAATCTAGATTATTAGCAAGAGCAAGCTCAAAAATGTCTACCAGCGAAATAAAAATTAGTAATCTTTTTTCGTTTGATAAAGACCTGCCAGAACGCTTACGATCTTTTAATAAAAGTTCTCTTAGCGTTTCGTGTTTTTCACTTATCTGTGTTTGTATAACAAGTGCTTTTGTAGAGAATTTATCTCTTTTTGCAGGCTTAGTTAAAAGTTTGGCTCTTATTTTTAAATACTTACCGGTAAGCGCAGAAGTGTCTGATAATAACTGATCTACATCTTTTTTAGGGGAAATCCACCCAGAAATTAAGGATACAAATAAATACCATAATCCACCAATGCCAAGTAAACCAACGTGTTGCCAAATTTCACTAGCTTCTGGTTTTTTAACAGCCAATCCTAAAACAATAGCAAGCAAACCAGAAAAAGAGACCAAAGAAGCTCTAAAACCGTAAGCAGAAATTAAAGCAATTATAAAACTTAATATTGCAATAGAAATAAGCAGTACTACAAAAATAGGTTTTGTAAAAAGTATAATAGTAGTAACTAACATTGTTAGTACTATGCCAATTAAAATGCCGTTTATTTTACGTTTTAAACTACCAGGAACATCACTTGGCGCATTTAAAAAAGCACCTAAAACAATTGATGGCGCGTATTCCATTTGTCCAATTGCGTAAAAAAATACTAAAGGAATAACAACAGATATAGTTAGTACAATGCCTCTATAAAAGCTAGACCCTTTTAAAAAGAGTTCAATGGTTTTTAAATAAGAGGTAATCTTTTTTTGCATTGTAGACAAAGATAGTCTAATTGTTTTTAGCTATTTTACCTATAATGTTAGCTAAATGTATACAAACTATTAGGTTTATAATATTACAATTATAGGTAGTGTATGTTTATAAAAAAACACCCTAAAAACAATATCTAGAGTGTTACTTTAAAGGCTATAAATTTTTAGCTAAATCTGTTAACTTATGTATTACTGTTGTAGGTTCTATTCCCCAAGGATCCATAATAGCATCTGGCGTACGTTGTACCCAAGCAGAATGCATACCAAACATTTTAGAGCCAATAACATCAAAATTATTGCTAGATATTAACCAGCTTTCCTCTTTTTTAGAGTTTGTAGTTTCTAAAAAGTAGTCATACACAATAGGGCTAGGCTTAAACATTTGCACATTTTCTACACTAATTACAGCTTCAAAATAATGAATAATATTAGCGGTGGTAAGTAATTTTGTAACAGCCTCTTTACTACCATTAGAAAAAGCAAATAAACGGTGACCAGCATTTTTTAACTCCTCTAAACCATTTGCAACGTCATCAAAAACAGGTAATGTTTTATACTCGTTTAATAGTGCTTTTTTTTGGTCACAACTTAAGTCTATTGCAAACTTTTTACAAGCGTAGTTAAGTGCGTTGTCTGTACATACAGAAAAATCAGTATACTTATTCATTAAGCCACGCCTAAAAGAATACTCTAATTGCTTGTCTCGCCAGGTATCCATAAAAGATTTAGCTACATTTTTTTCAATCAGTTTTTCTAGTGAAGCAAGTACAGCAGATGTATTTATAAGTGTGCCGTAAACATCAAAAGCTAAAGTAAATTTCATAATTAGTTTTTTGCTAATTCAATTTTATTAACTGTAAACTCCATATCAGAAATATTTGCGGTTACCTCATTTATTCTAGAGTTGGTATAATATAAATATCCATTGTATATACTAAAGGTGTCTGCCCATTTTACAGCATCACCCTTAAGTAAAGTATGTGTGCTACCGTCTGGTTTACGATACATAATTTTATTGTGTTCTAAATCTGCGTAATATAAGTTTCCATTTTGGTCAAAAATCATTCCGTCAGGAGCAGATGTTTTAGCTTCAAAAGTTACTTCTTTTTCTAAAGCAACACTATCTTTTAAAATTAGTGCAGCAGTAGGTATGCTATATAAACTATACCCTGTAAGTGCATGGTAGTATAATTTATCATTTTTAGTATCTAAAGCAATCCCGTCAGAATTTACAGAATTTGTCCATTTTTTATCATCAAAAGTTAAAAAGCTAACTTCTGCCTCGGTAGAAGAGTGATTGTCTAAAACTCTAGTAAATTTCTCAGTATTTAAATCTAAAATTACGAGTCCAGAATTACCAGAATCTGTAAAGTAAATTTTGTTATTCTTTTTATCTAGTCGTAAATCATTAATATAAGAATTAGCGTGATAAGTGCCTTTATCCAAAATGTAAGTATGCTCTAATGTTTTGGAGTCTATATTAAATACAAAGATCCTAGGTGCATCTAGTACTTCTTGAAAAAGAGGACTTCTAGTATCTAAAACATAAATAAGGTTATCATAAACAACCACAGATTGCACACCAACAAATTTAGTAGCTTCTACTGTATCTCCAATTTCCCAAGAGTTCCACTCTTTGTTAGGAAAAGGCGAGTTAGAACCATTTGTTACTTCTACTACAGAATTATGAACTCCTTTTCTCCATCTAGGAAAATTTACAAAAACACGCCCATTGTTGCTTACAGTTACGCCAGTTACTTGCTGCCCTTTAAAAGTTGCTATTTGAGTAACTTTTGATATACTAGCCTCTGTTTTATTAACATTGGATTTTACTTTGTCTTTTGGTTTCTCTTTACACGCAATAAATAAAATACTAATTGCAATTATGTAGCTTAATTTTTTCATTGTTTAAGATTGTAATAATTCCGTTAATACTTGCTTGTACACACTTACAGGTTGTGCGCCGGTTAATGCACTTTTACGATTAAAAACAACTGTTGGCACAGAGTTTACACCTAAACTTTTCCAATAATCTTCTTCAGATCTAACTTTGGTTCTTAGTTCTTCATTATCTAATAAAGCAAAAGCTTCTGTAGTATTTAAACCAACAGTTTCAAGTTCTTTTTTTAGAATATCCCTGTTAGATACATCTTTGCGTTCACCAAAAAAAGCATTCATTAAACGCATTTTTAGCGCTGTTTGTTTGCCTTGTTTTTTAGCGTAGTCTAATAAAACGTGTGCGTCAAACGTATTTGCCATACGCATACCTTTAAAATAATCAAACTTAAAATTAAGTTCAGCACCAAAATCTGTCATACGCTCCTGTGACTCTTGTTGCTGTTCTGGAGTAGAACCATATTTTTCTGTAATATGTTCTTCTACATCCTGACCTTCTGCAGGCATATTTGGGTTTAACTCAAACGGTTGCCATTCTAGCTCTATCTTATCTTCTATTTTAAGTTCATTTATGGCTTGTTCTAAGCGTTTGTAACCAATGGCGCACCAAGGACAAACAACATCAGAAACAACATCAATCTTTATTTTTTTATTCATAATTTAAAATGTAACTAGTTCACTAATTTGTAATTCTCCTTGTACATTGCTGTAGTTTTTTACATCTGCTGCAAAGTTTTCAGAATGCGGACCAAAAGATGCTTTAAAAGAAGCAATATCATCAAACTTTAAATGTGCAATAGCTACATAAGGAGCAGGTTCTCCGGCAACTCTACTGGCTATTCCTAAATCTAATTCTAATCCTTTTAATGCACTACCAAGAGCGTCTACTATCATTGGTAAATGTTTAGTTTTATAATACTCAGCATTAAACTTAACGTCTTTACCATTAGGGTACATTACAGATACTTTTATCATAACTTATTTGTAAAACTTTATATTATATACACAGAAATAGTACTCTTATAAAATTACAAATTGTAAATCTCTATACATACTTATTTGTGTTTTGTTTGAGTTAAAAAAAATAACCTTCCGCGGGGGCACGGAAGGTTAAATACCGCTATCTTCTTCATAGCAAATCTACATATTGCGGTAATTTTTTATTTTTTAGACCAAGCAAATTTTTTGAATGCATCATCTACCGGAGTATTAGCAATATGATTTGTGTAGTTGCTAATTACTTTTTGAGATAGACCTAAAATAATTTCTAATACTTGTTGCTCGCCGTATCCAGCAGCATAAAAAGCTTCTAAATCTTCTTTAGAAACATTACCACGGTTACGCGTTATAGCTAAAGTCATTGTACGTAATGCTTCTAATTTAGCATCAGCAAGTGGGGTTTCATCGCGTAGAGCATCAATAATAGCATCATCAACCTTCATCATTTTTGCTATACCTGTATGTGCAGGAACACAGTAATGACAAGCGTGTTCTACGTTAATTGTTTGCCATACAACAGTAAGTTCTTCATTATTAAAAGATGTCTCTGTAAATAATTGGTGTAACTCTTGGTAGGCTTTTAGTAGGCCAGGAGCAGCTGCTAAAACACCGTGTAAACCAGGAATCATTCCGTATGCTTTGTTAGATGCCTCTAGTAATGGTTTTGCTGCTTCTGGTGCAGATTCCATATTGTGTACTTTTAAAGTTGTCATAATTGTTAAATTTTATGTTATTAATTTTTATTTTAAATTTATATCTAAGCGCTCGCTTAGTTATGTGGTAAAAAAAACGTTACAGGTTTGTAAATGTAACTTCTATTATATTTTCTAATTGTTTTTTTGTAAACACTTTAGATGAGATAGATAATCCTAAAAGAGTATTCATTAGATAATCTGCTTGCTCTTGTATTAAAGTATTTTTCTTTTTGTCGTCCTGTTTTAAATTACTTACAAATAAATCTCTTATTTCATTTGCAAATTTTTTGAGTTCTGTCATTACTTCAGGTTCGGCTTCTTGTTTAATCTCATTAACAGTATTAGTTACTAAGCAACCTTTGCGCAAATTACCTTCTGATGAAAACTCAATAAAATCATAAAAATATTGCTTAAGACCAATAACGCCGTTGTTAGATGTTCTTAGCTTCTCTTTAATGGTATTTATTTGAGTTTTATAATATTTTACACTTTCTAAAAACACTCCTTGTTTATTTTTAAAACTAGAGTAAATAGAGAATTGGTTAATACCCATTTCTTTTTCTAACATACGAACAGAAGTAGCCTCATAGCCATTACGCCAGAAAAGACCCATTGCTTTTTTTATTACCTCTTCTTCGTTATATTGTTTTTTACGTGCCATTATTAAATAACTACAATACAAAACTAAGCACTTGCTTTGTTATGAAAAAATATTTAAGATTATTTAACACAAAACCAAGATAAATGATTGTTTTAAGGCTTTAATTATCATTGTAAACAGGTTTTATTATTGGTATTTCTTTAATAAAACAGTTTGTAGTGTCTTGCTTTTTTAAAAATAGAGGTGTAAAGTTTTTTAATTTACTTGTAAGCTGTTTTTTAGTAATTGTTGTATTGTATGAGGTAAAGTAGAATAGGTGAGTTGTATCTTTTAAATTAATTCTGGGTCCCATAATAAGTTTTAGCCCAGATTCAATTTTTTTATTTTGTAGTTCTGTTTCTGAAAAAATAATTTTTCCTGACTGTAGGCTGTCTAGCTCGCTTATTTTTTGCTCTTTAGATTTAAAAGCAGAAATATAGTTTTTTCTAGTATTTATTAAATTGGCTAATTGTTCTTTTTCTTTTTGGTTGTAATAATAGCTAGAGTAGGTGATATAACTTGTTTCTTCCTTTGTTTTAACAATGTTTTTAATAAAGAAATTAGTCTTACTAGTTGTTAAAATAACTTTACAGCCCAGGGAGTCTCTATTTTCTAAAAAATTATTTAACTCATTAGTTATTTCAGTGTTTTTACTAATTACAGTCTGAAAATCATAACTATCAAAAACATCATAGTTTAAATTGGGTTTAATTATAGCTTCTACATTACTAGTGTCATTGGTATAAATAAACAAACTATTATTTTTAGAGGTAACACTATCTGTATAGCGCCTAAGTGCCATAACTGCTTTGTTGTAGTTATCTATAGACTCATTTACTTCAGACTCGTCTCCTCCGTAATGAATGTTTTGAAATTCTTTATTTTGTTTGTAATTCTGAATAATTCCAGGTCCAAACCATTGGAATAAATAGAATAATATTACACCACCAATTATTGCAGTTTTTAATAAGAGGTATTTTATATTGTCTTTATTTTGGTTTTCCTGTTGCATATTACTTTTTTAATATACCCCAAAGATAACCCGCATCTAAAGCAATAAAACCACTGTTTACAGCTAAATTTAATATCCGTAAAACAGGTTAATAATATAAATGTAACGCTTTAATTTTTTTTAAAAAGTACCTACAATACCAATTTGACTACCAGAAAATTTTAAATTCCAAGTAACTAGTTTTGGTTTAATTGGGTAGTCATATAACTTTTCTTTAAACAAAAATTTATCAATACCATCTACAACAAAAATGCTAAAAGCAGCACCAAAGGCAACATCACTTAGCCAATGAGATCCATTGACCATTCTAGAAATTGCTGGCACACTACCAACAGTATAAATACCAATTTTTGCCCAAGTATTATCAAACTGTTTAGCAACAGAATGTGCTACCGTCATCCCTAAAACGGTATGTCCAGATGGAAAAGAAAAGTATTCTTCTGTACCCTCAAAAGGTTTAAAAGTATATGGGTCTTTACCAGAATATGGCCTTGCACGCCCAAAAGCAGAACGTGCCATAATTTGTAAATATCCAGCAGTAATAGAAGATGATATTATTAAAACACCTGTTTTACGTATTTGTTCGTTTTTAGTAAATAAGCCAACACCATAAACACCTGCATTTAATGCAAAATAGTATTGTGGCTTGGCAAAGTAAAAACCAAATTCTTTTACAGCGTGTGGTAAGTGTGGTTCTTGATTTATAAAAAAATCGCTTGTTTGTCTGTCAGCAGCAGAGATAATAGCAGTACCAACAAATAAACTACCAAACTTTGCAAAATCTTTACCTTTCCAGTGTAACGGTCTAGTAACAGAGTGTTTTATACCTCTCCAAGATGAGTTAGCATCATACTTAAATGTTTTCCAAATAGTAGTACTATCTGTAGGTTTGTTTAGCTGTTGTGCAAAGCTATTTATAGAACAAAAAAGTAATAGTAGTATAAAACCTAAACGCATAACTTGTGGTGTGTATTAGTTAATAATACTAATTTGTACTTACTAATTTAAGACAGTAATAAGCAATATTAGTATAGGATTTAGCTGGCGAAATTAGCACTATAAATCTACAGTAACAACGTAATTTAGCTAATTTATTATGTATTTAAAGTCTTTTATATTTTTTTAAGCCTCTAATTTAAATAGTAAAAGCTCTTCAGTATCATTGGGTAGGGTTGTGGTCCCCACTAGTTTTAAATCTAATTTTAACAGCAAATTTTGAGATCCTAAATTATCTTTAGTTGTTATAGCACTAATTGTTTTAAGATTAAATATATTAAATGCTGCTTCTTTTAATTTTTTACTAGATTCATATGCATATCCTTTTTTTTCGTATTTAGGTAAAAAGGCAAAACCTATATCTATGCCATCCAAACCGTCTCTGTTGTATAAACCACAAGAACCAATTTTAATATTATCTTCTTTTCTAATAACAGTATAGTTAGAGAACCCCAATTGGTATAGCTGAGGTAGCATTTTCTCTTTTATATACGTTTTAGCATCAGTAATATTGCTAATATTACGGTCACCAATATAGTGTAACCATTTAGGTGAATTTAAAAGTTGAAAAATAAATTCGGCATCTTCTTCTGTAGTAGGCTTAATGTATAGTCTATCTGTTTCAAATGCCTTGTAGTTTTTCATTTTTAAAACAATAAATTACAATTGATTAGTTTTCTCAAAATATTTATTCAATACAAGAATAGATATTAAATCTTCTCTTTTTTTATTTTTAAATTTTTGCACGTATGCATTTGCATTTTTTACAATTTCTTGTGCCTTATCTGGGTTATCTATATAAAATTGCAGTTTTTCTTCTAAATCAGAATAATCTTCTTTTATGGCAACATAATGGTAGTCTGGCACAAGCGTACCTTCCATAAACCAAGTCTCAAACTTAGCTTTAGGCATAACAGCTAAGGAACCAGATGACATAACCCATTTAAGGTTACTAGCTACATCATTGCCTTCTAAACATAATATAAATTTATAGTGTAGTTTTTCAGATATAGTCATTCTGTTAACCTTCCATTTGTCAATAACGTGATGTGTATTAACCATACCAATATCGCACATAGGGTGATTAAAGTACATTTCTAAAAATCTAATTCTATGTGGTTGTGATTTAAAAATTTGACCACGACTAATCAAAATATCTTTCTTTTTCGAAAAAGGAATTTTATCTTTTTTAACAAACATAAAATGTCTAACCTTATTCCATTTAAGTAAAATAGAATTTTGATTATTGTCACTAACTGGTCTACTTTTAACAAAAGCTGGTTCTTTGTATATCTCTGTTATATCGCCAAATAAAAAATGAGCTTTTAAAGATTGCGTAAAATATCTACCGTATTCATATACATCAAAAAAATATTCTTTAGACCCTTTTTTAAGTTCTAAGTCATCAAATCTTTTTGCTTCTTCAGATAAATTAAAAGGAGTTTCTAGCTTATTATAGTAGTTTACTCTAGCGTTAATTTCTTCAATTTCATCACTACTTAAATCGTTAATACTATTTAATTTTTTTTGTAACTTTTTTTGATAAAAACTTAAAGGTATAAGCTGTCTTAAATAGTTTTTTCCATAGTATTTTATTTTACTATTCTTATGTTTATAAGACAACCTTTTTAATTCCATTAGTTTAAATTTAGTTAAAGACAACTTAAATGTACTAGTAATAATACCAGATAATTTTACAAATATAAAAGACTAGTTTTATATAAGGTTATAAATTAATACAAACCATACATAAACTTTTATTACAGTAATTTTGATTTAATGTTTTATCGTTAAACCAGTGCTCCGTTAGCGCCAATCACTTGTCCAGATATCCATTTAGAGTCATCACTCGCTAAAAATAACACAACTCTAGCTATGTCTATGGGTTTGGCTAGTCTGTTAAAGGCATTCATACTACTTAATTTATCTATTTGTTCTTCAGATTTACCTGTTAAAAATAACTCGGTTTCTGTTGCTCCTGGGGCAATTGCATTAACAGAAATACCTCTGCCAATTTCTTTAGCAAATACTCGTGTCATTTGTTCTACAGCTGCTTTTGTAGCAGAATAGAGTGCATAGGTAGGTAACATTAATTTAGTGGTGCTTGAAGAAAAGTTTATTATAATTCCATTATCAGACAGTTTACTATCTGCTTGTTGTAAAGTATTAAATATGCCTTTTACATTTACATTAAATTGAGTATCAAAGTCTTTTTCCGAATTATCTTTCAGTTTTTTAGAAATCATAGTACCAGCATTATTAATTAATACATCTATTTTTCCAAAGGCTTCTAAAGATTTATCAAACAACTCTGTAACTGATTTTTTATCGCTTACATCTGCCTTAATTACAATTGCTTCCCCGCCATTATCTTTAATAGTAGTTGCTGTATTGTTAGCTTCTTTTTCGCTATTAGAATGGTTTATAATTACTTTAGCTCCATTTTTTGCTAATAAAATAGCAACTTCTTTACCAATTCCTTTAGAAGATCCGGTTACAATAATTACTTTGTTATTTAGTTTTTTCATAATAATTTATTTTAAGGCTATAAGTTTATCTGCTACTAGTTTTAAATTATTCTCGTTTATTTCTGGTTTATCTGCAAGCGGATACAATTGCGCTCCAGGTCTGTTTATAAATGCGCCTCTCCAATTTGCCCATAAAGCACCAGCAATGTCCCATCCGTGTGCAGCAATTAACATACATTCTTCTGGTTTAACTTTCATTTTGCGTGCAGCCCAATCGTATGCATCTGTATGTGGTTTAAATTTTCCAATATCCTCAATACTTAATCTGTCATCAAAATATGAAGTTAAACCAGCGTTTTTAAATTGTGTTTTTACACCTATGTTTGATGAATTTGTAAAAGAAACAATTTTATAACCAGCCTTACGTAGCCTTTCTAAAGACTCTTTTACCTCTGGGTGTGCAGGTAAAGATCTAATTGGAGTTAAAATAGCATTTTTTGCTTCTTCTGATGTTAGTTTAATATTGTTATTTGCAGCTACCATTTCTAAAGCAGCTGCTCCTATAATACCAAAATCATTATATTGCCTGCCAACGGTACTAACTAATGAGTATTGTAGCATTGTTGTAAACCATAGTTTAAGTAAATCCTTTTTACCTCCTAAGGCTTCACCAACACTATTTTTCATAGCGGTTAAGTCTAATAATGTTTCGTTTACATCAAAAAATAAAACTTTAGGTTTTACGTCACTATAAGTAATTATTTTATTTGCTGAAGAAGCAAAATTCAAATTAGGAATAGTTGCCGCACCTATACCAGCTGCTGTAGCTTTTTTAATAAAATTTCTTCTGTTTTTTGTCATAATTGGGGTTTTAAATAAAAACATTCTATGCAGTATGTTTTTTGGGTAAAAAAATTAATTTTTTATTTGGTTTAAGTACAATTTAAGGCCCTTAATATATTCGTTTAAAATAGCGTCATCATTATATAATTTTCTAATACCTCTAATACCTTCAAAAGCACTAATTAAATAAATAGCTACGGCAGTAGAGTCTATATTGGTATTTATAGATTTTTCATTTTTACCTCTTTCAATTACATTTACTAAGGCTGTTTTCCATTCTTCAATTATACTTTTTAATGCCTGTTGGTATGCAATTTCTGTGTTTCCTATTTCATTAATAAGATTGTTCATTGGGCAACCATTTTGCTTGTCAATAAAGGGAAAAGATTTTAAACGATTAATAAAAACTGTCTCTAAAATTTCAAAGGCATTACCAGAGTTTAGCAATGGAGCTATCATACCATCTACAACTCTTTTTTTTACTTTAAGGCTAATAACAGCAGTACCTAATTCTTTTTTGTTTTTATAATGATGATAAAAAGCACCTTTACTCAAGGTAGTCTCTTTCATTATTTTGTCTATACTAGTTGTTTTAAAACCATCTCTATAAAACAAATTAAAAGCTTTGTCTATTATAAGTTGTTTAGTAATTTCTGATTTTAATTCTTGTTGCATACTGCAAATGTAATAAAAAATACTAACCCGAATGTTTTTGGTTTTGTAGATAGATGAAGAAAAAGTCTATAGTTTTAATTAGGTATACAAATCAACCTTACTAATAATAGCATTTTTTACAGTTACGCTTATTGTAGGGTAATTTACGTTATGTGTTGACTTTAAATTTAATTCAAAATGTATAGACTCTAAAGTTAATTCAAAATCTAAGGCTTTGGCGTTATTAGCGTAAATGGCAGAGAGATAAAACTCATTTTCCCAATTTTTTAATTCTTCTTTTTTTGAAAAACCTTGAGTGTTTATTTCTTCTTCAATTTTTAAAAAGTAATCGTTTTTCCAATTTTGCACTAATTCAGATATAAAACTCAACTGGTTATTATATGGGCTATTGGTATTACCATTAATAAAAAGAGATGTTGCAAACTCATCTCCGTTATTATTAACTAAACAAGTGTCTCCAATCCAATAATAGGTTTTAAGAGAATTATTACTCTTTATTCTTTGGCTAGTAAAATTACCTAAATAAGGGTGGTTAAAAACTTTTTTACGGCCAAAAATAAGATCAATTAATCCCATTTAATTATCAATTTTCTTTTGATTATATTTTCTTTTCCTTTTAATTAATTTGTACCTAAAATCATCGTAAAACAAACTAATTAATAAAATAGCTGCAGCAATAATAAGCGTATTTAATTTAAAATTTAATTTAGAGAAAAAGAAACCACCAATAAGTCCGCCTCCAAAAAAGAATAAAATAATATAAACTCTTAGTTTTATAGTAGATTTTAGGTTTTGCTTATGTGGTGCAGATTTTATAAAAAACAACTGAGAAATTTCTATTCCTAAGTCTGTAAAAAGACCTGTTAAATGTGTAGTTCTAACTATGGCATTAGATATTTTAGTAACATAAGAGTTTTGTAATCCCATTGCAAAAAGTAATAAGCAGGCAATAGTATTGGGGTATTTTATCTCTATAAAATTGCTAAAAAGGGCAATAGAAATTAAAATTAAAGACTCTATAACTGTAGGAATTACAAAAACATTTAGTTTTTTATTTACTCTGTATTTTTCAATAAGAAAGCTAGAGGTAAATGAGCCAAATAGAAACGAGAAAATATATAAAAAGTAAATAGTTCCTTTCCAAAAATTAAAATTAGTAAGGTCGTTTATAAATAGCGCAAAGTGCCCAGTAACATTTGTTGTTAATTGTTTAAATTGTAAAAAACCAGAAACATTTACCATACCAGCAACTAATGACAGTACTGTTGCAATTTGTAAGTTATGTTTATAGGTTCTGTTTTTGTTCTGGTGTCTAAACATTAAATTTTACTTAGTGAACTACAGTGATAAATAGTGTTATTAAACAAACTATTTTATGCCACTAATTTACTAAATACATACAGTATAATACTACTATAAACTTTAAAAAGCAAAGAACCTTAATAACTAGTTTTTTGCTTTTTAAAGTACATTATATAATTTTTATTTAGCATACGCTCCAGAGGAGTAAGTTAACTCATAACTGTGAGTGTAAATTTTAAAAACAATTTCAAAGGGATAAACTGGTTTTTAGAAAAATATATCTGGTAGTACCGCCAAAGGTAGAGTACGGATTAACAACTAGAGGAAAATCCTTAGAACAAATATTAAGGAGTCTAGACCAATGGGGTTTAAAAGATTATACAGAGCTTAAAGGGTATGTGTAAAATTAAATTAGTTGCGCAGCAATATGTTTTAGTAAAAATGTTTCGCGTTCTATAGACATACCTTTTTTAGTGCTAGTAGCCATTGTGTTTTCATTGTGTTTAATAGCATCAAAAATGTTAACCCATTTTGCAGACATACCGTTTGTAATCTCATAAGATTCCATTTTAGAAGCACCCAACTCTTGGTTAACAGTACAAGTGTAACAATATGATATCATGTGCTGAATATCATAATCTGGCTTGTGCCAAGGTCTGTATTCTTCATAAGCACCAAAAGGCTTAATATCTGTAATGTCTTTGGCTCCAGTTTCTTCAACAAGCTCACGAATCATACCAATTACTTGGTCTTCATCCTTATCTAAGCCACCACCAGGTAAACTATAATCTTCGTATCTTTCTGTGTATAGTAATAAAATATTAGCTCCTTTAATAGCAATACTTCTGGTAGCTAACCTAGTAAAAACAGATTTGTTATCTAGTGTTTTAATGTCTGGGTGGTAATGCGTTTTTAAAACTTGCATGCAGTAATTCTAATTTTTACAAAGGTAAGGCAACCTGCTATTTGGTCTAGGTAATTATGTAGTAAAAAACTCTTTTATTTAAATTTTTAGTAAGACTATTTACTATTATTTTTTTCAATAATTTTAATAATTCTGTTGTATGATATTTCAGATAAGTTCCAGTTGTAGCCACTAAAATCTGTTGTATTTGTAAACTGAACAACAACGGCATCTATATTTTTATGATACTCTGCAATACTTTGGTAACCCGGTATAAGACCAGTGTGGTTGTATTTGTATATTGATGCGTAAATTTCATTTTCGGTACCAGTAAATAAGCTGCCATTATTTAAAGCACGTAAAAATATACCAACATCTTCTGCAGTAGCAATCATAGAGCCATAATTTGTAGTTTTTATATCATTATTTATGCCTACGTAATAACCACTCATTAGGTTATCTATAGGAACATCTTTTAAAGATGCATAAGTGTTTTTAAGCGCTAACGGATTTAAAATAACCTCCTTTATATAGTTAAACTTACTTTTGCCCGCTGTTTTATCAATAAGCATAGAAAGTAGCAAGTAATTAGTGTTGCTATACTCATAATCTGTATTGGGTTTAAAGCTTGCAGGTAAACCTTTTACTAACTCAAGAGCTTCTTCAGCATTTTGTGTAGGGTTGTTCCAAAAGTTAGGAGTATTGGTATAATTAGGAATACCACTACGGTGTTGCACCATCATTTTTATAGTAATTTTATCTGCATATTCAATTTTACCATTAAGTTCAGGAAAATAATACGCTAAGCTTTTATTTAAGTCTAGTTTATTTTTGCCAATAAGTTTAGTAATGGCAACAGCAGTGTACAATTTGTCTATGCTAGCAATTTTAAAAAAAGCATTTGGTTTAGCAGTAATTTTTTGTTCTGTATTATGCCAGCCATCAGTATAAAAAGCAGGTGGTTTACCAGCAACATCTACGTATAGTATAACACCATCAAAACCATAATTAATTGTTTGGTTTAATTGCTCTTGTATAGTGTTTGGTAAAGGTTTAAGCCAAGCAGTTACAATGGGCCAAGGCACATAAAATAAAGATACAACTGTAGAGACAAGTAGTAGTACTCTAAAAATATTTTTTTTGCTCATTAGTTACATTTTTAACTGTGCATAAACAACCAATATATAATTTTAGCAACTAGTAAGGTTAAAATTATGCCTCCAGGAGCAAAAATATAATTATACCATTTTACTTTTTCTTTAGTGTTTTTCATAATGTGGTATGCTTAGTATTAACTAAGTATGCGTTTAATAGCTAAGATAAAAAAATACAAATTAACACCCAATAAGTACCATTTATAAAGTTATAGCATACAATTACACATATCCGTAATTCTACATTAAAAAAAAGTTTTACATTGTAAGAAAATTAGGCGCTAAAAACAGAAATGTGCGTTTATTTATAGTTGTGCGTAATGTAAGAGCATCATCGTCGAAAAATAAAATATGAACAAAATTAAGCTTTACAAAAGGATATTAATCGGAATAACTATCGTCGTTTTTTTGCTAATTTTAATTTTTACAATCGACGTAATTAGAGAAACACCAAATAGGTCATTTCTTGATATTGATTTCCAAAATAAGGACAATATTGTTTCAGCTTACGGAAGTTTAATTGGTGGAATTTTAGCTTTTTTATCAATACTATTTGTTTTATTTGGACTTCTTGAACAAAGACAACAAATCTTAAATGAAAAGGCAGAAAAAGTAGAGGAAAATAAGCAAGAATTATTAGACCAATTAAAATTACTGAGTAGTTATTTTAAATCTACAATTGACCATATACTTTCACAAGGAAAAACCTTTTCTGAATATTCTCAGCAAGAACAAGTTTCGCCTTCCGAAATGAATACGATGTCTTTTACTGCTAATAAAAATTTTACTCGAATAATTGATATGAATCCTTTATCGATTTACAAAGCTATTCGAACAAATTTTCAATCAGATGAAAATTGGGAGAAAATGTTTTTAAATATTTATAGCATTTTTGACTTTTATTCAGATGGTCTAGAAGAGTTGAAAGAAAAATATGAATCTCAAATTGATTTTAAAGTTAAAGAGCAAAGAAAAATAAGTTTTGAAATTAGAACTTTATTTAATCAATGTTCAAATTTAGTTGACAAATACAAAATCAAATATCCAAAAAAATATATGTCGTTTGCTTGGGTAATTTTGGTTAACGATTTTACTTCTGCATACTATGCTTATTTAGAAAATTGCACAAAAAATAATGAGCCATCGAATTTGAGATTTATATCTGACAATTATTTACTTCCATTTTTATCAGAAGCAATGAAATTAAGAGACAACCCAGGTTACGAAAAGCGTGTTTGCAGAAAACCTGTTGTTACAGCAGCAAATATTAGAAAGGACATTAACGAAATTGAAGTTCATTGCGTTTATTATGCAAAAGATATTGAAAAGCAATTTAATGAATATTTTAGTGAAGAAAATAAACATTTAAAAGAGCTGAAAAAATTGAAAGAAGCCATTGACAAAAAACTGAATGAATAAAACACTACGCACAACAAAGTACTGTGGTAAAAAACAAGTAAAAATTCACTAATTTTTAGCTAAAGTGCTTCTGTAAGAATCATCATATA
>NZ_JAUOPS010000007.1:0-186700 GCF_030546975.1 Cellulophaga sp. 3_MG-2023
TCATTCCAAAATTTCTTATCGTTTTGCCCTCTCTGAAAGCGGTTGCAAATGTAAAACGTTTTTTTAAACTGACAAAATAAAAAATTAAATTATTTTACTGTTTATTTCCGCTTAACAACCTTGTCAAATTCGGACTGCAAAAGTAGTTCTTTTAATTGTTACTAAACAAGCTTTTTTTAACTTATTTCTTAACCTTATTTTTAAACTAATTTTACGCTTTTCTCAATGAACTTTGCTAACTTTAATAACGTTTGTTTTTCCGTTAGCGGGTGCAAATATAGGCAGCTTTTCTAACACCACAAGTCTTTTTTACATCTTTTTTAAAAGTATTTTTAAAACAAGCTTTACTGCGCTATTTTTCAGACGTTTAAAACCCATTCTTTTTTGATGCTTTTTTTAAAAATATCTGTCTGCGAGTTTTAACTACCCTTAAACCCTATTACTTTAACTATTGAATGGCGATTATCAACCTATAGAATTATTTGAATTAACACTAGACAATTACTACCATTATATATAGGTATGCTACCTCTGTTACAAAAACAACAAGTATTAATGTTGTTATAGTGTAAAATATCTAATTTATTATTGTTAGGGTGAAAACAAGATATTATCTTTGTAGGCTATATATTAATAATAGGTATGATTAAAATTACTTTACCAGACGGTACTTTAAAAGAATTTTCCGAGGGAAGCACTCCTATGGACGTTGCTAAAAGCATTAGCGAAGGATTTGCTAGAAATGTTATTTCTGCAAAATTTAATGATACCACGGTAGAAACCGTTACCCCTTTAACCGAAGATGGTTCTTTGGTTTTATATACTTGGAATGACACCGAAGGAAAGCAAGCTTTTTGGCACTCGTCTTCACACATTGTTGCGCAGGCTATAGAAGAACTATACCCTGGTGTTAAATTAACCATTGGCCCGTCTATTGAAAACGGATTTTATTATGATGTTGATTTGGGTGACGACAGATCTATATCTGATAAAGATTTTCCTAAAATAGAAAAGAAAGCAATTGAAATTGCAAGAGGGAAACACGATTTTAAAATGCGCTCCGTTACCAAAGCAGGAGCTTTAACTTTATATAAAGAACAAGGTAATGAATACAAGACCGAATTAATTGAAAATTTAGAAGACGGCACTATTACTTTTTGTGACCACGATACCTTTACTGATTTATGTAGAGGTGGCCACATACCTAATACGGGTATTGTAAAAGCTATAAAAATATTAAGTGTTGCTGGTGCATACTGGAGGGGTGACGAAAACAAAACACAACTTACACGTATATATGGCATCTCTTTTCCTAAACAGAAAGAACTTACTGAGTACTTAGAGCTGCTAGAGCAAGCAAAACAAAGAGACCATAGAAAATTAGGAAAGGAACTTGAGCTTTTTACTTTTTCACAGAAAGTTGGTGCAGGTTTACCTTTATGGCTACCAAAAGGCGCTGCTTTAAGAGAAAGATTAGAAAATTTTTTAAAGAAAGCACAAAAGAAGGCTGGTTACGAAATGGTTGTAACACCACATATAGGACAAAAAGAACTATACGTAACATCTGGGCATTATGCCAAATACGGTGAAGATAGTTTTCAGCCAATAAAAACTCCTAAAATGGATGAAGAGTTTTTATTAAAACCGATGAACTGTCCACACCACTGTGAGGTTTTTAATTTTAAACCACATTCTTACAAAGATTTACCAAAGCGTTATGCAGAATTTGGTACTGTTTATAGATACGAACAAAGTGGAGAACTACACGGATTAACACGTGTTAGAGGTTTTACTCAGGATGATGCTCATATTTTTTGTACTCCAGAACAATTAGATGAAGAGTTTAAAGATGTGATTGATTTAGTACTTTATGTATTTGGATCTTTAGGTTTTGAAAACTTTAAAGCACAAGTATCTGTAAGAGATTTAAATAATCCCGACAAATATATAGGTAATGTTGAAAACTGGGAAAAAGCAGAAAATGCAATTATAAATGCAGCCAAAGAAAAAGGTCTTGATTTTGTTATAGAAAGTGGTGAAGCTGCATTTTATGGTCCTAAGTTAGACTTTATGGTAAAAGATGCGTTAGGCAGAAACTGGCAGTTAGGAACAATACAAGTAGATTACAACTTACCAGAACGTTTTGAGCTTACATATAAAGGTAGTGACAATGAAGACCACAGACCTGTAATGATACACCGTGCACCTTTTGGAAGTATGGAACGTTTTATTGCCATATTACTTGAGCACACAGGAGGTAATTTCCCATTATGGCTAACACCAGAACAAGTAATAATACTGCCTGTTAGCGAGAAATATGAGAAATATGCGAAAAAAGTTTTAAATTCATTAGAAAATGACGAAATTCGCGCCCTGCTAGACAACAGAAACGAAACGGTTGGTAAGAAAATTAGGGAAGCAGAGATGAATAAAATCCCTTTTATGATTATCATTGGCGAGAATGAAGAGGCTACAAACACAATATCTGTGCGTAAACACGGAGGTGAAGATTTAGGCTCTATCTCAATAAAAGATTTTAGTGACTTGGTAACTAGCGAAATAAATAGTACCTTAAAGTCGTTTTAAAAAAATAGAAGTTTAATCTAAAAATTATTAGTTATAGCAATTAGAAAGAGATTTAGGCCACAGCCGAGGAGAGAGAATAAAAACCCGCACAATATTAACAGCGATATAAAAGTACCTAATGTACGTTTGGTTGGTGATAATGTAGAGGTTGGTGTTTACACGACTAAAGTGGCGTTAGCAAAAGCAGAGGAGTTAGAATTAGATTTGGTAGAAATCTCACCAAAAGCAGATCCTCCTGTGTGTAAAATTATAGATTACAAGAAGTTCTTATACGAACAAAAGAAGCGTGAAAAGGTTATGAAAGCCAAAGCGTCTAAAGTTGTTGTTAAAGAAATACGTTTTGGACCACAAACTGATGATCATGATTATGAGTTTAAGAAAAAACACGCAGAGAAATTTTTAAAGGATGGTGCTAAATTAAAAGCATATGTGTTCTTTAAAGGTAGATCTATTGTCTATAAAGATCAAGGAGAGATATTGTTGTTACGTCTTGCTCAAGAACTAGAAGAACTAGGTAAAGTAGAGCAAATGCCAAAGTTAGAAGGTAAAAGAATGACAATGTTTTTAGCTCCTAAAACGAAAAAATAAAAATACTTTTAGTTAAGTATTTTAAAATAAACCAAATGTAATAGTTTGGAATACTAAGCGAGAAATACCGGAGTTTTTTCGGTATTTAATTTATTAAATAGGAGAAAAATGCCTAAAATGAAAACTAAATCCAGTGCTAAAAAGCGTTTTAAGCTTACAGGTACAGGTAAAATAAAAAGAAAGCACGCTTTTAAGAGTCACATTTTGACAAAAAAATCTAAGAAGCGTAAGCTTGCATTAACTCATAGTGGATTAGTACATGAGTCTGATGTAAAAAGTATTAAAGAGCAGTTACGTTTAAAGTAATTAGATTCTTTACGGTAATTATTATTAACCATGGAGTTAGGCTTAAAAACAAAGTGTCTTAATTAAGACCGCCTACTACAAAAAAAATTAAAATTTATGCCAAGATCAGTAAATTCAGTTGCTTCTAGAGCCAGAAGAAAAAAGGTTATGAAGCAAGCCAAAGGTTACTTTGGAAGACGTAAAAACGTTTGGACAGTAGCTAAAAATGCGGTTGAAAAAGCAATGCAATATGCTTACAGAGACCGTAGAGTTAAGAAAAGAAATTTCCGTGCTTTATGGATTACTCGTATTAATGCGGGTGCTAGATTACATGGAATGTCTTACTCTCAGTTTATGGGTAAAGTCAAAGCTAACAACATTGAGTTAAACCGTAAGGTTTTAGCTGATTTAGCTATGAACCACCCAGAAGCTTTTAAAGCTATTGTAAACAAGGTAAAGTAAAAAAATAATTCATCTCGCTTAGGTGAATAAAACCTGCTCTTTTATGAGCAGGTTTTTTTTTGACAAAACTTTAAGCTTTAGTAACACAATATTTACACTTATGAAATGTTTTATACTATAGCTAATATTTTATTTAAAATAAAAAGCAACCTTTAGGCAGTTTTACATCTACCTAAAACAATAAACATTATAAATACAGAAACGATTATGACAGGAGAATTTGCAGAGATGACTGACTTCTTAATTAACCTTACCGAGAAAAACCCATACTTTTTTATTACGTTATGCATACTAATTACTGCTTTTTTAACGTTCTTTGAACTACGAAAAAAACATCATAAAAACAGTTAATGCACAATAACGAATTACAAGAAGATTACAGCTCTATATCCTTAATGCATTATTCTCAGCTCCTAAATTTTTTAGGCCCTTTTGGCATTATTGTACCAATTATAATATGGTCCTCAAAAAAAAAGGATATAAAAGATATGGATGAGCATGGTAGAGCTGTAATTAATTTTCAAATTAGTGTACTAATTTACTCTGTTGTATTTTCTGTACTACTGTTAGTATCTATGGTTTTATCGTTATTCATTGTAGGCTTTTTGTTTTTGTTTATACTATTTTTTGTTGGTATTGCACTAGCTTTATTAATGATAATAACTCCAATAATGGGTGGTATGGCAGCTTCTGAAAAAAGACTATACAAATATCCAATGAGTATTAAGTTTCTTTAATGAACAAACCTCTATAATTTACAAAATGATTAAGTATTATTTATACTAATCTTTTAAGATAAAGAATATCTTTGCTACTTATAATTTAGCAAAACATATGGATTTATCTAAAGTAAAAATGGTTGTTACAGATATGGACGGCACCTTACTAAACTCTAAACATGAGGTTAGTGAAAAGTTCCTTAATCAATTTAAAAAATTAAAAGAAAACAACATTTTATTTGTTGCTGCCAGCGGTAGACAATACCATAGTATAGTAGATAAATTACACCCTATAAAAAACGATATTTTAGTTATTGCTGAAAATGGTGCCATTGCAAAAGACAAAGACAAGGAGTTGCTGCAAACTGGCTTAGATAAAAATACTATATTAGAACTGCTAGACTTAATTTCTACTATAGACAATGTTTATCCTGTACTCTGCGGCAAAAAGAAAGCCTATATCTCATCTAACTCTGAAGAATTTATTATGAAATTTAAAGAGTACTATGCTGAATATGCACTTTTAGAGAATCTAAAAAGTTATGATGATGATATTTTAAAAATAGCAATTTATCATTTTGAAAGCTCTGAAACCTTTATCTATCCAAAGGTAAAACACTTAGAATCTAATTTAAAGGTGAAAATATCTGGAGAAAATTGGCTAGACTTATCTCATAATGATGCACACAAGGGACACGCTTTAAAAAAACTACAAGATATGTTTAATATTTCTTCTGCAGAAACTATGGTGTTTGGAGATTTTAATAATGATTTAGAGATGCTTGCCCTTGCAGATTTTAGTTTTGCAATGAAAAATGCACACCCAAATGTTACAAAAGCCGCTAACTACAGCACTAAAAGTAATGATGAATATGGCGTTGAAACTATTTTAGATCTACTTTTAGAAACTAAAAATTAAGTCTTTTTCTTTTTTTTACGAGCAGCAGGAAACAATACATTATTTAATATTAGCCTATAACCAGGGGATGTAGGATGCAACTCTAACTCGGTTTTTGGATCCCCTACCCTGTGCTGATAGTCTTCTGGATCATGACCACCGTAAAAAGTAAAAAAACCTTTTCCTTTTATACCGTGAATATACCTAGCCTCATTATTTATTTTATTTTCTCCTAAAACCAAAACATTTGATTTTATTAATAATCTATTAAAAGATGTTGTTTGCCCCATAAACCCTTTTACCAAGGATGTATGGTTTTGACAAAGCATTGTTGGTACTGGATCCCACTTTGCTGAAAAATCCATTAACGAAAAATAATCAGTTTCTTTAGATATTTGTCTTTTTTGAGTCATATCTATATTAGAAAATTCATAAACCATTGGGTTACGCTCTAGTGTAAAATCTTTAAACGCAAATGTTTTTTTATAATCTATTTGAGTTTGGTAACTAGGATCAGATGCATCACCATCAAACATTGGCTCACAAATATCTACACCTTCTGCAGATAAAGCAATATCAAAACTATCTGTAGCGGAACACATAGCAAACATAAAACCACCTCCTATTACGTAGTTCCTAATTTTTGTAGCAACTGCTGCTTTTTCCTCAGAAACTTTAGAATACCCTAGTTTGCTAGCCAATTCTTCAGATTTCTTTTTATTTTCTATATACCACGGAGCAGCTTTGTAACTACCATAAAACTTACCATACTGACCCGTAAAATCTTCATGGTGTAAATGTAGCCAATCATATAAAGCCAGTTTATCACTTAAAACTTCCTCGTCATAAATGGTAACATAAGGAATTTCTGCATACGTTAACACCATAGTAACAGCATCATCCCATGGCTGATTGCCCTTGGGTGAGTACACTGCAATTTTAGGTGCTTTTTCTAAAATAACTGCATCTTGATTTTTAGACGGGCTGCTAATTTCTTCTAAAATTTGTTCTGATTGAGCTGTAGATAAAACCTCAAAAGAAACTCCTCTTATTTGACATTCTTTACGAATAGCATCACCATCTGGTAGAAGAAAAGAACCACCTCTGTAATTTAACAACCAATGTACTTTTTGCTGTTTAGCTAATACCCAATAGGTTATACCATATGCTTTTAAATGATTTTTTTGACTTTCTGCATCCATAGGAATTAGAATGTTAGAAGCCATTGTACATAGCGTACACAAAAGAAAAGAAAAAAGTAAAAGGTATTTGCGCATTCTAAATGATATTTTTTTGCCTTTTAAAGGTAAGTAAATCTCATTTTATATTACTTAAGCAAATCTTAAAAAGAAAAAAAAATGTTCTACACATAAAAAGCATAGAACAATTTTTAAATATTTAATTAAAAAGGAACGTCATTATCGTCCTCGGGAGGTAATCCATCATTCATAGAACTACCAAAAGCCTCATTTGCACTTGGTAACCCTTGTGTTAAAAATGGATTTTCTTCGTTTTCATTCATTTTAGATTGGAATTCTACAGGAGAATCAAAATCATCTAGGTTATCAAACTTACCTTGACTACCAATAAATTTAAGTCTAATGTTTTCTAAACCACCATTCCTGTGTTTTGCTACAATAAATTCACCCTGACCTTGTGTTGGAGAGTGTTCATCATCATCCCATTCATCAATTTTATAGTATTCTGGTCTGTAAATAAACGATACAATATCGGCATCTTGTTCAATTGCTCCAGATTCACGTAAATCTGATAGAATTGGTCTTTTACTTCCACCACGCGTTTCTACCGCCCTTGACAACTGTGAAAGTGCAATTACTGGCACATTAAGTTCTTTTGCTAGTGCTTTTAAGTTTCTAGAAATTGTAGAAATTTCTTGTTCCCTGTTTCCTCCTTTTTGCGTTCCACCTGCGGTCATAAGCTGCAAATAATCAATCATGATCATTTTTATACCGTGTTGTGATGCTAGTCTTCTACATTTTGCTCTTAAATCAAAAATAGAAAGAGACGGAGTATCATCTATAAACAACGGTGCAGACTCTAATGTTTTTACTTTAACATTTAACTGCTCCCATTCGTGTTTTTCTAATTTACCTGTACGTAGTTTTTCTGATGACAAACCTGTTTCTGAAGAAATAAGTCTTGTTATTAACTGTACAGAAGACATCTCTAATGAGAAAAAGGCAACTGGCATTTGAGATTGTACTGCCATATTACGCGCCATAGATAAGGTAAATGCTGTTTTACCCATACCAGGACGTGCTGCTACAATAATTAAATCACTGGGCTGCCAACCAGATGTTAACTCATCTAACTTATGAAAACCAGATGGTACACCACTTAAACCTTCTTTACCAGATATTTCTTCAATTCTTTTCTTAGCCTGTATTACTAAGTTTTGCGCTGTTTCTGCAGAACGTTTTAAGTTACCCTGTGTAACATCATACAATTTAGATTCTGCTGCATCTAATAAATCAAATACATCTGTAGCATCTTCATATGCTTCCTGTATAATTTCATTAGAAATTTTTATTAAACTTCTTTGAATAAATTTCTGAAGAATAATTCTGGCGTGAAACTCTATATGAGCAGAAGATGTAACTTTTTGGGTTAATTTAATAAGGTAAAAATCTCCTCCTGAAACATCTAACTTCCCATCTTGCTTTAATTGGGTAGAAACAGTTAATAAATCTATCGGTTCAGAAGATTCAAACAACTTAAAAATTGCTTCATATATATTTTTGTGTGCTTCTTTATAAAAAACATCTGGATGTAAAATATCTATAACTTCATCTACACCTTTTTTATCAATCATCATTGCACCAATCACAACCTCCTCTAAATCAACAGCTTGTGGTGGTATTTTTCCTCTCTCTAAATTTATAATTGTAGATTTATCTATCTTATGTCCTACTACTGGGCTTGGCTTATCCATATTTGCTAAAGTATGCAATTAACGTTTAGTTAACTTATAAAATGGGTGTAGTGATATTCACTATTGATTAACAATTGACCTGTTGATAAGTTACGAATTTGTGTTCATAACCAAAAAAAATCCAAAGATTAAACTTTGGATTTTTATTATTTTGAATAAAAATGCCTGTTAGCCATTAAAGACTCCCATACTTTCATATTTACCCATTCTGTTTTCTACCAATTCTTTTGGTGATAACTTTTTAAGATCATCAAAATGAGAAATAATTTTGTTTTTTACAATTGTAAAATTCTTATCTCTGTTTGCATGAGCTCCACCTGCTGGTTCACGTACAATTTCATCAATAAGTTTTAATTTCTTCATATCTGTTGCTGTAAGTTTTAATGCTTCAGCAGCTTGCTCTTTATACTCCCAGCTTCTCCATAAAATTGAAGAACAAGATTCTGGAGAGATTACAGAGTACCACGTATTTTCTAACATTAGTACTTTATCACCAACACCAATACCTAATGCACCACCAGAAGCACCTTCTCCTATTATTACAACAATAATTGGCACTTTAAGGCGTGTCATTTCTAATATATTACGTGCAATAGCCTCACCTTGTCCACGTTCTTCTGCTTCAATACCCGGGTAAGCACCTGGAGTATCTATAAAACAAACAACAGGAACATCAAACTTTTCAGCAGATTTCATTAAACGTAATGCTTTACGGTAGCCCTCTGGGTTAGCCATACCAAAATTACGATACTGTCTGGTTTTAGTATTGTATCCTTTTTGCTGACCAATAAACATAAAGCTTTGGTCACCAATTTTACCAAGACCACCAATCATTGCTTTATCATCTTTTACATTACGGTCTCCGTGAAGCTCTAAAAAAGTATCTCCGCAGATTGCGTTTATGTAGTCTAATGTATAAGGTCTGTTTGGGTGTCTAGATAATTGCACCCTTTGCCAAGGTGTAAGATTTTTATATATATCTTTTCTAGTCTCTGTTAATTTTTTCTCTATCTGCTTACAAGTTTCAGATACATCAACATCACTCTCCTTGCCAATTATCTGACACTTATCTAGCTGCTCTTCTAGCTCTTTGATAGGGAGTTCAAAGTCTAAATATTCCATATTTTCAAATAGGTTTGATTTATATCAAGAAACAAATATATGATATTAATGTAACTCACCCATTAGACATCTAAAAAAATACTAAAAATATCTAAAAAGCAACTATTAAAATCTTTGCCTTTATTTTGTAAATAACAGCTCTCTATATTTTGTTAAAGGCCATAACTCATTCTCTATCAACTGCTCTAACTTATCACTATGGTGTCTAATTTCTTCAAAAAACGGTTTTACATTATCACAATAAGCAAATGCTTTTTTACTTAAATCTTTTAAGTTATTTGCATCTCTACGTGCTTGGGTCATAGCATCTGTCTTTTCTTTAATACCATTTATATGCTCTAGAATTTCTTCTAAAATAGTAGTTTGTGAAGCTGCCATTGTTTTATAAGAATCGCCATAAATGCTTTTTAAACCTACTATAGTTTGTATTAATTTATTTTGATAAGCCAATGCTGCTGGCACAATATGACTATAGACTAACTCATTAAAAACACGACCTTCTATTTGTACATGCATGATGTATGATTCTAGTTCAATTTCTTGTCTAGCAGTAATCTCTACATCACTCATTACCTTCATAGACTTAAAAAGATCTAAACTCTCTTTAGAAGTTAAAACTTTTAAAGCTTGAGGTGTATTTTTGTTATTACTTAATTTTCTTTTTTTAGCTTCTTTTTCCCATTCTTTACTGTAACCATCACCATCAAACCTAATTCTTTTAGATGTTTTTATATACTCTCTTAAAACGTTAAAAACAGCTTCATCTTTCTTAAGACTCTTATTATCTATAAGTTCATCTACTTCGGTTTTAAATTCTATTAACTGTTTTGCTACAATAGTATTTAAAACCGTCATTGGTTTAGAGCAGTTTGTTTTAGAGCCAACACCACGCATCTCAAACTTATTACCTGTAAAAGCAAAAGGTGACGTTCTGTTTCTATCTGTATTGTCTAAAAGTATTTCTGGTATTTTACCAACTACATTTAACTTAAGTTCTGTTTTTTCTTCTGGTGATAATTTTCCTTTAGAAACACCTTCTAACTCATCTAAAACCCTACTTAATTGCGTGCCTATAAAGATTGAAAAAATTGCTGGTGGCGCTTCATTAGCTCCCAACCTATGATCGTTACTTGCAGATGCTATTGAAGATCTTAGTAACTCCTCATACGTATCTACTGCTTTTATTGTATTGATAAAGAACGTTAAAAACTGAAGATTTTTCATTGGCGTAGAACCAGGACTTAACAAGTTAGTACCTGTATCTGTTGCTAACGACCAATTGTTATGCTTACCAGAACCATTTATATGTGCAAATGGCTTTTCATGAAACAAGACTTTTAAATTATGTTTGTCTGCAATTTTATCCATAACATCCATTAATAATAGGTTATGGTCTACTGCAAGGTTTGCTTCTTCAAAAACCGGAGCAAGCTCAAACTGATTAGGAGCAACCTCATTATGTCTGGTTTTAACAGGTATACCTAGTTTAATACACTCTACCTCTAACTCTTTCATAAAGTTAAGCACCCTACTAGGAATAACACCAAAATAATGATCATCTAATTGTTGTCCTTTTGCTGCATGATGACCAACCAAAGTTCTACCTGTAAGTATAATATCTGGTCTAGAGTATGCCAAAGCCTTATCTATAACAAAATACTCTTGCTCCCAACCTAAAGTAGCATTTACTTTAGTTACATTTTTATCAAAATATTTAGCTACAGCAGTTGCTGCCTCATCTACAGCAGATAATGCACGTAAAAGAGGTGCCTTGTTATCTAAAGCTTCACCTGTATAAGAAACAAATATTGTAGGTATACATAAAGTTTTATCATATATAAAAGCTGCAGAAGTAGGGTCCCATGCGGTATACCCTCTTGCTTCAAACGTATTTCTAATTCCTCCACTAGGAAAACTAGAAGCATCTGGCTCTTGCTGTACCAATTGTCCGCCTCCAAATTTTTCTAAAGCTCGCCCATCATTTAAAACATCAAAAAAAGCATCATGTTTTTCTGCTGTTGTTCCGGTTAATGGCTGAAACCAATGTGTGTAATGCGTAGCACCCATTGTTATTGCCCAAGACTTTATACCTTCTGCTACTTGATCTGCTATTTTACGATCTATTTTAGCTCCAGAAAAAATAGCTTCTTTTACAGTTGCCAGCGCATCTTTGGTTAAGAATTGCAACATTCTTTCCTCGTTAAAAACATGGTTTCCAAATTTTTTAGAACGAGTTCCTTTTTCATTTATCACAAAATTTTGCCTAGACAAACTTTCTTTAACAGCATTGAACCTTACTAAAGACATATTTATAGTTTTAAAAGTGGTATGAATTGCAAAATTAGTAATTAAACTGATAAAAAATATAATATTTTTAATTAACCCCTAAAAAAATAAGGGTATCAAGAATTTCATCTAATAATTTAGCAATTACCCCTATAAAAATTATGGAGATACAATGAAAAAAATTACTTTTGCCTCATCTTTAATGAAATTACAACAATCAACATTATGAGCAAATCTAAATTAGAGTATATCTGGCTTGATGGTTACAAGCCAACTCAAAACATGAGAAGTAAAACTAAAGTAGTAGAAGACTTTAGTGGAAAACTAGAAGATTGCGAAATCTGGTCTTTTGATGGTTCATCAACAAGACAAGCTTCTGGTGGAGCTTCTGACTGTTTATTAAAACCTGTTGCTATATATCCAGACCCTGCACGTAAGGATGGTTATTTAGTAATGACTGAAGTTTTAAATGCAGATGGTACTCCTCACGAATCTAACGGAAGAGCTACAATCGATGATAACGACAATGATTTTTGGTTCGGTTTTGAGCAAGAATACTTTATTATGGATACGCAAACACAATTACCTTTAGGTTTCCCTATTGGTGGTTACCCTGCTCCACAAGGTATGTACTATTGCTCTGTTGGTGGTAAGCACACTCACGGTAGAGAATTAGTAGAAGAGCACGCTGATCTTTGTATTGAAGCTGGTTTAAACTTTGAAGGTATTAACCAAGAAGTTGCAAGTGGACAATGGGAATACCAATTATTTGCTAAAGGAGCTAAAAAAGCTGGTGATGAAATATGGGTATCTCGTTACTTATTAGATAGATTAACTGAGCAATATGGTTACTATATAGAATACCACCCTAAACCATTAGGTAAGGATATGGACTGGAACGGTTCTGGTATGCACGCAAACTTTTCTAATACAACTTTAAGAACTTGTGGTTCTCAAGAAACTTATGAGAAAATATGTGAAGCATTTAGACCAGTTGTTAAAGAGCACATTGCTGTTTACGGTGAATTTAACGATCAGCGTTTAACTGGTGAGCATGAGACTGCTTCTATTAACGATTTTAGTTATGGTATTTCTGATAGAGGAGCTTCTATTAGAATTCCTATTATTACAGTAGAAAAAGGCTGGAAAGGCTGGTTAGAAGACAGAAGACCTGCATCTAACGGAGATCCTTACAAAATTGCTGGAAGAATTATTAAAACTGTAAAATCTGCAAAGATTTAAGTATAAAATTAAATTAATTGTTTTTAAAAACGCCTAAGAATTTTTCTTAGGCGTTTTTTTCATATCTAACAGGGTTAACAATGTTACTTTATAATAGCTGTAGTATTATATAGTAAAATATATAAAAGTAGCATAACCAGCCAAGAGCACAATTCCGTCTCTCCACCCCAAACGTAATCCTTTAGGTATAAAAACCAATGGTAACAATACTAATGCAAAACCAAGCATCCACAAAATATCATTACTAAGTAGTGTTTGGTCTACAACTTTTAAAGGTGTTATCATTGCTGTAATACCAAGTACTGCAAAAATGTTAAAAATATTAGAGCCAATTAAGTTTCCTAAAGAAATAGCCTTCTCCTTTTTTATTACTGCAATAATAGATGCCGCAAGTTCTGGTATACTTGTTCCTATAGATACTACTGTTACACCTATTACACGTTCACTTACATTATAAAACCTAGCTAAACCAGTTGCACCACTTACCAGTAGCTCTGATCCTCCCCAAAGTCCTAGACCACCTAACACTAAAAACAGTATCATTTTAAAGGTAGGTAAAGGCATATCATCCTCTGGAGCCTCATCTTCTACTGCTGTTTTCTGAAACTTAATAAGATATACTATATATATTATTAAAAGAGCAACCATCACTAAGCCCTCATAAAAAACAATAACACCATCAAAATAGATAAAGCCAAAGAATAATAAAGAGGCAAACATTAAAATAGGCCAATCTGTAGTATAAAAACTTTTGCGAACATTTATACTACCCAATAAAATTATAAACCCTAAGACCAAACCTAAGTTAGCAATATTAGAACCCACAACATTACCTAAAGATAAATCTGGTGAGCCATCTAATGCAGCTTTGATACTTACAATTAATTCTGGTGCAGATGTTGCAAAAGAGACTACCGTCATCCCCACAACAATTTTTGGAATTTGTAATCTTAAAGAAAGTGCTACTGATGATTTTAGCAACCAGTTACCTCCCATTATTAAAAAAACCAAACCAATAATTATGTATACAATATTAAGCATCTATCACTTTTTTTTGAGCAAATATAGCAATTAGAACGCTACATATTTTTTAAAAAAGTTATATTTTAAAATTGATAAAAAAAGTATCTAACACTAGCAAAAACAACTACTTGAAAGAATGAAACATCAAAAAAAGCGCTAATCTAGAATGAAAATCCCCTTGTAGAATTATTAAACCACAAAAACGCCCCTACAAAAGCTACATTTTAAAATAAAAAATGCAATTTAACATTACATATACAAACAATATACAAGCTTAAAGTTTAAATATTAAAACAATTATCATTATATAGTTATAAATAGTGTATTCACTTATAATAATAGTAGTTAACTTATTTGCAAGTGAGTATAATTTATATATATCTTAATTGAATAATCGATTATTTACAACTAATTATTAACCTTTTTAAACCACACATTATGATTATTCTATCTGAAATTTTATTTAGTTATACCATAACTATTATTGTAATACTATTCTAAGAAAAATCATATAGGCCTATATACCAATAAAGGTTGCTATAAAAGCAACCTTTATTATTTTTAGTATTACCATATATTTGCAGAAATATACTTTTATGAAAAAAGCTCTTTTTAAATTTCTTGCCAAAATTAATCGCATACTACTACCATCTTACAGTAAAAAACAGCTAGATTTATCTAAGGCTAGTAAATTACAGTTAGCAGTAATTGGTTGGCGTTATTATGTAACCACAAATGCTATAGACTAATAATGTAGTAAAGATGCAACGCTATAGTTGGCTATTTTATCTTTACCGTTTAAAAAGTCTAGTTCTATCAAAAAGTTACACTGTACTACCTCTCCTCCTAATTCTTCAATTAATTCACAAACAGCTTTAGCGGTACCACCAGTAGCAAGCACATCATCATGTATTAACACCTTATCCCCTTTTTTAATGGCATCTGTATGTATTTCTAATGCATCTTCACCATATTCTAAAGAATAAGGCTTAGAAAGCACATTAAAAGGTAATTTCCCTTTTTTACGCACAGGTACAAAACCAGCTTTTAATTTGGTTGCTAAAAGGGTTGCAAAGAAGAAACCACGGCTTTCCATACCCACAACTTTGTCTATTTTTTGCTCTTTTACTAAATTTAAGAGCGCATCTGCAGTTTTTTCTAAAATTTCTGCATTATTTAACAAAGGTGTAATATCCTTAAAAACAATACCTTGCTTAGGAAAATCTTGAATGTCTCTAATATATTCTTTAAAATTCATATATTTTTCTTTAGTTATTTTGTGGTAAAAGTAAAAAGAAATATATTTGCACCCTCGTTTAAAGGAATTTAAACAAAAACGGCCTCGTGGCGCAACTGAATAGCGCACTTGATTACGGCTCAAGAGGTTACAGGTTTGAATCCTGTCGAGGTCACTAAAAGCTTGCTAAATCTAAGATTTAGCAAGCTTTTTTCTTTTTATCACTTTACTTGTTATAAAACACTAAACTATTAAAAATAAAGTATAGATTTAAGCTATTTGCTCTATAACACATTCTTTACCCACTATATTATCCTTAAGAAATGGAGAAATTTTACTTGCTAAATAGTTATAACCTCTTTCTCCATAAAAATACAAACCAATTTGATTTTCGTTTTCACTGTAACTTGGTATTAAAGCACCATTATTACCAAGAATTTTTATAAGGGAGTTATACAATTCTGTAACCACATCAAATTCTATGTTTTTTTCTTGTAAAAACTTTTTTTCTATATATAATCCTAAGCCAACCAATTTACCAATTGGGTATTCTACATCAAATTTTGAATTAGCATTTTTGTCTTTAGCATAATATTTTAGCTTAGAACCCTTTGCTACCTCTATATTATTTGCGACCATAATTATATTATCCTTCATTTCTTCAGAATAGGATATTAAATCAAGCTCTATATCACAAGATTCTGGTTCTCCATTTTTACTAATTAATGTGCCTCCACCACTAACACATCCCCACTTTTTTATACGCAACATATAATCCAAAGAATCTTCTATATGACCACGATGTTGCGGTTGAAGTTTCATATTTAAAGATAATTGTGCGTGGGCTTTAGGCTCAAAAACAAATTCTTCTTCAGTTACTTTATCATTCTCCACTTCTTCCTCTAAAAAAGATTTTGCTTCTAATAGCAATTCATAAGTTGAAGGATAGTCATCACCTAGCTCAATAGCTTTTTCAAAATAAGGTATGGCTTCTACTTCTCTACCATCTAAATAAAATAACGAGTAGCCTACACGAAAATACCAGTCTCTATCTTCTTTGCCTTGTTCGCTAACACCTTGCAATAAACCAAGTGCTTCTTCATATAGATTAAGATTGTTTAATGCCCTTGCTAAAAGGCTAGTTAATACATAAGATTTACTGGTTTCTGGTAAAGACCTTAGCTTTAACACTACTTTTAGATGGTTGCCTGTGTTGTGCCACTCCTTTAATTGCGCTACTAGTTCTTCCGATATGTTTTCTTCTGTTTTCATTTGTACTAATTTATAATGACTTAAGGTAAGTTGCAGTTATTGTTGATAATAAGCTGTAGATATACGATTAACCAACTACTCTAAATTAGCTATTTTACCGTCTTTGATTATCAGATAAAAAATATTACCAGCAGTAACATTTTGGTCCATTTTTTTAGAGTAAGAAGGTATCATTTTAGGTAAACCAATAATAGTTTGCAATGCTATTGTCTGTAGTTGCTTGTTTTTTGATTTTATATCTCTTTCAAAAGGAGTTATACTGCCATCTATTTCTACCCTAAATCCTACTTTTAAAATAGCATTTTCAATTACTACATTTTCTACTTCTAACTCTTTAAGTATTCTTTTTCTAACGCTATTACGCAAACAAACTCTTTTGTCTACACTATTTTCGCAACCAGGGTAAATGGGGTCTTTATTACCTATTATAGGGTGCTCTATATTTGGGATTTCTTTTCTATCTCTCTTTATCAACTGCTTAGCTTTATATGTAGGTCTATCTGTTATATTTGTTGCTCTCATAATCACAACAACCTTATGCGCAGGAAACTCTTCTGTTTGTTTATTATAGTTGTTAGACATTGTAATGCTTAATTTTACTAATGTGTTTTCTAAATTCCAAACTGTACTTTTATAATAAGCAGTGCTATCATTAATTTCTAAAGGAATATTTCCTTCTACAGTACCTTCTCCCATAGAAGCTATCATTGCTTTTTCTCCTCTTAAATAAAAACTGAGCATATTTTTTCTAAACTCTAAGTCTTTTTTATTATTGATTTTTTTGTTGTGGTTGGCTACATCCCACTCATTAATTAATTCTAGAATAAGACTATCTTTTTTATAATAAATATACCTAGTAACTATGTCTATATCTGCAATGTCATTATCTTTTCTTATATATGAAAGTAATCCTAAATCATCAGAAACTGTATAGTAGTCAGAATTTAATATTTTACCTCCAGGAAAGTTATTTTCTGCTTCTAAGTAAGTTGAAAGCGGAAATTGATTTAAATCAAAATTTGGTGCTTGACAGAAACCTGTAGCAACAACAAACAAAACAAGCAGTGAAGTTAGTTTTTTCATTTTCAATGATTTTATTACAGTTACATAAGTAATTTATATTATTATAAGAGAAATCTACTCTAGCTTATTACTATTGATTTTAGTGTATAGCCTACCTGATTTAGGAAAAAAGTAAAACCCATCTTTCTTAATCTCATTAAATTGTTCGTTAGATTGCTCTTTAGATATCCTATTTAAAACATTATTCTCGTAAAAATAAATGCCTTCTGTGGTTGGCACTTTAGACCTCCAATTAGGAGGAATAGAGTCTACATTAAATTTTATACCTTTTGTTTGAAAAGGAAAAGTACCTTCTGTGTAAAAATCTGAGTAAACCCAGATTCCGTTTTTTCTGAAAGAACCATTAGAGTCTATAACAAAAGCTAAGTCGTAATTGTATACAATAGAATCTTGCTCAAAAGAAGAATCATAGCCAAAAAGATACATTTTACTATTCTTTACTAAAATCCTTGGAGATTTGTCTGTAGCAGAAGTTCCCACTAAGTAAACAGATGATTCTGTTGTACTACGCAAGGTATCTAAAACTACAAATTTATTAAACTGATCAGTGCTAATTACCGTATAATCCTCATTACAAGAAAGTAACAAAACTAGAACCCCACAAAAAAAATAAAAGCTATATTTTTTTAACATTTTTAACCCATTTTTTTCATTCTTAATTCACTCTTTAAAACCAGATTAATTGATTCTTCAACCTCACTTACATTAAAAAATTTATCATCTAAATCTAGAATTTTAAACGTAGTTTTATTTCTTGACATAACACCTTTTTCATCTTTCCATCCATAAGAAAAAACAATTTCATCATCAACAAAAGACCAATTTTGAATAGCTGTTTTATCTGGATCATTAAATTTAACTTTGCACGTTCCGTCTTCATAAAAAATAATCCAACTATTGTTTGGGTCTAACTTAAAGGCTTTAGATGCTAATTCTGGGTTAGATTCTACAGCATCTGGATTAACCTCTAAATAATCTGGTTTGTAATAATACATTCCCCATTTAATATTACAAAAAAGCTTTATTTTTTGTTTTTTAAGAGCCTCTTTTTCCTTTTGTTTCTGCTTTTCAAGATTACTTTTTCGTTTCGCTAAAGTATCATTCCACCTTTCTTTACCGTTAGCCAGCATCTCTTGGTATCTTTTAGCAGACAAATCTTTTTTATTTAACTTTAAAAAAGAAAGCTGCCATTTAAGTACCTTATAATCATAAACTGTTATCTCTTTTCTAATTGCTAGTAAATCTTTAGTTTCACTAGTCTTATCATATTTTTTATCAATAGGAGCTGTACACCCTATAAAAAATAACACAAGAGGAATTAATATAATTTTTTTCATTTTAATTTTTATCTAATGCCTTATCAATAGTACCTACAATTAAGCAATAATATGACTAGTAATTTATATATTTAATACCCTGTTTTCTCGTACACCTCTTCAAAAATAGGATTTTCTACAACCTTATACATCCTTTGGTTGATGTCTTTAATTTTAGCTACTTTCTTTTTTATTTGAGAAAAAAGGATGCCTCTTGTTTTAATTAAATCATAGACAAAGCCTACTCTACGGCCGCCAACAAACCACATAAAACTTTTTTCTTTTCTCTTTTTAAATATAAATAACTCAATTTCTGAAACTCTAAACTTAGGATAATCACTAATATTTTTTTTGATAAAAACAGATTGTCTCTCTACACCCAGGTCTTTGAGCATTTGTATATTTCTGTTATGTATTTCTAAAAATTCAGAAGCAGAATTAACTAAATCTACACGCTCTTCAAAACCTATTATAATGTTAAGTGATTTCTTTAAAATATCTACATCAGATTCTCTCATACCCTATCTTATAAATAATTATATAGAAACAAGGTTCTTTAATAACCTTATTGTCTTGTGATTAATACAATCCCAAGCAATAATAGGTACATTTAGTTTATAAAAGTATAGGAGGTTTATATTTGTAAGTATACAGTTTATATTCGCTGTAGAATTGTTAGGTGACTAAAAATTGAAAGTCTTTTTATTTATACATCTATTTCAAATTCTCTCATAGGTACTAAAATAAATTTGGCGAATTGTATTGCCTACTAAATAGTATTTTAATTAGGTTACTTTATATAAAGACGCATAAAACAGTTCAAAAGTGTCATAAAGGGTTGCAAAAATATCTTGACCATCAAAAATAACAACAGGGAAGTCTTTTTTTGTTGTATCAACAAACAAAACAAACTCTGCGTAAGAATCAAAATGAAAATCTGGATCTATCTCTAATGCATACTCTAAATCTAAAGCTCCCAGTGACTCATAATTTGGATAACGCTCTAATAATTCTGAGTCAAAATCTTCCATTTCATTATCTTCTAACCAATCGTATAAATCATAATCGTCTAATCTATAGGTTAAATCTCCAAACTCTAGTGGATAACCTTGTAGAATATCACAAGCAAGACCTACTGGTTTTTCTTTAAGCTCCTTAAAATCTGTATATTTCATATTTATTTTTTATACTATACAGAACAGATTTTAAAATAGTTTGTTGCGTGTTAAAAATTAGCAGATAGAAAAGCAAATAGGATTAAGACAATTAGAAACTATTGCAAACAGGTTATAGGTTAACATATAATATAAAGCTAGCTATTATTTTTTTTATGCCGCTACGCACTAATTTTATTAAGAGTTAGTGTTTATTCATTTTTAATTAATTTTATTTTTTTACTATTCCAATTTAGAATAACTCTATAATTTTTAAAAAAATCTGAACCAAACCTACGTCCCAAATATTGCTCTGAATATACTTTTTGGTTTTTTAAAATAGTATTTCCAAATTCTAATTCATTAACAACTCCTGTGTATGATATTCTTGTATTATCTTGCTTTCCATAAATTCCAATGGCCCCATTTGTTTTAGATTCTTTAAAATCTAAAATTCGACTATTTTCCTTTTGCTTTTCAAATTCAGAAAAGGGTATTACTACACCTCCATTATAGCCAAGATCTACAGTAAAATTCCAAACTTTATTTCCATTTAGCTTACAAGCAATAGAAAGTAACCCTCCATAACCAACAAATAACTTATTTTCAATTACATTTTTAGGTAAGTTTAATTTTAATTCATCATCAGTTATAGTAATTTGTTGCTTATCAAAATCAATATCCCAAACGGCGTGTTGCATTAAACTTGCTCCAATAAATCCGTCAATATTAAGAGCAGACCACGTTGGTATTGAATTAAAATTATTAATTATTGCTACAGTTTCAACAAAATCTATAGTTCCAATTCTAACTTTTTTTAGCCTTGTATATTTATTTTGTTGTTTATTGTTATAAACATCAGCTGCTTTTACAGAATCAATAGCTTTTAATTTTAAACTTTTAGCAAGTTCTTTAGATACAAGAGTTGGCGTTCCTGTATCAAAAAGAAAATTATAATTTTTATTATTTATTTCTACTGGAACAATTATAAAACCGTTTTTAATTTTAAAAGGTAACGTAACTTTAAAGTTTTCTTGTTCTGTTTTACCTTCTTTAAAGTATTTTACTGCTTTGCTAGTTGTACAACTGCTTATTAAAATTAATAGTACTGAATAAATAAATACTCTTACTTTTTTCATATTTGTTTTCCTTGTAAATACTTTATTTGTTTACACTAAAAAGGTTTGTATATGCCTAGTTCTCTTCTTAAAACTAAAATACCAATAAGTCACTAGCAATTAATTTCATTAAAAGTTATCTTTAGTTTTTGTTTATTGGTTTAATTATAAATATTCCAGTGTTTTCAATTTGAGGCTCTAAATAATTCGTTCTTGGATCTACTTCAACCCCTGTATATTTTTTGATATCTAAAAAAGCCACTTTCGTTTTATCTCTCATATTCTTTGGCAATTCAAACAAGTAAAAGTCTTTATTAGTAATTTCATTTGATACTAAATTATATTTAAATGTATTCCCCTTAAAAAATAGCTGTTCATTTTCATAATTTAACTCAAAGTAAGCTAGCTTAAAAAATGTATGATTCATCCAAGCAGGTAAACCGTAATAACTTTTATTTTTAATAGCAACCATTTTTAATTCATTTGTTGTTTTATAATCTAGTTTTGATTCCTTTAAAACTACAGTAGAATAGTTATTTAAATTACGATCTCTTTCTTTTGCTGAGTATAAACCTCTTTGATTATCTTTTAAAGCAATTAATTTTTTATTTGAAAACTTTGAAGAAAATTTACTGTAATCAATTTGTGCTGTAGTGTTAGCATTTTTTTTAAACGTTTCAGGATATCTAAATTGATTGTAATCTCCTTTTTGGGATAGTAATAAAATCCATTTTTTATCAACTCTAAAATAGATTCTAAACTGGGCTGTTTCATCTTCTATTTCATTACCATAAATAACTAAGTCAGCACTATTATAATTTTCTTCAAAAATAGATTTGAAGTTGCTATTACTTAATTCACTTTTGATATTAAATTTTTCCTCAAAAGGCATAAAAATAAGCTCTTTACCAGAAAAGTCATAAACTCCTTTAGATGTAAATACAAAGGGAACAAAATTGTTATAATCTAAAGTACTTATGTATGATTTTTCATTTGATAGATCATCAGAAAACATTACATTTCCTTGGTTATCTAATTTAGTTAAACCTTTCTCATTTTTTAAATAAAATTGATTTTTTATAGTGTCGTACAAAATTGGAAGAGTACCTTTTATTGGTGTAATTTCATAATTTTTTGAGCGTACACGCTCTATAGAACTAGTTAATATTTTAAAATTCTCCAGTTTTTTTAAACTAATTTGCTCTCTTATAAAACTAATACTAACAAACAGTATTATGGTTATAAGTGTTATTTTTTTTAACCTAAGTATTTTCAAAATTATAGATAATGACTATTATATAAAACATATATGTATAAACGACACTTATATTTTAAGGGTTAACAATTAGTTAAATGTAAATATTTTGTATTATTTTTTAAAGTAGAATCTTACTTTATAGTTATTTCAATTTCATCAATTAATTGAACTAAGTTCCTTTTTTCTCAAAAATGCCTCTCGATGCGTCAAGATAAAAATTTAATGGACTTTGTTAATATACCAAAGCCATTAAATATAGTACTTTTTGCCCTATTTGTTATAGCCATTTTAGTGCCTAGTATTATGTAAGTACCAATCTTTTTGGTCTGGTATTAATCTTTTTTCTATCCATTCTTCTAAGTTTCGATATTTTTCTATTGTAGGATAATGTCTTATTTCTTTCTTTCCACTCCAAGTAGGGTGTATTACATATACTATTTTACTGTCACTGTCTATAAATAGGTAATCATCTGATGGCATATGAGATGCAATTAATTTCAATTTTTTTAATCTCCAATAAATTTTTTGAGTCCATCGAAATTCTTTTTTTAATTCATTCATTATAGATTCAGCTACATTTGGTCTTTCTATAAAAATCCAAGGTTCAAAATATAAATATTCAATTGGAATGTTTGAAGTTAACCAAACACTTTCTTCGGTTTTAAAAAACTCCCAACCATTTTCAATTAGTTCTATAGTATCTATTTCTATAATAATTGGTTTTCCGTGTCTTTTTCCTACTTCACGAGCCATTTCAATATTCTCGGATAGATGAACATATTGTCTTTTTCTAGAAATTAGTCCATTTTTTATAATTCCGATTAAGTTTTTTGAAGCAGTTCCGTGAAATAGTATTTCATTTGGAATTTTAGAATTTAACTCTTGTTCAATAAAAATTGAATGTCCGTGTGTTGCTTTAATTTTTTGAGTACTCAAATCAATTTTCCAACGAACTTTGTCAAAACTACTGTTAAGTTCTATTAATTGATTCGAAGTAAAATTGAAATTATTTGAATTTAGAGCATTTATAACATCTTTTATATTAGCCCAACCATATCGGTCAAGCTCAATATTTCCATCTTCAGGTTTATGTCTTAACCAATAGCTGATTAATTTGCTTATTTTTTCTTTTTTTTGCTCATTTTGGTTATTCTGCATAACGTTCTTGTATATGTCTCGTATAGTGTAAATTAGAAAATTAATTTCAGATGAAGCACTTAGCAATTCCGACGCTTCGGGATTTATTTTGTTTTAATTTTTTCATTTTAAAAGTCAAATCAAAAGATTTGGCGTTGTTCGTTAATAGCACTCATCTTACATAAACTACAAAACAAACTATTTACTGTATACCGTGTTGCGCATAGTTTTTTATTTCCTCTATTTCTACAACTATTGCTGAAGAATCAATTAAATTTTCTTCATATTGCACTTCTTTCTTGGTCCTTTTCCAATAGGGAAACAACCAAGTCATTGCGGTTCCTAAATTTTCAAATTCTGAATCGTTTAGAATAAGTTCAATCTTGTTTTTATATGAAAAACTGCCCTTATAATATTTAGTAATTCGCCTTCTTTTAGTCAGCAAATTGAAAAACCTGTCAATTGCATTTTGAATATCATCATAGTCTGGGTCAAAATGTTGGCATACTAATACATATCCAACCGTCAGCTCTCTCTCGTTACAAGAAATCCATACTCCCGTATCACCAATTGTTATGTGGTCGCCCTCTTCATATTCTTTTAAGTCACTCCCAAAATGGTTTTTCAAAAGTTCTTTAATCTTAGAATATATGACTTGGTGTTTTTTCATTTCAAATGTTTGGTAACGGTTTGGCTAAGCGTAGTGCGGGGGCAAGGAAACTTTTTCGTTTCCGTTTGCGCACGTAGCTAAAGCTTATTGTTTAGTTTTATTTTTTCTTGTCCAAAGCCAAATCCATAAGATTTAGCGACCTCATAAATATACACAGACCTTTCGGTTTTGCCCTAAAGTCCGCATTACGTTTAGGTTGTGTTAATTGTAATTATTCTATTGTTCCTGTAGTTATTTATACGTATAGTGGTATTCAGACTGTAATTTATTTTTATGCCCAAAAAAGTATTGTTTTATTAGTTGTCCTTGGGCATTATATTTGAATGTTCGGTATTCCATAATCGCGTTGCGCTTTTTGTATATTCTTTCAATTCTTTCAATCCCAAAAGAGTTATAGAAATATCTGTAACAATCGTAATCGTCATCATCCCTTTTTACTATTCTATGTTTTTTATCATATTCATAAAAGTTGTCCTTTTTGTATTTTCTTCTCGTTGGGAATTTTTCACTTGTCAAATCATTATTTTTAAAGAAGCTAATTTTATTTAGAACAGAATCTTTAAATTGTTCGATTCGTTTTAATTTCCCAAATGCATTGTAAGAGTAAATATTTCTATTTCCGTCTGCATCAATTAAGTATTCCAATTTTCCTTTCCGTTTGTATTTTTTTTCTATTTTAATATTCCACTTTTTCTTTTGTCCATCTATGTAGGATTCTTGGTAGATGCTGTCTAAATATCCATATTCATCAAAGTAGTTTCTCCTATAAGTATTACCAACTGTAATTACTATATACTTAAATTCTGGACTCTCTTTTTTTGTTTCATAACCTGGACCCGATATATAATAGCTTCCAAATGGTGATTTTTCGTCCGATAGGCGTTCACGTTCGATTTTGAATAGTCCGCTTTTATATTCTTTTAATGTTCCGGCTAATGTGCTGTCTTTTGATTTTTTATCAATTCTCCATTCGTAACGTATCAATTTAACCTGTGCAGTATCTATTTCTTGAGCCAATATTGGATAAGAAAAAAGTAATAAAATGATTGAAAAAAGTTTCTTCATAATTGTGTATGACTGTTTTGTATATGGTACCTTGCGTGTATAAACCTTATTTAGCAAATAAAAACTGGACAGAAAATCTACTAACCTCCACACTTTTACACTTATAAACTCCTCATAAATAGCTATTTATAATCAAATATAGATTAATATATGATGATACTTACATAAGTACTTTAGCTAAAAATTAGTGAATTTTTACTTGGTTTTTACCACAGTACTTTGTTGTACGCTTTTATTTTATTCCTTTAAGAAAGCTAAGTTTTTAGGATATGCCTTCATATTTTGTATCATTTTTGATGCACGTTTGAAATTATATTCTTTGACATTATGAAGGGTCAAATCTTTCCAATCTCTTTGTATTTCATCCAAAACTAGCTCTAATCTTTCATCATTATTGAACACAATATATTTTTCTAACTTGTGTCTAAGATGTTCAAATTTCTCTGAGTTTAACCTATGTTTTTCACTTAAATTACTGGGCTTAATAACTTTATTAATTGTACCAAGTAAAGTGCTAATACCAGCTAAAATAGCAACCCACACAATAAAGTTTTCTTTATCGTTAGGCATTTGCTTCAAATAAAATGTTAGTCCAGCAATAATGGCTGGTATTCCAACTATTGACCAAGAAAGAATTTCTGAAAAAGTATTCAAATGTCTCGATTCGATTCTATGAGCATGTTCAAGAGTATGAATTTTTCTCATCCAATGTAATGCAAGAAGTTTCTGTTTATTATAATATTTTTTGATTTCTCTATCAATATCATAGAGGCTAGGGATAATATTTATTTGTTCATATTTAAAGCCTGTTTCTGGGTCGTTTTTTGGACCTACAACCTTTGATAAGTCATTTAACCCCTCATCAGAGTTAAATAAAAATAATGTAGCTGTGAGCGGTGTGATAGATTGAGAGCTATGATATTCATTTATTGAAACAGAATACTCTTGTCCCATAGTAATTGTTTCACTTGAAGTTTTTCTCAGTCTGACATCACTTGTGTCTACATTTAATTCTGATTTTCTTTTTGAAAAACCGTTATTATCTTTGATTGATTTCCAATCTATTCGATATAGGCTATGGTCTGAGGGCTTGTCTGAATTTAAAACTTCATACCTTTCATTTAAAATACTACCAGCTAATACGTGACTTTGAGCACTGAATAGGTGTGAATGAACCTTATACTTTCCAAAATCATTGTTTTGAAAATTATGAGCAAATGATTCATCCCAAATATGAAGTCTTAATATCTTTCGATTTCTTTCAGATTCAAATCTGTATAATTCGATTGATAAAAAGCCTTGTGAGCCAATGCCAGCAGTTGAATCGTCTTTCTTGAAAAATGTCAAACAATCAAATGCTAATCGCCAAGCAAACTGAGTATTTATTCTTTTCCTAGCCTTAAACGCTTTTAATGAATAATCAGATAATATTAAAAGTTTAATGAAATTAATTGCAACTGGTGATTCAGTAACAGAGTATTTGTCTAATATTTCATCATACCCTAAAAGGTTTTTATCTCTATAAATGCGAAGGACTAAATTCTCAATATCAATTCTAATATGAAATTCAGTTGTTACAATATGTTTAAGCAAATTATCGCCAATCGACTTAAATTGATATTTTGAAAGATAAGATTCCATTTTTATTGGTTTTCACTAATTGCGTACAACGGACTTGTGTATGAAACGTAGCGTGTAAAAAGACACTAACTTTTCGGATTAACACAGAGCCAAATTTTTATATTTTGTTTTTAATTTTTTCTCATTTAAAAGCCAAATTAAAAATTTGGCGGACTTGGTTATTAGCTCTTAACTTTGGGTTAAGCATTAAAACCCGTATTAATTATAGCTATTGTTGGGTAGCGTTATTTTGTCATTCCCATTATCATATCGGCTCCTTGCTCTTTCACAGAAACAACTAATTTATTTTCTGTTACTGAAATTAGTTTCTGGTCAACTTTTCCATCTAAATCGTCGGTACGTATTATTTTTTTCAGTTTGTCAAATTTCCATTTCCCAATATATTTTCGACCTTCTTCCATTCCTTCTTGTTTTCCATCAGAGTGAAAAATTACCCAGCTATTTTTCTGCATTTCTACAGGTAATTTCATTTTTTGTCCAGCCATTTCAACATATTCAAGATGCCATTTTCCAGATGTAATTAGGTCAAAGTCACTTTTTTTTTGAGCTGAAAGTATTTGAAATGATGTCAATATCAAGAATACTGCAAAAATTATTTTTTTCATATTTTTTATTTTATTAAGTTTTTTTTAAATTGTCCATAACGTTCAGTATAAGAAACGTAGTGCGGTTGATAAGCACTTTCGTTCCGGTTTATTACTTAGCTAAATATAAATATTTTGCTTTTATCTTTTTTACTATAAAACGCCATATTTTATATTTAGCGGACTTTGTTAATATTCACAGATCTTTCGGTTTAGCACAAACGCTCTATGTTTTTTATACAGTCTTGTAATGCGTTATTTTATCTTTAATCCGGTTACTATTTTGTTAAAAACAGAAGAATTATTCCAACCTTTTATTTTTGATTTTAGTTGATTAGTTGTTTTATTAGAATCTATCATAAGTCTATCTAAATGTTCTATTTTATTAGTTAACAATATTTTTTCATTTTTAACTCTATCGAATTCAGATTTTAAGATTCCTGTTCGTTTAGTTAAAGACTTTATTTTGGCTTTTAATTCTAAGTTTTCTGTTTCTAGTTTCTTCTTTTCTAATAATACTTGATTCTCATTTTGGAAATTAATATATTTAGAAGAAGCAATGTCAACTATCACATCTGCCCAAATTGATTTGTTGAAATAGTTTGTTATTTTTCTTTCAAGAGATTGAGCTTCTACTTTACTAATACTTTTAAAACTCCTTCCTTTAAAAATATCAAAATCTTTACTGTATGGAATTTCTATTACACCGATTCCATCTGTAAAACTTCTATAGAATTCAATTTTGTCTCCGTGAACTTCATTTTTTTCGACTACCTCTATGTATAATTTATGATTCCATTTTAGTGCTAAATCTGCTGGTTCATCAAATTCGATTACAATGTCAGGTCTTCTTTTTTCGCCATTATGTTCAATTTCGGGAACAATTTGTATTTGCTTAAACTTAAATTGAAATGGATATTTTACTTTATCATTTTTATTCATTTTTTCGTTTGAAAAACTGAACAGGGCTTCTTTTTTTTCTGAGATTACTTTCTCACGTAATAAATGTGATAATGTAATAGGGCTGTTGTTACTATTTTTTTCTCCCTCATTTTTTGAATAATAGCTATAAGTTCTGTGACCTCTATTAAAATAAACTAATGGGCTAAGTTTATTTCTATTTACGTGAATCTGCTTCTCGTATTTTGACTTCCAAACTCGATAATCAACATCATCTAAATCCATTAAATACCAAGAATCAAATGAAATCCATTTTTCATCTTCTAAGACATATCCATATATTTTTTGGTCTTTCTTGAACATTTTGTTTTAATGCATTACAACTATATATAAACGCAATTCATTGCGTTTATTCCCCATATTGGTGTAATAAACGCACATTTTTATTTTTAGCGCTTAATTTTCTTACAATATAAAAACATTTTTTTTTATACAATTACGGATATGTGTAATTGTATCAGAATTAATTATAAATGGTAGCTATTGTAACTTAAAATGTAAAATACCTTTAACTTTTAGGCATAAAAAAACCACACTCTACTACAAGTATGGTTTTATGGTTTGTGTTTAGTATAACCCTAAAATGGGATAAATTATTTTTTCTTCAGCTTTTTAATTACTGCTATAGTTTGTTTTACGGTAGCTTCTAAACCTTTATAATCTTTATTAGCTATAATGTCTTTACTTATTAATTTAGAGCCTATACCAACGCAAGTAACACCTGCATTAAACCAAGCTGCTAAATTATCTTCTTCTGTGGTTACACCACCTGTTGGCATAACGTTTGTCCACGGTTGTGGGCCTTTTATGGCTTTTACAAAATCTGCTCCGTAGGTTGCACCAGGAAATAGTTTTACTACCTCACAGCCTAATTCTTCTGCAGTGTTTATTTCTTTTAAAGAACCACATCCAGGAGACCACATTACTTTACGCCTGTTACAGGCTATGGCAATGTCTTCTCTAAAAGATGGTGTTACTATAAAATTGGCTCCCATTTGCATATACAAAGAGGCTGCTGCTGCATCTGTTACAGAGCCTACACCTAGTACCATACCTGGTAATTCTTTTATAGCGTATTTGTTTAACTCAGAAAATACTTCAAAAGCAAAATCTCCACGTGCGGTAAATTCCATTAAACGCGCACCTCCATTGTAACAGGCCTTTAAAATATTTTTTGCTAAATCTACATCAGAATGGTAAAATAAAGGTACCAAACCGGTTTCATTCATTATATTAAAAACTTCTATTCTGCTATATTGTGCCATAATTGTATGCTGTGTTTTTATTATTTTAAAGTGTTAGCGTGCTACTTTACCAGAGGCATCGCCACTCATTAGTTTTTCTACCTCATTTACTGTTACCAAATTAATGTCTCCGGCAATGGTATGCTTTAAACAACAGGCTGCTACTGCAAAATCTACTGCTTGTTGTGCGTTATACTCTTTATTTAGTAGGCCATAAATTAAACCTCCCATAAAAGCATCTCCGCTACCTACCCTATCTACAACTGGTGTAACATCTTTAATTGCAGCGCTATAAAGCGCTCCATTATCATACAAAATACCACCAATTTGCTGGTGAGATGCACTTATAGAGTAGCGTAATGTTGTGGCTACTTTTTCTAAATTAGGATACAATTTAAACAATTTATTATACAAGCTAGGTAAGGACTCTTTGTTATTGTAATCTGGATTTTCTTGTGCTAAGCCCGACATAAAAAATGCGGTGTCTAAATCTCCCAATATAACATTACTGTAAGATAACAGCTCTGGCATAATATCTTTTGGCTCTTTACCATATTGCCACAATTTTGCTCTGTAATTAAGGTCTGATGTTATAAAAACTCCCATTTTACTAGCAGCTTTTACAGCCTCTAAACACACATCTGCTGCCGTTTGCGATACTGCTGGCGTTACACCACTCCAATGAAAAACGGTAGCGTCTTTAAAAACCTCTTCCCAGTTTATAGTCCCTGGTGTAATAGTTGCCATTGCACTATCTGCCCTGTCATACACCACCTTACTACCTCTAGTACCCGCACCTGTTTCTAAAAAATAAACACCCAAACGCTCACCACCAAAAACTATGTTATTGGTTTGTACATTTCGTTTTTTAATTTCCATTAGTGCTGTGTTACCTAAATCGTTCTCTGGTAAGCGTGTAACAAACTCTGCCTCTAAACCATAGTTAGCTACAGATACAGCAACATTAAACTCGCCACCGCCATACGTAGCTGTAAAATTATTTGCTTGCGAAAAGCGCAAATGTCTTTGCGTAGACAAACGCAACATAATTTCTCCAAAGGTGACTACTTTACTCATTTTTATATTTTTTAAAAAAATTGGCAATTGCTTAATCGATTAAGCATTGGGGTAAAATAAAATCAAAACTGCGTTGTAAACAACTATAGCTTTGATTGTAATTGTATTTTCAATACTTTTGGTTAATCGATTAAGCAAATATATTAAAAATTGTCAAACAAAAAAACCACCCTTAAAGATATTGCTGGTAAGCTAAACATATCTACCGCTGCTGTTAGTAAGGCTTTACGTAATGATTCTCGTATTAGTAAAAAGACAAAAGAGGCTGTAAAAAAAATAGCAAAAGATTTAGATTACCAACCAAATAACCTTGCTAGTGCCCTGCGTAGTGGTAAAAGTAATTTGGTGGGTGTTATGGTACCAAGCACAAATAGCTCTTACTTTTCATCGGTTTTACAAAATATAGAAGAGGTTTTAAATAGTAAAGGCTATAATGTAATTGTAACACAGTCTAACGAGTCTTACACAAAAGAATGTAACAATATAGACACCCTACTTTTTACACAAGTAGATGGCATTATTGCATCTATGGCAAATGAAACGGTAAACTTAGATTTTTTTGAAAAGATAAAAACTAAAGGCATACCACTTATTTTGTTTGATAGAGGTGAAAACGATTTAAATGTAGATTATATTGGTATTAACGATTATGATAGTAGCCATATGATTGTTGACCATTTGGTACAACAAGGCCGTAAAAATATTGCTCATATAGGCGGATTTAAACACACACGTATTTTTAACAACAGAATTAGAGGTTATGTTGATGCGTTGCAAAAACACAAACTTACTTTGTTTGATGATTATGTGAGTGAAAGTAACCTTACTATTGAAGATGGCAGAGTACAAATGAAAAAGTTACTAGCACTTAAAAACCAACCAGATGCTGTATATGCTGCTAGTGATTATGCTGCTCTTGGTGCTTTGCAAGTTTTGAAAGAAGAAGATATTGCAGTACCCAAAACTATTGCGCTTGTTGGTTTTGGTAACGAACCCTTTACCACAATGGTTACACCAACTATTACAACTGTAGACCAGCATAGTGCAGAAATTGGTAAAATTGCTGCACAAACCTTTTTAGAATATGCAGACAAAAAAACAGCTACACAGCAATTAAATAAAAAGATATTAGAGGCTAAGCTTATTGTTAGAGAATCATCTTAAAACATTAGTCTTGTTAAAGCAAAAAGTCGTGCTAACAAGCACGACTTTTATATATGTAAAATCTCAAGTTTACTTAAACGGAAACAACTCCGACTCGGTATGAGAATCTTTCATTATTTGTTTCAACTCTGCAACTAAATTTAAGTTTGCAGAAGCAACATTGTGTTCTTCTTTAGGGTCTGTAGCTAAATTATACAGCTCAAACTTACCTTGTTTTGCTGCATTCATTTTATACCAAACACCTTTCCAATCGCCTTTTCTTACTGCTTTTCTACCTTTTTGAATATTAAATTCCCAATACAAATACTTATGTTGTTTTTGCTCGCCTTGGTCTAGTAACGTTGGTACTAAAGAAATACCATCTACCTCTACCGGAATTGTAGTTTCTGTGATATCTGCTACTGTTGGTAAAATATCCCAAAAAGCAGAAACCATAGTTGTGGTTGTACCTGCTTTAATTTTGTTAGGCCAAACTGCTATAAAAGGAGTACGTATACCACCTTCATACAAATCTCTTTTTTCACCTTTTAATCCGCCTCCACTATTAAAATAAACCGGATTTGCACCACCTTCTTTGTGTGGACCATTGTCACTAGCAAACATAATAATTGTATTGTCTGCAATACCTAGTTCTTCTACCTTAGCTACAATTTGCCCTACATACACATCTAACCTATCTACCATAGATGCATACATTGCATATGGCTTGTCTTGTGAGCTATATTCTGTTGGGTTTATATCTGCACCATAATCTGATGTGTAACTTTCTTTAGTGGTATGTGGTACTTCTTTAAACTTACCATCGTACTTTTTAAAAATAGAATCTTTAGGAGCCATTAACTCTGCGTGTGGCAAAACTAAAGGTACATAAGCAAAAAATGGTTTGTCTTTATTGTCTTCTAAAAACTTTAAAGTTTCTTCTTGTATAAGGTCCGGTGCATAGGTTACCATATTGGTATAATCATTACCCTCTAAAAGCACTTTTTCTTCATTTTTCCATAAATGAGGCGGATAGTAACGGTGTGCCATACGCTGACAATTGTACCCATAAAAGGCATCAAAACCCTGCTTTATTGGATCTCCTGTAGAACCTATATAACCCAATCCCCATTTACCAAAAGCACCATTAGTATAGCCTGCTTCTTTTAAAACCTCAGCTATGGTAACGCTAGAAGCTGGTATAGGCTCCTGCCCTTCTTGCCCCTTTAATTCTCTGTTACCTCTAATAGGCGTGTGCCCAGTGTGCAGACCTGTCATTAAAGAAGATCTAGACGGTGCACATACCGCAGAACCGGTATAGTGTTGTGTAAACTTTATACCCCTTTCTGCTAGCTTATCTATGTTTGGTGTTTTAAAATTTACCTGACCATAACTACTTAAATCACCATACCCTAAATCATCTGCCAAAATGTAAATAATATTAGGTTTTGGTTGTACGGCTTCTTCTTTTACAACTGTTGCTTCAGGTTGCTTTTTTGTTTCTTTACAAGCTAAAAAAAGCAATGAGGCAGAAACAACATACAGGCTACTCTTTATAAATCTCATTAATTTCATTCTAAATTATTAAAAAAAACACACTATTTACCTAAGTTTAAGTTGTTGTATATTTTTGTATTCTTTACCACGAATAGCTTCAAACTCAGTAATCATTTCTTGTAACTTTTCTGGATTAGCTTTTGCTAAATTGTTTTGTTGCGCCTTGTCTTCTTTTAAATTGTACAACTGAAAATCTGGACCACTACCTGTTTCTATATCAACTTTTTCTTGGTAAGTTTTGCCTTTGTAAGGAGGTATCATTAACCAATTTCCACTGCGTAATGCAGTTCTAGAGGTTGCCTCTATCACTAAATTATTTCTACCCTTATCTGTTTCTCCTAAAAACGTTTGCATTAAGTCTTTACTATCTGTTGTTGCTTCTTTTGTACCAGTTAATGTTGCTAAAGAAGCTAATAAATCCATTTGACAAACAATAGCGTCAGATACTCCAGGTTTTATATGGCCTTTCCAATAGGTAATAAAAGGAACACGTGTACCTGCCTCAAATAAACTATACTTACCTCCTCTTAAACCTCCTTTTGGGTCGTGTTTACCTATTTTTTCTACAGCATCATCATAATACCCATCATTTAAAACAGGACCATTATCACTAGAAAAAACAATTAAAGTATTCTCTAAAAGCCCTTCTTCTTTTAATGTTTTTACAAACTCGCCAATACACCAATCTGCTTCTAAAATAACATCTCCTCTTGGACCTAAACCAGATGTACCTGCAAAACGAGGATGTGGTGTACGCGGTACGTGTGGTTGCTGCATTGCATAGTATAAAAAGAACGGAGAGTTTTTATGTGTTTTTACATAATCTTGTGCTTTAGCTAAAAAGTGATCTGCCATATCCACATCACTCCATTTTGCAGCCTCGCCACCTTTCATAAATCCAATTCTACCAATACCATTTACAATACTATTATTGTGGCCGTGGTGCCATTTCATATCTACCATTTCTGGATTATCTATAGCAGTTGGTTCCCCCTCAAAATTAGTTTTGTAATTAACCTCTATTGGGTCTTTAGGATCTAAACCAACAACATTACCATTATTTATATAAACCGTTGGCACACGGTCTTGTGTTGCTGCTAATATGTAAGCATCATCAAAACCAACTTCATTAGGTCCTGGAGAAACACGCTCATTCCAATTTACATTTCCTGTACCCAAACCTAAATGCCACTTACCAACTATTGCCGTTTGATATCCTTGGTTTTTAAGCATTTTAGGTAGTGTTTGTTGTTCTGTGCTAATTAACAATGGTGCTGTACCAGGTAATATTTTTGCATCTTTATTACGCCAAGGATACATACCTGTTAATAAAGCATACCTACTAGGTGTACAAGTTGCAGAAGAAGCGTAACCGTTAGTAAACTTTATGCCTCCAGAGGCTAAAGCATCTATATTTGGCGTGCTTAATTCTGTTGCTCCGTATGAGCTAATGTCACCATATCCTAAATCATCTAAATAAATAACAACAACATTAGGCTTTACTTCTTTGTTTTCTTCTACAACAACATTTTTCTCCTCTTTGGGTTTTTCTTTACAACTAAATGCAACCAATGCAAAAGAAAGAGCTATTAGGTTAAGAGCTTTTTTCATAGGGTATTCATTTTTATTTTAATAATGCTTATTTCTATCTAAAAAAAAGATTCCATTTCAATATTAAATTGAAACGGAACCTTTAAACTTTATTCTTCTAATACATTAACTGTTATTGTTTTATCTACTTTCCAAACATCATCTACTTTTACAGATTCTGCTACAGAGTCCTTGTAGGTATTTATGAGTCTTACATTTTTTTCTCCTACCTCATCAAAAAGCACATAAATTAATTCATCTGAAGAATTTTTTCCTACGCCAGATTTTACAAAACGTGCATAGTTTAGAGTATCTGCTGCGGTAAAATTACCATTCATATACCGCATACCATCTTCAATTTGCCACTGGTGACTTATTAAGCCTCTAGACAAATCGTTAAAAGCAACATACTTGTTTACTGCTACAACTCTTTTTTCTTCTTCGTTTTCATCAAGATCAAAAGAGGTCCAAATGGTAATACTAGAAAAGTCTCCGTATGGTGGCTCATAATCATCTTCTTCTGAACAACTAACAGTAAAGCATAACACCGTTAATGCTACAGCACATTTTATTTTATTATGTATTGTTTTCATAGGTTTATATTTTAGTTGTTAAGCTTATTATTGTTAAGTGTTTCGCCTTGAGGAATATCAAAATAACCTGTTTGACCAGCAGACCAAGCCGATGCAGCATCTATATACTCTGAGAATTTTTTAGGGCCATTACCTGTTTGCAATAAACTTTGTTTACGAACAGCTTCCTTACCATTAGTTCTAATATATGTGTAATCTGCTACAGAAAATACTTGTGTACTTAAATCCTGAAATCTTTCTAACGTAACTCCCCAACGACGTAAATCTATAGTCCTTGTAGAAAAACCTTCTAAAGACAACTCTAAAGGATATTCTTTATACATTAAATGCTCCATTAAAGATGATGATGAATACGTAACACCATCAAAATCGTGCGCACTGCCATCTGGCATACCCAACAATTGTAATCCCCAACGTTGACGTATTTGATTAACTAAATTTAATGCTCCGCTTACGTTACCTGCATTTAGCATACATTCTGCTTGCATTAAATACACTCCAGACAAACGGTTAATAACTATGTTTCTGCCAGATTTCCAAGGAGAAGTAGAGGTTTCAAACTCGGTTATATGCCCTATATGATTGGTATATTTTTTATAATTAGAAAATCTTGTGTTACCAAAAGTTGTAGTTTGTGGTGCTACATAACCGTAGTATTCTGATAGTTCATCATTAACCACAGCAATGGTCTGTGACGCTCTTAAAGGTATAGTTTTAAGCGTACCAGTAATATCGCCATCTATGTAATTTCTAGGATCTTGTGTGTCCATAGGTTCTGTAGAATACGCATATGTTAACCAGGCAGAAGGCAACAACTGTGCTTGTCCGCCTATAGCTAATTTTTCTTCTGCGTGCCTAGCTGTTGGTGCTGTTCTACGTGCCAATCTGTTATTAAAAGATTCTTCATTAAAAAAGCCATCTTCTAATTGTTGATCATTTGCATAGTTAATTTCAAAAATAGATTCTGAGTTAAACTCACCAGCAGTGGTAAACATTTTAGAAATATCTTGCTCTAACTCATACCCATAATCACCTCTTACATTGTTAATAATGTCGTTAAAATAAGTACTTGCTTTATCATACTCTCCCCTATACAAATAACTAGTTCCCAATATAGTTGCAGCTGCACCAGCATCTACTCTAGATTTAGGTTCCATTTGCAATGGTAAGTTATTATAAGCATACTCTAAATCTTCAGTAAAAAAAGCTATTACTTCTTCTGATGTAGATAATGCTTTAGAGTACTCTGCATTTGATTTTGGTGCAGACTCTCTAATAATAATTTTTCCTTCATTAAAAGTTGAATGTAAGTAAAAATGCATTAAACCTCTAAAAAAACGTGCTTGTGCCATTTGTTCTGTCCATCTTTTTTTAGATTTAAGATCATCTGTCATAGAGTTTAAACCCTCTATAACTTGGTTAGCTCTCCAAATTACTCTGTATTTAGAATCCCATCTTTTTTGAACAATAGGATTATCAAAAGTTAAACGATGTTGGTACCAAGGTAAATAAGCACCAGTTGGATTATTTCTAGGTCCTGGATGTGCCAAATCTGTACGATAAAATTCCTCTTCTAAACCTAGTATGTTATGGTCTAACATACCGCCGTATAAAGATGTAAGATTAGACTCTGATTCCTCTAGAGTTCTCCAATATGTATCTGAAGATAAAAAATTTGGATTGGTTTCTTCTAGATAATCTGAACAGGATTGAAAAACTCCTGTCGCAATTAATACGATTATAATTATATACTTTTTCATAATGTTGTGTTTAGAAGCTTATATTAATACCTAGTGAATACAAAGATGTTAATGGAAATCTAGATAAATCTAGTCCTCTTTGTGCTACATTGCCCCCACCTACTTCGGGGTCATAACCATCATAACCAGTAATTGTTAACGGATTTTGTGCAGAAAAATAGATTCTTAATTTAGAAATTCCGTTTCTCATTAACATATCTTTATCTAAGCTATACCCTAAAGAAACTTGTTTAAGTCTTAGGTAATCTCCGCTCTCTACCCACATATCTGTATCGCCATCATAATTTGGGTGTCTACCATTACGGTCTATATAAAAAGGTACATTAGATGTTGGGTTCTCTGGTGTCCACATATTATATAGATCTCTGTGACGACCTCTAGTAAAAGCATCTGCTTTTGTACCGTTTATAATTTCTGCTCCTACAGATGCGTACCAGTTCATAGAAAAATCGAAATTCTTATAAGCCCAAGTAAAGTTTAAACCAGCCTCAAAATCTGGTAAACCGCTACCAGAATATACTCTGTCATCATCTGTAATTTTACCATCGCCAGCATCTGCAATACCATCATTATCTGTATCGACAGTTTTTTGATCTGTATAAATTAAATCACCTAGTCTTGCATTAGAATCTAATTCTTGGTAAGCTAGCAGTTGTTCTTCTGTTTTTATAGTTCCTTGTGTTTGGTGTAACCAAAATGAAGCTGCTTCTCTACCAACTTTAAAAACTGTAACAGGAGAACCAAGCACTTGAGAATTAGAGTTGTAAATAATATCTACACCATCTACAATACTTGTAATCTCATTAGAGTTTTTAGTAAACGTAGCACCAATAGTAATTTTGCTTTTTCCTATTTTTTCATTGTACTGTGCGCCTATTTCTAACCCCTTGTTAACCATATTACCAATGTTTAAAATTACATTTTGTGGCTGACCAGAAACAACACCTGTAGATCCCGGTAACCTAACAGGAAATAACATATCTTCCTTTTTAGTTACGTAGTAATCTGCTGTAAGTGTAAATTTATTTTTAAAGAAACCTAAATCTATACCAATATTATCAGATATTGATGTTTCCCATTTTACTTGTGGATTAGAATAAGCTACTATTGCAGAACCTAAGTTTACAACTGCATCATTAGGATCAAAAATATAATCTCTTTCTCCAGAGATTACAGATGCAAACTGATAATCGTTAAAACTATCATTACCAACAGTACCGTGACTGGCTCTAATTTTAAAGTTATTTACTGTTCCTTTTAAAGAAGACCAAAACTCTTCACTAGATACATTCCACGCTCCTGATATAGAAGGAAAGTTACCCCAACGGTAGTTTTCTCCAAATTTACTAGAACCATCTCTTCTAATTAAACCAGATAATAAATATTTACCCTTGTAGTTGTATTGTAACCTACCTATTAAACCTATATTTTTTCTAACATAGTTAATTCCTGACTCTGCTAAAGGATCTTGTCCTGCGTTGTTTAAAACTTCTACCTCGTTAGAAATAACTCCGTTTCTAGAAGCTATAAAAGACTGAAAATTTCTTTCATCAAAAGATGTACTTGCTAAAGCAGTAACCGTATGGTCTCCAAAAGATTTTTTATAGTTAAAGCTACCATCCCAGCTAAAAACACTTAATCTAGAAGATTCTGCAGATACACCACTTTTTAACGGATCTACTTCAGATGTTTCTGTTGTCACATCAAAAAGCTCAAATCTTGGTCTAAATATGTTTCTAATACTATTGTTTATGTTAGCACCTATTCTAGTTGTAAAATTAAGATCGTCTGTAATTTTACGGTTAATACTTAAACTAACATTAATTTTGTCTGTCTTTTGGTTATCGCTTCTTTTTAAATTTTGTGCTAAAGTATTTAAAGGAGTTTCTACACCACCTTGACCAGACTCTGTAAAAAAGACATCGGAATCTCTATCAATTATAGGATAATAAGGTTTGTAGCGTATAGCATTAGTAAGCAAACTATTTGTTGCCCTGTTTCTATCTTCTAATGTATACCCAATACTTGTATTAATTTTCCAGTTTTCTGTGTTGTAGGTTGTATTTGCTCTACCATTATACCTTCTAAAAGAAGAGCCAATAAGTACACCATCTGCATCAAAATAACCACCTACCACGTTGTAAGTAAATTTTTCTGTACCTCCAGAAATGTTTAAATTATAGGTTTTGCTTTCTGTATTATTTATTAAAACAATGTCTCTTAAATCGTTATCATTACTTAACCACTCTGCTCTATTTGGACCTGGATCAAAAGCTTGTGGGTAGTACTTCTTCATTTGTGTTTCAAAATAAAGCTGCTCCTTCGTGTTTAAAAGTGGTATATTTTTACCTAAATCCTGTATACCGTAAGAGTGATTAAACTCTACACGCATTGCTCCTTCTTTACCTCTTTTTGTTGTAATTAATATTACACCTGCTGCACCACGAGTACCATATACAGCTGCAGAAGCGGCATCTTTAAGTACATCTATAGTTTCTATTTCGTTTGCACTTAACCTAGGATCTCCTTGCTGTGGTATACCATCTACAACAAACAATGGTGTATTAGTACCAGACAAAGAGGTTATACCTCTAATTTGTATGCTAGACTGTTCTCCTGGTTCTCCAGAATTTGCGGTAATATTTACACCCGCTACTTGCCCTTGTAAAGCAGAAGCTAAATCTGGTGTAATAAATTGTTCTACTGCCTCTGATTTTATTTGTGCTACGGCTCCGGTAAGTTCCTTTTTCTTAACTGTACCGTACCCTATAACAACTACCTCGTCTAGAGTTTCTAAATCTGTATCTAAAACAACATTAAGTTTGCTGCCAGTTACTTTTATAGATTTAGGTTCCATTCCTATAAAACTAAATTCTAGGATAGCTCCTACTTTAGTTTTTATAGCATAATTACCATCAAAATCTGCTGCTACACCATTTGTTGTTCCTTTTTCTACTACAGACACTCCTGCAATGGGTAAACCATCATCAGAGCTTGTTACTGTTCCTTTTACTTCTAGTTCTTGTGCTATTGCACTAAAAGTGAAGAACAACAACACAAAAGTTAGTAGTACTTTAGAACCAATTGCCTTTGGTTTTAGAGTTTTTGTTTTGTTTTTCATTTTCTTAAGTTTTAGTTTTTTAGTTTTAGTTAGTTTCCTTTTTATCGCTATCTACTTCATTTATATATTGATTTTAATTATTACTTATTTAAATTTTAGTTTACCCACAGAATCATCTGCTTCTAAAATTTTAGTTGCTTTACCTTTGTATTTATTCTTTTTAAACTGAACATTTTTTGAATGCTCTATTTTTATAGCCGGATTACTTGTATGTAACTGCGGAAAAGTACCTGAGTTTGTTATTGTGTTTTCTTTAAATAATAAACCGTCTGTATTTTTTACCTGAAGAATTAAATTATCAAACTGGTTAAAAGTATTGTTCTCTATTGTGATGTTTTTAAATGCAATGTTTTCATTATCATCATCTGTATCAAACCTAATAACACCTCTATTAAAACCGCTATGCTGACAATCTTGAAAAGTATTTCCTGTAATTAACAAATCACTTGCACTACCAGACTCATACCAATGTCCGCTTTCTACTGGTATTAAAATAGCTTCCATTTCTGTACTAAAAAAGTTGTTTTTAATTACCGTTTTTCTAGGTGTAGAAATTAACAAACCTCGGGCTCTATTGTTTTTAATGGTACAATTTTCTACTGTTAATTCTGGGTAAGCATCTAGATTCTCTATTAAATCGCCAACTTTAAGATCTGCTGGTAATTTTTCATTAAAAGTTATAATTTGATATCTACTGTTTATATTTTTTATACTTTTTATAGAATTGTTTGCAAAAGGAAAAAATGAATTACTTAAACGTAAAAAACCAATTTTATCGTTAGTTCTTCCTATTACAAATCCTTGTTGCTGAAAATGCCCCATTCTAATACCTAAAGTATACTCGTCTTTTATATCTTGAATAATTTGGTACGTACCGTGTACATTTGTTGCATCATCTAACTGATTGGTTAAAATGCAGTTTTTTAACACAACCTTACCTCTACAGCCTACAAAATGTGTAGCATCTGCACTTGTAGATACCATACGCCCTTTAGATGGTGTTACATTAAAAGCGTCTAAAATAAGATTCTCGCTATTTTCTGCAATTAATCCCATACCACCTGCATGGTGCACATTTACATTAGTAGCATTAAAACCAATAGTGTTAGATACTCTAAAAGCAGGTGCCAACCTATTGTGTTGTTGTTCTCCTTTGCTAACTATGATTTTACCAACTTCTGGCAACTTTTTTTTATGATTGTAAATACGGACTAAACCTGGCTTAATTTCCTTAAAAACCATATTATATTCTCTACCAATAATTCTTTTATCTGGATCTTGCCTGTCTGTAGGATACTTGTATTTTATATTATCTATGTTACGACTAACATTTACCTTTTTATATAATGCCAAAGATGTATAAGCCTCTGTATCAAATGAAATTGCTTTACGTATTGGATCATATAAAATTGCCTGACCAAAATCATGCTCATAATATTCTTTCACAAATATTAGTTGTTCATTTCTAATCTCGTAAGGGTACTCATTAGATATTTGAATATCAAAAGTGTGTTCTTCATTATTATTAGCCACAACTGTAGCCTCACTATGAAATGATTGCGCCCAATCTACAGACACATTTTTTATTGTAATATTAGTAGCATTGTCTATTAAAAAAGGAATCATTCTTCCGTGAAAAATAAAACTAGAACCCTGACCGTCTATTGTTAGGTTTTTAAAACCGTTTAAAGGAAAAGCTGTTTTTACAATAACATCATTATGGTTAGATATATGTACAAACTTTTCTAATCCCAAATCTGGATAAAAATGATAAGTACCTTTTTCAAATTTAATTTCTGAAATTGGTGCTACCTCTGCCTGCATTACTCTTGCTAATACACTAGCAGTTGCATCTTCTGCTATATCTAATGTAAATAGTACTTTTTCTGGTGCTTTGTTTTGCCCATAACCAGTACTTGATATAAATGAAACTAGTACAATAAATAGTGCTAATTTTAGATTCGTATTATTTCTGAGATTATTGTTCATTATTTACTTATAATATGTTAATTATTTTATAAAGTTGCAGATTTTACACAATAACTTTGTCTATACCCGTAAATCAAATGTAGCTTTCAGTAAAACAGAACATAAACACCTATTAATCAACACCTTAATTACATAAAAAATCTTTTATCTTTTCATTTAAAAACTTCAAAAACAGGCATAAACACCAATAAAACTACTGCTGTATTCCTGTTTTAAACCTAAAAAGTTGTGAAAATACCCTAAATGTTTAGCTACTGTAAAAAACAGTATCAAAAAGAGTTGTTTTGATCATAGTATATAATAAAAAAAAGCAGCTTCTATTTGGTTATTTAAACCTATAGAAACTGCCTTTAATCAACAGAATGTTTTCCCCCAACAATCTACTTTATCATAAAATCATAAGTACCTTTTAAATTTGCAGAAGTAGCTTTAACTGGCACAGGTCCAGATACATTACCAACCTTAACTACTGCTGTAGCAATACCTGCTTCTGCCTTAATTGCTTCATCATTTAAAACTTCTAATCCATTACCAAGTGTAATATTTATTGTATCATTAAAATCTGGTATTACAGTACCATTAGCATCTACTGCTGCTATGTAAACAAACAAAACATCGTTTACATTTGCTGTAGCAGGCTTGCCACTTTCATCTACCCAAATTTTTAATTTTGTAGCTTTTTCCGGAGTTGATACTTTATCTTCTGCCACTTGTTTACCGTTAATAAAACCTTTAGCTACTAAAGTGCCTGCTGTAAAAGATCCTAATTTAAAAGTAAATGGCGGATGTGTCAATTTTGTTGAAATAGCATCTTCTTCTGGTTTTTGAGTAGCTATTAACTCATCATTTAAAAACAACTTCACTTCATCTACATTAGAAAATATTTTTACATCTGTAAGCGAACTTTTATTCCAGTATGTAGCTATTTTTAATACCTTTTTCTGATTAAAGTTTTGTTGACTTTGATAAAAGTAATATGCAAACTTTGGCAATCTAAAGATATCCATAATACCTGAAGCTTCAATATCATTATGATACCCACGGTTATAGTCATACATTACCCAATAACTATCTGAGTATGCAGGAGTATTTAAATTATCATTATGAGATTCTTGTACGTTATAAGCTTGTTGCAACAGCCTAATTTCGCCATCTGCTCTTAACTGTCTACTACTCTTTTCTAACCTAATATCTTTTGGTAATTTATGCTGATTTAAGCCTGCGTTGTTAGAGTAATACTCCCAATCTCCGTATTCAGACACAGAGTACGGTTTATCTTTTAGTTCATGCGGATGTAAAATTCTGTGTTGGCGCGCTTGCAAATAAATATCATACACATCATCCATCCAACCACAAGAATATACATTGTCTCCAGGGTATTCTGCATGTACAATTTCATTTAACTTTTCCATAAAAAAGATAGGCATTTTAGTTTCGTTTAAAGATACTTCCCAAGCTAAAACAGATGGCCTGTTCCTGTCTCTACGTATTAATTGGGTTGCAGAACGGTAACAATATGCCCTAAACTCATCTGTATCATTATAATATTGCCAACCCATAATAGCATCTATAACTACTAAACCTAACTCATCACAAGCATCTAAAAAAGCTGGAGATTGCGGATAATGTGATAATCTTATGTAGTTAAAACCAGCTTCCTTTATTTTTTTAGCATCGCGGTACTGTGCATTATCAGACAGGGCATAACCAATAAAGGGATATTCTTGGTGTCTATTTACTCCTCGTAAAAATGTTTTTTCACCATTAACATACAATCGGTTTTCTTTAAATTCAAAAACACGAATACCAAACTTCGTTTTTTGTAAATCTACTGTTTTGCCATCTATTTGTATTTTGGTTTCTAATACGTACAAATTAGGGCTGTCTGGCGACCACAAATCAGGATTATCTAAATGTAAATCTGCAATATGATCTGTGTTTTTATTAGCTGCAATTACTATTTCTTTTGATGTGTATTCCTTTACAACTTTTCCTTTTTTAAGTATATTTTGTACTACAGTAATACTTTGTTCCTGTTTACTATCATTAGCAACATTTGTTTTAATTTTTACTACAGAAGAAGATCTACTAACTTTAGGGTAGGTTATAAAAATACCACCACCAGCAACTTTGTTAGCCAATACAGCATTAGAAATATGTATATTTTCTTTAACAGATAACTTTGCGTTTCTATACAGACCACCATACATATTAAAGTCTAACCGTTTTAAAGGCTTTGGACCTGTAATGTCATTATCTGTATTATCTAGCCTAATAGCAATAGAATTTTTTCCTGCTTTTATGTAGTTTGATAAATCTAAAATTACTGGTAAATAACCGCCATGATGTTCTGAAACTAATTTTTCGTTTACCCAAATTTTTGAAAAATTCATTGCAGCTTCTAATTCAAAAAACACCTTTTTATTAGCATCTTCCTTAGCAATTGTAATTGTTCTTCTGTACCAACAAATGCCTTGCCATTGGTTGTTAACAACTAATGGTTCTAGATTTGCAGTATGCGGTAATTGTACGTCTTGCCAATCCTTGTCGTTAAAATCTGCTGTAAACAATTCTTTATCAGATATTTTAGACTCGTCTACTATTTTAAATTTCCAATCCTTATTAAGGTTAATTGTTGTAGGCTCATCTTGGGCACAAGAGTGCAGTGCTAAACTTAATAATAAAATAAAAAAAGTATAAGCAGTTTTAATTTTTAGGTGATTCATTTTTAATTATTCTTATTTTTTATCAGCCTTTTTTAAGGCAGCTTTATACTCTTTATTCATTTTTTTATGCCCTATTTCTTCGCCAGCAAGCATTTTTTTATACTCATCTGGTCTCTCTTTTTTAACCCAAGCAATTAACTCTGGTCCGTTTGTTATTACAGGGTTATAAATATCACTAACAGGTTTCATTTGCTCATCAAAAAGAATTGTTTGTGCTCTAAGCTTATCTAAAACATCTTTGTATTTTGGATCTTCTGCTAAGTTTACCAACTCATTAGGATCTTCTGTTAAATGGTATAGTTCTTCTTTTGGCTTTGTAGGCGCAAAAAATGGAGCTTGGTTCTCGTTTAACTTTCCTTCTTTATAAAGCGTACGCATTACGTGTACAGCTGGTCTATAAAACTCTAAATATGCTTGGTGTGCATCATAAGGCACCTCTGGCATATCATTACGTATGTAAGACCATTCTGTTGTGGTTACAGATCTAGATTTTTCCATTATTTCATCCCATAAATCCCTAGCCGCATAATTATATTCTCTATTAAAATCCTCACTAAAAATAGGTGTACCCGTCATATAACTTGGCACTTTTATACCTGCAAAATCTACAATACTTGCAGTTATATCTGTTGCACTAACTACATCTTCTCTTACCTTATTTCCTTTAAACTTTGCTGGGTAATGTATTAGTAAAGGAATACGTAAACCAGGATCTTGTAAATACCCTTTACCACGAATATTGCAACGACCGTTATCACCTATAAAAATTACAATAGTATTATCTGCTAATCCTTTATCTTCTAATTCTTTAAACAACATTCCCACTTCATTATCCATATATTCTATTTGGTCTAGATATTTAGCCCAATCTAGTCTTACTGCAGGATGATCTGCCATATAAGGAGGCAGTGTAAGTGTTTCTGGGTTTACTGGGTGTTTAGATTCTTCTCTAATCTGGTCCCACCAATCTCCTCTGTGCGTAACTTGTAATTGTATTTGAGCAAAAAATGGCTGATCAGATTTTTCTATAGTATCATATTTATCAAACAAACCAAATTGAGTTTTTCCGTCCCACTCACCAATAGCTTCATGCTTAAAATTTACATCTATTTTTCTACCTTTATTTAAAACAGCGTGGTTACCTAAAATGGTTGTATACCCAGCATCTCTTAGTAACTTAGTAAAAGGTGTAAACTGAGCATCTAAAGGAACCTCCCTGTTGCTACGGTGATTATGCGTATTTGTTTTTAGTTGATGTGTACCCACCATCATAGCAGATCTACTGGGAGAACATATAGGGTTTGTAACAAAGGCATTGGTAAAAAGTACACCTTCTTTTGCCATTTTATCTAAAAACGGAGTTTTAACATCTGGCATACCATAACACGCTAAATCTGTGCTCATATCTTCTGCCATTATCCAAATAATATTTGGCTTTTTAGCTTCTACAGGTGCTTCTACAGCTGCTACTTTTTTATCGGTTTTACCACCACAAGCCATTAACAATAAAGCTAAGGCTATACACCATAAAATTTCTTTTACTTTAATCATAGTTTTTAATTTTTAAATACGCCTCCAGAAAATGGATAATGCGCTATTGGCACACTTTGTTCTTTTAATATTTTGTTTGCTTTGGCTACTATTTCTGGGTATTTAGCAGATACATCTTCTTTCTCAAACAAATCTGTTTCTAAATTATATAATTCTGTGTGATAATTATCTTTATAACGTACTGCTTTCCAATTACCAAACCTAGTAGCTTGTCTGTAGCCTTTTACAGACCTACCTTCGTGTATTTCCCAGTATAAAAAACTATGTTTTTCTTGTTCTTTACCTAAAAGTTCTGGTAAAAAAGAAATTCCGTCTGTTTTATTTGGCACTTTTGCCTTTGCTACTTCTGCTAAAGTTGGCATAACATCATAAAAAGTACTAGGATGATTACTTGTTGTTCCTCCTTTTATTTTTCCTTTCCAATAAGCAATCATTGGTACTCTTACACCACCTTCGTATACATCTCTTTTATAGCCATTAAGGTTTCCCGAACTATTAAAAAAAGTATAATCATGATGATTTTCATTGGTTGGTCCGTTATCGCTAGAAAATACAATTAACGTATTTTCTAACTCGCCACTTTCTTTTAGTTTAGTAAACAAACGTTTTATTTGTGTATCTAACATTGTAATACGTGCTGCGTGTCTACGCTCTATCTCTGGCCACTCTTGTATTTTATCACTGTACAAATCATTTTTACTTAAAAAGAACTCGTGTGCGTGTGGCGTTCTGTAAGACATATATAAGAAAAATGGCTTACTAGCTTCCTTTTTATCTAAATATTCTAGTGCAAAATTAGTCCTAAACTCATCTAAACAACTGTAGTTATTGTAATTGTAAAAAATAGAATCTTGGTTGTTGTTTACCCAGTGTACACGTTCATCAATCTCATTGCCTTTAGCATCTTCTCCCCACTGTTCTTGTACTGCATAGTTAAATCCTCTGCCTTTTGCCCAGGTAGATACATCTTCTGGTACTCCTAAATGCCATTTACCAATCATAGCTGTTTGGTAGCCAGATTGCTGTAACATTTCTCCTATTGTTTTTTCAGATTTTTTTAAAGGTACTCTATCGTATTTATTAGGATATTCGCCTTTATTACCACGAATACTAACGTGGCCTGTGTGTAAGCCTGTCATTAATACAGCTCTAGATGGTGAACATACAGATGTACCAGAATAAAAGTCTGTAAAACGCATACCTTCTGATGCTAAACTATCTAAAAACGGGGTTTTAATTACTTTTTGTCCGTAAGAACCTAGCTCACCATAGCCCATATCGTCTGCCAACAAAAATATAATGTTTGGTTTTTTAGTCTGCGGGGTTTCTTTAGGTTCTTTATCTGTTAAAGCAATGTATTTTTTATCTTTAGAACCGCATGAAATACATATTGCAAGTATAAAGATTGATAAAATAAGGTTTTTCATAAATTTAATCTTCTATTTTGTATAAACAGGAACAGCTTCCTTTTCCCAATTTGCAAGGTCATTTTTAAGCTCTTCTTCTATTTGAAGACCTTTACCTATTAAATCATCTTGCTCGCTTATATCTTTAGCAACATTAAATAAATGGTACGTACCACTGTGGTATTTTATAAGTTTAAAGTCTCCTGCCATTACAGCTGCATACTGATCTTCATAACTTCTAAAAAAGTATAAATTTCTTTTTTCTAGTGTTTCACCTTTTAAAACTGGTAGTAAACTAACACCGTTAATCTGGTTGTCTTCACATTTTTTACCAGAGGCAATTTCAATTAAAGTAGGATAAATATCTATAGACTGCACAGGTACATTGGTCTCTGTATTAGCTTTAGTTACTCCTGGATAATTTATAAGTAATGGCACACGAGCACCACCTTCTCCTAACGTATTACCTCCTTTTTTACCACCACTTAAAGGTGCATTTGTATACGCGCCACCTTGGTCTGATAGTACAATGATTACTGTGTTATCTGCAATTCCTTTTTCTTCTAATGCTTTGCGTACACGACCAACAGACTCGTCCATAGCTTCTACCATAGCAGCGTGGTGTGCATATTTACCCTCTAAGCCTGCATCTTGGTATTTTTTTAGTAAATCTTTACGACCAATAGACGGGCCATGAACAGAGTAATACCAAAACGAAAGCATAAATGGTTTTTTATTATCATAATCTTTTATAAAATTAACAGCTCCATCTGTAAGTACATCTGTTAAATAATCTCCTTTTTTAACTCCCGACTTTAAAAAACCTCTTGGATCATCTTGTGGTTTAAAAAATGGATAATAGTAACTTTTTGGATGTCCGGAGTTTGTTGTACCATATTCTGCATCAAAACCTTGATCTTTTGGGTAACGTCCTGGATGACCCAAATGCCATTTACCAATAAACATATTATAATACCCAAATTCTTGTAAACGCTCTGCATAAGTTACCTCTTTTAAAGGCAAGTAGTTTCTAGAAGGCATTTGCACAGGGTCTGTGGGCCATAAATTATACTCTGCGTCAGGATTATCTTTATCTAAAGAAATATGTCTTGGCATACCTAATCTAATTGCTTCTTTACCTGTTAGTAAAGACAACCTACTTGGGCTACAAGTAGGTGTTGGTATATATGCTCTAGTAAAATCTAAACTTTCTTTTTTAAATTTATCTAAGTTAGGTGTAGTAAAGGTTTGGTTTCTATACCCAATGTCAGACCAACCATAATCGTCTACAAATAATAGTACAATGTTTGGCTTTTCAGTTTTTATTACTTCTTCTTTTACTGTTACCTCTACTGTTTGTGATGGTTTATTTTTACAAGATGTAAAAACTAACCCCGTGATGGTGACAGTAGCAAGTAGTAAGGTGTTTTTGTAAATGTTTGCTCTTTTCAAAATATAAAAATGTTTAGCGTAAATATCTCTAATATCATTAGAGCAAATGTGTCTAGTAGTTTACAATATGTATTTATAAGTAAATTAAACGCACATTACTAGTTAAAGCTACATACTTTTTACACAAAAAACCAGAACATATAAATGTTCTGGTTTAATTAATTAAAACTAAATACTCATTTAAGAGCCATTATTAAAAACATATTCTTAATTACATTGTTCGCTTGTTTTAGCTTGTTTATCTGTTACTATTACATAATCTTCTACAAAGCCAATACCTTCTACACTATTTTCATCTAAATTAACTGTATAATTTGGCGTGTTTACTATTGCACTTATAGATGGTCCGTTATAAGATTCTCCTTCGGCAACAATAGGATTCTCATTTATTAAACTTCTTAAATTACATGGCATATACTTATAATGTTTAGGCTTTAACTGAGCTTCTTTGTTACCGTAAGCAGCCTTAACATTACTAATTGTTACGTTGCTAAAAGTACCTTTTGTTAACCCTGGAGTTGAGTATTTTTTAGAAACAAAGCCACCCTCTAAACGTACAGCAAAGCCACAACTATTAGCTGTTATACCATTTACATATACTTTACCGTTATGCATAGCATGCGGAGAAACCATAACTGCTGCATTACCATTGGTACAAGAAATATTTTCTCCAAACATATCTTCTACTCCTCCTTTTTGTAGGTCGTTCATAAATGTCCAGCCAGTTTCTAACCTTAATGTTACACCACCAGTACCTTTAAGCTTTTTGTATAAAACATTTTTTGCTGCTTGTACTTGCACTAGACCATAACCGTAGTCAGAGTTTAATGTATTGGCATTTTTAACAACACCATTTCTAGGCCAAAAATATTTGTCATTAAACTTTGTAATTCCCATAGTAACAGAGGAGAACTTGGTTAACTTATCTAATATTTTAAAGTCTGATATTGAAAAATTATCTACATTATTAAAGTTAAACACAGCAACATTTGGATTGTTAGCCTTGGTTAAATCTACAATAAATTTATTTGAAGATGTACTACTAAAACTAACGTTTTTAATTACATCAGATTCTTTACCAAAGGTAAACATTGCGTAGTTTTTATCTGTATTAGGCCTAATAGATGGTCTAATTACAGCTTCGTCACTTACAATAATATGTACATTAGATTTTAGTTTTACATTAGATACAGAATAATTACCTTTTGGTATTAGTAGTTTGCCACCTCCTTTAGCTGAAACATCATCAATTGCTTTTTGAAATTTTTGACTATCATCTGTACTAAAAATTTTGTCTACTCCGTAATCTGTAACTAAATCTTTTGTTACTCCATAACTAGTTGGTGGTGTGTAAAAATCTTTTTCTTTAAGCAATAAAACTTTTACACTAGTGCCCTCATCTAAAAGAGCACTAGAATTATCTAATGATACAGGGTCTTGTAAATCATCATTTGAACAAGAAATAAAACCTGCTGCTAATAGCCCTAAAAAAATACTTTTAACCCTTAAATTATTAAATTTAGGAGCTTGGTAGTATACCCAACTGTTTAAATTGTTTTTCATCATAGTAAAAAAATTAAAGTTGTTATTTATTTGTACTACAAATCTATTTGTAATATTTAGTAAGATTGTACTTACAAATAAATAAAATGTATTTACCAGTAAATCAACAAAAAAGACCCTTGTCCATGTCCTTATCAATAAAAAAACTAATTTATTTTTAGCTACATACAGGCAGTATTAACTTATTATATTTGACCTCATAGTACATAACCAATACTATTTTTTTAATTGATACTACAACCAAACAGTCTATGCCTAAAAGAGGATTTTTTACCACAATTAGTTATATTTTTATTCTTTTTTATTCTTTTACAACTGCTTTTTCGCAATCTAAAAGTGGTATTACAGGTAAAGTTACAGAAGAAAACAACCAGCCTATAGAAGCTGCAACAGTTACGCTACTAAACCCAACAGATTCTACTTATGTAGATTATACTATTACAAATAGTACTGGTTATTTTAATTTAGATAAAGCAAAGGAAGGAAACTACATTTTACAAATTTCATTTATGGGGTTTGAGTCTTTTTCTAAAAACATTAATTTTGAAACTAACTTGTTAGACCTTAACACAATTGTACTTAAGGAAGATTCATTTGCTTTAGACGGAATAACATTAACTGCTGTTGTACCAATACAAATAAAGCAAGACACCATAGCTTACAACGCAAACTCGTTTAAAACAAATCCTGATGATAATTTAGAAGAATTACTAACCAAACTACCTGGATTAGAAATTGATGCTGACGGAAATATTAACGCTCAAGGTAATGAGGTTGCTAAAATAATGGTAGATGGTAAAGAATTTTTTGGTGGTGACCCATCTATTGTTTTAAAAAATTTATCTGCAGATGCAATAGCCAATATAGAAATTATAGATAAAAAAAGTGATGAGTCTGAACTTACAGGTGTAGATGATGGCAACAAACAAATGGTAATAAACTTTACTCTTAAAAAAACAAAAAAGAATAATGGTTTTGGCAAAGTATCTGCAGGTATGGGGTTAGATAGTAAGTATTTTAGCAACCTTAACTACAATAAGTTTACATCTAAAACTCAGTTTTCTGTAATTGGAAAATTAAACAACATAAACATTACTGGTTCTAATATACAAGGCTTTTTAAAAAATGCAAATGGTATTGCAGACGACTCTGATGATGATGACCAAACCAATCAAAAAAACAAAAGCTTAAGCGGATACTTAAAAACAGGTGTTGCAGGTATAAATATTGGTCACGAGTTTAAAGATAAAGAATCTTTAAATATAGATTTTTTTTACAATTTGTCTGACAATGAAGGTGTCTCTAAAACTAAACGAATAAATTTTTCTAACAACTCTAATTTTGATTTTAGAACAGAGAACACTTTTAATAACAGCTCTAATAATTACAATCTAAATTTTGATTATAAAAACAAGTCTAACAAAAACAATAGCTTATTAATTAAAGGAAAGTTTACCAAGGATAATGTTGATTACATAACCAATAGAGATGGTTTTTATTTTAATGAGCTAAATGAATTGGCTACCTCTAATATAGCAGCATCTAATAATAAAAGAGATAAAAGCATTGGAGACGTGACTATTAATTTTTACCAACGTTTAGCAAAACTAGGACGTAGTTTTAATGTTGGTTTAAAAACAACAGCAAACAACTCTAACAGGTTAAATAACCAAACAACACTAATTACAAGAAGACAAAACACAGATAACCCTACCTCTAGTACTATTAATGCAATTAGAGATGAAGAGTTTTTAACCACTACGGTAAACCTCAACTTTAAATATACAGAGCCCTTAGGCAACAACCACTATGCAAAACTAGAGACTTATTTAAGAAACAGAACAAACAATGAAGATGTTCATCAGGCTAAAACTACAATAGGTACAACCACTAAAGATGAGTTACTTGCTTACAAATACAAGCATATAGAAAATAGTGCACAAACAAGACTTGTACATAGCTACAGTCCTGGTAAACTAAATACCTATGCTGCTATAGAATTACAAGAACTTGGCAGAACATTTGGCGTATTAACAGAAACAAACATTGTCTCTAACAAACTGTATGTTAATCCTATGGCAAATATTGTTTACAAGCCTGTTAGAGGTCAAAAATATAGACTTAATTACAAAAAATTTGTGCGCAACCCTAATAGTTTTCAAAGCTCTACGGTTATTAATGATATAAACCCATATAATATTAGAAAAGGAAACCCAGATTTAAATGCAGAAAAAACAAATGCATTTACCATAAATACTGTAGTGCATAACTTTAAATCTGACTTAAGTTTTAATACCAGGTTTGATTATCAAAATACAACAGATGCAATTATTAGAAGCGTTACTATAGATGATGATTATGTAAAAACTATTAGTTACCAAAATAGTGGAAAAAAAGAACGTTTTAGTAATAGTTTAAGCTTTGGTCAAAAACTAAAAGATATTGGACTTAGGTATACTTTTAAAAACAAAAACACCTACACCAGTGTAAATTCTATTGTTAACTTACAAACCAACAAAGTAAAGTCTACAGATATTATGCTTAGCTTACTTTTAGAAAATAGTAATAAAAGTACTTTAGACGTTAAAGCAGGTGCAACATACAGTACAAACAACACCACTTTTTCTATAGAAAACAACTTAGACCGTAAATATACTAAACAACAATATTTTGTAATGTTTGATAAGGACTTTACTAAAAAACTAAGCTTTAATACACAGTTAGATTATCTTGTTTTTGTTGATGATAAATTTGAGTCTAACCAAAAACTACCGTTATGGAATGCCACAGTTTCTTATGCACTAAATAAAAACAGAAGTAATTTATTAAAATTGGTTTTGATAGATTTATTAGATAAAAATATAAATATAGCAAGAAGAAGTACCATAAATTATTTTGAAGAAACAGAATCTGAAAGTCTAGGTCGTTATGTTATTTTAAGTTTTACTCATAAATTAAAAGGAACAAAAAAGAAGACTAAATAACAAGTATCTAGCCTTCATTTTAAACTTAAAACAAACAATAATCTTATAATTGTTTTGCTACTTTTAGCAGCAAATCTTTTGTTTTTTGCACACCTTCTTCTTCAGATAGTAAAGTTCCCTCATATTCTATACCAACAAAACCAGTATATCCTGACTCTTTAACAAGTTTCATTATTTTATAAAAATCTATATCAGCCTCTGCACCATCAGCAGAAAAATTTCTACTTTTAGCACTTACACCTTTTGCAAAGGGCAATAACTCTTTCATCCCTTTATACATATCATAAGACGATAAACAATTTTTATCTTTATCTTTTTCTATACAGAAATTACCAAAATCTGGTAACGTTCCGCAGTTAGCCAAACCTACTTGCTTTATTACATTAGAAAGCCATACACCGTCTGATGAAAAACCTCCGTGATTTTCTACAACCACATTTATATTAGAACCTTTGGCAAAACCTGCTAATGTTGCTAATGAAGCTGCCGATGCTTTTGCAGCATCACTTTTATCTGTTCCGCCCCTTAAGTCTACTCGTACGGTTTTACAACCTAAAAAATGAGCCGCATCAATCCATTTGTAATGCTTTTCTATAGATTTTAATCGCTCTTTTGTATCTAAATGAGCCAAACCACCTTCGCCACCTATCATTATTAAAACATTTTCTACACCAGCATCTGCTGCTCTAGAATTCATTTGCTTTAAGTACTCTTTATCTTTTGCTTTAGTTTTAAATAAGTTAGATACGTACTCTACACCTGTACAACCAAAACTTTGCGCTTTAGCAGCAAAATCTAAATGATCCATTTCTCCAGATTTTATAGCTCGGTGAAAAGACCATTCTGCCAAAGACAATTTAAAAAATAAGTCAGATTCTGTTTTGTTAAAAGGCATTCCTAACATAGTATTAGGCAATAAACTACCCAAGGTAAGCAAAGCTCCTGTTTGTGCAGATTTCTGTAAAAAGTTTCTTCTCTTCATTTTATTCTGTTTTTACTTAAAGCTATCTACTTTTTTATAAGCTTCTATTACCGCTTTTTCACCTTCTTTTCCTGGTTTAGAATTACGGTGTTCCATACCTAGAATGCCATTGTACTTTTTATCGTTTATAAACTTAAGCACATTAGTGTAATTTATTTCTCCTGTAGTGGGCTCATTACGCCCAGGATTATCTCCTATTTGTATGTATGCAATCTCATCCCAACAGGCTTCCATATTAGGTATTAAATTACCTTCTTGTATTTGTTGATGATATATGTCAAACAAAATTTTACAAGACGGTGAGTCTACAGCTTTACAAATATTATATGCCTGCGGAGAATCTGTTAAAAACGCTCCTGGGTGATTATAAAAATTTAATGGCTCTAAAACCATTGTTAAATTATGAGGTTCAAAAATAGCAGACGCACGTTTTAAGGTCTCTACCACATTTGCCGTTTGGTAATCACCTCTTATTTTTTTTGCAATGTTACCAGGAACCACTGTCATCCACTTGGCATTTACTCTTTTTGCTACTTCTACAGACTCTTTACAATGTTTTAAAAAAGCTTCTTGTGCATTTTTATCTCCAGAAGCTACATTTCCTTCTTTTAAAAAAACAGCTACAAAAACACCCATTTCTAAACCTCTTTTCTGCATTGTACTTGCCATTTTCTCTTGCAAGGCAACATCTCTTTTACGCATTGTATTATCTTCAAAAGCAGTAAATCCTTGGTCTGCCATAAAATTTAATTGGTCTATTGGATCTTTACCAGCACTATTTTCAAACATACCTAAGTGCGGGGCATATTTTAAATTAAAAGTAGATTTTATAATCTTCTGCTGTTTATTTGCGGCATAAGCTACAGAACCTCCTAATGTTAGTGCACTAGCAGATAAGGCAGACTTTTGTATAAAGTTTCTTCTTTTCATATAAGTTTAATTAGCATTAGTTAAATAGACCAAGCCTTGCCTTTAGTTAATTTTTCTACACTTTCACAAGCTATATATTCTCCTGGAACAGGTAAATAGGCCAATACTGTTTCTCCTACATACTCATTGCATTTGTAGCCCCAAATTGTTAATTCTCTAATTTTTTTTGCAAAAGCATTTTCCTTTCCTTTTGCTTCTAAAAACTGTCTTACAACGGGTTCCACATCTTGCTGCGTTAATTCTGCTACTTCTTTTTTATTGGACTTAGCTAGCGCACTCTGTGCCATTGCATCTAAGGTATTTTTAAAATCGCCTTGTTGCTTTGCATCCATAACGTTGCCAGCAAAGCCATCTAAAAATATATGCACGTTTGCCTCTGATGCAGAAGGAGTATCGGTTTTGGGTAAAATAGAATCTACCACATGAACCAAAGTACTACCTTGCTCAGCTGTAAAAAACGTTGGTTTCCAAGCTTCTTCTTTTTTGTCTGCGCACCCCTGTAATATGCTTACAAAAGTTGGCACGGCTACCACATAGCCTAAAGACATTCCTATTTGCATTAATGCTTTTCTTCTGTCCATTATAAGTTTCCTTTTTTAAGTTCTTGTGCTGCGTGGTTTGCTGCTCTTGCTGTAAAAGCCATATATGTTAAAGACGGATTTACACAACTTGCAGATGCCATAAAAGCCCCGTCTGTAATATATACATTTGGTACTTCGTGTATTTGGTTATGTGCATTTACTACAGATGTTTTTGGATCTTTACCCATACGAGCTGTACCCATTTCATGTATACCGTGTCCCATATTATATTTACCATTTCTAGCTTTAATATCTTTAAAACCTGCTTTTTTCAGCATTTCTGTAGCTTGGTTTACCATATCTTCTCTCATTTTATGCTCGTTATCTCTAATTTCTGCATCAAAATTTACTGTTGGTAATCCCCATTGGTCCAATTTATCATAATCTAAAAACATACGGTTGTCTTGGTATGGTAGTATTTCTCCAAAACCACCAACACCCATTGTCCAACCTCCTGGCTTTAAAATAGCATCCTTTAATGGTGCTCCCATTGTAAGTTCTGCCACGGCATCTTTCCAGTTTTTACGACTGGCACTTCCTTGGTAACCGTAACCTCTTATAAAATCTTTACTGTTAGATGTACCTCCTAAATTTTTAAATCTAGGAATGTAAATACCACCAGGACGTCTTCCTTTATAATATTTATCGTCAAAACCATCTATAGTTCCACTTGCTCCTGTTCCTAAATGATGATCCATAACGTTTCTTCCTACCTGGTCAGAATCATTTCCTAATCCGTTAGGAAAACGATCTGATTTAGATTGTAATAATATTGATGCCGATGCCATAGAGGATGCGCATAAGAAAATTACTTTTGCCTTAAAAACATATTCCTCTTTGGTAAGTCTGTCTATCACTTTTACACCACTCGCCTTTTTTGTATTTGGGTCATAAACTACCTCAGACACAATAGAATCTGGTCTTAAAGTCATATTACCAGTACGTTCTGCTGCTGGTAAAGTAGATGAGTTACTACTAAAATATCCTCCAAACGGGCAACCACGTGTACAACGATTTCTAAACTGACACTTGGTACGACCTTCAAATTTTTTATCTCCAGTAATGTGCGCTATTCTGCCGGCAGTTACCACTCTACCATCCATATTTTTACCAACACCATCTCTAAAATGTTGTTCTACACAGTTGTGTTCCATCATAGGTAAAAACTGTCCGTCTGGCAATTGTTCTAAACCTAAATTTTCTCCAGATACACCAATGTACGTTTCTACTTTATCATACCAAGGAGCAATATCTTTATAACGTACAGGCCAATCTACACCGTGACCATCTTTAGCATTTGCTTCAAAATCAATCTCACTCCACCTGTAACTATGCCTACCCCACATTATAGATCTACCGCCAACGTGGTAACCACGTACCCAGTCAAAAGGTTTTGTCTCTGTATACGGGTGCTTTATATCATTTACAAACCAATTATTTACATCTGCGTTATTAACACGCCCTGTTCTAGTTTGCTTTAATTGCTGTGCTTTTTGTTCTCTAGTTAATTTTCCTCCGTTAGGAAAATCCCAACTATCTAAATGTGCTGTGGTATAATCTTTAATATGTTCTACCATTTTACCACGCTCTAGCACTAAAGTTTTAAGGCCATTTTCACAAAGCTCTTTTGCTGCCCATCCGCCACTAATTCCTGTGCCTACAACAATAGCATCATAAAAATCTTGTTCTTCGTTAAAATAAAATTTACTCATTACTCATTGGTTTTTTTTGGTATAGTTTGATGTATTTATAATCTGTTTTGGTTGATAGGAAAAACACTAGAATTTGTATGTGCAACTTTCATTATTTGTTGCATTTCTGCTACAATTTTTGGGTACTTACTAGCAACATTTTTACTTTCTGATGGATCTGATGCTAAATTATAAAGCTCTGTTTCTCCGTTTTTATTTACATTGTAAACAACTGCTTTCCAATCTCCTTTTCTAACAGCTTTACGTCCGTTTTTAATATTAAACTCCCAATACAAATAAGGGTGTTGTTTTTGTTTCTTTTTAGCTAACAGGGTTGGCAAAAATGATATTCCGTCTGTTGTATTTGGTTTTGGAACTGCTGCAACTTCTGCCAAGGTTGGCATTACGTCCCAAAAAGCAGAAATGTGATTGGTTACTGTTCCTTTTTTTATTTTATTTGGCCAAGAGACTATAAATGGAGCTCTTATACCACCTTCATACAAATCTCTTTTTATTCCTCTAAAACCAGCTGCGCTATTAAAAAATTCTGGATTTGCTCCACCAGCATCATGCGGACCATTATCACTTGTAAACATAATAATAGTATCTTCTTCTAACCCTAACTCCTTTACCTTGGCTACAATTTGGCCAACGTAAACATCCATCCTATCTACCATAGATGCAAAAACAGCATACGGTGTGTCTTGTGTACAATACTTATATTTTACAATATCAGGACCATAGTCTGATGAGTACTTGTCTTCTGCCGTAAAAGGAACCTCTTTAAACTTTCCAGTATATTTAGCTAGTATAGAGTCTTTAGGTGATATTAGCTCTGCGTGTGGTAATACAAAAGGGACATATGCAAAAAAAGGCTTATCCTTATTTTCTTCAATAAAGTTAAGTGTTGCATCTTGTATTTTATCTTGTGCATAGGTTTGTGTATTAATCCAGTTATTACCTACTAAAAAATCTATTTCTTGATTATGATTTAAATATGGAGGGTAATAACGGTGTGCTAGTTTTTGATCATTGTAACCATAAAACTCATCAAAACCCTGATTATTTGGATCTCCTGTACCAAAACCTAAGCCCCATTTGCCAAACATACCTGTTTTATAACCTGCCTGTTGTAGCATTTCTGCAATAGTTAAAGCATTGTCTGGCAACGGAATTTGTCCTTTTTTATCATTACCAGCTTCTTTGTTACCACGTACAAATGTGTGTCCAGTATGCTGGCCCGTCATTAGTGAGGATCTAGATGGTGCACACACAGCAGAACCACTATAATGCTGTGTAAATTTTATTCCGTTTGCAGCAAGCGCATCTATATTGGGTGTGTTAAATTTTTGTTGTCCATAGCTACTTAAATCACCGTAACCCAAATCATCTGCCATTATGTAAATGATATTAGGCTTCTTTTTGTTTTTTTTAGACTGACTAAATCCTTCTGTACTAAAAAAGATAAAAACACTAATAATAGGGAGTAGTAAAAATTTAAAGTTGGTTGTAAGCTGAAGCATAATCTTAATTAATTTTAATAAACTAAAATTCACTAAAAACAGTAAAAAGTGTGTGCTCCTTAATAAATAGTTTGTAGTTCTACGTATAATTACTACTAAAGACAAAAAAGCATCAAAAAAAGAAAACTCCTTTTTTGATGCCCAACAGAAAATAAAAAACTAACTTATTTAAGTCTGTAAGCGCTTCCGCTTGTACCATTTAACCCTGGCTCTTTATATTGTATTAATTGCGCCAGTAATTCTTTCTGCATTTTATCTTTTATACTTTTATAAGCAGCATCATTATAAAAATTTATTAGTTCGTCTGGATCTTTTTCTAGATCGTATAAATATGGTTTTTCTTTTTTATCTAACACTAGTTTGTACCTATCTGTAACACCAGTAACCCACCAGCCACCGCTTTTTGCGTAATAGGTTAACCTGTCTGCATCTGTAATTTCTTTTTTTCTACTTAAAAAATCTTTTGATGTGTCTTTACCATGAAAAGATGCATCTGTACTTACATTCATTAAACTTAAAATAGTAGGTGTAAAATCTACATTAGTATATGCGGTATTAATTACCTTACCTGCTTTAATTTTTTCTGGATATCTAATTACAAAAGGGATTCTTGCAGAAGCCTCATAAGGCACTCCTTTATTTCTACGGTTGTGCTCAAAAAACATATCTCCGTGGTCCGATGTAAATACAATTATTGTATTCTCTTCTAAATTGTTATCCTTTAAAAACTTTAAAATACGCCCCACACTATCATCTATATGACTCACCATACCAAAGTATTGTTTTAAGGCCTCTTTTTGTTTTTTAAACGAGGCTTTACCCGTTGCTTCATTAGTATCTTCGCTACCAATTGCCCAAGATGGTTTTATTGCTGTGTACTCTGCTGCCATTGTTCTTGGTGCTTGTATTGTTAAATCTTTATACATTGTATTGTATGGTGGTTTGGCATAATCTGGGGTATGAGGATCTGGTATAGAAAGCATTAATGCAAAAGGCTTGTTTTTATCTCTCTCTAAAATCTCTAATGTTTTGTCTGTAAAATAATCTGTTAAGTGTACAACTTCATCTTCTGGTAATTTAGCCGCTGCTTTTTCATTAATTCCTTTTAATCCGTTTGGCGTTATTTTAAAATACGGAGCATGGCCACCACGCATCATATATCTATTATCATCAAAACCAGCTTTGTATTTTATTCCAAAAGTATACTTGTCATGACCTGCCAAATGCCATTTACCTACATAAGAAGTTGCATAGCCTTTATCTTTTAAAATTGTGGCAAATGTTGGTATATCTTCACTAATATGTAACCCATTTTTAGGTGCACCTGTTGCCTGTGGATATAAACCACTTACTAACGATGCTCTAGATGGTGTGCATACAGGAGAAGAAGCATAGTAACTTGTACAAATGGCACCTTCATCTGCAATTTTATCAATATTTGGAGTAACAGAGTTATTGCCTTTACCCCAAATAAATGCTTGCTCTTTTGGCAATAGTTTTTGATAGCAACTTAGGGTTCTAAAATTATGCTCATCTGTGTGTATAATAATTAAATTAGGCTTTTTCTGTGCCATACTGTTTGCAACAAAAACCAATGTTGCTGCACTAAATAATATCTGTTTTATATTCATTTTAGGTATTTTTATTTATTTTTTAGATTCCATAGCACTTCATCTTTAAGCACTTGATTGTTATTTTTTACTTTTGCTACAATTCTATTTTTACCTTTTTTAAGTTGTACTCTACTAAATATATAATGAACACTGGTTTTACCTTGTTGCTCTGTAGTTACTTTTTTTCCGTTTACATATAACTCTATATGTTCCAGATTAGAATACACGTGTATGTCTGTCTCTGGCTTAGTTCTATTAACTAAACGCCTGTCTGATATATAAATCATTGGCTCTGGGTTCCAATTAGCTTTATACCAATAAAATACATCCTTTTTAGTTTTTCTATCAAAAGTGACTAATCCTTTATGGTTGCGTTTTGTAATACCTCCTCTGGACCATAATGGCAAGCCAAAATCGAACATATTCCATACATAACTTCCTATTAAGTAATTGTCATTTTTTATAATTCCCCACTGAGTTTCATGTAGTCTATTTGCGTAAGATTCTGGAAAAAACTGACCTTTAGGATCTATTTTTTTTGGTAATATATCTGTTTGCTGATAAATATTAGAACCTGCACCATACTCAGATAAAATAACTTTTAAATCTGGATAGTTAAGCTTTAAGTTGGCCAACCAAGGCTCTAAATCTGCCGCACTTTTTCCTTGGTACCAACCAAAATATCTATTATTGCCGTGAATATCTGTATTTAAATTCACAGGATCCTCAATATCTGGCTTTCCAGAAACTCCAACAGTATAGCGGTCTGGATCTAAAGTTTTAGCTATATCATTTAAATCTCTAATTAAAACTGGCGCATAGTCTGATGTAGTTTTTGCCCAAACCTCATTATGAGTACCCCAAGTATAAATACTAGAGTGGTTAAAGTTTTGTTTAACTAATTCTGTTATTTGCATCTTGGCATTATCGTACTCTTTTTTACGTGTTTTGTTCACAAACGGAATTTCTGCCCAAACTAAAAAACCTATACTGTCACATTTAGAGTAAAAATGTTCTGACTGCTGATAATGAGCTAACCGTACAGTAGTTGCACCAACTTCTTTTATTAATTTTATATCTCTATTTTCTTGCTCTTTAGTTAGTGCATTACCTTGTTTAAATAAATCTTGATGCCTATTAACACCATACATTGGATATTTTTTTCCGTTTAAAAACAATCCTTTATCTGCAATAATTTCAATAGTTCTAAAGCCTATTTTCTGTATAATTTCATCTAAAACCTCTTCCTTATTATTTAAAACAGTAACCTTAACCTTATACAAATAAGGATCTAAAATGCCTTGCCATAAATGAGGATTTTTTATTGTTAGGTTTTGATGAAATGATTGCCTGCCTTGCGGATAAACAAGTATTTGTTTTAAATCTTGGGTAACTACTTCTTCAAGTGCATTGTACACAGTAGTTTTTAACGTTACATTTTGTTTATTTCTAAACGTATTCTCTAGCTTAGTTTCTACCTGTAGATCTGCTTTTAATTTGCTAACATTTTTTTGTTTTATATAAACTCCTGCTGAGGCGTAATCTGTAGTTGTTATATTTATTTTTTTGGTAATAATTAATTTAACCGGACGATATATTCCTCCATAAATTCCAAATAAATTATGATTTACAGGAATAACATCTTCTCTTGCTGTATTATCTGCTTTTACCATTAGAGTATTAGCTTCTCCAAATTTTAAAAATGGAGAAATATCAAAAACAAAAGCACTGAAAGATCCTTTGTGTTGCCCAACATGCACATCATTTACATATATATCCGTTACATGACCAACACCAGAAAATCTTATAAATACACGTTTACTTTTCCAATTTAAAGGAGCTTTTATTATTTTTTTATACAAGCCAACACCTTCGTAAAACCCTTCGCCTTCGTGCATATCAGAACGGTTAAATGAGTGCGGTATAGCAACTGTTTCCCAACCACCTTTAACTTTTAATGTACCTTTTGGCGACTTTACAAAGCTCCAATTATCATTTATATCCAAAATACTTCTACCTGTGTCCTGCCCTTGCATTTTAATAACACATAACGTATAAAACAGAAAAAACAAAAAGTTTTTTAATAAAGCCATAGTTATATTTTTTTAATAGAAATCTGAAATAAACTTGCGTTCTCCCTTATGGTAATCCCATAAATAATCTCCTGTAGCAGCCACACATTTTTTACCATAATGATGAGGCAAAACAGAAACTAAAGGATACCCCGTTTTACCTTTATACATTTCTAAATGCTGTAAAAACTTGACTTCTGTTATAGCTCCCGTATCATTACCGCCAATATGGTCTATATTTATTCCGCGTCCTGGTGAAGATTTATAAGTAACCTCATAATGTGTTTTTACACGTGCAGGCCAGTTGTATTTATCATTTAACCAAACATCATTAGTTCTAGTTACGTCTGTAAATTTTGTAAAAAATATATCTGGCACATGAAATTCCATTTCTATAGTTGGGTCTATTGCTTTTGCTGCGCGATACAACTCTTTATGTATATGCAACATATCTGATTTTGTGTTGTAAGACATATCTATCTTAAACTTTTTTACCCCTATTTTATAAAACCTATATATAACTTCTGATGCATATTCAAAAATATCTGCTTTAGGGTTTAACCAACGTTCTGCAGTGGTTTTATTTACTTTTCCACTAGATGACCAACTACCTAGCATATCTGGGTATTTTTTTGCAATACTACTAGCGTGATGAATTTTAGGAAACGCAATCCAAAGTCCGGGTGTAAATCCTTTTTCATTAATCATTCCCATTGTTTTTTCAAAGTCTGGAAACTTTTTTGGGTCTGGATGCCAAGTACCAAAACCAGAATTTATAGTGCCATCAGGGAACTGGCCCCAACCGTGATCTAAGGTCATTTTACCTTTTGGATACCCATACTCCACTATTTTATCTAAATAGTCCTTAACAAAGTTGTGCGTTAGTAAATTAAAGTGTCCGTGCCTTTCTTTTGACACATATTTTTGTTCTACCCAAGTACAGTATTCAACATCACTCCAAAAACTAGGGTAGTTTGTAGTCAACGGCTTAAAATTAAGACGTTTCATCATTTCTCTGTTATACGCTTTCCAAGCTGCATCACCATCACCAGATTCTTTTATAAATAACTCCTGTCCTTCTGGTACGCTAATGGTTAGCTTTTCTACACCATCAAAACTAAACGTACTATTTTCATAACCAAAAGTGGTCATAAAGCCCACAAATGCACCATTAGCATCTACAATAATGGGAGAGCCAGACATCCCTGAAGCTGCAATGGTAAACGGATTGTGTGTAAATGCACTACTTTTATAATAATGAGCTCCGCCACCTTTTTCCTCTGGAGTAGATATACTATGGTACGGACAAAACAAAGGTGCTTTAACTTTTAAAGTAACTTTTTCTATTGCACTAGATCCCTTTACTGTGCTAGCGGATAAGTAATCGTCTTCAGATTTTTCTACAGCAACTTTAGTTGTAGAAGAGCAACTTAATATACTTGCCCCAGCAACACCTAAGCCTGCTTTTTTAATAAAATTTCTTCTGTTAGCCATTTTCTTAAATATTAGTTTAGTTGATCTAAGTTTCTGGTTGGTTTAATTGTAGGATCTGCTGGTGCATCTACGTAATTCTTCATTTTTTTAAATCGAAGTTTACTAGACTTTTTTCTTTTTACAGGAACCCATTTTTTTAAATCGGTTACTATATGGTTGTACTTTTTGTTAGTAATTAAGTTTTTCCATTCTAACGGATCTTCATCTATATTATACAACTGTTCTGTTCCTTTAACAGTTGTCATATAATGCCATTTGCCTAGTAATACAGATGTACCATCTTGAGTAATAGTTATTCCTGGGTAGTCCCATTTTGCTTTGGGATTATCAATTAAGCTAGCAAAACTATGGCCGTCCAAATTTTGCTTTTTTGGCAAACCACTTAATTCTATTAACGTAGGGTACAAATCTATTAAGCTTACGTTTTTATCTACAACAATTGCCTTTTTCATACCAGGTACACGCACAAATAATGGTGTTTTTACGGCCTCTAACCAAGTAGTATTTTTAAGGTAACGTTGTTTTTCTCCCAAATGCCAACCGTGATCTCCCCAGACTACAACAATAGTATTATTTGCATATTTACTTTGTTCTAAAGCGTCTATTACAATTCCTAAACAAGCATCTACATAAGAAATACTTGCTAAGTATGCTCTTGTAGCATCTTTTTCTAAATTATGCTTTTTAACCCATTTATATTCTTTTGTAGGCTCATACGCTTGTTTACCTTCCGGTGTTAAAATATCATCTAAGTCGTTTTCGTTTACAACAGGTGGTACTATATCATCAAGCTTATATAAATTAAAAAACTCTTGTGGCACTATCCAAGGTAAGTGAGGTTTAATAAAACCTACTCCCATAAAAAAAGGCTTATCAAAATCTCTTTGTAATTGCGACTTTGCCCAATCTGCCACTTTATAATCTACGGTTTCTTTAAAAGTATCTGTGGTTGGTCCCCAACTTAGTTTTGCATTCTTGTTTTTAAAATTTTCATCTTTTACACCATTTATAATACCTGCCTTTGAAGAAGTATACTTGCTTTTATCTACAGGGTCGTTATTATACCTACGAGCACGTGCAAACTCATTAAACGCCCAATGACCAAAATCTGTTCCGTTTGTAGTACCGTGTTTGTGAAATATTTTACCGTTTGCTAATGTGTGGTATCCGTTTTTAGAAAAGTACTCTGGTAAGGTTGCATTTTGTTTTACAATATCTGAATACAACATATTATGTGCATTACCATACACACCAGATGTACTTGGTAAAAAACCAGATAATAACGAGGATCTAGACGGTCCGCATATAGGAGCAGCACAAACAGCATTTTTAAACACCATTGCACCTTGTTTGGTAAATTTATCCATACTTGGTGTTATGGCTTGCTTATTCCCTTTTAAAGGAGAAACCCAATCATTAATATCATCTATTGCTATAAATAATATATTAGGTTGCTCCTTTTTATCTTGTGCTTTAGTATAAATACAAAAAAGTAAAAGTAAAACTGTAATTCTATTTTTCATTTTATAGGTGTTATTTAACACCCCTAAATAATACATAAAAAAAGAGAATTGTGTCTGCTTTAGTTTAACAATTGTAGGTATGCGTTTAAAAGCATTATTTTAGCTTTTGCTGTAATTGTTTTCTAAATTGAATTAATATAGACTTACTTGCTTTGTCTTTAGCAATGTTTGTCCATTCGTTAGGATCTTTTTTATGGTTATATAATTCTTCAAAACCATCTGAATATACTGTATATCTGTAGTTATTATTACGCAAAGAGTGTATGCCTTTGGCCTTAGATGTTAAAGCTGTTTTACTCCATTTTGCATTAGGGTTTTGCAATAATTTTGCTATACTTACTCCTTCTAAATCTTTTTTCTCTGGAAGATTACAAATGTCTACTAAAGTTGGATAAACATCTAACAGAGATACAATTTTTGTACTAACACCTACATTTTTAGATCTAGGGTCTACCACTAGCAATGGTGTTTTTGCAGCACGCTCCCACAATACATTTTTAGACCAGTGTTCTTTTTCGCCTAAGTGCCATCCGTGGTCTCCCATTAAAACAATAATAGTATTATCTGCATATTTACTTTTTTGCAATGCATTTAGTACATGACCTACACAAGCATCTGCAAAAGAAATATTTGCCAAATAGGCTCTAACTGCTTGTTTCCAGTTATTAGATTCTAACACGGATTTATGCACTCCTTTTTTTGCCATATTGTACCCCATTCTACCAACATCATTTAAATCGTTTTCTAAAACAGTTGGCAATTTAATATCATCTAAATTGTACAAATCAAAATACTTTTTAGGCGCGTACCAAGGCAAGTGTGGTTTAAAAATACCACAAGCAACAAAAAATGGTTTTGTATGTTCTTTACTTATAAAATTTGCACAATACTCTGCCGACTTAAAGTCGTTATTATCCTCATCTTTTACATCTGTTGCGTACCAGTCAAAAGACCTTAAAAAAGAACCTTTAACTCCGTTTTCTTTTAAATTTAAATTATGAGTATGTCTATTTTCTTCTGACGGATATACAGTACCCGCGTTGCCTATTTTTTCTTGCTGAAAAGATCCTGGATCACTACCCTCTTTTGGTTCTTTGCCACCACCTCTTGCATTATGAAAAATTTTACCTGCCGCAGCAGTTTCATACCCGTTTTCTTCAAAATATTGTGGTAATGTTACTGTGCTTTCAAAGCCTTCCATTTCTCTAAAAACTTCATTATTACCATAGACACCAGTAGTACTAGGCTGGTATCCGGTTAAAATACTGGTTCTAGAAGGGTTACACAATGGTGCAGAACAATAAGCATTTTTAAAAACCATACCCTTTGCCGCTAACGCATCTATATTTGGTGTAATGGCTTGTTGATTGCCGCCAAAGGCTCCTACCCAATCGTTTAAATCATCTACCATTATAAACAAAACGTTGGGTTGTTTTTTATTATTTTGGGCTGTTGCCATACCACAAATAAGTAGTAAACAGACTAGGATACTATTAATTTTTTTTCTCATTTTAAAAACTTATATTATTTAACTCTTATAGCTTCTTTTTCCGGGTTGTAATTGGGGTTTTGCTTCATCATTTGTGCTCCTACTGATGCTCTCCATTTCTCTAACTTCTTTTTCATTTTACGTACCTTGACTACATTAGTACTTGCAAGGTTTGTTGTTTCGTTAGGATCTGTAGTTAAGTTGTACAACTCTAATTTTCCGTCTTCAAAAAACTCTAGCAATTTCCAATTGTTATCTAAAATAGATCCGTAAGGTTTTGTTCTGTGATAGTGTGGGTAATGCCAAAACAAACTTTTTCGTTTTAATTTACTTTTTGCACCAGTAAGTATTGGTAAAAAAGACTCGCCATCTATTTCTTTAGCATTGTAATTTGTTACACCAACCATGTCTAAGATTGTAGGGTAAAAATCTATTCCCATAACCGGTACAGCAGATGTAGTGCCAGGTGCTATATTATTGGCCCATTTTACTAATAAAGGTTCTCTTACTCCGCCTTCATACCCGTAGCCCTTGTACCCTCTTAACCCGTTTGTGGTTTGGTCATAATTACCGCCATTATCTCCTGTTAAAATAACAATGGTATTATTTGCAATACCAAGCACATTTAACTTGTCTAGTATTTTACCAACACTAACATCTAACCTTTCTACCATTGCAGCCCTAGTTGCACTAACATATTCGTTTTTAGTATTTACAAAAGTGCTAGATTTTTTCTTGTATTTTTTTATCGTAGCCTTAGGTGCCATAACCGGACCGTGTATTGTGTAATATGAAAAATATAGTAAAAAGGGATCTTTTTTAGATACCGTATCTAAATACGTTATTGCTGCGTTGGTTAACTTGTCAGTCAAAAAATCGTTTTTTTCACCATTATCTAAATTAGGCATATCAAAAGGAGAAAAATATTTACCTCTACCTTTAGGTTGCCCCCATTCTCTACCACCAACGTTTATATCAAAACCGTGATTTGTTGGGTAATGCTCATTAAAATTTTGCTTATCTGTAGGCATTAAATGCCATTTACCAAAAAAAGCAGTTGAGTAGCCTTGTTCTTTTAATACCTCTGGCAGTAATTTTTCTTTATGTTCTAATTGCTTATTCCAGTTTGGCACTGCTAGCTTAGCATATGCATAATTATGACCACCAATCCAGTCTGTTAGTTTCAATTTTGCAGGGTATTTACCTGCCAAAATTGCTGCCCTACTAGGAGAACATACCGTACTAGCTGCATAGCCGTTTACAAACAACATTCCGTCTTTACTTAGTTTATCAATATTTGGTGTTTCATTAAACGTAGCACCATAACAGCCAAAATCTCCCCAACCAACATCATCTACCAGCAAAAAAACAATATTAGGTTTATTAGATTGAGAAAATAAAAGAAAGGGTAAAAAGCAAAGTATAGATGTTATAATTTTCATAGAAATTGTGATTATTTATCAGTTGTAACTTTTACAAAAATTACTCCGTGCCTAGGTACACTAGCAGAAAACTGATTGGCAAACTCTCCAATATCTTTTTGTCTCCAAACATCTCTAAAATTCTGAGGCCCAGAAATACCTAACAACTCCCAATTTACAGTAATAATTTGTTCTTTATTTTTTAGATTAAAAAGGCCAATTGCTTTGCTACCGTCTGATAATTCTTTAACTACAATCTCCATAGTATCATCATAAAAAACAGTTTTTCCGGGTATTGCTACTTCATCTTGATGAATTGCTAATACCTCAGAATTGGTTACTAAATTAACCGTAAACTTATCCATAGTTTCTATAGGACAACCAATTAATAATGGTGCTGCCCATAAAGACCAAAGTGATACGTGAGAGTATTGCTCATCTGCAGTTAGGCGAGACGGTTGCGGATTTTTACTTCTAGTGTTTACCTCACCAATAACTAACATATCTGGGTCTGGAAAATGACCTGGAGCGCCAGCAAAACCTTTTTCTAACCAGTTTCTGTGTGCTACCCACTCATCTCTTATACTTTTATGACTTCCTTTTCCGCCCCATCTATCTTTTAAATCTCCATCTGTTCTAAAACAATTTACAATTTCGCCAAATAGTGCTGCATTTTCTATAGGAGCCGTGTTACTTAATGAATATACAATGTCTCTATTACTCTTTTTTAATGCATTAGCCATACGTATGGTACTCTCTGGTTCATTAGGGTTCCAATCATACTTTAAATAATCTATACCCCAATCTGTCCATTGTGCCACATCATTTTCATCAAAAGTATATGTAGCTACTCTGGTAAATGTTCGTTTCTTTTTTAGTTTTTTATCGTTCATTGTTTGGTCCCAATATCCGTCTTTAGTATCACTAGAACCACCAATATAGCCTGCATATGTAGTTACCCACGGAGATGAATAAATACCAACTTTTAATCCCATTTTATGAATTTTGGTTGCCATTGCCTGCATATTTGGAAACTTAACAGAATCTGCTAAAATACCATGATGTTTACCACCTCTGTGAGATTGCCAACCATCGTCTACATTTATATAGCTCCACCCATAATTTGCTAGGCCTTTGTTAACCATTGCTTGTGCAGATGCAATTACATTTTTTTGTGTAACATCTGGTCCCCAACAGTTCCAACTATTCCAGCCCATAGGCGGAGTTAAACAAATGGTTTCACCCACTACAATTGTAAAGTTCTTTTTTTGTTCTCCTTTTTTATTTTTAGCAACAAATGTTAGCGCATAATCTCTTTTTTGCAGATTTTTAATAACACCACTTATTACACCTGTTTCTGTATTTAATTTTAAACCTGCAGGCAATCCTTTTACGGCAAACTCCATTGGTCTTTTTCCTGTTACAGGTATGCTATATAAAAACTGAGATCCTGGGCGTACGCCAAACACTGTTGGTCCGTTTATATTAGGACTAGTACTTGCCTTGGGAGTTAAAATGTATTTACCTTTTGGGTTTTTAGGTTGATACACTTTTTGTTCTTCTTTAGTATTACAAGAAACAATTAGAGTAAAGCATACTAATAAACAAAGAATATTAGTGTATGACGTATTTATCATTGGTGGTTTGTTTAAAATTGGTGTTGCTAAGTAACAAATAAGAGCAGGCGTAAATGTTTCTCTTAGTCAAACTTTTGTATCCTAACGTGCATTTTTTAAGGTATACAGCATAAAAAAGTGCGACTGTAATTTACTTACAGGCACACTTTATATAAATTGTACCATTTAAGATGTACAAAAATACTTAGCAATCGTCTTTGCTATTCATAAGTCATTAAACAAAATTTTGTCTGATTTTTCTAGCTGTATTGTATTTACTTCAACTTGTTTTTACTCAACTTAATGTTTAATTTATAAAAACATTACCTTACTACGGTAGCCTCTAATTCTACCTTTAATGTTTCAAAAAGACTTTGTACTTCTAATAAAGTACTTGCTTGTTTTATATTGTGTTTTGTTATCCAATTTTGAAAAATATCAAAACAAGAAAAAAATTCTTCTGTAGACGTAGTGTATATATTTAACCTAACAATATTTTTACACTCATAACCAGCATCTTTAATTACCTGTTCTAAATTTTTAATAGATGCACTTACTTGACTTTTCATATCTTCAGCACTAGATTTCCCATTAGAATCTATTGCTGTTTGCCCTGCTATGTATAAAGTTCCTTCTGCCCTAGCTACTTCAACTGCTTGTACATAACCTCTATCATTTTGCCATTGCCAAGGGTTAATTACTTGTTTTTTCATCTGTTTTTATGTTTTGTGATTACACCACAAATATTTTAAATAATACTATTGTTGGTGCGTGATAAACATCACAATTATAAAAAAGAAGAAATTTTTAAGATGATAACCTACTAAGTGTTTCTCGTGACACACCTAAATAAGAAGCTAAAAGAGTTTTAGGTACTCGCTGAAACAATATTGGTTGTTGCTTTAACAACTGTAAGTAACGCTCCTTTGCGTTTGAAGTTAAAAAAGATAAAATCCTGTTTTGTGAGGCTATGTGTCCTGAGTGAGATTTTTTAAGAAAAAAACGCTCCATCTTAGGCATTTTAGAAGATAGTTGGTAATAATTTTTAAGGCTAATTGAATATACCTCTGTGTCTTCTACACATTGCAATGACATTTTTGCTTTGGTTTGCTTAAAATAAGCCAAAAAATCGCTTTCCCACCAATCTTCCATTGCAAAAGACACTATATGTTGCTTACCATTTGTATCGTTAAATACTAGTTTTAAGAGTCCCGAAATAACAAAATAACAATAGTTTACATCATCACCTTCTTGAATAAGAAACTCATTCTTTTTATATTTTTCAATATTAAAATGAGACAACACAAAACTAAACTCGTTATCAGAAAGAGGAATTAATTTCACTATGTGTTCTTTTAATTTGTTCTTCATTAGGCAATAACTTCTATTTTACAAATTAATACTGAATAAAATTATAATAGCTAAACACTAGGTTACACTTATAAAAGAACTACGCAAAACCTAGTTCCACATACCATTAGATTCTGTTAATATTATTGGTGCGTTATCTGTAACTAGTATTGTTTGCTCGTGCTGTGTTACGTATCCTCCTTTATTACCAACCAAAGTCCAACCATCTTTTAACTCTACAGCAACGGTAGATTTTGTAGAGATAAAAGTCTCTATTGCAACTGTAGTATTTTTTTTAAATCTCTCACGATTAGTTCTAACTCTGTAATTCAAAATATTTTCAGGTTCTTCATGCAAGCTTCTACCTACTCCGTGGCCTGCTAAATTTTTAATTACTTTAAAACCAGATTTCTTAGCCTCGGACTCTATTAAGTGTCCAATGTCTGCTATTTTTACTCCTCCTTTAATATTTGTAATTGCTTTGTGTAATATATTTTTAGAAGCATCTACAAGTGGTTGGTGATTATGAATATCCTCACCAATAACAAAAGAACCACCATTGTCTGACCAAAATCCGTTTAACTCCGCAGAAACATCAATATTTATTAAATCACCTTCTTTTAGTATTTTACCTTTAGACGGAATACCGTGAGCAGCTTCTTTATTTACACTTATACAAGCGTAACCAGGAAAGCCATAAGTCTCATAAGGAGCAGATTTAGCTCCATAGCGCTTTAATATTTCTCCGCCATAAGCATCCAATTCTTTAGTAGACATACCAACTTTAGCATACTCTTTCATTAATTTTAGTGTAGTTCCTACAACTTCACTAACTTTTATCATTCCTAGTAATTCTGATTCTGTTGTTATAGACATTCTTCTTTTTTTAATGAGTTACAAGAGTTTGCTTGTTTGTTGTTGGACGTTTAGTGCTATACTTTACTGGTATTTTTTTATTCTAGCATCCAATTAATTAAATCTTTTTTATTGACTATTGCCCAGGAATGCGGATGCCTTTCTCCATTTGCTCTATACCCTCGGTTTTTTGTTTTTATCAATTCAATAGTATCTTCTCCAAATTCTATCATTAACTTTTCTGATAATTTTTGAATGTAAAAGGCATTTAAATCTTCATATTCATTTTTTGCATATTCTTTCCACCACTCTACGTCAGGTTCTGTATATAACCTAACTTTTAAATTTTTTAATCCTTTTAAATTATTAATATTTTCGGTTTTAAATGTATAGGGAGAATATTGCTCATACTTAGTTATCTGGTCTGTAGATGGATTTCCAAATTCTTCATCAAACATATTCTTAATCCAAGTAGATTCTTGAACAGATGACACAGAAAAATTAAGCTTTAAATTCTTTTCTGCAGTTGTATAAAGACCAAGAAGGTCTATTGGTGAATCTACAATAAAAACACCTTTGGGTTTAATTTGACTTTTATGAATCACAAGGTAATTGCTAATTAGCAGACTTACATTTCCTCCGCTTGAAAACCCTCCTATGAAAATGTTTTTTTTTGATAATCCATGTTCCTTTATTATTCTTGCTAATTGGTCTGCTAGTTCTTGTTTTTCTTTTTTGTTTAAATACAAACGTTGATTTAAATTCATTGCTAAAACCGAATAGTTATTTTTTACACTTAGTTCGGCAATTTTAAATTCAGACAATGTGTTTTCTGCATTACAAGGAAAGCAGGGAAATAAAATTAATAAGCCATTTTGCTTTTTGGCCTTAACAAGCTCAAAATAAGAAGTTTTTATAACCTCGCTTTTTACTTCTTTAGTCTTATTATCTTTTTTAGACTCGCCTTTACAAGAAGTTACAATTAAAAGTAAAATTATAATGTATTTTTTCATTTCTTAAATTGTAGCTAAGGCATTTACATCTAATTACTCTTAGGTTAGTTTAATTATTTTTAATGGTTTTGTTTATATAACCTTACGCATTTAAACATCTAAATTAGTAATAAAAAGCCGATTAAAAAAGTAGTAAATACAGACACGCTAAGCTTTACAAGCAACCCATAATTAGTAATAACTTACCGCTGGTAATTTATAGTGGTTTTTGTATATTTACAATAGATTTTACACGCTAAAAATTGCCATATATGACGTTTTACAACAAGTTAAAATGGATACTAGGAATCTTAATGATTTTTGTCTTAATAATTGCAACAAATTTAATAGACAAAAATAATTTTGTGCGTGTTCGTGATTCTGTTGTAACAATTTATGAAGACAGGTTAATTGCAAATGATCTCATTTTTGAAATGCTCCAATTAGTTCAGGAGAAAGAAATTGCAGTAGCAGTATCTGATTCTACTTTTTTTAAAGATAAAAATTTAAAAGTTAACACTAATCTGCAGTCTTTGGTTTCTAGGTTTGAGCAAACAAAGCTTACAACGCAAGAAACAAAGGTGTTTGATAGTTTTAAAAATAACCTTAAGACGTTAATAAAATCTGAAAGTCAATTTTTAAGTACAAGCCATAATAACAAGTCTAAAGTTGTTGCTCAACTCAAAAAAATAAAGACAAATCTTAGCGATTTATCAAAAATTCAGTTAAATGAAGGAAGTAGGCAAATGTTAATTAGTAAACGTGCTGTAGATACTGTAGAGTTGTTTACACAAATTGAAATTTATTTTCTGGTTCTTTTGGCTATCATCATACAAATAATAGTAATGTACAACCCTAAAGAAAAAGCTTAAGTGTTATTATAGCACTGTGCTAAAATAAACACTTTTGCATACTATTACTCGTAGATATTTTACGTTATAATTAATTCTACTGTTACAGTAAAATATTCAATTTTATCTCTGTCGTGTTCTAAATTAATAGTATTTTTTGATTTATCTATTTTTTCTCCAGAGGCAAACATACTAATAACGGCAGAACAATAAGAATCAATTTTCTCAAATTCTGGGTGTTCAAATTGTCCGTATACACCAGCATTGTCCCATCCACAACAAGCCCATTTTAAATTTCCCATTCCATAATTTTCTTTAAGGAAATCTTCTACTATTTTAGATTTATTTCCACGTACTCTGTAAGTAGCTCTATAAATTATTTGACTGTTTTTTACTTCTTCACATTTTACAAATTCTAACTCTTTATGTGTTTTTGCATAAGCTTCTAATAAATTACACTTAAGTTCTGTTTTTGAATTAACAAACTCATTTGAGAAACCAAAAATTAGAACTGTAAAAGAAAGCAGTATATATTTTAGAATTGAATTCATTTTGTTTTTTATTAGTAGTAACAACTTTGCATATAGCTTATTAACAATTTAAGTTCAATATATTCATCGCCAAATTTGTTTCAATTTTCTTGCTTAATCCTCACGTTAAATATAACAAACGTTGTTTACCTAAAAATCGGCTATGTATTGTTGTAAAATGCTATTGCCCGTTTTATTTCTTTTGTTTTTTAATTCTCTCAATTGATTCAAAAAGAGTGTCTTCTATTAATTCATTAGATTCAATTTTGAAGTATGATCTAAACTCCAATAATATTTCCCAAGCTTTTTCATTATCGATTAGAGCTAACACCTCAAGTTTTTCAATTTTTGTTAGTAACTCCTCATCTTTATATGTTTTAGCTACATTCTCCAATTCTAACATAAATTCGTCAATTTGGTTTTGATCAATTTTATGATTTTTAAAATCAGGTCGTTTAATTATGTTCTGAATAGTATCTTCATCAAAATAGATTTTTCTATGTCCCAAAGGAACTGTTTCATACTCCCAATTATTTCCGAATCTTAAAAGCCCCATCTCTGTAATTTCTAAAACTCCGTCTTTAAAATTTACAAAACAATTTTGAGAAAGAGATTCAAGTAATAATTCGTCAGTTTTACAATTGAAAATATCAAAATCAGAAATCAAAAGTTGATTATCTGATATTTTTGAATTTACAAAACCGCAAATATTATAAGTCTCTCCATTAGCAAGTTCAAAAGTCATTGCAGGTTTAACACCTTTCAATTCCAATTCTGTCCCATTAGAACAGAGACACTGATTTTGTTGGCCATAAGTTGAAATGGAAAGTAAAATTATAATTAATGTGATTCTTTTCATTTTAGAAATTGGTTATAACGTTTCAGCTATGGTTAGTAAGGGAATTAAAAGCGATTAATTTCCGATTAAGCACTTAGCCAAAACTTTTTATTTTGTTTTAATCATTTCTTTTAAAAGCCAAATTTAAAAATTTGGAGGTCTTTTCAAATACGCACAAACCTTTGGTAAAGTACTTATTAGCTATGCTTTATATACATTGTTAGCAGTAGTTACTTTCTTTTCTCTAACATTTCATCTCTGGATTTACAAGACAATTCATATATTTTGTCACAAAAATTAAAATAAACATCTTCATTAAAATTTTCTAAATATTCTTTTTTAAACCACATTTTAGTTTTTACAACAGGAATTTTAATGAATTTATCTTGATCTTTTTCATAATAACTCCAATTCCCAATAAAGTCTCCCGTTAAAATATTTAAACTTGATTTACCGCAAGCGTCATTAGAATTTGTACTACAAAATTCATAGAATTCTATTCCAATTAATCTGATTTTTTTCGCTTTTTTATCATATCTGAATTTGTTTGAGTAACCTGCTCTCATATAATGATTTTCAAAAACAAATCCTTGTTTTCCGTCATCACTTGTGCCAGACATAGTGTTTAAACCTATTTTTTTACTTTCTAATTTAACATACTTTTTACTTGATAAAAGACATATTATTTTTTTGTTTCCTTTATCAACATATACTGTATCAAGAATACCATCAAAGTCGATGTCTTTTTCCAGAGCCCACCTTTTTTGCCCAAACAAAAAGGTGTTTGAAAAAAGTAGTATTAAAAATACGTATTTAACGTTAATTACTATCATAGTTTAAAATTAGCTCTAATTACTGCCAATGGTAGGTACAACCGAAGTTACGGGATTAAAGTTACTATTTTTCGACTTATCACAGCTATTAGCAATTGGGAGTGGATTCGAACGTAGTCGAATCCGCCGTAATTGCGGTTATACATTGTTGACATTAGTATTTTATTCCACATTGTCTTTTACAACTTTGGTTTTCGATAAAAAGTCGTGAATTCCGTTTTTAACAAATAGAAACGAAAGTCGGTCAAATGGAATTAGTCGACAAAAAGTACGAGTTATTATATCTCCATCAGTCGGTTTTTCTCCGTTCATTTTCACAACTTTTGTTTTGGTTACAAACTTTCCGATTGTTTTTTTAAATTTAATTTCCATTATCGCATAGTAAGCTATAAAAGTTCCAAAAATTAAAATATAACCAATTAGAGAAATCATTCCTTGGTCAGTCGGTTGTACAAAAAGTCCGATTATAAAACTAATGATAAATGCTAAAATCAACCAAACTATAAAGTCGATTAGGAAATTCACAAAGCGTATTCCCGAACCAACAACATTCGAGTCCACTTTTTCTTTTTGTTCTTTTTCCGCTGTTGTTTTTTCTCGGATTTTTTCGAATTCAGATGTGTCGATATTCCGCTTTTCAACTTCTGCATCCGCTGCTTCGATTGCAGTCGGATTATAGCTTCCTCTTTCTACTGTTATAATTTTTATTAATTCTTCATCCGTCCTTTCGGACATTACTTTCGCAAATTCGTTTTCCATTAGTTTGATGGTAGGTATATATTAATGCCAACGGCTCCGTATATGAAAAGTAGCGCTAAAAATAAGCGATTAATTTCCGATTAAACGCGAGCCGAATCTTTTATATTTTGTTTTAATTTTATCATTTCAAAGCCAAATCAAAAAGATTTGGCGACTTTCAAAAAATGCCCAAACCTTTGTGTTAGCAATTACTTGCGCTATTTTTTATATACATTGTTACCACACGTTATTTTTCTTTCTGTATTTCAATCACTTGATTATATACTTTTCTAACATTTTGTATCAAATCAAGTTGTGGATTCGCTTTCATTCCAGGCCACCAATTCATTCCATTCCCCCAAATCATCATTGGATTTTTTGGTCCGATAGAAATAGTTCCACTTCCGTCATTTTTTTCGTTGTACTCAATATCAGATAGAGTTCTAATGTTTAATGACTTTACACTTTTAGAAAATACTCCACTTTTTATAATTATCCTGTCTTCTGTCAATCCGTAATAAGTATTTTCTCTTTGTTTTGCGTCAATTATAAATCTCCCGAACACAAATATCAACCCTATTAATACAAAAGGAATTCCGATTAAAGCAAATATTCCGCCACCTTGCGAAGCCATAAACATCCAGAATATTGCCAATCCGCACCATAATAGACTGAAAGGTATTAGGAAAATATCTGCTGTTCTAAATACAATACCTTTTTTTGGTTGAGCTGTCCAAAGCAAAGTTTCTTTATTGTCTAAATGTTCTCTTAATTCCGATTGTATATCTCCTCTCATTCAGTTTTTTTTAATGTGTGGTAACGGTTAATATATGTGTCGTAGCAGGGCAAAATGTTACTCTGATTTTCGGTTTTTCTGACATACTTTATTGCCACGCGTTTTTATTGGTTCTGCGTTTAATTCCGACTTCTGTATATGAATATACTTAGAGCAGATCCTGCAACAAAACCCAAAAGTAAAAACAAGTTGTATTTCGCATTTTTAATATTATAGGATATGTCTATTTCATTCCCCAAATTGTAATTGGCCATTTTCTCCAATTCAGCATTAACTAAATAAATTCTGAGTTGCCAAAATAATATTCCGCTTAGTAATATTATTCCACAAGTTATTAAACCTTGATTTAAGAATTTTATTTTGGTCAGCCTTGCAACGCATAAATATAAAAGCGGTAAAATTCCAATAACCACCGCAAAGAAAATCTGCGAAATAAATTGGGAATTCATCTTCGTCGTTATCATTTTTATATTATACTCGGTCGACAGAGCTATTGAAAGTTCGAAGAAAGACTTGTGAAGTAAAAGCCCTGATAAAATAAACAGAATTACTAAAGCTAAGTAAGTAAATGTTTTTCTCATTGTTGGTTTTTAATATTGCTTAACGTTTTGGCTATGAGTAGTAGCGTCCCGCAGGGTGCTATTACTTATAGGTTTTGTTAGGCACTGGGTTTTTATTTTTTTCTTTAGCGAATGAATATGTTTCAGCGAACAGTTTTATCCATTCCTTACCTGTTGTATTTCCAATGTGTCCACTATTCATATCTGTCAACATTATTATTTCTGAATCAGATAAATTATTTTCTCTTAACCTAGCCGTATATTTTGCTACTTGCCAAATAGGAGTTTGATAATCCTGATAACTAGTAATCAATAACACATTTGGATATTGTTGCGGTATAATGTTTTGATAAGAGGAATATTTTAGAATGTAATCGTAAACTTCTTTGTTTTTTGGATTCCCCCATTCTTTGTATTCGTCTATTGTAAGAGGAAGAGTATCATTCATCATTGTATTTATGACATCTAAATAAGGGTGATCTAAGATAATGGTATTGAACAACTCTGGTTTTAGATTTGTAGCCTGCGCAACAATTAATCCACCTGCACTATTTCCATACCCAATGAGCAGTTCTGAAGTGGTATACTCTTTTTTAATGAGATACTCTGCGCATGCGACATAGTCTAAAATTGACTTTTCTTTCTGTAATTCCCTACCTGATTTATACCATGATTGACCTAATATTGACTCACCTCTAACATGGGCATATGCTATTGTATAACCTTGTTCTAACAATATGGCATCTTGAGCATCAAAAGAAGGAGTAGTAATAGCACCATAAGCACCATAAACTTTTAAAATTAATCCGCTATTACTTTTGGTTGCAGCCCTGTTTTTTACAATTGTTATTGGAATTTTAACACCGTCATGACTTTTAGCCCAAATACGTTTAGTAGAAATGTACTTATAGTAAATCGGGTTTACTGATTCGGTTTTTGAAACAACATTCAACTTGGATGTGTTAAAGTTGTACTTGTATTTAGAATAAGGTTGTGATGGCGAGCTAAATGAAAACAAAAAGCTATTTGTTGTATCATCTGTTGAAATAAGATGGTAATCACCTATTCCTAATTTAAGTTCTAGTTCTTGCCATTTATCATCATTATGCCCTATGAATTTTAATTTGGGCATAGATTTATCGTAAACCAAAGCAATTGTTTTGTCCTTCATTGTAAGAATGTCAACAATGTAATCGTCTTTATAAGAGCTGGTGAATAGTGATTGGTTGCCAGGGTCAGAGAATGTATGAAACTCTATTGAACTTCCAACTTTCTCATCATTCACAAGTAAATAAATTCCATTTTTTATTTTAACTTTTGCAATAACTCCTTTCTCTCGTTTTTTTATGAGTTCCATTTCTGGAAAAGGTAAATTGGGTTTTATTAGATAGACTTCATTTTCTGTTTTGGACTGGATTGTACAAAAAAGAAGTTCGTCTATTTTTGTTATTTCTACATCAAATTCAGGATTATACTCAGTGTAAATTGTTGAGTTCATCCTGTTTCGTATGTCATAAAAACAAAGTTCTCTAGCACTACCAATGTCACTTGTCTTTGTGTAGAGAATAGTTGAATCTGAATGCCATTGAACAGTATAAACATTGGAAATCGAATCAATCTCAATATCCTCTCCAAAAGGTAATATAGTAGCAAAATCGCCAATTACACCTGTTTTTTAATAAAGAACCAAAATCATAGATTTCGATTTATTAGGAATAAACCGCTTTATAAAAACATCATTATGTTTGGTTTCGAATAACGATAGATTTAATACTTCAACTCTGTTGATAGAGTCGTTTTGATAGTACAAAATATCATTGTTCAAACTATCTTCTTCAAAGAAGTAGCTGTTGGGTTTAATCTCTCTTTCGGAGTCTGATGTTTTTTCATAGAAAGTGTTTAACTGTTCAAACAGTTTTTTCTGATATTTCTTATCCTCAATTAATTCGTTTTTAGCATACTTGTTTTCATCTGTCAAGTACGCTTTAAGTTTACTTTCATAGGCAGGAAGTGCCATCCAGTGTAAACTATCAATTAAAGAAGTGTTGTGGTAATTAAAGGAAAAATGCTTTCTAGAGGCGACAGGAATTGGTAAATCTAATTTTTGTTCTTGTTTATGACTTTCAAATTGTTTGAGCAACGGTTGATTTTTTTCTAAGTCTGAAATTATTTTCGGACTAAGTTGTAGAGAATCTGCTAATTCAATTTCCATCCAATAACCAGGATTATAATTGTTCTTGTAATGTTTGATAGAAGAAAAGCGAGTTGATTTAAACAAGGAAGAGTCGGTAAATGGTTTAACATTTTCAGTTTGTATATCAACAACATAAATCTCCTTATTTGCTTTATGCAAAATTGATTCTCCATTTTCTTCAACACCGACTTTTTTAGTTTCGGAAAATTTGATGTTTTGGATATGATATAAACCACCTTGTTTTTTGTAGTTCATTTCTACTTGATAGTCAAGAGGCATACGTTTCGCAAAGAACCCAAAGTCCCTGTCTATAGCAAGTTTATATTGAAACCTTAATAGTGCATAGGAATCTTTTGAAATGTAAATTCTGCCAATGTAAATTGGTGATTTATTCTTTCTTGATTGATCAATACTGAAATTTCGGTTGGTTGTTTTTGGATAAAATGAAATAACATAACAAGCCTCACCATTTATGGTTTCAGTTGGTTGATGTTGAAAATGATATTTATTCAGTATAGCAGGATTAAAAAAGTCATATTGATATTTGATTTTATCAAACGCAAATAAAAGCAATGGACCTCCTATAAGTGTTGTTTCTATTCCATAATTGCTCAAATTGTCGGAATGCCTGGAAGCAAGGATAACTTGTTTATCTTCTTTGGTGTTGAAATCTTTGAGCAAAGGATGAAAAAATCGATTGCCTTCTAATTCAGAAGCATATGATTCATCATAAAACCAATCTTCCCAAATTTTCCGATCTAGTTTTTTCTGTGGATATGCGGTATAATGTGTATTGACAATAGCCTCATTTAACTGAATAAAAGTGTCATTTTCCTCAATCGTTTCTCGATATAGTGACTGGTAAATTATAGGTTTATTACTATAGTTTTTAGAGGTATTTTTTATTGCAGTCTTTATTATTTTTTCTGGCTTTGGAGGCTTTGCATATGTCACAACAACTTCAGAAAGAACTTGAAGGGAACTTTTAAGTTTTATTTGAAACGTTGTTTTGGGATTATTTTTTGAGTAAAGCTGTGTTTGCTTGTCATATCCAATATAAGACACAACAACTGAATCTTTATCTTTTAAGTCAGATTGCTCGAATGAAGCTAATCCTTCCATATTTGTTGAGGCTCCTATTCCAGATATCTTGAAATAGATATTAGCGAAAGGCAATGGTTCATTTGTCTCAAAATCCAAAACAAGTATGCTTATCTCTTGACCAAAAGAAAAAAGTGGAAGTATTAGAAATATATAAAGAATTTGTTTCACTGATTTTTTTGCTTGTGTCTAACGGACTTGTGTATGAAACGTAGCGTACAAAAAGACACTAACTTTTCGGATTAACACAGAGCCGAATTTTTATATTTTGTTTTTAATTTTTCACTTTTTAAAAGCCAAATTAAAAAGGTTTGGCGGACTTGGTTAAAAAGTACTAAACTTAATTTTAAGCACCAAAACCTATATTAATTTTAGCCATTGTTACAAAACGTTTTTTGTTCTTTCGTCTATTAGTTTTAAATATCTTTCTCTATTTTTTTTACTCAGAACCTTTTCAGCCATTTTTCTTTTGTCTTGTGTAGTTTTATAATAATTCTCGAAAGTTTTAGACTGAATATTCATATTGTAATTAACATAACGTTCTGTAAACTTGTAATATTCAAGACTTTTAGAATTCCATTTATGTTTATTATACTCTTTGAAAACATCTGAATAAAAGTTGTCAGATTCAGGATTTTTAATTGAACTTTCCACTTTTTCAGGGTAGTACTTCTCAAACCAGTTTAAATATTTGTTTAAATGCCCGAGGTAAATTTCAGAGTATAAAAAGTTATCGAAGCTGTTTTCAATTTTAATGTTGTTCAAGTCAATTACTTTTAAATCAAATTCTTTCTCTATTAGCATTTGTTCCCAATTGGTTTTGTAATCTGATTTTTGGTCATAATCTAACTTGCTCTTGTCAATCTTATTTGAATTTAAATAAAATTCTCGCAGTTTTATTTGTTGAATACCAGTATTGTTTGGACTGTTTATAGAATCTATACTTTGTGTTTCAATCCAATTTATATTAATCGACTTCTCATTTGTAATATAGAAAGTAGGTATTGAGGTGAAAAATTTTTCGCAATTCCCGAAAAAGTATGTTTGTGGTGCCGAACTATATATTTGGTATGTAAATGGTTTAAACTTTTTAGTTGCAATTGAAACTAATTTTGAATTTAGGTTATGTTTTTTGAATTTGAACTCTCCATTTTTTGAAATAGATGTTGAATCAATTGTATAATTCTCGTTCAAATTGTCAAAATGATTAATTTCATTAAGGTAAACCATTCCAGAGTCAGTTGAATAAATTTTTCCATTAATTATTGTCCCAACGTTTTCATTGCCTCTATTACAGGATAGAATTGCTAAAACTAAAATTGTTATTAAGTAAAAGTTTTTCATCAAATGTTTTACAACTAGTTAGTAAACGCAACTACAAATTTAACGCGCTTAATTTTCTTACAATATAAAAACATTTTTTGTGGTACAATTACGGATATGTGTAATTGTATAAAAATAATTTATAAATGGTAGTAATTGGGTGTTTGTTTACTATTTAGTATCAAAAAAAATTCTCCTTTTACACTAGTTTGTAGACGCTAGTATAAAAGGAGAAAATAAATAATTGTTAAGTACTTAATACGCTACGTCTATAAAACGCATAGCTCCTGCTGGTACTGTTATTTCTATTTTATTGTTGGTTGCTGTTAACTCTTCTTTAGATAAAATATCTACTATTTGTTTGGGTGTTTTGTGAGTAAAGGTTACGGTAACTTTTGTGTTTTGTGGGTTTATATAGTTTGGGTCTATTAAAATTAAGCGTGTGTGGTTTTCATCTAATTGTATAGCGCTCCATGATGCTCCAGAGACTACAATTGGCAACTGCTTTGCTCCTTCTGCTACTTTTGCTTTTATAACTGCACCAAACTCTTTTGCGGGTACTTTGGCTCCGTTTTTAATACCTACTTTGGCTGTAGATACAAAATAAGGTTTTCCTTGTTTTTCAATTAGTGTTTTTGCCTCTAAAGGTGCCACAGGTACCATACCGTTTGGTAGTACTGGCATATAGTTTAACCACCTATATTTTACACCCAATGCAGCGTTAGAAAAATCGTGCTCTGGTATGTTTACGCCTGCCCAATGCATTTGTGCATAAGAAAATACGGCAGCATCATCTGTTGTGCTGTATTGTTTTAAATCATGGTGTGTATCTACGGTGTGTATTAGTTTTTCATCTACGTTTTGTATTAAATGCCATGCACTAATAGACTGCATGTCTTTTGGTGCTACTACAGGCAACACGCCAGATTTCATTAACGCAAATAAAATATTTAAGCCTGGTTCTTCTGTAAATGGGTTGTTTGCCACTACACCATACCTTGCGCCATAGGCTGCCATTAAAGTACCTTGTCTTAAATAAGGAGATATAGAGCGCTGCCCACCTGGAGAAAGTGGTCGCCAACTTGTTGGGTTGTCGTCTATTAAACGCATTGCAAAATCGTTTACATAACCGCTAGACTGCATACCTACACGGCCTGCTAAATTAAGGTCTTGAGTTCTGTTGCTTGTATCCTCGGAGGCTGGTACTAAAATATCGTTATACTTTTTAGAAAAGAACATCTCTTTCCATAAAGGTAAGTGAGACGTTGCTGCCCAAAACATATTTTTGTACCTAAAATACAATTTGGCTCTATTATTTTTTCTGATTGCTTTTGCCAATCTAGGCATATACTCTCTTACAAAATACTGTACTCTTGGGTCTTCTACATTAGCCATTTCTGCGTACACAAAGCCATAACAGGTGGTTGGTGCTACTTCTAATATTTTCTCTAAGGTTTCTATTTGTATGTAAAAAGGATCGTTACCGTGGCCTGCCCAAAAAGTAAATGGTTGTCCTTTAGCCTCAAAATCTCTTGCCATTTGTACAATGTCTTCTCTAGAGTCTTGGTATTTACCACGCTTGTCTTTTTTAAGTGCTTCTTTGCCTATAATTTTAACCATACCAGAACGCTCTGTGCTTTCTTTTGGTGATCTTTGTATTACAAACGTTACGTTGTTTCCGTTTAAGTTTGCAACCTCATCATCTATTTTTTTAGAGGTAATCATTACCCAATCTTTATCAGATTTTTGTTGGTATGCTGGTAGCTTAAAATTTAATGTTTGTTGGTATAGTTTGGCTAAATTTTCTTCAACCTCCAACATTCTACCTTGTTTTTTTTGGGTTGTGTTCCACCAGTTATTTTTAGCAACATTAAAAGTATATACTGCATTACCGCCATCTACCTCACCTGCCGCAAATAAATTGTTTTTACTTGGTATGTACGTAATATCACTATACACTTTGCCTTTGTATTTTTCGCCTGCTGTAGCAACCACCTTACCTTTGGTATCTAACACATAAATTATGCTCCCATGCTGAAACATTATTTGTTTGTTTTTTGTCAAATATGCTCCTTTGCTGTGTGCATACCTCTGTGTTCCTTTTTTACCACCACTACTATATTCTATTAACTGATTAAAGTTAGCGTCTAATGCAGTAAAGAATGGTTTAAAAGAAGTATCTCCAAAAATTAAAAGATCGTCTAAAGCATCATTATTAATATCTGCTACAACAAAATCTGTAAGCATAGATTTACTTAATAGTTTATGCTTTTTGTTTTTATAGTCTAAGCGCCTAACAACCTCTTTAGTATCTGGATTTAAAAAACCAAAAAAGTCCCATCTAAATTTATCGTGCACATAGGTCATTACAAAAAGACTCTGCTTGTCTTTTTCTATAAAATTACCAGACATTAGTTTACGTACTACGCCATCTATTTTTGTGGTAGAAACTAAACTGCCTTTAGCATTTAGCTCATACAATTTATAGTTATTACCACCTGCAAATATTTGTGGTTTTCCGTTGTTTACAACAGCAACCTCACTAAACCTAACTTTATCCTTTGGAGTAAACGTCCAAAGAACTTTTCCTGTACTGTTGTAGCAGTAAATAGAGCCGTTTGCACTTGCCGCTATAAGCTCATCTTTACCATTATTTGTAATATCTGCAGCTACTATTTTAAATAACACAGCAGGGTTTTTAGTTGGTTGACTCCATAATTTTTTTCCAGAGAGTGTGTATGCAGCTACGGCACCATCTAACTCTGACACATATAAAATTTGGTCTTTATTTACGTTAGCTACAATAGCGTTACGTATGCCGTTGCCTTCTGTTATAAAGTTTTGTGCGTAAACACTACCTAGCATTAACATAAATGCTAGTATATATATAAGTTGGTTTTTCATTTTTAATAGTTTTGGTTAAAAAAAAGAGCAATGATTTTTTCTTAAAAAGTAGTACTATTTAAGAACATCATTACTCTTAATACAAGATAACAAACATACGTTTAGCTCCTATTTCTAAACATAATACATTCTAATTTTTACTTTATAAATTCAGAAATTACTAAGGTCCAAACTTTACTAGAGTCATCTGCGGCTGTAACTTTATACTGCATTGTATCTGCACTAAAGTCTGCCACCTTACCAAGTGTTGGTGCACTACCTACCGGTGCTATGGTAGCCGCCGTAGAAATATCTGTATACCCTACAATTGTGCTTAATGTAACATTATCCCTAACTGCCGCAGAAAAATCTGCATTGGCAGCTGGCACAGTTATAATACAGTTAATTATAGCGTCTTCTGTATTAATCATTGTTTCTGTAGGTAGTTGTATTACCTGTAGTTTGTTATTGTCTGTAGTGTCATCAATCCACCTATACTCAAACTTAAAACTTGTAATTTCTGCATCACTAAAGGCAGGCAAATCATCTAAACCAGATTTTAAACAAGAAGTACTTAGTATACAAAGTAACAGTACCAATATATGTGTTATAATTTTTTTCATAAGAAATATACTTTAATATGTTAGTAGATTACCAACCCGGATTCTGGTCTAGTAAATCGTTTAAAATTCTTTCGTTTTGCGGTACTGGAAACAAGTAACGCTTAGGACTAAATCTTTTCTTTTGGTTTCCTACTTTTAGTATTACTGGTTTTCTCTCAAAAGATTTTCCGTCTTCAGAAATTTCAAAATAAGTGTATTGCTTATCATTTAATTCTGATATTACACCACCACCATCTTCTTTACCCCAACGTAAAAGAGACCAATATCTATCATTTTCAAAAAACAATTCTACTCTACGTTCTATCTTATACATATCCCAAGCTTGCGTGCTTGTAATACCAGTAGATAGTGCAGGTAATTTACCGTGTACAGTTCTTGTTTTGTTTATATACTCTACCGCAGTAGATACATCATTTAAGCGTAATAAAACCTCAGCATAGTTTAAATAAGCTCTACCCAAACGCATTGCTACTTGGTGGTGATTTGTAAAAACAACGGCTTTATACCCTTCAATATCTTCATAAATACCTTTGCGTAAAAAATAACCAGAAATTGTAGATGCCTCTGTACCTTTTGTACTTTGAGCGTAATGCATATTACCACCTACTCTAGTAGTTACTGTGTTAGAAAAGAATTTAGAAGAATCTTGCACTATTGATGCATAAAAACGTGCATCTCTGTGTTCATTATAAATAGCTTCTGACAAAAAACCGCCAGTATTTAAATAGTCTTGATAGTAACTAGTTTGGTCCCACTTTTTGGCAACACCATCTGTATCTGCAACCAAATAATCATCTACTAAATCTGCAGAAGGCATACAGGTTGTCCACCCTAAAAACGATTCTTTTAACTGTGGTGTGCCTGTTGTTTTTGCAACCTCCATATTAGGCATTGTACGTTGCATAGGTGTTAATACACACAAAGTAGCATCTATATTAGAATACAGTCCTAAAATAATACCAGATGAATTTAAGCCAGTATCATAACTATTAAAAATAGCCCCATAATCATCATCTAAAGCATAGCCTAAACCAAGTAAATCTTCACTAGCTTTTTTAGCTATTTTGTAATAATCGTCTTTACCAGTTTCTACATACGCTGCACCGTGCAAAGCTACTTCTGCTAAATATGCATATGCAGCACCTTTAGTTAAGCTACCTGGTTCTGCATTATTAGCCAATGGCAAATCTTCCGCTGCCTCTTGCAAATCTTTTATAATAAAATCATACGTTTCTTTAATGGTTTTAGAACGTGGTAACTTTAAATTGTCTTCTTCTGTTAACACCTTATCTACAATAACATACTTACCAAATAACCTTGCTTTAGAAAAGTACATTAAAGCACGTAGCATTTTACCTTGTGCAATTAAACCTGGTTTAGCAGATTCTTGTATTCCTTCTGATGCTGCTACTTTTTCTATAATTAAATTACAGTCTCTAATAACCTCAAAAGAATTTTGTTTTATAGGTGCTTTTTTACCCAGTGGTGCATTACCATAAAAGTAATACGAGTTATTTTTTGCCCAACCAGCATCATAAAACTGATCTATAAGATCTAATGCTATTTTGTTGTTTTTAACTAAAACCATATTGTCTGTAAAATCGTCTACACCAGCGCCTCCACCTTTTGGGTCTGGATCTAATGGATTTACCATTAGTTCTGGTATTACAGATGCGTAGGTATTATAAACAAAGCCTTGCGCTAAGTTATAATCGCTCCAAACATCTAGTTCTGTATACTTATCTAGCGGTTTAGTTTCTAAAAGATCATCATCACATGAAAAATTAGTAAAACCTAGTATAGCTATTATTATATATGTTGATATTTTCTTCATTGCTTACTTTTTTACGTTATTAAAATCCAACAGTTAAACCCAATGAGTATGTACGTTGTACTGGGTAACCGTAACCTACAATACCTGCATTGCCTTGTACTTGTTCTGGATCAAAAAAATCTTTTACTGGAGATACAGTAAACAAATTGGTTCCGTTAATAAACATTCTAAATGTTGATAAGCCTTTTGCATCTGCTAACAATGTCTTTTTAAAATCGTACCCAAGCTGAAGGTTTTTAAGTCTAAAGTATTTTGCATTTTTTAAGAAATAGTCTGATGGGTTACTAATAATATCATTATTACCACCATTAACACCAACACTAGTTGTTGGTCTAGGATACAATGCATTTGGGTTATCTGGCGTCCAATAATCTAACTGGTACACATACGTTAACCTTTTGGCCTCTGCTGCTATAAAACGATCAAAACCAATGTACCTATCTCCTGTTCCTTGGAACAAACCAGACATAGACCAACCTTTGTATTTAAGTTTAAAATCTATACCGTAAGTTCCGTGTGGTATAGAAGATTTTCCTAGCAACCTTTTATCTTGCTCATCTACTTTACCATCTCCGTTAGAGTCTACATAACGTATATCTCCGCCTTGTGTTTGTGTAGAACCCAATAACCTAGGATTATTTATAAGGTCTTGACCACCTTGGTATAAACCATCTGTTTGGTAAACTGCACCACCTTGCCAGTAATCTGTACGGTGTGTTTGTCTTGTGTAAGGGTTGTATAAAGTAGCCTGGTCTTCTGTATCTAACTGTTCCCATAACTGATCAAAATACGAGTAATTGGCACCAACCTCATACTGAAAATCTGTTCCTTTACCACCTTTGTACCTTAAACCAAGCTCAAAACCTGCTCTACGCTGTGCAGAGTTAGACCTTACCTGTGGTAAATCTTTACCTAATGGCTGAGAATACACATTTTTTGGACTTACTAAAAAGCCAGTAGTTTTGTAATTAAAATATTCTATAGTACCGCTTAACTTATCACCCATTGATGAAAAATCTAAACCATAGTTAAAAGATTCTCTTGTATACCAAGTAAGCTCGTCTGGTTTTACCAAGTTACCTTCAGAATAACCATTTACTAGAGCATCACCAATAGTATAAGCACTAGCTTCTAAATTATAAACAGGAATATAACCAAACCTATTTACACCTTGTGTTACCCCTGTTTTACCGTAAGATGATCTTAGTTTTAAAGAATTTATTATGTTTTTTTCTTTAAGTGATTGCATAAAATCTTCCTCTGTAACATTCCACGCAAATGAAAATGCCGGAAAAAATCCCCAACGTTTCTTTTCTGAAAAATTATCGTTACCATCATAACGACCACTTAATTCTAAAATGTACTTATAATCATAATCGTACTTTAATCTAAATACATAACCTGCATTGGCACCTTCTCTTTCACTACCATCATTATCTTTACCAATTGCTGGCCCTGCAAATAATTGGTCTACTGCTCCAGAAATATAATCTCTACGAGATGCTGCTAGGTTTGCTGCAAAATTACTAGCTCTGTTGTATACAAAAGTTGCATCTATACCGTGTACGCCAAAAGTACGACCGTAAGATATGCTTGTTTCTAAATAAGTACTGGTGTTGTAATATGAAGATTGACTTAATGCTGGTGCTTTTTGTGGTGCTATAGAACCGTCTTGCATATAAAGTGGTACATTGTACTCCCATAATTTGCCCCAACCATCACCATCTCTGTAGTTGGCCATTGCTCCAAGTTTTAAACCTTCTACACCAGGTACTTGCCACTTAAGACTTAACTGTGTGTTTATAAATTTATCTCTTGTTCTATTATAACCTGCATCCGGATCTATTAATGCTAATGGATTGTCTCCGTTACCACCACCTGCAAGTGTACCGTCTAAATTATAACCTCTGTACAATGCACTTGTATTTTGGTTTACAGCGCGCCAAATACTAAACATTCCTGGGTAAGGCTCTTGGTATTTTTCTAAACTTGCATTTACATTTAAGCCTACTTCTAAACCTAGCTTTTCAAAATTAGAGGTTAGGTTACTTCTAATATTAAAACGCTCGTAGTTTACAACATCTTCTTTTAAAATTCCTCCTTGGTCTACATATCCTAAAGAAACAAAATAGTTTGCCTTTTCATTACCTCCATTTAAAGATAAATTATGGCGTTGCTCTGGTGCAAAATTCTTTAATGTTAAGTCTAACCAATTATTATCTGGGTAAGTATCTAAATCTGCATGCGTACGTATTGTTTCTAATTGTGCATCAGAATATGGTACCGGTAAACCTTCATAAGCACTTGCTCTATTTTGTACTTGTGCGTACTGGTAAGAGTTCATTTGCTCTGGTAAAATTGTAGGTTCACTAATTTGGTAGTTGTAAGAGTAGTTGATATTCATTTTACCATCCTTACCTCTTTTTGTTGTAACCAGCACAATACCATTACCTGCTCTAGAACCGTAAACGGCAGTTGCAGAAGCATCTTTTAAGAAACTAATAGATTCTATATCGTTTGAGTTAATGGCGTTAAAATCTTGTTCTCCTAAAATAACACCATCTATTACGTATAGTGGACTGCCACCACCACGAATAGATACAGACGGTGAAGCTCCTGGGCCACCTCCATTGTTTTGTACAATAAGACCTGCAACTTGACCTTGCAATGCCTCACCAACATTCATATACGGAGTTTGCTCTAACTTTTCTGTATCTAAGGTAGATACAGCGCCTACCATTTTTCTTTTGGTAGATGTACCGTAACCAATAATTACAACCTCATCTAACTGAGCAGCATCTAATTCTAATGACACATTTATAGCTGTTTGCCCGTTAATTGCAACCTCCTTAGTTTTAAAACCAATATAAGAGAATACTAAAGTAGTAGCGTCACTAGGCGCGCTAATACTATAGTTACCGTCAAAATCTGATACAACACCTATAGTTGTACCCTTTACTAACACATTAGCCCCTAACAATGGCATACCATCATCTGTAGAACTAATAACACCTGTTATGGTTGTTTTTTGCCCATAAGCACTAATACCAACCAACAACAGCAACACATAAAGTGGCAGCTTCCACTTTGTAGCGTTTTTGAGTTTGTTTTTTTTCATTTTTAAGTTTTAGTTGTTTTAAAAATTAAACATCTATTAACACGTATTGTTAATTTGATGTTATTTCTAATATCGAAGGTATTGACTTTCTATTTTTTTTTGTATTCAATGGTAAATAATATGTGCATATTAGTACAAAAGACTGTTTGCTAGATAATTAAAACAAAAATCTAATTATAAATACAGTATTATTAGCTATAAGAAAGTGAGTATAAAAATAGTACTATGTACTGCGTATTATTGTTTTTTTGGCATAAAATAAAACGGTTACCCCTATAGATACCAGTATACCTATACTATATGACAAGGTGTAGTTTAACATAAAACCTTCTGGTGCTACCAATATGTATGTAGTTACTACGGCAGACATAAATGCGGCAGGTAAAATTATAAACCACGTTTTTTTACCCTTATTTTTCATATATACTGCTGCTGCCCATAAAACTATAGTTGCCATTACCTGATTAGACCAACCAAAATAACGCCAAATAATAGCAAAATCTACCTTAGTAAGTACCACAGCAATAACAAAAAGCGGAATGGTAACTAACAATCTTTTAGACAGTTTAGTTTGATTTATTTTAAATGAATCTGCAATTGTTAAGCGTGCACTTCTAAAGGCTGTATCACCAGATGTTATTGGTGCTGCTACTACTCCAAATACAGCTAAAATACCACCTACTTTACCTAGCATAGTATTGCATATTATATTTACCACCCAAGCTGCATTATGGCCATCTTGTGCCATTGTCTCTCCCAACTGACTAACACCACCAAAAAACGACATTGCCACTGCTGCCCAAATTAAGGCTATAATACCCTCTGTAACCATTGCACCAGCAAATACCTTTTTCCCATCTGCTTCATTAGAAATACAACGTGCCATTAAAGGCGATTGTGTTGCATGAAAACCAGATATTGCTCCGCACGCAATAGTAACAAACACTAACGGAAATACAGGAAATATATCTGGATCTGAGTGCATATTTTGTAAAGTAGCAAAACTAATTTCTGGAATAGTAAAATCTTGAAAAATTAATGCTCCAAATAAGCCAAAAGCCATAAGTAATAAAGATAATCCAAACAATGGGTATACTTTACCAATAAGCTTGTCTATAGGTATCATAGTTGCTAAAATGTAGTATAAAAATATAATTATAACCATTGTAGATGCGCTAATACCTGTAAGCTCTTGCAATATACTTGCTGGTCCTTTTACAAAAACAACACCTACTAAAACTAGTAGTACCACGGCAAAAATTCTCATAAAATGTTTAACGCCATTGCCCAAATACTTGCCTACTATTTCTGGTATACTTTGTCCGCCATGACGTATAGACAACATTCCGGAAAAGTAATCATGTACTACGCCTCCAAAAATACACCCAAAGGTAATCCACAAAAAAGCTACTGGTCCCCAAAGCGCACCAGATATAGCACCAAAAATAGGTCCTAAACCTGCTATATTTAAAAACTGAATTAAAAATATTTTACCTAGCTTTAGCGGTACAAAATCTACACCATCTTCCTTTGTTATTGCTGGCGTTTTACGGTTTACATCTATGCCAAATTGTTTTTCTACATAGCTACCATATATAAAATAACCAAGTACTAAAATTACTACACAAATTACAAAAGAGATCATACTGGTTTTTTAAAGTTGATTTTTATGTTTTTTGGCAAAGCTGGCAAGTATATTTTTTTGTGATGCAGTTAAGTTCTTATCTTGTAAAAACCAATAAACGTTTCTAGATATTAGAATATCTTTTTGCAATAATGGCATTAATTTGTTTAAGACTTGTTTACTTACAGCAGCATTGTTTTTTTGCAATAAACGTAAAAATAAAGACATTTCTTGGTACGTTACCTTTGATGATAAAATTAAGCTTACATCTGCTAAATATGTGCTACTTAACTCTAAATTAGAATGCAATAAAGAGTTTAGCACTGCAATTTTAAGCTTAGAGTTGCCTTTTGTTATAAATGTTTTTAAAGTAGATAAGTATACTGAAGAATTGTTTTTTTCTAGATATTGAACAGAAGAACGAATTAACTGATCATTAACTAATGTTTGTTTTTTTACAGCTTCTACTATGCTTTTAGTATAGATTTTCTGATTCTCTAGCTGAGTTATAGCAAACAATTGTTTTTGAAGATTACCACTATTTAAATAAGCAACATATTCCTTGCTTGAAAAATTAGAAGCTGTTACCTCTTTTATTTTTTCTACTACTGCACCATGTGCCCAATGCCAAAGTGTATAACAAGTTAAAGAAGCACCATCTACCGTGTCTTCTTTATTTAGCTCTAACAAAGTTTCACCAGCAACAGCATCTACAATATCGTGAGATTTTACAGTGGTTAAAATTTCATCAATTCTAATACTCTTAAAAGGAGAGTCAATATCTAAAAGTATTTTTTGCGTTTTAATATAATCCTCTTCTGTGTATGGTTCTCCTTCATACTTTTCTAAGGCTACACCTTTTGCTAATTCATATTCTTGATACTCTCCAATGGTGTTCCAAATAATACGCACAGGAACAATTTTACACAGATTCTCATAACAAATTACAGATTCTACATCCATATAATAAGATACTGCTAAGTTATTTTTGCCTTTTACTTCTACAAGTACTGCATCTTCAATATTATTTTGTCCTTTACCAGGGTGGTGAACTTTTATATGGTGCTTTATTTCGTTTTTAGACTGTACTAAGTGCCTTTTAGCACTTTTATCAGTAAATAAAAGTGCTAAAAAAACAACTGTAATTATGTAGGTATATCTTATAAACATTAATAACAACGAACTTCAAAAAGTTTGATATTAGGATCACCATACGTATCATTAAAAGTAACACGTATTGCATTGGTTTTTAATGTACTAAAATTAACTTTCACCAAACGTGTTCTGTTGTCTTTAACTTCTGCTATGGTTTTCCAACTCCCTTTTTCTCTTGCTTCAATTTTAAAAGATTTCACCAATTCTGGTGGTACACCAATAACCTGACCTTTATTCTTTGCCGGATTTTTGTGCATCATCATTTTACGTTGCAAATTGGTATCAAACTTAAACTCTACGCTAGATAATTCTATATTCTTTTTCCACTCTAACTGCAATTCTGCTTGTAAACCGTCTGCTTGCCAATGGTGTATTTTTTCTACCTCATCTCTACCAACACCATCTACTAAGTTTTTTACATCACCAGAAATTGTAGAAGAACCAAAAATTGCACTTGCCAGTTTAGCCTTATCGTTTTTATCATTTGCTGGTCTGTTTGGCAGGTAAGAGTCGTCTCTTAACAACTGTTCTTGCAAGTCGTTTATGTACTTTTTACCTATTTCTCTAGGTGTAACTTTATGTTGTACACACAATGCAGAGGCCGTACCTACTGCTTGCCCCATTAATGCACAAGTAGCAATAATACGTGATGATGATAACGCCATATGTGATACACTAACATTACGACCAGCCATCATTAAATTACTTACATTTTTAGAGTATAAACAACGAAAAGGAATCTCATAAACTTGCTTAAACCTAGAATGAAAATAACTAGCTGGCTCGGTTAAATTCTCTATTCCTCCAGGGCAATGCTCATCTAAAGACCAGCCACCATAGGCAACAGTATCATTAAAGTGGCGGTATTCTTCCATATCTGGTTGCGTTAAAATATAATCTCCCATAAACCTGCGAGATTCTCTACGCCCTGGCACAGAACCTATCCAATCTAAAGCTATATTTTCTGCTTCAGGAAAATTACCCGAATTTTTTATATGATCCCAAACACCATAAAAACGCGCTAGCAGTTTGTGTTTTATTTCTTCTCTTTCTCCAATAATATCATTATTGCTACCAATTTCTACCCACCAAAAGCCTTCTTTAACTTGTTTAATTTTACGGTGCTTGTCTTTAAAAGCAGTCTCGGCATCAAAAGGAATTGCATATGCTGGCGGATTAAATTTTATAGGTCTACCCATATCCTTAGTCACCATCATAATACAATCTCCCATTACCCAATTATCTGGCACATCTGGGGCAAAAGATTCTCCAAATTCCTCTTTGCCTTCTCTACCAATTCTGTACTCTGCACCTGCCATAGCAGCCATTAAACCATCACCAGAAGAATCTATAAATACATCTGCATTAAATGTATATGCCATTTCTGTTGTGGTTTGTCTAGCAAAAACAGATTTTATTTTATCGCCATCTTTAACGACATCATAAGCTTGTGTATTTAAAAACAACTCTAAATTCTTTTCTCTTTTAACAAAGTCATAAAGTACATGATCCCAAACAGGGTAAGATTCTTGTTCATTAAAGTACCAGTTTTCAATAAGCATTTCTTCTAAAACACCTGTTTCTCTTTCTACAATATGTTTATTTTTTAAGCTCTGTACACCGTTCACGGTTACTCTAATTTCACTAGAAGCATTACCACCAAGTACTGGCCTGTCTTGTATTAAAACTGTTTTATTACCCATTCTAGCAGAAGATACTGCTGCACAAATACCTGCCATACCTGCACCTACTACAACCACATCTGCTGTAATTGTTTTTTTTCTATTTAAATGAAATTGTTGTCCGTTTGCATCTGTATTCCAATTAGGAGCAGCTACATCTTCTGTGTTTGATGTTTGTGCTGTTAGTTCTCCTACTATTGGTAACATACTAGCTGCTAATACTCCTTTTGTACTTGTTTTAAAAAACTTTCTTCTTTCCATTATATAATGCTAAAATGTTGGTCTGTATTATTTACAGGAACAAATTACTAGTTCTTATAAAAAGAAATGTTTTGGTGCGTAATTATAATGTAGTTATGCGTACCATTTGTTTATTTACAAGCGCTAATTACCATTTATCTTTATTATTTTTACCTAAATTTTTTAGTATGACAAAGACTTTGATTGCCATTAATGAGTGGAATAGAAAAGATCATTATAATTTTTTTTCTAAGTTTGATGAGCCATTTTTTGGTATTACTGTTACCATAGATTGTACTGTAGCATACAAAAAAGCAAAAGAACAAAACACGTCTTTTTTTCTTTATTATTTATACCGTGCATTAGAAGCTGCAAACCAAATTGAAAATTTTAAATATAGAATTATAGATGATAAGGTGTATTTATTTGATACTATAAACGCATCACCAACCATAAGTAGACCAGACAATACTTTTGGTTTTTCTTTTGTAAATTATAATGAAGATGAAATTACTTTTAGAAATAACGCTTTAAAAGTGATAAAGAAGGTACAAGAATCTACAAGCTTATTTCCTGGTGAAGATGACAAAATTAACGTAATACATTTTTCTGCTTTACCGTGGTTAAACTTTAGTAGTATGTCTCATGCAAGAAACTACAAATATCCAGACAGTTGCCCTAAAATATCTTTTGGAAAAATAATAACTACAGACAATACAAAAACAATGTCTGTCTCTATACACGCGCATCATGGCCTAGTAGATGGCTACCACGTTGGTCTTTTTGTAGATAAGTTTCAGGCTTTATTAAACAAATAAAATCCTTGTTATCACATTTTACTGCGCTAACAAGGATGTATTTCTTATTTGTATGTAAAATATTTTAAAACTCTAAAACCGAATTTGGAGGTAATGGCACCTTATTTTGTTTACGCCATTGTACCAATTCTGCTAACATTGTATTGGCAATATCTTTATTAGAATCTACTAAGTTAGTAGACTCAGACGGGTCATCATTTAAGTTGTACAACTCTAACTTACCATCTGCTAAAAACTGAATTAACTTGTAGTTGTTTTTTCTGATTACAGAACAAGTACCGTGTTTCCATTGGCTAGCCAAATGCCAAAATAAAGGACGATTTGTAAATTGCTCATCATCTTTAGTAAAAATTGGAGTAATAGAATTACCATCTAACTCACCGCTATAATTTTTTATACCAGCGACGTCTAAAAACGTAGGGAAAAAATCTAACGCAGTTATGGCTTCTTTACTTCTTCTTGCCTCTACTTTACCTGGCCAGTTTACCAAAGCAGGTACTTTTATTCCGCCTTCATAAATATAACCTTTAGCACCACGTAGTAAATCATTTTTACTTTGTCCGCCATTATACCCGTTATCTGATGTTAAAATTATCATTGTATTTTCTCTAAGGCCATTATCATCCAAGTATTTTACAATTCTGGCAACGTTATCGTCTACAGATTCTACCATAGATGCATAACCAGCATAATGTTCTTTTCTTTTTATTTTAGCAGCAATACCTTGCCCTGTAACAGAATCTACCTCTTTATTTAAGTATTTTTGATACAACTCTTCATTACGTTTTCTAACAGGTGCGTGCACTGCATAATAATCTAAATTTATAAAGAAAGGTTCATTTTTATGATCTCCAATAAACTCAATAGCTTCATCTGTTAACCTGTCTGTAAGCCATTCATCTGTTGGCTTTTGTTCTATAAACGGATTGCTAAATGGTGCTATATAACCACCACCTACGCTTTTATATCCGCCAGGTTCCAAAGCAGGATCTCCACGGTAAGTACCCGCTACATTTTTTATAAAACCACGACCTTCTGGGTAGTACTGCTGTATTTCTGGTGTTTTATGTTTTGCCACCCAACTATAATCTCCCGGATCTGGTTGAGTAAGTTTCTGTTGTATAGGAAACGTCATTGCTCTTTCCTTTTCTGGATAAGGACCTACAATATGCCATTTACCAATGTGTATTGCCTTGTAGCCAGCATCTGCTAATGGTTCTGCAAAAATGGTATGCTCCTTACCAACTGTCCACCTAGAAAAAATATTTTCTTCTGCAGTACCTTTTTCTAAAACTGGCACAGTGTAAACACCAGTTCTAAAAGACTGTTTACCTGTAAAAATTGCAGTTCTAGATGGTGAGCACGTTGGGTACATATAGGCATTATCTAACACCAAACTTTCTTTTGCCAAGGCATCTAAATTTGGAGTTTCATAATAGTTAGATCCGTTAAAACCAACATCTGCATACCCTAGATCATCAACCAAAATAAAAACAATATTTGGTTTTTTACTTTCTGTTTGTTGTGCTACCTCTTTGCCTTTAGTTTCTGGTCTTTCTTTACAAGAAAAAGCTAAAAAAGCAATAAAAAAGCAGGCTACAATGGGATGCCTAAAAACATTTTTTTTTAAATGTATCTCTATCATATATTATTTTAATTTAAATTGATCATATTCAGGATTTACTTTAGCATCTTTAAACCTTGGTCTATCCTTCCATAAATCATAGGTTGCTTTTAACTGTTTAACATCTTCTGGGTATTGCCCCTTATCGTCTGTATTTTGTATCCAATTTTCTAATTCAGTTCTGTGTTCTGCAAGAACAGCTGCGTATTCTAATTTTTCAGCTAAATTATTCATCTGGTGCGGATCCTGTTTTAAATTATACAACTCTTCCTTTGGGCGTATACCAAACCAATGTTCTTCTTGATATGGGGTTAATTTACCTTCTTTATGTAATTTTTTAAAATCTTTTACTATTGGTTTATTATCTCTATAACCCGCTTGTAACATTGGTCTTTCTGGGAAATAATTACGAATATATCTAAAGTCTTTAGATACTACGGTTCTTATCCTATCTATAGTATAATCACATCTATCTCTTGCTCCAATAACATATTCTGGGGCATTGTAATCTTTTGCTAATAAATCTTGCCCATCTAAATATTTTGGCAAAGAAACTCCTCCCATGGCAAGGGTAGTTGCAGATACATCTAAAAGTGAAACTAAGTCATTACTAACTGTACCAGCATGTATTGCAGGATGGTTACCTTTAATCATTAATGGTACTAGCATTCCGCCTTCGTAACAAAATTGTTTATGACGTAAAGAAGAATTACTTCCATGATCGGAAAAGAAAAATATAATTGTATTCTCTAATTCTCCATCTTTTTCCAACTGTTTTAAAATCTTTTCTACAGTAACATCAGATCCCCTATTGGCATTATAATGTTCTGTCCAAGCTTTTCTCTGCGATGGAATATCTGGAAAATAAGGCGGTAGAGGCACATCATTATCTGCCAGCTTTTCACCATCGCGCACATATTTAGCATCTTTTTTTCCTCCCATTATTTGTACCTGTCCAAACCATGGTTGGTTTTTATCTTTTCTTGCACTCCAAACTCCATCGGTAACAGACATGTAATTAACTGCTTTGTTTCCTTGCCAGCCGTTCATTCCTGGTTTATAATCCTTTTCATTACCTACTGCATACAAGGCTTTACGATTGTAATGAAAATTATAATCGTCTTTACCAGAATTAAAAACAAAATATCCAGCATCTTTCATTAACTCCGGAATAGTCTTCATTCCTTCTGGTAAATTAATTCTAAGTTCTTCTGGTACAACTTCTCCATCGGTAGTTCTGCTAGATCTATGGTTATGTGTTCCTGTAGTTGTTTGCATAACACCAGTAATTAAGGCAGATCTACTTGCAGAACATACTGGAGCTGTGGCATATGCACGAGTAAATAATACTCCGTCTTTTGCAAATTTATCTATTACAGGTGTATGTCCAATATTAATAGAATCGCCATAACACCCCATAAATGGAGACAAGTCTTCTGCAACTATCCAAAGTATATTTGGTTTTTTTACAGCAATCTGCTCTTTAGATTTACATCCAAATAAGCATATAAACCCTAATAAATAAAGTGATAAAATTATTTTTTTCATTTTTTCTATTTTCTTATTTATTTAATTTTATAATTTTTCTACCAAAAGCAATACCTAAACGTTTTTGCCCTTCTGTGTTATAATGTACATTATCTGCGTGTTTAGGGTAGTCTTTCCATTTTCTGTTTGTGGTTGTTTTTAAAAGAACAGCATTATTGTTTTCTTTACAAAAATCTATCATTGCTTGTCTAACCATTTCTGGACCTTCTTTAAATCTGCCATAGGTAGAGTTAATTTGTCCTATAACAAATGGCAATTTTTCTAAGTGTAAATCTCTTTTATAAGCATTGTGTAACTTTTTTAAGTTTGCTTTATAACTCCTTGCAGCAACCTCTTTAGCAGCATCATTCTCACCTTGCATCCAACACAAACCTAGGATCTTGTATGCTTTACCTTCATTTTTAAGTAGACTAATGTTTTCTTTAATATCTTGTATATGGGCACTGTATAATTTTAGATGATGCTTCTTTTCTCCTTTTTCTACAGCTTCAGATTTTTGCAGGGTCCAGTTAGGACTCCAAGCACCATACAGTGCAGTGCCGCCCATAGACCTTTTTACTAATAAAAATTCTTGGTCTGGATACTTTTCTGCTAAAGTTACTCCTAGCAATAACTCTGGTCCAAATCGGTTTTTAAAATTATATTTTTCACTAGGTGTATTATTGTAATAAGATAGTGGTTTTGCCTCCTCACCATTAAAACTTAAGCGTACCGTATTAGATGCAACTTCTATTTGTTTTTTAATTTTAGGACTTAATTCATCATAATTACCAGCACCTGCCATATTAGATTGTCCTGCTAATAAAACAATATTTACTTTATTTTGGGCAGATACGGCACTAATGCATAAAATACACATTACCAGCAACTTAAAATTATTTCTCACTCTAAACATATAATTTATTTTACTTCTGAGACTTGAACATAAAAAACTTCGTAAGGCTTTAAAACAGGAGCAGAACTAACTGGTATTCCCTTTAACAAATCTTTGCAAACAACGCCTTTTTTAGCACCCTTAAAATCAATTTTTAAAGTTGCGTCTGTTTTACCAAGGTTTACCACAGATAGGATATATGCTCCTTCTTTGTTCTTTATCACTTTCCAAACACAACCTTTAGCTCCCAATTTATTAGTTTCTGTTACCAATACTTTTGGCAACAAATCTTTATTGTTTAAAAAATTCATTGCAGAGGAGTTAATATCATTTAAAGAATTGCAAAGTATTAGAGTACCGTTGCTCTTTTTTAATTTAGGAATAGCGTTACCATACTCATCTTTGTTTAAACTAACTTTATCTGTAATTATAACACCACCATTATCTAAATAGTTTTGTAATGCTTTTTGTTCTTCTAGAGTGATAAATTGTGTTTTACTTACCAAAATTGCATCCCAGTTAGCTGCATTTTGTTTTTTAAGAATGTCTTTTGTTGCAAAGCCAAGTGGCGTACCGTTAAAATGAAGCGACTCGTAAAGCTCAAAAACATCATCCATGTGATGCTCTTTATTTATTGCTGAAGATTTAGAATAAAAAATACGCAACGGCTTTCTTTGGCGTTGCATCCCCATAATATAATCTGAGTGTGCATTTAAATCTATTAATGTAGTTGCAACCTCATTTGTTATTCTTGGTTGTTGATTATTGCTACCCGCGTAGCCTTTGTCATTTGTTGCTTTTTTTGATATGGCACCATTTGCTTCTCTAGGCCAATACCATATTTGACTAGCCGTCATCCCATAGGTATGCGCTAACCAAAAAGTAGCTCTAGCATATTTAGGGTCCTGGTATAAGTTTCTTGACTTTGTAGTAGACAAATAATGTAATTCTGAATTAAAATTTAGTTTAGACGGACTCACAGATTTCATAAAATCAAACCCCATACAAAGCTCTCTCCAGTTAAGCGCATAATGGTCTTCCCATTCTTCTTTTGGCCCCCACATATGATTATTTTCCGCTCCAGAATCGTTACCAATAATTCCGCTTAAATCTGTTAACGCTTCTAAATCTATACCATGAACTCTTTTATTATCTGTCCATAAATTGGGCATAATTTTTAAATGGACTTTTGCTGCTGCATCATACTTTAAAATTTCTTCCTTTAAAAAAGTATACCATTCTGTAACCCTATGCATATTAAACAAAGACCAATCATACCACATAGGTGTACCACGTAAACTAGTATCTATTGGTATTTGTATGGTTACAGCATTAAAATCTTTAAAATTAGTTTGCCATAAGTTGTTTAATTTATCAATAGAAATATGCTTTTTTTGCAACCATACTCTAAACTTATCTATTGTATAAGAAGAAACTGGTCCCGAAGCCCAAGCTAGTTTATCTCCTGTTTTTTGGGTAAAAAAATGAGGTTCATTACACAGCATATACCCTAAACCAGAGTAGTTTTTACCAGCTGTAATTGGGACAATACCACTTAATAATTTTTGCTGTATTTCTTTAGCCCCTGGGTTATCTATATCATATGCCGTATATGTATTGGTACGCATTACAAAATCTTCTCCGTATTTTGTTTTAGCCCAATTAGGTGTGGTTTTATGATTTAAAAATATAAAGCCTAAACTACCAGTTGGTTTAGCAACCAACTCTTTCATTTTTGGTAAGCTTATTGTGCCATCTTCTTTAGTTACATAAGACGGAGTTATAAAAAAACCGTCTTGGTTTCCATGGTATTCATTTAGTTCTGCTGTATTTGGTTTCCAAGTATAGTCCGCTAAAAAAACAGGTTTATTATTAAAAAGCAATTCATCTTTACTCACTTTTACATTAGACCAATCTACTTTTGGACTAGCAGTCCTAAACACTTTTTTATCTAAAAGTAACTTTATATAACTTATAGATTCGTCTAGCATTTTAATAACATCATTACGCTCAAAGTTTGGTAAATCTTCTGCCATTTCTTCGGCTTTGTCTGCGTAAATTTTAACTAGTGAAAATGCTTTTTCATTTGCCTTTATATGTTGCTCATCCCAATTGGCATATTTTAAAAATATTTCTGCTGTTCTTATGGTAGCATCTTCTTTTAAAACATCTATACCTTTCTTTTTTGCTTTATTACGCAACTTTTTAAGGGTTGCTATTTTAGTTTTTGCAACCTCTTCTAAGCTTTGCGCTTGTAGTAAAAAAGAAAACAAGCAAAAAAACACTATTAATATGCTATTTCTATTTTTCATATTTAAAGCCTTTATTTTTCTTTACTTTTAATGTTTTTTGTGATGTTTTATCTGCCTGTATCCCATTAGTTACAGTACCATTGTATGTATTATTATCAATTTCTACATTGTTACAGTTTATCAGATCAAACAAATAAGCATTAGGAAATTGTGGTTTAAAAGTAGTTGTTTGCTTTATGGTATTTTTAGATATTTTTAAACCATCTACACGGTCTGCCCAAATAATACGATTACCAAACGTCTCTATAGTATTGTTTTCAAAAACAATGTTTCTATCATATAAATTAGTGGCACTAAATGTTTTTCCTAATCTTGGTGAGACTTTTAAAATTGCGTGTTCAGATCCTGCATAAGCACAGTCTACAAAGTAATTATTTCTAATAATTACGTCCTCTACATTACCAGACTCAAACCAATAAAAAGTTTCTCCACGTAGCATAATAGAAGACATCATAGATGATAAATTGTTATTTTCTATTACTATTTTCTTAGGAGTTTTAATAATTATATTTCTTGCTCTATGGTCTTGTATAGTATTACCACGCATTGTAAAACTAGGATTCCAGGTCTTGTTTTCTAAAATATCGCCAATTTTAAGATCTGTAGCTATATCATTTTTAAAAGTAAGGTCTGTGTAATGGTCGTTAATTACCTTAACTGCAGTAACTGTATTTATTTCTTTTCTAGCAGGACTTGGTGCTTTTATAAACCAAACCTCATCTCCTACTCCTGCAAATTTAAATCCGTATTGCTGGTTGTGTTTTAATGCTACACGTACTGTTTTTGTATCTAATATTTTATTTACCTCTACATACGTTCCGTGTACATTTGTACCATCATCATACATACCTTCAAAACGGCAATTTTCAATAAGTATATCTCCTTTACAATTTGCAAAATGAGTAGCATCTGCAACAATAGACATAACACGGTCAGAGTCTTCTTCTATATAAATACCACTGTTTATTATTTTGATATTTTCTGATCTCTCAAACAAAAAACCCATTCCTAAAGCGTGATGAATTACAACATTATTAAAAATAATATCTTTAGAATTACGAGCTAAAAATGCAGGTGCATAACGGTTGTTTTTTTTATCCCCTTTAGATTGAAGAACACTACCTACTCTTGGAAATTTCTTTAAATTATATTGATAAAAACGAAGCACTCCGTCTGCTTTCTCTTCAACAAAATTAGATTTTAATGATGAATCCCAGGCTCCGTAAGCTACAGCTTTTGTTTTTTTATTGTGAGGCAAAGAACTTCCTAATGATGAGAAATTAAAATTATTAATACCAGGAAACTCAATTCTTCCTTTAACCAATTTCCAAGAAAAACCTTTAGTATATGGCTTAAGCTCGTACCAATGTTCCTCTTTATTAACGGCAACAACATCACCCTGAAAACTAAAAGGAATGTCCCAATCTAATTTTACATTTTTAACTTCTATTTTTTTGCATCCTTCAAAAACAAAAGGAGCTGTTTGACCACGAAATACAAATTTAGAATTGTTGCCGTTTATAACAACAGAATTAAAGCCTTCAAAATTGAAAATTATTTTTTTAAATCCGTTTCCGTGATTGGTTACATAAAGGTATTTACCTACGGCATAATCTGTTAAAAAAGTATAATCCCCTTTTTCAAAAATCAACTCAATGTCTTTTTCTTTTGCATTCTCTATAGCCTGCCTTACAGTGTAAGTCATATCTTGGTTAGAGTACTTAATATGTATAGTCTCTACAGCATAAATGTTGCTAAAAGCTAAAAGAAATACAAGTAGTAATTTTGATATTTTATTCATCTACAATTTAATTATAAGTTTACACCAGTTCCTTGTAAGGATGCATCATGGTTCCACATAATTTTCCAAGGATCTGATGTTTTTGTTTGAAAACTTTTAAGCTTACTTTTTAAGTTTTCTAATGTGTTTTTATAAGCTTCTTTACCTGCTAAATTGTTTAACTCATTAGGGTCTTTATCTAAATCATAAAGCTCAAACTCTGGTCTAAACAAAAAGTCTTGTACTTTTTTAGGTCCAAAGTACTCTTGGTGAGTTCTGTACACACTTTGCCACGTAGAAGATGCCCAAAGATCTGATGCAAAAGGATACTCTAAACGGTAAGCTATGTTCCAAATAAGTTTGTAATTGTTACTCCTAACCACACGCATTGGGTAGTACATTGTAATTTCATGAAATGTATGAGAAGCATAAATCTCATTAAAATCTTTTGCTTCCTTTTTACCAATTGTAGATTTAAAAGAAGAACCGTGAAACTTGTTTTTATTGTAGTTTACCTTAGCCATATCTAAAATAGTTGGCGTTAAGTCTACCCATGAAACCATTGCACTACTTGTAACATTTGTTTTTTTAACAGTTGGGTCTTTTATAATACAAGGCAATTTAATTCCTGGTTCATGTACTGATGTTTTTGCTCCTGGAAACGCCATACCGTTATCTGAAATATAAATAACAATTGTATTTTTTTCTTTACCTTCTGCTTTTAACATAGCCATAAGCTTACCAAAACCCTGATCTATTCTAGAAATACTTTGGTAGTATTGCGCAATTTCTTCTCTTGTCTGTTTTGTATCTGGCAAAAAAGATGGCACCAAAACATCATTTGGATTATAGGTTACAGTTTCTACATCTTTATACCCTTCTTTTTTGTTTCCAAAACTGTTAGGAACATCCCATTCTTCTGGAGTAAAAGGTTGTCCACGGTGTGGATCATCTGTACAGAAATACAGAAAAAATGGTTTATCCGATTTTAACACGCTTGCACATTTATCTGCCATTTCTACAGTATTTCTTGGGTTAGCCTCTAAAACCGTATTAAAATGATATACTTTTTCTGGTGCAACGTGGTACTTGCCAATACGAGCTGTTGTGTAGCCTGCTTTATTTAACAAAACAGGTAACGATGTAATAGAATCATACGTACTAAAATGATGGTAATCATGTACGTGCCCATAAGAGCCTGTTGCGTGCCCAAACTTACCTGTTAATATCACAGATCTACTTGCTGCACAACTAGCACTTGTGCAATATGCATTTGTGTACTTTGTACCTTCTGTAGCTAGTTTATCTAAATTTGGCGTTTTTATAACAGTATTACCGTAAGCACCCAAAGCATCTATACCATGATCATCTGCTACAAACAAAATTATATTTGGTGATGCTGGGTTAGCAACTACATTTGCTACTTTATTATCTGTTATTTTATTGTTCTTTTTTGAGTTGCAACTAACAAATAGTAAAACACTAAAAGCTATAAAAGTCACCCTTTTTAATACACGCTTCATTTGATAAGGATATAAATTGACATTACTATTTTTTACTGAAGATATTACGACTACTTATTATTAGCTTTTCTTTTTTCTTTTTTCTTTTGCTGCTTTCCAATTTACTTTTTGACCAAGCTCTTTTAGGGTAATGCTATTATTTGCGTCTGCGTCTAAGCCCAGAAACAGTAATTCGGCATCAATTTTATTCCCTTTTTTATTTGTCTTGTCTTTGTAAAATGCAATCATTTCTGCTAAATCTATTGCATTATCCTTATTGGTATCTATCCAACCAAATTTCTTTTTAGTTTTAGCTTCTTTATCCTGCGCAACTGCTGTAGTTATAAAACACAAAGCACATAGTAGTAACGTGAATTTTACAATTCTCATAATTAAATTTTTTAAGGTTTAGCTTAATGTAAACTTAATTATGAGACTAACTTTTGTTGTACTTGTAAATAAATAAAATGTAGCTCTAAATAATAAACACAATATTATCTTAAGCAAATCTTATTTTAACTCTTTGGTGAGCTCTACATCTATAAAACGAAATAAACCTAAAGGAATATTAATTGTTGTTGAGGCATTTTCAGCTTTAACCTGAAAAGTTTCTTTGTTTAAAACGTCTGTTATTTTTACTGGTGTAACTGTATTAAATTTTACTGTAGCTTGCTTATTACTTGGGTTTAAATACCCACTATCTATAAGTGTTATCCTAAGTGTTTTTGGTGCAATTTGTGCAACTACCCATGCAACATCTCCTGTTACAGTAATAGGTAAAAGCTTAGCGCTTTCTTTTATAGATTTTTCTACTGTTTTATAGTATGTATCTGCTGAGTATGTTTGCTTACCATCTTTAGAAAAGTAAGACTTACCATCTGTTATATACTCTTTAGTTATATTTTTATACAAAGGGTGTAAATAAGATTCTAATGAACCTCTAGCTACATTTTTAGCAGCAAAAACACCTTGTTGTGGTGGTGTAATTAAAACTAGACCATTATTATAAGGCGCTAAAAAGTTTAACCTACGCTCATTTACACCTGCTGCATAGTTAGAAAAATCCCATTCTGTTACGGGAGCACCAGGCCAAGAACCATTCATTCTACTAAAAACAAAAGGGTTGTTTTTTTCAAATTCTTCATTGTATTTTATAGTCCATTTTACATTAGAACCATCATCTAAAAAATGCTCGTCAGGAGATTTCATACTTAAATGCACAGGAGAAAAACTTACTATTTCTTCTCTTTTAGGAACAAATAAAACCCCTTTAGCTATTAACTCCCAGTACACACTTACATACTCTTGGTCTACTGCAAAGTTATTTATGTATTGCGCACCGTTTGCTGTATGAAAAATTAGCATTCTTAAAAAATGATTTGGTAATTGCTGAGAACCATACTGCCTAGATCTATCAAAAGCAGTATTGTCTGGTACAGCACGTGTACCCCAAGAGTTTACAGCACCACTTGCCCACATACCAGTTCTACCAACTAAACTAAGTTCCATAGTTTTATCTGTAGTTTCTTCCATAGCAGGTACAAAAACATCTGCATAAGTACCAGACATTAAGCCAGACCAAGCATCTAAGTAATTAGACCCCAACCAAAATACGTTTTTAGAACGTAAAAATATATTAGCATTTTTATCTTTAGCGTAGGTTGCCAGCGGATACAATAAATTATTAACCATAAAATTAAGATCCTCAGAGTGGTCTTCCATCTCTGGGTAAATAAGAACCGTTTTTTTACCATTAGCAGCATCTAAAACTTTTTTAGTGGTAGCTAAACTAAACATATACGGATCGTTGCCATGACCAGCCCAATATGCCAAACCCGGAGCATTGTTATACTCTTTGGCAATTAAGTCTACTGCTTGTTGTTGACTTAAAACATATTTTTTTCTACGATCTCGTTTTTTTCTAAATTTTTCATTTGTTAAACTAGATCTATCCCAATTTTCTACCTCTGGTAAATGTTTAGAATTTAAAAACACAGGGCTTGGGTATTTTTTCTCTATTTCAGTTTTAAGAGACTCCAATGTAGAAGGCACCTTCTCTGTCATTAAATACACTGGTAATTGTTTTCTTTTTGTTTTTACTGGCGTGTATTTTTGTAAATCTGCTCTTGTTGCCTTTGTATTTGCTATTATCGATTCTATTTTTCCTGGAGGTGTTAACTTTTCAAAGTCTTTTTTCCAAGACTTACTTTTTGTATTTATAATATGAATACTACTACCTCCACTCTGGGCACTAGCTAAAATAATATAGCCTGTTTTGGGATCTTTCCACAGGTCGTTATACGCATATTTACCTATAATACGCTCTACCTTTTTTTCATTTAAATTAAGGTCTAACAACCTAATTTGATTTCTAACACGTGTTAAAAAGAGCGTCTTATTGTTTTCTTTAATAGTTACAGTATGTGTAACATCATACCCAAAAGGTATTTTAGTATTTTTATGATATGTTACTTTACCCGTTTGCGGATTGTATAATAAAATAGCACTATCATTAGAATGTGCAGAGGTACCTAATATAACCATTTGCTCTCCTTTAGTAGCGTAATCTTCTACTGTAAAAGAACCTATAACACGTACTCTTTTACCTTTTATGGCTATTTTGTCTTTTCTAAAAGGCAGGTTTTCCAACGCATTAAATAAATACATTGTTCCTGGTACATTCATATGATTATTAGTACCTAAAACAGCTAAAACATCATCACCATTTTTTTGAGGTATTGGCCTTAAAAAATTAGCTGTAGACACATTACTTTCCGGCAAGTCTTTTTTGAACTTTGCCCAAGGCTTTTCTATAGAATAGGTTGATGATTTTATCTCTTTAACCATTTCTCCGGTTGATGATATGTAATAAATACTTTTATCAAAACCACCAGCAACAACATATGCTTTACCCTCTTTTTTAATAACACATACAGCATACATTGGAGCAGAATTCTTTTTAAACTTCCAAAGTAATTTACCTTTGCTATTTAAACAATAAATAGTGCCATCTGCATTAGCTGTTACTATTTCATCTACGCCATCACCATTTATATCTTTACTCCATATATCATGGTTCATAAAACCAGATAATTTATTTTCCCAAAGCACTTTACCATCATAAGAAACACCTAAAACAGCACCTTCAAAAGTAGTAGCTACTACATAGCTTTTATTTTTATTTATAGCAGTACGTACCTTAGTAATAGTATATCCGGTTTCTAAACTAACAATACCTTTATTTTTAAAATTTGTTTTTTCTAATTGAGCCTGCATCATAAAAATACCTGCAAACAATACATATATTAAAAACAGCTTTACTTTTTTCATTTTAATTGGTCTAAAGTGGTTATTTACAAAATTGAGTTAATAACAGTTTCCTCTAAAAAAACAAAAAGGTGCAAAACACCTTTTCATTTTTAATATTAACTCAAAATAAAAACTAATTTATAAGTCTCCTAACATATGACTTACACTGTAAATAAAGCTCAGTTTTTACTTTTTAATGTACTTACACATACATATGATGTAGTTTTCAGTAAAAAACCCTTAAAAACCTTTTTTTTTATTCAGATGAATATTTCTTATTAATTTCTGCTGCATACTTCCCAGGAGAAATATTATACCTCTCTTTAAAGATTTTAGCAAAATGCGTTCTACTTTTAAACCCTGTCATAATATACACCTCGTTTACAGCTAATCCTTTTTGACTAAGTAGTTCTGCTGCTTTTTTTAGACGATATATTTTTAAAAGCTCAAACGGTGTTTGGTTGGTAAGTACTTTTACTTTTTGATAAAAATGCGTTCTGTTTAAATACAGCTCTTTAGCAAGGCTATTTAAATCAAACTCTTGATTGTCTAAGTTTTCTTCAATTAAACTATAGAGTTTTTCTAAAAAAGCATTATCGTTTCTATTATTTTTATTGTTCTCTTTAGTTAAAGGTATACCAATTTGGTAACGCTCTCTAAGCTGTTTACGTGTAGATAGCAAAGCCTCTGTATTTGTAATTAAACGCTGTACATTAAATGGTTTTTTAATGTAGGCATCTGCACCATCTCTAATACCTTGTAAATGATCTTCTATATTACTTAAAGCAGTTAGTAAAATTACAGGAATATGACTTGTTTTTAAATCTGATTTTATACGTAAACACAGATCCAAACCATTCATTTCTGGCATTTGCACATCACTAATTACAATGTCTGGCCACTCATCTTCCATTGCCTCTAAACACTCTTTTCCGTTTCTAAAGGTTTTTACTTTAAAAAACTTAGACAATAATTTAGATACAAAATTTCTCATTTCTAAATTATCTTCTGCGTAAAAAATTAAAGAATCAGAAAAATCTCCTGTAGCAATAATTTTTGCTGGCGAGTTTTCTTGTATTAACTTATTATTTACAGTTACTTCTTTTTCCTTAGGAAGGTCTAAATCATCTGGAACCTCTTTATCTGTTGGTAAATTATTTTTTACAATTGGTAGTCTTACCGTAATCTCTGTTCCTTTACCAACTTCACTATCTGCCTTTATAAAGCCATAGTGCATTTCTACCAAACGCTTAGAAAAAGCCAAACCTATACCAGACCCGCTAATATGAGCATTGTCTTCTTTTTGAGATTGATAAAAACGCTCAAAAATATGTTCAAGATCTACACTATCTATACCTCTACCAGTATCCTTTACAGTAACAATTAAATCTTTATCTACACTTTTGTATGATATTGTTATAACATCATCAGAGCTTGTATATTTAAAAGCATTATTTAATAAATTATTAAATACTTTTTCTAGTTTATCTTTATCTGCAGCTACTGTTATTCTGCAGTCTTCTTTTTCTACAACAAGCTTTTTAGAATCGTTTTCTGCTAAAAAATTAAAATCTATAATTAGGTCTTTTACAAAACCATCAAAACTAAATCTAGAGTAATTCATTTTTAAGAGGTTGGCATCTGCTCTTCTAAAATCTAATACCTGCTCTATTAATTGCTGTATTTTTTTAGACTGCCTCATAACAAGATTCAGTTTTTCACTAGCATCTTCATTATTTTTAAAACGCTCTGATAATATATCTAATGGTCTAGAAATAAGTGTAAGTGGTGTTTTTATTTCATGAGATATATTTGCAAAAAACCGAAGTTTAGCCTCATTAACCTCGTTAACATTTCTCTTTTCTATTTTTTCTATTTCTACCTTGTGGTTTAAAGACTGTATTTTTAAAATAATACGTACCACAACATAAATAAAACATACGGCAAGTATTACATATAATAGGTAAGCCCAAGTTGTTTTCCAAAAAGGAGGTAAAATCTCTATTTTTAGTTTTTTAGGAGCTGTCCATTCATTTAAAGAGTTAGACGCCATTACGCTTAACTCATATTCCCCTGGTTGCAAACCATTATAGTAAATTGTTTTTTGGTTAGACGGTACTTCTATCCATTGTTTATTTATAGGTAACAACCTGTATTTTATACTATGATTTTGAGTGTTAGAAAAATGTAAACTGGCTGCCTCTAAAGAAAAAACATTTTCATTGTGTTTTAATTTTAGTGTATTAATATCTCCAATACGCTTATCTAACAATACCCTATTATTTACTGTATCACCCGGAAAAATGTTTTTATTAAATATTTTAAAATCATCAAACTGTAATTTAGGTAAGTTTTCTTTGCTTGATATTTTACTAGGATCAAAAAAACAAAAACCATCTAAGCCAGAAAATAAAAATTTACCATTGTTTAATTTTGCACTAGCATACCAAAAATCTTCAAAAGGCAATCCATCAGACTTATTAAAGTTTCTAAAGCTCTTATCTTTTACATTAAACTTACTTAATCCTATGTTTGTAGAAATCCACAGGTTATTATCTTCATCTGCCTGAAGACCTTTAACTACGTTATTAGACAAGCCTTGTTTTTCTGTGTAAGGTATAAACTTAGGTTGCAAAGTACTACTTTCTAAAACGTGACTAATACCACCACCTTCTGTACCCAACCAAAGCTCATCATTTGGCAATCTAATTAAAGATGTAACAAAATTGTTAGGAAGAGATAGGCTATCGTTTTTATTGTTTGAAAAGTGTTTTACTTCTGCCTCATTTAAGTTTTTTCCAGAGTTATTTATCCTGTACAAGCCATCTAAATCTGTACCCAACCAAACATAGTTATATAACGGATCTACATATACTACCCTTGACAATGTTGGTTTATTTTTTTTAAAGAACGGATTATTAAAAAGATACTCTACCTTTAAAATATCACCATCTTGATTTGTTTTTATTTTAAAAACTTCATCTACAAAAGCCATCCAAATGTTGCCATCCTTATCTTCTGCTATTCTTCTGGGTCTAATAAAATCATTATCTAAATCACTATTAATTAAAATTTTAGATAGTTTTGTTTCTCCTTTTTTTATTCTAAAAAGACCTCTATTAGTAATTTGTATCCATAAATTTTTTCTGGAGTCTACAAAAAAACCGGCCACTTTACGCTCATACTCTTTAGGTAAATTAAAGGGTAAAGGCTCAAACCTATTAGTTTTTGTGTTAAACAAGCCCACACCTCCTCTACTAGCTGTAACATAAACCCTGTCTTCATCTAAAGGAGAAATAGAAGAAATATTATTAGAAAATAAGCCGTATTTATAATTTAAGTCTGTATTGTAATTTTTAAAAGGATTTTCATCAACATCAAACTTATAAATACCTTCATTAAAAGTAGCCACCCAACAACCTGTACTAGTTGCTGCTGCAATAGCACTAACACGCATTAAACCTTTTTCAAAATAAAATGATGATGTCTTAGCTTCTTTCTTTTTTATAAAGTCTAAGGTATTATCTATACGAATTATACCGTTTGTAAATGTACCCAACCATAAATTACCAAGCTCATCTTCAGAAATACTGTTAAACTGATTTTCGCTTAACTTTTTCTCTACAAATTTTAAAGAGATCGTGTTATTTTCTTTTTGAAATTCAACAATAGAGACTCCGTTAGAACACGCTGCAATTATTGTCTTTTTATTCAGCTTTAATATAGCTGGACTAGAATTAATATGTTTACTTAAAACCTTTTTAAACTTTGCTTTTTCTATATTATAAAGCACTAAACCGCCAGAGGTAGCAAAAAGGTAGTTATCCTCATCTAGAGCTACCGCATCAAAAAAAGTAATTTCTTTATTGTCTGAGCTTCCTGGTAAAAAAAACTGATTTAAAAAAGTGTAATCATCCTTAAAAATTAAAATTCCGTTGCCCTCTGTGGCACAAAAGACTAACTTATGCTTTTTGTTTATTAGAATTTTACGAACTACTGGCCCGTTGTTACCTTTGCCTAATTCTTTATTGGAGTATAATTTATTAAAAGCTTCTTTATCATAATTGTAAATAGAAACACCTTGGTCTGTACCAATCCAAATATTCCCCTTTAAATCCTCGTTAATAGTACGTACACGGTTGCTAGTTAATATATTTTGATCTAGCGTATTTTTATAGACCTTAAACTCGTACCCATTGTATTTATTTAACCCCTCATAAGTACCAAGCCATAAAAAACCTCTAGAATCCTCTAAAACAGAAGTTACTCCATTATGAGCTAAGCCTTCTGAAATTGTTAATTTTTGAGAATAATTAAGTGTTTTTTCTTGCGCATTAGAAACGCAAAAAACACACAAAAATAATGCTATTAATATGTTTACTTTTTTACCCATATAAAATTTAGAACGTCTTTTCTTTGTTGAAAATACGGCAGCCCACAAGATAAAAATTATACATCACATATTAAGAAAGATTCTCTTAAGGATTGTATTTTATTTTTTGATAAAGGCATAAACTCTTGTGCTACATACCCTTTAAAACCAGTGTCTACAATGGTTTTCATAACTGCAGAATAATTTATCTCTTGGGTATGGTCTATTTCATTACGACCTGGAACACCTGCGGTATGGTAATGACCAAAATACTTATGATTTTCTTTAATTGTTCTTATAATATCCCCTTCTTGTATTTGCATATGGTAAATATCAAAAAGAAGTTTAAAACTAGTAGAATCTAACTTTTTGCACAAATTCACTCCCCATTCAGACGAGTCGCACATATAATCTGGATGATCTATTTGGTTAAACAATTCCATTTGCAAAACCACATTATACTTTTCTGCTAAAGGCAGTATTTTAGACAAGCCATCTACACAATTTTGCAAACCGGTTTCCTTATCTAAACCATCATTATTACCACTAAAACAAATTAAATTTGTGTAACCTGCCGCTGCTACCTGCGGTATTAATTCTGTATAGTTTTTTATAAGTTGATGGTGATACTTTAGATTATTCCAACCTTGCTCCAAACTAATTTCTGCACCATTACACATAGCACAATGTACACCGTGCTTAGCAAGTAAAGGCCAATCTTTGGGTCCTATTAAATCTATAGCAGTAACTCCTAGATCTTTAATTATAATTAAAAAATCTTCTAAAGGAGTGTCGTTAAAACACCATTGACAAACACTGTGGTTTATATTATTTCTCATGGCACTATAGTTTACTTGCTAAACAGGTTTTATATTATTTTAAATTAAATCTCTTAATCTTGTTGCTGCTTGTTCTGCTGTTATGTCTCTTTGCGGAGAACCAAACATCTCATAACCAACCATAAACTTTTTAACTGTTGCACTACGCAACAATGGTGGGTAAAAACTCATATGCCAATGCCAATGACTATTATCTTTACCATTTGTTGGTGCTTGGTGTATACCACTAGAATAAGGAAAAGAAGTATTAAACAACTTATCATACGCCTTAGTAATTGCAGAAATTGCATCTGCAAACGCTGTAGCCTCTTTATCTGATAATTTACTAATATCCTGAGTTTGTTTTTTAGGTACAATCATAGCTTCAAAAGGCCAAACTGCCCAAAAAGGAGTAAGCACTACAAAGTCATCATTACTATAAATAATACGCTCGTTTGCTTCTATTTCTTGCTTTAAATAATCTCCTAAAAGGCTTCTTTTATTTTTAGCGTAGTACTCTTTTTGTCCCTTCTCTTTTTTTATAATTTCGTTAGGTAAAGTAGATTGTGACCAAATTTGTCCGTGCGGATGCGGATTACTACACCCCATAACAGCTCCTTTGTTTTCAAAAATTTGAACATAATTAATGGTGTCATTACTACCCAACTCTACATATTCTTTTTGCCAAGTTGTAACAACTTTATTAATGTCTTCTACAGCCATATCTGCCAAACTTTTAGAGTGGTCTGGACTAAAACAAATTACTTTACAAATACCTTGCTCACTCTCTGCCTTAAACAAACCATCATTAACAGAGAATGTTTTTGAGTCTGTTTGTAAAGCAGCAAAATCGTTTGTAAAAACAAAAACGTCTTTATAATCTGGATTTATTTCGCCGTTAATTCTAGTGTTTCCTGCACATAAATAACAATTAGGATCGTGCGCTGGCCTAACTTCATTAGAAACAGCTTCGTTTTGTCCTTGCCAAGGTCTTTTTGCCCTGTGCGGAGAAACTAAAACCCACTCACCAGTTAATATATTAAAACGTTTATGTGAAAAATCTTGTAAATCTGTATTCATTATATAATAGAATTGTGATTGTGTTATTTTATTTTTTGTGTTCCGTCTGATAATTTTACGTTGTAAATAGAGCAATCTTTACCAAACTCTCTTTTAAAAAGACTTGAGATTTCTTTTTTAAACGATTTAACTTCAGACTTTAAAATTAAATTAATTGTACAGCCACCAAAGCCGCCACCCATCATCCTAGCTCCTAAAATATTTGGGTTATTTTTTGTGTGGTCAACTAAAAAATCTAGTTCTTTACAACTTACTTTAAATTGTGTGCTTAACCCATTATGAGACTTGTACAACAATTCTCCTAGTTGCTTTATATCATCTGCCTTTATAGCTTTAGAAAACTCTTTAACACGTAAATTTTCTTCAATTATATACAATGCCTTTTGGTAATCTTCATCTGTAATATCTGACTTAATTGTATCTAAATCTGATATTGTAGCATCTCTCAAAGCTTTTATATTAAGCTTAGTAGATACTTTTTCACAAACCTCTCTCCTGTCATTGTAAGCACTTTCAGATAGGTCATGCTTTACATTTGTATTAATTAAAAGCAGCTTATAATCTCCAAAATTAATTTTATATAATTTAGATTTTATAGTTCTACAGTCTAACAATAATGCACTTTTTTTAACCCCAAACATACTAGCGTATTGGTCCATTATTCCGCATTTAACACCAGCGTAATTGTGCTCTGCCTGTTGTGAAATTAGAATCATCTCCTTTTTAGAAATACCTAACTTAAACAGTTTATTAAGTCCGTAAACAACACTGTTTTCTAATGCTGCGGAAGAAGACATACCTGCACCACCAGGAATATTGCCTGCAAAAACAATATTAAAATTACCTAGTTCTATGCCTCGCTTTTTTATTTCTGCAACAACACCCAAAATATAGTTACGCCATCCACCGTTCTCTAACGGAGAAACAGTATCTAAACTAAATTGATATGTCTCTTCTTTATTTAAAGCATAAACGGTAGATACTTTATTTTTACTTTTTTGTATGGCTAAAGCAATACCCTTATTTATAGCTGCAGGAAAAACAAAACCATCATTATAATCTGTATGTTCACCAATTAAATTAATTCTACCTGGAGAAAAAACCATAAGTGGTTTAGTTTTAAATGTCTGTTTAAAACTATTTTTAACCTCTTTTATTAACTTCTTATTCATCTTATAATGAGTTTCTGACTATTAAACTATTTGGGTTCTCTATTTGTATATTTTCATTAGATAAAATCATTTGTGCCAAGCGTGCTCCCATTGTATTAAAATTGGTAGATATTGTAGTAATACCACCTTCTACAACCTCCTTTAAAAGGCTGTCGTTATAACAAATAATACCTATATCCATACCTAAAACAAGCTGTTGCTGCTGTATCTTTTTTAGTAAAAAAATTAGGCTTCTATCATCTAAAATAAAATACAATTCTCCTTTGGTTGGCGTTCTGTTTTGCAAACTACTAAGTTGTTCTTGTGCTATTGTTTTTGTATCACAAAATGCATTAAAACCTTCTAATATTCCTTGTGGTTGCTTGTCTTCAGAAAACAACAATATCATTTTCTGATATTTAGAAATTAACGAAGCACTTTCTTGCAACCCACTAAATACATTCTTTTTAAAATTTTGATAAATAGATGGGTATGAAGCTAACTCTTTATTAGTTTGGTCTAAAATATACACCTTATCCTTTGGCAACTTTTCTACAATATGACCTATATTTTTAAGGTTAGCAGGCATAAGAACATAATAAGAATACGCTCCTATGTTGTCATAAATTAATTTGCTAAAAATATCTGGATTAAAGTGATGAAAAAAGATATCTACTTGCACATTATCTCCTAGGGTTTCTAAAAAAGAATTATATAAATCTTCTTTAAAAGAGTTTAGCTCATCAAATAATAAAAAAACCTTTTGAGATACAGTAACATCTTCACTAATTAAGTAATACCCTTTACCTGCAACAGACTGTACTATACCACGAGTTTTTAACTCATTAAAAGCCATTAAAACAGTATCTCTAGACAGTTTATGTTTATCTCTTATACTATTTATAGACGGTAATTTACCTCCTTTTTTTAGCACACCGCCACGTATTGCTTCTTCTATAGAAACTATAATTTGCTTGTACTTTGGTATTCCAGAATTACCTTTTATAGAAACTATACCCATAAGGCAAATATAAAATAAAAACTCAAAAAAACAAACTAGTAGGTACTAGTATGGTTAATTGAAAAAAAATTCTTAATATAGCTACTTCAAACTAAATACAACTAAATTCAAAAAAAGATGAAAAACAAAATAATAGTAACTGGAGGCTGTGGTTATATAGGATCTCACACAGTTATTGAGCTACTAGAAAGTAATTTTGAAGTTGTAATTTTTGATGATTTATCTAATTCTACAGAGAAAACAATTGACAGAATTTCACAAATTACAGGCAAAACACCAATTTTTGTAAAAGTAGATTTAAAAGATGAAGCAGAAACAAATAAAGTTTTTAAAGCTCAAAAAGATGCATTAGCAGTTATACATTTTGCAGCACACAAAGCAGTAGGAGAATCTGTAAAGGAGCCTTTAAAATATTATCAGAATAATTTTTACTCGTTAATAAATTCACTTAGTTCACAAACTAAAAACAATATTAATAATTTTATATTTTCCTCTTCGGCAACAGTATATGGCTTACCAAAGACATTACCTATTACAGAAAAAAACAAAACTAAGCGTCCTTTTTCCCCTTATGGCAATACTAAAAAAGTAGCTGAAGAAATACTAGAAGATTTAACAAATTCTGACCCTAATTTTACTGCAATATCTCTACGCTACTTTAACCCTATAGGTGCACACGAGTCTGGCTTAATAGGAGAATTACCAACAGGTATACCAAATAACCTAATGCCTTATGTTACGCAAACAGCAGCAGGAATTAGAGAAAAACTAATGGTTTATGGTAATGATTACCCAACTAAAGATGGCACACCTATTAGAGATTACATACACGTTGTAGACCTTGCAAAAGCACACGTATTAGCCGTAAAAAGACTTGTTAATAAGGAGCAAGAAAAATCTTTTGAGTATTTTAATTTAGGTACAGGTATTGGATACTCTGTACTAGATATTATAAAAACTTTTGAAACCGTAACCAACTCTAAACTTAATTATGAAATTACAAGCAGAAGAGAAGGTGATGTACCTAGATTGTATGCCGCTACCAAATTAGCAACCAAAAAATTAGGATGGACACCAACAAGAGAGCTTAACGAGATGATTAGCTCTTCATGGAAATGGGAACAAAACGTAAGAAAAGAAAAAGAGTAATGATACAAGCAAGACCCACATTATCACAAATTTCTAAAGCCTTAGATTTATCTATTTCTACCATATCTAAGTCACTGTCTGACAGTCCTGAAATTAGTATTAGCACAAAAGAAAAAGTACAGGCTTTTGCACGTAAATGCAACTACAGACCTAATAGTTTTGCTGCTAGTTTAAGAAAAGGATACACCAACAATATAGGTTTAATTATACCTAGTGTACTAAATCCGTTTTACGCAAAAGTATTGGTTGGTATAGAAAAACATTTAGATGAAAATGGTTATAAATTAATAACCAGTATAAGCAATGAGTCTGCCGAAAAAGAATCTAAATACTTAAGTATTTTAGGTGGCGGATATGTAGATGGTGTAATTATTTGCGTCTCTAAAGAAACAGCTATAAGTAACAAGTACAAACAAATAGATACACTTATAGGAGAAGGCACGCCACTTGTTTTGTTTGACAGAATAAGCGATTTAAAACGATGTGATAGCGTTATTATAGACGACTACAAAGCCTCATTTAATGCTACTGAACATTTAATAATTAATGAGAACTGTAAAAATCCTATAATGGTTACTTTAATTCACCAATTACAACACGGTAAATTAAGAGCCAAAGGTTTTATAGATGCACTAAAAAAACATAACTTTTCTACAGACAATTGCATTGTAGACGCCACCAATACTGATGAGTTAAATACCAAACTTAAAGCTATATTAGAACTTAAAAATGTAGATGGAGTTTACGGTGCTAATGATATTGCCTTGGTGCAAGCTATGAACATTAACCGTAGCTTAAATATAGAAGATATTGCCTACACAGGTTTTTGTAATAACTCTAAAATAGCATGGAACCCTGGTCTTAGAATTATAGATCAGAATGCAAAAAAAATGGGTGAGGAAGCTGCTAAATTAGTACTGCAGCGTATAAAAAACAACAATATTAAAGAGTATCATACACGTACAATTACAACAGAATTTGTATAAAATTTAATTAATTAAGCTATTGTAACAAGAGTGTATTTCCTAAACACTCTTGTTACATATATTTAAAAACAGCTTATATCATTTGACCTCCAGACACCTCTATACGTTGGGCATTAATCCATTTAGCATCATCTGTGCATAAAAAAGCAACAACACTACCTATATCACTAGCAACTCCTACTCTACCTAATGCTGTTTGCGAACCTATAAAATCGTTTAAATCCTTATTATCTCTAACAGCTCCGCCACCAAAGTCGGTTTCAATAGCACCTGGAGCAACTGTATTTACTCTTATTTTACTTTTTCCTAATTCCTTTGCTAAATATAATGACAATACTTCTACGGCTCCTTTTGATGCTGCATACGCTGCATAACCAGGCAAAGTAAACCTAGTTAAACCTGTAGATATATTTACTATTCCGCCTTCATTATTTAAATATGGCAATACTTTTTGTGCAAGAAAAAATGGTGCTTTAAAATGGATGTTTACCATTTTATCAAACTGATCTTCAGTAGTTGCTTTAATAGACTCATTAATACCAATACCGGCATTATTAACTAAAAAGTCTAATTTATCTACATTAAAAACCTCTCTTAATGCAGTTTTTAAGTCTAAAAAAAACGAATCAAAATTTTTAGTATCATCAACATTTAAGCGTAAAGCAGCGGCTTTACTCCCTAATGTTTCTATTTCTTTAACAACAGCTAAGGCACCGTCTTTACTACTATTATAAGTTAAAATAATATCTAATCCCTTTTTAGCTAAACTTATAGCCATATTTTTACCCAAACCACGGCTACCACCTGTTACCAAAACTATTTTATTTTGCATCATAATATTCTATTTTTATTAAAATACAAAGGTCTTAAAACAGTAAAAGCGTTAACTTACAAAAAACAAAGAGATAGTTGTAAATTTCAAATAATTAGTTTAATTTCTAAATTTATTAGGAGAAAAAGAGGTTTGCTTTTTAAAAAAGTTTGAAAAATGAGCTACTTCATCAAAACCTAAGGAGTATGCAATTTCTGATACAGTCCAATTTGTTTGTTTTAATAAAAATTTTGCTTCTTGTGTTATTCTTTTAGATATAAAATAAGTTGTAGTATTACCTGTACTCTCTTTTAAAGTTGTGTTTAAGTGGTTTACGTGTATCGCTAATCTATTTGCAAAATCTTTAGCAGATTTAAGCTTTAATTGTTGCTGTGTACTCTCTATAGGAAATTGCCTTTCTAACAATTCTAAAAACAAGGATGTTATTCTTTTTGATGCTGTTTGCGCAGAATACAGAGCAGTGTTAGGCTGCAACTTTTGTCCAAAATGAATAATTTCTAAAATATAGTTCCTAATTAAGTCATATTTATAAGCGTAAGACGAATCTATTTCTGTTTGCATTCTTTTAAATAACAGAGCCAATTCTTTATACTCTTTTTTGCTTAATTGAAATACTGGATAACCATTAGAATTAAAAATAGGTAGGTCATCTAACACCACTCCGCTTTTAGATTTTATTAAAAATTCATCTGTAAAAACACAAAACTTTCCTTTTTGTTTATCATCTAATGGCTCGTACTTATAAGGTACTTTAGGAGACCCAAACAACAATGCATACTTATCTATATTTACAACCTTATCTGCGTATTCAGCTCTATTTCTTCCATTGATAAGGCTAATTTTATAATACATTCGCCTATTGTAGGGCATTACATTATCTGTCTTTAAATTAGCTAACATATCTGCTATATTAAAAATATTAAAGTGTCCAATATACTTACCTATTGCTTCAGGAAGCTCGGCATTTATCTCTCTGTAAAAATCTTTAATAGTAGTAGCCTTCATTCTTAATTAATTGTAAAATTCAAATATAAATATATTCTTAATAATCAATTTCTAATTATAGATTAAAGCAAATATGAATAGGAAAAATATAACCTTTTAACATTAATTTAAGCTATTAGTTTAAATTCTTTAGTAACTAAATTTTAATTTATAAATTGTACTTGTAAAAAATTGTTCAGCCCCATATGAAGAAATTACTACTTATTGTCTTTTTATTAATTTACTGTACTACCACATATTCACAAGATATTACCAAGGAATATAACTTTGTAAGTATTAAAGAAGGCATATCTAAAGTTGGTGTATCTACTATAATACAAGATCATAATGGTTATGTTTGGATGGGCACTAACGGTGTTGGGCTTTACCGTTATGATGGTATAGATTACACTTACTACAAACATATTTTAAACGACACAACCTCTATAAGTAGTAGTTTAGTTTATTGCTCTTACCTAGATAAAACAAACCGACTTTGGTTTGGAACAGAAGAAGGATTAAATGTATATGACAGAGATAAAGATCAGTTTAAAAAAGTACATTTAACTACCGACGAAAAAGAAAATAAGATAAACATATCTATACGTAGTTTAGAAGGTGATAGTAATGGAAATTTATTTATAGGTACTTATGATTTAGGATTGTTTAAACTAAATCTAAAAACCTTAAAAGCTGAGAAAATTGAAAATCAATACAAATATTTACCTATAAGTATTTATGCTTTAAAACTAGACCATAACAATAAAATTTACGCTGGCACAAATGTAGGTTTGCAAGAGTATGATACAAATACCAACAAACTAAAACAGTCCTTATTAAATACAGATGACAACTCTTCTGCAATAAAAGAAGGCATACAGTCATTATTGGTTGATAAAAAGAACAATATTTGGGTTGGTACTATTAATAATGGTTTGTACAAAATTGATGATTTACTAAACACGCGTAACTACCCAATTGCAGATACTAAGATTTTCTCTATTATTCAGTTACCAGACAATACAATTATGTTAGGTTCTGAAAACAATGGCCTTTTTCATATAAACACAAATGGTAACATTATAAAAAACTACTTATCTAGTAAAACAGATGAAAAAAGTATTCTGTACAATTCTATTTGGTCTTTATTTTTAGATAAAAATGAGCGTATTTGGATGGGCTACTACAACTCTGGCGTTGCTGTTTATGATAAATTATATGACAAATTTAATAATATAGAAAGCCTTAACAACACTCCCAATTCACTACAAATTGGTTCTGTTACTGGTATTGCACAAGATAAAAATGGTAAACTTTGGATTAGTATGGATGGTGGCGGCATAGACGTTTTAAATCCAAAAACAAACAAGTTTACCCACATTAACATTAAGGATAAAAGTACATATAGCGGACTAACTAGCGATTATATTGAAGCTATTTTTATAGATAGTAAAGAAAATATTTGGGCCACCAGTTGGGACAATGGTATTTATATGCTAAAAAAGGGCTCTAACAAATTCATTAATTTTAATATAGAAAATACAGCTGGTAAATTAAGCTCTAATACTATTTTAAGTATAGATGAAGATTCTGAAGGAACCATTTGGATTGGATCTTTTTACAAAGGTCTACACTCTTACAACCCTAAAACAGAGAAAATAACCCATCACAACACAGAGATTTTTGTTAAAAATGATATTACCGTTAGTGATGTCTGGAAAGTGTTAGTAGACAAGGAAGATAACATTTGGCTAGGAACAACAGTTGGTTTATTTCGTGTTAAAAAAATGACCAACGGTAATTTTATAGTTACGCCTATGTCTTCACGTATGTCTAAAGAATATAAAAACCAAGCTAGCGCTAATCATATTTTAACATTACATGAAGATACTCTTGGTAATATTTGGATAGGAACCAAAGGAGCTGGTTTAAGTAAATACAATCCAAAATTAGACACCTTTAAATGGTTTAATAAATTTAACGGGCTAACCGAAGAAAATGTATGTGGTATTATAGAATGTAAAGAAGGTAATATATGGGTTACAGGAAACTCAGGAATTTCTAAAATAAACGTAACAGACAATAACATTACCAATTACACCAGCAATGACGGTTTATTGTCTAACGATTTTAATATTAATGCAACCTTTAAAGACAGTAAAGGGCAACTGTATTTTGGCAATTACAAAGGAGTAGATTACTTTGACCCTAAAAAAATACAGACGAATAAAAACTTAACCTCTATATACTTAACAGACTTTAAGTTATTTAATAAAAAAGTAACTCCTACACAACACAAGTCACCATTAAAAAAAGTAATTTCAGAAACAGATAGTATTAGTCTTACCAGTAAACAGGCTGTATTTACTATAGAGTATTCTGGTATAAACTACACAAGACCAGAAAAAAATGAATATGCATATTACTTAGAAGGATATGAAAAAAACTGGAACTATGTAGGTGCAGTTAGGAGCGCAACTTACACAAATTTAGATCCAGGTAATTATATATTTAAACTAAAAGCATCTAACAATGATGGTGTTTGGAACGAAGATCATTTAGAGTTAAAAATTACTATTTTACCACCTTGGTGGAAAAGTGTCTGGGCAGTAATAGCTTATATCCTACTGTTTTTATTGGGCATTTATATGCTTAATAAAATGACACAAAGCAGAATTAAAGAAAAGCAAATAATTAATAACGAAAGAGATAAGCGTTTACAAGAAAAAGATTTAGACGAGAAAAAATTTCAATTCTTTACCAATATATCGCATGAATTTAGAACTCCGCTAACACTTATTTTAAATCCTTTAAAAGATATTTTAAGTGATACTAGTCTTAATTTACCAACAAGAACTAAGGAAAAACTAAATATAATACATAAAAACACAGACAGACTTTACCGTTTAATAAACGAACTTTTAGATTTTAGAAAATTAGAATTAAACAAAGTAAACATAAAGGTTAGAGAACTTAATTTAGTTGCTTTTACAAAAGAAATAGCTAGTCATTTTACAGAGGAAGCCAACTCTAAAAATATAAACTTATGGGTAAGTTCTGTCTTAGATGACATTCCTATTTGGGCAGATGAAAACAAACTTGAAAAAATAATTTTCAATATTTTGTCTAACGCAATGAAAGTTACACCAAACGGAGGCGCAATAAAAATTAAGTTAGAACCTAAAAACAAACTAGCAATACTGCCTTTAGTTAACCCTATAACTCCGGTTAAAGCAATAAAAATTACAGTATCAGATACTGGGCCTGGACTTAAAAAAGAACAAGTAAAACGTATTTTTGAGCGCTTTTATCAGGTAGATAATTTAAACAAGACCTATTATGACGGTACAGGTATTGGTTTAGAAGTAGTGAAAAGTTTTGTGCAGTTACACAAAGGAAAAGTAGAAGTTAATAGTACTGTTGGTAAAGGCACCAAGTTTAAAATTATACTACCAGCAGGTAAGTCGCACTTTAGTACTGAAGAAATTGTACCAGATATTGCAAACACAACTATTAACAAAAATGACCAAATAAAAAAAGAAAGTACCACAAATGATACTGAAAATGAATTAGATAGTGCTCCTAATTTACACACACTATTAATTGTAGAAGACAACACAGAGTTAAGAAATTACATTAAAAATGAATTTAAACACTTATACAAAGTACTTACTGCTGTTAATGGCGCCGAAGGATTAAAAATTGCAAAAGAATCTTTACCAGACGTTATTATTACAGATGTTATTATGCCAGAAATGAATGGTTATAAGTTTTGTAAAAGCATAAAAAACGATCTTAGAACAAGTCATATTCCTTTATTAATGCTTACCGCAAAAGCAAGAATTGACGACCGTATAGAAGGTATAGAGACCGGAGCAGATGCTTATATGGTAAAGCCTTTTGATATGAGACTTTTAAAACTAAGAGTATCACAGTTAATTACAAGCAGGCAACTTATTTTTAATAAATATTTTAGTTTGATAAATGATGTACCTAAGAATATAAACACTACATCTTTAGACAAAGAGTTTATTCAAAAAGTATTGGTATATATAAATGATAATATAGACGATCCCGAATTAAATGTAGAGTCTTTAGCATCTGAGTTAAATTTAAGTAGAAGTCAGTTTTACCGCAAAATAAAGGCACTCACAAACCAAACCGCTAGCGAATTTTTACGTAACATACGTTTACAAAAAGCAAGACAAATAATAGAAATGGGCAACTCTAACATTAGTGAGGTATCATACAAAGTTGGTTTTTCATCACCATCTTACTTTACTAAATGCTTTAAAAACTACTTTGATTTATTACCTACAGATATTAAACCAACCAATCCTAAATAGCTTAATTGCAGTCTTATTACAAACGAGTATAGTATCATTTTAAAAACAATAATTATGCATTTTAAAGTGGCATAATTATTCTATTACTACCCTTTTATATCTTAATGTTTTTATAAAATAGGTATAAGTACCTGTTAAAAAAACACGCAGAAATATGTTAAAATTAGCTGCTTTTTACTTGTTTACTATAACATATAAAGCACAAATTGGTAATTAAACATACTACACAGCTACAACTTTAACATTTTAAAGTACTACAATGCTACAACATACACCTATTTAATAAAACGTATGTTGCATACAATGCTACAAATGTTGCAAATAAGCGCATTTACTAGTGTTTGCTACATATTTTGTAGTGAACGCTTTAAATGTTTTAACAACTAATTTACATCTGTAGGTATATTTGAAAGTATGAAAGTTAACTACACTAAATGGAGGCGCCTTGTAGAAATAGGCTTAATTATTGCAATTATTGCCCTCCTCATATTTATAATAATGTACATCGTATAATACCAAGCATAAACCACAACAATTAAAACCAAACACAATAATTACTAACAACACATAAAAGAAAAAAAACGTATGAAGAACTAAGACAAAATCAAAAAAAAATAAACATTAAAACTAACAAAAAAACTATTTTACTAACTTAAACTTTTTAATATGATAATAAGGTTAAAACACGTGATTGCTACACTTGTAATTATTATTACACAAACAGCATTTGCGCAGACAAAGACTATTAGTGGTCTTGTTACAGACCAAGCCGGTATACCACTTGGTGGTGTAACCGTTATTGTATCTGGAACCACAAATGGTACCAGTACAGATTTTGATGGTAACTACACTATAGATAATGTAAAAGCTACAGACAAATTAGACTTTACATATATAGGTATGGTTGCACAAACCATAACTGTAGGAGCTAAAACAACAATTAATGTTACTCTACAAGAAGATGCACAAGCCTTAGACGAGGTTGTAATTGTAGGTTATGGGTCTAAGAAAAAGAGCTTGGTAACAGGTGCAATTTCTAGTATAGACAGTAAAGATATTAAAAGCACATCAGGACAAAGGGTAGAACAAGTTTTACAAGGTAGAACTTCTGGTGTTACTGTTTCTTCTTCTTCTGGTGCGCCAGGTTCTGGAGCTAAAATTAGAATTAGAGGTGCTGGATCAAGTGGTAACTCAGATCCTTTATACATTGTAGATGGTATGAAAACTTCTTCAATTGTAGATATTGCTCCTGGTGATATTGCTAACCTAGAAATTTTAAAAGATGCTGCTTCTGCTGCAATTTATGGTACAGAAGGTGCAAACGGTGTTGTAATTATAACTACTAAAAGAGGTAAGCAAGGTGGTTTAAAAGTTGGTTTTAACTCACAACTAGCTATACAAACCGTTAAAACCAATATGGAATTAATGAATGCTGAACAATTTGTACAGTATATGAATGAAGCCGGACAAGCTAATGTTGCTTTAAATGGTTATGATACAGATTGGATAGACGAAACATTTAATAATGCATTAATGTTTAGAAATGATGTTAACCTTTCTGGTGCTACAGAAAAATTATCATACTATATGTCTGCATCTAACTTAAACCAAGACGGTATAGTTGGTAAAGGCAATTCTTCTTTTGAGCGTTCTACTTTTAGAGCAAACATTAAAGCAGATATTACAGACTGGTTAGAGGCTGGTGTAAATGCAACTTACTCTATTACAGACAAAAACGGTATTCAAGAAAATAGTGATACCAGAGGTGTTATTCAAAATATGCTAATTATAGATCCGTTAACTCCTGTAACTTATTCAAATGGTCAAGTACCACAGTCTGTGTATGACAGAGCTACAGATAATGGTGTTCCTGTATTAACAGCAAACAATGGTAGTGTTTACGGTTACCCAAGCTATTCTACTGGTGAGGTAATTAATCCTGTTGCTTTTGCTAATGATATTAATAAAACTATAACAGACACAGATCAGTTTTTAGGATCTGCTTACTTAAAGTTTAATTTATTTGAAGGTTTTAACTTTACATCTAGATTTGGTTATGAAAACGGAAAAACAGAAGTTAGAAACAACGTAATTCCTTACTACGTATCTTCTGAAGCTGCAAATACAAAGTATACTACATCACAAACTAAGTATGAAACTAAAAAGTGGTTATGGGAAAACTTTGCTACATACACTAAAGCAATTAACGATCATAACTTTACATTATTAGCTGGTTACTCTGCAGAGGAAACAAGGTTTGAAACTGTTTTGTCTAGAAACGGTTCTGTAGATATAGACCAATTTACTGGTTTTGATTTAGACTTGCCTGGTTACACTGTAGAGGTTAAAGATATTTTACCTGCTCCAGATAATATGGTTTCTATGTACGGTAGATTATCTTATGATTTTGCTGGTAAATATTTATTTGAAACATCTATAAGAAGAGATAAGTCTGATAAATTCCCAGAAGCTAATAGAGCTGGTACATTCCCTGCTTTTTCTGCTGGTTGGGTATTATCTAAAGAAGATTTTTGGAAAGAAGATTCTAAATTAAACTACGCTAAATTAAGAGCCAGTTGGGGACAAAATGGTAGTAGAAGTAACTTAATAGGTAATGCAGATAAAACGTATGTTATTAGAGCTATTAATGGTGTAGGTATTAATTATGAAGGTGCAACAGGTGCTCAAATTTCTGGATACTCTAACCCTAACTTAGTTTGGGAAACATCTGAGCAGTTAGATTTTGGTGCAGACTTTAGAGCTTTTGAAAACAGATTAAATTTCTCTGTAGATTACTACAAAAAAACTACAAAAGATGCTATTGTTAACAATGGTGGTTTAATTACTCCTGGTTCTGCAGGTTTTCAATCTAACGAATTTAACGCTGGTACTATAGAAAATAAAGGATGGGAATTTGAACTTGGTTATGGAGACACAACAAGTGGTGGTTTTAGATATGATTTTAACGCTAACCTATCAACTTTAAAAAATGAAGTAACAGAGATATTATTTGTTCCAGAAGGAGCTTCTATTATTGGTGCTGGTGCACAACAAAATCCTGATGGTGTTACTCGTTTTACAGAAGGGCAACCATCTTGGTATTTCTACGGTTATAAAACAGATGGTATAGATACTGCTACCGGAGAAGTTATAAAAGTAGATACTAACGGAGATAATATTGTAAATAACGCAGATAAAGTAAAGGTAGGTTCTCCTCACCCAGATGTTTTATTTGGTGGTAACATTGCTTTAGGTTACAAGGCGTTTGATTTTAACTTACAATTTCAAGGTACAATTGGTAACGATATTTTTGCTACCTACCACCAACCATCTAGACCTATTACTAACAAGCCAGTACATTTTTATAACGAAAGATGGACACAACCTGGTGATGTAGCTACTTTTCCTGGTGCTGCCAATGTAATAGATTCTTATGATACAGATTTAATGGTAGAAGATGGTTCTTATATGAGAATTAAGCAAATACAAGTTGGTTACACACTACCTAAGAAGATTGCAGAAAGACTAAAAATAAACAATTTAAGAATCTATGTATCTTTAGATGATTACTTTACGTTTACAGACTATAAAGGCTTAGACCCAGAAATTGGTAACTTTAGCTATAATTCTATTGGTGTAGATAGAGGTTTTTATCCAACTGCTGCTAAAACAGTATTTGGCTTATCATTAGACTTTTAATAAATAGATATATTATTATGAAAAAAATTATAATCGCAATGGTAACTATCCTTTTTATTGGAGGAGTTACTGCATGTAGTGAGGATTTTACAACAAATCCGCGAGAAGACGGAGAAGATTTGGAAACGTTTTTTCTTGAAGAAGAAAACGTAGACGCTGCCATAATTGGTATTTATGACTTAATGCAACACACCTACTCTGTAGATTGGCATAGTGCATTTTTAGTAAAACAATTACCTGGTGATGATATGAATGCTGCTGGAGGTAATAGTGGTGATCAACCACAATTACAAGATATAGATGATTATGCAAACGTATCTACATCTAACCAATCTATAGAAAGTGTATGGAACTTGTTTTACAGAACAATTTCATTATCAAACTTAGTTATAGAAAACATTAAAGACAGTGATTTAAGTAACAAAGAATTAGCATTAGCTGAAGCTAAATTTTTAAGAGCTTGGTCTTATTTTGAGCTTACTACAATGTTTGGTGATATCCCTTTAAGATTAACAATACCATCTACAGCAGATGAATTTGGAATTGCTAAGTCTCCTAGAGCTGATATTTACACACAAGTAAAAGCAGATTTAACAGATGCAATTGCTGGTCTACCAGATAAAACAGCTTTAGCAGAAGACTTTAGAGTATCTAAAGGTGCTGCACAAGCTTTAATGGGTAAAGTATTAGTTTTTGAAGGCTTATACGGAGAAGCTATTCCGTTTTTTGAAGCTGTAATTTCTAATCCAGCGCACGACTTAGAAGCAACTGCTGCAGATGCGTGGGCTATAGATTATGAGTTTGGAAAGGAATCTTTATTTGAAATTGGTTTTATTTCTACTACCGGAAGAGACTGGGGTAACTTTGCTTGGGGCGGAAGAAACGAAAACAACATACATATACAGTTAATGGGACCTAGAGGTGATGGTATTTTTGATGTATCTACAGTAGGTTTAATTAATGGTTGGGGCTTTAACCTACCAACAGCTAAACTTATGGATGCTTTTGATGCAGCTGGTGATACAGACCGTAAATTAGCTACTGTAATGACAGAAGAAGAGTTAATTGCTGCTGGTGGTAGCGTAGATGAGTCTGCAGCAACTGGAGGTTCTATTTGGGATTATGAAGGTGGTATTAGAATTAAGTATGCTACTAAAGAAGAAGATACTAGTGCAGATGGCGTAAAAGAATTAAACTATGGTACAAACTATAAATTATTCCGTTACGCAGAACTATTGTTATTAGCTGCCGAAGCTTATAATAAAGACAACAAAGATGGTTTGGCAAGAGCCGAGTTAAATAAAGTTAGAAACAGAGCTGGTTTAGCAGATGTAGATGCATCTTTAGCTGGTGATGATTTATTTGAGGCTATTGTAAATGAAAAGTTCTTAGAGTTAGCTCATGAAGGACAACGTTTTTGGGATTTAGTTCGTTGGGGTAAAGCTGCAACAGAATTAGCAGGAACAGGATATTCGTCTAAAAATGATTTATTCCCTATTCCAGAAACAGAAATAGAAAAGAATTCTGAATTGACACAAGCTGATCAGAATCCAGGATATTAGTAGTTAGATTTTTAGTTCATTTAATACGGCGGTATAAGTTTTCTTATATCGCCGTATTTTTTTATCTAGTTTTAAATCGCATATAGAGCACGTTACTCTTTATGCGATTTTTTACATATACAAAGGTTAACATGTAAAAAAACAAGCGTTTTATCTTCATAAAATAAACAAAAAAAGTAGTTAAAACTTAGCAATAACACAATTTAACATACTGACAATTAACAATATAAACAAATAACTTCCTTTAACATTTAATTAACTTCGTTTAGTTCGGAACTTACCGAACCAATTATATCTTTGCACTTCTTTTTAAATCTAAAAAGAGAAATTAAAATAAATACTAATAAAAAAAAGGGTATTGCAAATGAAGAAGAATATGTGCAGCAAAAAAGGTACACTAGTAGAAAAGCTAGGAGTGCATATAGAATCTAACAATGGATATTCTCCTATAGCTTCTAGGGTGCTTGCTTATATTATCCTAACAGGAAAAACAGGGACAACTTTTGAAGATTTAGTATCATTATTATGCGCTAGTAAAAGTACCATATCAACTCAGCTAAATTATTTAACAGATATAAAAGAGATAGAATATTTTACTAAAACTGGTGATCGTAAAAAATACTATGTTATTACTTCCAATAAAATTAAAAGTCACATTTCTAATATGATTCAGAAATGGGAAGTAGAAAAAGAGCTACACCAAGAAGTTAGAGATTATAAAAATGAAATTAATGATTTAGAAACCACTGCAGAAGATGAAAAATTTGATTTAACATTTCATAACAATTACATACAATTTTTAAACCAAGCAATTACGTCCATTTCAAAACTAAACGTGGACAACATTAACCTATAAAGACAGAATTAAGATGAAAAAGAGAACTATTAGTAGAATTATAATTCCAATGGCAGCATTCCTAGTCATTGTTAGCTGTGGAAGCAAGCAAGAACAGCAAGCACCACAGGCACCACCAGCACCGTTTCCGGTTGCACAATTACAAACTAAAACAGTAACAAGTTACAAAGAGTACCCTACTACAATAGAAGGTATTATAAATAGTGATGTTAGGGCAAAAACATCTGGTTACATACAAAAAGTATTAGTAGACGAAGGGCAAAAAGTACGTAAAGGTCAGGTTTTATTTAGATTAGAAACACAGTCTTTAAGTCAAGATGCTGGTGCTGCAAAAGCACGTATTAACGTTGCCCAAGTAGAGGTTAACAAATTAATACCACTAGTAGAAAAAAATATTATTAGTGCAGTACAACTAGAAACAGCAAAAGCTAATTTAGCACAAGCAAAAGCTAATTACAGTAGTGTAAGTGCAAATATTGGCTATGCTACAATTAAAAGTCCTGTAGATGGTTATGTTGGTGCTATTAATTTTAGAGAAGGAGCGTTAATTAGTCCAAGTGACCCTACTCCACTTACTACAGTTAGTGATATTAGTAAAGTTTATGCATTTTTCAGCTTAAACGAAACACAATATTTAGACTTTTTAGAAAAAGCAGAAGGTAAAACCTTAAATGAAAAATTAGCAAATTACCCAGAGGTAAGCTTAATTTTAGCAAATGGCAGTACGTATTCTGAAAAAGGTAAAATACAAACTAGTACAGGACAAATAAACCCTAACACTGGTACCGTAAGTTTAAGAGCCATATTTAACAACCCTAACCGTTTAATAACAAATGGTAACAGTGGTAAAATACAAATACCAAATACGTTTAAAAATGCAATTGTTGTACCACAACAAGCAACTTACGAACAGCAAGGTAATGTAATGATATTTAAAGTAGGAGAAAATAATAAGGTAACTACATCTATCATTAAAATAAAGTCTACTGTAGATAATTTATATGTTGTAGAATCTGGTTTAGATCTTAAAGACAAAATTGTTACAACTGGTGTAGGCAAATTAAAAAATGGTGTGGTAATAGCTCCTCAAGAAACTTCTTTTGATGATGCCATAAAACCTATAGCTACATTATTTAAAAACTAAAAACTCTAAATTTATTTAGTTATGTTAAAAACATTTATTGAAAGGCCCGTTCTTTCAACAGTAATATCTATTATAATTGTTGTACTTGGTGTTATAAGTATAACAAGTTTACCAATAGAAGAATACCCAGATATTGCGCCACCAACAATTAAGGTGTCGGCATCATATACAGGAGCCAATGCAGAAACTGTATTAGAGAGTGTAATTATTCCTATAGAGGAGCAAATTAACGGTGTAGAAGGTATGAGTTATATTACCTCTACAGCATCAAACAATGGTACTGCAGAAATTACAGTTTATTTTGATCAGGAAATAGATGCAGATATTGCTGCTGTAAACGTACAAAACCGTGTTGCAAGAGCAAATCCGCTATTACCGCAAGAAGTAATACAAACAGGTGTAACTACACAAAAGCAAGAAACTAGTGCTTTAATGTTTATATCTATGTATTCTGAGAATGAAGATTATGATGCTACATTTATTCAGAATTACCTAAAAATAAACGTTATACCAGCAATGCAACGTATTAGTGGTGTTGGTGATGTATCTGTATTTTCTCAGCAAGACTATGCTATGCGTATTTGGTTAAAACCAGAAAAGCTAGCTGCTTATAATCTAATACCATCAGATATTTCTGCTGCTTTAGCAGAACAAAATTTAGAGGCTGCTGCTGGTTCTTTAGGAGAAAATAATGGTGAAGCTTTTACATACACATTAACATATAGTGGACGTTTTAAAGAGCAAAAACAATATGGAGATATTATAATTAAAGCATTAGGTAACGGAGAATTTTTACGTTTAAATGATGTTGCAACAATAGAATTAGATGCACAATCTTACTCTTCTAACGCAATGAGTTTAGGAAACCCTGCTGTATTTATGGGTATTTTTCAAACAAAAGGTTCTAATGCTCAGGAGATTATAGAGAATATTAAAACTACTTTAACCTCTGTAGAAAAAGACCTACCAGAGGGTTTAAATATATTTGTTCCTTATGACACAAGTTTATTCTTAAACGCATCTATAGAAAAAGTAATTAGTACACTTGTTGAAGCCTTTTTATTGGTTTTCTTAGTTGTATTTATCTTTTTGCAAGATTTTAGATCTACTTTAATTCCTGCAATTGCAGTTCCTGTATCTATTATTGGTACATTCTTTTTCCTTAATGTTTTTGGGTACTCAATTAACCTTTTAACATTATTTGCTTTAGTGCTGGCTATTGGTATTGTGGTAGATGATGCTATTGTTGTGGTAGAGGCCGTCCATGCAAAAATGGATGAAGGGGTTAAAAACCCTAAAAAGGCTACACTTATAGCAATGAACGAGATTTCTGGAGCCATTATATCTATTACATTAGTAATGGCGGCCGTATTTATTCCGGTAACATTTATTACTGGTCCTACTGGTGTGTTTTATGAGCAATTTGGAGTTACTTTAATTATTGCCATATTAATTTCTGCAGTAAACGCATTAACATTAAGTCCGGCTTTATGTGCTTTATTATTAAAAGAACATAAACATGATGAAGAGTTAAAAGGCAAAAGTCCTTTACAACGTTTTTACACTTTGTTTAACCGTGGTTTTAATGCTACTATAAACAGGTATGGTAAATCGCTTCAATTTTTATACAAGAGAAAATTTGTATCTGTATTATTATTAATAATTGCAGGTGTAGGTATCTACTGGGCTTCACAAACAACACCAACAGGTTTTGTACCAGATGAAGATAGAGGTATTATTTTTGCTAACATAGAATTACCTGCGGGTTCTTCTTTAGATAGAACTGATGCTGTTGCTCGTAATTTATATTCTAAAATAAACGGTATAGAAGGTATTGCCGCTGTTAACTTTATTAAAGGTAGAAGTTTAATTAGTGGTGCTGGTACCAACTACGGTTTTGGTATTATTAAATTAAAAGATTGGACAGAGCGTGAAGATCCTTCTACATCTGTACAAGCAATTACAGGTAAGTTATTTGGTGTAGTATCTACAATGCCAGAAGCCAATATTATTTTCTTTTCTCCACCAAGTATACGTGGTTTTGGTAACTCTGCTGGTTTTGAGGTTAACTTGCTAGATAAATTTGGAGGTGAATTTACAGACTTAGACAAAACAAACAAAGAGTTTGCAATGGCTTTAATGTCTCATCCAGAAATTAAGTATGCACAATCTTCGTTTAATACGAGTTACCCACAGTATGAGATGGATATTAATGTACCACTAGCTAAAGAAAAAGGAGTGTCTGTTAGCAGTATCTTCTCTACTTTACAAGGGTATATTGGTGGTGTATACGCATCAGATTTTTCTAGATTTGGAAAACAATTTAGAGTATACATACAGGCATTACCTGAGGATAGAGCTAGTATTGAAAACCTAAACAGTATGTATGTTAGAACAGATGCTGGTGAAATGACGCCTATTACACAATTTGTAAACTTAGAGCGTGTATATGGCCCACAATCTGTAACTCGTTTTAACTTATTTAATTCTACAAAAATAACAGGAGCAACTAATGATGGGTTTAGTACGGGTGATGCTATTAGAATTATTGAAGAAGAAGCAGCCAAATTACCTAGTAATTACACCGTTGCATATTCTGGTTTAACAAGAGAAGAAGTAAGTGCTGGTAACCAAACTACATTTATTTTTATACTAAGTATCTTATTTGTTTACTTTTTATTAAGTGCCCAGTACGAGAGCTACTTGCTGCCATTTGCAGTAGTGTTATCTCTACCATTTGGTGTATTTGGAGCTTATATTAGTACTAAGTTCTTAGGATTAGAAAATAACATATACTTTCAAATTGCACTAATAATGCTTATTGGTCTACTTGCTAAAAATGCCATATTAATTGTGGAGTTTGCTCTGCAACGCAGAAAAGCAGGCGAATCTATTGTAGATGCTGCTATAGACGGTGCTAAGTCTCGTTTAAGACCAATTTTAATGACCTCTTTTGCTTTTATTTTAGGTTTAATGCCATTAGCGTTAGCAAAAGGTGTTGGTGCAGAAGGTAACAATTCTATTGGTACTGGTGCAGCGGGTGGTATGTTAATAGGTACAATATTAGGTGTATTTGTTATTCCAATACTGTTTATTTTATTTCAATGGTTACAAGAAAAAGTTTCTGGTAAACCAGCAATTCAAACTACAGAAGAATAAGAACTATGAGATCTACAATAAAATATAAATTTATTAGCAAAACAGCACTAATAGTAGTTGTTGCTTTTACACTACAAAGTTGTTTTGTTGCTAAGGATTACAACAGGCCAGAGTTACCAGAAACCGAGGCCTTATACAGAACAGACAATTTGCCTACAGATAGTATATCTATGGCAAATGTGTCTTGGAAAAATTTATTTACTGATAATTATTTAGAGCAGTACATTGCAGAAGGCTTGCAAAACAATTTAGATATTAGAATTGCTATTCAACAATTGGCTGCTGCAGAAGCTTATGCTAAGCAGGGTAAAGCAGGATATTTTCCAACATTAAGTGTTGGCCCTAATTACACACACCAAGAATTATCTAAAAACAGTCAGTTTGGTTCTTTTTTAAGTAACACATCTACAGACCAGTATGATATTACTGCTAACCTATCATGGGAAGCAGATATCTGGGGAAAAATTAGAAGTAACAAAAGAGCTACACAGGCTGCTTATATGCAAAGTGTTGCAGGTCACCAAGCTGTAAAAACGCAACTTATTTCTAGTATAGCAAATACGTACTATAATTTATTGGCTTTAGATGCTCAATTAGCTATTACTAAAGAAACAATTAAAACTAGAGAAAGTAGTGTAGAAACAATTAAAGCCTTAAAAGATGCTGGTAATGTAACGCAAGTTGCAGTAGACCAAAACATAGCACAATACAATAGTGCAAAAGCTTTAAAGGTAGATATTGAAGCTGCAATATTTAGAACAGAAAATACATTAAGTATATTATTAGGTAAGGCTCCCCAAAACTTTAAAAGAAGTAGTTTAGACATACAAAAAATAGAGACAGATTTGGCTCTTGGTGTACCCTCTACCCTACTTAGCAACAGACCAGATGTTATGGCTGCTGAATATGGTTTAATAAATTCTTTTGAGCTTACAAATGTAGCTCGTAGCAGTTTTTATCCATCTTTAACATTAACAGCTTCTGGAGGTTACCAAAGTTTAGAGTTAGATAAGTTGTTGGATGCTAACTCACTTTTTGCAAATATTGTTGGTGGTTTAACGCAGCCTATTTTTAATCAGCGTAAGCTAAAAACACAAAAAGAAGTTGCATTGGCACAACAAGAGCAATCTTTATTACAGTTTAAAAAGACACTTTTAACAGCTGGCTCTGAGGTTTCTAATGCCTTGTATACTTACAATGCAGAAACTGAAAAATATGAGTATAGACAAAAAGAAGTTGAAGCTTTACGCAGAGCAGAACAAAACTCAGAAGAATTACTTAAAAACGGGTACGCAAACTACCTAGATTTATTAACTGCCAGAGAAAGTGCTTTAAATGCAGAGCTTAATATTATTGATAGCAAATTACAACAACTAACAAGTATTGTAAATTTATATGAAGCTCTTGGTGGTGGTTGGAAATAAGATAAGTAGTAATGATCACTAAAAAAGAGCTTTTAGAATGTGCTAAAGCCAGTTTTACAAAATTTGGCAGCAAACGTATTACTTTAGATGAATTAGCAAAAACACTAGGGATATCTAAAAAAACGATTTATGTACATTTTAAAAACAAAGAAACTTTAGTGAACAAAAGTGTTGCGTCTTTAATAAACGATTATAAATTGGATATTAATGAGATTGTTAAAAACAATACTAATGACGATATACTTACTATTATATTAATATACAAACGAGGGTTTGAGTATCTTAGATACTTTAAACCCTCGTTTATTTTTGGTTTAAAAAAATATTACCCACACGCCTATACTACTTTTGATAATTTTAGAAAAGAACTTTCTTATTCTACCATTTTAAATCTTTTAAATAGTGCCAAAGAAAAAGGACTAATTTTACCTAGTGTAAACGTTAAACTTATAACAGAATTATATTTTTTAAGAGTAGAATCTATTGCGTTTTCATCAAATAATCTTTTTACAACTTATGATTCTAAAACAATTTTAGACCATCTAATTGTTCATAATTTAAAAGCAATTACAGTAGACAGTTATAGTAATTCTTATTTTTAGCCTTTTCTCTTCTTTAAAATATTTGCATCTAAAAAGTATGTCATTTTTAAAGATACTGTAGTGCTATTTTTTTCTTCTAAAACACCTTTTAAATTTGTGCCATAATTAGAGTTTACTTCTGTATTGTAATAATTAGAACCTAGTTTACAAACTAAACTAATTTCACTGGCTGGTGCAAACTGCCATTTAGATATAAAATCTATATTAAACTGGTTAAAATTATCATCATAATCATTTGGGTTTATGTTAAAACTATTTGTAGCAAAATCTCCATTTTCTTTTAATGAAAATTGATTGTTATAATCTACAGTAATCCAATAATGACGCAGACGCATATTTAAATTTAATTTAGAGTTTACAGCATAATTTAAAGTAAAGGCATTACTAAGTTGGTTTACTTTTCTACTACCAAAAATTATACTATTATTTTGCTTTGTTAAAAAGCCTACGCCCTGTGGTTTATTTTCTAAATCTTGACTAAAGTATAATGAAAAATGCTGACCAACTCTTGCGTTAAGTCCATAACCTGCTATAAACTCTCTATTATAAATATCAGAATTAAAATATTTTACTAAAACCATATAACCGGCTATAGAAACTGCTTTGTTATCATTTGTTTGGTATTCTAAAAATGTTTCTGCTTGTGCTGGTATATTAAAGTGTTTGTCTTTTGTACGTGCCTCAAAAAAATTTTTACTTTCTTCTATGTATCTAAACTCTGTAAAAAATGTATGGTTGTTTTTTTTTAAGACACCATAGGTTCCCAACTTATAATACGTTTGTTCTTGCTTCATTAAACTGTAATAGTACCTCTGCTGGTGATCTAAAAAAACTTGATATCTAGAGAATATTTTTTTAGGCTTATTATTGGTATAACTTAAATCTCCTCTAAAGCGCAGCTCATTGTTTCTAGACAAATAGCCAAAGTCATTAGAGTTAAATTTATCATCTAGTAATTTAATAGATGCTCCACCTCGCCATTTGCCACTTACTTTGCCTGCATAACCATAATACTCGTGTCCAAATTCATCTTTTTTATCAGAAAAATATTTTTGCGAAAGTGCCTTTTTAAAGTACATAGAGTACGTTCTATTTTTATTGTAATACCTATACAATAATGCTGTTAAATTAGCATCATAAACAGCGCCACTGCGTAATACAGAGTTATTTATAAAGGTTACTGATGAGTTATTTTTTAATGCTTTATCTAAAACAATTGCATTGTAATTGCTTAGTGGATTAGTTTTAAATTTTCTAAAATTATTAGTTGTTGTGTTTTTTATGTGAGCTACACTTTTTGCTGTAATTCCGTTTAACACACCAATAGACAATCCGTTTTTAGATTTGCCAGTAAATTTAATTAAGTTAATAATGTTAGATGTAACTGGGTTTTCTACAACATCTTCATCTTCAAATAAATTAATGTTATTTTTAGATATTGGCTCACCTCCTATTCTACGTGTATACAAATAGCCTCCTTTGTCAAAAATCTCTGTGCCTTCTACAAAAAACTGTCTATTTTCATTAAACTTTACTTCAAAAGGAGATAGATTAAAAATTTGATCGTCTGATGGTGCCTGACTAAAATCTGGAATAAGAGAAACATCTAATGTATATGCATTTTTGTGCACATACTTTACATCTAAACCACCATTAAAAGTTGTATTTTTAGTGCCAGTAGGACTCTTTTCTGTTACTACAGATACAAACGGATTAAAAGACAAATTAAGCGGTGGCGCTATACTGTTTAATCCATTTAATTTTCCTAGCTGATTTAAATATCCGTCTACATCTAACCGTATTGGGTTCCAATAGGCATCTTCATTTAAAGCATTTGTTATACGTTGAAAATTGATCTTAAAATTGCTTAAATCCTCTTTAGGAAAACGTATACTATTAAATGGTATTTTCATTTCTACAATCCATTTAGTAGCATACAATTTTACTTTACTCTGCCAAACAACATTGTAATTTGCGTAAGTATCGGTTGGTGTTATTTTTTGGTCGGACTGTACACCTGCAGCTGTAACAGAAAAATCGTAACCTTCTCTAGCCTCTCCAAAAGGATCTATTTGTATGCCAAAAACATCTGCATTACCCACATCATCCCTGGCCGTTAATTGGCTGCTAATTTCATTTTTATCATCAACATATAAAACACCTAAAACATACAAGTAACTATCATCAAATAAAATAGCTATATCTGTTTTTTGTTTAGATGATTTTCCGGCCTCTGGCAAGGTTTGTATAAAATTACCTGCCACTAAATGTTGCTGCCATATTGCTTCTGTAGCTTCTCCATCTATCTTAATAATTTCTGTTGCTTTATGTATTTTTATACTTTTTTGAGCTGTTACGTTATGTAGTACAAACCCAAATACACACAAGACTACCAACCTACAGATATTGGTTTTTTTACTAATTTTCATAATTGGTTGTTTTTTAATTGACAACACAAATGTGAGATTGTTATACCATACTATTGGTTAAGCCAAGGTTAAAGGGCAGTTAATGGCAAGGCAACTAAAAAAATTGTTCTATTAACAAAAGAGCAAAAGACCTTTAAATGCTATAAACAGGGCGAATATTAACGTTAACGAAGGGTTAACAACTTCTGTTTACGGTACATAATGTAGGTTTATTGGTATTTTTGACTAGCAGAAAATAACCAATGAAAAACAAAACAACCATATTAATAAGTACCGCTATACTAGTTTTAATAGCGTTATCGTCTATACAGGCGTACTTAATAAACAATACTTACCAACTAAAAAAGAAAGCTTTTATTAATGAAACTACAGATGTTATCTCTGTAATAGATGACAATACTAAACTAGATTCATTGTACAATATATGGGGAGATAATTTAAAAAATTACATAGCAGATTATAAAAACAATCGTTTATCTAAACACCAAATTGTTAGTAGGTCTAAAGAAAAAAGTGATAGCCTAAATACCGAGTTTAAAAAAATATTTAAAGCAGAACTTAAAAAAGTAAATTTAGGGTATGATGTAGATTTTAAAATGAATTTAACTAGCGTTGTTCTTTTAGATAAAGTTAAAAATGACACCATATTTTCTGCTGGCAAAAAAGAATTAAGATTATTTGGCGAAGATTTTGAAGATAAAAACGCAAAAACCATTAACAACGCTAAGTGGTTTTCTGAGCAAGAATTTGTTGAAAAAATTAAAGATGAAATAAAAATAAACACCTTTGATTTAGAAGTAAAAACAGAAAATAAAATAGTTATTAAAGACTGGAAAAGTATTGTATATAAAAGAATGGCCTTTTTATTTTTTGCCTCTGTACTAATATTTTTAATTGTTATTGGGCTTTTATACTACGCCATAAAAAACTTAATAACACAGAAAAAAATAACAGCTATTAAAACCGATTTTATAAATAATATTACGCATGAGTTAAAAACACCTTTAGCTACTTTAAGTATAGCATCTAAAAGTTTAAAAAAAGCGGAAATTAAGAATAACGAAGCTATATTTAACAGTACATTAAATATTGTAGACAGACAAAATGAACGTTTGCAAAAGCTAATAGATCAAGTAATGACTAACAGCCTTAGCTCTAGAGAAATTATACTAAACAAAGAGCAGGTTATTGATAATGAGTATTTTAAAAACTTAATTGATGATTTTAAATTATCTGTACAACAACAAGACGTTACTATTGTAAACAAAGTTTGTAGCGCAGAGGTTTTATTGCGTATTGATAAATTTCATTTTACCACAGCATTACTAAACATATTAGAAAATGCAGTAAAATATGGTTCAGCATCTATAAAAATCACCATAGAAACAAAGCATATAAACGGAGAATATTGTATTAACATAACTGATAATGGTATTGGCATACCAGAAAAAAACCTACCCCTAATTTTTGATAAATTTTACAGAGTTACAGAGGGCAATTTACACAACGTAAAAGGTTTAGGTTTAGGCTTGTATTATACTAACCAAATTATAAAAGCACATAATGGTTCTATTGCTTTACATAGCCAATTACATAAAGGAACAACGTTTACTATTAAAACACCAATAAACTAATGCAAAAAACCACTGTTTTATTAGCCGAGGACGATTTTGATTTTGGAAGTATTTTAAAACAATACTTAGAAATTCACAATTTTGCAGTTACCTGGGCAAAAGATGGAAAAGAAGCTTTAGATATTTTTATGTTAGAAGCTAACAACAACACTCCTTTTAGTATTTGCGTTTTTGATGTGATGATGCCAAAAATGGATGGCTTTACTCTAGCAGAAAAAATAATAAACAATAGCCCAGAAACCCCTTTTGTTTTTTTAACTGCAAAAAAAATGAAAGAAGATAAAATAAAAGGTTTAAAACTTGGAGCAGATGATTATATAGTAAAACCTTTTGAAGCAGATATTTTAGTATTACGATTAAAAAATATATTAAAAAGAACACAAAAAATCATTCATCAATCAAAAAACAACAGTAGTTACAACATAGGCGCCTATGTTTTTAACCCTGTTAATTACCAATTACTTTTTAATAACAAAATACAACGACTAACAGAAAAAGAAGCTCAGTTAATAGCTTATTTTTTTGAGAATAAAAACCAAATGGTAAAAAGAGATCATCTGCTTACTGCTGTTTGGGGCACAGACGATTTTTTCTCTGGTCGTAGTATGGATGTTTTTATTAGTAGGCTCCGTAAATATTTTAAAGAAGACAACAACATATCTATAGAAAGCGCGCGTGGTGTTGGCTTAACCTTTAAAATTAAGGAGTAAAATGTAACAACAAAAACTTCTGTTTAAAGCAGAAATCAAAAACAAAATCTATGAAAACAAAAGCAATATTAACCGTACACATTATTCTATTTTTGCTAGGAAACACAGTACTGGCACAAACAATACCAACCCCTCCAAAACCACCAACAACACATTCATCCTCTTCTAGTTCTATGTCTTATTCTAGGTCTAGCAGCAATAATAGTAGTGGTAGTATTTCTATAGCTATTAGCAATACAAATGATAGTTATAAGTTTAAAGCAAAATTCCCTCAAAAAAGATACTCAGAATTACTATCTGTATTAAAAAATGAATTAGAATCTAAAAAAATGACTAAATCTGGCAATTCTTATTCTTGGATTTCTAATGCTGATGAGAATGAAGTTTACAATGTAAATCTAAATTCTAAAAAACTAGTAATGTTTTTAGATAAAAATGTAGCTTCTGATGCGCTTATTACAAAGTTTGAAGCCTTAGGAAAAACATTAAAAACAGTCATATCTGGTAATGATGAAACAAAACGTGAAGCAGAAGAATTACAGCGCGAAGCAGATAGGCTACTTAGAGATGCAGAAAGAATGAAACGTGAAGCTGCAAGAATACAAAGAGAAGCAGAACGTTTAGAACAGGCTAACCTACAAAGCTACAAGGATGATGCTATACATATTGCCGAAGAAGCAAAACGGCTAGCAGAAAAAGCCGCAGATATTAGTACAAAAGCTAGTCATAAAGGAGCAATTAGTGCTCCTTTAAAAATGCTTTTAGGTAGCAGTAAAACTATTTTAAGTAATAGTATACAAAATGCTAATAACTACACTTGGCCAAATGCACAAACAGAACTTATTACCGCTCTTTTAAGAGATAAAATAATACAGTCTAAAAATGATATTGCTTGCAACGCAGACCAAACAGGCGTTTACATTAACGGAACAAAACTTACCAACACACAAATTAACCAGTACAAGAGTATTTTAAAAAAATACAATATTAGCTCAGAAAATACATTCTCATTTTACAAAACTGGTCAAAACATTGTTATATTAAATGACAATGCAAAACTGACTAATTTTCTAAAAAAGTTAAAAGAAAAAGGATATATATCCTCATTAAAAGAAAAGTTGCTTTTAGAAATTAATGGCACAACAATTATAAAAAACGGAAAAGCTATTTCTGCTAAAGATGTAGCAATTTACAACATACTGCTTTTACAAAATAACATTATACCCGCACCTGGTAAAATTATAGAAATAACAGATGCTAATGCTTATAAATTAGGATACACACTAAACAGCAAAGCACATTTAGGAACTTGGGTTATGCCTTAAGTAAAGCACAACCCAGTTCTTAATTTTTAAAATTATTTTTTTGTTATGGACATTGAGTATGGTTTAGCATTTTTATCCATTCCTCTATTCTTGTTAGGTGTATTTTTCATACCAAAATTATAAGTTGAACCACTCATAATATCATCAAACGTAATGTAGTTTTTCTTATAACTATTTCCGTTTTTCTGTACCTCATCAATATAAATATTTTCTTTACTATTGTTTGGAGCATTAACTGTAAAAGTGTTTCCATTTCTTAAATGCATTTTTACACTTTTAAACAACGGACTGCCCAAAGCATATTCTCCTGTTCCTGGAGTTACAGGATAAAAACCTGCAGCAGAAAACACGTACCAAGCAGATGTTTGCCCATTATCCTCATCACCACACAAACCATCTGGTGCAGAAGAATAAAGCTTATCCATTACATTACGCACATGCATTTGTGTTTTCCAAGGTTGGTCTAACCAATTATATAAATAAATAGCGTGTTGTATGGGTTGGTTTCCGTGTGCATATTGCCCCATATCTGCAACTAACATTTCTGTAATTTCATGTATTTGTTGTCCGTAATAAGAGTCGTTAAAAGTAGGTGCTGCAGTAAAAACATCGTCTAATCTAGACCTCATTTTAGCTACACCTCCAAAGTCTTCTGCTAAACCTAACGGATCATGAAAAACACACCACGTCCAGTGCCAAGCAGCACCTTCTGTAAAAGCATCTCCCCATTTATCTGGCGTATACGTAGTTGCCCAAGAACCATCTTTATTTTTACCTCGCATAAAACCTATTTTAGGATCAAAGACATTCTTATAATTTAGAGATCGTTCTCTAAATAACTTCACCTCTTTTTTAGGTTTTCCTAAAGCTTCACCTAATTCTGCAATACTCCAATCTGCATATGCATACTCTAATGTACGCGCAGCATTTTCATTAACTCCAACATCATAAGGAACATATCCTAAATCATTATAAAATTCAGCTCCAAAACGACCAACAGAATTAACTGGTCCTTTACTTGTTGAGTTTTTAACAACAGCCTCATATAAGGTTTCAATATCAAAACCTCTAATACCTCTTAAATATGCATCTGTAATGTTTATGGCAGAGTTAGACCCTATCATGCAATCTCTATGCCCTGGACTTGCCCACTCTGGCAACCAACCACTTTCATTATATGTATTTACAAGGCCTTGCATTACGTTACTTAAGTAATCTGGATACATTATAGTAAAGAATGGAAAAACAGCTCTAAATGTATCCCAAAAGCCATTATCTGTAAACATATAACCTGGTAATACTTTGCCATTGTAAGGACTGTAATGCATTATTTCATCTGCAGCGTTTAACTCATAAAACTTTCTAGGAAATAATAGTACTCTGTACAAAGCAGTATAAAATGTTCTGTATTGTTCTACAGTACCACCATCTACTTCCATACGGCCTAATTCTTTATTCCATGCATTTGCAGCTTTTTCTTTAGTCTGACTAAAAGTGTCTTCTCCTATTTCTCTTTTTAAGTTGATTTCTGCTTGTTCTAAACTTATAAAAGACGATGCCACTTTTGCAGTAACTTGCTCTCCATCTTTAGTTGAAAAACTAATTGCAGCACCAACGTGGTAACCTTCTGCTTCTTTATTAAAAGATGTTTGTTCTTTACCTTCTTTTTCTTTTTTCCAAGTTAAAACCTCATCAAAATCTTTATCAAAAACTAATACAAAGTAATTGTGAAAATTGTCTGGTACACCACCGCTATTATTTCTGCAATAGCCAATAATTTTACGTTCTTCTGGTATTATTTTTACCATAGAACCTTTAAAAAAACCATCTACAAGAATATGAGATTTTTTAGATTCTGGAAATGTAAATCTAAACTGCGCTCCTCTTTCTGTTGGTGTAATTTCTGTAGTTACATCATAATCTGCCAAGTAAGCACTGTAGTAATGTGGTTTGCTAATTTCTGATTTGTGTGAATACCAAGAAGCTCTATCATCTTCATTAATTTTTAATTTTCCTGTTTCTGGAAATAATGAAAATGCAGCATAATCATTAATCCACGGACTTGGCTGATGTGTTTGTTTAAAACCTCTAAGTTTAAGGGCATCGTAGGTATATCCCCAGCCGTCTCCCATTTTTCCTGTTTGTGGAGTCCAAAAGTTCATACCCCAAGGCGTAGCAATTGCTGGGTAGGTATTACCGTTAGATAATGCAAACTCTGAGTCTGACCCCACCAATGGGTTTACATAATCTACATAAGAAACTGCCGTAGTAGATTGTGCTACTACAGCAGTAGTAATAATTGCAATAAGGGGAAAAAGTATTTTAGTTAATTTCATTTTTTGGGTTTGAGTTCTATTTTAAGAATGCTTTTTTAAATATAAGATTATTACAGAAACTAGTGTAATAAAAAAAAGAGAAGGAATACTTTTTTCCTCCTCTTTTAAAAAACTAAATAATTACACTAAAAAACTATTTATCCCACCATACTCTTGTGGTAAGTACATCTGGACCTTGAGATGCAATTGCCGCAGCATAGTTATCTGGGTTATTACTTTGTTCGCTAGTAGCGTACGTTAATCTTCTTGGTATAGTACCACCAGTCTCATTGCCTGGATAATTTGTAGGTGTTAAATTAGGAAAACCTGTTCTTCTCCAATTAGCAAAAGCCTCGTACTCATTTAAAAAAGTAGCTGCCCAATACTGTGTATTAATTTGCTCTAATGCATTTGCTGCATCAAAAGGGTTAGCTACTAAATAAGCATCTATAGCAGAGTCATCAATTACAGCTGCATCTCCGTAAATAGCTAACATTTTCATTGCTGCTCTTACTCCATTGTTATAATGCATAGCTGCATCACCACCAGCTAAGCCCCAACGCTCTGCTGCTTCTGCAAGCATAAATTCTACTTCTGCATAAGTCTGAAAAAACATTGGCGCACCTTCACCAGTAATAATACTTCTGTTAGGTTCTGCATATAAATCTGTATCTTTTTCTCCTGTAGACTCTTCTAATAATTGACTATCTAAACCGTTTGGTAAACCTTTTAAATCTGCAACATCTGTACTACCATCACTTCTACGAGCTGCTAAAATTGGCAGTCTAGGGTCTCCTTGTAAAAAGTCTATAAACGTTTTGCTCATTCTAGGGTTGGCATCTGCAGTAAAAACCTCTCCATTACCGTTTTTATTTATTCCCTCAGGTCCAGCTGTATGCTGTATGTATGCAATATCATCATTAGATTCCATTACGCCACCAGCTATAGCTTTAGTTGCCCAAGCTTCTGCCGCAGCAGGATCTACTTTTATTAAGCGTAGACCTAACCTAAGCATCATTGAATTTCCAAATTTTTTCCATTGAGATTGATCTCCTTGAAACATTAAATCTGCATCTCCAAAACCAGAAACACCAGTACCTAATGCTGCTACAGACTCCTCTAACTCTTTAAGCATATCTGCATAAATATCACTCTGTTTGTCATATTTTGGAGTTAAGTTTCCTGTTAATACCGCTTTACCAGCTTCAGAATAAGGAACATCACCATACAAATCTGTTAATCTGTGGTAAATAAAAACTCTCATTATTCTAGTAATAGCTTTCATTTCTTCTGGCTGTTCTTCTTGGTCTAATTGAACAAGCATATCCTCTACGGTTTTTATAGCATTACCGTAAATACGATCTATCATAGAAGATGCATAGCCTTTGTTCCAAGTGTATTTATCTCCAGACCAATAGCCTGCTGTTGTAGACAAATGTTGCATCATTGTAGACGAGTAAATTAAATTTGCTCTCCAGTTCTCATAACGCTCACCAGAAGTATATAATTGAGCTGCACTAAGTTTAGTGGTAGCTGGCACCTGATTTGGTGCTGTTGGGTTAACGTTTAGCTCTTCAAAACCTTTATCACAGGCTCCAAGAACTAGTACAAATGATAATATAAATAATATTTTTCTCATGTTCTTAAAATTTTACATTTAGACTAAAACCATAGTTTCTAGTTGATGGCACACCAAAATATTCTAAACCTTGTGAGTTACCTGAGTTGTATGTACTTTCTGGATCTACATTATCTATGCTTCTTGAAATGTAGAATAAGTTTCTTGCTATTAATGATACATTTACACTACTTATAAATGTTTTTTCTAGCATTTTTTCTGGTAATGAATATCCTAAACTAAACTCTCTAAACTTTATATAGTCAGAATCCTCTACAAATTCCTCTGCAATACGACTAACTCTTCCATAGTATGTTTGTAAATCTTCTGGTGCAACAGTAGTTGTAAATGGTTGTCCTGTATCTCCGTCTATACCAGAAACTACTAATCCGTTTTCTCTTCCTTTTAAAGTTTCTTTGTGTAAACCTGTACTATAACCTAAAGCATTGGTACCAGACAATAATTGTCCGCCAAATTTACCATCTATTAAAAAGCCCATACTAAAATCTTTATATCTAAAGGTATTACTCCAACCTAAAGTTAATGGTGGCACACCTTCTCCTAGTATTTTACGCTCTCCTTCTTGTGCAATTGGCACACCTTCAGAGTTTATATCGTATATAATGTTACCTGCATCATCTCTATTATAAGATACACCTACTATAGAACCATAAGGCTCACCTACAACGTGTGTAATTCTTGCGTTTTGTGTTCTTGGCTCATCTAAACTAATAGGTGTACCCTCATCATTAGTAGCAGTAACTTCACTTTTATTGTAAGATCCATTAAAGCTTGTGTTCCATCTAAAATTTTCAGTTTGTATTGGTGTACCAGATATTAAAAACTCTATACCTTTATTTTCTAACTTACCAATGTTAGCAGTTGCGCTATCATAACCAGAGAATACAGATGTTGAAATGTTTACAATATCTTTAGTTGTTTCATTTTGATAGTAAGCAACATCAAAAGATAATCTGTTTCCAAAAAGTCTAAGGTCTAAACCTATTTCTGTTTCATCTTTTTCCCAAGGAACTAAATTTGGATTTGGAACAGAACTACCATTAATTCTACCTAAAGTTTGCCCTTGGTGTCCTTGTCCAAAAATTTGGTATGTTGGCGCTAATTGGTATGCTAAATCTCCACCACCAGCTACACCAGAATAACCACCTCTAATTTTTAAGAAGTCTATAAAGCTAGGTAGCTCTAATACATCTGATAAAATAACACTTGTATTTACTGAAAAGTAAAACTCGTTGTTTGGTGTAGTTTTACCTGGGTAAGATAATGTAGAAAACCAATCGTTTCTTCCTGTAAAAGTTAAGTAAGCCCACTTATCATAAGAAAAACCAAGAGAACCATAAATACCAGAAATTTTTCTTTCTTGAAATTCTCTACTTCTACTTTGATCTCTAAGGTTAGATATATCTTCAAAACCTGGAACAACAAAATTATCTCCTCCTAAAATTAAAGTTTCAGTTTTAACGTGGTTTGTATTTGCACCTACCAAACCATCAATAGCAAATTTTTCTGTAATATTTTTGTCTATACCCAACATTACATCAGCATCTATTTGTGTATATCTACCTTCAGTCTCGTTCATACCTCCTAAAAGTTTATATGCTGTTCCCCAAGGCTCTATAGATGTAGATTTTCTTGTGTAATGATCTACACCAACACGGGTAGAAGCGTATAACCAATCTAAAATATCATAACGTAAAGATGTAGAAGCTATAATTCTGTTTTTTAAATCTTGATTACTAAAGTTATATGCAGAATAATAAGGGTTTTGCGAGTAAATGTTTGCAGAATACCCTCTTTCAGATCCGTCTGGATTTGCACCCGGATTCATATCACGTACATCTACGTTTGGAGACAATAATGCAACCGTATAATTTGCATTTCCTGGTGCATCAGACAATCTTGGTCTGTTATTTACATTTTCTACAATATACTTTACATTAACCTGACTTGTTAACTTGTCTGCTAAAACAGCACTTGTATTTAAAGAAAATGATTTTCTATTTATACCAGAATTAGGCACAATATCTTGATTATCTAAATCTGATACAGAAAGTCTATAACTCATTTTTTCAGAGCCACTAGTAATAGCTATTGTGTTTATAAATGTAGTACCTGTTCTGTAAAAATGATCTCTGTTGTCACCAACATAAGAGTATGGTCTTTCTTCTCCATCCCATTGTACAACGCTAGAACCATCTAGTTTTGGACCCCAAGAAGACAATCCTAAATCAAAAGCTTCAGACTGGTTAGCAGGTACTCTACCTCTAGTACCTTGTCCATATGAAGTTTGAAAATCTGTTAATGAAGTATCTACCTCATCAAAAGTAACAGAACTACTTATTTCTACTCCTAATCCTTTTTTCTGAGAACCATTTTTAGTAGTAATAATTATGACACCATTACCTGCTCTAGAACCATAAAGAGCTGCAGCTGCACCACCTTTTAATACACTTACAGATGCAATATCATCTGGATTTATACTAGAGATACCATCACCTCCATCACTACCACCATAAGTGCCAGCTGATCCACTATTTTCATTACCAATAGGAATACCATCTACAACATACAAAGGTTGGTTGTTACCTGTTAATGTACTGTTACCACGAATAATAACCCTACTAGAACCAGCGGCACCAGTTGAGTTTTGTGTAATATTTACACCTGCAACCTTACCTTGTAAAGAGTTAATTGCACTAACTTGCTTTACATTAGATAGCTCATCTCCTCCAACTTCTGTTAAAGAATATCCTAATGCTTTTGCTTCTTTTTTAATACCTAAAGCTGTCACAACTACTTCGCCTAACTGCTCTGCATCTTCAACCATAGAAACATTAAGTGTGGTTTGCCCTGCTACTGTAGCACTTTTGGCCGTATAACCTATAGAGGTAAACTCTAGTATTGAAGAGTCACCTGCTACAGTTATTGTGTATTTGCCATCAAAATCTGTAGATGTACCATTAGATGTTCCTTTTTCTAAAACATTAACTCCTAGTAAAGGTACTCCTGCTTCATCTGTAACCGTACCAGTCACAGTTTTGTTTTGCGCTACCATACCACTAGTAAGGAGAAATAGCACAAACAACAATAAGTAATGTGTTTGTTTTTGCATACTTAAATGAGTTTTAATTGTTAAGTTAGTTATTAGTTAATTTACCTCTAAATTTTACCTATTAATGTTAAATGCAGAAATTAATTCGACTAACAACTTTGTGGAAAAGCTAAGCGACAATATACAGAGGTGTTAAAAATTTGAATACTTTATTATCAATTCCGTAATTAATACACAAACAAATACACATTTTAGAATTGCAGATGCAAAAACCTACAAAGTCAAGGTAATAAGAGACTTACAACAGAGAAAACTTGTTAAATTAAAATTTTACTCCAACCCTATTTCTAAAACAGAGCCATTTAACAAGTCTTTATGAGAAACAAAATACCCTTTAAGTTCTTTATTATTTAAATGAATAGATTTAATTTTTCCATTAACATTTCCTGTTCGCTTAATAATTAACTTTTCTTTTTTATAATAAGTTGTATCTAAATGAATAGTCATAGAAGTAAATCTTGGTGTAGAAAGCGTATACACAGGTGAAGCCGGACTAACAGGATAAATTCCCATCATTGCATATACTAACCACGCAGACATTGTACCTGTATCATCATTACCTGGCAAACCTGCAGGCGTATTTGTAAAATATGTTTTTATTAACGCCTGTACTCTTTTTTGAGTTTTCCACTCATCTCCTTTACTGTAGTTATATAAAAAAGGATAAGCAATATCTGGCTCATTAGCCATATCAAACTGATTATTATCAAAAATATAATCTAGGTGAGAAACAAATTGTTTTTTTCCTCCCATTAGCTTCATTAAACCTTTAATATCGTGTGGTACCATAAAAGCGTACTGCCACGCATTGCCCTCTATATAACCCACATTTTTTTCAAAATTTGCCCCTTTGTAAGGATCAAAAGGTGTGTACCAGCTACCATCACTATTTTTAGGTCTTAGTAGTTTTAACTTACTATCAAATAATTTTTTATAAGATAAAGATTGATTATAAAACTTTTTATAGTCTGCCTTTTTACCCAACTCTTTTGCTAGCTGAGAAATAGCAAAATCTGCAATATTATATTCTTCTGTAGTAGAAACAGGCCCCTCTGCACTACCGCCTACACTCAAATATCCATTCTCCCAATACTCTTTATTTCCTGGTCTTAACGGATTATTTACAAGCTTGGTTGCTCCTTTTAACATTGCTGAGTAAGCTAAATCAACATTAAAATCTGTAATACCACGTAAATATGTATCTGCTATAACTACTGGTGCTGGGTCACCAACCATTGTAAAAGTTTCAGTAGAGTTTAACTCCCATTTAGGCAGCCAACCATTTTCTTTGTACATAGACAACATACTATTTACCATATCAGATTGTTGTGCTGGGTACAAGGTACTCATTAATGGGTGGTAGTTTCTGTACGTATCCCAAAGCGAAAAAACGGTGTATCTAGTACCTTTAGTGTTTCCTACTTTACCAGTTGCAATCTCAGGATAATCGCCATTAAAATCATTTAACGTATTTGGGTGTATTTGTGTGTGGTACAATGCTGTATAAAATATTGTTTTGTCATTTGTAGAACCACCTTCTACCTCTACAGTAGACAAAGTCTTGTTCCAAGCAGCTTTTGTAGTAGCATAAACATCATCAAAATTTTTATTAGCTGTTTCCTTTTCCAAATTTTCCCTAGCATTATCTATACTTACGTAAGACACACCAATTTTAACCTCAACAGTAGTTTTCTTTTTAAAATTGTAACGCATATAAGCACCAATACTATCACCTACAACTTCTCTTGTAAACCCTTTCATTAGTCTAGTTTTACCATTGTAGCCCATCCATTGTGCTTCTACCCCATTGTATTTATGTGGTTTTTTCCAAGCTCCAAACTCATCTGCTGGACTAGAAAATTTAGCAACAAAATATACTGGGTAAGCCTGTTCTGGACTATTATAACAGAAAGAACCAACTGTGCGCATTCCTTCAATTTCCGTATTAGATACCACTTTTACCATTGCGCCTTGCTCATTAGTTAAGCCAAGTCCTAAATTTAAAAGTATGTTAGATTTTCCTGCTGGAAATGTATACCTAGACACTCCTACTCTTGTTGTTGCAGTAAGTTCTGTTTTTATATTGTATTTAGATAAGTTAACTGAGTAATAGCCTGCTTTAGAAACCTCATCTGTGTAATTGGTTCCGTATTGCATATGGTTTGTTTTTAAGTCTCCTGTAGTTGGCATAGTTAAAATAACTCCCAAATCTGGACAACCAACTCCGCTTAAGTTTACGTGTGTAAATCCTGTTAAAAAATTGTATTGTTTAACATATGGGTTGGATAACCAACCAGCATCTTTTTGTACTGCTACGTTAAAAGGAGATACACTAGCCATACCTCTTGGCGCGATTGCACCTGGGTTTGTTGCTCCAAAATTAGAGGTTCCTATAAACGGGTTTACATAGTCTACAGGTTGCTGACCAAAAGCAAAGTTTGCTACAATTAAAACAACACTTAAAATTTTAAATTTTATACTCATAATTCTATTCTACTATAATTTCATCTACAAACAACCAAGCACCACCACCATTAGTCGGACTTTTTAAATTAGTTGCTACCACCTTTATGTACCTAGCTTTAGTTGGTTTAAAATTGATTTTAAAATCTTTTAATTCTGACGCATTACTTACTTTAAATACTCTAGTAACCTCTGCAACTTTGGTAAACTTTTTTCTGTGTTCTGATGTAAAGACTTCTATTTTTACGGGAAAATAAATTCCTGAACTTTGATTTTCTAGCGTACCAACCGTAACTGCAGAGAACTCTGTTTCTTCATCAAAATCTATTACCACATCCATATTATCACCCAACCAACCTTGCCACTGTCCGTCGTGAAAATTTTTAGATCCTCTTAATACATTTACCAAACCAAGCTGTTGTTCTCCTTGGTAATTTTTATGATACTTAGTGTTATAAACTATGTATTTACCAACCGCATTATGGTAATTAAACTCTTTAGTTAAGGTTTGTCCTAATTGCTTACCATTTTTAAACATTGCAGCCTTTAACGTAGCAGTTTTATTTAGTTGAATTGGTTTTTGATATTGTAAAGACGACTGTGAAAGCAAAGAACCATCTATAGAGTATCTAATATCTGCATCTGGAAATTCATTTTTTAATAAGATAGATAATTCGCCTTTTTCTATGTCAACTTTAGCATCTGTAGTTATCTGATAAGCACTTTTAGCATAGTTAACACCCATAACATCGTAACGCTTAAACAGCTCTTTTACCCTACCTGAAAAGTTATTCCAATTTTTATTTTCTATTGGTGTCCAAAGAGCCTCAGACATAGCTGCAAGCCTAGGAAAAATCATATACTCAGACTGTTGCTCTGTTGGTATGTGCTCTGCCCACAAATTTGCTTGTCCGCCTAACACGTGTTTTTCCTGCTCTGGAGTCATTTTATCTACCACTGGGTTAAACTCATACACTTTACTAAGCGGAGTATAACCACCAAATGCTAAAGGTTCTTGATCTTGATTTCCTTGGTAATGATCAAAATAACAATGTGTACCAGGTGTCATAACAACATTATGTCCCTCTGCAGATGCCTCTAGGCCACCTTTTACACCACGCCAACTCATAACGGTTGCTCCTGGAGCCAAACCGCCCTCTAAAATTTCATCCCAACCAATTAAAACTCTATTTTTAGAACTTATAAAACGTTCTATTCTTTTAATAAAATAGCTCTGCAATTGGTCTACATTTACTAAGCCTTCTGTTTGTAATCTAGTGGTGCAATGTATACAAGTTTTCCAATTGGTTTTTGTAGCTTCATCTCCGCCAATGTGTATATATTTAGACGGAAACAACTCCATAACCTCTGTTAATACATCTTGTAAAAAAGTAAATGTTTCTTCCTTACCTGCACAGTAAATATCTGTAATTGGCCATACTCCACCAGACGGAACCATAATTTGCTCACCTAAGCAAGAAAACTCTGGATACGCAGCTATTGCACTACTAACGTGTGCTGGCATCTCTATTTCTGGCACTACAGTTATACCTCTTTCTTTTGCATAGGCTACTACTTCTTTTATTTGCTCTTGTGTATAAAAACCGCCATAAGTAGCTTTTGTTCCTAAAGGTGCATTTGGTCTAGCGTTCCAACCTTTATCTTCTTGGTCTACTCTATAACCACCAACAGACGTTAGTTTTGGATATTTTTTAATTTCTATTCGCCATCCTTGATCATCTACTAAATGCCAATGAAAAGTATTCATTTTTAGCATTGCCATACGGTCTAACGTTTTTTTAATATAATCTACCTCAAAAAAATGTCTAGACACATCTAACATTAGTCCTCGCCATTTAAAACGAGGAGTATCTTTAATTTCTATTACTGGAACTATCCACTCTTTTTGCACAAACGTTGTACTTTCTATACTTACAGGAAGCAACTGCTTTATAGTTTCTAATCCATATACAAAACCAGAATACGTTTTTGCAGATACTGTTATATGATTAGAATTTATTGATAAATTATAACCTTCATTAGGTAAAGAATCTATTGTTTTAAACTGTAAAAAATTAGTAGAAGGTGCATTATCTACTACATCTAATTTTACACCAGAGACCTGTTTAAACTTCTGAGAAAAAGAAGTTAATAATTTTTGTTCATTTTTTGTGCTTGCAACCAATTTTGTGTTTGCATTAAAACTAAAACTACCTTTGTATAACTCTGTAAATACAGGCTTAGGAATAATATTAATTTCTTCTTCTGTAAAGTTTTTTTCTTTTTTAGTTGTACAACTAAACGTTAGTAACAAAAGAAAAATGGTTATGTGGCAGTTAAGTTTTTTCAAAATGAAATACGTTTAATTAAATTTCTTACTAAGTTTTTTTATTACCGCATATTGCTCATCTGTAAGTGCATTACCATCAAAAATAGAGACTCCTTTTGCTCCATTATCTTTTGCTAATAGAATTGCTTTTTCTAAATCTGAAACAGACATATTTGGTACATAAATACCAGTATGCAGTTCTGTATTAGAATTTTTAAGGTCTTTTACACCTTGTCCGGTTGCAAACCCAATCCAGTCTATTTCTTCATTATAAAAGTTATGATAAATCATTGGCAGTACTTTATCTACATTCCATTTGTCCCAGCGTTGGCGCACCATATGATCTGCCATTTCTGGGTAAGGAAATACTGCTGCGGTTAATATTTTATTGTTATTATGCGCAATGATATAAGCTTCATCTACAATAGCTTTTACTTTATTTAACCTAAATTGTTTCCACTCCATATCTATAGCTGGGTTTTTAGACTCTTTAGGGTTTTTATGGTGTTCCTTTTTAAACTCTGCTATACACACATCACAGTAACAAAAATCAAACTCAGGTAGCTCTACCTCTTGTTTTAAATTGTATTTTGGTAGTAAACCAATTGGTAAAAAAATATCTGAGTAACGAATATAATCTAAATGTACACTTGCTACATCTTCAACCTTTGCCAAACCTTCTACTAAACTTAATATATGAGCCTTAGACTCTTTTCTTGTTGGGCATAGCCATTTGTAATACCCTACATATGGTGGCTCATCAAAACAAGACTTACCATCTCTACTAACCGCGTACCACTCTGGGTGCTGTTCTGCAATAGCATCTCCAGGCCTGTTTACAGTAAACATCCAAGCGTGTACATTTAACCCTTCCTTTTTTGCAAAAGGAACTATTCTTTTTAGCAACTCTGGATCTGTACCTGTATTAATTAGCACATCTGTAATTCCGTTTGCGCTATATTTAGCAAATTCTTCTTGGTAAGCAGTATCCTCTTTTTCATTACTAGCAGATGTCCAAGTCCAAAATGTAAAACTATTTGTTACAGCATCTTCCTTTTCTACTACATTTTTGTCTTGTTTTTTATTCTCACAAGAAAATAAGACAAAGCCCAACAATAAAAAACTCATTACCCTTAAAAATACCTTATTCTGCTTCATTACTACTAAATTTACCATCTTCTTTAATTACTAATATTTTGTTTGTAAACGGACTTTTTACCCAGATGTTAAATCCGGTTTTATGCTTCTCTAATTGTGGACTCACTAAAGCTCCTAATATAGATTTAGATTGTATCTCTTTTTCATCATTATTTTCTACATAATTTAAAAATACTTTATACAAATACCATTTTATCTGTTCATCTTTTGGAATGTTCCAATCTATATTTTCTTCAGTTTTATCAGAAAAATAAACATAACCCCATGTATTAGGTTTATGCATATTAATTACACCTTGTGGAGACCAAACCCAATTATACTCTGGTAAATCTTTGCCGTTAGCATCTTTCTTTTTAACATATTTACCGTCTATTAAAGTATGTTGCCATTGTACCCTAGAAAAATTTATACGCCAAAAATCATTTACTGGTATTTCTACTATTTTAGAAGGTTCAAAAAGTGATTTCCAAGGAATAGCAATTTCTGTAGACCAACTTTTATCTGTATCACTAGCGTTGTTTAAAGTTCCGTTAATATGCACAGCAGTTTTTAACCCGTTTATATCCCAATTATTAATGGCTGCACCACCTTGACTATATGTTTTTGTTAACAACAAATCCCATACAGTATTTAGTGCATTTATCTCTAGCTCCATATAATTATGAGTAGTACCAGGCGGATCTATAAAAATTTCAAAATCGTTGTTATAAAAAATTACAGCATCTCTTTTTGTAATATCTCCCCATATATGAGGCTCCTCTAGCAAGGCAAAGAAATACAAATAAGTATCATCCCAAAGCATTTTTACCCTAGTTTTATAAGTCGCTTTTTTATCGCCTTCAATATCTATAAACTCTTTTGTCCATTTAGCAGTTTCCCAAGACTTTTCATTAGCTACGCCATCTATTATTAAACTATCTACTGCCTTGTTTGCTATATATTTTTTAGGTTTATTTTGAGCTATTAGTGAAGCACAACCTAGGTAAATTAAAAAAAGAAAAGCAGCAATTATTCTTTTCATTTTTATAGAAGGTTCAATATCCATATTCTTTATTATTAGTAACTTTTTTTTAACATTAATATAATTTAGTTGCTAATTAAATTATTTTTTATACTTTTCAGACGTTCAATTCTGCGTGTTTAGCAAAACGCTATATCTAGTTTTTAAGCTACATAGCAACACTTTATAAATATTCCTTTTTTTATTTGTAATGGAAATAATTTTAGACCAATAACGATAGCCAAATGCTAAACGATAAAATAGTGCAGACAAAAACAAACCGAAACCAAACTAATGAATATAAACACAGATGTAGATTCTTTTTTAAACAAGAATTCTTCTAAAAGCTTTGAAATAAATTACAAACACCATATAATTTTTTGGGTTATATATTTTATTTTTAACAGCTTAAGGTATAGCAACATTCACCAAGATTTTATGCTCTCTTTGCGTATGAATCTTATAGGTTTTCCTATACATATGGCAATTGCATACTTTAACGTGTACTACTTAATGCCTAAGTTTGTTTTTAAGAAAAAATACATTAGTTACACTTTTTCTGTTATTGCCACATTATTTATTATGTTATTGGTTAAGTACTCTTTAACCTATTATTTTATTGGTCCAAATGTATGGCCAGAGGGACCTGAAGAACTAAAAGGATTAACACTTAATTATGCCACTACAATGATGGTTGGCGAACTATACGTTTCCTCTTTTGTTGCAGCCATAAAACTCACAATAGATTGGCTAAAAGAACACAGCAAACTGCATGAGTTAGAAAAGAGACAGCTAAGCACAGAATTACGTTTTTTACGCTCACAGGTTTCTCCGCATTTCTTTTTTAACACGCTTAATAATGTTTACTCTTTAACTCTAGAAAAGTCTGATAAAGCTCCAGAAGTTATATTAAAATTATCTGAATTAATGCGATACTTGCTATATGCTACCAAAAAAAATAAACAAGATTTAAAGAGCGAGCTAGACTGTATACAAAACTATTTAGACCTAGAACGTTTACGTTTTGATGAGTCTTTAAATATAAACATTAGTATTTCTGGCGATTTAGAAGGTAAACGTATTTCACCTATGTTGTTAATTCCGGTAATAGAAAATTGTTTTAAACACGGAGCTAGTAAAAACATAGGAGATATGATAATAGATATAGATGTAAAGGTTAGTGAAGATTTGCTTCATTTTAAAGTATCTAACACCATACCCGTACAAAGCGCAGATAGCTTAATACCCATTAGAAGTGGTGGTATTGGACTAAGCAATTTAAAAAAACGCTTAGAGCTAGGGTATAAAAAAGAAGATTATCACCTATCTATTTTTGAAAAAGACAACATGTTTAATGTAATTCTAAAACTTAAAGTATGATTAAATTAAGAACCATAATTGTAGATGATGAACCGTTGGCTATAAATGTTTTAAAAAATTATGTTTCACAAATACAGGAATTAGAGTTACTAGAAACATTCTCTAATGCTGTTACAGCAACTACTTTTGTTCAAAACAACGAAATTGATATCATTTTTTTAGATATTAATATGCCAATATTAGATGGCTTAGATTTTCTTAAAAGCTTACAATCTATGCCAATGGTAGTTATGACAACTGCACATGAAGAGTACGCACTTACTAGTTATGAACTACAAGCTATAGATTATTTAGTTAAACCAATACCGTTTCCTAGGTTTTTACAAGCAGTACAGCGCATTATAAAATTAAAACAAGGCAGTACTACAAAAGCCATAACTACCAATACTTCTACAGATAACGCTAGTATTTTTATTAAGATAGATAAAAAGAAGTTGCAAAAAATAGTGTTAGATGACATTATGGTAATTGAAAGTTTAAAGGACTATATCCGCATAAAAACAAAATCAGATAAGTACATTATACACAGAACTTTAAGTAGTTTTACAGATGAATTACCTAGTGATAAATTTATAAGAATACACAGGTCTTATACCATATCTATCTCTAAAGTAGATACCATAGAAGGTAATAGTTTAGAAATTGGTGGTATACGGTACACAATTGGGCGTAGTTATATTAATGACGTAAAAGAAACACTTTTGGGACGCGCATAAATTTCAATTTTTAAGAAAAAGCTGTTAGGTTTTCATTTTGTATTTATTAAGCTATTGTTACAAGTTACTGGTCGATTTTTATTGCTAACAATTTAAAGAATAACAATATTTAAGAACAATAAACTAGCTGATTCTTAAAAATTATGATATTATCTAATTGGTTTCTATATCAAAAAAATAATGTAGCAAAAATAGCTTTTGCTGTATTTATTACTATTGGTGCTACTAGTTGCAAAACAGAAAACAAATATTCTGAGGTTGCCATAGCAGAAAATGGTACAGCAGCAATTCCTGATAAAATAGACTTTACATTTCACGTAAAACCTATTATATCTGATAGGTGTTTTATTTGCCACGGACCAGATAAAAATGCTGTTGAAGGTAATTTTTCTATGGTTACACCAGAGGAGGCTTATAAAGCTTTAGGAGAAAACTTAGACCATTATGCTATTGTGCCAGGAGACACAGAAAAAAGCGGAATGCTAGACCGTATTTACTCCAAAGATCCGGGGAGTATAATGCCGCCTCCAGAGTCTAACCTAATACTTACCGAGTACGAAAAAGAAATATTAAAAAAATGGGTAGAGCAAGGTGCAGAATATAAAGACCATTGGGCTTTTACACCTCCAGAAAATCAAAATGTACCTAAAACTAAAGATACTTGGGGAAATAACGAAATAGATAACTTTATTTATCAAAAATTAGAAGAAAACAACTTACAACCTTCTGAGCAGGCTCCAAAAGAAAAATTATTACGTAGAGTTTATTTTGATTTAACTGGCTTGCCACCATCTACAAAAGACATAAACAATTTTTTACAAGATTCTTCTGCTAATGCATATGAAAAAGTAGTAGATAAACTTTTAGAATCACAAGACTATGCAGAAAATATGGCTGCAGAATGGATGGATATTGCCCGTTATGCAGACACACACGGTTACCAAGATGATTTTGAACGTATTATGTGGCCTTGGAGAGATTGGGTTATTAACGCTTTTAACAAAAATATACCTTACAATAAATTTGTTACAGACCAATTAGCAGGAGATTTAATACCGGATGCATCTCTAGAACAAGTTTTAGCAACAGGTTTTAACCGTAACCATAAAATTACTTATGAAGGCGGAGTAATACCAGAAGAATACAGAGTAGAATACGTAGAAGACCGTATTACTACTTTTGGTACTGCTTTTTTAGGATTAACATTAGAGTGTGCGCGTTGTCATGACCATAAATATGATCCTATTAGTCAAAAAGCACACTTCTCATTCTTTAGCTTTTTTAATAATATAGATGAAGACGGATTAGTAAACGGCGGTTCTGGCGTAATTCCTAAACCATACATTACAATTACAGAGAAAGAAAAAAATGAAGTTTTAGATTTTGTACAATTACAAAAATCAGACATAAAAGAAGTTCCTGTAATGGTTATGCAAGAGATGAAAACTCCTAGACAAGCATATATTCTTAACAGAGGATTATATGATCAGCACGGAGAAAAAGTATATCCAGATACTCCAAAAACTATTTTAGCTTACCCAGAAGAATTTGAAAAAAACAGACTTGGACTGGCAAAATGGTTGTTTCATAAAGACAATCCTTTAACTGCCAGAGTTGCTGTTAACCGTTTTTGGCAACGTATGTTTGGTACCGGTATTGTAGCTAGTTCTTATGATTTTGGCAACCAAGGAGCATTACCTACACATCCAGAATTGCTAGACTATTTGGCATTACAATTTAGAGACAGTGATTGGGATACCAAAAAAATGCTAAAGCTAATGGCTATGTCAAAAACTTATCAGCAAAAAACAGTTATTAGTAAAGAAGCTTTAGAAAAAGACCCAGAAAACAAATGGTTAGCACGCGGACCAAGAATACGTTTGTCTGCAGAAATGATAAGAGACCAAGCCCTTTTTGTAAGCGGACTATTAAATAAAGAAGTTGGTGGACCAAGTGTAAAACCATACCAGCCAGAAGGAATTTGGGAAGAAACTACAGGAGGTGGTGGCGGTAGTACATCTTCTTACGTTTTAAGCGAAGGAAAAGATTTGTACCGTAAAAGTTTGTATACATTTTGGAAACGTACCGTACCTCCACCAAGTATGATAACTTTTGATGCTGCTTCTAGAGATTTATGTTCTGTAAAAAGACAAGAAACCAACACACCATTACAAGCATTGGTTTTATTAAATGACCCGCAACTAATAGAGGCTGCACGTGTATTAGCTTCTAATGCAATTAAAAAAGAGACAAGTATAGAAAAACAAATTTCATACATTTTTCAATCTTCTACATCTAGACTACCAGATGAAACAGAGGTTACAGAACTTACCAACCACTATAATGATATGTTAAACAGAGTAAAAAGTAACGAAATTAATACAGACGAATATTTAGCCATTGGCTCTTATAAAGTTGATGCTTCTATTGCTGTAGATAATTTAGCTGCTTTGTCTTTAACAGCGCATACCATTTTAAATTTAGATGAAACTATAACCAAAGGATAGTTATGAGCGAGAAAAAAATACTAGAAGAAAGGTCTTTAATCTTAAACCGTAGAAACTTTTTAGGCAAAGCAGCTTTAGGAGTTGGTGGTACCGCTTTAGCATCATTAATGGGTTGTAGCTTTTTTAATAAAAGTGAAGCTGGCATACTAACACCTGCAAATACAATAAGCGGGTCTAAAGGCGCTTTAAACAGTTTGCATCATCCTGCAAAAATAAAAAGAGTTATTTATTTGTTTCAAAGTGGTGGTCCGTCTCAATTAGAGTTGTTTGATTATAAACCACTTTTAAATGTACGCAGAGGTGAAGATTTACCAGAATCTATTAGAAACGGGCAACGTTTAACTGGTATGACATCTGGGCAAGACAAGTTTCCGCTAGTTGGCTCACAATTTGATTTTAAACAGTATGGTAAAAACGGAACTTGGATTAGTGACTTATTACCCTACACTGCTAAAATGGTAGATGATTTATGTTTTATAAAATCTATGCATACTGAAGCAATTAATCATGATCCAGCAGTTACGTTTTTTCAAACAGGATCACAACAACCAGGTAGACCTAGTATTGGTTCTTGGTTAAGTTATGGTATTGGTAGTGAAAATGACAACCTACCTGCTTTTACCGTATTATTATCTAGAGGTAGTGGAAGGCCTCAAGGTCAGCCTTTATATACCAGATTATGGGGTAACGGATTTTTACATTCCTTACACCAAGGAGTACAATTTAGGGCTGCCAAAGATCCTGTATTGTATTTAAATGACCCTAAAGGAACTACTAAAGACACCAAACGTGCTATTTTAGATAAGTTAGCTGCCTTAAACGACAAGCATTATGAGGAGTTTGGAGATCCTGAAATACAAAGTAGAATTTCACAATATGAAATGGCATACAGAATGCAGACCTCTGTACCAGATGTTATGAATATTGATGATGAGCCAGATTATATTTATAAAATGTATGGCTCAGATGCAAAAATACCTGGCACTTATGCTGCAAACTGTTTGCTAGCAAGAAAACTAGCCGAAAAAGATGTGCGTTTTATACAGTTGTACCATATGGGTTGGGACCAACATGATAATTTACCCGGTGCTATAGAAAAGCAAGCCAAAGATGTAGACCAAGCATCTGCTGCCCTTGTAGCAGATTTAAAACAGCGTGGTTTATTAGAAGATACACTTATTGTTTGGGGAGGTGAGTTTGGAAGAACCAACTACTCACAAGGAATATTAACAGCAGATAATTACGGAAGAGATCACCACCCAAGAAGTTTTACAATGTGGATGGCCGGTGGCGGTATTAAACCAGGTATTAGTTACGGTGAAACAGATGATTTTGGATATAACATTGTTAAAAACCCTGTGCATGTTCACGATTTTCAGGCTACAATGATGCACTTACTAGGTATAGATCATAAAAAATTAACCTATAAATATCAAGGTCGTAGATTTAGATTAACAGATGTAGAGGGCCACGTTATTAAAGATATTTTGTCTTAAACCATAATACCAACCAACTACTTTAACCAACTTATGAACCGACGAACTTTTATACAAAACTCTAGCTTAGCTAGTGCAGGGCTTTTTTTAAGTACACCTGCCTTATATGCTATGCAACCCTATAAAGATGCCATAATTGGTCATGGTGATTTTAAATATAAGATAGACTTAAATTGGGGTGCTCTAAACTCTAATTACTACCCTGTAGAAAACTGCCATGAAATGGTGCAAGATTCTAAAGGGAGGATAATTTTACTTACAGACCATACCAAAAACAATGTAATAGTTTATGATAAATCTGGAAATTTAATTGAAGTTTGGGGCACCGAGTTTCCTGGCGCACACGGACTAACATTAAATGTAGAAAACGGAGAAGACTTTTTGTACATAGCAGATAATAACCGCCATGAAGTAATAAAAACAACTATTGACGGTAAAGTTGTTCAAATTTTTAAATTTCCTAAAGGCTCTGGTAGTTATAAAAATATAACAGAATACATTCCTACAGAAACTGCTATTGCTGCTAATGGCGATGTTTATATTACAGATGGCTACGGAGCACAACATATTTTACATTATAATGAAAAAGGTGAGTTATTACACATTTTTGGAGGTAAAGGAAAAGAAGATCATTTATTTGGTAATGCACACGGTATTACAATAGATACACGTAACAATGCTGCTCCTACATTACTAATTACTGACCGTATGGAAAATAAGTTTAAACGTTTTAGTATGCAGGGCGATTATATAAATACAATACACTTACCTGGTGTTTTTGTGTGCAGACCTGTAATACATAAAAATAATATTTACACAGCTACTATTTGGTCTGGAGATGGTGCTATGGATACAGGTTTTGTATCAATCTTAAATAGTGAAAACAAATTAGTTTCTGCTCCTGGTGGAACTGAACCAAAGTATAATAATGATGATGCTTTGCAGCCAATGCAACAAGCACTAAAAATATTTAAAAACCCACATGATGTTTGCATAGATGATGATGACAACCTGTATGTTGCACAATGGAACTCTGGTAAAACATACCCAATAAAATTAACCAGAGTCTAATTAATTTCTATGAAAAAAATAATATACATATTAATTTTTATAGTTGGATTTTCTTGTACTAAGAACAAGAAACAAAATTATGCCCAAACAAAAGAAATACAGCTAGTTCCTCCAAACTTTACCGTAGATTCTATATTTTTTAAAAACAATGCTACTATTAACTTCTCTAGTACTTTAGCAAATACCACATTAAAATATTCAGTTGGTAATAGTAGCATTACTCACGACTCTAAAACATTAGATTCTCCTTTAAAAATAGAAAAATCATCTACATTGGCTGTTAAAGCTTTTCATACAGATTATAAAGAGAGTGAAACTGTTAAGCTTCAGGTAAAAAAAATAAAACATAACATATCAAATGCATTAATACGTATTTTTCCTGAGCCTAGTGGCACTTATTCTGCCAATGGTGCTGCTAGTCTTACAGATTTAAAAAGTGGTTACCCTCAATTTAAAAAAAACAATGCTTGGTTAGGTTTTAATACAAAAGAAATTAGCATTAATGTAGTTTTAGACAAACCTTTATTACTCTCTAAAATAACATTACACACATTAACTGCACAAGGAGACTGGATTTTTGCTCCAGAGCAAATTAGTATTAAAAACAACAATAAAGTTATAGGAGAGCTAGTAAATAAAAAAGCTAGCAAACAAAGCTTAAGTGGTGCAAACGTAAACTTTACAGAAGTGCCCATTACTCCTAAAACTTACAATGAGTTTACCATTGTAGTTAAAAGCTTAAATGGCATACCAAATTGGCATTCTGGTGCCAATAGTACCCCTTGGTTTTTTATTGACGAAATTATAGTAGAATAATGCAGATACACACACTATACATACATATAGGAAATTTACACCCTTTATTTGTTCACCTTCCAATAGGCATACTAAGTTTTGCTTTTATATTAGAAATTTACTTAAAAATTAAAAAATCTAAAGAAACAGACATTGCTAAACTGGCATTAGGTTTAGCTGCTATTACTGCTTTATTTTCTTTAGGTACAGGATGGCTTTTAGGTGACAATGGTGGCTATGATGAGCAAGCACTATCTAGACATAAATGGATGGCTGTTGCACTTACAGTATGCAGTGTGTTGTTATTTATTTTACGCTCTTTAAATCAGAAATGGAGCTCAAAAATTTTCTTTCCATTATTTATAATTACACTTGCATTACTTGGTATTACAGGTCATTTAGGAGGAAATATGACTCACGGAGATGATTTTCTTTTTCAAGATAACTCTACCAAAGAAGTAGCTATTACAGATATTAATAAAGCTAAAGTATACAAAGATGTTGTACAACCTATTTTAGATACCAAATGCGTTAGCTGTCACAATGCAAACAAAGCAAAAGGAGAACTTATACTTACTAGTAAAGCCTTTATATTAGCTGGTGGTGAAAATGGCAGTGTTTTAGATTCTATAAACGGAGAACAAGCCTCACTATTAGGAAGAATACATATGCCAGTAGAAGACAAATTGCATATGCCTCCTAAAGGAAAAGTACAGCTTACAACTGAAGAAGTTAATTTGTTAGAATGGTGGATGAAGAACAATAATTGTTTTGATTGTACTGTAAATGAAACTAACACCAGTGCACAAACTAAAGCTATTTTAAAAAATTTAGAAAAAGACACTACATCTATTGGTATACTTACAGCAAGTTTAGAACCTGCTCCCTTAGAGTGGATAGCTAAAATGAATGCAAACGGATTTAGCATTATTCCGCTAGCAGAAAAAAGTCCTTTGTTACTTGTAACCCTTGCTAACAGAAAAGGTATTACCAGTAAAGACATTAAAAAACTAGAAGATTATGCAGATAATATTGTAGAACTTAATTTAGGTTTTACAGATTTTAATGATGATATGGCAATGCTATTGCCCAACTTTAAAAATATTATAAAATTACAGCTACAGAAAACTAAAATAACATCTAAAGCTTTAGAGGAGATTGAAAAGCTAGAGTTATTAGAGTCCTTAAATTTATATGGTACAGCCGTTACTAGTGATATTTTTAAGCATTTAAAAAAATTAGATAAATTACAAAAAGTATACTTATACCAAACTAAAATACAAAACAGTGAGCTAGCTAATTTACAAAAAGACAAACCACAGCTTGTTACAAAGCATTTATCTGATACAATTTTTAATGATGCCGAACTAAACAATCCGTTTATTGTAAATGCCACAGATTTTTTTAATACTGAAATTGATATAGAGCTTACACACGTTTTTAAAACTGCAAACATATTTTACACTTTAGACGGTACTGAGCCAGACACAACATCTACTAAGTATACTGCTCCTATTAAACTTACAGACTCCAAAACCATAAAGTTTTATGCACACAAAGATGACTGGAAACAAAGCAACGTGGTAACAGCCAATATTAAAAAAAGTGGTTTAAAATTAGATTCTATTTGGTTAGATAAAAAACCACATGAAAATTATAAAGGTGATGGTGCGAACTCTTTAAAAGACTTAAAAAGAGGCTCTATAAATTTCCAAGACGGTTTGTGGTTAGCATACCAAGGAGAAAACTTAAATGCTACTATTGCCTTTAATGAACCTAAAGAGATAAGTACAGTTTCTGTTGGTTCTTTAACTAAACCTACTAGTTGGATATTTAACCCTATTGGTTACAAGGTATGGACAAGTACTAATAACAAAGATTATACACTTATAAAAACAATAAAATTACCTGTTCCCCAAAAATATGTAGATGATGCCATTTCTTTTTACGATATAACTTTTGATAAAACAGTGGCTAAATACGTAAAAGTTGAAGTGGTCAATATAACAAAAAACCCAGCTTGGCATCCAAATCCTGGAGGCAAAAGCTGGGTTTTTGTTGATGAAATTCTTGTAAACTAAACTATTTCTGCACTTAAACCTGCTTGCAATAGTTTGCTACATCTTGGTTCTAAATCTTTATATGAACCGGTTTTAACGGTACACTTACCTTTGTAATGCACCAAAAAAGCGCATTGTTCTGCTTGTATTGGTGTATGGTCGCAAGCATCTACCAGTGTGTCTATAACATGATCAAAAGTATTTACATCATCATTAAACAACACTATTTCATTATTGTTTGCTACCTCTTCTTCAACTAAAAGTTCTTCTAAATATTTTTCCTGATTACTCATAATCTTCTAACATTTATACTAACTAAAATACATATTTTACGGCAACCCAATTATTTTTTTCAAGATTTTTTTCAAACTTTAAACCTACTTCATTACATTTTTCTGTAATTACCGGGATATCTTCTTTGTAAAATCCGCTTAAAAATAAAATACCGTCTTTAGTTAAACACTTTGCATACTCTGGTATATCTGCTAATAAAATATTTCTATTAATATTAGCTATAATAATATTGTACTTCTGATCTTTAAGCAAGCTAACATCTCCCTCAAAAACATTTATTTGGCTACAATTGTTACGTTCTTTATTCTCTAAAGCATTTAAGTAACACCAATTATCTATATCTATTGCATCTATAGAACCTGCATTTTTCATTGCTGCTAAAATTGCCAAAACACCTGTTCCGCTACCCATATCTAAAACAGATTTTCCTGTAAAATCATGTTCTAAAATATGCTGTAACATCATATGTGTAGTTTCATGATGTCCAGTACCAAAACTCATTTTTGGTTCTATAACAATATCAAACTTGGTATTTGGCTTTTCATGAAAAGGTGCACGCACAGTACAAACGTCATCAACTACAATTTTCTCAAAGTTTTTTTCCCACTCTGCATTCCAGTTCTGTTGTTCTATTTCTTTAAAGTTAAAGCTAATATCAAAATTCTCATTAGATAATATTTGCACATTTTTTACATTCTCTTCTGTCCAAAGATCCTTTAAAATATATGCTTGTACTCCTTCTTCATTTTCTACAAAACTATCAAAACCAACTTCGCCCAATTGCGCAATTAATATGTCTGATGCTGGTTGCAATGGTGTAACATTAAAATTGTATTCTATATAGACTAAATCTGCCATTATGTACGTATTAGTAACTTTTTTTAAAAGTGCAAAGGTACTTTATATTGCGTCTATAATAGCAATAAAATCGTCTGCTTTTAGTGCTGCTCCACCAATTAAGCCACCATCTACATCTGTCTTAGAAAAAATTTCTTTAGCATTTGCAGGTTTTACACTACCACCGTATAAAATAGAAACAGCTTCTGCAATTTCTGTAGTATACTCATTTGCTATTGTTTTTCTAATAAAAGCGTGCATTTCTTGCGCTTGTTCTGGAGATGCAGTTTCACCTGTACCAATTGCCCATACTGGTTCATATGCCAAAACAATGTTAGACCAAGCTTCTGGCTTTAAATTAAAAAGTGCATTTTTTAATTGAGATGCAACAACGTTAAAATGATTATCAGATTTACGATCTTCTAATTCTTCACCAAAACAAAAAACAACACGTATATTTTTTTCTAAAGCAGTAATTACTTTTTTAGCTAAAATTTCATCAGTTTCTCCAAAATAAGCTCTACGCTCAGAGTGACCAATAATTGCTGTATTTATACCAATATCTAACAACATATCTGCAGAAATTTCACCAGTGTAAGCTCCGTTTTCTGCAAAGTGCATATTTTGTGCAATTACCTGTATTGTAGATGATTTTACATCTTGTACAGCCGCTGCTAAATTTACATAGGTTGGTGCTACCATAACTTCTGCTTCTGTATCTGGTAATTTACCAGCTAGCTCTGCTAATAAAGCATTTGTTTCTGTTAAGGTTTTATTCATTTTCCAGTTACCTGCAACTATTTTTGCTCTCATTTTTATGTGTTTTAAGAGTTCATTATCAATTTAAAACATCAAATATAGCATATAATATTTGTATCACTTAATGATTTCTCATTAGTAACAAATAACTATCTAATCCTTAAAAAAAAGGCTTTAGTCTGATAAAAATTTAATGTTTTTTGCTTTTTATTGGTATCCAAACTTCCTCTACAGAATCTGGATTTGCTGCTCCTAAATATCTGTGGTCTAAAAACTCAAAATGTGGTCTTTGGTCTAGGTCATAATCTGACTTAGCTAGCCATTCTGAAAATATATATTGAAATGCAGAAGAAAAATCTTTGGCCATACCCTTGTATAAAAACACAGCATACAAACCACCTTTAAGCTCTAACATTTGCATACCGCTGGGAACCTCTTGTTTTTTTAACACTGCTACAGCTGCCCATTTATTAAACTTTGCTGCTGGGTTAAAATTTACAAAAGAGTATTCTTTTCCATAATCTTGAACCGAATAATATTCGCCTTTAATATGGTTAGTTACTTCATCTCTCCTAGTCATAAAACTTTTCCAGTGTGTAACATTATCCATAGTAAGTACAGAAACCTCCTTTTTAATACCTATTAAAATTTTAGGTTCTAATTCTTTTATCTCTGGTGTTATACTTACTAAGTTACCCATTGTTATGCTTCAATAATTTTTATGGAACTATTATGCTTTAAAATTTCTTTGATAAAGCTATTGTTTGTTTTTGGGCTTATGTAAACCTCATCAAACTTATTATATTTTATAATTAAGCCTTTACTTGCTGTAGCTGGCTTAAGACCAACCCATAGTGTTTTACCTTTTATAATTTGGTGTATATCTTTAATAGGAATGTCACCTTTAAACGGACCACTTTTATAACTTAAAGTTGTAGAAGTAAGCTTGTAGCTTGTACCATAAAACACCCACAATATTAAGTATAATACCAAAACGTTAATTACTGCACTAACTATGTGATTTGTAGTTTTAACTTCATTAAAAATACTAAAGAAAAGAACTGAGCATAATAATAGTATTACAACTATCATAACACCATTGAATAAATTATCTTTTCTACTTTTAAAAATCATTTTAAAACTTTAAATCATCTACATCATTATAATGTACTTTTTGTTTAATTGTACCTTTTTCTAATACCAAAACAGCCGGATTAGAACGAACTACAGTTTTTAACGCAGTTTCATCTGTAAAATAAAAACTAAAATCTAGATTGTATTTTTTTACAATTTGACTAGATAAATCATTGTTAGAAGCAGACATCCCAATAACTTTATATCCCTTAGCTATAGCTTTGTCTGTAACTGTTTTTATTGCCGTAAAAGCATCATAATCACTTTTTGCCAAATCATATGCAATTACCATAACCAACTTATCTTCTTGCAATAAAGAAGATGCAAAATCTTCACCATCTTTTTCAATTGTAAAATCGTGTATAGGTGGCTCGTACCCTTTTTGTACCTCTGTAGTTTCTACACTTACATACTCGCCATCTACAGTTGGGTAATCTCCTTGGGTAACGTATATTTTTTCTTCGCCGTTTACATTAAACTTCCATTCGTAATCAAAAATTGGCTCTGGCGCACCTTCTGGCACAGACATACCTTCTACTATATTAGCACCAATTTTGTAAGGTCTAAAATCTTTAACAGGCAAATGGTCTAGTACGTAGTTAGCAAATAACACACAGGCAAGTAAGCCTAGCAAAACAATACCTCTTGTGACATTAAAATTAAAAAGTGGCTTTATATGTTTAATTCCAAAGAATAAAAGTAGAATATAAAATAGTAGTATTACGTCTTTAATAAAAGACTGAAAAGGAGTAAGTTTTATTGCATCTCCAAAGCAACCACAATCTGTTACTTTATTAAAATAGAAAGAATAGAAGGTTAAAAAGGTAAAAAAGACAATCATCCCCAGTAAGCTATATACTGTAAACTTTGGTCTATAACCAACCAAAAGCATAATACCAAGTAATACTTCTACAATTACAACTACTATAGAGATTGATAAAGCGTGAGGCTCAAAAAAAGGCATATTTAATACACCAACGCTAAAATATTCTTCTAATTTAAACGAAAAACCAACCGGATCGTTAAGTTTTATTAATCCGCTTATGATAAATAATATTCCAACAAAGACCCTACTTAAACCTACTAAAAACTTCATACAATAATTAAATTTGAAAAATACAACTTAAAAGTACGCCTGCGTAGCTTTTAACTTTTGCTTATAATTTTTACTCGTTTAAGTGAATTAGTGCAAAAACCGAATAATTTATAATATCCTGGTAATTAGCATCTATACCCTCACTTACAATAGTTTTTCCTTTGTTGTCTTCTATTTGCTTAACACGCAACAACTTTTGCAAAATAAGATCTGTTAAAGAGCTTACACGCATTTCTCTCCAAGCCTCACCATAGTCGTGATTCTTATTTTCCATTAAGGTTTTTGTAATGGTAATGTGCTTGTTATAAAGTTCTACAGCCTCAGCAACATCTAAATCTGGTTGTTCTACAATCCCTTTTTCAATTTGCACCAATGCCATAATAGCATAATTAATAATGCCAATAAATTCAGATTTTTCACCTTCATCTACCTTTCTAACATCGTTTTCTTGCAAACCACGTATACGTTGTGCTTTTATATAAATCTGGTCTGTTAAAGACGGTAAACGTAAAATACGCCAAGCACTACCGTAATCTTTCATTTTTTTTTGAAAAAGCTCACGGCATTCTTTTATAACCGCATCATATTGTTCTGATGTATTCTGCATTTATCTTGTGTAATTTGTGTAAATTTCGCTTAAAATTTTGAACTAATCAAAAGTAAGGGTTTTATCTTAAATCATTTATTTTTAAAAAGTTTATAAAAATCATTTTAACACACAGTATGACAATTAATTGCAACGGAAATTTAATAGACCTATCTACACCTAAGGTAATGGGAATATTAAACCTTACGCCTGACTCTTTTTATGACGGCGGAAGTTATAAAGATGAAAACGACATTGTAACCAAGGTTGATAAAATGCTTGCAGATGGTGCTACTTTTATAGATGTTGGCGCTTATAGCTCTAGACCAAATGCAACTAACATCTCTGTTGATGAAGAAATTAATCGTATTGTACCAGTAGTAAAACTGCTTGTAAAAAAATTTCCTGGCATTATACTTTCTATTGATACTTTTAGGAGTGCTGTAGCTAAGGCCTGTTTAAATGATGGTGCTGCATTAATTAACGATATTTCTGCTGGTGCTTTAGATGATAAAATGATGAGCGTAATTGCAGAATACAAAGTACCGTATATTATGATGCATATGCGTGGCACTCCAGAAACTATGCAACAACTAACTACATATACAAATGTAACTTTAGACATAAAGCAGTATTTTGCTAAAAAACTTGCTGAAGCAAGAGCTTTAGGTATTATAGATTTAGTAGTTGATCCTGGTTTTGGATTTGCAAAAACTACAGAACAAAACTTTAGCGTATTACAAAACTTAGACCTTTTTAAAACAATGAATGTACCAGTACTTGCAGGTATTAGCAGAAAATCTATGATTTATAAAACGTTAGACACCACTGCTAATAATGCTCTAAATGGTACAACTGCACTAAACACTATTGCTTTAACAAAAGGAGCTAATATTTTAAGAGTACATGATGTTAAAGAGGCTGTAGAATGTATTACTCTTTATACTGCTTTACAGTTAAATGAAACCTTATAATTTAATTACTCATTTTTTTTATAATTTTACAAAAACCCTTTTACTTGGATTTTCTAAATTTTCTTGATTTTAAAATAACAGATATTATAGACATAATTTTAGTGGCTGTACTACTGTACTACATATATAAGCTAGTACGTGGCTCTGTTGCTATTAATATTTTTATTGGTATTGTAATTGTTTGGGCACTTTGGAAACTTACCGAATTGTTAGATATGAAAATGATTAGCAGTATGGTTGGTGGGTTTATGAATATTGGATTAATTGCCCTAATTATTGTTTTTCAGCAAGAGTTGCGTAAGTTTTTATTAATGATAGGTTCTACCAATTTTGCCACAAAACGTAATTTCATAAAACATTTTAAATTTTTAAAGCAAGAAGCTATGACTACAGATACCAATGTAGAAGCCATAGTAAATGCTTGTGATAAAATGGGTAAATCTAAAACAGGAGCACTACTGGTTTTAGAACGCACTAACTCTTTAGACTTTGTAAAAAGTACTGGAGATAAAATGAATATTGAAATTACCCAGCCTATTTTAGAAAGTATTTTTTATAAAAATAGTCCGTTACATGATGGTGCTGCCGTTGTAGAAAACAATACCATTGTTGCCACCAGAGTAATACTACCCGTATCACAAGAGCGTACCATACCATTACGCTTTGGATTAAGACATAGAGCTGCAGTTGGTATTACAGAAAAAACCGATAGTTTAGCACTTGTTGTTAGCGAAGAAACTGGCACCATATCTTACATAAAAAACGGAGAGTTTGTACTTTACAAAGATTTAGACGAACTTACAAGTCTTATTAAAGAGGACTTAATATCTTAAAATGAATTGTAAAAATTGTGCAAATAGTCTACAAACAGACTATTCTTTTTGTCCAGATTGTGGTGCAAAAGTTATTAGAAATAGACTTACTATTAAAAATTTACTTAGTGACATTACAGAGCGCTACTTTAACCTAGACAATACTTTTTTACGCACTTTTTTACATTTATTTACAAAACCAGATATTGTTATAAATGGTTATGTAAATGGCACAAGAAGAAAATACGTTAACCCTATTAGCTATTTTGGTATTGCACTAATGTTAGCAGGTTTTTTAATGTTTTTTATGCGCAAGGTTTTTGATTTTGAAATGGATTTTGATGCTTTTGACCAGGGAATGAATCCTGAGTTTACTAAAAAAATGATGGATGTACAATATGATTACTCCTCCTTATTTTTTATAAGCTACATACCTATTTTTTTAATTGTAGGACTCATTACATTAAACAAAAGAAAACACATACTAGCAGAATATACAATTAGTGTAATTTATAGCTTAGCTCAATGGAGTATTTTGTCTTTTTTTACAAGTATGCTTATGATTACCTATTTCCCAGAATCATTCTCAAATTATACTTTACTGCTTACCCTATTTTTAATTTTGTATTTTTTATACGTACAGCAAAAGTTGAATAAGTATTCTACTTGGCAAATAATTTACAAATCAGTGTTATTTATAGTAATACTATCTACTATATTCATAGGAACAGTAACTTTTATAATGATAGTTGCTATGGCTACAGGCCATTTAAATCCTGCAGATTTTGTTCCTTCAAAATAATTTAAGCTACTTCATCTGCTACAAACTGTGCTTGGTAAAGATTGTAATAATAACCTCCTTTTTTAAGTAACTCTTTATGTGAACCGCTTTCTATAATATTACCTGCATCCATAACAATAATTTTGTCCGCTTTTTTAATAGTTGCCAAACGGTGTGCAATAACAATAGATGTTCTGCCTTGCGTAATTTTCTCTGTCGCCTTTTGTATTAATTGCTCTGAGTATGTATCTACAGAAGATGTAGCCTCATCTAAAATTAAAATACTTGGGTTACTTACATAAGCACGTAAAAAGGCTAACAATTGGCGTTGTCCACTAGATAGCATAGAACCACGCTCTTTTACATTATACTGGTAATCATTAGGAAGACTTGTAATAAAATCATGAACAGATATTTCTTGTGCTGCCTGTGTTATTGTGTCTAACGTTATATCTTCATTTTTTAAAGAAATGTTATTTTCTATGGTATCAGCAAATAAAAATACATCTTGCAATACAACCGCTATTTTATCTCTTAATGATGCTAACTTGTAGTTTTTAATATCAACACCATCAACCAAAATTTCACCAGAATTTATTTCGTAAAAACGGTTTAATAAATTTATAATGGTAGATTTTCCTGCTCCTGTAGCACCAACAATAGCTATTGTTTCACCAGCTTTTACATCAAAAGAAATTCCGTGTAAAACCTCTTCTCCTTCTACATATCCAAAATGCACATTTTTAAAAGAGATGTCTCCTTTTATAGATGGTTTCTCAAAAGATCCTTCATTTGTAATTGTGTCTTCTCTGTCTAATATTGCAAACACTCTATTAGCAGCTACCATACCCATTTGTAGTACATTAAATTTATCTGCTATTTGCCTTAATGGTCTAAATAACATTTGTGAGAGTTGTATAAACATAAATATGGTACCCAACTCATCTAGATCATTATTTAAAACAACACGTAGACCACCGTACCATACAATTAAACCAATAGCTACAGATGAAACAATTTCTGCAATTGGAAAAAAGATAGAGTTGTACCAAACTGTTTTTAACCAAGCGTTTCTATGTTTTTCATTTATAACTCTAAACTTTTCTTGCTCTACTTTTTCTCTATTAAAAAACTGAACAATTTTCATTCCTGTTAAGCGCTCTTGTACAAAAGTATTTAGGTTAGATACTTGCGCCCTAACATCTATAAAAGCAACCTTCATTGCCTTTTGAAAAACGCGTGTAGCATAGATTATTATTGGCATAATAGCAAAAACTATAAGTGCTAATTTCCAACTATAAAATAGCATTACACCCGCTACAACTACCATTTTTAAAAGATCAGAAACAATCATAAAAAAACCTTGACTAAAGATTTCTCCAATACGCTGTATATCTGTTACTGCACGTGTTACTAGTAAACCTACCGAAGAATTATCATAATATTTCATTTTAAAACTAAGCATATGCTTAAACAGTTTTATTCTAATATCTTTAATAACAGATTCTCCCAACCAGTTAGCGTAATACACAAATGAAAGCTGACTTAACACTTCTAAAATTAACACAACCATCATTAAAACAATAATGTTTAACAACAATCCGTGATCTTTATTTTCTAAAGCTGTATTTACAATTTGCCTTAGTAAAATTGGACTTAAAACTGCAAAAGCAGATAAGGATATTGCAGCAATTACAACACCATAAAAAGTAATTTTATACGGTTTTGTAAACTCTAGCAATCGTTTTAACAGCGTATAGTCAAACGCTTTTCCTGTATCTTTTTCTGTTTTAGCCATTCTTCTTAATAATATTTTCGGGGTACAAAACCTGCGTTAAATATAATGCTTTTGCTGGCACAGAGGTACCTGCCTCTGCCCTACTTTTACTTGCTATAATTGTGCGTATGTGGTCTACAGTAATTTTACCCGTGCCAACATCTAAAAGCGTACCAACAATGGCTCTTACCATATTACGTAAAAACCTATCTGCAGTAATTGTAAACACAAATTTATCTTCTTTTTGTTCCCACACTGCTTTTTTAACATTACAGTAATAGGTTTTAACATCTGTTTTAGATTTAGAAAAACACTCAAAATCCTGTTTACCTAATAATAATTCGGCAGCTCTATTCATCTTTACAACATCTAATTGTTGCTTAACATAGTGTGCTGTAGACAAACTAAAAGGGTCTTTTTTATGTGTAACTAAATATTCGTAAGTACGTTCTGTGGCATTAAACCTAGCGTGGGCATCTTCAGGAACCTCATAAATATTTTGCACCGCAATATCATCTGGCAAAAAAGAATTTAACCTACGTATTAGATCTTTAGAGTCTGTTATAGTTACCACATTAAAATGTGCATACATTTGCTTAGCGTGTACACCAGCATCTGTTCTACCAGCACCCATTAAAGAAACTTTTTCTTTTAAAAGTGTACTAAATGCTTTTTCTAACTCTTCTTGTACAGTTATAGCGTTTGGCTGTATTTGCCATCCGTGGTAAACTGCTCCAAAGTATGAAAATGCCACAAAATATCTCAAATTGAATTCCTATTTTTGTAAGCTACAAAGATACTTAATATAAGTAAGATTTTAGCAGCCAGTAAAACGTATTACTTTAATTAAAGATTAAATTATGCCGCTACTTCTTTTCAATTTTATAAAAACTAATTAATTAGAATGACAAAAATTTTATTACTGTCTGATACACATAGCCATATTGATGATGCTATTTTAAAATACGTTAAGCAAGCTGATGAAGTCTGGCACGCTGGTGATATTGGTAGTTTAGATGTTACAGATAAAATAAAAGCTCTTAAACCTTTAAAAGGTGTTTATGGTAATATTGATGATGACAAAGCTAGACTAGAGTTTCCGTTAGACAATAAATTTATGTGTGAGAAGGTAGCAGTTTGGATTACACATATTGGAGGTTATCCAGATAAATATAATGTACGCATAAGAGAAGAGATAAAAGTAAATTCTCCTAAAATATTCATTAGCGGACACTCGCACATTTTAAAAGTTATGTTTGATAAAAAATTAAACTTATTACATATGAACCCTGGCGCCTGTGGCAAACACGGTTTTCATCAAGTACGTACTATGCTCCGCTTTACAATAGATGGCGAGGACATAAAAGATTTAGAAGTAATAGAACTTGGCAAAAAATAAATTTTAAGTAATACCACAAATTTTGCTTTTAACAGGGTGACAAATAATTATTTATAATTTTTATATAACTCGTGTTTTTTTATATTTACAATAACAAACCATAATATTAATATTAGACGAGTATATACCAAACTTACATTATTAACCACATATTTTCCCCAATTTATGATTAATAACTCTAAAATTACTGTTGTAGATTTAGAAACCTACAAAGCAGACCCTGAAATACATAATAATAAAAATTTTTATAAAATATGTATTATTCACCCCAAAAGTAAATTACATTATCCTAGTAAAACAATAACTATAGATAAAACAGTTTTAGTTTTTACAAATCCGTCATTAGTTTACAAGTGGGAACCCATATCTGATGAACAAATAGGATACTCTTGCTTATTTAACCCTACATTTTTAGCTAAAAACACAAACGATTTAGAAAAAAAATGTCCTTTATTTAAATTAGGATCCAATAATATTTTTTATTTAAATAATGAGCAAGAAAAACACGTTACAACTATTTACAAAAAAATAGAAGCAGAATTAAAAAGTAGCTATAAAAATAAAGATGCTGTAATAAGTAACTATATAAGTTTATTAATACATGAAGCTCTTAAACTAGAGACAAATTCAGAAAACAACAATCCTAAATGTGCTGCATCTAGAATTACTTCTTTGTTTTTTGAACAATTAAATAAACAGTTTCCTATAAAAAATACAAACACATGTATTACTTTAAAATCTCCTAAAGACTTCTCAGAAAACTTATCAATACATATTAATCATTTAAACGACTCTGTAAAAAGTATTACAGGTAAATCTACATCTACTCACATAAAAGAAAAATTAATTGCAGAAGCAGAAAATATGCTTTACAATACAGATTTAAATATATCTGAAGTTGCATATTGCTTAGGTTTTAACTATCCAAATAACTTTAGCAAGTTTTTTAAAACAAATACAGGCAAATCTCCTTTAGAATACAGAACTGTTATTCTTTGATTTTTATATGCTATGGTTTGATTTTGATACTTTTTTATAAGAATCAATATTTAATTTTACTAAACCAAACCCATATATAGTCTTTTATGATTAATGATATTGAACTAAAAGGAAGAACTAAAACCGAAGTTCTTAACCTTTTTGGCTCTCCTACAAAGGGAGCAATTACTAATGTTTGGACGTATAAAATAACGTCTAACAATTTAGATAAAGAAATAACTATTTATTTTGACCCAGAAAACGGAAAAGTGCTTTTATACGATGATGAAAAAGTATAAAAAGTAAAAAACCCGGGAACAACCCCGGGTTTTACGCACTAATATAACTAAGATGTTAGGTTTAACGCAAGCGATCAACAGATTTTACAAGATCTTCATCCTTTTTAATGAACCTATTGGCTAACACTAAAAATACGATAGAAAATAGTGGAATCAACATCCCAATACCCTTCTCAGAAACAACAGTTTCTCCGGATAAGTTTAGCGATCGGGAAACGAAAAATCCTAGTATAAAAAGATTACATATCATATTCAACCTGTTTAAAACAAATTGATTTTTTCTATTTCTAAATAATAAAATGGACAAAAAAGCTAATATAGCAGATATATAAAAAGCAATAGAAATGTACATTTCATCTCTAGCAAAAATAATAGTTCCGTTGTCTAATGTCCATAAGCTAGCAAAAAAAGGAAGCACAGCTGCCAAGACAACTACTACTAATAAAAAAACAGTTTGTATTCTCTGAATCATTTTTTTCTTTTTTTGAAAAAACAAAAATAGCGTCTTTTTAAGATTTATCAATGAAATATTAAAAATAATTTGTAATATTGCTACAGAATATTAGTAATATCGCTTACCGACAGGGACTTTCAAGTCCAAATAAGTACCCAAATTACACACTTCAAGATTTCATATTTTTCAACAAAGTATAACTTATTCAACATTACATGTTTGAGATTTCCGATTTAAAAGCAAAAAAGCTTCCTGAGTTACAGGATATTGCAAAAGGTTTAAATGTTCCTAAGTTTAAAACATTAAAAAAACTAGATTTAGTTTATCAAATTTTAGATGTACAAGCAGCTAACCCTAAAGCGGTAGAAGAAGTTGTTGTAAAAGAACCTAAAAAAACTGAAGAAAAACCTGTTGCTAAGGCAAAAACTGCTGAAAAACCTAAACCACGACCTGTAAAAAGAGAGCGCGTTTTAAGAGAAAAGCCTAAGCCAAAAGCAAAAGAAGAAACAACTACTGAAGAAGAAAAAAAGGAACCAGCTGCAAAAAAAGCTCCTCTTCCTAGAAAAGCGCCCGTAGCAAAAACTGCTAAGCCAACTACTTCTCCAGAAAAAAAACCTGTACATAGGAACTCACCTCAGCAGGGACAAAAAAATAACAATCAGCACAAAAACCAAAACAAAAAACCACAACATCAAAAAAACCAAAGAGACAAGAGTAATTTTGATAAAGACTTAAAAAATAGGTATAAAGAACCAGAATTTGAGTTTGATAGTATTATTGCTAGTGAAGGTGTTTTAGACATTATGCAAGATGGTTATGGTTTTTTAAGATCGTCTGATTATAACTACCTTTCTTCTCCTGATGATATTTATGTGTCACAATCACAAATTAGATTATTTGGTTTAAAAACAGGAGACACAGTATTAGGAAATGTACGCCCACCAAAAGAAGGTGAAAAGTATTTTCCGCTTATTAAAGTAAATAAAATTAATGGTATAGATCCACAAGTTGTGCGTGACCGTGTTTCTTTTGAACATTTAACACCATTATTTCCTCAAGAAAAATTTAACCTTGCAGACAGGCAAAGTAATATTTCTACAAGAATTATAGATTTGTTTTCACCAATTGGTAAAGGACAACGTGGTATGATCGTTGCACAGCCAAAAACTGGTAAAACGATGCTTTTAAAAGACATAGCTAACGGTATTGCTGCAAACCACCCAGAGGTTTATCAAATTGTATTATTAATTGATGAACGCCCGGAAGAGGTTACAGATATGCAACGAAATGTACAAGGAGAAGTAATTGCTTCTACCTTTGACAAAGAACCATCTGAACACGTACGTGTAGCTAACATTGTACTAGAAAAAGCAAAGAGGTTAGTAGAATGTGGCCATGATGTGGTTATCTTATTAGATTCTATTACACGTTTAGCAAGAGCATACAACACAGTACAACCTGCATCTGGTAAAGTATTAAGTGGTGGTGTAGATGCCAACGCTTTAAACAAACCAAAACGTTTCTTTGGAGCTGCTCGTAATATAGAAGGTGGCGGATCATTATCTATTATAGCTACAGCACTTACTGAAACCGGTTCTAAAATGGACGAGGTTATATTTGAAGAATTTAAAGGAACTGGTAATATGGAGCTTCAGTTAGATCGTAAAATATCTAACAGAAGAATATTCCCTGCTATTGACCTTACATCTTCTAGTACACGTAGAGATGATTTATTACTAGATAAAGAAACTATACAACGTATGTGGATTATGCGTAAGTATCTTGCAGATATGAACCCTGTAGAAGCTATGGAATTTATAGAGCAACGTTTTAAACAAACAAAAAACAATGAAGAGTTTTTATTGACAATGAATCAATAACAAACAACTTTACTACATACAAAAATCCTACTAATTAATTTTAGTAGGATTTTTTATTTATTGATTTTCAGAATACTACAAAAAAGTGACTATATTTATGCGACCGTAAAACCCAATACTTATGATGACCAATAAAATGAAAGCTTTTTACTTTATCTTATCATTATCAATACTAGTAGTTAGTAGTTGTGAAAGTCCTAAAAAGCAACAGGAAGAACATCCAGAACTAGCCAAAGAAGTAAAACCACCTTCTGAAATAATAAGCACAAAAAAAGCTCAGACTCTTTTTGATAGCTACTCTAAAAGAAGGGCTCCACTAATACAAGAATATGAAGACAAGTTAGATCCTAGTACAACTTTTGATGTTGCTAGATATGGTTATTATGACCTTGAAACTTTAAAAAATTACATTGCATTTATAGAGCAAGAAGCCAAAAAAGCAGATGTAAAAATTAGCACCTTACGATTTTACCTAGCTAATTACCCAGACAGCAAAGAATACAAGCACCCTAAACAAAATACATTTTTTATAGCACCTACAACCACTGTAGACGGTAAAGAGTATCCGTTTTCTGTAATTACAGATGGTAAAACATACAAACCAAAGTTTTTAAAAGATAACTTTATTATAAAACCATTTGAGAAAACTACCACAGAAGAGGCTTCTTTTTTTCCAAATATTTCATTTTTTAATGAAGATGACGAGCAGAGTTTAATTCTGAATGAATTTGGTTTATTTCCACCCCCTTACAATTAGAAATTAATGCCAAATATAACATTATACATTATTTTATTTTTTTACGCATTAACGTTAGCTATTGCACTATGGCGTTATCCTAAATATTACAATACAGCATTAAAATATTATCCTATCTTAATAGCATATACACTTGCATCAGAAGCAATTGGTATTGCTATTAGGATATATCCAGATTCAATAATGTTACCTATATCCAAGTTTTACCAAAACTACAATAGACCTATTTATAACGTATTTAACATCATATTTTTTTTATATTTTTTTAATCTTTATAAAAACTACACAGATAGTCTTGCTCTAAAAAAATATATAAAAATTGGAAGCTCCTTATTTATAGCAATTAGTATCTCAAATATTTTTACACAAGACTTCCTTACAGACGGACAAATACTAACTTATGTTACTGGTGGGTTTTTATTGATACTGATTATCCTAAACTACCTAAACAAAATAGATTGGCTACAAAACAAAAAAGACCCCATTAAAAATATACTATACTGGCTTAGCTGGGGGTTATTAATTTTTTATTCAGGCTACCTACCTCTTAAATTATCATATCACTTTAAAATAATAAAAACAATGGATAGTTACATAATAACTAGATGGCTTCATTTTAGTCTCATCATAATTATGTATTTATGTTTTATATATGGTTTTATTAAAATGAAACGCAAATTAGTTAAAGAATAAAACAAACAGTTTAGATTAGTACTCATACACCTTAATTACGGAAGCTAGAAGAGGTTTAACTAAACAATGTAAAAAATTATAAAAGCTAAAATTACTAAACCTAACAAAGCTCTAAAACAACTACAAACTTTTAGTTTAACACCCTAAACATAACTATTCTACTCATTGTTTTATCAAGATAAAAGAAAATGACAAAACAAAAAAAAAGCGCTCTTTATAAAAAGAGCGCTTTTAATATTATCACTAAAAAATAGAACTTATAAAGCTGCTACTTGTTTAGTTAATTTACTTTTAAGGTTAGATGCCTTGTTAGCGTGTATAATATTACGTTTAGCTAACTTATCTAACATACTAATAACTGTAGGCAACATAGTTTCGGCAGATTTCTTATCCTCCTCAGCGCGTAACTTTCTCAATGCATTACGCATTGTTTTGTGCTGGTACTTGTTACGTACACGTGCTGCTTCGTTTCTTCTTATTCTTTTTAATGCTGACTTGTGATTTGCCATTTTATTTCTCTTATTATGTTTTTAACGGGTTTCACCCCAAAAATTGTAGTCCGTAGGGGAATCGAACCCCTGTTACCAGGATGAAAACCTGGCGTCCTAACCCCTAGACGAACGGACCAT
>NZ_JAUOPS010000008.1:0-152370 GCF_030546975.1 Cellulophaga sp. 3_MG-2023
GTATTTATATTCTTCGTGTGCCCTTTCCAAGGCGCACACTGTCCCAATTATGTTAACGATATTTGTTAGTTACTTTAAAACTAGCTGTTGAGTGTAATACCTATAGTGTATTACAATTAACAAACAATTTAAGGTGGCCATGGCGATGAGGCTCACCCCTTTCCATTCCGAACAGGGAAGTTAAGCTCATCTGCGCCGATGGTACTGCCACTAGGTGGGAGAGTAGGCCGTCGCCTTTTTTTTGAGAAGCCCTTATTTAACGATAAGGGCTTTTTTTATACCCTAAAATCAAAGATTATAAATTATAAACTGCTTTGTATGTGCTATACAAACAATACTTTATAGCAAGCAGTAATAAGATTATACTAAACACAATAAAAGTCCTAGAAGCTAACTTCTAGGACTTTTATTGTTTATATGGGGTTGTAGTGAGTAATATCTAAGTTATCACTTAAAAGAGCTACAAAACCGTAGTGTAGTTTGTCTTGGGGAGTAGTTAGTGCGCCATCTTTGTTTATATCGACTAAAGTATTAAAATAAAGGCGCTGTTTATTTAATGTGAATTTATATTGATGTACAATATCTTTAGTAGTTAATGATAGACGTTTAAAATTACTACCGTCTATATAACTTATATATAGAGTAGCTTCATCTTTATGATCTATTTGCTTGTCATAATTGGTGTCTGTATCTGTAATAGAATAGAGTAGAATTTCTTTATTTGTTTCGTTATAAATATCTCTTAAAAAGGTTATACTGGTAATTTTTATATCTTTTGATGATAACGCAATTAATTTGTTTGTGTTTAATGCTTCAAACTTTAAATTAACGATGTTACCGTTGATTACATCACCATACTGACTAATTCCTTGATTAATGATATTATTGTTCTTGTATGAGCTTCTGTTTATATATTTTTCTGAATCTTTATCAATAGAAATAATTGGATGTATTAGTATTTGAGTTGTTATTGAATCTATCTGAAATGGTAAGTCAGCTATTTTTTTATTTTCAGAATTAATAATTTCTTGTTGATTGCTTTTTAGTTCTGTTTGCTTTTCTTTGACCCTCTTGTCACAAGAGGATATTAAAAGTGTAAGCATTAATGTTGAAGTGATGATCTTTTTCATAAGTTGTGAGTTAAATTTTGATAAACTTAAATCAAACTATAGAAAATAAAAATAGGGAATGAGTAAACGATGCGTTTTGTTTAGTTAACTCTATGTTAGGTATATAAATTGAAAAACTCCGGTAATCAGCCGGAGTTCATTCATCAATCAAAAAACGAACAGTCATGATAAACTGTTGTTACAGTTCACAAATTACAATTTTTATACCAAAAAGACAACTACTGTTGTTATGTGTTGTTAAAAAAATGATTTGCGCTTCTAAACCGTTATGGTTTATCCAAGATATGTTTTTAATATTTTGCTTCTAGAAGTATGTTTAAGCCTCCTAATAGCTTTTTCTTTAATTTGTCTTACTCTTTCTCGAGTTAAATCAAAAGTCTCTCCTATTTCTTCTAAAGTCATAGAGTGTTGCTCTGCTAAACCAAAGTATAAACGTATAACGTCTGCTTCTCTTGGTGTTAGTGTTTCTAATGCTCTTTCTATTTCTGTACGTAGAGATTCAATTAATAACTCTCTATCTGGATTAGGAGACTCGCCACTGCGCAATACATCATATAAGTTAGAATCTTCACCATCAATTAATGGAGCATCCATTGATACGTGGCGACCAGAATTTTTTAAAGACTGCTTTACATCTTCAATAGTCATATCTAATTCCTTAGCTATCTCTTCAGCAGATGGCTTGCGCTCATGTGCTTGTTCTAAGAAAGCAAAAGTTTTATTAATCTTATTTATAGATCCAATTTTATTTAATGGTAAACGTACAATACGAGATTGCTCTGCTAATGCTTGTAATATAGATTGACGAATCCACCATACAGCATAAGAGATAAATTTAAATCCACGAGTTTCATCAAAACGTTGTGCAGCTTTAATAAGACCTAAATTACCTTCATTAATTAAATCTGGTAACGTTAAACCTTGATTTTGGTATTGCTTAGCAACAGAAACTACGAACCTAAGGTTTGCTTTAGTTAATTTTTCTAAGGCTACTTGGTCTCCCGCTTTAATACGCTGTGCTAATTCTACTTCTTCATCGGCAGTAATTAAGTCTACTTTACCAATTTCCTGTAAATATTTATCTAGCGATGCGGTTTCCCTGTTGGTAACCTGTTTTGTAATTTTAAGCTGTCTCATTTAATATATAATTTACGCGCAACCAAAGGGCTGCATATACTTATACGTAGAAAAACAAGAAATGTTACATTTTGGTAATGTTAATTTTATCTTTTTCTTATTAATTCGTCGAAATAAACACTTTAACCTTATAAAATGTCTACTTTTTTTTCTAATGTGTTAATATTCAGATATAAAAAAAGTAGATATATGATGTATATATCTACTTTTAAAAATTATTTTTAGTCTTTTAAAACTATTTTTTTTCTGCTAATCCACGAGTTAGCCAACCTCTTCTACTTGCTGTTGCTATTGCATAAGGAGTAATCCAGAATAAGCCAAACGTGTATAAAATACTATATGTATAAGCCCATAAAGATTCTTGTGGCTTGTACTTGTTAGAATAAAATATAACAGAGAAAGTAGATAAAATTAGTATGCTAAATAACGTAGAGCTTAAAAATAATAGTGGGTGCGTTGCTACAAAGAATAACATAAATATTAAAAATGGGTAGCTCATTATTATTTTTATAGATTGATTTAAAAACAACAATCTAGAACCAGCTTTAGATTCTTTTCTGAAGTTTGTAAATACATATTTAGCCATTTCTATGTTTTCACGTACATTACTTCTTCCCCATCTAATAAACATTTTGTAAAGTCCTTTGTATTTTTCTGGCACGTTAGTGTATGCATTTGCGTTTCTTTGAAAAAGTACGTGGTTACCTTCTTTTAAAATCATATTTGTCATAGCTCTATCTTCTCCAATATCCGATGGTTTTCCCATAAAAGTTTGGTTAATCCACTTTGGTAATATTTTAAAAACAGCAGAACTACGGTAAGCAGCCAATGCTCCTGGCGTACATAAAACAGAATTTAATGTGCTTTCTGCAGAACGTACAAACTCAAAACTTAAAACAAAACTAACATCTAACATTTTTGGTATTAGTGCTTTAGCTTTATTTAATACTCTAATGTTACCTGCAACAGCACCTACTTTATCATTAACAACAAATGGGCTAACTAAATTACGTAGTGTATCTGCGTCTACTATAGAATCACTATCTACAGTAACAAAAACATCTCCTGTACCTATATTAAAACCACGATATAAAGCGTGTCTTTTTCCTTTATTTTCTGGTTGTTGGTATATTTCTACACTATCACCTAACCTTTGTTTTGCTTTTTGCATCCAATCCCAAGTGTCATCTGCACTACCATCATCAATAGAAATTAACTGTAGTTTTTGTTTAGGGAAATCACTATTTATTAAGCTAACTAAAGTATCATACACCTGTTTACCTTCATTATAAGCAGGAACTATAACTGTAACTGTTGGTAATTTATCATCAGAAACAGACTCAATAGGTTTATATTTAAAATATCTGTAAAGCACAAATAAGAAAAAAGCAACTTTAAAAACCAATAGGGTAGTGGCAATGCCCATAAATATTAATCCAAAAGTAGAATTTGTTCTGTCTTGGTTAAATTGAAGGAAATCGTTTTGAAAAGTTACCATATAGTAAATAGACCCCAGTAATAATAAAAATGTAGTAGTTAATACTAATATGGCCAATGAATTATTTTCTTTTGAAGCACTTACTTTTTCGTCTACAGATGTTTTAAAATCCTGAAAAATAGTAGCAGTCTTTTGATATGAAGTTTTTAATAGCATAGGTATAGTGTTCATAATTATTATAGTTTATTAACTCTGTTCTCTCTTAGTTTTACGAACGCAATGCCATTTTAGATTTTTCTATTTTTTTATTTATGAATATCTTAAGAAAAAGATTGTATTTGACTTTAAAATGTTAAAGACTTGTTAAAGAATAAGGAATTTGATATTGTTTTATTTTTGTAAAAGCAAAAAAGAGACTGTTTCTAATATTAGAAATAGTCTCTTTTTATTGAGGTAAACCTATGTTTTATGCCTATTCTCTTATGTGTCCGTCTCCAAAGACATAATATTTATTAGTTACCAATTGTTTTAATCCAAGCGGTCCTCTATGGTGTAATTTATCAGTACTAATTGCAAGCTCAGCACCAACACCCATTTGTCCGCCATCTGTAAATCTGGTTGATGCATTATGGTATACAGCTGCACTGTCTACTTGTTGCATAAATGTATCTGCTTTTTCTTTGTCCTCAGTTAAAATAGCAGCAGAGTGACCGCCAGAGTAAGTATTAATTTTTTTTATAGCATCATCTAAATTGGCAACCTCACCAATAAGAATTTTTAATGATAAAAATTCTTGAGACCAAGTACTATTTTTTTTAATCTCTTGGTTATTGGGTATTATTTTAGACGTTTTATTATCTGTTATAATACTAACATTTAATTGATCTAATACTTGTTCTAACTCTTTAATTTTAGCCTCGTAATTAGTAATGTTTTTATTAATTAACACTTTATCTAATGCGTTACAACCAGATATTTTATCAGTTTTTGCGTTTACAATTACATTTATTGCTTTAGTCCAGTTTGCATCTTCAGCAACATATAAAAAGTTATTACCACGACCACTTACTAAAACAGCGCAACTAGCATGTTCTTTTACAAATTTTATTAAACGTTCGCCTCCTCTAGGCACAATTAAATCTAGCTTTTCAGGAGGGTTCTTTAAAAAATCTTGTGTTTCTTCTCTTTTTAAGTGTAAAAGCTTAATCCAGTCTGTAGATACATTATTTTCTTCTAATGCTTTATGCCAACACTTTTCTAGTATGTTGTTACTGTATAGGGCTTCTTTACCTCCTTTTAATAAAATTTTATTATTTGCTTTAAAAGCTAAAACTGCAGCCTCTATTGTAACATCTGGTCTAGATTCATAAATAATAAGTATAGTGCCAAATGGGGCTGTTTTGTTGGTAACTACTAATCCACTATCTAAAGTTAGGCTAGATATTTCTTGATTAACAGGGTCTTCTTGGTTTTTTACTTCCGTAATAGCTTTAATCATTCCGTCTATTTTGCTATTGTTAACTATTAAACGGTCTAAAAGTGCTTGATCTTCTTTGTTGAAAGCTTCAATATCTTTTTTATTCTCTTCTAGAATTTTTTCTCTGTCATTATCAATAATTTTAATCATTGACTCTAGAACGTCATTTTTTATTTTGGAGCTTAATAATTTCATATTTTTTATTTTAATGAATAAATTTTGTTCCTATTTTTTTGTTATCAATAATATCTACAATAACATTTTGTTTTTTACCATTTGCTATGTAAGTAGGAATCTCTTTTTTAGCGGTGCTTTTAGCTATTTTTAATTTTGAAGCCATACCACCACGACCTTCCCCTTCTTTTTTTCCACTTGCTTTAACATATTGTTCTACATCTTGGTCATGTGTAACTTGGCTAATTTTTTTAGAGTTTTTATCATCTGGGTGTCCAGTATACAAACCATCTGTATCTGATAAAATAATAAGTCTATCAGCATCTATTAACTCGGCAACTAAGCTTGCTAATTCATCATTGTCAGAAAACATAGACATTGTTACAGAAACAGCATCATCTTCATTGGCAATTGGTATTATGCCTTCAGACAGTAAACCTTCATAACAATTAATCATATTGTCCCTATGTATTCCTAAATCAAAATCTCTTTTAGTTGCTAATACCTGTGCACATCGCATACCGTAATCACTAAAAAGACTGTAATAGTGCCTCATTAATCTTGGTTGACCAACAGAAGAGTACACTTGTCTTCTTGTAGATTTGTCTGTGATATTAGTTTCCCCTAATATTTCTTTTCCTGCAATTGCAGATCCAGATGATACCAACACAACCATGATATCTCTTTCATATAAAACAGAGATTTGGCGTACAAGTTCTTTTAAAATTGGCCCTAAAATTCTATTGTCTTTATTTGTAAGTACATTAGTACCTACTTTTACAACTACTCTTTTTACTTCCATTTTTATTTTTCTTTACCCATTTCTATGGCTCTATTAAATGCGGCGTAAGCAGCATCTTGTATAAGCTGTTTTACATTGTTGTCTTCCATAGAGTCTATTGCAGCTTGGGTTGTGCCACCTTTAGAAGCAACACGATCTATCCATTTTTTAGGTGATATGTCATTTTGGTTAAATAGTTCTATAGCGCCTTCAAAAGTGCTACTCACAAGAACTTTAGAATCATAGTCTGAGAATCCCATTTTTAAAGCAGCCTCTAACATAGATTGCATAAAATAAAATACATAGGCAGGTCCGCTACCAGAAATACCTGTAGAAGCATCTATAAAATTTTCTGTTTTAACGTGAATTGATGTTCCGGTAGTGTCTAACAAATTACGAACCATTAATAGTTCTATTTTAGAAACATCTTTAGATTCTGTGTACGATGTAACCCCTTTGCCAACTTGTGCTGGTAAATTAGGCATTGTACGTATTACTTTGGTTACAGCTAACCTCTCTTGAATAGATTGTATAGTAACCCCAGCCATTAAGGATACAATTATTTGCTGATTGTTAAGCATAGTTTTCATTTTAGCAAACAAATCATCACTATGAAAAGGCTTTACAGCAATAAAAATTAAATCAGATTGTGGCAAACAATCTTCTAGGCTTTTAAAAACATTAAATGCTGGATTTTCTCTAAGGGTTTCAATTTTTTTTGGATCGGTGTCGTAAATTCTAAGTTTGTGTTTGTTTAAAAGTGGAGATTTAGACATACCTTCTGAGTATGTTAATCCCATATTACCTGCACCAATTACTAATACTTTCATTTTGTGTATATATTGTTTTATATACACTTAATGGCACAAGGACTATGCGAGAGTCCAGATAACAAAATCTAATTTTAAGGAATCATTAATCTGTTAATGATATACATTTAGATTGTGATGTTGTTAATTGATATGCAAAATGTTTGAAATATTTTAAATTTGAAGTTTAATTTTTATGATTTAGAGGTGACAGACTGTCGCGTAAAAATGACTGTTTTGAATAAAAAATGACTGTTTTATATAAAAAAAGCCTTAAAATATTAATTTTAAGGCTTTTTTTGAGTTTTTTTGACTTGTGTAGCAAACGCTATTTTTTGCTTATACTTACATTTTAGAGGTGATTGAAACACCATTGTTTTCTTGAGCTAAAGTCCTCATAAAATTTAAGTCTGCATCTTCACCAAAAGCAATAGTATGTATAATAATATTGTTAGTATTTACTTTTCTAATTTCTTCTAATACAGATTCTGGCCCGCTGTTAGGTAAGCCGTCACTCATTAAAACAATTTCTTGTACGTCTGCTGTAGATAATGCTTCTAGTAAACCTTCTAGCGTATTGGTGCCTCCGTTAGCTTTTAAATTTTGAACAAAAATGTTTGATGATGTTCTAGAAGTGTTACTTGCAACCCTAAATCCTGTAGCTTGTTTTGTAACATCATTATTAAAAGTAAAAACAACAAATTTTTTGCCATCTGGTAAACCTTTAATAGCAGGTATTAATTTGCGTTTTACAGCGCCTAATTTTGTAGCTTCTTTGGTTACTTGCTTACCTAGTAAATTTCCAATTTTACCACCAATAACTTTACTCACCTGATTGCCTGCTTTGTTGCCAGCTTCTCTCATTACTTGATCTTTTATAGAGCCTTCATCTATACCTTCCATACTTCCAGATACATCTATAAGATACAAGGTGTTAAGGTTAGAGGTTTCAATTCCAAAAAAGTCATTAGATTTTTTAGCAACGTAACAAGACTGTAATAGTGTACAGGTAATTAGTAGTGTTAATGCGGCTAGTGTTCTTCTTGTTTTCATTTTATGCTATTTTATATTGATAAGCTAAAGTACTATTATTTTGTGTTTGTAACTTTAAAAGTATAAGTTTTAAATGCTATTTGGAAAATTTAGGATAAAAAAAGCCCAACAAATTTAAATTGTTGGGCTTTTGTTATTTTGAGAAAACTAAAAATTAATCTTCTTTTTTATCTTCTCTAGGTTTGCGATCGTCACGACGATTGTCACGTCCACGATTATCTCTACCTCTGTTGTCATTACGTCCTTTATTTTCTCTAGGAGCTCTTTCTACATAACCTTCTGGTTTAGGTAATAAAGCTTTTCTAGATACTTTTTCTTTACGTGTTCTTGGGTCTACACCAAAGTATTTTACATCAAAAACGTCACCCATATTTACAACATCAGTAACATTTTCTGTACGCTCCCAAGCTAATTCAGATACGTGTAATAAAACTTCATTTCCTGGAGCCTCTGTATATTCTACAACAGCACCAAAATCTAACATTTTAATTACTTTTACTTCGTATACACTACCTTTTTCTGGCTTAAACAGTAAAGAGTCAATTTTAGCTAAAACAGCATCAATACCATCTTGTCCTGTACCTAAAATTTCTACAACACCTTCTTCAGTAACAGGATCTTCATTGATAACAATAGTTGTACCTGTTTCTTTTTGAAGCTCTTGAATAACTTTACCACCTGGACCAATTAATGCACCAATAAATTCGTTAGGAATTCTTCTAGTGATCATTTTTGGTGAGTGAGACTTAACATCTCCAGCAGGAGCAGAAATAGTATCTGTTAATTTTCCTAAGATATGTAAACGACCATCACGAGCTTGTTTTAAAGCGTTTACAAGAATTTCATAAGAAAGACCTTTTACTTTAATATCCATTTGGCAAGCAGTAATACCGTCTGCAGTACCAGTAACTTTAAAGTCCATATCTCCTAAGTGATCTTCATCACCTAAAATATCAGATAATACAGCGTATTTACCTGTTTCTGCATCAGAAATTAATCCCATAGCAATACCAGAAACCGGCTTTTTAAGTTGTACGCCTGCATCCATTAATGCCATTGTACCAGCACAAACAGTTGCCATAGAAGAAGAACCGTTAGATTCTAATACTTCAGATACTACACGTACAGTGTAAGGACAATCTGCAGGAACCATATTTTTTAAAGCACGTTGTGCTAAATTACCGTGACCAACCTCACGACGAGAAGTACCTCTTAAAGGACGTGCCTCACCAGTTGAGAAAGGAGGGAAGTTGTAATGTAAATAGAAACGCTCTTCACCTTCGTAAGATGGCATATCTATTTGGTTTGCTTCTCTAGATGTACCTAAAGTAACTGTTGCTAATGCTTGAGTTTCTCCACGTGTAAAAATAGAAGAACCGTGGGTAGATGGTAGGTAGTCTACCTCACACCAGATTGGTCTAATTTCATCAGTCTTACGACCATCTAAACGTAAACCTTCATCTAAAGTTAAGTTACGTATTGCAGCTTTTTCTGCCTTAGCATAATATTTAGATACCAAGCCACCGTAATCTGCTAATTCTTCTTCAGAAAAAGTAGCTTTAATTTCTTCTTTAATTTCGCCAAAAGCAGTAGTTCTCTCGTGTTTAGAAGAACCAGCCTTAGCTACAGCATATACTTTGTCATATGCCATATCATGAATTTTCTTTACTAAATCATCATCAGATCTTTCAGCATCATATTCACGTGTATCTTTTTTACCAAATGCCTCAGCTAATTTTACTTGAGCTGCACATTGTGCTTTAATAGCTTCATGAGCAAATTTAATAGCTTCTGCCATTTCTTCTTCAGAAATTTCTAGCATTTCACCTTCTACCATCATTACAGAGTCAGCAGAAGCACCAATCATCATATCAATGTCAGATTCTTCTAATTGAGCTCTAGTTGGGTTAATGATAAACTCACCATTAATACGACCAACTCTTGCTTCAGAAATAGGAGTTTCAAAAGGAACATCTGATAACTGAATAGCAGCAGAAGCAGCTAAACCAGCCATAGCGTCTGGCATTACATTTTCGTCATGAGACATTAACTGTATCATAACTTGAGTTTCTGCATGGTAATCTTTTGGGAAAAGTGGACGTAAAACACGGTCTACTAAACGCATAGTTAAAACTTCACCATCACTAGGTCTTGCTTCTCTTTTAAAGAAACCTCCTGGGTAACGACCTGCAGAAGCAAACTTTTCACGGTAATCTACCGTTAAAGGAAGAAAATCTACATCACTTTGTTTGTAGTTAGATACTAATGTACACAGTAACATACAATTTCCAGATTGAACAACAACAGAACCGTGGGCCTGTTTTGCTAATTTTCCGGTTTCAATAGAAATTTCTCTACCGTCCCCAAGGTCTATGACCTCTTTAAATACTTTTGGAATCATAAATTTTTTTTAAAGCCTTATATTTTATTTAAGGCTTGTTAAACAATGGTCTTACGTCTTGTTAGACGAGGTGTTGTGTTGTTGTGTTGACCAATGAAAAACTATAAATAAGCTTTTAGTTTGCCTTATACTACTACAAGGTCTTTTAAATTTTAGCTAAGATAATTATTATAAATTAGCTGGTATAAAAAAAGGGAAAGCAATGCTTTCCCTTGATGTATTATTTTCTAATACCTAATTCTGCAATAATTGCACGGTAACGTACAATATCTTTTTTGATTAAGTAATCTAGAAGACTTCTTCTTTTACCTACCAATTTAACTAGAGAACGCTCAGTGTTGTAATCTTTGTGATTTCTTCTTAAGTGACCAGTTAAGTGGTTAATTCTGTGTGTAAACAAAGCAATTTGTGCTTCTGCAGTACCAGAATCTTTTTCGTTTTTACCGTGTTTCTTAAAGATTTCGGTTTTTACTTCTTTTGTTAAATACATTCCAATATTTGTTTAATGATTTTTATGTATATGACTGAATCTCAATCAAGCCGCAAATGTACAATTTATTTGTGAGACTTTTATTCTTGAAGAAAATATTTTTTAAACTTTAATAAAGGCATTAATTTTATAAACCATTATAAAGTTTACTAACTACTTTTTTAAGTATTACACAGTTTTAAAAAAATAATCCTTGCTTATATAAACTATTAATAGCGTCTAGAAGCAAGGATTAAAGTATTGTAAAAATCTATTTTGACTTAAGCAGAAATAGGTTTTTGTTTACGAACAGGGTTGTTTTGTATCAAATCTAGATAAAGATTTATTTTTTGTTTTAAATCTCTTCTATGTGTAATAAAATCTAAAAATCCGTGCTCTTTTAAAAATTCTGCAGACTGAAAACCTTCTGGAAGGTCTTTACCTGTAGTATCTTTTACAATTCTAGGACCTGCAAAACCAATTAAGGCTCCAGGCTCAGATATATTAATATCACCTAACATTGCATAAGATGCTGTAGTACCACCAGTTGTTGGGTCTGTACATAAAGAAATGTATGGCAAATTAGCCTCTGCTAATTGCGCTAACTTAACAGATGTTTTTGCAAGTTGCATAAGAGACAATGCAGCCTCCATCATACGTGCTCCTCCAGATTTTGAAATCATCATAAAAGGAACCTTCTTTTTTATAGCAAAATCTATAGCTCTTGCTATTTTTTCACCAACAACGCTTCCCATAGAGCCACCAATAAAGCTAAAATCCATACAAGCAATAACAATATCACTACCATTAGATTTACCTATTGCAGTTCTAACAGCGTCTTGTAGCCCTGTTTTTTTCTCGGCTGCTTTTAAGCGATCTACATACTTCTTAGTATCTTCAAACTTTAAAGGGTCTTTAGATGATAGTTTTTCGTCTAATTCTTTAAACTTATTATCATCAAAAAGTATTTCAAAATATTCCTTACTTCCTATTCTTACGTGGTAGTCATCTTCTGGACTAACGTAAAAATTCTTTGCTAAAACTTCAGATTCAACAATTTTACCTGTTGGAGATTTATACCACAATCCTTTAGGAGTGTCTTTTTTCTCTTCTGTAGCTGTTTGTATTCCTTTTTCTTTTCTTTTAAACCAAGCCGACATAAAATAATATTAAATTAAGTGGGGATCTTTTATTATAATGTATTTACATTATTAAGATCCTCAAATGCTTTCTTTAAACGTGTACTAAACGTTTTCTCTCCTTCACGAAGCCAAACTCTTGGATCGTAAAACTTTTTATTAGGTACATCTGCACCATCTGGGTTTCCTATTTGTGCTTGTAAATAGTCTTTTTTACCCAATACATAATCTCTAACACCTTCTAAAAATGCGTATTGTAAATCTGTATCAATATTCATTTTTATTACTCCGTAACCAATTGCTTCTCTAATTTCTTCTAATGTAGAACCAGATCCTCCGTGAAAAACAAAATCAATATGGTTTTCTTCTACATTGTACTTTTTAGTGATATACTCCTGTGAATTTAATAAAATTTTTGGGGTTAATTTTACATTACCTGGCTTATACACACCGTGTACATTACCAAATGCAGCAGCAATTGTAAATTTAGGGCTTACTTTAGATAGTTCTTCGTAAGCATAAGCAACTTCTTCTGGTTGTGTGTATAGTTTAGAATCATCTACATCAGAATTATCTACACCATCTTCTTCTCCACCAGTAATACCTAATTCAATTTCTAAAGTCATATCCATTTTTGCCATTCTAGCAAGATACTCTTTACAAATTTCTATGTTTTCTTCAATTGGCTCTTCAGATAAATCTATCATATGAGAACTAAATAAAGATTTTCCTGTTTCTTTATAATGTGCTTCACTAGCATCTAATAAACCATCTATCCAAGGTAATAGTTTTTTAGCACAGTGGTCTGTGTGCAAAATAACAGTAGCACCGTAAACTTTTGCTAATTCATGCACGTGTTTTGCACCTGCAACTGCACCAGCAATAGCTGCTTTTTGGTCTTCATTAGATAACCCTTTACCAGCGTTAAATTGAGCACCTCCGTTAGAGAATTGAATAATTACAGGAGCGTTTAAGCTTGCTGCTGTTTCCATAACACTATTAATTGTGTCAGATCCAATTACATTAACTGCAGGTAAGGCAAAGCCTTTTTCTTTTGCGTAGTTAAAAATTTCTTGTACTTGGTCGCCTGTAGCAACTCCAGGTTTAATGTTGTGAGCCATACTTTATGTGTTGGTATTTTATTAGATTAACAAAGCAAAAGTAATAAAATATTTAGGGTTAAAAAGGATAATTAACACCAATGTTTATTGTGGCATTGCTAAAATTATATTCATTAAACCATCTTTTTGATGCTTCTAACTCTGGATTATATGTTTTAAAACCAGTATCTAAACGTAGTACAAAGAATGTAAAATCATACCTTAAACCAAAGCCTGTGCCCAATGCTATTTCTTCTAAAGAATTGAAATCTTTAAAGATTGCATCTTCATTTTCTTCGTTATCAAATACGTTCCAAATATTACCTGCATCTGCAAATAAAGCGCCTTTTATACTACCTGCAATAGGGAATCTAAATTCTAAATTTGCTGCAATTTTTAGGTTGGCTTCATTAAAATCATTTAAAGATTGCGTGCTTCCTGGTCCTAAAGAATAGGCGTTCCAGGCACGGTTGTCATTAGAGCCACCAGCAAAGTAACTTTTTGCAAAAGGGATACTGTTAGAGTTGCCATAAGGTACTGCTAACCCTAGAAAACCTCTAAAGGCTAAAACGTTTTGAGACGGAAAACTCCAGTGCTTAATATAGTCAAAATCTGTTTTTATATACTGAGAAAAAGGAACTCCAAAAATCTCTTTATGTCCGTTTTCATTTTTCTTAAATTCTGTAACGCCAGATAATAGAGATAATAAGTTACCAGCACTTTCTACCTTTATTTTAAATTGATGAAAATCATTGTCGTTAACACCATTTCTGCTGTCTTTAGAATAAGAAAAACTTGTAGCAAAAATTAAGTTGTTTTCTGTTAGTCTTTTTTCTCTTTCATCTATACTACTAACCTCTTTATAATCACTAGATGTTGTAGGTATTAAACCTTGGTTTAAAACCTGGTCTATAAAGCCACTTGTACCGGTAGGAATTATTAGTTTTGGGTCAGAATCGTTATCAGATGTTTCAAAAAACGCACTTAAGGCAGGGTTGTCTTGGTAATCATCTGCAATTTTATCTAGTCTGCTGTATGTACTTTGGTATACATTGTAAAACCTACCAGGGTTTAAATTTCTAATAAACTGTACATTTATTAATTCTAAAGAATTTTTTTTAAATTGAGAAGGAGACCAGTTGTATCCTAAAATAGCATTAAAATTTTGCTTATCTAAACCTATGTTTTTCTGAAAATTTGTACCAATTACCATTCTTGTTTGTGGTAACATATAAGGAGGTATAATTTTTTTAGTTTTAAAAGGCATCCATATTCTGGGTACAGTTAAATTAACATCTGCCCCAATTTCGGAGACAGAGTTCTCATTAGGATTGTTAACTTCACTTAAAACACCAACAGAACCACGAGCGGATATACTAAGTGTTTCTGCGCCACCAAAAACATTTTTAATATTTAAAGATGTGCTAAGAGCAGCGCCAAGTCTTTGTATGTTAGAGTGTGTACCTTCTACGTTAGTTTCTAGAGTGTATTTTTTTAAAGGTGATAAATAAATATTTGTATTAAGCTTACTTGTTAAAGTGTCAAAAGTAATGTTAGGGTATTTAAACGTATTTAAATTACTTATTTGTTTGTACGTTCTAGACTTATTTATTTCTCTGTAAATACTATCTTTTTTTATAAAAATGGCATTAGTTATAGCTTTAGGTTTATACTTTAACTTGTCTTTGTAAAAAAGTGTATAGTTGTCATATTTAATAGATTTCATTTTAGAAATATCATCTCCAAAAAAATAATCTGTATAAATATTTATAGTGTCAAACTTGTAAATTTTATATTCTGTTAGTTTGTTTTCTCCTCTTTGTTTAAGGTTGCTAATACGTAGCTCAACCTCCATTTTTTTAGAGATTGGTTTTAGTGTACTGTCACTAGGAATGTCATAAATAATAGAGCTTTCTTGAAAATTAAATATTCCTGTATTTCTAAACAAGTTAGTTAAACGCTCTCTTTCTTTATATAAGTTAGAGGCGTTGTATTGTTCGTTTTCTTTTAAAAAAGAGTTTTCTACATTTAAATTGTAGATAGAGTCTAATGTTTTAGAGCTGATGGTTTTAGTGATGCTATCTATAATATATGGGTCTCCAAGTTGTAACTTGTAATTAATATGTGCACGCTGTTTTTTATTAATAGAGTCTATTTGGTATGATGATTTAGTGTCAAAATACCCTTTACTATCATAATAAGACTTTAAAAGTTTTGCAGATTTTGCAGATTTGGATGTGTCTATAATTGCAGGAGATTCTCCTATGTTTTTTAACCATTGACTGGCACCTTTTACCATAAAAGATTCTCCTAGGCCATCTACCTGTTTTTTAGATAAAAATTTATTTAAACGTTCTACGCGTTTGGGTTTTTTATGCAACCAAACTTGGTACAAAGAGTCTGGATTATCTTTAGCTAGGTTGTATAAGTTTAAACGTAATGGGTAGCCTAATAAATTACTATTTGGTTTTTGAGAAATTAAGCTAAATGCTTCTTCGCTTTTTATTTTTTTACCATCAGCAGTAATGGTGTTTTTTGTTAATAAAAGCTCGTCATCTTCTACTTTTTTTAGCGCATTACAAGATGTTATTGCTATAACTAGCAATAATAAACTTATTTTAGCAAAATGTTTTGTGTTACGTAAGCGCATTTTCATAGAGTTCAAAAATACATTATTTGTATGGTTAGTAAAAGCCAAATAAAATTTATAAAGAATCTACAGCAAAAAAAGTACCGAACAGAACATAAATTGTTTGTAGTAGAAGGGGTAAAGACGGTAAAAGAGTTGGTAAAGGCCAACATAAAGCCTTATGCAATTTATACAACAAGTTCTACTGTTTTAGAGGATGAAAATTTTAAAAGTGAATTAATTTCTACTGCCGATTTAAAAAAAATTAGTGCCTTAAAAACGCCTAATAATATTTTAGCTGTTTTTCATCAACCTAAAGAAAAAGAAATAACACCAAATAATTGGGTTGTTGCTGTTGATGATGTTCGTGACCCTGGAAATTTAGGTACTATAATAAGGTTGTGTGATTGGTTTGGGGTAACTAACTTATTTTGTTCTAACCACACTGTAGATTGTTATAATCCCAAAACATTACAAGCAACAATGGGTTCTTTAGCAAGAGTTAATATTGTATATGGTGATTTAGAAGTGTTTTTAAAGTCGACAAAAATGCCCGTTTATGGTGCTTTTATGGACGGAAAAAATGTGTATAAAGAAAGCTTTGCAGCAGAGAATGGTGTATTGGTAATGGGTAATGAAGCTAACGGTGTTTCTGTAACAATTGAAAATTTGGTGACTAAAAAAATAAGCATACCACAATTTGGGGCAAAAACTACAGAGAGTTTAAATGTAGCAACAGCAACAGCAATTTTGCTAAACGAAATTAGAAGAGGAGCTTAAGGGTGTTACTCAAAAGTAAAGTTTATAAAAATACCTCTTGTTTTCATAGAGTTAATATTTCCTGTCCAAGGACTATTAGGGTCAGCATCTGGTACTAACTCATTGTTAATAGCAAAAACACCTCTAATAGAAGGCGAAAATTTAAAGTACTCCAGGTAAAAATCTATTCCAAAACCCATTTCATAATAATAGGTAGCTTTCTTCATTCTAAATGTAGCACTACTGTTATCTTCTACACTGTCTTCATTAGCACTTAAGTTCATAGACGTAGATGCACCACCAATTAAATAAGGTTTCCAGTTTCCAATTCTTCTTGTGCTTACTTTAAGTAAAAGCGGAAAATTAATGTAAGTGCTTTTTATTTCTCTAATGGCATCATTAGCATCGGTAAAACCTCTAAAGCCTAATGTTCTTTTTGTGTAATGTAGGCCAGGTTCAAAACGTAAATCTAAAAATTCATTTAACCTTAGTTCTCCAATTAAACCTACGTTAAATCCCATAGATTTATCAACCAAAACATCACCTAAATCATCTTTATAGTCAAATTTAAAATCGTATTGGTTAAATCCTAAAAAGTATCCCCAGTTTAAAGGTCGTAAATCTTCGGACTCTAAATTTATTATTGGATCTTCATTAAACTGCGCATTTATAGTGCTAACAGTAATAAATAGGCACAAAAAAAGAAACAGAATTTTTTTCATTAGATTTTCATATCTTATTTAGATGCAACGTAAATGGATGCAACTCCAAAAGTTTGCGGCTTATTCTCTATAGATATAAACCCATTTTTTTGTAAAATATTGTTGAATTCTTTTCCATGCGGAAAAATAGATGCAGATTCTGATAAATAAGAGTATGCAGTACGGTCTTTAGAGAACATTTTACCAATAGTAGGTAGTATGTATTTTGTGTAAAATTTATAACCTTGTTTAAAAGGTGTTTTTGTAGGTACAGAGGTTTCTAAAACAACAAAAGTTCCTTTAGGTTTTAATACGCGTAAAATTTCTGTTAACCCTTTGTCTAAGTTTTCAAAATTACGCACACCAAAGGCAACGGTAATGGCATCAAAAGAGTTGTCATCAAACGGTAAGTTTTCACTATCACCAATAATCATATCTATGGTGCTGTCTAAATTTTTAGCAGCTACTTTTTGTTTGCCAACCTCTAACATACCAGGAGAAATATCTAACCCTGTAATTTTAGTAGCACCCGTTTTTGTAAGGTTAATGGCAAGGTCACCTGTGCCAGTAGCAATATCTAAAATGGTTTTAGGTTTTTTACTTTTTAAAAGATTAACCACTCTATTACGCCATTTAATATCTATTCCAAAAGAAATTACTCTGTTTAACCCATCATAATTCTTAGAAATGGTATCAAACATTTGTGTAACCTGTTCTTTTTTTCCAAGCTCAGAATCTTTGTAAGGAGTAACTTTTTCTGCCATTGTTATTTTTTTTGCAAAGATACTACAAAGGTTACATTTAATGCCTTTTACACTCTTAAAAGAGCTAAAACCAGTAAGTGTGTAATATAAAAGTATATTAAGCGTTAAAAAAAACAGGGTTACAATAGATAAAGTTAACTGCTTATGAAATAAATAAATAAGGTAGCTTTTGTGCAGTTTAAGTTATTAGTTGTTTTTACGTCTAAATAATGACGAATTGTTTAAAATTGAGTAGTTTTGCCCTCCAAAGTTTATTAAGGTAGACTTTGATTTAGTTAAATAAGTTTATGAAGATTATTATAGCGGGTGCAGGAGAGGTTGGCTTTCATTTGGCAAAATTATTGTCTTTTGAGTCACAAGATATTACCTTAATAGATACCTATAAAGAGAGTTTAGCGTACGCAGACAGTCACTTAGATATTCGTGTTTTAAGGGGTGATGCTACATCTATTGCGGTTTTAAAAGATGCACAGGTTGAAAAATCTGATCTTGTAATTGGTGTTACATCATCAGAAACTACTAATCTAACACTTTGCATTTTAGCTAAGCAACTAGGTTGTAAGCGTACTATTGCACGTATTTCTAACACAGAATTTATAAGAAATAAAGAAGAGCTTAACTTTGAGAAATTAGGAGTAGATGAACTTATTTCTCCAGAGGAGCTTGCGGCAACAGAAATACAATTGTTGTTAAATCAATCTGCTTTTAACGAAAGTTATGAGTTTGAGGATGGTGCGCTAATAATGATTGGTGTGTCATTACCAAAATCGGCACCATTTGTTGGTAAAATGGTTAAAGAAGCTGCTCGTATTTTTCCTGAATTAAACTTTATGCCTATAGCAATACAGCGTGTAGGTACGCAGTACACCATTATACCAAGAGGTGATACTGAGTTTATGAAAGGAGATCAAGTATATTTTATAACCTCTAAAGAAGGTTTAGATGATTTATTGAAGCTTACCGGTAAAGAGAAGAAGCAAATTAAAAACGTGATGATTCACGGTGGTAGCAAGCTTGGCTATAAAGCTGCTCGTGATTTATGCGGAAAAAGGTTTAATGTTAAGCTTATAGAAAAAGATAAAGAAAGAGCAATGCAGCTTGCAGACGATTTACCTAATGCTTTAGTAATTAATGCAGATGGGAGAATTGTTGAGGTTTTAGAGGAAGAAAATTTGGATGCTATGGATGCATTTATATCTGTTACTTCAAATTCAGAAACCAATATTATGTCTTGTTTGGTTGCTAAATCTAGAAACATTAAAAAAACAATTGCCTTGGTAGAAAATATGGATTATTTTCAGCTATCGCATACTATTGGTATAGATACGTTAATCAATAAAAAACTTTTAGCAGCCAATAATATATTTAAACATATTAGGCGTGGAGAAGTTGTGGCAATGACGCGCTTAAACAACCTTAATGCAGAAATTTTAGAGTTTGTTGTAAAAGATTGTTCTGCCGTTAATGGTAAAATTATTAAAGAGTTAGATTTTCCTAGATCAGCAACCATTGGTGGTGTTGTTAGAAAAGGCGAAGGTATAATTGCTCTTGGAGATTTTAAAATCTTAGAAGGAGATAGGGTAGTGGTATGTTGTTTACCAAGGTCTATTCCTAAAATTGAAAAGCTTTTCTTGTAAAATGACGCTTAACTACAAAATTATAATACACATAATGGGTTTGTTACTACTTTGTAACGGAGCATTTATGGGGTTGTCTGCAGGTATTAGTGCTATATATAAAGATGGTGCTACATTAGAAATTACAATGGCTGCTTTGGTTACCTTGGCTGCTGGTGCTATGGCAATGCTTGGTACTAGAGGTCACAAAAAAGAGGTAAAAAGAAAAGAAGGATATTTAATTGTAACTTTTGGTTGGATAGTTATGTCGCTTTCAGGAGTTTTACCATACCTTTTTACAGAATCTATACCTAGTTTTACCAATGCTTTTTTTGAAACTGTCTCTGGTTATACGACCACAGGAGCTACTATTTTAAATGATATAGAAGTTTTACCAGAAGGCATTCTGTTTTGGCGAAGCTTAACACACTGGATTGGTGGTATGGGTATTATTGTTTTAGCAATTGCAATTTTACCAATTTTAGGTATTGGTGGTATGCAGTTGTTTTCTGCAGAATCTCCTGGTCCAAGTGCAGATAAATTACACCCTCGTATTACAGATACGGCAAAAAGACTTTGGTATATTTATGTTGGTTATACAGTTGCAGAAACTATTTTATTGAAGTTGGCAGGAATGTCTTTTTTTGATGCCATAAACCACTCCTTAGCAACATTGTCTACAGGAGGTTTTTCTACTAAAAATGCAAGTTTAGCGTATTGGAATAACGATCCTTTGATACAATATATAGTTATTTTATTTATGTTTTTGGCGGGTAGTAACTTTGTGTTGAGTTACTTTGCTTTTAAGGGTAAAATACAAAAAATGTTAAAAGATGAAGAGTTTAAATTTTATACTGGCTTTGTAGTGTTTTTTACCTTAATAGCAGCTTTAACAGTATATTTAAAAGCAGATGTTCCTGTTTCAGATTATCACCCTATGGTATTAGGAGAAGCAGAAAGTGCATTTAGACATACACTCTTTCAAATTATATCTGTAATAACTACAACAGGTTTTGTTACTGCAGACTTTACAAGCTGGACACCTTTTTTAACTGTTTTCTTTTTTGGATTAATGTTTTTAGGTGGTTGTGCTGGTTCTACATCTGGTGGTATAAAAGTAATGCGCCATTTACTTATTATTAAAAACGGATTATTAGAGTTTAAACGTACGTTACACGTTAACGCAATTATACCAGTACGTTATAATAATAAGATGGTGCCAGAAAAGATTGTCTACAATATTATAGCTTTTTTGGTTTTATATATGCTGCTATTTATACTAGGAGCTTTGGTGCTTAGTTTTCTTGGGTTAGATTTTGTTACTGCTATTGGTGGTGCAGCAACTTCTTTAGGTAATGTAGGTCCGGGTCTTGGTAGTCTAAATCCGTTAGCTAATTTTGATGGTTTACCTGCTTTAGGTAAATGGTGGACAGCCTTTTTGATGTTAGCAGGTAGGTTGGAGCTATTTACGGTACTTATTATTTTAACTCCGTATTTTTGGAAGAAGATATAAATGTATCTAACAAGTTGTTTGTTTTAGTTTGAATTTTAGATTTAAAAAAAGAAGACCAACCTAATAAATATCCGCTTATACCTAATGCTTGTTTAGACCAGTTCCATAAATTAAATGTGTCTACGTGTTCAATTATTTTTCCGTCTAAAAAGGTAAAATTAGCTGTAATGTTATTTGTAACTTTTCTTTTTTTTGAACCGTAAGTGTACACGGCTTTCCAATGCACACTTCCTTTGTTTTTATTAGTTGTAATAGAGTTAAATGTTATTTGAGTTCCTCCGTTACTTCTGCTTAATAACATTTGCCACATTGCTTTTGCTCTATTGCCTTGTAATGTTCCAAAGGCAGGATCTGTAAATGTAATATCATCGTGATAGCAACTAAGCATACCCTTAATATCTGCATTAGAAAAGGAGGTGTAAAATTTCTGAATTAACTCTTTGTTTGTCATTATTATGAGTTTAGTATGTGGTTGTCATATCAGCGTCAACACATATAATATAATCAGCAACATTTAAATGCTCTTCTTTTAGCTTGGTAATATCTTCTTGATTTACAGTGCTAATAGTTACGTAGTTTAAATTACCGTTTTTGTTTTTTAAATACCATAAAATACCTTCGTAATTATTAGAGTGGTATGCACCATTGTAATGTATAAAGGTGGTATTGGGTTTGTAATTTTTTAAAATAAAATGAGCCATTGTAGCGTCTTTTATTGCTTGTGCCATAACTAGCTCTGGAGTACCATGATCTCCCATCATTTTTAAAATATTTTTATAAGTGGGTAATTCGCTATCAAAAATAATAGGTAAAGGTGCTATCCAGCTTTTTTCTAGTGTAGATAAAGAATCTAAACCAGAAAAGCCCTTCTTGTAGACCAAGTTGGCATATCGTCTTGGAATGTTAGTTGCAATAAAAGGCAGTTTGTTCTCTTTTGCGTAATTTACCAGAGGAGCATAGTCTGTTTTGTAATTAGGCCATAACCTAGCAACAGTGTCTAATGCTTTTGCGTCTATAATATTATTTAGGTAATTGTTTACTTGTGTTTGGTTGTCTGCCTCTAGCATTTCTGCGCCTAATACAATTGTTTTGCTTTTATGTATGTCTTTAGTAACCTCAAGTTCTAACCAGTGAGCAATGGCGTTATTGTGTAGTTCTCCAAACAGAACAATATCTTTTTGACTTAGGTCTTTTAGCATTTTCTTGTAACCTACTTTTTTACCTTTAGCATTATAAATTACATATGCTGGTTTTTGGCTATAAATTGATAAGGAAAAAAGTAAGGCTATTGCAATTTGAAATATTTTCACAGTTGTAATTTTTTTTGAATTTTACTAAAATAAACATTATTAGTAGAGCATAGTAGTATTTAAAAATGCTATGTTCTTTTAAAAGTAACTATTTGCTACTATTTAATACATTAAAAATGCAAAAGCACTTAGTATTGTAATTGCTATGGGTATTACAATTACAAAATAAATAAAAGTAGCTAAAGAGCCCTTAAAGAAGCTTAAAAGCCAGCCTTGCTTATAAAATTTTTGTAGAGCAATACACAAATATATAAAGGTAGAAAGTATAATTAAAAATTGAACATAACCAGAGAAACTAGGCCACACAAAACTAATTAGTAATAAAATTATAAATGTGCTAAATAGATATGAAAAATAGTAAAAAGCAAACACCAAGTGGTATGCAAATGGCCCTTTACTGTAAAAAAGTAATTTTAGAATAAATGCGAATATTGGTAGTAGAAAAAACAATGCAATTGGTATAGTGTCATAAAACGAGTGTAAAATGCTTGCTAAACTACCGTTGTCTTTATAAAGTTTTAAGACTTGAGTGTATGCTTTTTTTGTAAAATAGCCTGCATCTTCTGTTTGCCCCATTTCTTTGGTTATTAAAGAGTCTGGTGCGTTAATGTCAATTAAAGAATCTACTTTAGATTCGTTAAAGCCAAAAGTCATAAAGTCATCACCTTTGTAATTTTGTCCTTTAATAATAGAATCTAACTTAGCTAATTCTTCATCTTTTAGGCCTGTTTTATCTTGGTTTTGCTTTAGTTTCTCTATAACAGTGGCAGCAGCTAAAGAATCGTTAGCGTTGTATGTTTTTATAGAATCTATAGTTTGTTTAAGTGTTTTTTCTGATTTTACACTTTCTCTAATTTGACGTTCTTGTTTACTTACCTTAAATGAAAAGAAAAAGAAAAATACGATTGACGAGAATAAGTACAGTTGTGCAGGGTGAAGATATAATAAGCGCTTGCCTTCTATAAATTTAGTAGGTAAATACCCAGGTTTTAAAAGCAAAGGAAAAAAACTTTTAAAGAAACGAGCGTCTACAGAAAAATAGTTTTTAATTGTGTTGCTAAATAAAACACCAACCGTTAATTTGTCGTTAGATTTTTGTCCGCAATGTGGACAAAACTCATAAGTTGCATCAAATTTGTTTTCACAATTTTTACAAGTAGTATTGGTGTTGGGCATTTATGCTGGTTTTACAGCTAAGATAATTATTTTATTTAAACAGAGAAATCGTAGTCTAAAGGGGCAGGAAATAGCTTAGTAAATTTTTTATGTGGCACCTTTTTTAAGCTCATTTTTTTATTTGTAAATGGATGAATAAAGTCAAGTGAATATGCGTGTAAATACAATCCTTTTCCTTTTATAATTTTATCTTCAAGTCCATACTGCGCATCTCCTAAAATAGGGTTTCCAATAGAGGATAAATGTACTCTAAGTTGGTGTTTTCTTCCTGTTTCTGGTTTTAATTTTACAAGATTTAGATAGCTAAATCTTTTTGAGGCTACACTTTTTATTACGTTGTATTTAGATAAGGCCTCTTTATTGTCTACTATGGTGCTAATAATTCCTTTTACGGGCATTTTTCCAATAGTAACTGCTAAGTAAGTTTTTGTGATCTTTTTATTTTCAAAAAGCTTATTAAGGGCTAATATGCTAGCTGAGGTTTTTCCAATTAATAGTAGTCCTGTTGTAGGATAATCTAGTCTGTGTGTTGGTCGTGGTTTTGTAGCGTCTGCTAGGGTACTTTTTACAATGTTTTGCTCTAGTGCGTTATCTATGGTTTTAAAAGAGTTGCCGCTAACTAATATTCCTGCAGGTTTATTTATTACGGCTAAATAATTGTCTTGGTAAATAACCTCTAACTCTAAATCTAGCTTTTTCTTATTCTGATTTTCTTTAGGCTTGTGATAGGTTATTTTTTCAGCTCCATTTATAAACGTAGCGGTAGTTGCTTTTTTGCCATCAATATAAATTAACCCTTTTTTTATTGCTTTTTTTAAAGCAGATTTTGTGCTTATACCTGTAAAAATACCAGTTCCATAGTCTTGAAACCTAATAGGTTCTTTTTGTGTAACCGCTATGTGTGTTTCTATTGTAATAATTATTTTTTAAAGTAAAAGTATAAAAAAAGGTCTTATAGCAAATGCTAATAAGACCCTTTTGTAGTTTTTAAGTATATAATTATAAAACAGCTTTAATTCTGCTTATAGCTTCTTTTAATTCTTTTTCTGATGCAGCATAAGAAATACGGATACAGTTAGGATTGCCAAAAGCTTCACCTGTTACTGTAGCAACATTTGCATTTTCTAATAAGTACATAGATAAGTCTGACGCGTTGTTAATAGTAGTACCGTTTAAAGTTTTACCAAAAAACGCAGAGATGTCTGGAAAAACATAAAAAGCGCCTTCAGGTACATTTAAGTTAAACCCTTCTATTTGTCCTAATAGTTCTAAAACAAGATCTCTTCTTTTATGAAACTCATCTATCATAAACTGTATTTTGCTTACGGGAGCTTCAAGTGCAGCAATTGTAGCGCGTTGTGCAATAGCATTAGCACCACTTGTGTTTTGTCCTTGAAATTTAGTACACGCTTTAGCAATAAATTCTGGAGCACCAATAAAACCAATACGCCATCCTGTCATTGCAAATGCTTTGGATACACCGTTTACTGTTATGGTACGCTCATACATACCATCTATACCGGCAATACTAACGTGTCCTCCTCTAAAGTTTATGTGTTCATAAATTTCATCAGAAACCACATAAATATTAGGATGCTTTTTTAATACTTCTGCTAAGCCTTCTAACTCTTCTTTGCTGTATACAGATCCGCTTGGGTTACAAGGAGAGCTAAACCACATCATTTTAGTGTTAGGGGTAATAGCTGCTTCTAGCTGAGCAGGGGTCATTTTAAAATCTGTATCTATACTAGTAGCTACTTCTACAGGAGTTCCTTCTGCAAGTTTAACAATATCACTATAGCTAACCCAGTAAGGAGCGGGTAAAATTACTTCGTCTCCTTTGTTAAGCATACACATTGCTATGTTTGCTAAAGATTGTTTAGCACCTGTACTAACCACAATTTGGTTAAGTCCGTATGTTAAATTGTTATCTCTTTTAAACTTATTTGCAATAGCTTGTTTTAAATCTGCATAACCATCTACAGGAGAATAACTACTGTAGTTATCATCAATAGCTTGTTTAGCTGCGTCTTTAATAAAATCTGGAATATTAAAATCTGGTTCTCCTAAACTTAAACCAATAATATCTTTGCCAGCGTTACGTAATTCTCTTGCTTTTGCTGCCATTGCTAATGTGGCAGATGTAGACATATTTGTGATTCTGTCAGATAAATGATTGCTCATACTTTTTTTGTTTTTACTAGTACTGTAAAGCTGGTTTTTTTCCAAGCTCTTTCAAATGTTTAAAGTGCGAAATTATAGCTTTTCTAGTAGTTTTGTATTCATTATAAGGCAAATTAAATTCATTTGCCGTTTGTTTCACAATTTTAGAGATATTTGTGTAATGAATGTGACTAATATTTGGAAAAATATGATGTTCAACCTGATGATTTAATCCACCTGTAAACCAATTTACAACCTTATTTTTAGTTCCAAAATTTACAGTAGTAAACAATTGGTGTATAGCCCAAGTGTTTTTCATTGTACCTGTTTCATCTGGCAATGGTGTTTCTGCATCATGAACAACATGTGCTAATTGAAATACGACACTCAAAATAACACCAGCAACATAGTGCATAATAAAAAATCCAATAAGTACTTGCCACCAAGCAACATTAGCAAAAAGTAATGGTAAAACAATCCAAATTGTAATGTACAATAATTTTGTAATTACAAGTGTACTCCAGTTACCTACTTTACTTGGTTTTTTACCATAAGACAAATTACGCTTCATATAACGATACATCTGTTGAAAATCTGTAGTAATAGCCCAGTTAAAGGTTAATAAACCGTATAGAAATACAGAGTAAAAATGCTGAAATTTATGGTGTTTTCTCCATTCTGCATGTTTAGAAAAACGTAAAATTCTTCCGGCTTCTAAATCTTCATCATGTTCATGGATGTTTGTGTAAGTGTGGTGTAATACATTATGTTGTACCTGCCAGTTGTAAACATTACCAGCTAAAATGTAGATACTACCACCCATTATTTTATTTACCCATTTGTTGTTAGAGTATGCGCCATGGTTACCATCGTGCATAACGTTCATACCAACACCAGCCATACCAACTCCCATAACAATGGTTAATAGTAAATTAGCCCAAATTGGTAGGCCAAGGGTTAATATTAAAAAGTAAGGCGCTAAAAATAGCGTAAACATTACTATTGTTTTAATGTGTAGTTTCCAGTTTCCTGTTTTTTTAATCTCGTTTTCTTTAAAGTATGTATTAACACGTTTGTTCAATGTTTTAAAAAATTGAGCTGAATCTTTACGTGAAAACCTTATTGATTTATTCTCCATAATTATTAAATTCTTAATTCCGTTTTCCTCTGTAATTGTTTTATTGAGGAATATATTTTATTTAGTAGATTTTTTTTATGTATTGATTATTATGATCTATTTGTCGCTAATAGTCACAAAAACTAAGTAAAGATAATGCAAAAGTACTTTTTATAATATGATAATTATCTTAAAATAAGAAATTTTTATGATTATGGAATTGCTTACTTTTGCCAAAACTTAGATTAAATTTATGAAGGCAGATATTATTTTTAAGTATTTTCCAGACTTAACAGAACAACAAAAACAGCACTTTGTAAAGCTTGAAGCGTTGTATGCAGATTGGAACCAAAAAATTAATGTGGTTTCTAGGAAAGATATAGACGAAATATATCTACGCCATGTGCTGCATTCTACAGGGATTGCTAAATTTCAGCAGTTTTTACCTGGAACAACTGTTTTAGATGTTGGTACAGGTGGAGGTTTCCCTGGTATACCTTTGGCCATTCTTTTTCCTGAAACTCAATTTACTTTAGTTGATGCAATTGGTAAAAAAATAAAAGTAGTACAACAAGTTGTAGATGGTTTAGGATTAACTAATGTTACTGCTAAACATATGCGTGTAGAAGATCTTGATACTCAGTTTGATTTTATAGTGAGTAGGGCAGTAGCTGCAATGCCTACTTTTGTCCGTTGGATAAAGGGGCGTATAAAAAAAGATTCTTTACACGAACGCCGTAACGGTATTTTGTACCTTAAAGGGGGTGATTTGTCAGAGGAGTTAAAAGATTATAAAACTACTGAGATTTACAATCTTTCTGATTATTTCTCTGAGGACTTTTTTGAAACCAAAAAAGTAGTTTACTTGCCTTTAAAGTACAAGGGGTAACTTAGATACTAAGCATTCTGTTAAAAGAATACTTACAATTTTTAGCATAATTCTTCATATAACTATATATGTTGGTTATGCTAATTTTTTTTCTCTGTTTTTCTGTGTGTGTGGTAACGCTCTCTTTCATAGTCTGTCTATTTTTTAATTAAATTTACAATAAGTAAACTGTCTGTTTACATTTACTTAACGTTAAATTTACATTAAAATTGTTTAAAAAGCAATTTTTCAATAGATGTGACTTCTTATTAAACATAAAAAAGCCAAAACTAATAGATAAATATCTATCGTTTTGGCTTTAAATTTGTTTTTAAAAAGATCTTATCCTAAAAACGGATACCTGTAATCTGTTGGTGTAACAAATGTTTCTTTAATTAATCTTGGAGAAACCCAACGTAATAAGTTTTGTGCAGAACCAGCTTTATCGTTAGTTCCAGATGATCTGGCACCACCAAATGGTTGCTGACCAACAACTGCTCCTGTTGGTTTATCGTTAATGTAGAAATTACCAGCACAGTTTTGTAATGCTTTTGTAGCTTCTTCTATTGCGTAACGATCTGTAGATAAAACAGCGCCAGTTAATGCGTACTCAGATGTACCATCTACTAACTGTAGTGTTTCTTTCCAATCTTTGTCATCATATACATAAATAGTAACTACAGGGCCAAAAAGCTCAGTTTCCATAGTTGTATATTTAGGATCTGTTGTAACAATAACTGTAGGCTCTATAAAGTAACCTTTAGATTTGTCATAATTACCACCAGCAAAAATTTCAGCATTTTCATCAGCTTTAGCTCCATCTATATATTTTGCTAACTTATCAAAAGAACCTTCATGAATTACAGCTGTAACAAAGTTGCTCATATCTTCAGGCGAGCCTGGTTTGTTAATGGTAGCTAAATCTCTTTTTACTAAGTCTAAAGTTTCTTGAGCTTTAGATTTTGGTAAGTATACTCTAGATGCAGCACTACATTTTTGTCCTTGGAACTCAAAAGCACCACGTACAATAGCTGTAGCAACTTGTGCAGGGTTAGCTGTTTTGTGTGCTAAAATAAAATCTTTACCACCAGTTTCACCAACTATTTTAGGGTATGTTTTGTAATTGTGTATGTTGTTACCTATTTGTTTCCAAAGTTCTTTAAAAACATAAGTAGAACCTGTAAAGTGTAAACCAGCAAAGTCAGGACTAGCTAAAGCAGTTTCTGTAATCATAACTGGATCACCGTAAACAACGTTAATAACGCCATCTGGTACGCCTGCTTCTTTAAACACATCAATAATTACTTTTGCAGAAAATACTTGACTATCACTAGGCTTCCATAAAACAACATTACCCATCATAGCTGCACTAGCAGGTAAGTTACCGGCAATAGCAGTAAAGTTAAATGGTGTAATTGCATATACAAAACCTTCTAATGGACGGTATTCTACACGGTTCCAGATACCTTCTGCAGAATCTGGTTGCTCAGCATAAATCTGAGACATATACTCTACGTTAAAACGTAAAAAATCTATTAGTTCGCAAGCAGCGTCAATTTCTGCTTGGTGTATAGTTTTAGATTGTGCCATCATTGTGGCAGCGTTTATTTTAGCTCTATAAGGACCTGCAATTAATTCTGCAGCCTTCAAGAAAATAGCGGCACGTTGCTCCCAAGCAAGGTTAGCCCAAGCTTCTCTGGATTCTAAAGCGTTATCTATTGCTTTAGTTACGTGTTCTTTTTCTGCTAAATGGTACTGACCAACAATGTGTTTGTGATCGTGTGGAGGAGACATTGGTTTTGTGTTACCAGTCTTTATCTCTTCTGCTCCAATATATAAAGGAACATCTACAGTACTGTTGTAATAAGCCTTGTATTGCTCTAATACAGCTTCGCGCTCTGGTGATCCCGGAGCATAGCTTTTTATTGGTTCGTTAAAAGCGGTTGGAACTTCAAAAAATCCTTTACCCATTGTGCTACGTTTTATAAATTAAATAATTGTAACAAATGTAGTAAAATCCTATTCGTTATTAAAACAATTAGAATGTTAGAAAAAAGGTTTTTTTAGTTTAGTGCAAATGGAGCGCTAAATTTAAAACTAGGAATGTAAACTCTAAACTTTTTACCGTCTGTAAAGCTAACCATATTGTAATGTCCGCGCATAGCTCCAATAGGAGATGTTAATAGGCAACCAGAGTTGTATGTATGAGATTGCCCTGGGTTTAAAACCGGTTTTTTGCCAACAACTCCTTCACCATCCATAATCTCTAAATCGTTTAGAGAATCATAAATTTCCCAATGTCTAGATGTTAACTGTACAGATTCCTTGCTTAAATTTTCTATGGTTACGGTGTAGCCAAATGCGTAATGCATTTTGTAATTTTTAAAAAAAGTACCTTCAAAGTTGGTGGTAACTGATATTTTTATGCCTTTAGTAACTTGTGTAGTCATACGTTTTAACTTTAAAAAATATAATACTCAATTTGGTATTATGTTAAAAAAAAGAATGTCTCATTACAGAGTAATGCCTCTCCTTATTTTAAAGTAGAAATGTGCTAAGTTGCTATAAGCGTGACACATTAGCTACATACAAATATAAAAAGGAAAATTTAAACTAACTTAATAGTCATTCATATATTCGCTGAACGAACATTTTTTCGGTAAACCGTTAATTATGGCTGTTCATTGATCTGACTTTGGTTATTTTAGTTGGTAATGTTTCTAGAATTTCCATTTCCAACACCTATAACGCTATCATATTGATCTCCAAAATTTCTGTAATAAACCAAAACAAGATAGTTGTTTTCTGTAAAATGAAAATTGCCTCCAATTGCATTGTATTTTAATTCGTCTTTATCCGTCTTTAGTACGTATTTGTAATTGTAAAACCCTTGTTTTAGCATTATACTAGTTTCTAGGTATCCGGTATCTTCATTATATGTCATTTTGTTTTCATCTGTAATGGCGTAGTTGTTAAACTTACCAAAAACATAAACATCATTTAAGCCAATAACATCTGTATAAGGTAGTTTAAAGTGCACATTAGTGTACTCAGACTCTCTAGACGCGTCTTCTCCTTGTTGTGTTGTTACCACAAAATCACCATTAATATCTGGGTAATAGGTGTAGGGTTCATTGGCTCTTAGGATATCTGCATACATATAGTGGTTGTATAATTCTTTCATTTGTACTCTTGCAATTGCAGTGCTAGTAGCTCTTAAATCTTTAGTAGTAAAGTTTAAAAACTCATTACCTCCAAAAAAATTACTTTCCTTATCGTATTTGTATAAAAGTTCTTTACCAATAGTGTATTGTGGTTTTAAATTTGTTATTGCAGAGGGCCAATAGTAATTTTGTAAAATGGTTACTTTAACTTCGTTTTTAGGGTTGATAAGTTGAAAATTACCTGCGTTAATTGCAATCTGTACGGCCTGTTTTTGATTTAAAAACTCAAAGTCTCTTGTTCTTTTAATACTAACACCAACCAAAACAGCATCTTTATAAATAACAAAGCGTCTAGAGAACTGAAGCTCATTGTAATTGTTGTAAATTTCTAACATATAGTTGCCGCTTACCTTTAGGCTTAAATTATTGTTAGGTATTTGTAAACGATAGTTAGAGTATGCTTGTAGTGTATTATAACTGTTTTCGTAATTTGTAATTCTTAGGTTGTCAAATCCACTCAGGTACTGTGACTTAGAAAGGCTAGACGGTGTCCAGTCGTAATTATAATATGTAATTTTGTAATAGTAATCTTCTTCAGAGGCAGTTATATCATCAAACTCTAAAGTTAGTGGGTCGCCTAATTGTGCAACAGGAAATTGATCCTCAGTGGGACCTTTAAATATGATAGATTTTATGTTCTTAGGAGCATCTTTTTCAGTGGCATTTTGTCCAAAAATTGAAAAATAAGATAAAAGCAAAGAAAATAATAAAGTGTACTGTTTCATTTATGTTGTAATTGTATTACAAAGATAAGCAAAAGTTGTGCCTAAAAATTAAGAGCTAATAATCCAATATTATTTATTTAGAATTAATATAAATAAATACATCTTAACTGATTTTGCAAGGAAGTTTGCGGTTAAAACTTTAAATTCGCAGCAAATTTTGTTAACCTAAGGTCTGCAATAATATGTCTAAAGACATTCGAATAAAAAAAGGCTTAAATATCAACCTAGTCGGTGCCGCTGATCAAACTACTTCTAAAGCGGTTTTAAGCAATGTTTATGCAATAAATCTTAACGATTTTCACGGGATAATGCCAAAGATGTTGGTAAAAGAAGGAACAACTGTAAAAGCAGGTGAACCTATTTTTTACAACAAAGATGTAGAAGAAATGAAGTTTGTTTCTCCTGTATCTGGTGAGCTTGTTGAAATAGTAAGAGGAGCAAGAAGAAGAATATTAACGCTGAAAATACGCGCTAATAAAACTGGTGAAGTAGTAGAACACAGTATGCTAAACTTAGCAAGCGCATCTGCAGAAGACGTAAAGTCGCAGTTGTTATTGTCTGGTTGTTGGCCTTTTGTAAAACAAAGACCGTATGATGTTGTTGCAAATCCTAATGTAGCCCCTAAAGCTATATTTATATCAGGATACACAACAGCGCCATTAGCAGCCAATTTAGATTATGTGTTACAAGGCAAGGAAAAAGAATTGCAAGCAGCTGTTACAGCGTTGGCAACTTTAACAACTGGTCAAGTACACGTATCTGTAGGTAGTAGTAACTCTCCATTGTCTGGTTTGTCTGGTGTTACAGAACATAAGGTTGCTGGTCCACATCCTGCAGGTTTAGTTGGTACACAAATAAACAAGATAGATCCTATTAATAAAGGAGAAATGGTTTGGACTGTTAATGCACAAGATCTAGTTATTATAGGTGAGTTGTTGTTAACAGGTAAGTTTAACGCGCAAAGAACAATAGCACTAGCTGGTTCTGCTGTTAAAGCTCCAAAATATTACACAACTACTATTGGTGCAGAAATATCTACTTTCTTATATGCTAGCGGAGTTTCTATAGAAAACTTTAGGGTTATTAATGGTGATGTGTTAACAGGTTCTAAAACTAGCCCAGAAGGTTATTTAGGATTTTATAACAATACAGTAACTGTTATTCCTGAAGGAGATGATTATGAGTTATTTGGTTGGAATAAACCAGTTTTTAACAAAATATCGTCTACTAGAGCAATGACTTTCTCTTGGTTAAACCCTAAGAAAAAATACGATTTAAATACCAATACTAACGGAGAACATAGAGCATTTGTAGTAACTGGTGCTTATGAAAAAGTTTTTCCATTAGATATTTATCCAATGCAACTGCTAAAAGCTTGTATGATAAAGGATTTAGATGAAATGGAACAGCTTGGATTGTATGAGGTTGCGCCTGAAGATTTTGCTTTAACAGAGTTTATCTGTATATCTAAACAACCGCATCAGCAAATAATTAGAGAAGGGTTGGACTTATTACAAAAAGAAATAGGATAAAAGATGGGTCTTAAAAATACATTACACAATTTAAAGGAAAAGTATAAAGGCAAAAAAATGGCACCTGCATTTAATGCAATCCATACGTTTTTGTACTTGCCTAATGAAACTACGCACTCTGGGTCTCACGTAAGAGCAGCAGATGATTTAAAGCGTACAATGAATACGGTAATAATGGCATTGGTTCCAGTTTTAATATTTGGAATGTTTAATGCTGGTTACCAACATTATTCTGCAATTAATGGTTTTCCTGCAGATTTCTCTTTACTAAACGATTTCCTTACTTGGGATAACTTTTTAGTAGGTATTACAACAGTATTACCACTAGTAATTGTTTCTTATGTAATTGGTTTAGCAGTAGAATTTGTTTTTGCAGTTATAAAAGGGCATGAGGTAGAAGAAGGTTACTTGGTAACTGGTATGTTAGTGCCGTTAATTGTACCAATAGATACGCCATTATGGATGCTAGCAATTGCAGTTATTTTTGGTGTTGTAATAGGTAAAGAAGTTTTTGGTGGTACAGGGATGAATATCTTAAACCCAGCATTAACTATTAGAGCATTTTTGTTTTTTGCTTATCCTACTTGGATGAGTGGAGATAAAGTTTGGGTGCACGAGGCTGTTGAAAGAGCTGGTACTGCAGATGCAATTTCTGGAGAAACTATATTAGGACAGTTAGCTCAAAATACAGATGCATCATATTCAATTTCAGATATGTTCTTTGGTTTTATACCAGGTTCTGTTGGTGAAACCTCTACATTCTTAATTTTATTAGGTGGGTTGTTTTTAATTTTTACAAAAATAGCTAGCTGGAGAATTATGTTAAGTGCTGTAGTAGGTGCTTTAACAATGGGTTTAATTTTTAACGGAGTTGTTAGTGCAGATTGGATTAGCGAAGGAAGCAAATTTTACGGGTTAATGAGCTTTGAGTTTTGGCAACATTTACTTGTTGGTGGTTTAGCTTTTGGTATTGTTTATATGGCTACAGATCCTGTTACAGGTTCGCAAACAAATAAAGGTAAATGGTATTACGGTTTCTTTATTGGGTTTATCTCTGTTTTAATTAGAGTATTTAACCCTGCGTATCCAGAAGGTGTGTTCTTAGCAATATTATTAATGAACGTTTTTGCACCAACTATAGATCATTACGTAGTTCAAGGTAACGTTAAAAGACGTTTAAAAAGATCAAAAAAAGCTACAGCTTAACAGCGTAAAAAGAATAGATATGGCAATTAATACAGATAAAAATAGTTACACCGTCATTTTTGCAGCCATTATGGTTGTGGTTGTGGGTTCTATCTTAGCATTTACTGCATCTAGTTTAAGTGGTAAAATTAAGATGAATGAGAAGTTCGAGAAGCAACAGAACATCTTGTATGCAATGGGTGTAGATGAAAATGTAGACGAAGGAAGTATAAACTTTATATCTACTGATAAAGTAGAAGTTGAGTTTAAAAAATATATTAAAGAGCAATTGGTTATAGTAGACGGTAAGGCTACTCCAAATGATGAAGCTTATTTGATAGATTTAAAAAAGCAAGAGACAGCAGCTAAAAACGGTGAACCAAGAAAATTACCTTTATTTATTGGAGAAAAAGATGGTGTAAAATCTTATATTATACCAATGAGAGGTAAAGGTCTTTGGGATGCTATTTGGGGCTTTGTTGCTGTAGGCGATGATTTAAAAGTACAAGGTGTATTTTTTGATCATAAAGGAGAAACACCTGGTCTAGGAGCAAATATTAAGCAACGTTATTTTATGGATGATTTTAAAGGAGAGTCTATTTTAAACAACGGTGCATTTGTTGGTATAAGTGTTGCAAAAGGTAACAATGACCCAATAAATAAAAGAAAAGATGATAATAAAGTTGATGCTTTAGCAGGTGCAACCATTACAGGTAATGGTGTAACGGCTATGATTAAAGAAAGCGTAAAACTTTATCAGGGATATTTAGAAACTATAGCTAAAAAATAAGAAATGGGATTACTTTCTAAAAAAGATGCAAATCTAATATTAGATCCATTAGCAGATAACAACCCAATTACTATACAGGTATTAGGTATATGTTCTGCATTGGCAATTACAGCAGAGTTAAAGGCGTCAATAGTAATGGCGGTTTCAGTAATGTTTGTATTAGGAATAGGTAACGTTGTTATCTCTTTAATGAGAAATATTATACCTTCTAAAATTAGAATTATTGTGCAATTGGTAGTAGTAGCTGCCTTAGTAATTATAGTAGATCAAGTGCTTAAGGCATTTGCATATGAACTTAGTAAAACTCTTTCTGTATTTGTTGGGTTAATTATTACAAACTGTATTATCATGGGACGTTTTGAGGCCTTTGCATTAGCAAACGGACCTTGGAGGTCTTTCCTAGATGGTATTGGTAACTCTTTTGGTTACGGTTTAATATTAATCATTGTTGGTTTCTTTAGAGAGCTTTTAGGTTCTGGTACTTTATTAGGATTTAAAGTATTAGGAGATCCTATAGAAAAAACAGGATTGTATGCTATAGGATATGAGAACAACGGATTTATGTTATTGTCTCCAATGGCATTAATAGTAGTTGGTATTATTATCTGGGTACAACGCTCAAGAAATAAAGCATTAATAGAAGAAAACTAGAATTAGTTATATAAAAAATACAATGTTATGTTAGAACATGTAGAATTATTTTTTAAATCCATATTTATAGATAATATGGTATTTGCTACCTTTTTAGGAATGTGTTCCTATTTGGCAGTATCTAAAAAAGTATCCACAGCCGTTGGTCTTGGTGCTGCAGTAATATTTGTACTTGCAGTAACTGTACCTATGAACTGGTTGTTAGATCAGTACTTATTAAGAGATGGAGCTTTAGCTTGGTTAGGGCCAGAGTATGCAGATTATAACTTAAGCTTTTTATCATTTATACTATTTATTGCAACTATTGCAACTATGGTACAATTGGTAGAGATAGTAGTAGAAAAGTTTTCGCCATCATTATATAACTCTTTAGGTATATTTTTACCTTTAATTGCTGTAAACTGTGCCATTTTAGGTGGTTCTTTATTTATGCAATCTAGAGATATACAAACGTTAGGTTTGGCTTTTAACTATGGTGTAAGTTCTGGTATAGGTTGGTTTTTAGCAATTTTAGCAATTGCTGCTATTCGTGAAAAAATTAGATATTCTAATGTTCCTGCTCCATTAAGAGGTTTGGGTATTACGTTTATCATCACAGGTCTTATGGCTATTGGTTTTATGAGCTTTGGTGGTATGTTAACTGGTGGTGATGATGCTCCTAAAAAAGAAGTAAAAGAAACTGCACAGAAAGCACAAGACAAGGAAGTTAAAAATGAAATTGATGAAAATTCGGTTTCTTACAATAACGCTTTAAATAAATAAGAATGATTTTAGCTACAAGCACAATAGGTACAGTTGTAATTACAGTAATTGCTTTTATGGTATTATTGTTATTATTAGTTGCTCTTTTACTTTTTACAAAAGAAAAATTATCTCCTTCTGGTCCTGTTACTATTACTATTAACGGAGAAAAAAAGGTTGAAGTAGGATCTGGAAGTTCTTTGCTTACAACATTAGGTAATCAAAAAATATTTTTGCCATCTGCATGTGGTGGTGGTGGTACTTGTATCCAATGTGAGTGTCACGTTTTATCTGGTGGTGGAGATGCTTTACCAACAGAAACACCTCACTTCTCTAAAAAAGAACTAAACCACGGTGCGCGTTTAGCTTGCCAGGTTAAGGTAAAACAGGATATGGAAATTACCATTCCTGAAGAAGTATTTGGTATAAAAAAATGGGATGCTACGGTTGTACGTAACTATAATGTTGCATCTTTTATTAAAGAATTTGTAGTTGAGATTCCAGAGGATATGGGCTACAAAGCAGGTGGTTACATTCAGATAGAAATTCCTGAATGTGAAATTAAATATGCTGATATAGATATTACAGCTCACCCAGAAGAGCATGAAACTCCAGATAAGTTTCAGGCAGAATGGGATAAATTTAATTTGTGGCCATTAACAATGAAGAACGATGAAACTGTAGAAAGAGCTTATTCTATGGCTTCTTTCCCTGCAGAAGGTCGTGAAATTATGTTAAACGTTCGTATTGCTACGCCGCCATGGGATAGAGCTAAAAACGGATGGATGGATGTGAACCCTGGTGTTGCATCATCATACATATTTGCGCAAAAACCAGGAGATAAAGTTGTTATCTCAGGACCTTACGGTGAATTCTTTATTAATGAATCTGAATCTGAAATGCTTTACGTAGGTGGTGGAGCAGGTATGGCGCCAATGCGTTCTCACTTATATCACCTATTCAAAACATTAAAAACTGGTAGAAAAGTTACTTACTGGTATGGTGGACGTTCTAAACGTGAGTTATTTTACTTAGAGCACTTCTACGAGTTAGAAAGAGAATTCCCTAACTTTAAGTTTTACTTAGCTCTTTCTGAGCCTTTACCAGAAGATAACTGGAAAGTAAAAGAGAATATAGATGCACCAGGTGATGGTTTTGTTGGATTTATTCACAATTGTGTAATAGATAATTACTTAAATCACCACGAGTCTCCAGAAGATATAGAATTGTATTTCTGTGGACCTCCATTGATGAACAAAGCTGTTCAAAAAATGGGAGAAGATTTTGGTATTCCAGATGAGCACATTAGATTTGATGACTTTGGTGGATAAGCCAATAAGCAATATAATAGTAAAGCCGATACATTTTGTATCGGCTTTTTTTATGTGCTTTTTTTAATATGTATTTTCAATTAAGTGCTTACTTTTTCACCGTTCGGTTCTTGTAATCTACCGTTTATCATAAAACTATTTTTTTTACTGCATAGCCGTTATACTTTTACAGTGTAATCAAAAAATAATAATCATTTAAATCATCAATCATGAAAAAATCAATCATCGCATGTAGTCTTTTATTAAGTGTAGTAGCAACTTCTGTAGCATCAGAAAAGAAACCACTTCCATTAAAAAAAATAGAAGTAACAACAATTAAAAATGTATCGCCATTAAGTATTGCAGTTGCAAAAGGAGACTATGATACAACTGCTAGTTTTTTAGAATACGGGGCAGATAGCAACCAAAAATCTGTTGGTTCTGGTATGACGCCAATAATGTATGCAGCAAGGTATAACAATGTTAAACTGTTAAAATTGTTAATTAGTAAAGGTGCCGATGCTACAGTAACATCTAAAATAGGATACACAGCTTTAGGGTATGCAAAATTATCTAATGCTACGGAAGCAGTAGCTTTTTTAAAGTCTTTATAGTCAATGCTAACAACTTGTTTGTAGAACGTTAAGAAGCTTTTAAGCAACACCTAATCATTGTTAAATAAAAGTTATAATGAAAATTTTCTGAAACAAAATAAAAAAACCATCGTCTATATAAATGTAGTGTCTAAACAACATTGCTTAAATCAAAAAAAGAATCATCACATCAAAAAAAACAATTATCATGAAAAAATCAATTATCGCATTCGGAATCGTATTTAGTTTAGTTGCAACAAGTTTATCTGCAAGTAATGGTCCAGACAAGCCATTATTAAAGAGAGATTTGAAAATTGAAAAAACAACTATTAAAGGTTTAACTCCTTTGAGTATAGCTGTTGTTAAAGGTAATATTGATATGACTCAAAAATTCTTAGAGTTTGGATCAGATATTAACAAAAAGTCAGGTACAATGGGTATGACTCCTTTAATGTACGCTGCAAGATATAATAAAGTAGAATTTATGAAGCTATTAGTGGCTAATGGAGCAGACGTTAAAGCAAAATCTAAAATAGGAGCTACAGCATTAAAATATGCAAAAGCTGCAAATGCAGACGCTGCAGTACAATATTTAAAAAGCTTATAGGGCTTAGAACTTCTTATTTAATTTAGTTAGAAAGAGATTGCTTCTTTATTGGGGCAGTCTCTTTTTTTTGTTCTAATTTTGTAATATGGGAAAACCATTAACAGAGCAAGAACTACATAACTTGGCAATGAATATTGTTGGCAAGCATTTAGAAGCTAATGGGTACGAGTTTATGGGTATTAATAGTAAGCCAAAGCGTAACCCGCAATTTGTGTGTTTAAAAGATAAGGTATTACATTTTATTGTTGTTAGGGCTATTGCACATCCGCTTAACCCTAATGCTTATGATATCCCCTTTATGGATAAAATGAAAGAGCATGCAGAAAAAATGGAGGCTACAGCATATTATGCAGGCGTTAGGCTAACTAATGCTGCCGACCCAAACTTACCAGTGTATTTAAACGAGGAATATATAGTAGATTATGATGGACTTATTAAAATATAAATTACACCTTGGCGTGTTGTTGTTTGTTGTTGTAACAATGGCTTCTTGTAAAGATAGCAATGTTGTTAAAACTGTGGAAAACCGTAATAATGGTCCTGCCTTAGGTACATCATACAGTATTATTTATTTTTCAAATAAAAAAATAGACTATAAAGAAGAAATAGATTCTGTTTTTAAAGTGATTAATAAATCTATGTCTACTTATATGTCTTCGTCAGATATTTCTAAAATTAATAAAGGAGACTCTACTTTGCAGGTAGATCATATGTTTAAAGATGTTTTTAATTTGTCTAAAGAGATAAACATAAAAACAGATGGGTATTTTGACCCTACAGTTGGAACTTTGGTTAATGCTTGGGGTTTTGGTCCTGGAGAACAAATAAAATTAGATAGTTCTAAAGTAGATAGTTTGTTAGAGTATGTAGGTTTTAATAAAGTAGAATTAACAAATAAGGGGACTATTAATAAAACTAATTCTAATATATTCTTTGATTTTAATGCCATTGCAAAAGGGTATTCTATAGATAGGCTTGCAGTAATGTTAGAGAAAAAAGGTATTACAGATTATTTAATTGAAGTTGGTGGAGAAATTTATGCTAAAGGTGAAAATTTAAGCAAGCATAAAAAATGGGTTGTAGGTATTAACGACCCGCAGATTGAAGATAGGAGTCAATACAGAGCGGCAGTAGAATTGCAAAATGTAGCTATGGCATCTTCTGGTAATTACAGACATTTTAGAGTAGACCCAGTTACAAAAGAAAAATACGTACATACCTTAAACCCTAAAACGGGTTACACAAAAAATGCTAAAGTACTAGGCGCAACAATAATAACTACTAATTGTGCTAAAGCAGATGGTTATGCAACGTCTTTTATGGCGATGGATTTAGAAGATTCTAAAAAAATTATAGAAAACGACAGTACTTTAGAAGCTTATATTATTTATTTGGATGATAAAGGAGAAACTAAAGATTATATTACAGAGGGGTTTAGGAAGTTAATTTTAAAGTAGTAATTACTTTTTAACTACAGGGATAATTTCACCTTTAGCTAAACAGTATTTTGTTACTTCTTGTGGAGATAAAGTTACAGTGTAATCTACTTCATCAACAGTAAAACCAATTTGTCTTAATTTATTAAAATAATCTCTTCCATATATACGAACATGGTCATACTGGCCAAAGATACGAGCACGCTCTTTACGGTCTGTAATAGTATCATCTTCAAAAGTGGATTCTCTATCTAAGTCTTGTGGTATCTGAAAAATTCCCCATCCGCCAGGTTTTAAAATTCTGTACATTTCTTGCATAGCTTTAGTGTCATCTGGTATGTGTTCTAAAACATGATTACAAAAAATTACATCATAGGTGTTGTCTTTAAAAGGTAAGTTGCAAATATCTGCTTTTACATCTGCTAGCGGAGATTCTAAATCTGTAGTAGTATATTCTAAATTCTTCATTTTTCTAAAACGCTTATAAAACGCTTGTTCGGGAGCAAAATGTAGAACTTTAAGCTCAGCAGAGAAAAAATCTGTTTCGTTCTGTAAATAAAGCCAAAGCAATCTGTGGCGTTCTAATGATAGAGTAGAAGGAGATAATACATTGTCTCTTTGCTTTTCATAGCCATAAGGTAAAAACTTTTTAAAGCCTTTGCTGTCTATAGGGTCTACGTATGTGTTACCGCGCATAAAAAAAGTTAGTATAGGACGCGACACATAACTTAGTTTTATTAATAATGGTCTAGGTATAGTGTTTAAAATGGTCTTAAAAAGCTTTTTCATAAATGTATTTAGGTACTAAATGCTTGCTGCATATTTGTGTAGCAACTATTAAAACGTAAATATACTTTAAAAGTATGTTTTAGCTAGTTTTTATTGCTAATGCGTATAAAATACCAACGCCAATACTTAAAATCATTAAAATAATAAAGGCAAGTATAATATAACCCACGTATCTAAAAAAAGCATATAGTGTTTGTTTAAAAGTAAGTTGGTATAATTTTATAAAAACATATAATGCATAAATTGCAGATATAAGAATAAATGCACTTGAAATTATTTCTTTTGAAAGCCCTATAAGATTAAATAAAAAAAGTTGTAGAACAATAAGTGTATAGCCTAAATTTGCCTGTATATATGCGTTAAAAACTAAGTGCTCTGAGTAATTATGGTCTCTTTTTCTAAAAGTTAAATACGTAAGTAAGCTATAAGCAGGAATGCTAGATATTATAATTAGATTATAATAATTGGTATAAAACTGATAAATTAAATTGATGCTTTCTAATGCTTCTTTTGGAGCTTTAGGGTTGGCATCGCCAATGCCATATTTAAAACCATTAGTAAAGTCTACTACTTCAGTGCTAGGGAAAATTTTATTTATAATTAAGGCTATGGTTGCGTAAACTACTAAATATGAAAATGGCTGAAAATATTTTTTACGGGCACCATTTATGTATGCTTCTAAAACCTCTTTAGGTTTTGTAAATAAGTTAAATAAGGTTTTCCAGAAGTTATTGTCCCAACTAAAAAAAGGCCCAATGAACTCTCGCCATGCGCCTTTTAATGATATTCTGTCTAAAACTATTTTTGCTCCACAATTAGAGCAGTATTTATGTGTTTCTGTAATGCCTGTATTGCACGTTTTGCAATTCATAAAATAAGATGTGTTTAGGTTTTTATTTTACCCTAAACTCATCCTCTTCATTACTCTTTATTCCTAGGGCTTCATAAATATAATCAAAAGTAGATAATAATTGTGGTTTACCATTTACAATTGCTACGTCATGCTCAAAATGTGCGCTTGGTTTGTTGTCTAAAGTTGTAATTGTCCATCCATCACTATGCTGTACAATTTTTCTTGTACCTTGGTTAATCATAGGCTCTATAGCAACCACCATACCTTCAACAAATTTTTTACCTCTACCACGTTTACCGTAGTTTGGCATTTCTGGCCCTTCGTGCATTTTTTTACCCAATCCATGACCAACTAGTTCACGAACAACTCCGTAACCTTCTGCTTCGCAAAATTGTTGTATTGCAAAACCAACATCGCCAACTCTATTGCCAGCTTTAAACTCTTTTATACCTACGTATAAAGATTGCTTAGTAATGTCTAGTAATTTTTTAGTTTCCGCATCTACTTCACCAACCTCAAAAGTATAAGCATGGTCACCGTAATAACCGTTTTTTAATACACCACAATCTACAGATATTATTTCTCCGTTTTTTAATGGTTTATTATTAGGTATGCCGTGTACAACCTGTTGGTTGGGACTCATACATAGTGTGTTAGGAAAATCATACAATCCTAAAAAACCAGGGATACCACCATTATCTCTTATAAATTCTTCTGCAATTTTATCTAACTGCAAAGTAGTTACACCAGGCTTAATTTCTTTAGCAATTAGGCCTAGTGTTTTAGAAACCATTAATGCACTTTCGCGCATTATTTCTATTTCTTCAGGTGTTTTAATTTTTACCATAGTTTGCAAAGGTAAAACAATCTTATAAAAACAGTATTATAACGTTAAAAATCTTAAACTAAAGATTTTTGTGTCATTAACTCTGGTTGTTCTACTCCTATTAATTTTAAAATTGTAGGTGCTATATCTCCTAAAACACCGTCGTTTATTTGTTTTAATTCTTTGTCTACTAAAATTAGTGGTACAGGATTGGTTGTGTGTGCAGTGTTAGGACTACCATCTGGGTTTACCATAGTTTCACAGTTACCATGATCTGCTATTACAATTGTAGTATAATCATTTTTTAAACCAGCAGTAATTACAGCTTCTGCACAACTATCTACTGTTTCACAAGCTTTTATTGCGGCTTGCATATCGCCAGTATGACCTACCATATCTGGATTAGCAAAATTTAGGCAAACAAAATCTGCTTCTCCTTTTTCTAACTCAGGAATAATAGCGTCTCTAATATCAAAAGCACTCATTTCTGGCTGTAAGTCATAGGTAGCAACTTTTGGAGACGGACATAAAATACGTTGTTCCCCATCAAAAGGGACTTCTCTGCCGCCATTAAAGAAAAACGTTACGTGTGGATATTTCTCTGTTTCAGCAATACGAATTTGTTTTTTATTAGCTTTAGATAATACCTCACCTAATGTTTCTTCAATATTTGCTTTATCATAAATAACATGTACATTTTTATAGGCTTCGTTATAATTTGTCATTGTAACATAATATAACTTTAGTGGGTGAGTGTTGTACTCGTGAAACATTTCCTGACTTAGCATTTCTGTTAGTTCTCTACCACGGTCAGTTCTAAAGTTAAAAAAGATGACAACATCATCTTCTTGTATTTTTGTAGTTGGTACACCGTTTTCATCAGTAACAACAATAGGTTTTACAAATTCATCTGTAATATCATTGTCATAACTATCTTGTATGGCTTGTTCTACATTATTAGTTTTTGTACCAGCATTGTTAACTAATAAATCATATGCTAGTTTAACGCGTTCCCAACGTTTATCACGATCCATTGCATAGTAACGGCCAATTACACTAGCTAATTTTGTGTTTTTATCTTCACAAAAAGTAGTAATATCATGAATATAACTTTTACCACTTTTAGGATCTACGTCTCTACCATCTGTAAAAGCGTGTATATACGATTTTTGTACACCATAACTTTCTGCAGCACTAATAAGACCTTTTAAGTGTGTGGTATGTGAGTGTACACCACCATTACTAAGTAAACCTAAAAAGTGTACAGCTTTGTTATTTTCTTTAGCATATTTAAAAGCATCTGTAATTACTTTTTCATCTTTAAGAGTATTCTCTTTAACTGCTAAATTAATTTTTGCTAAATCTTGATAAACAATACGGCCAGCACCCAAATTCATATGTCCAACTTCGCTGTTTCCCATTTGTCCTTCTGGTAATCCAACATTCATTCCGTCGGTTAACAAATTAGCGTTTGCGTATTTTGTATACAACCCATCTATAAATGGAGTATTTGCATTTTCTATGGCCGAGATTTTAGGATCTGGAGATTTTCCCCATCCATCTAAAATCATTAAAATAACTTTTTTGTTCATCGTATAAATTTTTGCTACTCAAAAATAGCACCAATTATTAAGTTTTACAGTTATCTAAGTGTCTTTTTTAAATTTTTCAGAAAGTCTTAACTATTCGTTTTTACTAAAACGATATCGTATATAAAAATGGTTGTTAAAATTATGTTATAATCAATTTTTACTGAAACATATGTGGCTAGAGGTCGTCTATTAATATATCAATACAATTCATCACAATCATCAAAAAAAGAACAATCATCATGAAAAAAACAATTTTAGTTGTAGCAGCTACTTTTTTAGTAGCAACAAGTGTAGTAAAAGCAAATGTTAATTTAGAAGAAGAAAATTACATTGAAAAGGTAGCTAATTCAGAGGTAGTAAATACTTTTTGTATGGCAATTTTAAAGGGCGATGTAGAAACAGTACGTAAACTTATAGAGTTTGGCGAAGATGTAAATAAAAAATCTAATGGTATGACGCCCGCAATATTTGCAGCGCGATATAACAAAGTAGAAATTTTGGAAATACTAATAGCTAATGGAGCGGATCTTAGAATTAAGTGTGATAAAGGGCGTAGTGTAATGTTGCACGCAGAGTTGTCTAACGCAAAAGAAGCTATGGCTTTTTTAGAAAAAATAGCTAAAGAAAAAAAGTTAGCAAGAAAAAATAAGAGAAAAAGAAAGTAGAGTTCATCCAGCAATCATCAACCAAAAAATTCCTTTGAAAAAATCAAAGGGATTTTTTTATTTTGTAATACGTTGAAATTGTTACCTAGTTAAAGGTGTAATTATTTAGAATCTAAAACCAGTAAATGCTCTATATAAAAATGCATAAACAGTTATAGATATTAGCGCAAAGCAAAAGAATGAGTATGCTTTTAATAACACAACGGCTAGTATTGGTCTGCAATTGTGAAATGCGCTTAAATAAATTTTCTTGTATTCTATTAGCCTTCCCATATAGTCCTCTTTTTTTTGAATTAATATTCACAAAGCTATAATGGTTAAAAACAATAAGTTAGGTTTGGGTATTTACAAAATTAAATAAAAATAACGAGATAAAAATGCATTTCATCGAATAGTTATTTTTGATTTCTATATTTTTCTATAGCTTCTTTAATCTTTTCTATTCTGTTTTCTGGGTCTGGATGTGTACTCTGGAACTCTGGCTGTCTGTTTGGACCTGCAGCAGCCTTTAATATTTTCATAACCGCTATCATTTCTTCAGGGTTGTAACCAGCTTGCATCATAAATAATACACCAAGTTCATCACTTTCTAATTCATCTCCACGACCATTAGTTAGTAGTGTTTTTTGCCCAATACCATTTACAACTCCACCCATATCTGCACCAACAGATGCTCCAGTAGATAAAGTTTGCCAAAAATTACTATCTGCAATACGTTCAGCAGAGTGTCTACCAATAACATGTCCAATTTCGTGACCTAAAACACCTGCTAGTTGTGCCTCTGTAAGTTTAGAAAATAGGGCATAGGTAATAAATATTTGTCCGCCAGGTAGTGCAAAAGCGTTTATAGTATTTTCGTCTGCTAATAAATGAAATTCGTATTTATAAGGGGTTTCTTTAGCAATACTGTTTTGTACCAGCTTGTTACCAACAGCGTCTACAAAATTTTGTAATTTTTGGTCAGGGTATAAACCTCCGTGCTGCTGCGCCATTTGTGGTGCACTTTGTAAGCCAATTGCAATTTCTTGATTGGCATCCATATTAATATTTTGTACTCTTCCTGTGTATGGGTTTTCTTCTTTATTGCTGCAACGTTGTATATATGCAAAAGCAACAATAGCAAGTCCAATAAGTATTCTTATTTTCCAGTTACCACCTCTTCTCATTATAGTTTATTCTTGGTTAGTTAAAAACCAAGATACAAAAAGAGTTACAAAAGTTCAGGATTAATATCTAAAATATTATTTACAATATAAGATTTTAAAAAGCCAGCAGTAAAATGCTCACCACCTAAAAGTTGTTGATCTTTTACTAATCTCATAATATTTTTACCTCTAAATTGTTCTAGCATAGGTTTAGAAATAGGGGCGTAGCTATAATGCCAAGGTTCATATTTAAACCCTCTACGTTTTTTATCGTTAGTATATACTAAGTAAAAGCCAAAGTCGTTCGCATTTTCGTCCATCCATTTTTTAAGATCTTCAAATGGTCCGCCTGCTTCAAACTTTTTAGGAACCAAAACATCTCCGCTTGTTTTTTGATAGCCATCTATAATATCTATGTCTGTTCCCCAATGGTGTCTACTAGTACCTGGAATTGTAGAGTATTCTATAATTTTATCTATTGCATTTAGCGGTTTTAGATTTTGGTCTTCTGTATATTTTAAATATTTACGTTCCCAAATACCTTCTTGTCTGTAATAATCTCTATAGCTAGATACTATTTTTAAATCAATACCTGCGCTGTAAGCAGCTACTTTCATTTTTTTAAACGAGTCGTGAGCTTCTTTTCTAAGGTTAATGCCTTTGCCATACAAATCTATATCTGCTTGGCCCATTAATTCTTCAATGGAATAGATAACCTCTTTCTCTTGCTCTTGAGCAAAAATAAGATGTGGGGCCGTTAGTGCTGCAGCACCTATAATTCCACTTTTTAGAATAAATGATCTTCTTTGCATAACTCTTAATTTAATTTTTTAAACATAACTATATGTGGTCCTACTTTATCTATGTCAAAAATGCTGCCATCTTTTGTGTAACCGCATTTTGTATAAAAAGGAATTGCACTTTCTCTTGCGTTCATCCACAATAATAAAACGCCTTTTTCTTTTAAAATTGTTTCTGCGTAGGTAATAATTTTTTTACCAACTCCTTTTCCTTGTTGCTCGTCACTAATTGCCATTCCTCTTAATTGGTAGGCACTGGCATCTAAAATGGTACTATTTTGCGCTTGTAATAAAGTTGCAACTCCCACGATACCAGAATTAAGGTAAGCACCAATATGAAGAGTAGTTTCTAAATCATCTCCAGTAAACTTACAAGAAGATATAGGTCTGTTAGCTCTTAAAATAGGTTGCCTAACGGAGTATGTTTCTTTTGCAGAAATTAATTTTAAGCAAATCTTATTTTCAGTGATCATAAAATTATAAATGTGCCACAAAAATACATATTATTGATTTTGATATCCTAAATAAATATATCCTTGATGAACAACATTTACATCTCTTAAACTTAATACATAAAAATATACTCCATCTGGTAAAGCATTAGCAGCTTTTACAACACCACTTACATTGGCATTACCTCCAAAAGTATTATCGTAACTATTTTTATCATATACAATTCTTCCCCATCTGCTATAAATTTTTAGATTATTGTTTTTAGGAGAAAGAGCAACTTCTTCAAAATATAGATAATCATTTACACCATCATTATTAGGAGAAATAAAGTAATTGTCAAAATTAGTAGTTTCAATACTTAAGCTAGAGCCAAAAGTTATAATATCGTAATTATTAGGAACAAATGTGTTAGACGTTATAGATCCGGAGTTAAAATCTCCAGATATTTCTGTGTTACCTAAGTTTTCCCATATGTTTAGTGCTTTATTCCATCCCACAATGCGTAAATCATCAATAGAGTCTACAAAGTCTTCAATATTACTGTCCGTATCCCAGGTTAGTGTAATTTTAGAATTAGTATTTGCTTCTAGGTGCCAAAATTCATAAGTGCTTATGGCAGTTAAAATATCTGCAAAATTATTAGTATCAAAGGTTTTTGAAAATGTAGAAGGGGAGTTTGGGTCTTCATAAAAATAAGCACTTTTTGCAGTATTGTTAATTGTTTCAGAATCTATATAAAGAGACCTAATTTTGTTTACATCACCTATAGGAAACATAAAGTTGTTTTTGTTTGCAATGGCAGCGTAGCCATCTACTTTTGTTAAGTTGGCATCTCCATTATAAAATGCATAATTGGTAAAATCTAAATTTACATCTGTTGCTGTTCTAGGAGTAACAACATCACCTAAAATAAAATTATTGTTGTTCGTAATGCCAACAGCTACATTTAAAAATAAATCGTTGGTAACAATAATTTCCATATCATTAAAAATAGGTTTAAAGGCACCAGATATTGTTCTGGTATCGTTACCATAAAAACCTGCTAAACCTTCATTTTGGTCAAAATTACCATCGTTAACTAAGTCAATATGAAACCCCATTTGGCCATTATTAAATATTTTCATATTTCCAATATTTTGTGCCACGTTTTGTGATACAACTATGCTAGAAATGCAAAAAGCGATATAGAAAAGTATATGTTTCATTGTTATTGTATTTGTTGCCAATCGGTTCCATCACTTTGTAACCAAATTGTTTTTTGACTAATTATTAAGCTTACGTTTAAGCCTAATAAACTTTTGTAAGTACTTATGTTTGCTGTTACTCCAACACCAAAAAGTATTGGGTTTTTAATAATATAAATTCTGCCTTTACAAGTATTTGCAGCTGGTAATGTTATGTTATGAGCACCTCCCAATATTATTGTATGGTGAGTATCGTCTAACGTTAAGTCTCCTGTTGTAACGTCTATTGCTGTTGATACGGAACCTTTAACGTCTAAAGTTGAGTTAGCATCTGCTCCTGAGTAAGCTGAATCTTCAGGTAAATCAAAACCAACACCTAGGCGTTCACTTATTAGTACTTGAGTTTTTGTTGTAGTGTATCTATCCAATCTTAAAGCTTCATTATTGCCAACAGTAAAACTAAGTTCATTTGCGTTTGTTGAATACATACCTGTGTCGGTATCGTTAGTAAATCTGTATGCAGGTTCTCCTTCATTTCCATTACTATTTAAAAAACCTGCGCTTCTAATAGCCCCACTTACTTGCATTTTGTTATCGGGTGTGTTTGTTCCAATTCCTAGTCTGTTGTTAGTACTGTTCCAAAATATTTGATTATTATCTTCCTCTAGTGCTCCTGAGCTATTAGCAAATAAAATAGAGCCAGGGGTATATGTTGCTGGCAATAAATCTGTGATATCTGGAATTTTTTCCCAGAGACTTGCATTGTATAGGTATATTCTTTTTTCGGTTGTATTGTATAAAATAGAACCTTCTAATGATCCTGTTATTGCATTCATTTCTGTGGTTGTGGCCGATGTAAGCCCAAGTAATAGGTTTGCGTCTATTTGTGAATAAGATGCTATTATTGGGGCAAAAAGCATAAAATATAAAATTAGTTTTCTCATCTTCATTAAATTATTGGTTTGTACTATATAATTGTTTTATTATTTTTTAAGTTGATTAGAAATAAAATATAAGTTGCTAGCTGGGTTTATGTTTGTTCGTTTTTCTAGCGTATATAGTTTTTGTTTAATTTGAAGAATTACTTGGGGGGACTAAAAAGTAACTCGATTTTTGATTTTTTCTATAAATTGATAGTTTTAAGGGTTAAAATTTATTTTAATATTTAGGTTGATAGTTTCTTACAAATCAAGAATTACAAACATAAATTCTGAGTCAAATCTTGCTCTGTCTGTACCTCCATTATCATTGTCACCAACAATAACATCAAATCCTGTAGAGGTTTGATTGCTGTATGAAATTCCTGGATCGTCATTACCAGCACCATTTCTTCCTGGCTGGCTTAACTGAATAATGTAGTTTGCGTCAGAAACAGTACCTGCTGGTAGGTTTACACGGTAATGTCCAACTCCAAGTTGCTTTACAACAGTAACACCGGTAGTTCCTTTTATTACAACACCAAGAGCATTAACTTTTCCAAGAGCCTTAACCATACTACTATAAAAAGCACCACCATCTGTACCTGCTTTAACGTCATTTCCAGTATCGGCAGAAATCACATCTGCTGTTTGTGTAACAACACTTTCATTAACATAACTAATTACTCCTGTAGAATTATCTTGAGTTAAAGACGTCACTGTTCCGCCAACTATTCCGCTAATTTGAGTGTCAACATATGTCTTTACTGCATTCTGAGTAGGAAATAAGGTAGTAGAGGGAGTTGTATCTCCTAAATCAGTTGCATCAGATTTATTTGCACTATCTTCTTTTAAAGCGATTGCTGTGTTTGCTGCTGCTTCGTTATTATCAACATCAGTTTGTACAGCTGCAATAGCAGTATTTGCTGCAGTTTCGTTAGCATCCACATCGTTTTGTACGTTAGTTATAGCTGTATTCGCAGCAGTTATATTTGTTGCATTAGTTGCAATATTAGTTTGTAAAGCGGCATCATCATAAAAAGCACCACCATCAGCACCCGCAGTCACATCATTATCAGCATCAGTACTTACGATAACTTGAGTAGAACCTGCTACTTGGTTATCTACATAAGTTTTTACTGCATTTTGAGTCGGGAACAGATCATCAGAAGTTCCTAATGTTACTACGTCAGATTTATTTGCACTATTTTCTTTTAAAGCGATAGCTGTGTTCGCTGCAGCTTCATTTGCATCAACATCGTTTTGAACGTTTGTTATAGCTGTATTGGTAGCAGTTATGTTTGTTGCATTAGTTGCTATGCTAGTTTGTAGAGCAGCATCATCATAAAAAGCACCACCATCAGCACCCGCAGTCACATTATTATCAGCATCAGTACTTACGATAACTTGAGCAGAACCTGCTACTTGGTTGTCTACATAAGTTTTTACAGCATTCTGAGTCGGGAACAAATCATCAGAAGTTCCTAATGTTACTGCGTCAGATTTATTAGCGCTATCTTCTTTGTCATTTTGTAAAGCAGTGATAGAAGTATTCGCTGCAGTTTCGTTAGCATCAACATCAGCTTGAATAGCATTTTCTGCATTAGTAGCTCTTGTAGTTTCAGCAGTAATATTTGATGCATTAGTTGTAATGCTAGTTTGTAAAGCGGCATCGTCATAAAAAGCACCACCATCAGCACCTGCAGTCACATCATTATCAGCATCAGTACTCACAATTACTTGAGCAGAACCTGCTACTTGATTGTCTACATAAGTTTTTACAGCATTCTGAGTAGGGAACAAATCATTAGAAGTTCCTAATGTTACTACGTCAGATTTGTTTGCACTATTTTCTTTGTCATTTTGCAAAGCAGTGATTGCTGTGTTTGCAGCCGCTTCGTTATTATCAACATCAGTTTGTACTGCTGCAATAGCAGTATTTGCTGCAGTTTCGTTAGCATCCACATCGTTTTGAACGTTTGTTATAGCTGTATTCGCAGCAGTTATATTTGTTGCATTAGTTACAATGCTAGTTTGTAAAGCAGCATCATCATAAAAAGCACCACCATCAGCACCCGCAGTTACATCATTATCAGCATCAGTACTTACTATTACTTGAGCAGAACCTGCTACTTGATTATCTACGTATGTTTTTACAGCATTTTGAGTAGGGAACAAATCATTAGAAGTTCCTAATGTTACTACGTCAGATTTGTTTGCACTATTTTCTTTGTCATTTTGCAAAGCAGTGATTGCTGTGTTTGCAGCCGCTTCGTTATTATCAACATCAGTTTGTACTGCTGCGATAGCAGTATTTGCTGCAGTTTCGTTAGCATCAACATCGTTTTGAACGTCTGTTATAGCTGTATTCGCAGCAGTTATGTTTGTTGCGTTAGTTGCAATGTTAGTTTGTAAAGCAGCATCGTCATAAAAAGCACCACCATCAGCACCCGCAGTCACATCGTTATCAGCATCAGTACTTACTATTACTTGAGCAGAACCCGCTACTTGGTTATCTACATAAGTTTTTACAGCATTCTGAGTCGGGAACAAGTCATCTGAAGTTCCCAATGTTACTGCATCAGATTTGTTAGCGCTATCTTCTTTATCATTTTGTAAAGTTGTGATTGCAGTGTTTGCAGCCGCTTCATTGTTGTTAACATCAGTTTGTACTGCTGCGATAGCAGTATTTGCTGCAGTTTCATTCGCATCCACATCGTTTTGAACGTCTGTTATAGCTGTATTCGCAGCAGTTATGTTTGTTGTATTAGTTGCAATGCTAGTTTGTAAAGCGGCATCGTCATAAAAAGCACCACCATCAGCACCTGCAGTCACATTATTATCAGCATCTGTACTCACAATAACTTGAGCAGAACCAGCTACTTGATTATCGACATAAGTTTTTACTGCATTCTGAGTCGGGAACAAATCATCTGAAGTTCCTAGAGTTACTACATCAGATTTGTTAGCACTATCTTCTTTTAAAGCGATTGCTGTGTTTGCAGCTGATTCATTGTTGTTAACGTCAGTTTGTACTGCTGCAATAGCAGTATTTGCTGCAGTTTCATTTGCATCAACATCGTTTTGAACGTCTGTTATAGCTGTATTCGCAGCAGTTATATTTGTTGCATTAGTTGCAATGCTAGTTTGTAGAGCAGCATCATCATAAAAAGCACCACCATCAGCACCCGCAGTTACATCGTTATCAGCATCAGTACTTACTATTACTTGAGCAGAACCTGCTACTTGGTTATCTACATAAGTTTTTACTGCATTTTGAGTCGGGAACAGATCATCAGAAGTTCCTAATGTTACTACATCGGATTTGTTGGCACTATTTTCTTTGTCATTTTGTAAAGCTGTGATTGCTGTATTTGCTGCAGTTTCATTCGCATCTACATCAGCTTGAATAGCATTTTCTTCATTAGTAGCCCTTGTAGTTTCAGCAGTTATGTTTGTTGCATTAGTTGCAATGTTCGTTTGTAAAGTAGCATCATCATAAAACGCACCACCATCAGCACCTGCAGTCACATCATTATCAGCATCAGTACTAACAATAACTTGGTTAGAACCTGCTACTTGGTTGTCTACATAAGTTTTTACAGCATTCTGAGTCGGGAACAAATCATCAGAAGTTCCTAATGTTACTGCGTCAGATTTATTAGCGCTATCTTCTTTGTCATTTTGTAAAGCAGTGATAGAAGTATTCGCTGCAGTTTCATTCGCATCTACATCAGCTTGAATAGCATTTTCTGCATTAGTAGCCCTTGTAGTTTCAGCAGTTATATTTGTTGCATTAGTTGCAATGCTAGTTTGTAGAGCAGCATCATCATAAAAAGCACCACCATCAGCACCTGCAGTCACATCATTATCAGCATCAGTGCTCACAATAATTTGAGTAGAACCTGCTACTTGGTTATCTACATAAGTTTTTACAGCGTTTTGAGTCGGGAACAAATCATCAGAAGTTCCTAATGTTACTACGTCAGATTTGTTTGCACTATTTTCTTTGTTATTTTGTAAAGCAGTGATTGCTGTGTTCGCTGTAGTTATGGCAGCATCCGCATCAGCTTCATTGTTGTCAACATCAGTTTGTACTGCTGCAATAGCAGTATTTGCTGCGGTTTCGTTAGCATCAACATCGTTTTGAACGTTTGTTATAGCTGTATTCGCAGCAGTTATATTTGTTGCATTAGTTGCAATGCTAGTTTGTAAAGCAGCATCGTCATAAAACGCACCACCATCAGCACCCGCAGTCACATCATTATCAGCATCAGTACTCACAATTACTTGAGCAGAACCTGCTACTTGGTTATCTACATAAGTTTTTACAGCGTTTTGAGTCGGGAACAAATCATCAGAAGTTCCTAATGTTACTACGTCAGATTTGTTTGCACTATTTTCTTTTAGAGCGATTGCTGTGTTTGCAGCCGCTTCGTTATTATCAACATCAGTTTGTACTGCTGCAATAGCAGTATTTGCTGCAGTTTCATTCGCATCAACATCGTTTTGAACGTTTGTTATAGCTGTATTCGCAGCAGTTATATTTGTTGCATTAGTTGCAATGCTAGTTTGTAAAGCAGCATCATCATAAAAAGCACCACCATCAGCACCCGCAGTTACATCGTTATCAGCATCAGTACTTACTATTACTTGAGCAGAACCTGCTACTTGATTATCTACGTATGTTTTTACAGCATTTTGAGTAGGGAACAAATCATTAGAAGTTCCTAATGTTACTACGTCAGATTTGTTTGCACTATTTTCTTTGTCATTTTGTAAAGCAGTGATTGCTGCGCTTGCAGCCGCCTCATTGTTGTCAACATCAGTTTGTACCGCTGCGATAGCAGTATTCGCTGCAGTTTCATTCACATCGATATCAGCTTGAATAGCATTTTCTGCATTAGTAGCCCTTGTAGTTTCAGCAGTAATATTTGATGCATTAGTTGCAATGCTAGTTTGTAGAGCAGCATCATCATAAAAGGCGCCACCATCAGCACCTGCAGTCACATCGTTATCAGCATCAGTACTCACAATTACTTGAGCAGAAGCTGCTACTTGGTTATCTACATATGTTTTTACTGCATTCTGAGTCGGGAACAAATCATCAGAAGTTCCTAATGTTACTACGTCAGATTTGTTAGCGCTATCTTCTTTGTCATTTTGTAAAGCTGTGATTGCAGAATTCGCTGAGGTTATGGCAGCATCCGCATCAGCTTCATTGTTGTCAACATCAGTTTGTACTGCTGCAATAGCAGTATTTGCTGCAGTTTCGTTCGCATCAACATCGTTTTGAACGTTTGTTATAGCTGTATTCGCAGCAGTTATATTTGTTGCATTAGTTGCAATGTTAGTTTGTAAAGCCGCATCGTCATAAAAAGCACCACCATCAGCACCCGCGGTTACATCGTTATCAGCATCAGTACTTACTATTACTTGAGTAGAACCTGCTACTTGATTATCTACGTATGTTTTTACAGCATTCTGAGTAGGGAACAGATCATTTGAAGTTCCCAATGTTACAACATCAGATTTATTAGCGCTATCTTCTTTGTCATTTTGTAAAGCAGTGATTGCTGTGTTAGCAGCCGCTTCATTATTGTCAACATCAGTTTGTACCGCTGCAATAGCAGTATTTGCTGCAGTTTCGTTCGCATCAACATCGTTTTGAACGTTTGTTATAGCAGTATTAGCAGCAGTAATATTTGATGCATTAGTTGCAATACTAGTTTGTAAAGCCGCATCATCATAAAAAGCACCACCATCAGTACCAGCAGTTACATCATTATCAGCATCAGTACTCACAATAACTTGTGCAGAACCTGCTACTTGGTTATCTACATATGTTTTTACAGCATTCTGAGTCGGGAACAAATCATCTGAAGTTCCTAATGTTACTACATCAGATTTGTTTGCACTATCTTCTTTTAGAGTGATAGCTGTGTTTGCAGCCGCTTCGTTATTATCAACATCAGTTTGTACCGCTGCAATAGCAGTATTTGCTGCAGTTTCATTTGCATCAACATCGTCTTGAACGTTTGTTATAGCTGTATTAGCTGTTGTTATGTTTGATGCATTAGTTGCAATGTTAGTTTGTAAAGCAGCATCGTCATAAAAAGCACCACCATCAGCACCTGCAGTCACATTATTATCAGCATCAGTACTTACTATTACTTGAGCAGAACCTGCTACTTGGTTATCTACATAAGTTTTTACGGCATTTTGAGTCGGGAACAAATCATCAGAAGTTCCTAGAGTTACTGCGTCAGATTTGTTAGCGCTATCTTCTTTGTCATTTTGTAAAGCAGTGATTGCTGTGCTTGCAGCTGCTTCGTTATTATCAACATCAGTTTGTACAGCATTAATTGCAGCAGTAGTAGTTGTATTATTTGTTGTTAACTCTGCTTCAGTAACAAACGTAGCGTCTAAATCTTGAGATAAGGTTCCGTCTGCATCTGTAATTTCTAAAGCAGTACCGTTTAAACTAAAGTCAGTATTTAATTCGTTTGTATCATCCGCATCCGCATCATTAACATTTATAGTAACAGAACCGCCGTTTTCTAAAGTTAAACTACCAGGATTGCCATCTGTAGTTAGATTTTGATTATCTGTACCATCAAAATTAATGGAAGTTCCACCACCATTTACAAAGCTAAATGTACCATCTCCGTTGTCTGATAGCTGCGCTTTTGTAATAACAACAGTAATATTGTTTTCGTTTATGTATGAAAACGTACCGTCATTATTATCAAAAATAACGGTGTTAGTTTGGTTAAAAGAACTTGTGTTGCATAAAGATTGCCACAAAATACCATTGTATTGAAACATACAACCTTCATCTGTGTTATACACCATAGCGCCAGTTAGGGGAGTAATGGCATTCATTTGAGTATTTGTAACTCTAGTTAAAATTAACACCTTATCTGTACTTTCTAACTCTAAAATAGAAGCAGAATCTATTGTGTTTATATCATTACCTATTTTTACTTGCCCAAAAGAGTATTGAGCCATAGCAAAAAAACTGATTAATAATAATTTGTTGATTTTCATTTGTTTATATATGGGTTAGCATTTGTAAATTAATAAATTAATGGAAAATTGTAGAAATTATGTTGTATAACATAGTTTATTGTATGTGTTACGACTTTTTTGTAGGCTTTATGTGCTTATGTAAGTCTGTAAAGCCTTTGTTTTAAGTAGTTTTAGTGTTTGTCTATTATAAAAATACAAAAATAAGATTTGAATTTACGTATTCAATTAAAAGTAAATTCTTACAATTGTGTTAAGGCTAAAAATAACCATTGTTATTCTACTACTTTATTTGCTGCTTAAAACCAATTTATAGCATAAAAAAAGCAGGCTAAAAAGCCTGCTTTTATATAAAATAATGATGATTTGTTAACTTACATAGTACTAATTTCCTGTGCCGGTTAAGTACAAAAATCCTTGGTACTCTAGCTGTAAATCGTCTAAAAATACAAGGTAAAAATAAACACCACTTGGTAGACCTTCGTTTCTTTTGTATACGTTATTGTTTATGTTAGAGTAGCCATTAAACTCATTAGTGTAATTGTCTTTTTCAAAAACTTGAAGTCCGTTTCGGTCGTAAATACGAAGCCTATTATTTGGAGATTGTTCTAATTCTGGAATTACAAGAAAATCGTTTACACCATCGCCATTATTACTTACGTAGTAATTTTCTAGGTCTAATAACTCTGTTGGTATGGCCATTTTAGCCAAAGTAATAACTTCGTAATTGTTAGGAACAAAAGTCTCAGAGGTTACTGCACCTTGGTTTATGTCGCCAATTGGGTCTACACTGCCTAAATTTACCCATCTTCTTTGTATTCTGTGCCAACCAGCAATACCTACTTGGTAATACTCATCTACAAGGCTACCAATATCACTACGGTTGTCCCAAGAAATACTAACGGTAGATGGTAGGCTACTGTCTATATCCCAAAACTCTGTAGTGCTCACGGCTCTAACTTCTTTTTCTTTACTATTGGTATTAAAACTGGTAGCAAAGGTTGATGGCAAGTTAGGATCTTCAAAAAAGTAAGCACATTTAGCAGTGGCATTTTCGCTTTGCGACTGTAATGTTAATGGTCTAATGTAACCAGAATCACCTACGGTAAAAAAGAAATTTTGTTTTTGTTCTACCATCATATACCCATCTACTTTAGACAGGTTGGACTCACCTACAGTAAATGCGTCTTGTGTTAGTTTTATGTTCTCTAACGGGTTATTACGATAGGTTACAAAGTCGCCATCTACTAAGTTTAGAGCATTAGTTACTGTAATAGAAGTCTCTAAAATAGCAGAACTAAAAGGTTTAAAAATTTCTACATCATAAAAAACAGGAATAAAAGCACCAGTAACACTAGTTGTTACTTGACCGTAAAACCCTGCTGTACCCAAATTTTGGTCAAACGTAGCATCGTTAATAAGGTTGGCGTGCAGCCCAAGAGTACCAGTATCGTGTATGCGTATGCTACCGTTGTTGTACATAGCATTTTGTGCTACGGCAACAGAACTACAACATAAAAATATGTAAAGTAAGTTTTTCATACTAGTTTATTTGTTGCCAGTTTCCACCGTCATATTGCAATTGAGTAACACCAATAGGAAGACTAGAAGTAGAAGCTCCTATATCATTTATAAAATTTATGCTTGATGTTAATGGGTTGATTGTAATGTTTTTCAGAATTAATACTTGACCTAAACTAGCAGATGCAGGAAAAGTAACATTCGTTACAGGTCCTGAAAAAATAACTGTGTGTTCATCAACCTCAAGAACAGCTGTTGTTCCTGTATTAATACTTTTAATTCGTGTTGAAAAAGCACCATTTACAGTAACGTTTGTTTCGCCTGAATCTTCTTCAATTTTAACCGCTTGTGTACCCCCAACAGAAAAGCCAATTTCATCGGCAGCTGGTCTGTACATTCCTGTGTTGGTGTCATCTCCTGTGTAGAAGCTATAAGCAGGTGTGTTAGCAGTACCTTGTGAAGAAGCAAAACTTGTAGATCTAACTTCTCCAGTTATTTGTAAAGTACTAGTAGGTGAACTAGTTCCGATACCCAATCTATTATTAGTGTTATCCCAAAATAATTCAGTATTGTTTTCTGTTAAATTACCTGCGCCATCAGAAAAGAAAATTGAACCAGCTGTACCTGTTGGAATTCCTGTAGTTGGGTTTTTCCAAGTTGCAGTTCCTGAACCATCAGTAGTTAAAACTTGTCCTGTAGTACCATCAGTATTTAACAGTGTGTATGCTCCAATTGTTACTGTACCTGTGGTTGAAACATTAGAGGTAAAAACTGGGGTAATTTTAGAGCCATCAATAGCAGCAGCTGCGTTTACATCTGAATTTACAATTTCATTATCTAATATTTTAACAGAAGTAATAGCGTTATCTTCAATAGTTAAAGCGCCAGTATTAGCAAGAGTTGCATCACCAGAAATAGAAACCTGTGCAGCTGTATTTGTAGCGTCACCAACTAAAATGTTTCCATCAGAGATTGTATTTATTGTAGAAACTTGAGCATCTACATACGTTTTTACGGCTTGTTCAGTTGGAAAATCTGTAGCAGAATTACCCGCTAAAGTACCATCATTAGATTTGTTTGTACTGTCTTCTTTGTTGTTTTGTAAATCTGTAATATCTGTGTCATTGCTAGTAATATTGGTAGCATTAGAGGCAATACTAGTCTGTAATGTAGCATCATCATAAAAAGCACCACCATCTGTACCAATAGTTATTTTATTATCGGTATCAGCACTTACAATTACTTGGTCAGAAGCAGCAACTTGTGTATCTACATATGTTTTTACTGCAAGTTCAGTTGGGAAGTTGGTGTTAGTAGCATCTGCTAAGTTTACATCAGTAGATTTGTTAGCACTGTCTTCTTTGTCATTTTGTAAATCTGTAATATCTGTATCATTGCTAGTAATGTTAGTTGTATTAGTAGCGATATCAGTGTCATTAGAAGTGATATTTGCTGTATTTGCATTTTCCGCTGCAGTTGCTCTAGCAACTTCAGCAGCTAAAGCGGCAGAAGCAGTTGTACCAGCAGTGGTAATGGCATCATCTACATATATTTTAGTAACAGCATCATCATCTAAGGTTGGGTTTGCAAGATTATTAATTTGAAAGCCCCCTAAAGAAACATCTGTTGTAGCATCACCAAATCCGCTTAAAGGAATATTTGTTTTATCTAATTTCGCATTCGTAATTCCACCATCGGTAACCACAATACTTGTAGCATTTAAAGTTGTGCCAATTCCTCCGGTTACTGTTATAGAAGCATCATCTGCAGTTAAATCTTGTCCTGCAATATTGGTAGCATCTAAAGTTCCCCATTCTACATTGGTACCTGTAGCATTTGTTTTTAAAACTTGGTTTGGTGTTGTGCTTGGTTGTATTTTTACGGGTGTAACCGACTCGTCTATAAGATTATTTGTATTTACACTTGTATCTCCTAACTCATCTACACCAATAGCATCATCTGCAATTTTAGTTCTGCCAATTGTTTTGTTTAGTATAGAGTTTCCGTGTACTTGATCTACTTCAATATTAACCGTATTTCCATCATCTGTTATTTTTATTCCGCTAGAAAAAGTAGCTCCAAAACTACCTGTATGATTGCTTGTAAAGGCAGGAGTCTCAAACGTAATATCATCACCAGCCGCATTTGTAAAGGTGTAAGTGTCATCACCATTATCAACTAAATTAATATCTGCAGCATTTTCTGCTTCACATAAGTTAATCCATTCTGTCCCGTTAAAATAATGCAAACAACTGGTATCTGTATTGTAAATTACTGCACCGTTAAGTGGTGTAATGGCGTCCATTTGCAGGGTAGAAAGTCTAGTTACTACTAAAGCTTTACTAGTGCTTTCTAATTCTAAAACCGAATTAAAATGTAGGTTTTGAGGATTTTCGCCAATTTTTACTTGCGCTTGTGTGCTAGTAAAGAGACAGATACTAAAAAGTAATCCGAAAACTAATTTTTTCATATAGTAGGAGTGTTTTAAAAATGCAATTACGCATTGCAAACAAAAATATAGTAAAGATATGTTAACACCTAAAACAGTGGTTAAAAGACAAAATTTGTCCTATAAATGACATCTAAACATTATATGTTGTTTAAAAATCTATTGTTTTGCTTTCGTAAGGTGTTTTTTGTGCTTCAAAAATACGTGCAGTGTGTTTGCCTTTTAGGGTAATTTTTGTGTCTTGTACCAGTAAAAAACTACCTTCTCTTAAGCCAACTACAGGTGTGCTGTTAAACGCGTGAAACTCTTTTAGTCTAGTTTCTCTGGTTTCGCCATTGTGTTTGCTATTAGGGTCTGGGTCTAAATAATGCGCATTTATATTAAAAGGGACCAATTGCATTGTAGCAAAACTTGGCGGGTAAACAATTGGCATATCATTAGTAGTGTGCATACTTACACCTGCAATATTACTACCTGCGCTTGTACCCATATATGGTTTGCCAGTGTTAATATGTTCTTTTAAATAATGCATAGCATCTTGTGTATATAATTGTTGTACAAGTAAAAATGTATTTCCGCCGCCACAGAAAAATGCTTGTGCTTTACTAATGCCTTCTTGTGCGTTTTTGTAGGTGTGTAAGCCTATTATTTTTTTGTTAATTTTAGCAAAAGCTTTTGCTGCAATTTCTGTATAATTGTCGTGGCTAATACCACCTGGTCTTGCAAATGGTATAAATGTAATAGTGTCTACGTCTTTAAAAAACAAGGCAACATCGTCTAAAATATATTCTAGGTAATGCTCTCCAAATAAGGTAGATGTGCTTGCTAATAATAAGTTTTTCATAAACGGTGCTCTTTTTTTTATTTTATTTTGATTACTACAAATTAACAAAAGTTTAATGGTACTCTATTTTTTTTGAATGTAAATTGCATTTCATTATATTTAAGAGATGCTAAAAGAAACTATTTTTTTAGTCTCTAAAAACTACCTTTATGAAAAACAATTTACTAGTACTTTTTTTACTGCTGACCACAGTGTCTGTATTTGCGCAAGATAATGATAGAAACCTTTTAAGAGGTAGCGTTATTTACAGAGATATTAGCGTTCCAAACTTAGATGTTATTAATGTAACAGCAGAAGATGCTACTGTTACAGATGAAGATGGTGATTTTGCTATAGACGTAAAATTAGGAGACCAAATAGTTTTTACAGCAGTTAATTATCAAATTAAAATAGTTTTTATTACTAAAGATATTTTAAAGAAAAACCGTTTGGTAATAGACGTTAACGAAAAAGTTACAGAGTTAGATGAGGTAGTTGTAAGTCCAGAAGATCAAGAAAAATTTGTTGAGCTTAAAAACGAAGAGTTTAAAGAGGTAGAGTATGAGGTAGACCGTACCACTACTGTTGTAAACGTTGCTAATACAGATATTGAAAACGGAGGTTTGCAAAACGGTATTAATTTTGTAAACATTTTTAAAGCTTTAACCAAGTCTCTAAAGAAGAAAAATCCTAATGCAAAAATACCAGAAATTAAACTTAGTAGAGTTTTAAGACAGGTTTATGAGGACGATTTTTTTGTAACCGATTTAGGTATAAAGCAAGATAAGATAGATAACTTTTTACAGTATTGTGATGATAAAATACCATCGCAAACCTTGTTAAAAAAGTCAAACGAATTTCAGCTGATAGATTTTTTAGTTACTCACAGTAAAGAATATAAAAAATTATAACGGTTGAAGAAATACGTATTTTTTTTAACTTTTATAAGTGTCTGTTTTTATGCAAACGGACAAGATATACTCTACAAAGCTGTTAAAGGCGCTGTAGTAAGTAAAGCGCAAGAGGTAAATGGTGTATATGTAATTAACACTACCAGTGGACAAGCAACAATTACTAGTGCCAGAGGCTATTTTGTAATGCCAGCCAAGGAAAAAGATACTTTAATTTTTTCTGCTGTACAGTTTAAAAAGAAACAGCTAATTGTTACCCGAGAAATTTTAGAAAAAAAGACCAATCTAATTTATTTAGAAGAAACTTTAGAAGAGTTAAACGAGGTTGTTTTAGATAACAGAACCTTTGTAACCGCTAAAAGTTTAGGGTTGCCAAATGCAGATGCTGTGGTATTACCACAAAGCGAGCGTTTGTTGCATGATGCAGATCACGGACCAATGTTTGGTGGTTTAAGTTTAAATATGAACAAGCTTTTAAATGCCATAAGCGGCCGTACTAAAATGCTAAAAAAGCGTGTTGCCAGAGACAGGAGATATGCACAAAGTCAGCAAATGCGTAACTCTTATGCAGATTCTGTTTTTATAAAAGATTTAAGTATTCCTAAAGACCGTATAGAAGAGTTTATGTTGTATTGCGAGGTAGATAATGAGTTTACTTCTGTATCTAAAGAAAAAAACGATTTTATTATTTGGGACTTTTTAACACGCAAAAGTATAGCCTTTTTAAAGGAAGATGATGTAGATACAGAGGATAACAGCAAATAAATTAACCATACTATTTTTTATATGAGGTACGTATATACTTTTTTGTTTTTAGTTTTAATTGCGCAACAAACCAATGCGCAGCAAAAAATAGAAATACTAAAGGGGCGTATTGTAAGTAACTCACAAGAAGTAGTTGGTGTTTATGTATTAAATAAAACAAATAAAAAGGGTACAATTACGTCTAAGAGCGGAAATTTTTCTATTCCTGTGCACTTAAAAGATACAATAGAGTTCTCTGCAGTACAGTTTAAAAACAAACAAATTATAATCACTCAAAAAATTCTAGACTACTCATCGTTTCTAGTAAACTTAGATGAAACTTTAGAGGAGTTAGATGAGGTTGTTTTAGATAACAGAACATTTATAACAGCCAAGAGTTTAGGCTTACCAAATGCAGATGTAAAAGTATTGTCTTTAACAGAAAGAGAATTATTTTCTGCAAACAACGGTAATAATTACTTGAGTATAGATCCGCTAATAAACTTTTTAAGTGGGCGCACAAAAATGCTTAAAGACCGTATAAAAAGAGATGATATATACGCACGTAGCAAAGAGCTGCGCACTAGGTATGTAGATTCTATTTTTTCTAAAAATTTAAAAATACCAATAGATAGGATAGAGGAGTTTATGCTGTATTGCGAGTACGATCCTAGATTTAAAGGTATTACCAAAAATAAAAATGAACTTGTTGTTTGGGATTTTTTACGACAGAAAAGTGAATTATTTTTAAAATTTAAATAAGATAGATATGACTCGTTTTCAACTTTTATTGTTTTTTGTATTTGTAGTTCAGTTTAGTACAGCACAAGAGCTAAAAGTTAAAACGTTAAAAGGAAACGTAGTTAGTAAAGAGCAAGAGGTTGTTGGCGTTTATGTATTAAATAAAACAAGTAACAAAGGGTCTATAACTAATGAAAATGGAGGTTTTTCTATCCCAGTTAGTTTACAAGATACTTTGTTGTTTTCTGCTGTGCAGTTTAAAAATAGGGAGATTATTATCACCCAAAAAATACTAGATTTTAAAAGCTACATCATCAATTTAGACGAAACTCTAGAGGAGTTAGACGAGGTTGTTCTGGACCAAAGAACACAAGTAACAGCAATGAGTTTAGGTTTTGTTCATGCAAACGTAAAAACATTAGAATTAGCAGAAAGGGAATTAATTTCTGGTAAAACTATGTCTTTTGATGGTATTAAAAACTCATTAGATCCGGTTATTAATTTTGTAAGCGGGCGTACAAAAATGTTAAATGAGCGTGTAGCCAGAAACAAGCGTTACGCTACAGGACAAAAAATGCAGCATAAGTATTTAGACTCTATAACTCTTACCAAGCTAAAAATACCAAAATCAAGACTACAAGAATTTGTATTGTATTGCGAGCAAGATGAGGATTTTGATGCCTTTATGTTGCAAACCAATGATGTTTTTATAAAAGCTTTTTTTAAAATGAAAAGTAAAACTTTTTTAACATTAAAAGAAGAGGGTAATGAATAGACTTTCGTTTTTTATTGTTTTAATTTTTGTAGTAACGTCTACTGTGGCACAGAAAAAGCAGGTAGATTTAAAAGGTACTGTAACTAGTACTACAGAAGAAGTCGTTGGTGTGTATGTATTAAACAGAACCACAGAAAAAGGGACAATAACCAATTTAAATGGCTATTTCTCTATTCCGGTTCGTGTAAAAGATACCTTAGAGTTTTCTGCAGTTCAGTTTGCAAATAAAGTTGTAGTTGTTACAGAAAGTATGTTAAAAACTAACAACTATATAGTGCCTTTATACGAGTCTGTAACAACTTTAAATGAAGTTGTAGTAAAGCCTTTTAATTTGTCTGGAGACTTATCTACAGACTTAAATAATTTACCTTTAAAACCAGTGGTAGATGGTAGGTCATTGGGGTTGCCTAATCAAAATGTAAAAACACTATCTTCAGATGAACGTGCACTGTATACATCAATGTCTGGCGGATCAATTTTATCTTTAATAAATGCAATAAACGGGCAAACCAAATTATTAAAGAAAAGAGTAGAGCGTAACCGTAGATACCAGAAAACTATGCGCGTTAAAAGATATTATGCAGACTCTTTATTTGTAAATGAATTAAAGATAGAAAAGGATAAGATAGACTTGTTTATGTGGTATTGTGAGTTTAAAGATGATTTTCAGGTTGTGATAAATACCAAAGATCAATTAAAAATTTGGGCTTACTTACGTAAAATGAGTGTAGAGTTTAAAACGGAAAAATAGAGTATTCATCAAACTAAATAATCCAATTGCGTTCTATAATTTGGCACGCCAATTGCTTACTTTTGATGATTGTAAATTACACATTATGCTTAAAAAAAGATTTTTATTATTGTTGTTACCCCTTTTTGCTTTTGTTGCCATACATAAATATTATGTGAGTGTTACTAGTGTTAAATATTCTGATAAAGAACACACTTTGCAAATTACGTCTAGAGTATTTATAGATGATTTTGATGAGCTTTTAAAACAGCGATACGATGTAAAATCTAACTTGGCAACTAAAAACGAGAACCCTTTAGCTGAAGATTATATTAAAAAATACATGAAGCAAAAGTTTCATATTTATGTAAACGGAAAAGAAGTTGAGGTTACTTATTTAGGAAAAGAGTATGACGTAGATAATGTTGTTATGTATTTAGAAGTACAAAATATAAAGCTAGAAGACTTAAAAACCATTGAAGCAGAAAGTACAGTGCTTACAGATATTTATGAGGAACAAAAGAATATAGTGCACTTTAAGTTCTTAAAAAATAAGAAAAGTGTGGTGTTAACACGTGGAAATAATAAAGGAATGTTAAAGTTTTAAGACTCCTTTATCAAATCGCTAAAAAAGTGTTAATTTTCGCCTACTTAAAACAATGTAAAATGAACAAAATTAACTACTATTTAGCTGCTGTTCTATTTTTGTTTGCCACTGTAATGGTGCAAGCACAGGAACAAACAGAAAAACAAGCTGGCCACACCAACCAGAGCAAATTTAGACAAATGTATCAGGAGTTCTCAACTCCAAACACGTACAGGTCTGCATCTGGAGCACCAGGTCCAAATTATTATCAGCAACAAGCCAACTACAAAATGGATATTGAGTTGGATGATAAAAACGCAAAAATATACGGAGAAGAGACTATTACTTATGTAAATAATTCTCCAGATGATTTAGAATTTTTATGGGTTCAGTTAGATCAGAACGTACGTGAAAAAGGTACTAAATCTGCATTAAGAAATGGTTCTGCTTTACAAGGAGCAATGCCTGTAGGTCAATTTGCAGGTTCTCATATGAAAGGAGCAGAATTTGATGGTGGATTTAAAATTCAGCATGTAAAAGATGCAAGTGGTAAAGATTTACCATACACAATTAACCAAACTATGATGCGTGTAGATTTACCTACACCATTAAAAAGCAAAACTCAGGTTTCTTTTTCTATTAAATGGTGGTACAATGTACCAGACCATACTGTAAACAGAGCAAGATCTGGATATGAGTATTTTGAGAAAGATGGAAATAAAGCTTTTGTTATAGCACAGTTTTTCCCAAGAATGGCTGTTTATAGTGATGTAGACGGATGGCAAAATCATCAGTTTTGGGGTAGTGGAGAATTTGCACTTCCTTTTGGAGATTACGAAGTAAATATTACTGTACCTGCAGATCACGTATTAGATGCAACAGGAGAGTTACAAAATAGAAAAGAAGTATTTTCTAAAGATATGATGAAGCGTTATGAAAAGGCTAAAAAGTCTTTTGATAAGCCAGTTATTATTGTAACACAAAAAGAAGCAGAAGCTGCAGAAAAAGGTTTTTCTAAAGATAAAAAAACGTGGAAATTTAAAGCTAAAAACGTTAGAGATTACGGTTTTGCTACTTCTCGTAAATTTATTTGGGATATGCAAAATGTTAAATTGCCAAGTGGTAAAACAGCAATGGCAGTTTCTTTATACCCAAAAGAAGGTAACCCATTATGGGAAGAGTACTCTACTAAAGCAGTAGCGCATACATTACGTTCTTACTCTAGTCATACTTTTGACTATCCTTATCCTAAGGCAATTTCTGTACACGCAAAACAACAAGGTATGGAATACCCAATGATTTGCTGGAATTACGGAAGACCTAATGAAAAAGGAGAATACTCAGACCGTACAAAATACGGAATGATTAGTGTAATTATTCATGAAGTTGGTCACAACTTTTTTCCAATGATTGTTAACTCTGATGAACGTCAGTGGGGATGGATGGATGAAGGTTTAGATACTTTTATGCAATATATGGCAGAGCAAGAATTTGGAGAAGAGTTTCCAGATGCTATAGCGCCAAATGCTAAATACCCATCTAGAAGAGGAGAGCCTTCTAAAATAGTACCTTACATGGCAGGAGACCAAGAATTTATTGCTCCTATTATGTCTAACCCAGAAAACGTATACCAATTAGGTAACAACGCATATGGTAAACCTGCAACGGCTCTTAATATTTTAAGAGAAACTGTTATGGGAAGAGAATTGTTTGATCATGCATTTAAAACATACTCTCAACGTTGGATGTTTAAACACCCAACTCCAGAAGATTTCTTCCGTACTATGGAAGATGCGTCTGCAGTAGATTTAGATTACTACTGGAGAGGTTGGTTCTATACTACAGATTATGTAGATATGGGAGTTAAAGAGGTTAAAAAATACCAAGTATCATCTAAGCCACCAAAGCAAATTAGAGATATTATGGAGCAGAGAAACTTAAAAATGAGCGACTTGCCTCCAATGGTTTTCTTAGCAGATATAGATAGTGATGATTATGACGCTAGCTTAAAAGGTAAAAACCCATCTGATGTTTCTAAAACATTAAAAGAATATATGATGGATAACTTAACTGCAGCAGAGAGAGCAGCAGTTAAAGAGCCAAAATTCTTTTATGAAGTTACTTTTAACAAGCCAGGTGGTATACCAATGCCATTAATTGTAGAGTATACTTATGCAGACGGTTCTAAAGAGAATATTACTTACCCAGCAGAAGTTTGGAGAATGAGTGATAAAGAAATTAAGAAAGTAGTTTCTTCTCAAAAAGAATTAGTAGGTATAGTTGTAGATCCTAAAGCAGAAACTGCTGATATAGATACAACAAACAACTCTTGGCCAGCTAAAGAAGTTAAGTCTGGTTTTGATAAGTTTAAAGGAAATATGAAGAAATAGTTTCAGTCCTAAAAATATAGAAAGTCCCACACTTGTTAATTATTCAAGATGTGGGGCTTTTTTTATGGTGCAAATAAAACTTCTGTTTATATTTGTAGTATGTATTCAACGTTTATCTTATTTATTAGCGGAGGCGAAATTTTCTTCATTATGTTTATTGTAGTGATGGTCTTTGGAGCAGATAAGGTTCCTGACATTGCTAAGGGACTTGGTAAAGGTATGCGTCAACTTAAAGATGCAACCGAAGATATAAAACAAGAGATTACTAAAAGCGCAGAAAAGCAAGGTATTGATACTAGCTTTACCAAAGACATTAAAGAAGGTGTTACTAAGGTAAAAGAAGATGTAGAAGATATTGCTGGCGTAATTAAGAGAAAGTAATCTATGTTGGAAAAAATATTAGATTGGGATAGAGATCTCTTTATTTACTTAAATAATCTAGGTATTGAAGAGTATGATTATTTTTGGTCTTTTGTAACCAATATTAATAATTGGATTCCTCTATATGTACTTTTTTTTATTCTAATTTTTTACAAGCGTCCAAGAAAGCAAGCATTGGTAGATTTTTTTACTGTACTAGCAGTGTTTTTGTTTGTAATGTTACTAACCAACTTAACTAAGGATTTTGTTGCAAGGGTTAGGCCAAGTAGTGATACCGCTTTAGGAGACCTTATACGTGTAGTTGTAGAAGCTAAAGGTTATAGTTTTTTCTCTGGGCACGCATCATCATCATTTTCATTAACAACAATTGTTGTGTTGGTATTAAGAGCGGAGTATAAATGGATATACTTTGCCTACATATGGCCATTGTTATTTTGTACGAGCAGAATATATGTAGGTGTGCATTATCCTTTAGACATTGCTACAGGTGCTTTAGTAGGTATTGTTTTTGCTATTTTAATTTATAAATTAAGTAAAAAGGTTACAAAACCCTACTTAACGTAAGTCCGTCTCTAATAGGTAGCAATACAGTATCTACTCTAGAGTCTTCTTTTAAAGCTTTATTGTAATCTAATAAGATTTTTGTAGTAACATCTTTTGGACTCAAAGGTTCTACAACTTTACCAGACCATAAAACATTATCAGATAAAATTATACCACCAGGTCTTGTTTTTGCTAGTGCAGCTTCAAAATAAGCAGGGTAGCTCTTTTTTTCTGCATCAATAAAAACCAAATCAAAAGTAACGTCTAGCGTTGGTATAATATCTAAGGCATCGCCAACGTGAGCATCAATCTTATCAGAAAAGCCACTTTTTTCAAAATATTTCTGTTGTATGTGGCTTAGTTCTTCATTAACATCTATAGTGTGTAATTTACCATTATTACGTAAGCCTTCGGCTAAACAAATAGCAGAATATCCTGTGTAAGTGCCTATTTCTAAAATATTTTCTGGCGATATAATTTTAGACAACATACTTAATACACGTCCTTGAAAATGGCCTGTTAACATTCTTGGTTGTATAACTTTTAAATGTGTTTCCCTAGTAAGTTCCGTTAAAACTGTAGGTTCATTTTCAGAGTTATTTGCAATGTAGTTTTCTAATAAAGACGATAAAAAATGCATAAAAAAGTTTTTGCAAAAATAGTTATTTTGATTTCTTATTTTTGAATAAAAATTAAATAGATGCAGTTTAAAAATACCTTAGAGTTTGCAAAAGAATTAGATGCTAATGATGCTTTAAAAGGATATAGAGATCAGTTTTACTTTCCTAAAATTAATGGTAAAGATGCTATTTATTTTACAGGAAACTCTCTGGGTTTACAGCCAAAAACAGCGCAGAAGTTTGTAGATGATGTAATGAAAGACTGGGCACAGTTGGGGGTAGAAGGGCATTTTTATGCAGAAAAATCTTGGTGGGATTACCATGAGCGCTTAGCGGCACCTATGGCAACATTATTAGGAGCAAAAATAAAAGAGGTCTGTGTAATGAATACCTTAACGGTAAATCTTCATTTTTTAATGGCTTCTTTTTACAGGCCTACCGCTAAGAGGTTTAAAATTATCTGCGAAGAAAAGGCATTTCCATCAGACCAGTATATGCTAACTAGTCAGGTTAAATTTCACGGTTTAGACCCAAAGGAAGCAATAGTTGAGGTTAAAAAAAGAGAAGGTGAGCATTTTTGGAGAACAGAAGATGTGGTTGCTAAGATTAATGAAGTAGGAGATGAGCTTGCACTTGTTTTAATTGGAGGTGTTAACTATTATAACGGACAAGTTTTTGATATGAAAACCATAACAAAAGCGGGTCATGATGTTGGTGCTTTTGTAGGTTGGGACTTGGCACATGCAGCTGGTAATATAGAACTTAAGTTAAATGAATGGAATGCAGATTTTGCATCATGGTGTAGTTATAAATACATAAATAGTGGTCCTGGTAACGCATCTGGAGTGTATGTTAATGAAAAACATTTAGCAGATGATACTATTCCTAGATTAGAAGGTTGGTGGGGATCTAAAAAGGAAACTCGTTTTTTAATGAAACCAGAGTTTGAGTCTAGTCACACTGCAGATTCTTGGCAAGTAAGTAATCCGCCAGTATTAGCTATGGCACCTTATTTAGCTTCATTAGAAATGTTTACAGAGGTAGGCTTGCCAGCTTTAATTAAAAAGAGAGATGTAATAGTAAGTTATTTGGAGTTTGTATTACAGGAAATAGATGAAGAAGTAGAAGAAGCTACTTTTGAGGTTATAACTCCTAAAGAAAGAGGTACACAACTGTCTGTGTTGTTACATGGACAAGGAAAAGAATTGTTTAATTACTTAATGAAAAACGGTGTAATAACAGATTGGAGAGAGCCAAACGTAATACGTTTAGCTCCTGCACCATTTTACTGTTCTTTTGAAGATATGTACCGTTTTGGTCAAATTTTAAAAGAAGGTATTTTGCAAAGCAAATAATTACTTGCTAATGCTTTTTACGTCTGTAAAATATAATTTAAAATTGCCTTCGGCATTCTTATGGTCTAAGGCAATTTTTAATCCGTTTTGTTCAGTGTAGTTTTCCCAAGTAGTACTCATAGATGGTTCTGCTGCATTTTCTTTTCTGTAAACCCATTCTTTAATTAGGTAATCATCTTCAAAGTAAAAATCATAAGCATCACCAGGAGTATACCCACCAGCATTACCATATATAATGGTTAATTTACGCATTGGTTTTTTGCTAATTGGCGCTTCTTCATTTTTGGTAGTTGTAAATGTAATGTTGCTTTTATCCCAAACAAGATTAAAAGGGGCTAGTAGCCAATATTTATCGTTAATAAAGCCAGCATTAGTTTTTTGGGTAATAGAATCCATAGAGGCTCTGTTGTAAGCAATAGTGTCTTTAGCAGACATTGCTAATACATCATTACTTTTGGTGCGCCAGTTCCAAGTTCTATCAAAATGGTTTTCTCCACGGTCTACATTAAAAGTAAATTGTATCTGAGAAATATTTTTCCAATTTTTATATCCGTGTGCATGAGCAACAGAATCTAAAACTGTAAGTTCTTTTTCTTTGGTAACTACAGTTTCTTTAGGTGAAGAAACCTCTTCTTTTTTAGCTTCTTTACAAGAAATAAAAAGTGTTGTAGTTAGTATAAAAGTGAATATTTTACGCATCATATTTATTGTTTTTTAACAAAGATACTATGTTTTGTAGTATGTTTTTTAGATTGATGAAACCTAGCGTGTACTTTATAAATAAATTGATTATTTTTGATGTAAATAAGAAATAAGGCATGAGTTCAAAAAAAGGTAAAGTTCAAGAAGCAATTGATGAAAAATTGTTGAATGAAAGAAAAGTGTTTTTATGGGGTATGGTAGATGATAACTCAGCAAAGCACGTTATAGATCGTTTGTTATATTTAGATTTACAAGGGAATGAAGAAATTCAGTTCGTTATAAATAGCCCAGGAGGTTATGTAACTTCAGGTTTTGCTATTTATGATACGATTAAATCTCTTAAGAGTCCTGTTTCTACAGTTTGTTCTGGTTTAGCAGCTTCTATGGGTTCTATATTATTATCTGTTGGTGCTAAAGGAAGACGTTTTATACAACCGCACGCGCAGGTAATGATTCACCAACCAAGTGGTGGGGCAGGAGGCCAGGCTTCTAATATAGAAATACAAGCAAAAGAAATTATAAAAACAAGAGAATTGAGTGCAAGAATCTTAGCAGAAAATTGTGGTCAAGACTTTAATAAAGTAATGAAAGATTTTGACAGAGACTACTGGATGAACGCAGAAGAATCTGTTGCCTACGGAATTGTAGACGGAATCTTAGAATAAGGTTTATAAAAGAAAAAGTCCTTCATAAAAGTAAAATTATGAAGGACTTTTTTATATGTAGACGCATTAAGCGGATGTTTTATATATACGAGCTATACAATATGTTTAGATGCTTGTTAGTATAATTTTAACGTTCGTTATCACCTCTTTACACAAATAAAATATGTCAAAATCTCCAAAAGACATAGCCATAGTTGGCTCCGGATTAGTGGGCTCTTTATTAGCTATTTACTTAAGAAAAGAAGGACACAAGGTTACTGTTTTTGACAGGCGACCAGATATACGCACAGTAGAGTTTTCTGGTAGGTCTATAAACCTAGCAATGAGCAATAGGGGTTGGAACGCATTGCAGCAAGTAGGTTTAGAAAAAGAAATAAAAGAAATAGCAATACCACTTTACCAAAGAGCAATGCACGTAGATGGTGTGCCTTTATATTACCAAAAATATGGTAAAGAAGAAGAGGCAATTTGGTCTACATCTAGAGGAATTTTAAATAGAAAAATGATAGATTTGGCAGAAGCCGAAGGAACAGAATTTCGTTTTTCAGAAAAAGTTTGGGATGTAGATTTACCTGAAGCAAAAATATTTACAGGAGAATCTGAAAAAGGTGTCTGGGAAGAATATAAGTTTGACTGTGTTTTTGGTTGTGATGGCGCTTTTTCTAGAGTACGTCATAAAATGCAAAGACGTAGTAGGTTTGATTATTCTCAGGAATTTATAAAGGTAGGATATAAAGAACTGTCTATTTTACCTAATGAAGATGGCACACATAAATTAGATAAACACTCTTTTCATATATGGCCAAGAGGTAAGTTTATGCTTATTGCTATGCCAAACTTAGATGGTAGCTTCACCTGTACGCTTTTTATGCCGTATGAGGGTGATATTTCTTTTGAGAGTATTAAGACCAAAGAAGATGCTAGAACGTTCTTCTCTACGCATTTCCCTAATGTAATGCCAGATTTAGATAACCTTATAGAAGATTTCTTTAAAAATCCGACAAGTGCAATGGTTACAATGAAATGTTTTCCTTGGACGTATTGGGATAAGGCTGCGCTTGTGGGCGATTCTGCACACGCAATAGTACCTTTTTATGGTCAAGGTATGAATGCTGGTTTTGAAGATATTTTTGTGCTTACAAATTTACTTAAAAAGTATCCAGAGAATTGGACTTTGGCTTTTAATGAATACCAAAAAGAGCGTAAACCAAATGCAGATGCTATAGCAGAACTTAGTTATAGGAATTTTGTAGAAATGAGTAGTAAAACTGCAGATCCAATGTTTTTACTACAAAAAAAGATAGAGAAAAAATTTGCAACAGAATACCCAGAAAAATGGTTGCCGGTGTACTCTAGGGTAACGTTTAGCAATAGGCCTTATGCAGAGGCATTAGCATTAGGAGATGAGCAAGAAGCAATAATGAAAAAAGTAATGCAGCTGCCTAATATAAAAGAAAAGTGGGATAGTGACGAGGTTACTAACAAAATAATAGAATTACTTAAATAAAAAAAGACCGCTAATTTAGCGGTCTTTTTTTTATTCAATATAAAATATGTTTCTATAATTTAGAAAACATTTTTTGCATTCTTTCACTTTCTTCTTCAGCTAAAACAGGGTCGACTAATATTCTACCACTGTGCTCATCTGTAATAATTTTTTTACGAGCAGCAATTTCTACTTGTACCTGTGGTGGTATTGTAAAGAAAGAACCTCCAGATGCACCTCTTTCAATAGCTACAACTGCTAAACCATTTTTTACATTGGTTCTAATTCTAGTGTAAGCTTTTACTAAACGCTCTTCAATTTGACTTTGGAAGTCTTCAGATTTTTTTAGTAATGCTTTTTCTTCTTTTTCAGTTTCAGCTAAAATTTCGCTTAATTCACTTTTCTTGTGCTTTAAGTGAGATTCTTTAGCAGATAAACGCTCTTTAGTATCAGAAATAACTTGTTTTTTCTGCTCTATTTGCGCTTTAAATTCTTTGATGTTTTTTTCAGCCAATTGAATTTCTAATTCTTGAAACTCAACTTCTTTAGATAAAGAGTTAAATTCACGACTGTTTCTTACGTTCTTTTGTTGTTCAGCGTATTTTTTAATTAGGCCTTTAGCTTCCTCAATTAAATTTTTCTTAGCTGTTATTTCAAAATTAACGGTTTCCACATCAGTTTTTAATTTATCCAATCTAGTTTTAAGTCCTAAAACTTCATCTTCTAAATCTTCAACTTCCAACGGGAGTTCACCCCTAACGTTTCTTATCTCATCGACTCTAGAATCAATTAATTGCAAGTCATATAATGCTCTTAATTTTTCTTCTACCGTTGCTTCTTTCTTTTTTGCCATATTTTTAAAAATACTTGATAGGATTTGTAATACTCTCCGATAAAGAGACTGCAAAATTAGGAATTTTTTTTGTAAGTATCTCTACTAAAAGATTTTTTGTAAACTGCTCTGTTTCAAAGTGTCCTATATCTGCCAGTAATATTTTGTTTTCTGCCTCGTAAAATTGATGGTATTTTAAGTCTGCTGTAATAAAAACATCAGCGTTTACAGCCTTTGCGGCATTTATTGCAAAAGAGCCACTCCCGCCTAGTACAGCTACTTTTTTTATTTTTTTATTTAGTAAATTAGAGTGCCTAACACAGTCGGCATTCATCTTTATCTTTAAATCTTGAAGAAATTTGGTCTCATTTACGGGATTTTCTAGCTCACCTACCATTCCCATACCAATATTTTGATTGGTGTTTTCTAAGGTTGTTATTTCGTAAGCAACCTCCTCGTAAGAATGATTTTTAAAAAGAGCTTGTAAAATTTTCTTCTCTTTAGCTTTTTCAAAAGTTACATTTATTTGTACTTCTTCTTCGGTTTGTGTTTTTCCAATTTCGCCTATTGTTGGGTTGGCTTTTTCATTAGGTTTAAAACTACCTGTGCCTATTGTTGTAAAACTACAATTGCTATAATTACCTATATTACCTACGCCAGCAGCAAATAAAACTTCTTTTAATTCTGCAGCTTCTTTTTTAGGAACATAAGTTGTTAATTTTTTTATGGTGCCTTTTTGCGGAATTAAAATTTTAGTGTTTGTAAGTCCTAAAACTTCACAAATTTTAGCATTTACACCTTTGTTACTATTGTCTAAGGCGGTGTGCATACTGTAAATTGCAATATCATTTTTAATAGCCTTTAAAACTACACGCTCTACATAGTTTGCACCCGTAATTTTCTTTAGGCCAGAAAAAATAATAGGATGAAAACTTACAATTAAGTTACAGTTTTTGGCAATAGCTTCATCTACAACATTTTCTAAAGTGTCTAGAGTAACTAGTACCCCAGTAACTTTTGTGGTAGCATTACCAATTAGTAGGCCTACATTATCAAAATCTTCTGCGTAATTTAGCGGCGCAAAATCTTCAATAATGTTTGTAATTTCTTTTACAGTCATTTTTGATTGCTTTAATGGTTTTCAAAGATAAAATATTTACTTTCGTTCTTATGCAACTACTCAGAAAAATAGCATTTCCTTTTTCTTTACTTTACGCTTTAGTGGTATATCTGCGTAACTATTTGTTTAATATAGGTGTTTTTTCTTCAAAATCTTATAAGACAACAACAGTATGTGTTGGTAATTTAAGTGCTGGTGGTACAGGTAAAACGCCAATGATAGAGCTTTTAATATCAAACCTACAACAACATTATAAGCTAGCTGTTTTAAGTAGAGGGTATGGTCGTAAATCAAAGGGTTTGCTAATAGCTAAAAATGCAACTACAGTAGAGGAATTAGGAGATGAGCCTTATCAAATTTATAAGAAATACCCAGCTATAACAATGGTTGTAGATGGTGATCGTAGAAACGGAATTGAGACTTTAGAACAACAAATTAAACCAGATGTTATTTTATTGGATGATGCTTATCAGCATAGAAAGGTAAAGCCAACCTTTGCTATTTTACTTACTGCTTATGGTAATTTGTATGTTGATGATTGGTATTTGCCAACAGGAAACTTGCGTGATGCAAAAAATGAAGCTAAAAGAGCAAATGTTATTATAGTAACAAAATGTCCGGCTACAATTAATAATGAAGAGTGTTTAAAAATAGAGGGTAAGCTAAAACTTAAAAAACACCAGCAATTATTGTTTGCAAGTTTAAGTTATGCGCAAGAACTAAAGGGGTTTACAGAGGGTTTAACTTTAACTAGCTTTAAAGGAAAAAAAATAACCTTGGTAACGGGTATTGCAAATCCCAAGCCTTTAGTAGATTTTTTAAATACTCAAGGTGTAGATTTTGAACATCTGGCATATAGTGATCATCATTTTTTTACAGCGGCAGAAATAGAAACTTTTGCTAGTAAAGAATTTGTATTAACTACAGAAAAAGATTTTGTACGACTAAAAGGAAAATTAAAAAACTTGTGTTACATAGAAGTGCAGCACAAAATTTTAGATAAAGGAAAAGATAAATTACTGTCTTCTATTAATGACTTAATTAAGTAATTTTTTTGTTAAAAATATTCTCACCAATTTTTTGGTAGAAATAGTCAGGTTTAAAAGGTTTGGTAACAATATCATCACAGCCTGCAGCATAAAAATTTTCTACACTATCATCTAAAGATATTGCAGTAAGTGCAATAATAGGTATTTCAGAATCAAATTTTCTAATTTCTATAGTAGCTTCTACACCGCTAATGCCTGGCATATGAATATCCATTAAAATAGCATCGTAAGTGTTGTTCTGTGCAAGCTCTATTGCTTCTGTGCCGTTATTAGCTATATCACTAACCATTCCTTTTTTAGAAAGCATTTTTTTTGTAATTACTTGATTTATTTTGTTGTCTTCAACAATAAGTAATTTTAAGCCTTCAAAAATAAATTCTTGCGGAATATATTCTTCTTCTGGATTTTCTGTGTTTTTATCTTTGCAAATTAGGTCTATATCAAAGCTAAAAATAGATCCAACTCCTTTTGTACTTTCTAAATGAATAGTACTTCCAAAAAGTTTTAGTAGGTTTTTTACAATGGTTAAACCAAGTCCTGTGCCACCATATTCTCTATTTATTTGTATAGAGCCTTGCTCAAAACTATCAAAAATATTTTCTTGTAACTCATTAGATATTCCTATACCTGTGTCTTTGACTTCAAAAGAAATTGTACAAAGGTCTTCAACCTTCTTAATTTCATTAATAGTAACAAATACTTCTCCGTTTTTAGTAAACTTAATGGCGTTACCTATAAGGTTTATAAGTATTTGAGATATTTTTATAGGATCTCCTAAATGTGCTCTAGATATTTTTTTATCAATATTTAAACTAAGTTTAGTGTTGTTAGATTTTGCACTTTGCTGTAGTGAGTCTATTACGTCTTTAATTGTTTTTCTTAGACTAAACTCTATCTGTAACGTCTCTAGTTTTTGAGCATCAATTTTATTTACCTGTAGTATGTCATTTATAAAGTTTAAGAGGTAGTCTCCAGAAAATTTCAAAGATTTTAAATGATCTTTTTGGCTTTCTGTTGGGTTTTCCTCAAGCAATAAATTAGTTAAACCGGTAACAGCATATAAAGGTGTGCGTAGTTCATGGCTTACTGTAGATAAGAAATTGGTTTTGGCTTCCATAGCTTTTACAGCATCATCCTTAGCAATTTCTAATTCTTTATTGGTTTGGTGTAGTATTTTATTTGTTTTTATTTTTATTTGATTATTTCTATATAAAGAAATAGCTAAAAGAGAAATAATTGCCAAAATAGCAAAGGCTACAATATTAGTGCTTTCAGACCTGTTTATAGATGCCTCTTGCTCTATGTTTTTTTCAAGTAGAGTTTTTACGTCTTCCTCTAACCCTTCTATATGTATATCATTTGCAGTTCTTTCTTTGGCTTTAGCATTAGTAATACTGTAAATAGAGTCTTTAATATGAATTAAATTCTTATTAAAAAGAAGAGAAGAGTTGTAGTCTTCAATGTCTTCATACGCCTTAGCTATTAGTGTATTAAATTCTAATAATTCATTTACAAAGCCATTTGCTTTTGCAATAGGTAAGCCTTCTAAGCAAAACTTAATACAATCTTCAGGATTATCTAAAGAATTAATATTAGCAAGGCCCAAGTAGCCTTGAGTGGTAAAATAGTCTTTTTCGTAAATGTCTGAGTTTACAACTAATGCATTATAAAACCTAGATGCTTTTAAAAAATTTGTTTTTTGAAAGTTGATGTTGGCCTGAGTTAATACTATGCGGTTAAGTAAATTACGATCATTACTTAGTTGTTTTGCTTCTACTAATTTTTCTTCAGCCTGAAAATTATTTTTATCTAAGTATAAATAAATTGCCTCAAGGTATTTGCTTTCACTAGACCCATAAGGATATGTAATACCTTTTAATAATACTTTGGTGCGTTCCCAATAAAATTTAGATCTAGGAACATTGTTAAGTTTTAAATATAAAAATGCATATTGATGAAAACAATCTATCTGACCTTTTTCATCTTCATTTTTTTCTGCGTATTCGGTAGCTTTTTGTATTGCTTCTAAGGCAGGTTTTGTGTTGTTCTGGTTCTTGTATTTTCGTGCAAGAGCAAAGTAGTAATCTAAATCTTTAAGCGCAGTTGGGGATTCTTGAGCAACTGCACAAGAAAACAGTAAGCAACTAAAAATAGCAGCAAGTACTGTTTTAAAAATTAGATTATGTTTTACTTTTTTCAAATATATTTTTTTTGAACCAACAAATTTATAAGGTCAATAATTCTACTGCTGTATCCAGACTCATTATCATACCAACCAATAACTTTCACCATTTTTCCAATTACTGAAGTCATCTGAGAATCAAACGTACAAGAATAAAAACTATTGTTTACATCAATAGAAACAATAGGATCTTCGGTGTAATGCATAATTTCTTTTAAGTCATTGGCTGCTTGGTACTTAAAAGCGTTATTTATTTCTTTTATAGATGTTTCTTTTTTTACGTTAAAAGTAATATCTGTTAAAGAACCGTTTGGTACAGGTACGCGTATACCGCAACCTCCAATAACATCTGCCAAATCTGGAAATATTTTGGTTAATGCTCTTGCTGCACCAGTTGTTGTAGGGATAATAGATTGCCCTGCTGCTCTTGCTCTACGTAAATCTCTGTGTGGTTGGTCATGCAGACTCTGGTCTGTGGTATAAGAGTGTATAGTTGTAATATACGCTTGCTCTATACCGCATAAATCATTAATAACCTTTACCATAGGAGCAGCATTATTTGTGGTACATGATGCATTGGAAATAATGTGATCTTCTGCAGTTATATCTGTGTGATTTATACCGTAAACAATCATTTTAATAGCGTTGTCTACTGGTGGTACAGATAATATAACTTTTTTAGCTCCGTTTTGTAAATGATAATTTAAATCTTCTTGCGTTTTAAATTTACCTGACGATTCTATAACCAAGTCAACATTACTAGCGTGCCAAGGAATATCTTTTGGAGTAGTAGCATTTGTAAGGTTAATTACTTCATCATTTACAGTGATAGTACTTTCTGTATTAGAAATATTCTCATTAAAAATACCGTGTACACTATCATACTTTAATAGGTGAGCTAATGTTTTAGCATCAGCCAAATCATTTATAGCTACTACGTTTAAATTTGGGTATTGGTTTAGTAACCTAAATAACGTACGACCAATTCTGCCGAAGCCGTTAATACCAATGTTTATTTTTTTCATTTTAAATACGAAAAAATAATGCTTAGTTAAAAGCAGTCTTTAGCAAATTATAGGTAAGCTAAAGTTAGTTAATATGTTTGTGTGCTTTGTATGAAGATCTAACTAAGGCGCCACTTTCTACGTGTCTAAAGCCCATTTCTAATCCTAATTCTTCATACTTTTTAAACTGTTCTGGTAAAATAAACTCCTTAACAGGTAGGTGTTTTTTAGAAGGTTGTAAATATTGACCAATAGTTACAACATCTACATTTGCATCTCTAAGGTCTCTTAAAGTTTGTATAACTTCTTCTTCTTTTTCTCCAAGACCAAGCATAATACCAGATTTAGTTCTTCTGGCACCGTTATCTTTTAAGTATCGTAATACATCTAAACTTCTTTCATATTTAGCTTGTATACGCACTTCTCTTGTTAATCTTTTTACAGTTTCCATATTATGAGAAACTACTTCTGGAGCCACTTCAATAATACGATCTAAATGAGTGTTTATTCCTTGAAAATCTGGAATAAGAGTTTCTAAGGTAGTTTCAGGGTTCATTCTTCTTATGGCCTTAACAGTTTCTGCCCATATAATAGAACCCATATCTTTTAAATCGTCTCTGTCTACAGATGTAATAACAGCATGTTTAATGCTCATTATTTTAATAGAACGAGCTACTTTTTCTGGTTCTTCCCAATCTACATCTTCTGGTCTGCCTGTTTTTACACCGCAAAAACCACATGATCTTGTACATACGTTACCAAGAATCATAAATGTAGCTGTGCCTTCTCCCCAACATTCTCCCATATTAGGGCAACTACCAGAAGTACAAATAGTATTAAGGCTATACTTATCTACTAAGCCTCTTAATTGTGTGTACTTTTTACCAGTAGGTAGTTTTACTCGTAACCATTTTGGTTTTCCCTTAGGCGGTTTTACGTTATCTACAGTGTTAATACTCATAAAAATATTTTGTACAAATATACGAACAAAATAGCGTTACTTATAATAGAGTAGTGGTCAAGATTTACGTTTAGCTTTTATAATTTGTGCAAGTAGTTTTTTTGCTCTTAGTAGTTTTACTTTAACACTGTTTATAGGTTCGTTTAGCTCTGTGGCTATATCTGCGTAACTAAGTTCGTTAAAGTAGCGTAGGTTTATAATTTTTTGATATGCTGGTTTTAGCTTTTTTATGTCTTGCAGTAAATTTGCTAAATTTTGATCTATTATTAATTGATCTTCAATAGTGGGTGCGTCGTCTAATACTTTTATAACATCATCATTGCCATAATTCATATTTTCTAATACGCTACGTTTTCTTTTTCTAAATAAATCTACGTGTAAATTTTTACCAATTGTAATTAGCCAAGTTTTAAACTTATAGCTATCATCGTAAGTGTTTATTTTATCAAAAGCTTTAGAAAATGTTTGTATGGTAAGGTCTTCAGCATCATTCTCGTTCTCTGTTCTAACTAATAAAAAGCCATAAACATCGTTCCAGAAAGTGTCCAAAAGGTTGCTAAAAGCAATTTGGTTACCTGCTTTAGCTTTGGTTAGATTAGAGATAAGTTCTTCTTCAGATAATTTCATAAAAAAAGGCAAATTTTCATTTGCCTATTGTATTTCTGTTGATGCCTCCATTTTGCAATCTTGCTCCGCAGGTAGTTTGCCGCACATACCGCAAGCTTGTCCGTCTTTATTTAAAAATGGACTTTGGCTAGCACACGTCCCTGCAAATTTGCCATCTTTCTTTGCCCAAATTTTAATTGCTATTCCTGCAAAACCGAGACTTAGAAGGCCTATGGTTATTAAAACTAGTTTCATAATTAAATTTTAAGCAAAGATACTAATTATAGCTTTTATATGTATACACTTTAACGTTAGTTTGCGTATGATATATTGGCTACAATATTTTCTACTGTAGGTGTTTTGTTACCACCTTTAGGTTCTATTGTAATGTAACCCATAGCATTTTCTCCGTAAGGTAATGCCAGTAATTTATCTTTATCACTAATGTCTTTAATAACACCAATGTTTATCATTTTACCATCTACTTCTGCCCACATTTGTAAACATTGATCTTCTGGTAAATTAGGTATGTTTTTAACGTTTATATATGATAGTTTTTTAACAGGATTTATATAAGCAACTGCTTTTAATTCTTTTGCTTTTGTGTTTCCTTTTACATTGTATCTTTTTGTTTTAGGGTTGTTAAGAACAATAAATTGGTTTCTAACATCCTCTAATTGCTGTTTCATGTTGTCTTCAATAGTCTTCATTTTATTGTTAACAATAGTGTTTTCTTCTTGTAATGATTTATTCTGATTCCAGAAGAAAAATGATGCAGCAGCAAAAAGAAAAGCTAAAGAACATGCAATACCTATATATCTATAGAATTTTTTGTTTGATTTTTTCTCTGCTTTTACTCTTTCTAAAATTTTATTTTTTAAACCATCAGGAGTGTCAATAGCATGCAGTTTTGCAAAAATTTCTAAATTCTCTTGCAATTCATTATACGTTTTGCTTACCTCTGGGTGTATTGCTATGTAGCGTTCTACCTTAAGCGTTTCTTCTGTAGTAGTGGTATCTAAAAGATACTTTTCTAGAAGGTCTGATTCTAAGAATTTTTTTATTTTATCTGTCATAACAAAAATGATATAAGTATTGTTAATGCGGTAGAACCGTATATTTTCTTTAATTCTCTAAGACCTATTTTTAATCTAGACTTAATAGTTCCTAAAGGGATATCTAATTCTTCACTAGCCTCTTGTTGGGTCATTCCCTCAAAAAATAAGGCTTCCAGTACAATTTTATATTTAGGTTCTAACTTGTGTAAGTTATCCTTAACATCCATTAATTCTGGCTTAGTGCTCTCTGTTCCTAAATTATATACGTCTGAAACGTCTATTTGGATTTCCTTATCTGATTTTGTGTTTACACTTCTAAGTTTATCTATAGCTGTGTTACGTGTAATTCTAAATAACCAAGTAAATAGTTTTGCTTTAGAAGAATCATAAGAGTCTGCTTTTTTCCAGATCTTCACAAAACTTTCTTGCAGCACATCTTGTGCTAAATCTTCGTCTCTAACAACTTTGTTAGCTACACCAAATAAAGTATCACCATAATGGTCGTACAATAAAGATATTGCTTTTTCATCCCTGTCTTGTAGTAATTCTACAATATGTTTTTCAAGTAGTGTACTCATTCTAGTTGTGTTACGCTATTTCTGTAAATTTTTTTTACACTGCGTCATCCAAATATACATTTGTTAACGTATATAGTTCAACGCAAGATTACAAAAATGATTGCGATAATTAAAATATTTACAACTTAAGTAGGCAGCTGGTTACTGCCACTTATTTTTGGTTAGTTTGGTTTGGTATAACCCCTGTTCCTTTATGGTTTCAGGGGTTATTTTATGATATTAACTTCTGCTTCAATACTGATGTTAAATCTCTTTAGTACAGTGTTTTGTATTTTTTTAGATAGCTCAAGAATGTCATTTCCTGTTGCGTTGCCATAGTTTACTAAAACCAAAGCTTGATTTTTGTGAACGCCAGCATCACCAAATCTTTTTCCTTTAAATCCACATTGTTCTATGAGCCAGCCAGCTGGTATTTTGTACGTATTGTCTGGCAAGGCGTAAAATGGAGCTTCAGGATTATTTTGGCTAAAGTTATCAAAAATTAATTTGTCTACTATTGGGTTCTTAAAAAAGCTGCCGCTATTACCAAGTTCTGCCGGGTTAGGTAGTTTACTTTGTCTAATAGTTATAACTGCATTAGAAACATCTTTAATAGTAGGTTGGTTTATATTATTTTTTAATAATTCTGCTTCAATAGCACCATAAGATATTTTTAAATTATGATCTTTTTTAGTCAGTTTTAAAACTACAGATGTAATAATGTATTTTCCTTTACCATCGTTTTTAAAAAAAGAATCTCTGTAGCCAAATTTGCATTCTTCTTTAGTAAAACTATGTATTTCTCCACTTTTAATATGTAGAGCTTCACAGCTTACAAAATTATCTTTTAACTCTACACCATAAGCGCCAATGTTTTGTATTGGAGCAGTACCAGTATTACCCGGAATTAAAGACATATTTTCTAGTCCGCCATAATTACGGTCTAAAGACCAAAGTACAAGATTATGCCAATTTTCACCAGCCATAACATTTAGCCACACATTGTTGCTATCTTCCTTGCTAACCTCTATACCTTTAATTGCTATGTGTATTACTAGTGCATTTATATTAGTGGTGATAAGCATATTGCTACCACCACTAATAATAAACTTGTTAGGGTAATTGGTTAATGCTACTGCTTCTTGTAGTTCTGCTACAGATGTTACTGTACAGAAGTAAGATGCTTTTGCATCAATACCAAAAGTGTTGTATTCCTTTAATGATATGTTTTCTTTAATAATCATTAATCTTGGTATACAGCTAAAGCCTGTTTAATAATTTTAACAGCTCTTTTTAATCGTTCTTTGTCTAAAACGTATGCTATTCTAATTTGATTTTTTCCAAGACCTTTAGTAGCATAAAAACCAGCAGCAGGTGCAACCATCACAGTTTCGTTGTCAACATTAAAGTCTTCTAGTAGCCATTGTGCAAACTTATCAGCATCTTTAACAGGTAATTCTGCTATACAATAAAATGCGCCTTGTGGTTTTGCAACACGTACACCATTTACTTGCTCTAGCTCTGTTATTAGTATGTTTCTACGTTCTACGTATTCTTCAATAACATCTGTAAAATAGCTATTAGGTGTGTCTAAAGCAGCTTCACTAGCAATTTGTGCATATGTAGGAGGTGATAGTCTTGCTTGTGCAAATTTAAGAGCTGTTTTTATAAGCTCTTTATTTTTAGATACTAAGCAACCAATACGTGCACCGCACATACTATACCTTTTAGAAACAGAATCTACAATCATAGCATTTTCTTCTAAGCCTTCTTCTTGTAAAATAGAGTAGTGCTCCTTACCGTCGTAAGTAAACTCTCTGTATACTTCATCTGCAATTAAAAACAGATTGTGTTTTTTTACAATTGCAGCTAATTTTTTAATTTCTTCTTTACTATATAAGTATCCTGTAGGGTTACCTGGGTTGCAAATTAATATTGCTTTTGTTTTTGGAGTAATTAATTTTTCAAACTCCTCTATTGCAGGTAGTGCAAAATTATCTTCTATTTTAGATACAACAGGAACCACATTTACACCAGCTGCAGTAGCAAAGCCGTTGTAATTTGCATAAAATGGTTCTGGAATAATAATTTCATCATCTGCATCTGCAATACTACCCATTACAAAAGCTAAAGCCTCAGATCCACCGGTTGTTACAATTATTTCTTGTGCTGTAACATTTATATTTTGTTTTTTATAATAAGCAGCTATTTTTTCTCTGTATGTTTCAGATCCTTCAGTTCTGCTGTATGCAATAACATCTAGTGTGTTATTTTTTACTGCATCTAAAGCTACTTGTGGAGTTTTAATATCTGGCTGACCAATATTTAAATGAATAACATTTACTCCTCTTTTCTTTGCATCTTCTGCATAAGGTACCAATTTACGAATTGGTGATTCTGGCATTGCTAGCCCTTTTGTTGAAATTGATGGCATAAAAAATATTTTAGGCAAAAATGAGAAATACAAGCATAGAAAACAACAACCAAATACTTATTTTTCATCTATTTTAAGATTGAAAATAAGGGGTTTAACATTTTTTTTTGTATTTTAAGTGGGTATGAGCTGAAAATCAGTAATTATGATGCACAGGATCTTTATTTTTTGTCTGCTTTTTCCTTTTTTATCAGGAGCTCAAAATTTTGAGTTACCAGAAGGTAAAAAGTATGAAAAAATTAAGTTTAAATTAATTAACAACCTCATTGTATTACCAGCAAAGATTAATGGTGCTCAATTTACTTTTATATTAGACACTGGTGTAAGTAAACCTATACTTTTTAATTTTTCTAATCAAGATTCAGTAGATATTAAAAACGTATCAGAAATTACTATTAAAGGTCTTGGTGGAGGTGAGCCAATAAGAGCTCTAAAATCTAAAGGAAACTTATTAGAGCTAAATTCGTTTAAAAACACGAATCAGTTAGTTTATATTGTTTTGGAAAAAGATTTAAATTTTTCTCCAAAATTAGGTGTTCCTATACACGGTATTTTAGGGTATGATTTTTTTAAAAATCATATTGTAGAAATTAATTACACAAATACCTTTATTAAAGTTTACAACCCTAATACTTACAAGCAATCTAAAAATAAAAAAATAGAATATTTACCGCTAAGTTTAGAGCGTAAAAAAGCCTATATAGAAGCGGCTGCGTTATTAAAACAAAATACTGTACCTGTAAAATTGTTAATAGACACGGGTAGTAGTGATGCTGTTTGGCTTTTTGAAAATAAAGTAAAAGGTATTGCTGTGCAACATAAGTATTTTGAAGACTTTTTAGGAAAAGGATTAAGTGGTGATATTTATGGGAAAAGAACTAAGATAGATTATCTTAAATTGGGAAGTTACGTTATTAAAGATACAAAAACTGCTTTTCCGGATAGTACATCTATAAGGTATTTAGCTCAAAAAGGAGAACGTAATGGTAGTGTAGGCGGGGAGGTTTTAAAAAGGTTTAATTGGGTGATTGATTATCCTAATAAACAGGTTTCTTTCAAAAAAAATTCTAACTATAAAAAGCCTTTTTGGTTTAGAACTAGTGGTATGGCTTTACAACACGGAGGGATGCGTTATATTAAACAAAGTAAGCTAAAGCAGCAAAAAGGTTTTGGCGGAGTAAGTAAAAATGGTTCTGCGTCTAAAGTAACTGTTAGTTATGATAATGAAGTGGTTATAAGTTTAGTGCCTCAAATAGTTGTGTCTGACCTTAGAGAGGGCAGTCCTGCAAAAGATGCTGGTTTAAAAGTTGGCGACGTTATTTTAGAGGTAAATAAAAAAGAAGCACATAAGTATAAGTTACAAGAGCTTACGCATATGGTAGACGATATTCCAGGTAAAAAAGTAGTAGTTTTAATAGAGCGTAGGGGAGAAAGGCTACTCTTTAATTTGCGTATTAAAAACTTATTTAAATAAAAAAGCACCCTTTTTGGGTGCTTTTTATTTTTTGTGGTTTGTAGTAATTATTGTGCTACAGATTTAGCTTCTACAAGTTCACCTTTTATTTTTAAAACCTTAGTTGGTGTTTCTGCATTAGAAATAACAGTGATTGCTTTTCTAATAGGACCAGCAGGTCTTTTAGTGTCATATTTAACTTCAATTACACCAGTTTTTCCTGGCATAATAGGCTCTTTTGGTTTTTTAGGAATAGTACATCCACAGCTAGAGTTTACTTTGCTGATAATTAAAGGTGCATCTCCAGTATTTGTAAATTCAAAAACTCTTACACCATTACCACCACGTTCAACTTTTCCGTAGTCTACAGTTTCAGTTTTAAATTCAATTTTAGCCTTTTTGTCTTGTGCACTTAGGTTAAATGCTAGTAGGCCAACAAATAATACTAATACTATCTTTTTCATCATTTTGGGTTTTAATTAAGATCAAATATACTATTTACAATTTAACCTTTAAAAATTCTTTTGTTATGTAATAACGTTACTTATTTTTGTTTCGTATTTAAACACAGTAAAAATCCTTAATTTTTCTTTAAATTTGCAGGCTTTATTGTTAAAATTAAATACTCACACACAGAGTAATACAAAAACTATACCAAAGAATGGAACTTGCATCAAAATACGATTCTCAAAAATCTGAAAACCAGTGGTATGACTATTGGTTAAAACATAATTATTTTCATTCTACTCCAGATGAAAGAGAGCCATATACCATTGTAATACCGCCGCCAAATGTTACAGGAGTTTTACATATGGGGCATATGTTAAACAACACTATACAAGATGTGTTAATACGTAGAGCGCGTTTGCAAGGTAAAAATGCTTGTTGGGTTCCTGGTACTGATCACGCCTCAATAGCAACAGAAGCTAAGGTTGTAGCAAAATTAAAAGAACAAGGAATTAATAAGGCAGACCTAAGCAGAGAAGAGTTTTTAAAACACGCTTGGGATTGGACAGATGAGTATGGAGGAGTTATTTTAGATCAACTTAAAAAATTAGGGTGTTCTTGTGACTGGGACCGTACTTCTTTTACTATGGACGATCATATGTCAGCATCTGTAATTAAAGTTTTTGTTGATTTATATAATAAAGGAAAAATATATCGTGGCTACCGTATGGTAAACTGGGATCCGGAGGCACAAACTACATTGTCTGATGAGGAGGTAATTCACGAAGAAAAACAAGGAAACCTATATTACATCAATTATAAAATTGAAGGATCTGAAGACACGTTAACAATTGCAACTACTCGTCCAGAAACTATTTTTGGAGATACAGCAATTTGTATAAATCCTAATGACGAGCGTTTTACTCATTTAAAAGGTAAAAAAGCAATAGTGCCAATTGTAAATAGGGTTATACCTATTATAGAAGATGAGTATGTAGATCTTGAGTTTGGTACTGGATGCTTAAAAGTTACGCCAGCACATGATGTAAACGATAAAAATTTAGGAGATAAGCATAACTTAGAGGTAGTAGATATTTTTAATGCAGATGCTACTTTAAATAGTTTTGGTCTACATTATGAGGGAAAAGATAGATTTGTTGTTCGTAAAGAAATTTCTAAAGAGTTAGAAGAAAAAGGCTTTTTAATAAAAACTGAACAGCATTTAAACAAAGTGGGTACATCAGAGCGTACAAAGGCTGTTATAGAGCCAAGGTTGTCTGACCAATGGTTTTTAAAAATGGAAGAATTGGCTAAGCCAGCTATAGAAGCTGTTCTTGGTGATGATGCAGAGGTTAAATTATTTCCTAAAAAGTTTGAAAACACATATCGTCACTGGATGGAGAATATTCGCGATTGGAATATTTCTCGTCAATTATGGTGGGGACAGCAAATACCTGCTTATTATTTTGGTGATGGTGCAGATGATTTTGTTGTAGCAGAAAGTAAAGAAGATGCGTTAAAATTAGCCCAAGAAAAATCTGGTAATGCAGCATTAAAAGTTGAAGATCTTCGTCAGGATGAAGATGCGCTAGATACTTGGTTTTCTTCTTGGTTATGGCCAATGAGTGTTTTTAATGGAATATTAGAGCCAGAAAATGAAGAAATTAAATATTATTATCCAACAAACGATTTAGTTACAGGTCCAGATATTTTATTCTTTTGGGTTGCCCGTATGATAGTTGCTGGGTATGAGTATAAAGATCAAAAGCCTTTTGAAAATGTTTACTTAACTGGTCTGGTTAGAGATAAACAAAGACGAAAAATGTCTAAATCTCTAGGTAATTCTCCAGATGCTTTAAAGTTAATTGAAGAGTATGGTGCAGATGGCGTTAGAGTAGGGCTGTTGTTAAGTGCTGCTGCAGGTAACGATCTAATGTTTGATGAGTCTCTTTGTCAGCAAGGAAAGAACTTTGCTAATAAAATTTGGAATGGCTTTAGATTGATAAAAGGTTGGGAAGTAGCAGATATTCCACAGCCAGAAGCGTCTAAAATAGGATTAGAGTGGTACAACGCTAAGTTTAATAAAACGTTGTTAGAGATTGAAGACCATTTTAGTAAGTATCGTATTTCTGATGCTTTAATGGCAATTTATAAACTGGTTTGGGACGATTATAGCTCTTGGTTGTTAGAAATTGTAAAACCTGCATACCAAAAGCCAATAGATAAAACAACCTACAATGCTCTAATTACAGTTTTTGAGCAAAATTTAAAGTTGTTGCATCCTTTTATGCCTTTCTTAACAGAGGAAGTTTGGCAGCATATAGAAGATCGTACACCAGAGCAAGCTTTAGTTGTTGCGCAATGGCCAAAACAACAAAAAGTAGATGAGACTATTATTGCTAATTTTGATTTTGCTGCTGAGGTTGTTTCTGGAGTTAGAACAATTAGGAAAAACAAAAATATTCCAATGAAAGAAGCTTTAGAGCTTTCTGTGTTAAATGCAGAAAATGTATCTAAAGAATGGGATGTTGTTATTGCTAAATTAACAAATGTATCTTCAATTAACTATGCAGATGCTGCTGTAGATGGCGCACTTTCTTTTAGGGTAAAATCTAACGAATATTTTATTCCAATGGTTGGCGCTATAGATATAGAGGCAGAGATTAAAAAAATAGAAGAGGAGTTAAAATACACTAAAGGCTTTTTAGTTTCTGTACAAAAAAAATTAAGTAATGAGCGTTTTGTAAATAATGCTCCAGACAAGGTTATAGATGTAGAGCGTAAGAAACAAGCAGACGCAGAAGCTAAAATAGAAACTTTAGAAAAGAGTTTAAAAGGTTTAAAATAAGCTTGTTATTTTGATAAATATGCAAAAAGCTACTCTGTTTTAGAGTAGCTTTTTTTTGTTAAAAGTGTAATGTAAATCGTTTGGTTTTTTTTAGTAAATTTGAGTAAACCAGACATTTATGATTAGCTATACCACTGCTCTTTTGTACGCTATTCCGTTTTTTATGCTTTTAATGGCTCTAGAAATAGGTTACGGATATTTTGTTAAAAAACAAATGTATACAGTATTGGATACTGTTTCTAGTATAAGTTCTGGGTTTACAAATATTATAAAAGATTCTCTAGGGATAGGACTATTAATTGTGTCTTATCCTTTTTTAGTTAAACACTTAGCGCTATTTAATATTGGTAACTCTTGGGGTGTTTGGCTCATTGGCTTTTTATTTATTGATTTTGCTGGTTATTGGAATCATAGGCTGAGTCATAAAATTAATATTTTCTGGAATCAACACGTAATTCATCATAGTAGTGAAGAGTTTAACTTGTCTTGTGCATTACGTCAATCAATTTCTAATTTAGTTGGTTATGTACCTTTATTATTGCTTCCAGTAGCTATTTTGGGGGTTCCAGAGCAAGTAATTGCTGTTTTAGTACCACTGCATTTGTTTGCTCAGTTTTGGTACCACACAAGGCATATAGGTAAGTTAGGTTGGTTAGAGTATGTTATTGTAACGCCTTCTCAGCACAGGGTACACCATGCAATTAATTCAGAGTATATAGATAAAAATCTAGGTCAAATTTTTAGTTTCTGGGATCGTCTTTTTGGTACATTTCAAGAGGAGTTAGATGATGTTCCGCCTCAATATGGAGTTTTAAAACCTGCTGCGACATGGAACCCTGTACATATAAATTTTCAGCATTTTTTGCGTTTAGCTAAAGATGCTTGGCATACAAAAAATGTGTGGGATAAAATTAGAATTTGGTTTATGCCAACAGGTTGGAGACCAAATGATGTTAAACAAAAGTATCCTATTGATATTATTGAAGATGTTTATACTTTTGATCGTTATGCAACTGAAGCTTCTAAGTTATTTAAGGGGTATGTTATTTTTCAAATGTTTGCTACTTTAGGACTAATGCTTTTTTTGTTTTATAATTTTGAAAGCATAGGTTTTACAGCAGCTTTGCTTTATGGAAGTTTTATTTTTGTTGGTATTTATGGGTATACTACCCTAATGGATAGAAAAAAATATGCATTAACTATTGAGGTAATTAGGAGTGTGCTGGGTGTAGCCTATTTAATAATACAAAATGGTTGGTTTGGAATGCAAATATATTTTAAGGGGGCAACAAGTGTTATGCTGAGCTATTTTTTAATAACTATAGCGGCAACAATATATTTTACATTGTTAGAAAAAGAATTTTTTAATAAAGAGGTTGTAGTGTAGTTATTCTTTAATTCTAATTTCTTTCTCTACTAATTTTATGTATTTTTTCATTGCCTGTTTAGGCGATAAGTTTTTAGCTTGTATTAAAGCATTTGCTTTAAAAGCATTAATAAGTGGAGTTCTACTTCCTGGATTGTCAAAGTTTTTATGAGCTATACGGTAGTAAGCATACAGCTTTAAAAGTAAATCTGCAGGCAAAGGTTCTGTATAGCTATTAACGTACTCTACAGTCTCTAAAAACTCTTTATGTAGCTCTTCATTAGTCATCCTGGCTTGGTAAGGTAGCAATACAAGTTTTTGCTCCAACAACTTTTTGGTTTAATTTAACAGTAACTACGGTGTCTAGTGGTAGGTAAACATCTACTCTAGATCCAAATTTAATAAAACCAGCATCTTCACCTTGGTGTACACTATCGCCAACTTTAGCGTAGTTTACAATTCTTTTTGCCAATGCACCAGCAATTTGTCGGTATAAAATATCTCCAAATTTAGGAGTGTTTATTACAACTGTAGTACGTTCATTCTCTGTACTTGCTTTTGGGTGCCAAGCAACTAAATATTTTCCAGGGTGATATTTAGAGTATTTTATAGAGCCAGAAGCTGCATATCTTGTAACATGTACATTAACAGGAGACATAAAAATAGAAATTTGCTTGCGCTTACCTTTAAAATATTCAGGTTCTTCTACTTCTTCAATAACAACAACTTTACCATCCACAGGGGCTAAAATGTCATCAAAAGTTTTAACTACTTTTCTTTTAGGGTTTCTAAAGAATTGTAATATCAATACTAAAAAAACTAATGCAGCAACTTGCAAACCTAATCTTAGCCAGTTTAATGTAACAAAATATTGAGCAGATATAACTGCTGCAGCTACTAAAATAAAGGTAATGATAATAATTTTTTGTCCCTCTTTATGAAACATGTGAAAATATAATTAATGTTAAAAATGCAAATGGTGCAGCAAAGACTAAACTGTCTAAACGATCCCAAATTCCTCCGTGTCCTGGTAATATTGCTCCGCTATCTTTTACTTTAGCTTTTCTTTTAAATTTAGATTCTATTAAATCGCCTAAATTACCTGTTACAACTATTACGGTTGCTAATATAAGCCATTGTACAATACTTAAATTAGTTTCAAAGATAGAAATAATATACGCAGCAATTAAGGCAAATACTAATCCGCCTGCTGCGCCTTCAATAGTTTTTTTAGGAGAAACCGAAGGAAAAAGTTTGTTACGTCCTAATTTACGGCCAACTAGGTAAGCAAAACTGTCATTTACCCAGATTAAAATAAAAATTCCCATAATTAATATTTTTTCAAAACCACCACCTCTGTAAGGTATCATAGTTAAAAAAATACATCCACCTCCTAAAAATAATAGTCCGGTTAGGAATTTCTCAATTGGAGAAAAAGTTTTTTCTTTTTTAGAGAGTAAAAAGTATAGTAGTAGAACGTCTGTTATTAAAGTTGCAATAAGTAGTAAATTAATAACCCATTCATCTTGTATAAAATAAATAAAAGTCCACCAAAGTGCTAAATAGGCAACAAATACATAGTAACCTTTTAATTTTACTATACGTTTATACTCAAATAAACAAGCTAAACCAAATGCCATAAATAAAAAATCGAATGCATCTGAGTTTAAAAATACAGCCGATAATAAAAGTAATACGTAAATAATACCTGTTATTGCTCTTTTATAAATTTCTTTCATACTTATAAATCTTCCATCAAGATAAGATATAAGTTTTTAGCTGTACTTCCGTAAGATAAAAAATCCTCTTCTTTTATATTAGACTGAAAATGTTTTATGGTGGTGATGTTTGCAGGGATTCTGCCTTGGTATTTCTTTTTTATGCTTTTTAAGCCATCTCCTAAGCTAGCGGTAAGCTGACTTGTAGTTGCGTAAACAATAAAATTATCTGGTAGCTCATTCATCTTTCTTTCTTTTAATTGGTTAGAAGAAATTAAGATAGATCCGTTTTGAGCTATTAAATGCTCGCAGGTTGTAAAGAACACCGTACTTTTTTGAGCAGATTTAGAAAATGTAATATGCTCGTTAGTAAATTTTTTTTCTAATCTGTCATCTAAAGAAAAGAAAGAACTGTTTTGCCAGTCGTTCTCTTCCATTATATTTTTTAATGCAGATGAAATTTCGTCATTAGAATCGCAGTAAATAAATTTACCACCATTTTTTTTAAAATATATGGTAAACTTTTCGTCTATAGGTAAATCCAGTTCTGGCATATGAACACCACGGTTTTCTGCGGGTACATCCGAACTCTTTTTTTTACTGGTTCCAAAAAGTTTACCAAATATGCTCATTAAAATTCTTAAAATTTATACTATATACGTACTATTCTTCCTCTGAAGACTTAGTAGTAGCGTCTTTTTTTGCTTCTTCCTCCGCATTTTCTCTAACATCTTTAGCAAAAGGTCTCTTTCCAAAAATCTTTTCTAAATCATCTTTAAAGATAACTTCTTTCTCTAATAAGCGTTCTGCTAGCTCTGTAAGCTTGTCTTTGTTTTTGTCTAAAAGCTCTATAGCTCTTACGTATTGCTCTTCTATTAATTTAGAAATTTCTTCATCAATAATACGAGCAGTTTCCTCACTGTATGGCTTAGAGAAACCATAAGAGTCATTACCTGAAGAATCGTAATACGTTAAGTTACCTATTTTGTCATTTAAACCATAAACAGTAACCATACCTCTTGCTTGCTTGGTTACTTTTTCTAAATCACTTAAAGCACCAGTAGATATTTTGTCAAAAATAACTTTTTCTGCAGCACGTCCACCAAGAGTAGCACACATTTCGTCTAGCATTTGCTCAGAACGAACAATTAAGCGTTCTTCTGGTAAATACCAAGCAGCTCCTAATGACTGTCCTCTAGGTACAATAGTAACTTTTACTAATGGCGCAGCATGCTCTAGCATCCAACTTACAGTTGCGTGGCCTGCTTCATGATAAGCAATAGTTTTCTTTTCTCCTGGAGTAATTATTTTGTTTTTCTTTTCTAAACCACCAACTATACGGTCAACAGCGTCTAAGAAATCTTGTTTATTAACGGCTTTTTTCTCTTTACGAGCAGCAATTAAAGCAGCTTCATTACAAACGTTAGCTATGTCTGCACCAGAAAAACCTGGAGTTTGCTTAGCTAGGAAATCTAAATCTAACGTTTCTGCCGTTTTAATTGGCTTAACGTGTACTTCAAAAATTTCTTTACGTTCTCTAATGTCTGGTAAGTCTACATAAATTTGTCTGTCAAAACGACCAGCTCTCATTAATGCTTTATCTAAAACGTCTGCACGGTTTGTTGCTGCCAATACAATAACATTTGTGTTGGTGCCAAAACCATCCATTTCTGTTAGTAATTGGTTTAATGTGTTTTCTCTTTCATCATTAGAACCTGTAACATTATTTTTTCCACGGGCTCTACCAATAGCATCAATCTCATCAATAAAAATAATTGCAGGAGACTTGTCTTTTGCTTGCTTAAATAAATCACGTACTCTAGATGCACCTACACCAACAAACATCTCTACAAAATCTGAACCAGATAAAGAGAAGAAAGGTACTTTAGCTTCACCAGCAACGGCTTTAGCTAATAATGTTTTACCTGTACCAGGAGGGCCTACTAATAAAGCTCCTTTTGGTATTTTACCACCTAAAGATGTATATTTTTCTGGGTTTTTTAAGAACTCAACAATTTCTTCAACTTCTTCTTTAGCACCTTCTAAACCAGCAACATCTTTAAAAGATGTACGCGTGTCTGTTTTTTCATCAAACAGCTTTGCTTTAGATTTGCCAATATTAAATATTTGGCCACCAGCACCGCCGCCGCTACCACCAGACATTCTACGCATCATAAATATCCAAATACCTATGATTAGTACAAATGGTAGTAAAGTAAATAACAAGTTTTCAAACGTGTTAGATTCTTTTTCACTGTCTATAATTGTATCAACATTATTTAATGCTTTTGCATCTTTTACTTCTTTTTCAAAAATTTCTAAAGAAGCATAGTTTACAACATAGCTAGGAGACTCTGTTGGATTTAAAGAGAAACTAGGTTTAGAAACAGGCTTGTGAGAGTCCTTTTTTAAGGCTTCCTCTGTTAAGTATACCTTTGCATAACCTGCATTAGATATAATCATTACCTTTTTAACATCACCGTTTTTTATATATTCTAATAAATCTGATGTTGTTTTTTTACTAGTTGATGATAAACCATCACTACTTAAAAATTGAAATCCTATAATTATAACTACTAAAATACCATAAATCCACCATGAGTTAAATTTAGGTTTAGTAGGTTTTGTGCTATTATCTTTTGCCATTCTTATTATTTACTGGTTATAACTACTTTCTATTGCGGTAACTTTTGCGTCTCCCCAAAGGCCTTCTATGTCATAGAAATCTCTTATTTGTTTCTGGAAAACGTGTACTACAACATTAACGTAGTCTAGTAAAACCCATTCAGAATTATCTGTGCCTTCTACGTGCCAAGGTTTATCATGTATGGCTTTACTAACGGTTTTTTGGATTGAGCCTACTATTGCATTAACGTGCGTATTAGAGGTACCGTTGCAAACTATAAAATAGTCACAAACAGTATTTTCTATTTCTCTAAGGTCTAGTAAATTTATATCGTGCCCTTTTACTTCTTCAATTCCTTGTAAAATTAAAGCAATAAGTTCGTCTGCACTAGGTGTATTTTTTTGCATTCAAAAATTTTAGATTATACAAAGTTATTGTTTTTTTGTTTTTTTAACTATTGTTTTTAACATAAGATTGCAGAATATTATTATAATCTACATATGCAGATAATCAAACTTAATGCCACCAACTCTACAAATGAGTATTTAAAAGAGTTAATTGTGTCTACCTCATTAGACGATTTTACTGTGGTTGCGGCAGAAAAACAAATACAAGGTCGTGGGCAAATGGGAACACAATGGCTTGCTGAACCCGGTAAAAACTTAACATTTAGTGTTTTAAAAAAAAGTGAAGGTTTAGAGGTTGCAGATCAATTTTTGTTAAATATGTGTGTTTCTTTAGCTGTTTTTGAAGCCTTAAAAGAATTAAATATACCAAATTTAGCTGTGAAGTGGCCTAACGACATTCTGTCAGCTAATTCTAAAATATGTGGAATTTTAATTGAAAATATACTGACTGGCAGTAAAATACAGTCATCTATTATAGGAATTGGGTTAAATGTAAATCAGCTAGAATTTAACAATTTGCCCAATGTATCTTCTTTAAAGTTACTTAAAGGAGAGACTTTTAATTTAGATGAAGTATTAAGTGGGATACTAACTAAGTTGAAAAAGTATCTAACTACAGATTATTTAAATAGTCCAGACGCATTACGTGCGTTATATCAGGAAATAATGTTTAGAGTAGATAAACCATCAACTTTTAAAAGTAAAGAGGGAGAGTTGTTTATGGGCTTTATAAAAGGAGTATCCTCTAGCGGAAGATTAATAGTTCTACTAGAGGATAATATTTTTAAAGAGTATAACTTAAAAGAAATACAATTACTTTATTAAATGACACTTAGGTTGTCTGATAAGGTATCTATAAATTTAGTAATAGGACCTTTTATCATCATAGCCATCATTGCGTTAAATTCGCCTTCAAAACTAAGCGTAACTTCTGTTTCTGCTGCTGCAATGCTATTAATATCTGCAGTTAAAGTAAACGGAAGTTTGTCACTAGCGGCTCCTAATATTATTTTATTATTAGGATGTTGCTCTTTTAGTTTTAAAACTATTTCTGGCATTCCTTTAAGAGCAAAAAGAAATTTATCTTCACTTAATACCTCAAATTTACTAATGTTTTCTGGCATTAACTGTTCAAAGTTTTTAATATCAATTAAAAAATCAAAAACTTCTTTGTCGCTTTTATTTACTGTTTTTTTTGGAGCTTCTATGTGCATAATATTATGGTTTCCAAACTGCTGGGTTACTTTTCCACTGCAGTAATGTGTTTAATTGTTCTTCTTTAATGTAATTAGTGTCAGACGCCTGTTGTATTAAATTAGGGTAGTCACTAAGTGTGTGTAATTCTATATCCTCAGTTTTAAAGTTTTCGTCTGCAACATTAAATCCGTAGGTAAAAATAGCTACCATACCTTTAACATTTGCTCCGGCCTCTTTTAAAGCCTTAACAGCATTTAAACTACTTTTTCCGGTGCTAATTAAATCTTCAATAACCACAACGTTTTGGTTAGGAGATAATTGACCTTCTATTTGGTTTTGTCTTCCATGAGACTTTGGTTCTGGTCTAACATATACAAACGGAAGTCCTAAGTACTCAGCAACAAGCATACCAATACCAATAGCACCAGTAGCTACACCAGCAATAACGTCTGGTTTGCCGTACAGTTCTTCTACTTGCTTAGCCATTTCTTCTCGTATGTAGTTACGAATTATAGGATAAGATAGAATAATTCTATTATCACAATAAATTGGAGATTGCCATCCAGAAGCCCACGTAAAAGGATTTTCTGGTTTCAACTTAATTGCATTAATTTGCAATAGAAGTTCGGCTGTTTTTTTTGCAGTGTCTTTATTTAAAACCATAGCGCAAATGTATAAAGTTTTTGTGAATGAATTGCCCTTGATTTTGACAAATAAACTGTCAGATATAGCAGATAATAAATATTTTTTGTTAAATGAAGAGGCAATTAACGAGGCAATTAAGGCCTTGTCTAAGAATAAATTGCCAAAGGCATACATATACCACCCTAATAAAGAGGAGATTTTAAAAAAATTCTCTAAAAAAATTCCAATAGTGGTTGCTGGTGGTGGCGTTGTAACAAATAAAGAGGGTAAAGTGCTTTTTATTTATAGAAATGACAAGTGGGATTTGCCTAAAGGTAAGCTAGATAAAGGCGAAACTATAGAGCAATGTGCTATTAGAGAGGTTGAAGAAGAAACAGGTGTGCAAGGTTTAAAAATTGAAAACTTGTTGAAGATTACCTACCATATTTTTAAGCGAAATGGGAAGTACAAGTTAAAAGAGGTGCATTGGTTTGCAATGAAAACCTCATATAAAGGAGAGCTTACTGGCCAGCTTGAAGAGGGTATAGAGAAGGTAAAATGGAAAGGCCCAAGCAAAATTGCCAAGGCCTTAGAAAATTCTTATGCTAATATTAAAATACTGTTTGAAGAGTAATTTTAATTACTCTTCAATAATTTATAAATAGGATATTGCAAATGCGCTTTTTCATAATGTGCAGATTTTTTGTGTAACCAGTCTAGTTGTGCATACCAATTGTTTGCAAAACCTTCATCTTCAGTTTTTATTTTGTCAAACTCTGCTTTAAGCGCCGGATTGTTTTTTAATAATTTAGCAGCTACGTCTTCAAAAACATAAGGAGAAAAACCTTCTTTTTGCTGTAAAATAGTGTCAAAAAAGTTCCAGTTAAAAAATGAGTCAACTGCTTCTGGTTCTAATGTTTCTAGTATGTAGCGTAAACCTGGTTGGTTAGTGGGAACAAAATAATCGCCCTTTAAAAATTGTACATTTTGCATACTACTAGTAACAGTTGTGTTGTTGTGAGGGTAGTGACCTTCATAAGCAGATTTACGTGTTTGGTAATCTTTAATTCTGTAAGATGCAACGTTTATAATGGTGTCTTTTTCTAGTTGGGTATAGTTTATTTTGTTAACCTCTAAAAACGGAATCACTTTTTTCCAACCTTTAGGAATAATATATGCCTCTGGTATGGTAACAAATTTGGTAGGTTTTATGTAGTTTTTATATTCTACCTCTTTTGTAAATGGTCTAGACCTGTCATATTTTAATCTGGTAAGTCCAGTAACTTCACTCTCTAAAAAATCTGCCTCATACCCTTTAAAGTTTAGAGTAGATGTTTTAGTGGTGTCTATTGTGTATTGTATAGGGTAAGTTGTTTTTTCTTGGTCTGCTAAAAAAGCATTTGATCTTAATTCTTTTATTTTTTTATGATCTTTTTCAGATATGTCTATCATTTTTTGCATTAGATAATACGTACCCATAACTCGCTTTTTATAAGGTTTAAGCATATGGGTTTCTACCATTAACCCTAGGGTGTTCCAAAGCGTAGTATAACCGGTTGAATATCTAGGATGGTCCATAAATTGAGAAAAACCTTTTTCAGGAACACTATTAAAAACGTTTACATATGGCGTTATAGGCCAATTAATTTCTTCTAGTGAAGTTTCTAAATTTGGCATCATCTCTGTATGAAGATAATTACCCAGATCGCCACCTAATTTATTATGTTGTGTAAATAAATGTGTTAATGTATATTGGTAATCGGCACCATTACTAACGTGGTTGTCAATAAAAATATCTGGTTTTGTTAAATGAAAAATCTCTGCAAAAGTTTTTGCATTCTTGGTATCGTTTTTTATAAAATCTCTGTTTAGGTCATAATTTTGCGCATTACCTCTAAACCCGTATTCTTTAGGTCCGTTTTGGTTGGTTCTAGATGTAGAGTTTCGATTTAGTGCGCCTCCAATGTTATAAATAGGAATGGTGGTTAATACTGTTTTTCTAGGAGCACTAATTTTATTTACTACTAAATCTCTAAAAAGGAGCATTGTAGCATCTATACCATCACTTTCACCAGGGTGAATACCGTTATTAATTAATATAACCGTTTTATCGTCTAACTTATTAAAATTAAATTCTCCGTCAGGATTATAAGTTACTAAATGCAGAGGAAGGCCACTATCTGTTTCGCCAATAGTAAGCACGTTTATTTGTGGAAACTCACGAGCAAGTTCTAAATAAAAATCTATAACCTCTGTATAAGTAGGTGTTTCTAACCCGTTGCTAGTTTCAAAAAAAGTCTGAAAATCTTTCTCCTTGTCTTCTGGTTTATCGCTACAAGCAATAATGCATAGCAAGCTAAAAAGACCTATAATTTTTTTCATTTTAAAAATTGATTTTTTGGTTTAATAAGGGGTGGTTTTGTATTTATAAAACTCTAACTGTATCTGGTACTAAGCTGGTATAATCACCATTGTTTCTAATAACATCGCGCACAATAGATGAGCTTATATAAGATTTGCCAGAAGACGTTAGTAAAAATACGGTTTCAATTTCTGATAATTTTCTGTTGGTGTGTGCAATGGCTTTTTCAAACTCAAAATCTGCAGGATTACGCAGACCACGTAAAATAAAATGAGCGTCTACTTTTTTGCAAAATTCTACCGTAAGCCCTTCATAGGTCATAACTTTTATTTTTGGCTCATCTTTAAAAGCTTCACCAATAAATTGCATACGTTGTTCTAGGGTAAACATGTATTTTTTATCAGCATTAATACCTATAGCAATAATTACTTCATCAAAAAGTGTAATGCCTCTGTTAATAATATCTGTATGGCCTAAAGTTAAAGGGTCAAAAGACCCAGGGAATATGGCACGTTTCATAGTAGTGGTTTTTATTTTAATGTAAAAATGTATTAAGTTGTATAGCAGATTTTTACGAACGCTAAAGTTACTTAATTTATCTTAATGCCTCTGTTATAGCACTCTCAAACAATTCTGGTAAAGATATTCCTGCTGCTGCTGCTTGCTGCGGTAAAATACTTTCTTCGGTTAGGCCAGGTGTAGTATTCATTTCTAACATATATGGCTCATTGTCTACAAAAATAAATTCGCTTCTGGTATAGCCTTTCATTTTTAAAATCTTGTAAATTCTTTTAGTTATATTACTGACTTTTTCTTCTTGCTCCTTAGTAATGCGAGCAGGTGTAATCTCTTGTGATTTGCCCTCGTACTTGGCTTCGTAATCAAAAAAATCGTTCTCTGTTGTAATTTCTGTAATTGGTAAAACTTTAGGTTTGCCATTATAAGTAATAACGCCAACGGAAACCTCTGTGCCATCTAAAAAAGCCTCAATAATAATTTCATCATCAGCTTGGTACGCATTTTCAATTGCCTTTGCTAAATCTTCTTTTTTGTGCACTTTAGATATTCCAAAGCTACTACCAGCTTTGTTAGCTTTTACAAAGCAAGGTAGTCCAACTGTATTTGTAATTTCTTCTTCTTTTATAACATCACCTTTATTTAAGTAATAAGAAGCAGCAGCTTTAATGCCATAAGGTTTTAATGTGCTAAGTAAATCTCTTTTGTTAAATGTAAGTGCGGCTTGGTAAAAATCACATGCTGTTTGCTTAACTCCAATTAAGTTAAAATAAGCTTGTAGGTAGCCATCTTCGCCAGGTGTACCATGAATAGCGTTAAACACACAGTCAAACTTTATTTTTTGTCCATTTTCTTTAATACTAAAATCACTTTTATCTACAGGAGACTCTATATCATTAGCATTTACATAAACCCATTTTTCTTTTAAAATATGAATTCTATATAGGTTAAACTTGTTAGAGTCTAGGTATTTATAAGCAACGTTTCCGCTTTTTAAGGATATTTTATACTCGTTAGAGTAGCCTCCCATTATAATGGCAATATTTTTTTTCATGGTAAATTAATAAGGGTCATTAATGCTAATAACAAATATCATTTTTTTAAATTAAAGAAAAAAGCATTGGGTTTTATATATTTGTGCGATAATATTATAGTTATGCGAAATTTTTTCAACTTTTTAAAAAGTAAAACATTAATAATACAATTAGGTATTGCACTAGGAGTAGTGGTTGTACTGGTGTTTGTTGCTTTGCAATGGTTAAAGTCTACAACAAATCATGGTGAATTTGTAGAGGTGCCAGATTTTTCTAAAATGGCAGTCTCTCAAATGAAACACGAAATAGATAAGGTAGGATTACGTTCTCAGGTATTAGATTCTGCAAATTATAACCCTAATTACCCAAGGTTTTCTATTATTGAGCAAAATCCACCAGCAGGTAATAAAGTCAAAAAGAACAGGAAAATATATTTTACAGTAAACCCATCTGGATATAAAAAAGTATCTGTACCACAAGTAATACAAAAAACAAAGCGTAATGCTACGTCTATGTTACGTGCTGTTGGTTTAGATGTTTTAAAGGTTACCTATGTAGACAATATAGGTGAAGATATGGTACTTAAAATAAAGTACAAAGGAAAACAAATTAAAGCCGGAGATAAATTACCAAAGACCTCTAAGGTAGAGTTGGTTTGTGGTAACGGTAACCACTAATAATAGTAAGCAACATAATATATGACTGAAGAAATTGGGCCACAAGCCAATGAAGATGAGCTTTATGAGCACCATAAAGTAGTTGCTTCTAAAGGGCAAGAGCCTTTACGTATAGATAAGTTTTTAATGAATTTTATTGAAAACGCTACACGTAGTCAAATACAAAAAGCCGCAAAAGATGGCCATATTTGGGTTAATAATGTGGTGGTTAAACAAAATTATAAGGTAAAGGCAAATGATGACATACGTGTTATGTTTACGCATCCGCCATATGAGTTTTTGCTGCAAGCAGAAGATATTCCTATAGACGTTGTTTATGAGGATGATGTGCTTATGGTTGTAAATAAACCAGCAGGTATGGTTGTGCATCCAGGACACGGAAATTACTCTGGTACTTTAATTAATGCTTTGTTGCACCATTGTAAAGATGAATTGCCAAACAATAGTAGTGATAGACCAGGTTTAGTACATAGGATAGATAAGGATACGTCTGGACTTTTAGTAGTTGCCAAGACTGAGGCAGCAATGACGTTTTTATCCAAACAGTTTTTTGATAAAACATCAGAAAGGGAATATGTAGCTATTGTATGGGGTAATGTTGAAAATGACGAAGGTACTATTGAGGGTAATTTAGGTAGACATCCAAAAAATAGATTGCAAATGCACGTTTTTCCTGATGGAGAAGAAGGAAAAGAAGCAATAACGCATTATAAAGTTATAGAACGTTTAGGGTATGTTACGGTTATTTCTTGTAAGCTAGAAACTGGAAGAACACACCAAATTAGAGTGCATATGAAGCACATAGGGCATACATTATTTAATGATGAGCGCTACGGTGGAGAGCGTATTTTAAAAGGAACAACCTTTACAAAATACAAACAGTTTGTAGAAAACGCATTTAAGATATTGCCAAGACAGGCATTACACGCAAAAACACTTGGTTTTGTACATCCTGTTACAAAAGAACTTATGCAGTTTAATACAGAAATACCAGAAGATATGGCAAGTGTTATAGAAAAGTGGAGGCATTACGCTAAGCATTCTCAATAACATTAGTTTTTACTATACTAGTATTTAAAATCTCTTTTAGAGTTTGTGTAATAACATAAAAATGATGTTTATTTTTATACCAAATTAAAAATAATATGAAGATTGTTATTTCGCCAGCAAAGTCATTGGATTTTGACTCTAAATTGCCAACAGAAGAATTTACAGAGCCTCAGTTTTTAAAACAAGCTAAAAAGCTAAATGAGGTTCTTAAAAAGAAATCGCCTAAGGCTATATCTGAGCTAATGGGTATTTCTGATAATTTGGCACAATTAAACTGGCAACGTAATCAAGATTTTACAATTCCTTTTACTGTAAAAAATGCAAGACCTGCTGTTTTTGCTTTTAATGGAGATGTGTATCAAGGTTTAGACGCGTATTCTTTACAGGAAGATAAATTAGCAGTTTTACAAGATAAATTAAGAATCTTATCAGGTTTGTATGGCGTTTTAAGACCGTTAGATTTAATGATGCCTTACCGTTTGGAAATGGGTACAAAAATGCCGGTAGATACCAATAAAAACCTACACGAGTTCTGGAAAAAAGATGTAACAGAGTATTTAAATTCAGAATTAAAAGAAAATGAGGTTTTTGTAAACTTAGCTAGTAACGAATATTTTGGTGCAGTAGATAAAAAAGCATTAAATACTACAATTGTTACTCCAGTTTTTAAAGATTGGAAGAATGATAAGTTAAAGGTAATAAGTTTTTATGCTAAAAAAGCAAGAGGTTCTATGGTGCGCTATATTATAGACACTAATGCAGAAACTTTAGATGATATTAAAAACTTTACCACAGATGGCTATACTTTTAGTGAGGAGTACACTGAAAAAGAGAATATGCCAGTTTTTATTAGATAATAATATCTTTAAAATTCCGTTTTTTACAGTAGACAAATAAATGTTTCCTATGAAAAATAAAATTCTATTTCCTTTACTTGTATTAGTGCTAACTATTTTTAGTTGTGATGATAGGGATGACAACCTTGAAGCTGTTAATATTAGGATAAAAAATGTTAGTGAGGTAAATTATGATATGGTGCAAGTAAATGGAGATGCAGAAAATGTGCATACAAATGTTGCTTCAGGACAAGTGTCTGAGTATTTTGAGTATGAAACGGCATACGCATACGCTTCAATTTTGATAGAAGCAGATGGTGAAACATATACATTGCAAGCAATAGATTACGTAGGAGAAACACCTTTGCCGCTAGGTTTTTATACTTATGAGCTTAATGTTGTAGAAGAAAATAACGGAGTAGAACTAAAATTAGTGGTTGACTAATTTTAGTTTTGCCTTTGTTTTTGAATATTCTCAGCAATTTTAATAGCTAAAGCTCTCTTTTTAGAAAGTAACTTTTCTATCTCAGATTCAAGAGCTACACGTTGTTTTTCTAATTCTACAGCTTCTAACAATAAAGCATTATTTTTTAATTCTATATCAGAAGAAATGGTGTTAATGCCGTTTTGAGTAAAAATGTCTAATGCGGTAATTGTATTTTCAACATCTAGCAGTGCTAGTTTAGCATAATGTCTTCCTAAATCCCAATCTTTAGGTGTTGCAGCTTTATCAATATTTTCTAACCCACTTAAAACCGAATTTTTAGCATCAGCACAATCACACTCTTTCATTAACTTTTTGGTTTTTTCAAGAGCAATAAAAGCTTTATTTGCATAAAATTTTTGGTGATCAAAATTATCAGCTTTTAAAGATTTTTTAGCATAATTAAGTGCGTATGAACTTGCGGAGTAAGCATTATCGCAATTAGAAGTAGTTGTGCTTGTAAAAGATGTTGTTATTACAAGTGATATTAATACAAATGTACTTTTAAGCATATCCTGGGGGTTGGTTTTGTTTGTAACTTGTTATTACAAAGTTGGTTTTTTTTTGGTTTTTATTAAAAGTTATGTGGTAAACATAAGCAAAGTTGTGGTGTAAATGCCCTTTTATGTCGGTTTAACTGTAACTTTTTATAGATAAAAAGCATAACTGGTTGGTTTACTTCTTTTTATCTGGACTAATTTTTTCTTGTAATGTTGGTTGTTTTTTAATTTTTCGTTTTCTTCTTGCACCGTAAGTGCCATTTATTATTTTTCCTCTTTTAGATTTCTTATCTCCTTTTCCCATAGTTTTTTTTAATTCTCTTAAAAGGTACTAAAATTATAAGAGAAAGTCAAGCTAAAAATAAAAACTACCAAGAATTAAATATGCAGTGTATTATGCTTATTACTTATTAAATAATTGTAATATAGGTAAAATAGTGATAATATGATACGAAATAACCCTGTTTTGTAAAATTTTAGTATTGTTAAAAACGCTTAAATAAAGTACCTTTGAAAACAGGGAATAAGGAGGTGATTTTGTTAAATTATTCTGAATGTGTTTGAGTAGTTTTATAAAATTATTGGAATTAATTAGTAAACACTAATAAATATAGTAATAAATGAAGATTAATAAGGTTTTAGTAGCAAATAGGGGAGAAATTGCAATCCGTATTTTTAGAGCTTGTGTAGAAATAGGCATTAAAACGGTTGGTGTATACACCTATGAGGATCGCTATTCATTGCATAGGTACAAAGCAGATGAATGTTACCAAATAGGAGAAGATCATGAGCCTTTAAAACCATATTTAAATATAGATGCTATAATAGAGGTAGCTAAGGAAAATGGTGTAGATGCTATTCATCCTGGTTATGGCTTTTTGTCTGAAAATGCAGAGTTTGCTCAGAAATGTGCAGACAATGATATTATTTTTGTTGGTCCAAAGGTGTCAGTACTAAAGTCTTTAGGAGATAAAATTACTGCAAAAGAGGTAGCGGTTGCTAATAATGTTCCTGTTATACAAAGTAGTAATAAAGATTTAACAGATGTAAGCATAGCAATTGAAGAGGCTAAGCGTATTAGTTATCCTGTAATGTTAAAAGCTGCTTCTGGCGGTGGAGGCCGTGGAATGCGTGTAATACGTTCACAAGAAGAATTAGAAAAAGCTTTCCCTGAAGCCCGTAGAGAATCTTTAAATGCATTTGGAGATGATACTGTTTTTCTTGAAAAATTTGTAGAAAACCCTAAGCATATAGAGGTACAGATAGTTGCAGATACACACGGTAATATGGTACACTTGTATGAGAGAGATTGCTCTGTACAAAGACGTTACCAAAAAGTAATAGAATTTGCCCCATCTATAGGTTTGCCGCAAGAAACCAGAGATAGTTTATATAAATATGCAATAGATATTTGTAAGGCTGTAAATTATAATAATATAGGTACGGTAGAGTTTTTGGTAGATGATGATGGTAGTATTTACTTTATAGAAGTTAACCCAAGAATACAAGTAGAACATACGGTAACAGAAATGATTACCAATATAGACTTGGTTAAAGCACAGTTGTTTATTGCCGGTGGTTACAAATTATCAGATCAACAAATAAAAATACAAGACCAAGATTCTGTAAAAATAACTGGCTATGCTTTGCAGTGTAGAATTACTACAGAAGATCCTGCAAACGATTTTAAACCAGATTATGGTGTAGTTACAACTTACAGAAGTGCTTCGGGTTTTGGTATTAGATTAGATGCAGGTAGTATTTACCAAGGAGTACGTATTTCTCCATTTTTTGATTCTATGCTTGTAAAAGTTTCTGCTATTAGTAGAACGTTAGATGGCTCTTGTCGTAAAATGCGTAGAGCTTTGGCAGAGTTTCGTATTAGAGGTGTAGAAAGTAATATGGCGTTTTTAGATAATATTCTTAAGCACCAAACTTTTAGAGATGGTAAGGTTACGGTTAACTTTATTAAAAACGAACCCTCTTTGTTTGAGTTTGTGGAGCCAAGAAACCGTGCTAATAAATTAATAGAATACTTAGGTGAAACTATTGTAAATGGTAATCCAGATGTAAAAAAGAAAGATCCAAATCACGTTTTTTCTAAACCAAAGGTACCTTCTTTTGAAAAAATGAGTTCGTATCCAAAAGGAACAAAGGACTTGTTAACAGAGCTAGGGCCAGAAGGTTTTGCTACGTGGTTAAACAATGAGAAAAAAGTACATTTTACAGATACTACAATGCGAGATGGTCACCAAAGTTTGTTGGCAACTCGTATGCGAACTACAGATATGCTAAAAGTATCTGAAGGCTATGCTAAAAACTTTCCAGAAATATTTAGTATGGAAGTTTGGGGTGGTGCAACCTTTGATGTTTGTTTGCGTTTTTTACAAGAAAACCCATGGGAACGTTTAGCATTACTTCGTAAATCTATGCCAAACGTATTACTGCAAATGCTTTTACGTGGTTCTAACGGCGTTGGTTATACGGCATATCCAGATAATTTAATCGAAAAATTTGTTGAAAAATCTTGGGAAACAGGGGTAGACGTGTTTCGTATTTTTGATTCGTTAAATTGGATGAAATCTATTGCTCCAACTATAGAGCACGTACGTAATAGAACAGGTGGTTTAGCAGAAGGATCTCTTTGTTATACAGGTGATATATTAGATCCAAAGAAAACAAAGTATGATCTTAAGTATTATATTCAATTAGCAAAGGATATAGAAAATGCTGGTGCACATATTTTAGGAGTTAAAGATATGGCTGGTTTGTTAAAACCAAACGCTGCGTTTGAGCTTATATCGGCCTTAAAATCAGAAATAAATATACCAATACACTTACATACACATGATACATCTTCTATACAAGGAGCAATGTATTTAAAAGCTATAGAAGCAGGTGTAGATGTTGTAGATGTGGCACTAGGCGGATTGTCTGGTTTAACGTCTCAACCAAACTTTAATTCTCTAGTAGAAATGTTACGTTTTCACGAACGCGAAAATAAATTAGATACAGATAAGTTAGCAGAATACTCTAACTATTGGGAAACTGTACGTAATTATTACTACACGTTTGAGTCTGGACTAAAATCTGGTACAGGAGAAGTATATAAGCATGAGATTCCTGGAGGACAATATTCTAACTTAAAAGGACAAGCAATTGCTCTTGGTTTAGAGGATAAGTTTCCTGATGTAACAAAAATGTATGGAGAAGTAAATCAGCTTTTTGGAGATATTATAAAAGTAACGCCTAGCTCTAAAGTAGTAGGTGATATGGCGCAGTATATGATTAGTAATAATTTAACTGTGCAAGATGTTTTAGAAAAAGGAGGTTCAATTTCTTTTCCTCAGTCTGTAATTAGTTTCTTTAAAGGAGATTTAGGTCAGCCTGTAGGAGGCTTTCCAAAAGAGCTTCAAAAAATAATTTTAAAGGACCAAGATGCATATACAGAAAGACCAAATGCACATTTAGAACCTATAGATTTTGATAAAGAGTTTAAGTCTTTTAAGCGTAAATTTAGAAAAGGTATGGGTAGAGATTTAGAAATGACAGATTTCTTGTCTTACAAGCTATATCCAAAAGTATTTACAGATGCTTATAACAACCATGTTAAATATGGTAATGTTATGAACATACCAACAAAGAACTTCTTTTATGGTATGGAAGTAGGTGAAGAAATTATAGTAGAGCTAGATCGTGGTAAAAACGTGCTAGTATCATTAATGTTAAAAGGCGAACCTGATGAAAACGGAAACGTAAGCATATTCTTTAAAATTAACGGACAGCTACGTAATGTTATGGTTAAGGATAAGGCAATAAAAGTTGTTAAAGCTCAAAATATTAAAGCTGATAAAGAAAATGATAAAGAAATAGGTGCTCCACTGCAAGGTTTATTATCTAATGTTTTAGTTAAAAAAGGAGAAGAGGTTAAAAAGAACCAGCCTTTATTTGTAATTGAAGCTATGAAAATGGAAACTACCGTTACCGCAACAGCAGAAGGTGTTGTAGATAAAGTGCATTTATCTGGTGGTTCCTTAGTAAATTCTGATGATTTAGTGCTAGTACTTAAATAGCGATTGTAGCTTTGTAAAATAATAAACACCATTCTTCTTGCTGTAGAAGAGTGGTTTTTTTTAATTTAATTATAAGTTTATAAAGAGAAAAGTACAACCGTAGTTAGTTGTACTTTTTTTGCAAAAATAAAACCCCTAAAACCAAAATGGTTTTAGGGGTTTTTTATATAAATAGAATTTATTAATCTTCTTCTTCTATTTCTTTTATATACTCAACGTTACCAGAAAAACTACCAGAAATAACTCTTCCTAATTCATCTTCTCCATTAAAAGTTAATTCATAATAACCAATTTCGCTTTTAATAATAGTTATAGTACCACTTACTAGATCAATTTCCTTTTCTTCATCTTCAGTATATTCAAACAAAGTAGCATCATCAAAAATTAAAGCAGTTTGCGCATTAGCATCATATTCATAAACTCCAGGGGCTAATTTATTAGGTGTAGATGAAAAAATTTCAAAGTATATACCAATACCAGTACCATTCAATTCTTGATCTTCAAAAGTAAATCCAGTACTTAGTAAAGATAAATCTATGTTATATATACCTTCTTCACCTTCTTCGTTATAAGCACCATAATCTTCTGCAATACCAAGAACAAAGTCTGTTTTGTTGTCATCAATTTTTAAAAAACTACCAATTACATTGTCGCTGCCAGAATCGTCATCACTACTACAACTATTCATAAATAAGCCAAATGTAACTAGTGCAAATAAGTAAATTGTTTTTTTCATAATATTGAGTTTTATATTTAAATTGTTGTTTTTTTAAAATCTATATCCAATACTTAAACCAGCACGTACGCCAGCCCAAGGACCATCTAAATCTATTTCTGCGCCATTAGCATCAACTTTATACTCTGTATCTACTAAAGGAATATCTGTGTCTTGTAAAGTTTCTAATAATGCATCTTGTTCGTTCTGAGATAAAACTCTAGATGACACACCTTTTAAATTTCCATTACTAGATCCAATGTGCGGACCAGCAATCCACCAGTCTAAAACAAGGTTACTTCCTAAGTTAAACTGAGACCCAATTAATAAGCCAAAAGTACTCCCTTTAATAGTACCGCTAGTAGTTAAAGTTTCTGTTCCGCCACCATCTGCATCATAGCTAAAGTTCACATTTTTAAAAGTGTATTTAGATGCTCTAAAAAATGGAGCTAAATAAAAGCCTTTTCCATATCCTTTTTTTCCTGTGTAAATACGTACTTCTGGTGTAAAACTAGAGTAGCTCATTTTACCATTGTTAACAATGTTAGACAAGTCATCATCTTCGTCTTCATCAACAAAAGAACTTCCAAAAGGAATACCACCTTCAGGTATTGTACCATAAGATAATGCAACAGAAAAAGTTTTGTTTAAAACTCTTTCGTACTGAAACTGAAAGTTTCTAAAGACCAAACTTGTTAAACTAAGTTTAGCAATGTTTTTTTTGTCTTGATACTCTAAAGTAGACTGTTCTTCATTATTAGCTTGTTCAGTAGGTTCTAATTCTTGTGCATACGTAAAACACGTAACAGATAAGAATGTAGTAAGTAGTAAAATTTGTTTTTTCATTATTTGTTTTTAAATTGATTAAATAAAACTATTTCCGTAGGAAATTATTGCAATTATATGACTTTATTTTTTAAAATTTCACTTTAAATTACTACTAACGTATTTTTTTGTAAAAAAAGAAAAGCCCTGAAAATCATAAAGATCTCAGAGCTTTTGCATATAAAAGCTAGTGGGGTTATTTCTTATTTTGCTGATCCTTAATGGTTTCAGAATCAATATCAAACTTGTTAGTGTTTATATTGGTATTCCCTGTAGGGTTTGTAGGGTTTGTTTGTTTTACTTTTCTTTTTAATCTCTTATCTTCAATAATTCCCATGTCATTTTATTTTTTAAGTTCAAGCTTAATATACAAGATAACTTATAGTTTCTTAGTTAATATACTTCTAAGTCTTTGTTAATGAGTGTTAAATGGCTTTTTGTATATTTTTTACTAAACTATTTAAACTACGTATTACATACTTTACTTTTTGTTAGTTTTGTAGTCTTTAAAATATACAGATGATTACAGTAGATAATATTGCAGTAGAATTTAGTGGAACGACCTTATTTAGTGGTGTAAATTTTGTTATTAATGAAAATGATAAAATAGCACTTATGGGAAAAAACGGTGCAGGTAAATCTACAATGATGAAAATTGTTGCCGGTAAACAAAAGGCTACTAAAGGCAAAGTTAGTTGTCCTAAAGATACTGTAATAGCTTACTTGCCTCAGCATTTACTTGCAGAGGATAATTGTACGGTTGTAGAGGAGGCTTCTAAGGCTTTTAGTCACGTTTTTACAATGAGAGACCGTATGGACTTTTTAAACAAAGAGCTAGAGACAAGAACAGATTATGAGAGTGATGCCTATATGAAGATTATAGAAGAGGTATCTGAGCTTGGAGAGCAATATTATGCCTTAGAAGATGTAAATTATGATGCTGAGGTAGAAAAAGCATTAAAAGGCTTAGGTTTTAGGTCGGAAGATTTTGCAAGACAAACAAGTGAGTTTAGTGGTGGTTGGCGTATGCGTATAGAACTAGCAAAAATACTACTGCAAAAGCCAGACTTAATTTTGTTAGATGAGCCAACAAACCATATAGATATAGAATCTGTAATTTGGTTAGAAGACTTTTTAGTAAATAAAGCAAAAGCTGTAATGGTAATATCGCATGACAGGGCTTTTATAGACAATATTACTAATAGAACCATAGAGGTTACTATGGGTAAAATTTACGACTACAAGGCAAATTACTCTCACTATTTGCAATTAAGAGAAGAGCGTAGAGCACACCAAATAAAAGCTTATGAAGAACAGCAGAAGTTTATAGAGGACAATATGCGTTTTATAGAGCGGTTTAAAGGAACGTATTCCAAAACAAATCAGGTTACATCTAGAGAACGTATGTTAGAAAAACTAGATATTATAGAGATTGATGAAGTAGATAATTCAGCTTTAAGGTTGTCATTCCCATCAGCGCAACGTTCTGGAGATTACCCTGTAAATGTTGAAGATTTAACCAAAACATACGGAGACCACACTGTGTTTAAAAACGCAAGTATGTCTATCTCCAGAGGAGAAAAAGTATCTTTTGTAGGTAGAAACGGAGAAGGTAAATCTACAATGATAAAATCTATCTTGGGAGAAATAGAGTACGAAGGTAAGTGTAGTTTAGGGCATAATGTGCAAGTAGGTTACTTTGCTCAAAACCAAGCTTCATTACTAGATCCAGATTTAACTATTTTTCAGACGGTAGATGAGGTTGCTAAAGGAGATGTACGTACGCAAATAAAAAATATTTTGGGTAGGTTTATGTTTAAAGGTGATGATGTAGATAAAAAAGTAAGTGTACTATCTGGAGGTGAAAAAACAAGGTTAGCAATGGTAAAACTATTGTTAGAACCGGTAAACCTTTTAATATTAGATGAGCCTACAAATCATTTAGATTTAAAGTCTAAAGATGTTTTAAAAGAAGCATTGTTAGATTTTGATGGTACTTTAATACTAGTTTCTCACGACCGTGATTTTCTACAAGGTTTAGCAGAAAAAGTATTTGAGTTTAAAGATCAACGTGTAATAGAACATTTTGAAACTATTGATGCCTTTTTAGAACGTAATAAGATTAAAAACATAAAAGACATCGATTTAAAAAAATAGCGATTGTTTTTAATTTTTGATACAAGTCCTAAACATTATATTTAATTATATTGTTTAGGGCTTTTTTTATTGTATAAATTGAATGGTTGTACAATTTATAAGTTGAATAACACTTTTAATGTTAATTATTTGTTTATGAGTTAGTTGTGTGTTTTATTTAAACTTGTATTAACAATAGTAACTTTTTATTAATACTTACTTAATGCGTGTTAATGTTAGTGTAACATTATTATAAAGTAGCCGCACTTTTAGCTTAACAATAGCTATATAGTTTTGGGCAACTTAAAAACACACAATGAAAAAGAATTACTATTTTATTTTATTATTACTAACAGTATGTACTGTTGCGGCACAAAACAAAGGAAATCTTAACGGGCAAGTAGTAGATGAAACAGGAGCTCCTGTAATTGGAGCTAATGTGGTTATACAGAGCATTTCTATGGGCGCGGTTACAGATGAATCTGGAGCTTATAAAATTGATGGCTTAGTCTATAAAACATATACAGTTACAGTATCTTACTTAGGGTACAAGAGTATAAAAAAATCAGTAACAATTTCTACTCCAAATACTACCGTAAACTTTAAATTAAAGGAACCTTCTTTTCAGTTGGATGGTTTAGTGGTTACAGCACAAAAAAGAGAACAGTTAAATAAAGATGTGCCAATTGCAATTACCTCTTACGGCAGTGAGTTTATAAACAATCAAGGTACGTTTGAGTATGATACTTTTTCAGATTATGTACCAGGTTTGCAAATCCAAATTCAAAGTGTAAATAACCCAGGTATAGTTGTTAGAGGAATTACTAGTGATAGCGGCGACTCTAGAGTAGAGCCAAGAGTTTCCGTTTTTCAAGACGGAGTGTCTATTAGTAAATCTCGTGGGTCTGTTGTAGAGCTGTTTGATATAGAACGTGTAGAGGTTTTAAAAGGCCCACAAGGAACTCTTTTTGGTAGAGGGGCGCAAATTGGAGCAATGCACATTATTCAAAATAAAGCTAAAAATGAGACTTCTGCTTCTTTAAAAACAGGTATTGGTAATTACAATCAGTTTTTAGTAAACGGTTATGTAAATACTCCTTTGGTAAAAGATAAGTTATTTGCTCGTGTAGCTGCAATTTACAATAGAAGAGATGGGTATATAGAAAACCTTTCTGGTGGAGACCTAAATGGTAAAGAAACTTTGGCACTTAGAGGTTCTTTAAAATATATGATTAGTGATAATACTACGTTTGATTTTATTGCAAATTGGCAACAAGATACACCTCCAGGTACTTCTTTTAAAAGTGGAACTTTTGCTCCTTTAGGAGGCGATTTAAATCCTAATTCTTTTGCAGACTTAGAGCGTGGTAAAGAACTGGGTTTAGACCGTACAGTTTATGGTTTTACTGGGATTTTAAAGTCGTCACTTAATGACAAGTGGGATGTAACTTCTATTTCTGCATACCGAAAATTTAACTCAGATGAAGCCTTTGATGCAGATGGTACAGCAGCACCAGTTTTATTTTTTAGAGAGGTTTCAGAAGGAGAACAATTTAGTCAAGAAGTACGTTTTAATTTTGATAATGATGATAAATTATCTGGTTTTGTGGGAGCAAATTTCTTTTATGAAAACGGATCACAAGCAGTTCCTTTTGAGGTTAATGAGCAAAGTTACCTAGCGCTTTTAGTAGCTACAGATGCTTTGGTAGTAAACGGTGTACCTACTTTGTTCCCTAACATTCCTAATGATCCTGGCAGTTTTGGACCATTGGCAGGTGCTCCATTATTATCTTTTAATAGCGAAAACTCTATTAATTACGGAGAAAATTATTCTGGTGATATTTTTGCAGATGCTTCTTATGATGTTACAGATAAGCTAACTCTTACACTAGGACTAAGAGCAACCTTAGAGAATAGTAATGCAGGTTTAGAAGTTATAAATGCAGATAATCCAGGGGTGTTAGGTAACTTTTTAGGAGCTTACCCTAACAACTTATTTACACCAACAAATGGAAAAATTACAGCTAGTGAAACATTTACATCTGCAGTAGGTAGGTTTGCAGTTAATTATGATTTAAGTGATGCAGTAACTGTTTTTGGTAATGTTGCACGCGGAAGAAGACCAAATGTAATTAATGTATCAGCTACAGAAGTAAATGTGTTGTCAGACGAAACTGTTTGGTCTTATGAGTTAGGACTAAAATCATTAATGTTAGACAATAAACTACAGTTTGATGTAAATGGGTACTTTTATGACTACAGTAACTTTCAAACAACAATAGCACGTTTAGATGAAACAGATGGTTTGGTAATTCTTCCTAATGATAGTGGTAGTGCAACTGCATTAGGTTTTGAGGCTGCTATGCAGTACCAATTTGCAAAAAGTAGTTCTTTCTTTGCTAATTACGGGTATATAGATGCTTCTTTTGACGATGAAGATTCAGACGGTAACCCACAGCAATTGGCAGGAAATACATTTAGGTTAACACCAGAACATTCTTTCTCTGCAGGATTTAATATCAACCCTACTTTAAATGATAAAGTTGCTGTATTTTTAAGGCCAACATACACTTACAAGTCTAAAGTGTTTTTTGAGGAAACTAATTTACCAAACATATCTCAAGATGGTTATGGTTTACTAAACATTAGAGCAGGTGTAACCATACAAGATAAATATGAGATTAGTTTGTATGCAACTAATGTTTTAGACGAGGAGTTTATTATAGATGCTGGTAATACAGGTGGTGCTTTTGGTATACCAACTTTTATTGCTGGTCCTCCTGCATTTTACGGATTGCAATTGTCTGTAAATTTTTAAACTAAATAATTAAAAAACAATTAAATGAAAAATAAAAATACATATATCCTTTCTTTATTTCTAGTATTTACGTTTTTTGCAACCGCACAAAAAGGGGCAAAAATGCAAGAACTAAAAGAGTTAGAGAAAAATATACAAATAGAGGAGAGTAATGTTGTTGGTCTTAAGGAAGATAATGAAGCACATATTATATGGTCAGACGATTATAAGTATAAAAAATCTCCTATAGCTTTTGTGTATTTGCACGGTTTTGGAGCTAGTTATGCAGAAGGTGAGCCAGTAATGTCTCAGTTATCTACTCACTTTAAAGCAAACACCTATATGGCTCGTTTAGAGGAGCACGGAATTTACAGAGATAATACGTTTGAAAACTTAACACCTGAGAATTACATTGCATCTGCAAAACAAGCAATTGCTTATGGCAAACTGTTAGGAGATGAGGTTATTGTAATTAGCACATCTACAGGTGGTACATTAAGCTTGGCAATAGCAGCAGAAGATAAAGATATAAAAGCGTTGGTTTTGTATTCTCCGTTTATAGATTTGCTTAACCCAGCAATGAAAGCAGTAATACAACCAGGAGGAAAAGAGCAATTTATCAAGGCTTTAGGAGGTACAATACAAGTGCAAAAACGTCCAGAATTAGAAGCAAAATATTGGTCTACCAACTATCACATAAATGGCTATATTTCATTAATTACTATGCTTACAAATACAATGACAACAGAAACTTTTTCAAAAGTCACTTGTCCTGTGTTTTTAGGATACTATTATAAAAATGAAGAAGAGCAAGATAAAGTTGTTTCTGTGCCAGCAATGCAAGTAATGTTTAATGCTCTAGGAACACCAGAAGAAGATAAAACTAAAATGGCTTTTCCAAGAAGTGGAAATCACGTTATAGCAAGTGATATTAGATCCAAAGATTGGGAAGGTGTGTATTTAAATACAGTTGACTTTTTAAATAAAATTATAAAATGAAATTAAAAATAGTTATTTGCGGCCTTATTGGTCTTGGTTTTATGGCTTGTAAGCAGAGCGATAAAAAGAAAGAAAAAAAAGAAGACGCAACTCCGGTTGAAGAAACAGTGGTAACTTATAATTTTGATTTAGAAGGTCACCGTGGTGCTAGAGGTTTAATGCCAGAGAATAGCATACCAGCTTTTACAAAAGCAATAGAGTTGGGGGTGAATACTATTGAGTTAGATTTGGCTGTAACCAAAGATAAACAAGTTTTGGTATCTCATGAGCCTTATTTTAATCCGCTTTTTTGTATGGATTCTCTTGGGCAAACTATTGCTAAAAAAGATTCGATTGCATTAAATATTTATGAGCATACGTACAAGCAAACTCAAAAATACGACTGTGGTAGTATGGGTAACGTTAAGTTTTCAGAGCAAGAAAAACAGTTTGTAACTAAACCTTTATTGTTAGATGTTATAGCTCTTGCAGATTCTTTAACAGCAGGTAATGCAACACCAATAAAGTATAATATAGAAATTAAGAGTTTACCTGAGGGAGATGGTATTTATCACCCTAATCCAAAAGATTTTTCTGATTTAGTTATAGCAACAATTAAAGATAAAATTGCTGTAGAAAATGTAGTGCTACAAAGTTTTGATTTTAGAGTGTTGCAATATTTACATCAAAATTATCCAGAGTACACATTGGCTGCTTTGGTATATAAAGATGATGTAAAAACTAATTTAGATACATTAGGGTTTGTACCACAAATATATAGTCCGTTACATAGTATGTTATCTAAAGAAGTTATAGCAGAACTACACTCTAAAAATATGAAAGTTATTCCTTGGACAGTTAATAATGAGACTGATATGGAAAACCTATTAGCAATGGGAGTAGATGGTTTAATTACAGATTACCCTAACAAGGCTATACAATACAGAAAATAATAACCGTAAATAACCAAAAAACAAAAAAGCTGTTTCAATTGTGAAACAGCTTTTTTTATGATCTAAAAATAAGTTCTTATCTTATTTTTTGTACAAACTCTTTAATGGTATCTACACCATTTTCTGTTAGGTGTTTTATAAATGCAGAGCCAATAATTGCACCTTTTGCATCTTCTGTTGCTTGTGTAAATGTCTCGTTGTTGTTAATACCAAAACCAACAATTTGTGGGTTTTTAAGTTGCATACTAGCTATGCGTTTAAAATAAGCAGTTTGCTCATCTCCAAAGCCAGATTTAGACCCCGTTACACTAGCAGAACTTACCATATAAATAAAGGCATCAGATGCTTCATCAATTTGCTTAATACGCTTGTTGCTAGTTTGTGGTGTAATTAAAAAGATGTTTTTTAAATTGTACTTTTTAAAAATAGCTTCGTATTCATCCTGGTAAACAGCCAAAGGTAAATCTGGCATAATTAAACCGTCTATACCAATTTCTGCACATTTTTTGCAAAAGGCTTCAACTCCATATTGTAACATTGGGTTAAAATATCCCATAACAATTAAAGGTATAGAAACTGTTTTACGTATATCTTTTAATTGCTCAAAAAGTAAGTTGGTGGTCATACCATTTTTAAGCGCAATTGTAGAGCTGTTTTGTATGGTTGGTCCATCTGCTAGTGGATCACTAAAAGGCAATCCAATTTCAATCATATCTATACCGCTAGCTTCTAAATCTTCAATTATTTTAACTGTATTGTTAAGCTCTGGGTAACCTGCTGTAAAGTACAATGAAAGAAGTTTTTTGTCTTCTTGCATTTTCTGATTAATTCTATTCATTATACAATTTTATAAGTTAAAATATTTAATGTAATTATCTAAATCTTTATCGCCACGACCAGATAAACTTAGTACAACAACATCGTCTGGTTTAAAAGTTTTGTGTTTAAAAATTGCTAAAGCGTGGCTACTTTCTATAGCAGGTATAATGCCTTCTAGTTTTGTTAGTTCTAAGCCAGCTTGCATAGCCTCATCATCTGTAGCAGAGTAAAACTCACCTCTGCCAGATTTATATAAATGTGCGTGTAATGGTCCTACACCTGGATAATCTAAACCAGCCGAAATAGAGTAGGGCTCTGTAATTTGTCCGTCTTGCGTTTGCATTAATAAAGTTTTGCAACCGTGTATAACACCTTCTTTACCAAGAGCAGATGTAGCAGCACTTTCGCCAGAATTTATACCTTTACCAGCAGCTTCTACTGCAATAATACCAACTTCTTCTTCGTGTAAAAAGTGATAATATGTACCAGCAGCATTACTACCACCACCAATACACGCAACTACATAATCCGGATTTTCGCGTCCTTCTTTTTCTTTTAGCTGCCATTTTATTTCTTCAGATATTACAGATTGAAACCTAGTAACCATATCTGGATAAGGATGCGGCCCAATTGCAGAACCAATAATATAATGGGTATCTACAGGATTATTAATCCAGTCACGAATAGCTTCATTAGTAGCATCTTTTAATGTTTTACTACCAGAAAGAGCAGGTCTTACTTCTGCTCCAAGCATTTTCATACGTGCTACGTTTGGTGCTTGGCGAGCAATATCAATCTCTCCCATATAAACAACACAATCCATATCCATTAGTGCGCAAACTGTAGCTGTAGCAACGCCGTGTTGGCCAGCACCAGTCTCTGCAATAATACGTTGTTTACCTAGTTTTTTAGCCATTAAAATCTGACCAATAGTATTGTTTACCTTGTGTGCACCTGTGTGGTTAAGATCTTCTCTTTTTAAATAGACTTTTGTATTGTACTTCTCAGACAATCTTTTTGCAAAGTACAAAGGAGACGGCCTGCCTACGTAATCTTTTAAAAGCTGATCAAACTCTGCTTTAAAGTCGGGCTCTGCCATAACTTTAAGGTAATTTTGACGTAGGTTTTCTACGTTAGGATATAACATTTCTGGAATATAGGCACCGCCAAATGTTCCGTAATATCCTTTTTCTGTTACATTATAATTCATCTGAATTAGTGTTAAGTATTAAGTACTTAGTTTAGATACTTAATGCTGTTTTAAATTCTTTTAATTTTTCAATATTCTTTAATCCTGGTTCTGTTTCAAAACTACTGTTTACATCTATTGCAACACAGTATTTTGAAGCAGTAGTTTTAAAAAACTCTTTAATTTTATATACATCATCTACACCAATACCGCCACTTAAAAAGTACGGTTTGGTAGACGGGTAGTTTTCTAAAACAGACCAGTTAAATGTATAGCCGTTACCGCCAGGTAGTTTGCCTTTTGTATCAAATAAAAAGTAATCGCATACTTTTTCAAAGGGAGCAAGAATGCTAAAATCAAAACTATCTTTAATAGAAAAAACTTTTATTATTTGTGGTTGTTTACCTTTTAATCCCAAATTAGAATTTCGCAAGCCTTTACAAAATTCAGGAGACTCTTTACCGTGTAATTGTACAATATCTAAATTATACTGGTTTATACGATCTACAACATAATCCAAATCAGCATCAACAAAAACACCAACTTTTTTAATGTTTTTAGGTATGTTACCCATTTTACCATTAAAAAACCGAGAAGAAGGCTCCCAAAATATAAAACCTAGAAAATCTGGTTGCAATGTAGCAACAGCCTCCATATTTTCTAAATACTTCATACCACAAACTTTTAGTTTCATTAGGCTAAAGATTTAATAAAATTGTTAGCACTATCGCCAGGATTATTAGTTTTCATAAAGTTTTCACCTATTAAAAAGCCTTTGTAACCATAGGGTTGTAATTCTTTAATAGCTTCTATATTACTAATGCCACTTTCAGATACTTTAACAAAATCATTAGGTATTAATTTAGATAGAGATTTACTAGTATCTAAACTCACCGTAAATGTTTTTAAGTTACGATTATTTACACCTAACATATCTAAACTAGGCATAATAGATTTGTGCAACTCTTCTTCGTTGTGTACTTCCAATAAAACATCTAAGTTTAAGCTTTTGGCAAACTCAGAAAATTGTTTTATTTCATCTCTAGTAAGTATGGCAGCAATTAATAAAATAACATCTGCACCATATGCTTTTGCTTCTAGTATTTGGTATTCATCTATAATAAATTCTTTACGTAGTAATGGCATTTGCACTGCAGCTCTAGCGGTTAACAAGTCATCTAAAGAGCCACCAAAGTATTTACCATCTGTTAAAACAGACATACCGCAAACACCAGCATTTTGGTAACCAGTAGCAACATCTTGTACCGATAGGCTATTATTTATTACTGCTTTTGATGGCGATCTTCTTTTATGTTCTGCAATAATGCCAGAATTACTATTTATTAATGCTGTAGCCAAAGAGTTTGTATTTCTATTAAATAAAACTGAAGTTTCTAATTGGGATACAGGAATAAGAGATTTTCTTAAATCTACCTCCTTGCGTTTGTCGCGTACTATTTTTTCTAAGATATCCATTTATGCACTTAGCTTTTGTAATTTTTTTAATGCTTCTAATCCTTTACCGCTACGCAAAGATTCTTGCGCCATTAAAAAGCCTTCTTTAGGCGTAATATTTTGTACTGTAGCAATTGCAATACCTGCATTGGCACAAACAACATTGTTTTGCGGATTTGTACCCTTACCGCTTAAAATATCTACAAATATTTTTGCAGAAGCCTCTACTGTATCACCACCAACAATATCAGATTGGTTTATTTGCTGAACCCCAAAATCTTCTGGTTTAAGCATATTTTCTGATAGGCGCGATATTGTTTTAGTGTTACCAGTTAAACTAATTTCATCATAACCATCTAAGGCGTGTAAAACAGTAAAGTTTTTGTCTGTATTTTGATAAAGGTAACCATACATTCTTGCTAATTCTAAATTGAAAACACCTACCATTTGGTTTTTAGGAAAAGCAGGGTTTACCATTGGGCCTAGCATATTAAAGAATGTTTTAACAGCTAACTCTTTACGTATTGGCGCAACATTTTTCATTGCAGGGTGAAAAAGCGGCGCGTGCAGCACGCAAATACCAGCTTTGTCTATAGTTTTTTCTAAAAAGTCAACGTCATTACTAAATTTAATTCCCAAAGACTCCATTACATTACTACTACCACATTTACTAGACACACCGTAATTACCGTGTTTGGTAACTTTAATGCCAGCGCCTGCAGTAACAAAAGAAGCAAGTGTAGAAATATTAAAAGTATCTTTGCCATCACCACCGGTACCACATAAATCTATGGGGTTATAGGCAGATAAATCTACCGCCAAACATAGCTCTAGTAATGCATCTCTAAAACCTTCTAACTCTTCAATAGTAACACTGCGCATCATATAAACAGTTAAAAAAGCTGCAATTTGACTTGTGTTATAATCGCCTTTGGCTATGTTAACCAAAACATTTTTGGCATCTTCTTTAGAAAGAATTTCGTGATTAATTAATCTATTTAATATTATTTTCATTTTTATTTTTTTAATTGAATAAGTAAATTTTACAAACTGTTTATTTTATTTATTTACCCAATTTTTTAGCATTTGTTTGCCTTCTGGTGTTAAAACAGATTCTGGATGAAACTGCACAGCGTTAACATCATAAACCTTATGGCGTAAAGACATTATTTGTCCGTTTTCATCTACAGAAGTAGCTTCTAAAACCTCTGGTAAATCTGGGTTTACAACCCAAGAATGGTAGCGCCCAACCTTTAATTTTTTGCCTAAACCTGCAAATAAAACATCGTCTTTTGTTACTGTAATTGTGGTAGCAATACCGTGGTAAACTTGCTCTAAATTAATTAAAGAACCGCCAAAAACTTCACCAATGGCTTGTTGACCTAAACAAACACCTAAAATGGTTTTAGTTGGAGCGTATGTAGCAATAATTTGTTTTAGTAAACCTGCTTCATCCGGAATACCAGGACCTGGAGAAAGTACTATTTTTTCAAAAGCATCTACTTCTTCAAGTGTAAGTTGGTCGTTTCGTTTTACTGTAACATCACAATCTAAATCTTCTAGGTAGTGCACTAAATTGTATGTAAAACTGTCGTAATTATCTATAACTAGTATTTTTTTCATTGTCTTAAATATTCTCAGCTATTTCTAAAGCTTTGGTTAGTGCTCCTAATTTGTTGTATGTTTCTTGTAGTTCGTCTTTTGGGTTAGATGCGGCAACTAAACCTGCACCAGCTTGGTAGTGTAATTGATGGTTTTTACTTAAAAAAGTTCTAATCATTATAGCGTGATTAAAATTCCCATTAAAATCCATAAAACCAATGGCGCCACCGTAGTATCCACGACTAGTTTTTTCATATTTTTCTATAAGTTGCATAGCCATATGCTTAGGCGCACCGCTTAAAGTACCAGCAGGAAAAGTGTCTGCAACAACCTTCATTGTAGGTATGTTGTCTTTTTTAATCCCTGTAACTTTAGATACCAAATGTATTACGTGAGAGAAAAACTGAACCTCTCTATAGTTTTCTACGGTAACTGTGTTTCCGTTTCTACTTAAATCGTTTCTGGCTAAATCTACCAGCATAACGTGTTCACTGTTTTCTTTGTCGTCTTCTGTTAATTCTTTGGCAATAATTGCATCTTTTTCATCGTTACCTGTACGTTTAAAAGTACCAGCAATTGGGTGAATTTCTGCCTTACCATCTTTTACAATAATTTGTGCCTCTGGCGAGCTACCAAATATTTTAAAATCTCCATAATCAAAATAAAATAGGTAAGGAGATGGGTTTACAGAGCGTAAAGCGCGGTATACATTAAATTCGTCTCCTTTAAATTCCTGAGAAAACCTTCTGGATAAAACAAGTTGAAAAACGTCTCCACGCTGGCAATGCTTTTTAGCTAAATCTACTTGATCTAAAAACTCTTTATCTGTTAAGTTAGAAGTTGCTTCGCCTTCTTTTGCAAAGTTATATGTAGCAAAGTTTCTAACATTTAATAATTGTTCTATTTCAGGTATGTTATTTTCTGTATTGTAGGTGTGAGCAAATATGTAGGCTTCATTTTTAAAATGATTAATAGCAATTACATTTTTATATACCGCATAATACATATCTGGTATAATAACAGAATTATCTTTTTTAGTAATGTTTATGTCCTCAAAATAACGAACAGAATCATAAGCCATATAGCCAAAAAGGCCATTGTTTATAAATTTAAAGTCGTTATTGTTAGAGCTAAATTTATTGCTAAAATTGTGTAATACTGTTGCTACATCTACACTACTGTCTATAGTTGTAGCAGTACTAGTACCATCTGGGTAATTCTCTAAAATAGTTTCGTTTTCTATCTTTATAGATGCAATAGGATTGCAGCAGATATAGGAAAAACTATTATTATTTGCGTGGTAGTCGCTACTTTCTAATAAAATACTATTAGGAAATTTATCCCTAATTTTTAAGTACATACTAACAGGTGTAATAGTATCTGCAAGTATTTTTTTGTAGTGTGATGTTAGATTGTATTTCATTTTAACTTTAAATTTTTTAAATAAAAAAAGGCTTGTCGTGATAGACAAGCCTTTTATGTATATTGTTACAATGGTGCTTTGCTCACGACGTTTGACGTAAGTTGTTCCACCACCATATGTTAGTTGTTATTTTCATTAGGTCAAATATATAAAGGAATTTTATAATACCCAACAAGAGTTGCATAAAAAATAAAAAACCTCACAAAAGTGAGGTTTAAAACATTTATTGGTTTTGTTTTATTTAGAATTGTAAATCTACAACAAGATCAAAATCGTCATAAATAGCTTTGTCTCCTAAGTTTTCAATAAAACTACCAGACTTGTATTTAATGTCAAAGTCTGTTCTGTCTATTTTTAAGCTAGCTGTTGCTTTGCTACCATATACAGATATTGTAAAGTCTACAGGTTTTGTAATGTTTTTTATTGTTAGATTACCTTTTGCTGCATATGCATTTTTACCTGTTGCTTTACCAACTGTAAAAACTAGTTTAGATGTTGTGTTTTTTTCTGTGCTAAAGAAATCATCAGACTTTAAGTGTCCTTCTAATTTTCCTTTCATTCCACCTTCTAAATCTGTAACTGTTAAAGTTGTCATATCTACAACAAATTCACCAGCAGATAGTTTATCATTTTTAAAAACTAAAGAACCGTCTTTAAATTTTAAAGTTCCTTCATGAGAACCAGTTACTTTGTATCCTTTCCAGGTGATTTTACTAGACTCTGTATTAATTTTTTTCTCTTGAGCTGTTAATGAAGCAACAGAAAATACTAATGCTAAAATACTAATTGATAATTTTTTCATAATTCTTGTTTTTATTTGTTTTAATTGTCTGTATTTAATTTATTTAAAAGTTTATTTAAGGATATTAAGTCTTCTTGTGTAACATTTTTTAATAGTAACTCTTCCATATTTAGCATGGCTTTACTCATTTTAACCAACTCATCTTTCCCTTTTTTAGTGATGTAAATTTCTATTTTTCTTCTGTTATCAGGGCAAATACTTCTTTTAACTAGTTTTTTTAGAATAAGTTTATCTACTAATCTTGTAGTGTTACTCATTTTAGAAACCATACGTTCGTTTAATGTGCTAAGGTTAGCCGCTTTTCCGTTTTGGCCTTTTAAAATGCGTAATACATTAAATTGCTGTACAGAAACATCAAAAGGTTTTAAGGCTTCTGTTGTTTTTTCAGAGATGTGCTGGTGTACTAAAGTCAAATGAATAATTGTTTTACCTTCTAGAGGTAATGGTTTATTCGTTTTTAAAATTTTGTCTACATCCATGTTGCTACAATAATTGTATATACAAATGTATGTAATTTTTATTTTAATTACTTTTGAAAAAAAATATTTAATATGGATTTAACACAACAAGAGTGGAGTGCAAAAATGGCAGAGGATGCCAACGCTTTTATATTAGACGTAAGAACTGAAGATGAAATAGCTGAAGGTATTATACCAAATGCAGTAAATATAGACATTTACAAAGGTCAAGGTTTTATAGATGAACTTGAAAAATTAGACAAAACAAAAACATACTATGTGTATTGCAGATCTGGTAACCGCAGTGGGCAGGCTTGTGCAATTATGAATAGCATTGGTTTTGAAAACGCTTATAATTTAGAAGGCGGTTTTATGAATTGGGAAGGTGAAGTTGCTGAGCAATAGACTTGTTAACTTTCTTTTGTTTACTTTAGTAAGCAAACAATTTTAATATAGTTATGCGTGAAGACCTTTTACATTTTATATGGAAATATAAAAAAATACAATTAAAAGGCTTGCAAACAACAAAGGGAGACGCAATTACAATTACGTCTGTTGGCACGCATAACTATAATGAAGGGCCAGACTTTTTTAATGCGCAATTAAAAATAGGAAACCAGCTTTGGGCAGGTAATGTAGAAATACATATAAACGCATCAGACTGGTATGCGCACAATCATGAGAAAGATAAAAATTACGACAATGTAATTTTACACGTTGTTTGGCAAGAAGATGCTACAGTTTTTAGGTCAGACAACTCAGAAATTCCTACGCTTGTTTTAAAAGACTATATTCCTTTACATATTTTAAATAATTACAAGCAATTATTTTCTTCAAAGAACCAAAAATTTATCAATTGCGAAAAAGACGTAGCGACAGTAGATTCTTTTTTAATGCAAAATTGGTTAGATCGTTTGTATTTTGAGCGTTTAGAGCAAAAATCAATCTTAATACAACAACTTTTAACAGATTCTAATAACAATTGGGAGCATGTGCTTTTTGCTTTATTGATGAAAAATTTTGGCTCTGCAATAAATGGAGAGTCGTTTTTGCAACTTGCAAAAAATATAGATTTTAGTGTTTTTAAAAAAGTAAGTGTAAAACCATTACAAGCAGAAAGCCTTTTGTTTGGTATGTCTGGTTTGTTACAAAATGATGAAATTTTAGATAACTACTATTTAGAGTTGAAAAAAGAATATGCTTTTTTAGCACATAAATTTAATTTTAGTATTCATGATCAGGTTTCAGTAGCTTTTTTTAAATTAAGACCAACCAATTTCCCTACAATACGTTTATCTCAATTATGTGCTTTGTATGTTAAGCATCAAACTTTATTTGCAAAACTAATGCAAGCAAAAACAGTAGATCAAATTTATGATTTATGTAATGTTGTAGCTAGTAATTATTGGGATAATCATTATACGTTTGGTAAAGAATCTAAGGTTAGTAAAAAAAGACTAACCAAGTCTTTTGTAAATTTATTAATAATTAACACCATTTTACCTTTGCGCTTTTGTTATTCTAAATATGTGGGTAAAGATGATAATGAAAATATTTTGCAAATAAGTACTGCTTTAGATAAAGAGCAAAATAGTATTGTTTCGGGCTTTAAAAATATAAAGCTTAATGTGCAAAACGCAAAAGATAGTCAGGCTGTTTTGCAATTGTATAAAATGTATTGTACAAAAAATAAATGCTTGCAATGTGCGGTTGGTAGTAGTTTATTAAGTAGAAATGGTTAATTTTATGGTATGAAATTTTTCTATAACATTTTATACTATTTTCAAAAACGAGGTTTTGAGGTTTGTAGGCGTATTGCAGAGCGTTTTGGTATACGAGCGCGTATTGTACGTACATCTTTTATATACCTAACTTTTGCAACCTTAGGGTTTGGTTTTGCATTGTATTTGTTTTTGGCTTTTTGGTTAAAAATTAAAGACTTGTTGTACACTAAAAGAACTTCTGTATTTGACTTGTAACAATACAATACCTTCTAAAAGAAAATTGTTGCAAAAAAGCAACCAATATCTTTGTAATTAACATCATAATATTAAGTGAAGCTTTTAAAACTATTTAGGTCCAAAATTTATATAGCACAGCTATTAATTGTTTCTATTTTAGTAATAGGAGTCTTGGGTTACAGGTATATATCTAATTATAGTTGGATGGAAGCTGTGTATATGACAGTAATTACAATGGCAACAGTTGGTTTTTCAGAGGTAAAACCCTTAGATACGCCATCTAAAATTTTTACTATATTTTTAATAATATCTAGTGTTTTTATTGTTGCTTATGCAATATCTGTGGTTACAGAATATGTTTTGGGTAAAAATTCTTTACAAATTTTAAAAAAGAAGCGTGTGAAAAATAAAATAAAAGATTTTTCTGGTCATATTATTATTTGTGGTTACGGAAGAAACGGTGCGCAAGCAGCAGAACGTCTAAGTAGTTATAAGAGACCTTTTGTAGTTATAGAGAAAGACAAAGAAGTAATTGAAAAGTATGAAGAAGACATTCTTTTTATTGAGGGTGATGCCACGGATGATGAATCTTTAATAGAGGCAGGTGTAGCTAAAGCAAAATATTTAATTACAGCAATGCCAGATGATGCATCAAATTTATTTGTAGTGTTATCTAGTAGGCAATTAAACAAAAATCTTTTTATTATTAGCAGGGCCTCGTTGGTAAACTCAGAACGTAAATTAATATTAGCAGGAGCGGATAAAGTTATAATGCCAGATAAAATAGGTGGTGATCATATGGCATCTTTAGTGGTAATGCCAGATTTAATTAGTTTTTTAGATAAGCTTTCTACAGAGGGTAAACACACCACAACTTTAGAAGAAATTGCTATAGAGGATTTAACAGATAACATAACAAGTAACTCTATAAGAGATTTAGATTTAAGAAAAAGAACAGGTTGTACTATAATAGGTTACATTGCTCCTGATGGTGAATATATTATTAATCCAGAAGCTAATTTGCAGCTAGAATCTAAAAGTAAAGTTATAGTTTTGGGTAGGCCAGAGCAAATTATGAAATTGAATGAAATCTTCCAGATTGATTGATAATTTAATGAAAATTCCTTGATTGAGTTGATTATTTTTTGGATATTGCTGCCCTAACTAACTCAAAAAATTCAATCAACGATGAAGAAATACCTATATTTTCTTTCTTTTATTATGTCTATGTCTGTTTTTGCTCAGGATTTTAGCGTAGAAGGAAAAGTTTTTAACCCCTCAAATTCTATTAATGATGGAGTGATTAAGTTAGAGGTAAGTGGAGGAGAAGCCCCTTATACCTATAAATGGAGTAATCAGAGCACTCCTTTAAGCTCAAATAAGGCAACAGGATTAGTAGAAGGTATATCTTATACCTGTATAATTTCAGATTCTAGTGGTAAAAGTGTAACTAAAGTTTTTACTGTAGAATCAGAAGCAATTACCGAAGTTTTTAACGGTACCATGACTCCAGCTGTAAGTGCTTTGGGGTCTGTTTTGTTTTGGGACCCTTTTGCTGCTATTGGTATTTATGATCCTGTAGTGTATGCAGACTCTAAAAGAGTTGGTATTCCTAATTGGTCTCCTGAATTAGACGATAAGTTTACATTAAAAAAATGGCTTAAATCTAACGGAGAAAAAGTAAAGCAAGGAGAGCCAATAGCTGTTTTGTCTAATAATGCTGGTGAGGAAATAAGCATAAAAGCTTTAGCAAACGGTACTTTAGATCAAATTACTAAAGAGGGTAATGTTGTTTACAACTCAGAAAATAAAGAACACGTAATAGAACAAGGTGCTCACTATTTTGCAGAAATTAATTATGATGAGCCAATTGTATTAACACATCCAAACGGAGATCCTTTAACTAAACCAATTTCTTTTATTGTTATTTGGTTAGTATTGGGGGCTACTTTCTTTACTGTAAGAATGGGCTTTATTAATATTCGTGGATTTGGACATGCATTAGAATTAGCAAAAGGTAAATATGATGATCCAGACGCTCCAGGTCAGGTAACTCACTTTCAGGCATTAGCTACTGCGGTATCTGGTACTGTAGGTTTGGGTAACATTGCTGGTGTAGCTGTAGCGGTATCTTTGGGTGGCGCAGGTGCTACTTTTTGGATGATAGTATGTGGTTTATTAGGAATGTCTTCAAAATTTGTAGAATGTACTTTAGGTGTAAAGTACAGAGATATTTTACCTGATGGTAGGGTATTTGGAGGTCCAATGAACTATTTGCGTTACGGGCTAGAAAAAAGAAATATGAAAGGACTAGGTAAAGTGCTTGCAGGTTTGTTTGCAGTATTGGCCGTTGGTGCTTCTTTTGGTGGTGGTAATATGTTTCAAGCTAATCAATCTTTTGAGCAGTTAGCGGGGCAATTTCCTGCACTTGCTGGTAACGGATTTTGGTTTGGTATTGTAACAGCAATATTAGTTGGTGTTGTTATTATTGGTGGTATTAATAGTATTGCTAAAGTAACTGGTAAAATTGTACCGGTAATGGCGTCTATATATGTTGTAGCTGCTTTAGCAGTAATTGTAATGAATATTCAAAATATTGGACCTGCTTTTTCTGCAATAGTAGAAGGTGCGTTTAGTCCGTCTGCGTTAAAAGGTGGTGTAATAGGTGTATTGGTTGTAGGTTTTCAGAGAGCAGCATTCTCTAATGAAGCTGGTGTGGGCTCTGCAGCAATTGCGCATAGTACAGCAAAAACAAATAATCCTCCGTCAGAAGGTTTTGTAGCTCTTTTGGAGCCTTTTATAGATACTGTAGTGGTTTGTACATTAACGGCATTAGTATTAATATTTACTGGTATGCACGAAGTAGAAGGTATGGCTGGTGCACAATTAACATCAGATGCTTTTGGTAGTCAAATTTCTTGGTTCCCATATGTACTTGCATTGGCTGTTTTCTTATTTGCATTTTCTACAATGATTTCTTGGTCTTATTACGGTATGCGTGCTTGGACTTACTTATTTGGAAAAAGTAAAAGAACAGAATTTATTTATAAGATGTTTTTCTTAGTATTTGTTGTAATAGGAGCCTCGGTTAGTTTAGGGGCAGTGTTAGATTTTTCAGATATGATGATTTTGGCAATGTCTTTTCCTAATATAATTGGTTTGTATATTATGTCTGGTGAGGTTAAAAAAGATCTATCAGAATACTTTAGAAAATTAAAATCTAACCAACTGTTTAAAAAGCAGATGGTAGAAAAGAAATAAAAGTAGTAATGAAGAATTTTAAATCCCACTTTCGGTTTGATAAAGACCAGCAGAGTGGGATTTTCTTTTTGTTATTATTTATTGTAATTCTTCAGGTTGTTTATTACGCTGTTTCTAATGGTTTATTTTCTTCTTCAGAAAACAGTCTTACACATAGTAAGGAGCTGCAGGCTACAATAGATTCTTTAAAAAATCAATCTATAGAAAAAAATACATTTAAGTTGTATCCTTTTAACCCTAATTATATATCAGATTATAAAGGGTATACTTTAGGAATGTCTATAGAGGAAATAGATAAGCTACACGCCTATAGAGCAACAAATAAATATGTAAATTCTGTAGCGGATTTTAAGCGTGTAACAAACGTATCAGACTCATTGTTAAATAGCATATCTCCTTATTTTAAATTTCCAGATTGGAAAACTTCAAAATTTAATAAAAAATTGGTTGTTGCTAACAAGTCAACTAAAAGTATCAATTATATAGTTAAGGATATTAATAAAGCCACAGCAATAGACTTGCAAGTAGTAAATGGTATTGGAGAAAAATTATCTGCCAGAATAGTAAAGTTTAGAGATAGGTTAGGTGGTTTTGTAGTTGATGAGCAGTTACAAGATGTTTACGGGCTAGAGCCAGAAGTTGTAAAGCGACTTGCAAAGCAATTTAAAGTGCTTAATAAACCAAATGTTGTTCCTATTAATATAAATGAGGCTAGTGCTTATGAAATAGCTAAACTTGTTTATATAAAATACAATGTTGCTAAAGCTATTGTGTCTTATAGAGAAGCAAACGGAAGATTTACATCTTTTAACGATTTAGTAAATATTGAGGGTTTTACTGTGAATAAGATTGATAGAATTAAGTTATATTTGAGCATTGATTAAAAAACAACAGGTATGGCAGGTATGTACTTCACAGAAGAGCATCAATTATTTAGAGAAAGTTTAAAAGAATTTTTAAAAAAAGAAGTTGTTCCTAACATAGATAAGTGGGAAGAGTCTGGTACTATAGATCGTTCTATTTGGAAAAAATTTGGAGATATGGGCTATTTTGGCTTGGCGTCACCAGAAGAGTACGGAGGGTTAGACTTAGATCTTTTTTATACGATTATTTTTTTAGAAGAATTACAAAAGATTAACTCTGGAGGATTTGCCGCTGCAATGTGGGCACACGCGTACTTGGCAATGACACACGTTAATAAAGAAGGGGATAATGCTATTAAGGATAACTATTTAACGGCGAGTATTGCTGGTGAAAAAATAGGATGTTTATGTGTTTCTGAGCCTTTTGGAGGTAGTGATGTTGCTGGTATGAGGACTACTGCAGAAAAAAAAGGTGATACCTATATTTTAAACGGTTCTAAAACTTTTATTACTAACGGGGTTTACGCAGACTATATGGTTGTTGCGGCTAAAACAAGTCCTGAATTAGGTAATAAGGGTATTAGTATTTTTATGGTGGATAAAGAAACAGCAGGTGTATCTGCATCTAAGTTAAATAAACTTGGATGGAGAGCGTCTGATACCGCAGAAATAGCTTTTGACAATGTAACCATACCTGCATCTAATTTAATGGGAGAAGAAGGAAAAGGCTTTTCGTATATTATGCAGCACTTTGCCTTAGAGAGGTTAATAATGGGAGTTAATGCGCATGCAAGAGCAGAATTTGCTTTGGATTATGCACGTCAATACATGTCAGAGCGTACTACATTTGGTAAAACAATAGATAAATACCAGGCGCTTCGTCATACATACTCAGATTTATATGCAGATATGGAGATTTGTAGAGAGTATAACTATTCTGTAGCTTACAGGCTAAACAAAGGAGAGTACGTTGTAAAAGAAGCTACAATATCTAAGCTTAAGTCTACAAAAATGGCAGATGAGGTTATTTACGGATGTTTGCAGTTTTTAGGGGGTTATGGTTATATGGAAGATTACCCTATGGCTAGGATGCTTAGAGATAGTAGGCTTGGTCCTATTGGTGGTGGCACTAGTGAAATCTTGAGAGAGATTATTGCTAAAATGGTAATAGATAAGAAGGAATATAAGCCAGCAACAAAATAGGTTTACCAATTTTAGCAAAAATAATTTCCAAGAGATTATTGCTAAAATGGTAATAGATAAGAAGGAGTATAAACCATCAACAAAATAGTTTTTACCAATTTTAGCAAAAAAAAATCCAAGAGACTATTGATTAACGGGGTTATAGAAACTAAGGTTTGACTGTATTTTTCAAAGAAAAAACAGAATAAATAAATAAGTAGTTGTTAATTGTAAATTAGTTTATATATTTGCAATCTTAAAAATCACAAAAGAGAGGAGGTTATTGCCCATGTTAATTATACCAGTAAAAGAAGGAGAGAATATAGATAGAGCACTTAAGCGTTTCAAGCGTAAGTTTGATAGAACAGGTGGAATGCGTCAGTTAAGAAAGCGTCAACAGTTTTCAAAGCCGTCAGTTGTTCGTAGAGCTCAAATCCAAAAAGCACAATATGTACAAGGATTAAGAGATCAAGAAGAAGTATAATTCTTTAAGATTTAATTCTTAGTATTTTAGTATAAATCCTATTTAGGTTGATATTTTTCAATCTAAATAGGATTTTTTTATTGTCTAAAGTTAAAGCTGTATCTTTAATTTATTATGTCATTAGAAGCATTTATATCATACTTGTCACTAGAGAAAAACTATTCTCATCATACTGTAACGGCTTATGCAAAAGATATAAGTGTGTTTGTAGAATTTTGTGAACTTAATTATCAATTAAGTTCTATAGATGATGTGCCCTATGTTTTTATTCGTAACTGGATTATAGTTTTGGTGTCAGATGGGCTATCAAATAGGTCTGTAAATAGAAAAATAGCTTCTTTAAAGGCGTATTATAAATTTCTTCAAAAAATAGGTCGTATAGAAGTGCATCCTTTAGTGAAACATAAAGCCTTAAAAACATCTAAGAAAATAGAAATACCGTTCTCTTTTGAAGAGGTAGAAAAAGCCTTGAATACGGTGAATTTTAATACTGATTTTGAGGGGGTAAGAGATAAGTTAATAATTGGCCTGTTATATGCTACGGGTATAAGGCGTATAGAGCTTGTTAATTTAAAGGTTAAAGATTTAGATCTAAAAGGTAAAACAATAAAGGTTTTAGGTAAAAGAAATAAAGAGCGTATAGTGCCACTGGCTCCATTTGTTTGTCCTTGGGTAGCATTTTATTTGGACAGTAGGGAGGCGTTACCTGTAATAAACGATAAAGAGTCTTTGTTTCTGTTAAAAACAGGAGTTAAAGTGTATGAAAGCCTTGTGTATAGAATAATAAATCGCTATTTTAGTAAGGTCTCTTCTAAGCAAAAAAATAGTCCGCATATACTTAGACATACATTTGCGACTCATTTGTTGAATGAAGGGGCGGATTTAAATTCAGTAAAAGAATTGTTAGGGCACTCAAGCTTGGCATCTACTCAAGTGTATACACATAACAGTATAGCGGAACTAAAAAAAGTACATTTGGCTGCTCACCCTAGAAATAAAAAATAACAAATCTTATTGATGCTGATATTGTTTAATTAAAAAAAACTTCTCTTATGAAAGTAAACACCCAATCAGTTAATTTTAATGCAAATGAAGATTTAATGTCTTTTGTACAGGTCAGATTAGATAAGCTAGAAACCTTTTATGATAAAGTAATAAGTTCGGATGTTTATTTAAAAGTTGAGAATACAAGTTCTAAAGAAAATAAGATTGTAGAGATCAAAATTAGGGTACCTAAGGAAAATATTATGGTAAAAAAACAATGTAAGTCTTTTGAGGAGGCAATTGACTCTGCTTGCAATTCTATTGAAAGACAGCTTGTTAAAAGAAAAGAAAAATTAAGGGTGTAAATTTTTTTAATTTTTTTTAAAAAATGTTTTGAAAAACTAAAAACTAGTTATACATTTGCAGTCCGTTAGAAATAGCGGGCTTTTTTAAATCAAAAAAGTAAGGCAAAAGCCGATGTAGCTCAGCTGGCTAGAGCAGCTGATTTGTAATCAGCAGGTCGTGGGTTCGAGTCCCTCCATCGGCTCTAAATTTTGAAAAGTTAGTCTTGGTTTTACAATGTGAAATCAAGCTTTTTTAAAAGTTCTTTTGATACTGAAAAAAAAGTTTTGGGGAGATACTCAAGCGGCCAACGAGGGCAGACTGTAAATCTGCTGACTACGTCTTCGCAGGTTCGAATCCTGCTCTCCCCACAATAAGTTAAAGCAAAATAAAATTAGGTTGTTTTGTTTGAAATAATGAAAGTTGTGAGTTTCTAAAATTTTTCAGAGATTTGCAAAAAAAAATAAGAATGCGAGAGTAGCTCAGTTGGTAGAGCGTCAGCCTTCCAAGCTGAATGTCGCCGGTTCGAACCCGGTCTCTCGCTCTAAGTTTTTCTTAAGTGTTAAAGTTTAAGAAGAAGTTGTGTAAGAATATATTTTGAAGTTGATTTTTTGAAGATGAAAATATGTTTTTATAGACAGCGATGTCATTCCTGATTATAGGCATTGGTTTTTAAGTTATTTGTAAAGAATAGCGATTAAATTAAAGAACGTTTTACGCCGGTGTAGCTCAGGGGTAGAGCGTTTCCTTGGTAAGGAAGAGGTCACGAGTTCAAATCTCGTCATTGGCTCAAGAAGTATAATTTGTACACTAATATATAACTAAGATTAAAACTCATTAAACATGGCAAAGGAAACTTTTGATCGTTCCAAACCGCACTTAAATATAGGTACTATTGGACACGTAGATCACGGTAAAACTACTTTAACTGCTGCTATTACTACAGTATTGGCAAATGCAGGTCTTTCTGAATTAAGAAGTTTCGATTCTATCGATAACGCTCCTGAGGAAAAAGAAAGAGGTATAACAATTAATACTTCTCACGTAGAGTATTCAACTGCTAACCGTCACTATGCACACGTAGATTGTCCAGGTCACGCGGATTACGTTAAGAACATGGTAACTGGTGCTGCTCAGATGGATGGTGCTATACTTGTAGTTGCTGCAACTGATGGTCCAATGCCGCAAACACGTGAGCACATCTTATTAGGTCGTCAGGTAGGTATTCCAAGAATCGTTGTTTTCTTAAACAAGGTTGATATGGTTGATGATGAGGAGCTTTTAGAGCTTGTTGAGATGGAAGTAAGAGAATTGCTTTCTTTTTATGAGTATGATGGTGATAATGGACCTGTTGTTTCTGGTTCTGCTTTAGGTGCACTTAATGGTGAGCAAAAATGGGTAGATACAGTAATGGAGCTTATGGCTGCTGTTGATGACTGGATTGAATTACCGAAGCGTGATGTAGATAAAGATTTCTTAATGCCTGTTGAGGATGTATTTACAATTACAGGTCGTGGAACTGTTGCAACTGGTCGTATAGAGACTGGTGTTGCTAATACAGGTGATGCTGTTGATATTATTGGTATGGGTGCTGAGAAATTAGCTTCTACTATTACTGGTGTTGAGATGTTCCGTAAGATATTGGATAGAGGTGAAGCTGGAGATAACGTAGGTATCTTATTAAGAGGTATTGAAAAATCTCAAATCAGTAGAGGTATGGTAATCTGTAAGCCAGGTTCTGTTAAGCCACACTCTAAGTTTGAGGCTGAGGTTTATATCTTGAAGAAAGAAGAAGGTGGTCGTCATACGCCATTCCATAACAACTACCGTCCACAGTTCTACGTAAGAACAACGGATGTAACAGGAACAATTAATCTTCCTTCAGGTGTTGAGATGGTTATGCCTGGTGATAACTTAACTATTACAGTAGAATTATTATCTCCTATTGCACTTAGTGAAGGTTTACGTTTTGCGATCCGTGAGGGTGGTAGAACAGTAGGTGCTGGTCAGGTAACTAAGATCATAGAATAGGTCTAAAATAAGTAAATTACATTGAGGGTGTCCTGCCGAGGTAGGATACCTTTCAATGTAAATATACGGGCGTAGCTCAGTTGGTAGAGCACTGGTCTCCAAAACCAGGTGTCGGGAGTTCGAGTCTCTCCGCCCGTGCATATAGATAGGAATTGCGTTTCCTTTCGTTTTTAAATAATAAAGTAAAACATTCGCATGCTAACATATATTAAAGAATCAGTAGAAGAACTTAGAAATAATGTTACGTGGCCAACAAAAGCAGATGCATCTAACCTTATGGTTGTTGTAGCTGTTTTTACTATTTTGTTTGCCTTGGCAACTTGGGGTGTAGATGAGCTTTTTAGTAAAGCTGTTAAGTTTTATTTTGATAAAGTAATAAACTAATTATCCCACGTACTATGTCAGAAGTGTTAGAGAAAAAATGGTATGTAGTAAGGGCTGTAAGTGGTCAAGAAAACAAAATTAAGGGTTACATCGAGAGTGAAGTAGCTAGATTAGGTTTTTCTGATTATTTAGAGGATGTTTTAGTTCCTACAGAAAAAGTAGTTCAGGTTCGTAACGGAAAAAAAGTAAACAAAGAAAAAGTTTATTTTCCTGGGTACATAATGGTGAAAGCTAATTTAGGAGGAGAAATGGTGCATATCATCAGGTCAATAACTAATGTAATTGGTTTTTTAGGAGAAGTTAAAGGTGGTGATCCAGTCCCTTTAAGAAAATCAGAAGTAAATCGTATGTTAGGAAAAGTAGATGAGCTAGCTGTGACTACAGATAGTGTTGCTATTCCTTTTGTATTAGGAGAAACAATAAAGGTTGTTGATGGGCCTTTCAATGGTTTTAATGGAACTGTTGAGAAGATCAATGAAGAAAAGCGTAAGCTTGAGGTGATGGTTAAGATTTTCGGAAGAAAAACACCATTAGAGTTAAGTTATATGCAAGTTGAAAAAGTATAATAAGAACTGTTACATAGCAAAAATGTGTGTTGCTTCCGAATAGCATATATTTTTCGAATTTAATTTTATACAATGGCAAAAGAAGTAAGTAAAGTAGTTAAACTACAAGTTAGGGGAGGTGCAGCGAATCCATCGCCACCGGTTGGACCCGCTTTAGGTGCTGCCGGAGTTAACATCATGGAGTTCTGTAAGCAATTTAATGCGCGTACACAGGACAAACAAGGTAAGGTTTTACCAGTTGTTATCACGGTATTTAAAGATAAGTCTTTTGACTTTATCGTTAAGACACCGCCAGCGGCAGTTCAGCTTTTAGAGGCAGCTAAGATAAAGAAAGGATCTGGCGAACCTAACAGAAACAAAGTGGCAAGTGTATCTTGGGACCAAGTTAAGCAAATTGCAGAAGACAAAATGGTAGATTTAAATGCATTTACAGTAGAGTCGGCAATGAGTATGATAGCAGGTACTGCAAGATCTATGGGTTTAAAAGTTTCAGGTACTAGACCTTTTTAAAATCTTAAAAGCAATTTAAAATGGCGAAATTAACAAAAAAGCAAAAAGACGCTTACGCAAAGATAGATAAGAATAAACTTTATTCTTTGGAAGAAGCATCTGCTTTAATAAAAGAAATAACTAATACAAAATTTGATTCATCTGTTGATGTTGCAGTTCGTTTGGGTGTAGATCCTAGAAAAGCAAATCAAATGGTACGTGGGGTTGTAACATTACCACACGGAACGGGTAAAGATGTTAAAGTTTTGGCTTTAGTAACTCCAGATAAGGAAGCAGAAGCTAAAGAAGCTGGTGCGGATTATGTTGGGTTAGATGAATATTTGGATAAAATTAAAAGCGGTTGGACAGATGTTGATGTAATTATCACTATGCCAAGTGTAATGGGTAAACTAGGACCTTTAGGTAGAGTTTTAGGGCCAAGAGGTTTAATGCCTAATCCAAAAACAGGAACAGTTACTATGGATATTGCTAAGGCTGTATCTGAAGTTAAAGCTGGTAAAATTGATTTTAAAGTTGATAAAACAGGTATTGTGCATGCTGCTATCGGGAAAGTTTCTTTCTCAGAAGATAAGATCGCGGAGAATGCAAAAGAATTGTTTGATACGCTTAATAAATTAAAGCCTACTGCTGCAAAAGGTGTTTACGTAAAAAGCGTTTACCTATCTAGTACAATGAGCCCAAGTGTTCAATTAGATCCAAAAGTAGTAGCGTAACTGTTGCTTTAAAGTTTATATTATGACAAAAGAAGAAAAATTAAACGTAATAGAAGATTTAACTTCACAGTTAGCTGAAAATGCAACCATTTACTTGGCTGATATTTCTGGTTTAGATGCTGTAGCTACTTCTGACTTAAGAAGAGCTTGTTTTAAAGCAGGTGTTAAACTTTCAGTTATTAAGAATACATTGCTGGCAAAGGCAATGGAAGCTTCGGATAAAGATTTTGGAGAACTTCCAGAGGTATTAAAAGGTAATACTTCTTTAATGTTTTCTGAAACTAGTAATGCACCAGCAAAATTAATAAAGAACTTCAGAAAAAAATCTGATAAGCCTTTATTAAAAGGAGCATTCATTGAAGAAGAAGTATATGTAGGAGATGATCAATTAGATGCTTTAGTTAGCATTAAGTCTAAAGAAGAAGTTATTGGCGATATTATTGGATTGTTACAATCACCAGCTAAAAACGTTATTTCTGGACTTAAATCTGGTGGTGGTAAAATCGCTGGAATTCTTAAGACATTATCCGAAAAGTAGTACGCACTAAAAACAATTATATTTTAAAAATTTATTAAACGATAGAAAAATGGCAGATTTAAAAGATTTCGCAGAACAATTAGTTAACTTAACTGTAAAAGAAGTAAATGAGTTAGCAAATATATTAAAAGATGAGTACGGTATTGAGCCTGCTGCTGCTGCAGTAGCTGTTGCTGCTGGTGGTGGAGCTGCTGGTGGTGAAGCTGCAGATGAGCAAACTGAGTTTGATGTTGTATTAAAAGCAGCTGGTTCTTCTAAGTTAGCAGTTGTAAAATTAGTTAAGGAATTAACTGGTTTAGGTTTAAAAGATGCTAAAGACATCGTAGATAGCGCACCAAAAGCTGTTAAAGAAGGTGTTTCTAAAGACGAAGCTGAAGGTATCAAAAAATCTTTAGAAGAAGCAGGAGCGGAAGTTGAGCTTAAATAATAGCAACAACCATAACGTTTTTGGGATAGGTCTTTACGCTTTATGCGTATAGACCTAATCCCATTTTTATATATATTGTATATGAAGTAATATACTACGAGAATACTATTCATAACATAATTTTGTCCATTGATGTTCACAAAACAGACTCAAAGAATAAATTTTGCATCAGCTAAGAATATTCCAGATTACCCGGATTTCTTGGACATTCAGATTAAATCATTTCAGGATTTCTTCCAACTTGAAACTAAATCTGATGAAAGAGGCGACGAAGGTTTGTATAATACCTTCTTGGAAAACTTTCCAATTACTGACACAAGAAATCAATTCGTATTAGAGTTTCTTGATTACTTTATTGATCCACCTAGATACTCTATTCAAGAGTGTATAGAAAGAGGATTAACCTATAGTGTTCCACTAAAGGCAAGACTTAAACTTTATTGTACGGACCCAGAACATGAAGATTTTGAAACTATAGTACAAGATGTGTACTTAGGAACAATTCCTTATATGACACCAAGTGGTACATTTGTTATTAATGGTGCTGAGCGTGTTGTTGTTTCTCAATTACACCGTTCTCCAGGGGTTTTCTTTGGACAGTCTTTCCATGCTAACGGTACTAAATTGTATTCTGCCAGAGTAATTCCTTTTAAGGGATCTTGGATAGAATTTGCAACAGATATCAATGGCGTTATGTACGCATACATTGATAGAAAGAAAAAATTACCAGTAACAACCTTATTTAGAGCTATTGGCTTTGAACGTGATAAGGATATTTTGGAAATCTTTGATTTATCAGAAGAAGTTAAAGTTTCAAATGCTGGACTTAAAAAAGTTTTAGGACGTAAACTTGCAGCTAGAGTTTTAAATACTTGGCACGAGGATTTCGTAGATGAAGATACAGGTGAAGTTGTTTCTATTGAAAGAAATGAAATTGTATTAGATAGAGATACAGTTCTTGAAAAAGAACATATTGCCGAAATTATGGAGGCAGATGTAAAAACTATCCTTTTACATAAAGAAAATAATGCACAGTCTGACTATGCAATTATTCATAATACATTACAAAAAGATCCAACAAACTCAGAAAAAGAGGCTGTTGAGCATATCTATAGACAATTACGTAATGCTGAACCGCCAGATGAGGAAACAGCACGTGGAATTATAGATAAATTATTCTTTTCTGACCAACGTTACAACTTAGGTGAAGTAGGTCGTTACAGAATGAATAAAAAATTACAGTTAGATATTGGAATGGACAAGCAAGTCTTGACTAAAGAAGATATCATTACTATAATAAAGTACTTAATAGAGCTTATAAACTCTAAAGCAGAGATTGATGATATTGATCACTTATCTAACCGTCGTGTACGTACAGTTGGTGAGCAATTATCTCAGCAGTTTGGTGTAGGTCTTGCTCGTATGGCAAGAACTATTCGTGAGCGTATGAACGTTAGAGATAACGAAGTATTTACACCTATAGATTTAATTAACGCGAAGACATTATCTTCTGTTATTAATTCTTTCTTTGGTACTAACCAGTTGTCTCAGTTTATGGATCAAACGAATCCATTAGCAGAAATAACACACAAGCGTAGATTATCTGCACTAGGACCTGGAGGTTTATCAAGAGAAAGAGCAGGGTTTGAGGTACGTGATGTTCACTATACGCACTACGGAAGACTTTGTCCTATTGAAACTCCTGAAGGACCAAACATTGGACTTATTTCATCTCTTGCAGTATATGCAAAAGTTAACCCAATGGGCTTCTTAGAGACTCCATACCGTAAGGTAACTAATGGAGTTGTTGATACAGAAGAATATGGTTACTTAAGTGCAGAGGAAGAAGAAGGAATGAAAATCTCTCAAGCCAACATTCCTTTAAAGGAAGATGGTGAAATTGATGTTGAAAAAGTAATTGCTCGTGAAGAGGGTGATTTTCCAGTAGTAGATCCAGCAGAAATTAATTATACAGATGTTGCTCCAAATCAAATTGCATCAATATCTGCATCTTTAATTCCTTTCTTAGAACATGATGATGCCAACCGTGCATTGATGGGATCTAACATGATGCGTCAGGCAGTTCCATTATTAAGGCCAGAGTCTCCAATTGTTGGTACTGGTTTAGAACGCCAAGTAGCATCAGACTCTAGAGTGTTAATTAATGCAGAAGGAGATGGTGTTGTTGAGTACGTAGATTCTCAAAAAGTTACTATTAAATATGATAGAACTGAAGAAGAACGTCTTGTTAGTTTTGAAGAAGATGCTAAAACATACAACTTGGTTAAGTTTAGAAAAACAAACCAAGGTACAAGTATTAACCTTAAGCCAATTGTAGAAAAAGGCGATAAAGTTAAAAAAGGACAAGTATTATGTGAAGGTTATGCAACTCAATTAGGAGAATTAGCCTTAGGTAGAAATATGAAAGTAGCCTTTATGCCTTGGAAAGGGTATAACTTTGAGGATGCAATTGTAATTTCTGAAAAAGTAGTACGTGAAGATATCTTTACATCTATACATATAGATGAATACTCTTTAGAGGTTAGAGATACTAAATTAGGTGCTGAAGAATTAACACATGATATTCCAAACGTTTCTGAAGAGGCTACTAAAGACTTAGATGAAAACGGAATGATCCGTATTGGTGCAGAAGTAAAACCTGGTGATATTTTAATAGGTAAGATTACTCCTAAAGGAGAGTCAGACCCAACACCAGAAGAAAAATTACTACGTGCTATATTTGGAGATAAAGCAGGAGACGTAAAAGATGCATCTTTAAAGGCTTCACCATCATTAAGAGGTGTTGTTATAGGTAAGAAGTTATTTTCTAGATCTATAAAAGATAAACGTACTCGTGTAGAAGATAAGGATGCTATTAATAAGTTAGAGTTGGAATATGAAGTAAAATTCCAACAACTTAAAGACATATTAGTAGAGAAGTTATTTACTTTAGTTAACGGAAAAACATCTCAGGGTGTACTTAACGATTTAGGAGAAGAAGTTCTTCCAAAAGGTAAAAAGTACTCAATGAAAATGTTAAACTCTGTTGATGATTTTGCTCACTTGGTAGGTGGTAGCTGGACGGTTGATAAAGATCTTAATGCTATGGTTGCAGATTTAATTCACAACTATAAAATTAAGCTTAATGACCTTCAGGGTAACCTTAGAAGAGATAAGTTTACAATCTCTGTTGGTGATGAGTTGCCTCCAGGAATAATGAAACTAGCAAAGGTTTATGTTGCTAAAAAACGTAAACTAAAAGTAGGTGATAAAATGGCGGGTCGTCACGGTAACAAAGGTATTGTTGCACGTATTGTACGTCATGAAGATATGCCTTTCTTAGCAGACGGTACTCCAGTAGATATCGTATTAAACCCATTAGGTGTACCATCACGTATGAACATTGGGCAAATATATGAGACTGTATTAGGTTGGGCCGGTTTAAAATTAGGTAAAAAGTATGCAACTCCAATTTTTGATGGTGCTACATTAGAACAAATAAACGGTTACACAGATGAAGCAGGTATTCCAAGATTTGGACATACGTACTTACATGATGGTGGAACTGGAAAACGTTTTGATCAGCCAGCAACAGTAGGTGTTATTTACATGCTTAAATTAGGGCATATGGTAGATGATAAAATGCACGCTCGTTCTATAGGACCATACTCTTTAATAACACAACAACCATTAGGTGGTAAAGCACAATTTGGTGGTCAGCGTTTTGGAGAAATGGAAGTTTGGGCACTTGAGGCATACGGTGCGTCTGCAACACTAAGAGAAATATTAACAGTTAAGTCTGATGATGTTATTGGTAGAGCTAAGACGTATGAATCTATTGTTAAAGGTGAAACAATGCCAGAACCTGGTTTACCAGAATCTTTCAATGTATTAATGCATGAACTTAAGGGATTAGGTTTAGATATTAGATTGGAAGAATAACAAGACCTTGTCTTGAACACTATTTGTTAGATATATTTAATTTTAAGATCACCATATTGTTATGGCTAGACCAAAGGATAATAATACCATAAAAAGGTTCGATAAAATTTCAATCGGATTGTCATCTCCAGAAGCTATTTTGGCAGAGTCAAGAGGAGAAGTTTTAAAACCTGAAACAATTAATTATAGAACCCACAAACCAGAAAGGGATGGACTTTTCTGTGAGCGTATTTTTGGCCCTGTAAAGGATTACGAATGTGCCTGTGGTAAATACAAACGTATCCGTTACCGTGGTATTGTTTGTGACCGTTGTGGGGTAGAAGTAACAGAAAAGAAAGTACGTAGAGATAGAGTAGGGCACATTAATTTAGTTGTTCCTGTAGCTCACATCTGGTACTTCCGTTCTTTACCAAACAAAATTGGTTACTTATTAGGTTTACCTTCTAAGAAATTAGACATGATCATCTATTATGAGCGTTATGTTGTAATTCAGGCAGGTATTGCTAAAGGACCAGAAGGTGAAGAAATTCAGAAAATGGATTTCTTAACTGAAGAAGAATACCTAAACATATTAGAATCTATACCAGTAGAAAACCAGTATTTGGAAGATACAGATCCAAATAAGTTTATTGCTAAAATGGGTGCTGAATGTTTAATAGAGTTGTTGTCAAGAATTAATTTAGATGAGTTATCATTTGAGTTAAGACACAAAGCTAACACAGAAACATCTAAACAACGTAAAACTGAAGCATTAAAGCGTTTACAGGTTGTTGAGTCATTAAGGGAATCTCAAGAAAATAGAGAAAATAGACCTGAGTGGATGATTATGAAAGTAATCCCAGTTATTCCACCAGAACTTAGACCTTTAGTACCATTAGATGGTGGACGTTTTGCGACATCAGATTTAAATGATTTATATAGAAGGGTAATTATCAGAAACAATCGTTTAAAAAGATTGGTAGAGATTAAAGCTCCAGAAGTAATTCTTAGAAATGAGAAACGTATGCTTCAAGAGTCTGTAGATTCTCTTTTTGATAACACTCGTAAGTCATCAGCAGTAAAAACCGAATCTAATAGACCATTAAAGTCATTGTCAGATTCATTAAAAGGTAAGCAAGGACGTTTCCGTCAAAACCTTTTAGGTAAGCGTGTGGATTATTCTGCTCGTTCGGTAATTGTTGTTGGACCAGAATTAAAGTTGTTTGAATGTGGATTGCCAAAAGATATGGCAGCTGAACTTTACAAACCTTTTGTTATACGTAAGTTAATAGAAAGAGGAATTGTAAAGACAGTTAAATCTGCTAAGAAAATAATAGATAAGAAAGAGCCTGTAGTTTGGGATATTCTTGAAAATGTATTAAAAGGACACCCTGTAATGTTAAACAGGGCCCCTACATTGCACAGATTGGGTATTCAAGCTTTTCAGCCAAAACTTATAGAAGGTAAAGCAATTCGTTTACACCCATTAGTATGTACGGCATTTAACGCCGATTTTGATGGGGATCAAATGGCGGTGCATTTACCTTTAGGACCAGAAGCTATTTTGGAATGTCAATTATTAATGTTGGCTTCTCATAATATTTTAAATCCAGCAAATGGTTCTCCAATTACGGTACCATCTCAGGATATGGTCTTGGGTCTTTACTATATGACCAAAGAAAGAAAGTCTACTCCAGAAGTGCCAATTAAAGGAGAAGGATTAACTTTTTATTCTGATGAGGAAGTTGTTATAGCTTTTAATGAGGAAAGAGTTGATTTAAATGCAGGAATTAAAGTTCGTGCAAAAGATTTTAATGAAGAAGGAGAACTTGTTTATCAAATAATACCTACTACAACAGGTAGAGTATTATTTAATATGATGGTGCCAGAACAGGCAGGTTATATTAATGATGTATTAAATAAGAAATCTTTAAGAGATATTATTGGTGGTATTTTAGCCGTTACAGACGTGCCAACTACTGCAGAGTTCTTAGATAAGATTAAGACTTTAGGGTATGAGTTTGCCTTTAAAGGTGGTTTATCATTTAGTTTAGGTGATATTATTATTCCTAAAGAAAAGCACGAAATGATTGCAGAAGCTAACGGTCAAGTAGACGGTATTATGGCTAACTACAACATGGGTCTTATTACTAATAACGAACGTTATAACCAAGTTATTGATGTTTGGACTTCTACTAATGCGCAGTTAACAGAGTTAGCTATGAAGCGTATACGTGAAGATCAGCAAGGATTTAACTCTGTGTATATGATGCTAGATTCTGGTGCAAGGGGTTCTAAAGAACAAATTCGTCAGTTAACTGGTATGCGTGGATTAATGGCTAAGCCTAAAAAATCTACTGCAGGTGGTGGTGAAATTATTGAAAACCCTATTCTTTCTAACTTTAAGGAAGGTTTATCAATTCTTGAATACTTTATCTCTACTCACGGTGCGCGTAAAGGTCTTGCCGATACCGCTTTAAAAACTGCCGATGCGGGTTATTTAACACGTCGTTTGGTTGATGTTTCTCAGGATGTTATTATTAACACTGAAGATTGTGGAACATTAAGAGGTATAGAAGTATCTGCTTTAAAGAAAAACGAAGAAATAGTTGAATCTTTAGGAGCTCGCATATTAGGTAGAATATCATTACATGATTTATTTGATCCTGTAACAGAAGAACAATTATTAGTTGCTGGCCAATTAATAGTAGAGTCTGATGTTAAAAAGATTGAAGCATCTCCTATAGAAAGTGTAGAAGTACGTTCTGCATTAACTTGTGAGGCAGAAAAAGGAATTTGTGGTAAATGTTATGGTCGTAACCTTTCTACCAATAAAATGGTACAAAGAGGTGAAGCTGTAGGTGTTGTTGCTGCACAGTCTATTGGTGAGCCAGGTACACAGTTAACACTACGTACATTCCACGTGGGTGGTATTGCAGGTAACATTTCTGAAGATAACAAATTAGAGGCTAAATTTGCAGGTGTTGCAGAGATAGAAGATCTAAGAACTGTTAATGGTGAAGATAATGAAGGTAACAAAATTAAAATTGTTATCTCTAGAACATCAGAAATAAAAATAGTTGATGCTAAAACAGGAATTACTTTAAGTACAAGTAATATACCTTACGGTTCTCAATTAGCTATAGAAAACGGAACTAAAGTTGCTAAAGGTGATGTAATATGTTCTTGGGATCCATATAACGGTGTAATTGTATCAGAATTTACTGGTAAAGTTTCATACGAAAATATAGAGCAAGGTGTTACTTACCAAGTAGAAATAGATGAACAAACAGGTTTCCAAGAGAAAGTAATTTCAGAATCTAGAAACAAGAAATTAATTCCAACATTATTAGTTAAAAATAATAATGATGAAATATTACGTTCTTACAACCTTCCAGTTGGGTCTCACATTATGGTAGACGATAACGATAAGGTGACAGAAGGTATGACATTAGTTAAGATTCCTCGTAAATCTGCTAAGTCTGGTGATATTACGGGTGGTCTTCCAAGAGTTACAGAACTTTTTGAAGCACGTAATCCATCTAACCCAGCTGTTGTTTCAGAAATTGACGGTGTTGTTTCTTTTGGTAAAATTAAAAGAGGTAACCGTGAAATTATTATAGAGTCTAAATTAGGTGATGTTAAAAAATACTTAGTTAAATTATCTAATCAAATTCTTGTACAAGAAAACGATTATGTAAGAGCTGGTATGCCATTATCTGATGGATCTATTACGCCTGCAGATATCTTAGCAATTAAAGGTCCTTCTGCTGTACAACAATACTTAGTGAACGAAGTTCAGGAAGTATATCGTTTACAGGGTGTAAAAATTAACGACAAACATTTTGAGGTTGTTGTTAGACAAATGATGCGTAAAGTTCGTATTCAGGATCCGGGAGATACTATTTTCTTAGAGAATCAATTGGCTCATAAAGAAGATTTTATCAAGGAAAATGATGAGATTTATGGTAAAAAAGTTGTAGAAGAAGCAGGAGAATCTGATAACTTAAAAGCTGGACAGATTATTACAGCAAGAGAGTTAAGAGATGAAAACTCAATCTTAAGACGTGCTGATAAAGCATTAGTATCTGCAAGAGACGCTGTTGCAGCAACTGCAACGCCAATTTTACAAGGTATTACAAGAGCATCTTTACAGACTAAATCTTTCATCTCTGCGGCATCATTCCAGGAGACAACTAAGGTATTAAATGAAGCAGCAGTGGCTGGTAAGGTTGATAGTTTAGAAGGACTAAAAGAAAATGTAATTGTTGGTCATAAGATACCTGCTGGTACAGGTATGAGAGATTATGATAGCATCATAGTAGGTTCTAAAGAAGAATATGATGAGATTATGGCTCGTAAAGAAGAACTTAAATTTTAAGTTGTATGAGTGATTCTAATCAAGATCAAAAACAAATAAATATTGAGTTGGATGAAAAAACTGCCGAAGGAGTTTACTCTAATTTGGCAATTATTAACCATTCAGTATCAGAGTTTGTAGTAGACTTTGTTAGTATGATGCCTGGAGCACCAAAAGCAAAAGTGAAAAGTAGAATTATACTTACGCCACAACATGCTAAAAAGCTTTTAAAAGCATTAAATGACAATGTTCAACGTTTTGAAAAGGCTCACGGAGCAATTAAAGATTATGAGCAGCCTTCAGTACCAATTAATTTTGGACCAACAGGAGAAGCATAATAAAAAAACCACGCAATTTGCGTGGTTTTTTGTTTAAAAACAATATAAAAAAAGCCAAACTTAATAGTTTGGCTTTTATGCATTGTATGGTCTTCTTTGTTTTATTCGAACTCAGATGTAAAATGTAGTTTTACACTAGGGTATTTTTGTTGTGTCATTTGTAAAGAGAATTGTGAATCTGCTAAAAATACCAATTTGCCAGACTTGTCCTTAGCAAGGAATTTTTGTTTAACACGCTTAAATTCTTTAAACTCATCATTGTTTTTATCTTCAGGGTCAACCCAACAGGCTTTAAATACAGGGAAATTTTCGTAAGTACATTTAGCGCCATATTCATGTTCTAATCTGTATTGGATAACCTCAAACTGTAAAGCACCAACGGTACCAATTATTTTACGTCCATTTAACTCTAATGTAAATAATTGAGCAACACCTTCGTCCATTAATTGATCTATACCTTTGTATAAAGGTTTAGCTTTCATAGGGTCCGCATTATTTATGTATCTGAAATGTTCTGGACTAAAACTAGGAATTCCTTTATAGTGTAATTGTTCTCCTTCAGTTAAAGTGTCTCCAATTTTAAAATGACCAGTATCGTGTAATCCAACAATATCACCAGGGTAAGATATATCTACAATTTCTTTTTTCTCAGCAAAAAAAGCATTTGGACTAGAAAATTTCAACTTCTTTTGATTTCTTACGTGCAAATAAGGTTTGTTGCGCTCAAAAGTTCCAGATACAATTTTAATAAATGCTAATCTATCTCTATGTTTAGGATCCATATTGGCATGTATTTTAAATACAAAACCAGTAAATTCTTTTTCGTTAGCTATAACCTCTCTTTCTTCTGCTTTTTTAGGTCTAGGAGAAGGGGCTATTTCAATAAAGCAATCTAATAGTTCACGTACTCCAAAATTATTTAAGGCAGAACCAAAAAATACCGGTTGTTGTTCACTAGCTAAATATTTTTCTTTGCTAAACTCTGGGTAAACTCCGCTAACAAGTTCTAAATCATCTCTTAAAGTTTCTGCAGCTTTTTCTCCAATTACATTTTCCAGTTCAGGATTTTTAACATCATCAAAGGCAATAGTTTCTTCAATATTTTTTTTGCTGTCTCCGCTAAAAAGGTTAATGTTTTTCTCGTAAATATTATAAATTCCTTTAAAGTCATATCCCATACCAATAGGGAAGCTTAAAGGAGTAACAGATAAGCCTAATTTTTGTTCTACTTCATCAAGCAAATCAAAAGCATCTTTACCTTCACGGTCTAACTTATTAATAAAAACAATAATTGGTATTTTTCGCATTCTACATACTTCAACCAATTTTTCAGTTTGTTCCTCAACACCTTTTGCAACATCAATTACAACAATAACGCTATCTACTGCTGTCAATGTTCTAAAAGTATCTTCAGCAAAATCCTTGTGTCCTGGAGTATCTAAAATATTTATTTTCTTATCCTTATATATAAAGGCAAGTACAGACGTGGCTACAGATATACCTCTCTGTCTTTCAATTTCCATAAAGTCACTGGTAGCAGATTTCTTTATTTTATTGTTCTTAACCGCTCCTGCTTCTTGTATAGCACCACCAAAAAGTAATAGCTTTTCTGTTAGTGTTGTTTTACCAGCATCAGGGTGAGATATAATACCAAAAGTTCTTCTCTTTTGTATTTCTTTTTCAAAACTCATTTAAAAAAATTTGTTGCAAAAGTACGGTAAATAATAGTATGCTAATAACTCTGTTAATAAATACTGAGGTCTTATGTTACATAAATAAGAGTGTTTTTATATTTTCGACGAACTGCTTTTTTTATAAGATTACGAATTTTAATAAAAAACGGTTTTGACTTTTTTTTGTTAAATTTTTTTAACTAAAAGTTAAAAAATTAACATTTAAACGATTAAATTTGCGCTTCAAAGAACGGATGCAACATATGATATCAAATTTAATGTAGTATTTAAAAATAACTTTAACTTAGCACCCAGTTTAAGCAAGAAGTCCCAAAATCTTTTAGGTATAAACTTAACAAACAATGCCATGGTGAGATTAGTAACACTAACTATCATTTATGGAAAATTTTACTTTAGTATTAAACAGGTCCCTGTACAAAAAGAGGACTCCTCTGTTTACTTTTTTAGTTGTATTTATATTCTCTTCATTCACTGTTTACGCGGATTTTGGTCCAGGCGTAGATACAGATGGTGATGGCATTTTTGATCACATCGATATTGATGATGACAATGACGGTATTTTAGATACAATAGAAGGTACAGCAGATTTTGATAAAGACGGAATACCAAATAGTTTAGATATTGATTCTGATAACGATGGTATTTTAGACAACTTAGAAGCACAATTGTCAGTTGGTTATATAAAGCCAAGTGGTATAGATTCTGACGGAAATGGTTTAGATGATGCTTACGAATCTTGTCCTGGAGGAGGTGAAGGCTTGTCTCCTGTTGATACAGACGGAGATACTAGAAAAGATTATTTAGATATTGATTCTGATAATGACGGTATATTGGATAATGTAGAAGCTCAGTCTACAAATGAATTTACCGCACCTTGTGGTATGGATTCTGATCCAAAGAATGGTTTAGATGATCATTATGAAGACTACTGTGGTACAGGTCAAGGAATTACACCTGTTGATACTGATGGTGATTCTCATCCAGATTTTAGAGATATAGATTCTGATGATGATGGTATTATAGATAATATAGAAGCACAAACTACAGACGGCTACATTACTCCAATTAATAAAGATGTTAATTGTGATGGTTTAGATGATGCTTACCAAAGTTGTCCTGGTTTGGGGCTAACACCTGTTGATACTGATGGAGACAAGAAACCAGATTTTAGAGATATAGATTCTGATAATGATGGTATTATAGACAATGTTGAAGCTCAAGGAGGTAATACTATTGTACATCCTTGCACTTTTGATACTGATGGTAATGGTTTAGATGATGCTTATGAAACTACACCTGGATCAGGAGAAGGTATTACACCAACAAATTCAGATTCAGATTCTAATCCAGACTTTAGAGACATAGACTCAGATAACGATGGTATTCCAGATAACGTAGAAGGACAAACAACAGAAGATTACATAGCACCAAGCGGAAACGATTCA
>NZ_JAUOPS010000009.1:0-100831 GCF_030546975.1 Cellulophaga sp. 3_MG-2023
CTAGAAGCTAACTTCTAGGACTTTTGTTGTTTATATGGGGTTGTAGGGAGTTATATCTAAGTTATTACTTAAAAGATTTACAAAACCGTAGTGTAGTTTGTCTTTGGGAGTAGTTTTGAATCTAGTTATTATGTACTAGTGGAATAATTATTAAGTTTTAGAATCTTATTAATATCTATCTATAATAAATTAAATCTTAAAGTTAACAATGTAGGTTTAAAACTACTAATCTTGTTATTTATTAATAATTAGCAACTATTTTTAGAGTATAAATAAATTTTTAGGTCTAAAAATGTTAAAAAATTACTATGCACGCATAATTTAATAGTGTTAATAGTTGTTAAAATCAAAAAAAAATATAACTTCACAATCAAAACTAACTTAATTCAATACTAGAATGAGAAAAATAATTCTTTTTTCTTTCCTTATTTTTAGTGTTTTGGGATATTCTCAGACCACAATAAAAGGAAAGGTTGTTGATCAAAATGATCAACCAGTGTCCTCGGCCAACGTTGTAATTGTTGGAAAGGCCGAAGGTGTAGTAGCTAATTTTGATGGACTTTTTACGTTAACCACGTCACAAGTTCCTCCATTTAAATTAAAAGTATCAAGTATTGGTTACTCTTCCGTTACAGTAGACGTAACAAAAAATAATCAAACATTAACAGTAACTCTAAACGAAGAGGCAGAACAGTTAGGTGAAATTGTAATTTCTGCTTCTAGGACTCCAGAACGTATTTTTGAGTCTCCGGTTTCTGTAGAGCGCTTTGGTTTAAAGGATATTAAGAATACTGCTTCTTCAGATTTTTATGATGGTTTAGAAAATTTGAAAGGAGTAGATATTAACACAAACAGTTTAACATTTAAGTCTATTAATACCAGAGGTTTTGCAACTTTTGCAAATACAAGGTTTATGCAAATGGTAGATCAAATGGATAATGCAGCTCCTGCCTTGAACTTTCCTTTAGGAAATTTATTAGGTATGACCGAGACTGATGTTTTAAGTGTAGAGTTACTGCCTGGTGCAGCTTCGGCATTATATGGAGCAAATGCATTTAACGGAATACTATTTATGAGAAGTAAGAGCCCTTTTGATTTTGAGGGTATTAGTGCTTATATTAAAAGAGGTGTAACATCTCAAGAAGTTTCAGGAGATAATACTTATACTGATTTTGGTATTAGAGCTGCGCATAAATTCAGTGAAAAATTTGCTGGTAAAGTTAACTTTGGTTATTTAAAAGGTACAGATTGGGGAGCTGATAATGAAACGGATAAGTTATTTAGAGGTTTTACTAGAGATGATTTAGATTATGATGGGGTAAATGTTTATGGTGATGAAGTAAGTCAGAATATGTTTAGTGTAGCACAAATACTTACCAAAACTAATAACCCAGCTACAGGAGAGCCAATTTTACCTGCAGGAGCAGAAGCACTAGTGCCTAATGTTAATGTGAGTAGAACTGGTTATAATGAAAAATATTTGACAGATTATAATGCAGAAAGCATTAAGGCTGATTGGGGACTTTATTACAGACCGTGGGAAAATGATTTTGAAATTTCTTATGTGGGTAAAGTAGGTTCTGGTTCTACAATTTACCAAGGAGCAAACAGGTATGCTATTGATGATTTCTTTTTACAACAGCATAAAATTGAAATTAAGAACGATAATTTTTTCTTAAGAGGATATATGACAGAGGATAAAGCAGGAGATTCCTATGATATGGTATTTACAGGGATTAATATAAACAGAGCTTGGAAATCTGACCCACAATGGTTTGCAGAATATGTTGGTACGTATGTACAGAGTACTTTAGGTGGTGCAACATCAGACCAAGCACATGCTAATGCAAGAGCACAAGCTGAATCAGGGAGATATCTACCGGGTACACCTGAGTTTCAGGCAGCGTTTGAAAAAAGTATAAATGATCCGGATTTAAGTTCTGGTTCTAAGTTTCAAGATAATTCAAAAATTTATCACGCAGATGCAAACTATAATTTTTCTGATATAATTGAATTTGCAGATATTCAAGTGGGTGGGTCTACAAGAACATATGAGCTAAATTCTTCAGGTACAATTTATACAGATAATGACGGACCTATTAGGTATTCTGAATTTGGTATTTATACACAAATACAGAAAAAATTAATGGAAGATCGTTTAAAGCTAACAGGTTCTTTACGTTATGATAAGTCGGAGCTGTTTGATGGTTTCTTTTCTCCAAGATTAGCTGCTGGTTATACTTTAGGTGAAAATAAAAACCATAATTTAAGAGCATCTTTTCAAACAGGATTCAGAAATCCTACTACACAGGATTTATACATTGGTTTAGACGTTGGTAGAGCTATTTTAATAGGTGGTGCTAAAGATAACTTAGATAGAGATGTTAGAACATATGGTATTAGTCAAGATGCACAAGATGATCTTGGTCAGCCTGCAACGATAGAAAAATCTGGAGATGGTGCTTACAACAATTCTTATTTGGCAAGTTCTTTACAGGCTTTTGGAGCTTCAGGAAACCCTGCAGATTTAAAAGTGGCAAATTCAAACTTAGCAAAACCAGAGCAGGTAACTTCTTTTGAATTAGGATATAGAGGTAAAGTACATGGTGTTGTGATAGATTTGAGTGGATACTATAATAGTTATAAGGACTTTTTGTCTAACGAGACTGTAGTTTCTACTTTTTATGGTGAAGCAGGTGATAATAGCTTATCTGTTTTGGCATTAGCTAATGGAGATTATCAGGCTTATCAAACATATACGAACTCTGAGGCAAATGTAAACTCTTATGGTGCTACATTAGGCTTAGATACTAAAGTTTTAGGCGGATTTGATTTAGGAGCAAATTATACATATTCTAAGTTAGATTTTGACCAAGAGGTAAACCCTGATTTTAGAACAAACTTTAATACTCCAGAGCATAAGTTTAAAGCTAATTTTGGTAAAACTGATTTATTTGAAAATATTGGTTTTAATGTAGCTTACAGGTGGAGTGACTCTTATTTTTGGGAAGCATCATTTGGAGATGGTCAGGTGCCTTCATTTAGCGTTTTAGATGCTCAGGTAAATATTACTGTGCCAAGTATAAAATCTAACTTTAAAGTTGGTGCTTCTAATTTATTAGGAGATGAGTACTTTACAGCATTTGGTACTGGTTACGTAGGTTCTCAATACTATGTTTCTTGGACAATTAATAATTTATAAGATTTAAATATGAAAACTAAATATATATGGCTAGTAGCCGCAATGGTAGCATTTTCTTCTTGTAGTGATGATGATGATTCATCTACAATGGTAGAAGAACAACTACCTGAATTAACAGCAGGATCTGCAGATTTTTCAAACTATATTTCTTTAGGAGCCTCTTTTACTGCTGGTTATACAGATGGAGCACTTTTTAAAGCAACGCAAGAAATGTCTTTTCCAAATATACTTTCTCAGAAGTTTGTTAATGCGGGTGGTAGTTCAACATTTACACAACCATTAACAAATGATAATTTTGGAGGATTAGCCTTAAATGGAGATAGAATTGCAGATCCTAGATTGGTTTTTGGAGGTGCAGGACCAGTGCCGCTTGAGGCAGCACTTGGGACACCTGTTACAGTTACAACAGATGTACTATTAAATAATCCAACAGGTCCTTTTAGTAATATGGGAGTTCCTGGAGCTAAAAGTTTTCACTTGCTAGCAAACGGTTATGGTAATATTTCTAATTTGTCTGCAGGTGCAGCTAATCCTTATTTTGTTAGAATGACGGGTAGTACACCGGATGCTAGTATGATAGAATTGGCAGCAGCACAAAATCCAACATTTTTTACACTATCAGAAATAGGAGGAAATGATGTTTTAGGATTTGCTGTTTCTGGCGGTATAGGAGTTGATCAAACAGGTAATCCTAATGCAGCTTCCTATGGCTCAAATGATATAACAGATCCAGGTCTTTTTCAAGTTGTGCTAAGTGGTTTAGTAGATGCTTTAACTGCAAATGGAGCTAAAGGTGCTGTAACTAACGTACCTTATATTACGAGTTTGCCTCATTTTACAACCGTACCTCACAACCCTTTACCAATGGATGAAGCTACTGCTACACAAGTAAACAATGGTTACGCCCAATACAATGGAGGTTTACAGGCAATGGTTACAGCTGGTTTATTAGATGAAGAAGAGGCAAAGGCACGTACAATAGAATTTGTTGCATCTGCGACCAACGCAGTGGTTATAGAAGATGAAGATTTAACAGATTTAACAGCATTTGGATTGCCAAGTTATAGGCATGCAACAGCAGATGATTTATTAGTTTTGCCAGCATCATCTTTTATTGGAACTAAAGTAAATGATGACCCAACAATGGTTAACGGTGTATCTGTGCCGTTAAAAGATAAGTGGGTTTTAGTAGCAAGTGAGCTAGAATCTATAAAAACGGCAACAGACGCGTATAATGCAACAATTGCATCTGTTGTTTCTGCAAAAGGATTGGCGTTGGTAGATTTAAATGCTATTCTTATACAAGCGTCAGAATCTGGTGTCCCTTTTGATGAGTATACAGTGAATACGGATTTAGTATTTGGAGGCTTAATAAGTTTAGATGGTATACATTTAACTTCTAGAGGTTATGCATTAATGGCAAACAAATTTTTAGAGGCTATAGATGCAACTTATGAGTCTAATTTTGTGGCGTCAAAAAACTTAGCTAAAGCAGCAAATTATCCAACAAATTTTTCTCCTGCGTTGCAATAGAAAAATATAAATGTTATAGAAAAGCGCCTTATTTAATAAGGCGCTTTTTTTTATAAAATGTGTTTAAGAACTAAAAGGTTTTCAATAAGTTAAAAAAACAATAAAAAGTAGTTTTTATTTAAATTTGAAAAACTTATCTTTGCACCCTGAAAAACACGGGGTCTGTATTACAGGGTTTTATGTTTTTTAAAAAACGAAAAATTATATATAAATAAATACTGATAGCAATGTCTAAAGTTACAGGTAAAGTTTCCCAAATTATTGGCCCAGTTATAGATGTGGAGTTCCAAGCAGGGGTAGATCTTCCAAAAATTTATGATTCATTAGAAATTAAAAAAGCAGATGGATCAATTTTGGTTTTGGAAGTACAATCACACATTGGTGAAAATACAGTAAGAACTATCTCTATGGATTCTTCTGATGGTTTAAGCCGTGGAGCAGAGGTTAATGCAACAGGAAGCGCTATACAAATGCCGGTTGGAGATGACGTTTACGGACGTTTATTTAACGTAATTGGAGACGCTATTGATGGTCTTGGAAATTTACCAAAATCTGGTAAAGATGGTCTGCCAATACACAGACAGGCACCAAAATTTGAAGACTTATCTACTTCTACTGAAGTATTATTTACAGGTATTAAAGTAATTGACCTTATTGAGCCTTATGCAAAAGGTGGTAAAATTGGTTTATTTGGTGGTGCCGGTGTAGGTAAAACAGTATTAATTCAAGAATTAATTAACAACATTGCAAAAGGTCACGGTGGACTTTCTGTATTTGCTGGTGTAGGTGAGCGTACTCGTGAGGGTAACGATTTACTACGTGAGATGTTAGAGTCTGGTATTATTAAATACGGAGATGACTTTATGCACTCAATGGAAGAAGGTGGATGGGATTTATCTAAAGTTGATAAATCTGTAATGAAAGATTCTAAAGCAACTTTTGTTTTTGGACAAATGAATGAGCCACCTGGAGCACGTGCACGTGTTGCATTATCTGGTTTAACTATTGCAGAATATTTCCGTGATGGAGCAGGTGAAGGTCAAGGTAAAGATGTACTTTTCTTTGTAGATAACATTTTCCGTTTTACACAAGCTGGTTCTGAGGTATCTGCATTACTTGGTCGTATGCCATCTGCGGTAGGTTACCAACCAACATTAGCAACAGAAATGGGTGCTATGCAAGAGCGTATTACATCAACAAAAAGAGGTTCTATTACATCTGTACAGGCGGTTTACGTACCTGCGGATGATTTAACGGATCCAGCTCCGGCAACAACGTTTGCTCACTTAGATGCAACAACAGTATTGTCTCGTAAAATTGCAGAGTTAGGTATTTACCCAGCAGTAGATCCGTTAGATTCTACTTCTAGAATATTAGCTCCAGAAATTTTAGGAAAAGATCACTATTCTTGTGCGCAACGTGTAAAAGAGTTGTTACAACGTTATAAAGAATTACAAGATATTATTGCTATCCTTGGTATGGAAGAATTATCTGAAGAGGATAAAATGGCAGTTGGTAGGGCAAGACGTGTACAACGTTTCTTATCTCAGCCATTCCACGTAGCAGAGCAATTTACAGGTCTTAAAGGTGTTTTAGTAGATATCAAAGATACTATTAAAGGATTTAATATGATTATGGATGGTGAGCTAGATCACTTACCAGAATCTGCATTTAACCTTAAAGGTACTATTGAAGAAGCTATAGAAGCAGGAGAAAAAATGCTTGCTGAAGCATAAATAATACATAATATTACGTGTTAGCTAAATGGCTTGCACGTAATATTTATTTAATACTTTTATAATTATGTATTTAGAAATTGTATCACCAGAAGCTACATTATTTGCAGGAGAAGTTGTTTCTGTAACTGTACCTGGTATTAATGGAGATTTTCAAATGTTATCTAATCACGCACCAGTTGTTTCGTTATTACAGCAAGGTACTGTTAAGATTCAAGGAAATGTATCTATAGATGAGGCTTTTGAGGGTAAATTCTCTAAAGGTTCTAACGGAGATACTGTTTTAGCTATAAGCAGTGGAACTATAGAAATGAAAGATAATAAAGTTATTGTACTAGCGGATTAACGTTAGGGTCATAACTCTTTAAAAGGGTATACTACTTGGTAGTATACCCTTTTTTTTGTGCTTTAAATAAATAATATCAATAGGTTTTAAAATCAAAAACCTTATACATTTTGCTTTTTTTTTAATATAATTCTTACCATATCGTAGTCCAAAATATAGTTGTACACGTATATTACTTGTGCCAAATAACCAAATCTTTAATTTTATGAAATCCTATTACTATATTATTGTTGCAATTCTTTTTTTAGTTTCCTGTGATAAAAATGATGATAGTTCTAGTCCAAATTTAAATGAGCTTAAATCGGTTTCTTTTCAAGTTGAGCCAGATAATATTATAAGCTCTGAAAAAACGGGTAATACTCGTTTTGATGCATCGGCAAATACAACCAATTATGAGTATCTTACATTGGTAGAAAAACAAACTACTTTAGAGCCACTTTCTATTGTAAGTGCTAATAGCTCGGACATTATTTATCCAGGAAGCATTTTACGAGGGTCCTCTTTTATGGATGCAACATATGATCCTATTGTACTTAAAAATGATTTTAATGATGTTCAGCTTTCTTTAACACTAAGAGGTAAGAATTTACCAGTAAGTGCGTCAACCCCTCCGACTTTAAGTAAAATTAGGACATCATTAAACGGTTTGTTGGAAAATAGCCAAGCTTTAATTGATTACAATGCTATACCTAGTTTTTATAGTTATGAGAGTAACTCTGTAACTACTCAAGAAAGTTTTAATAAAACTTTAGATATACATATTAAGGCAGATGTGCTTGGAAATTTGGTTTCTTCAAGCTTTAATTTTGACCAGAGTAGCGGAACTGTATCTAGTAAAAAGTATGTTGTTGTAGAAGTGCGTCAGTGGTTTTATAATGTATCTATAGATCCTAAAAACTACACGCAATGGATAGATGGTGAAATTAAAGCTGAAGATTTAGGGTCTCATGAGCCGTTGTATGTAAGTAGTGTAGATTATGGTAGGGTTGCGTATTTGTTAATAGAGACAGAAAAAGATGAAGCGTATAATAGTTTAATGGTAAAGGCATCAGTTAAAGTTGCTTTGTCAATAGTAGATGCAAGTACAGATGTAACTTACTCTGAAGAATTTAAATCACTTTTTGAGAATAACAAAATAAAAGTACTTATAGCGGGAGGCCCAGCTCAATTAGGGGGTAGAGTTAACGATTATGATAGTTTTGTACGTTTTTTAGAAACACCAAGCACTGCTGATTTAGTAAGTTCTGCGGCTCCAATTAGCTACAAGGTTCGTAGATTGTTAGATAATACAGAGGTAGAGGTAAAACAAATGTATACAGAGCAAATTTTAGAATATAAAAAAGACTAGCTAAATACTAATTAATAGGTATTATATAGTCTCTAATCTGTGATTTTTTATACTCTTTAAAGCTTATTTGTAAGAAAATATGTTAAATAATAAATATTTAAAGGTAATTTCTTACATTTGATACATCTAAAGTATATGTTTTAAGCGTATTTAAAAGAAACACAGCGCATTATAATAATGTGTGTTATATAATATTTATTTTATTATTGGAGTTAGTATCTGTAATAAATGTAAAGCGTAAAGTGTAAACTTTGCGCTTTTTTGTTGTTATACTTTTTTTATAACATTGGTAACAATGCCCCAAATTATAAAGTTGTTTTCTTCGGTAATTTGTATGGGTTTGTAATTGGGGTTTTCTGGTTGTAGCCAAACTATATTATTTTCAACTTTTAGTCTCTTTACGGTAAATTCACCGTCTAAATAGCAAACAGCAATTTTATTGTGAGATGGTTCTAAACTTCGGTCTATAACTAATAAATCATTATTTTCTAAACCAGCGCCAATCATAGACTCACCACTTACTCGTGCAAAAAAAGTTGCTTCGGGGTTTTTAATTAGTTCTTTGTCTAAGCTAATTCTATTCTCTTTAAAGTCATCAGCCGGAGACGGAAAGCCAGCAGAGATGCCAGTATCTATAAAAATAGTAGAGCTACTGGTAGAGCTATCAACAGAGAAAAAAGTAAGATTTGTATTTTTTATCACGCTTAATTTACTTTTATAATGTCGTTAAAACTTGTAGTGTACTTAGGAGATAAGTGTTCTTGTTTCATTTTCCAGGTTCGCTCCAAATCTTGATTGGCAATTTTTAATTTTTGATCACCATATTTAAAATTTAATTTATCTATGGCTTTCATTAAAGGTTTGTGCTTTGGGTTTTCTGTGGTAAACAAATGCAGTTGATGATTATTTGTGGGTACTAAACCAGTAACAATAACACCAGTACGCTTGTAGTTAATACCAGGCTTGTATATGTATTCTATAGCTTTTATAGCTGCGTTGCTAATTGCTAGGCTAGAATCTGTTGGGTAAGACATATTTACGTTAAAAGTTCCTCTATGTTGTTCTTCGCCTTGTTTATGTTTATCACTACTTAATAAAACAACTACCATATGGCAACTAGAGTTTTGTTTGCGTAACTTTTCTGCACAGCTACTAGCAAAAGTAGATATACGCTCTTTTATATTTTCTATGTCAGAAAAAGTATGCTCAAAACTTCTGGTAGTTGCTATAGATTTTTTATTCTCTTTAATTTCTAGATCTAAAGTAGGTATGCCTTCCAAATCTTTTTTTAGTCGCCACTCGGTTATAGAAAAGTTTTTGCGCACCCAATCGTCAGGTAGGTTAACAAAGTCTAATGCTGTTTTACAATTTTTAATTGCTAAGCGCTTATGAAGCCTTCTTCCAATTCCCCAAACGTCCTCAAGTTTTATCCATTTTAAGGCTTTTATACGTTTTTCTTCAGTATCAATAACATAAGTTCCTTTTGTTTGGTTGGGAAATTTACGTGCAATTTTGTTTGCTACTTTGCTAAGCGCTTTTGTTGGAGCAATACCAACGCAGGTAGGTATGCCAGTCCATTTTAAAACACGGTCTCTTATTTCTGTTCCATAGGTAGTAAAATTATAATTGTCAAAGCCTTTAAACTGAATAAAAGCTTCATCAATACTATATACTTCTACATCTGGAGAAAATTGTTGTAGTATGCTCATTACTCGACTGCTCATATCGCCGTATAATGAATAATTAGAAGAAAAAACGTGGACATTATTAGCTTTAAAAAAGCTTTTGTATTTAAAGGCAGGAGCGCCCATAGGTAAGCCAATTAATTTAGCTTCATCGCTTCTAGAGATTACACAGCCATCATTATTGCTTAAAATTGCAATAGGTTTTCCCTGTAGGCTAGGGTTAAAAACTCGCTCACAGGAGGCATAAAAGTTGTTACAATCTACTAGTGCATACATTGTTGCAAAGGTACAAGATTTGCTCTTTACATTTTGTATGCGCACTAGTAGTATGTGTTAATTATAATTTTATTTTTTTAGTTAAGTCTTTTGGTAATGCATCTTTGTGTACCATAACACTTATTGCTTTAAGTCGCATATAAGCCTCGCTAAAATATACATAGCCGTTATGTTTGGTTCTGCTAGCATCTGTGCCCCAACTGTTTTTTACTTTGTAGTATTTTGTTCCGTTTTGGTCTTTTACTGTGCCCGTTATGTGCATTAAGTGATCGTCTGTAGTTGTAAAGTTTTCAAACTCGTTTTGTCTGTAGCTTTGCGTAACTTTTAGCTCTGGATAAATGCCTTCTAGTGCTTTTTTATTGTTTTCATAATTTGCAGGTACTACAGCAACTCCATGTTTAGATGAAAACGTACGCTCGCTAACATCACAATCTAACTCAACAGTAAATCCGTTTTCTAGAGCGTTATCAATAGTATTCATCATTTCGTCTAAAGTAACATTGTACATGCTACCGTTACTCCAGTTATCAGGTATGTTTAATATAAACGAACTGTAAAAAGGAGCGTGTGTAAAAGAAGTAATTGTAACATAGTCTTCTGGTGTAATTTTGGTCATTTTTAAAAATGAAACAGGAGTATATTCTTTTCCTTGATAAGTAAAAGACGTTTTATTTGCTCCTAAATACACATCTAAAACAGCATTTACGGCTTTAGACCAGTTTTTGCTTAACTCTCCAGCAGGATTGTCTGCGTATGTTTTTACCATAGCTTCTAGCACTGCAACTAATTCCGCGTGATTGTGAAAGTTGCTATTTTCTAGAAGTCCGTTATATGCTTCTTGTGGTACAAGACCATAATTTTTAACCGAGTTAATTACATCGTGTGCTAGTCCACCTTCGCTAAACTGAGCTTTACCTTGTCGCATCACAAAGTTTTCTGCTTTTTTAGGATAAGTATTACGCACAGTGTACATCTCAGACAAATCTATTTGCTTTCCGGTAAGTCGTATAATTTCCGATTCTAAAAATGAAGAAGTAGAAAAACTCCAACATGTGCCCGTAGCTCCTTGACTAATAACAGGTGTTGCGTCTAAATCTATAACATCTGTAAATTTATATGCTTCTTGTGCGTTTATGGCACCTATGGCAAGCATAAAGCCAAGGCTTAAAAGTAGTTTTCGCATAGTGTTCTTAATTAATTAGTGCTTTGCGGTTAGCGTATTTTTTATTGATTAAAAGATTTTATGTATTCTATAAACTCTTTTCTCTCATATTTTTTAGCAAAATCTAAAGCAGACTGTTTATCATTGTTTCTAAGTGTAATCTCTGCACCTGCTTTAACAAGTTTTTTTGCCATTGCTAATCTGTTGTATTTGGCAGTATACATAAGAGGAGTTTTGTTGTTGCACGTTTTTTCTACGCTAGCACTTTGTGCTATTAGTTCTGCAAAACAAGATTTTGCGTTAAGTTTTATAGAAAGTGTTAACAAAGTGTATTCAGACTCTTCAAACTTAAAGCAGTTATTAATTTCTTTGGTTGTTATGTGTTTTTTAAGAGCGGTAACATTATCGCTTTCTAAAGCACTTTTAATGTCGTTGTTTAGTTCTTGTGCGCTTGCATAAGTAGAAATAATAAGTAGGAATGTTAAAAATAGGGTTTTCATTATTTTAAGTTTATTTAATTTAACTAATGTTAATATAAAACGTTAGTGAGTTAAATTTATTCTTTTTCTTTTACATATTCTAAAATATCTGATGGTTGGCATGATAAAGCTTTGCAGATTGCATCTAAAGTTGAAAATCGTATTGCTTTTGCTTTGCCGGATTTTAAAATAGATAGGTTTGCTTCTGTAATATTAATGATTTTAGCTAATTCTTTACTTTTTATGTTTCGTTCAGCCAATATTACATCTAGATTTACAATAATTGGCATAGTTTATATGGTTAAGTCGTTTTCTTTTTTAATAAATGTACCTTCTTTTACGAGTTGTTTTATTATTAAAGTAAATATTCCAATTATAAAAAGACCGCCGTTTTTTCCCAAAGAGGTTCCAATAGCATAGCCAAATTTGTAGGGCATTCTGTTGTTAACTAATAATTCTGTTTTTTGAGTGTGTATTTGATTTATACCTACAATGAAATGAGTTATTGCTACAATTATAAATAAGGCTAAACATATATAAAGTATCGTATTTCCTATGAGCTTTAATTGCTGTACATTTTTACTTGTAAAAATTAAATTTTTTGTAAAATCGCGTCTAATTAAATAGGAGGTGTATAATAGGTACATAAAAAAAATAATAATTATTCCAATAAGGCAGATTAGAATTAGTGTAAATATACCATTAGACTCTTGCGGATTTTTAATACCATACGTTAAATTTATTATTTTTTTATCTTGAATGTAGCTGTTTAAGGATGATATAAAGGAGGTTACTTGAAAAAGAATAAGAATTAAAAAAATAATTAATGAGCAGTTTAATAATATAGATAGTTTTTTCATTGTTATATGGTTAAGTCGTTTTCTTGTTATAAGCTAATAGATTTTTTATTATTGTTTTTCGATAACAAATATATTAAAATTATTGAATAACAATAATTTTTTAATTTTATTTTAAAATCCATCTCTTTGTATCTTTGCCAAATGCTACCACAAAAACTTCAGAAAAAATTAGAAGAACGACAACAGAATATGTCTTTGCGTACATTGCCTGTGACTAAGCAATTAATAGATTTTTCTTCTAACGATTATTTAGGTTTTTCTGGCAATGCTATAATCTTTAACGCTACGCATCAATATTTAATAAACCATAATTTTTTAAAAAACGGAGCAACTGGTTCTAGGTTACTTTCTGGGAATCATAATTTATACGATGAGCTAGAGTCTAAATTGGCATTATTTCATCAATCTAAAGCAGCAATAGTATACAACTCTGGTTATGATGCTAATATTGGTTTTTTTAGTTGTGTTCCTCAACGCGGAGATTTGGTTTTTTATGACGAATATATACACGCAAGTGTAAGAGACGGTATTGCAATGAGTAATGCTAAGAGTTATAAGTTTAAGCATAATAGCCTGTCCGATTTAGAAAAATTAGTTGAAAGACATTCATCTGCAATAAAAGATGATGAAGCAGCTATTTACGTAGTAACAGAATCTATTTTTTCTATGGATGGCGATTCTCCAAACTTAAAAGAAATGGCATTGTTTTGTAAAAATCACAAGTTATTTTTTGTGGTAGATGAAGCGCATGCCGTTGGTGTTTTTGGTGATTTAGGTCAGGGTTTGGTGCAAGAATTACAATTAGTAGACTTGGTTTTTGCACGCATTATAACTTTTGGTAAGGCATTAGGTTGTCACGGTGCAGCTATATTGGGTAGTGTAGAGCTAAAAAACTATTTGGTTAATTTTTCTCGTAGCTTTATATATACAACAGCTTTAGCGCCCCATAGTGTAGCTTCAATTTTGCAGTCGTACTACTTTTTAGAACGTAAAGATGGTAAAATGCAGCAACAACTTCTGCAAAATGCTGTTCAGTTTTTTAAAAATGAAGTTGATCAACGCGGGTTAAAAGAATATTTTATACCAAGTGATTCTGCAATACAATGTTGTTTAATATCAGGAAATAATAAAGTAAAAGATATTGCGAAAAAGCTTGAAGAAAATGGGTTTAATGTAAAAGCTATATTATCGCCAACAGTACCAAGAGGAGAAGAGCGATTGCGTTTTTGCTTGCATGCATACAATACACCAAAAGAAATAGAAAAAGTAATAACCGTTTTATGTAATTATATAAAAGAATGAGTCAGAAATTTTACAAGTTAGCTGCATTTGAGTATTTGGCAGATACAGTTATTATAAAAGGCAAGCTAGAGTCTGAAGGTATTGAGGTGTTTTTAAAAGATGAAAACACGGTAAACTCAGACCCGCTAATTAGTAATGCAATTGGCGGAATTAAACTTTTGGTTTTAAATGAAGACAAAGAAAAGGCAATAGAAATTTATAATGAAATTAGAAGCTATGCAGTAGATGATAACGGAAAACCTTTAGCGTGCCCAAATTGTAAAGCAGAAAAACTAGAAGGGTATTATTCAGGAAAGGGAATTTTTTACAAATTGTTTCCTTTTTTTGAAAAACGAAAGTTTCGTTGTTTTAACTGTAATATAGTTTCTTAAATAAGTAATAAGATGAAAACAAAACAAATATTTGTAACTGGTATATCTACAGAGGTTGGTAAAACGGTTGCTTCAGCAATACTAACAGAGGCTTTAGAAGCAGATTACTGGAAACCAATACAGGCGGGAGATTTAGATACGTCAGACAGTCATAAAATAGCAGATTTTATCTCTAATTCTAAAACGGTAATACATAAAAATAGTTACGCGTTGCAAACACCTATGAGTCCGCATGCAGCAGCAGAAATAGATGGTGTGGTAATAGAAGTAGATAAAATAGTGGCGCCAAAAACAAGTAATCACCTGGTTATAGAAGGCGCAGGTGGTTTATTAGTTCCTTTAAATAATAATGATACCATATTAGATATTATAGATCCTAGTTACCAAGTTGTAGTGGTTTCTAGACATTATTTAGGCAGTATAAATCATACTTTATTAACGGTAAATTATTTAGAAGAGCGTGGTTTTAAAGTGTCTATAATTTTTAGTGGAGAGGAACATAAAACAACAGAAAGTATTATACTGTCTAAAACAAATGCAAAACTTATAGGCCGTATAGAAGAAGAACCGTATTTTGATAAAAATGTGATAAAAGAATACGCAGATTTGTTTAGAGATAACCTATAAAATCTAGGCTGGTTTGTATATTTGCCAAAAAATAATAGCTATTTGTGTGGTGTAAAATATTGCAAAAACACATTTTAGAAATCTACTAATAAATTAAATGCCATAAATCCTGATACTAATAGGATGGCATACAGCTTATGAATCTTACAGAGAGAGATAAAAAACACTTGTGGCACCCGTTAACCCAGCATAAATTACATAGCACAATGTTGCCAATTGTAAAGGCTAAAGGGGCAGTGTTAACAGATGATAAAGGAAAAGATTATATAGACGGAATATCTTCATGGTATACCTCTGTATACGGACATTGTAACGATTATATTTTAGGAAAAGTTCAGACGCAAATGCAACAGTTAGACCAGGTTGTGTTTAGTGGTTTTACGCATAAACCAGCTATAGAACTGTCTGAAGAGTTAATAAAAATATTGCCAAACAATCAGCAGAAGTTATTTTTCTCAGATAACGGTTCTACTTCGGTAGAAATAGGAATTAAAATGGCATTGCAATATCATTTTAATAAAGGCGAAAAGCGTAATGTAATGTTAGCTTTTGAAGACGGATTTCATGGCGACACGTTTGGTGCAATGTCTGTGTCTAGTTTATCTGTTTATAACGGTCCTTTTGAAGATTTTTTTATAGATGTAGAGCGTATTCCTGTACCCACAGAAGAAAATATAGAAGCTATTTTATTGCAAATTGAAGATTTGGTTAGTACTAAAGCTATTGCAGGTTTTGTGTATGAGCCTCTTGTACAAGGAGCAGCAGCAATGAAAATGCATAATGTAGAAGGTTTAAATAAAATTTTATCAGCCTTAAAAAAACATAATGTTCTTTTAGTTGCAGATGAGGTAATGACTAGCTTTGGTAAAACAGGTAAGTTTTTTGCTTCTGATTATATGGATGTAAAGCCAGATGTTATATGTATGTCTAAGGCATTAACGGCAGGTTTGGTCCCAATGGCAGCTACTAGTTGTACGCAACAAGTTTATGATGCTTTTTATGATGATGATATTTCTAAAGGATTATTTCACGGGCATACATACACTGCAAATCCTTTGGCTTGTACTGCTGCGTTAGCAGGTTTAGAGTTGCTTAAGTCTGCAGAAATGCAAGATAATATTGCTAGAATTATAGCTTCCCATAAGCAATTTAATGAAGAGGTTAAAAATCATCCTAAAGTTGCAACAACAAGACAGTTGGGTGTTATTTATGCATTAGATCTTAATATAAAAATGGAGCGCTACGGTAATTTAAGAGATAAATTATTTAAGCATTTTATGGATTCTGGAGTGTTTTTACGTCCGTTAGGAAATACAATTTACATTTTGGCGCCTTTTGTAACTACAGATGAGCAACTTCAAAAAATATACAACTCAATTAAAGAAGCACTAGAAATAGTTTAAGTATGAGTATTTACATTACGGCACTGGCATCTATTTCTCCTTTAGGAACTTCTTTAGATAAAGTTTGGGAGAGTTATAAAAACGATGCGCATTTATTAGAAGAAAAAAATATAGGCAGTCAAAAAAGTTGGGTTGCTGGCTTAAATGATGATGCCAAGCAAGAAATAGAAGCTTTAAAAAACTCTGACTTAAAGTATAAAAGTTTAGATGATACTGTATTGTTTGCTATGTATGCTTCAAGAAAAACACTAAAGCAAGCCGGTTGGAGTTCAAAAGATAATTTTGGTGTAAACTTTGGATCTTCACGCGGAGCTACAGCTTTGTTTGAAAAATATCATACAGAGTTTTTAGAAAAAGATAAAGCATCAACCCTATCATCACCAACAACTACATTGGGTAATATTTCTTCTTGGGTTGCTCATGATTTGCAAACGCAGGGTCCGGAAATATCACACTCTATTACTTGTTCTACAGCATTACATTCGTTATTAAATGGTGTTGCTTGGGTAAAAAGCGGAATGGCAAATAAATTTTTAGTAGGTGGTAGTGAGGCTCCTTTAACGCCTTTTACCATTGCGCAAATGAAAGCTTTAAAAATTTATGCAAGAGGTACAGAAGCATATCCTTGTAAAGCTTTTGATGTAACAAAAGACCAAAATACTATGGTTTTGGGAGAAGGAGCTGCGGTAATTGGTATAGAGAACGGGAATAAAGAAAATGCCCTAGCGGAAATTATAGGTGTTGGTTATGCTACAGAAGTTTTAAAACATAATATTTCTATTTCTTCTGATGCTGTATGTTTTCAACGTTCTATGAAAATGGCTTTAGAAGGAGTAAATCTGGACGATGTGGACGTTATTGTAATGCATGCGCCAGGCACAATTAAAGGAGATTTGTCAGAAATTGAAGCAATACATAAAGTTTTTTGTAACAAAATACCTTCTTTAACTACAAATAAGTGGAAGATAGGTCATTCTTTTGGCGCTTCAGGGATGTTAAGTATAGAGCTAGCAATAGCAATGTTGCAAAAACAAGAATTTATAAAAGTTCCTTTTGTAAACTATGCAGAAACTCCAAAGAGTATAAAAAAGGTGCTAATAAACGCTGTTGGCTTTGGTGGTAACGCTGTAAGTATTTTATTGCAAAAAACTTTTTAAAACTAGTCATTAGCTAAGTTGTATTTTATTATCTTTCACAAACCAAACTAAATTTTTATTTATGGGAGAATGGTATGCAAGCTTAGAGTTGTTTCCAAAAGTGTACTGGAGTATTGCCTTAATTGGCTCTGTGGTAATGATTGTCTTTTTATTGCTAACCTTAATTGGTGGTGATGTAGATGGTGTAGACGGTGATGTAGATGCAGAAATAGAAGGTGATTCGGGAATTGGATTTCAATTTTTATCTATTAAAAACTTATCAGGATTTTTTGCCATTTTTGGATGGACAGGCATTGCTTGTATAGAAGCAGGCTTTTCTAATGTGCTAACGATACTAATTTCTGTTATTTGTGGTTTATTAATGATGCTGTCTATGGCGGCATTATTTTATTACCTAAGTAAATTGCAAAGTAGCGGAACACTACGCTTAAAAAATGCTTTAGGTCAAGTTGGAGAAGTGTACTTGACTATAGGTGCAAACAGAAGTTTTATAGGTAAAGTAAGTATAACAGTGCAAGGGTCTTTGCGCGAGCTAGAAGCACTTACAGATGAAACTGTGAATCTTACACAGGGTAATGTTGTTAAAGTAGAAGACATTACAGATAACGGAATTTTAATTGTTAAATTATTAAATAAATAACCATATGATTTTAGTACCCCTACAGTTGGGCGGTAATGCCAGTTTAATTGGTATTGCAGTAGCCATTTTGTTCTTTTTTATAATTGTGATCTCGTTTATACGTAGATACAAACGATGTCCTTCAGACAGGATTTTAGTTGTGTACGGTAAAGTGGGCGGAGGAAATTCGGCCAAATGTATACACGGTGGAGCCGCTTTTATTTGGCCAGTTGTACAAGATTATGAATTTTTAGATTTAACACCTATATCTATAGAGGTTAACCTAGTAAATGCATTAAGTAAGCAAAATATACGTGTAAACGTACCTTCAAGATTTACAATTGGTATATCTACAGAGCCTGGAGTTATGCAAAATGCTGCAGAGCGTTTATTAGGATTAGGTCAGAGTCAAATTCAAGATTTAGCACAAGAAATTATTTTTGGACAATTACGTTTGGTAGTTGCTTCTATGGATATTGAAGAAATTAACAACGATAGAGATAAATTTTTAACTAACATATCTCAGAGTGTAGAAACGGAATTAAAAAAGGTTGGTTTAAAATTAATCAACGTAAATATTACAGATATTGTTGATGAGTCTGGATATATTGAAGCTTTAGGTAAAGAAGCTGCTGCACACGCAATTAATGCAGCGCGTAAATCTGTAGCAGAGAAAACAAGAGATGGTTCTATTGGTGAAGCTAACGCATTACAAGATGAGCGTACACAAGTAGCAGCAGCAAATGCACAAGCTGTAGAAGGTGAAAACATTGCAAAAATTAATGTTGCAAATTCAGATTCTTTACGTCGTCAAAGAGAAGCAGAAGCAGAGCGTACGGCAATTGCATCAGAAAAAGTACAATCTGCAAAAGCATTAGAAGAATCTTATGCGGCAGAAAAAGATGCGGAACTTGCAAGAGCAGAACGTGTGCGTAGTTCACAAATGGCAGATATAGTTGTACCTGCAGAGATAGATAAGAAAAAAGTAGAGATAGATGCAGAAGCAGATGCAGAGCGTACAAGACGTTTAGCAAAAGGTGAAGCAGATGCAATCTTATTTAAAGCGCAAGCAGAAGCACAAGGTATTTTAGAGGTTTTAACTAAGCAAGCACAAGGTTTAGATGAAATTGTAAAAGCTGCGGGAGACAATCCTAAAGATGCAGTATTATTATTAGTGGCAGATAAGTTACCAGAATTGGTTAAAACACAAGCAGAAGCTATTAAAAATATTAAAATTGATAAGGTTACTGTTTGGGATTCTGGAGCAAAAACTGCAGATGGTAAAGGTTCTACAGCTAACTTTATCTCTGGTATGTATAAATCTGTACCACCACTACAAGAGATGTTTAATATGGCTGGTATGCAATTGCCAGAGTATTTAAAAGGTAAAGATGTAGAGGCGGTAGAAGTAGAAGAGAAATCATCTAAAAAAGACGAAAATAAATAAAAAACGTTTTTTGATATTTATATGTAAAATGAACCATTAGATTATATCTTTTGGTTCATTTTGTTATTTAAAAACCTTTATTGGGATTTAATTACTAAATAGGCTATTTTTGACAACTGATTTAAAATAATCGTATGAGCGAAGTAAGACACAACTGGAGCAAGCAAGAAATTTTAGATATATATAATAAACCGTTAATGGATTTACTGTATGAGGCAGCAACAATTCATAGACAAGAACACGATCCTAACACAGTACAAGTATCTACTTTGTTATCTATAAAAACAGGTGGTTGTCCTGAAGATTGTGGTTATTGCCCACAAGCGGCTAGGTATCATACAGATGTAGAAGGCAATGATTTAATGTCTGTGCAACAGGTAAAAGCACAAGCTTTACGTGCAAAATCTTCTGGAAGTTCTAGAGTTTGTATGGGGGCAGCTTGGCGTAATGTTAAAGACGGACCAGAATTTGACCAGGTACTAGAAATGGTACGTACAATAAACAAACTAGATATGGAGGTTTGTTGTACACTTGGTATGATTACTGAAAACCAAGCGCAAAGATTAGCTGAAGCTGGTTTGTATGCTTATAACCATAACTTAGATACATCTGAAGATTATTACAAAGATGTAATTTCTACGCGTGCTTTTGAAGATAGATTAGATACTATTGAAAATGTACGTAAAACCAATGTTACTGTTTGTAGTGGTGGTATTATTGGTATGGGCGAAGCTTTAGAAGACAGAGCGGGTATGTTAGTTGCATTATCTACTTTAAGTCCGCAACCAGAATCTGTGCCAATTAATGCATTAGTAGCTGTAGAAGGTACACCAATGGAGGATATAGAGCCGGTATCTATTTGGGATATGGTGCGTATGGTTGCAACCACACGTATTGTTATGCCAAATACTCAGGTTAGGTTATCTGCAGGGCGTACGCAAATGAGTAGAGAAGGGCAAGCAATGTGTTTCTTTGCAGGTGCCAACTCAATCTTTGCAGGAGATAAATTATTAACTACTCCTAATCCAGATGTAAACGAGGATATGGAAATGTTTAAGATGTTAGGTTTAAATCCGCAAAAACCATTTACTAAAGTTTCTCAACCAAAAACAGTAGAAGCTCAGGATTCTGAGTATCAAAATTTAGGTGAAAAACCAAAATGGTCTAGACCGGGTCATAAAATAGAACGTAACGAGGCTGCTAAAGAAAAAGCAAAGCTTACAAAATAATTAAAACATCAAGTTATATAAAGCCGCTATTTAATTTTATAATTAGATAGCGGTTTCTTAATTATTCTAGGTTTTTAAATGATTTTAAGAATTATTTAAATCGTATTTTTTATTTTTATCTATTATTTAATATAATTTCTATTGCAGTTACAAGATATTCCAAGGGTAAAAACCATTACCAAAGAAGATTTTATAAACCACTTTTTTAAGCCTCAAAAACCAGTAGTTGTTGAACGTTTTATTGAAGAGTGGCCTGCGTATTCTAAATGGAATTTAGAATATATGAAAACTGTAGCGGGAGATAAACTTGTGCCGCTTTATGATGATAGACCTGTAGATTATAAAGATGGTTTTAATGAGCCACACGCCACAATGAAAATGGCAGATTATATAGATTTGCTTAAAAAAGAGCCTACTAAATTCCGTATATTCTTGTGGAATATCTTAAAGGAAGTTCCTCAATTACAAAAAGATTTTACGTATCCAGACTTTGGCTTACGATTAATGAAAAGTCTTCCTATGTTATTTTTTGGCGGTAGAGATTCTCATACATTTATGCATTATGATATTGATTTAGCTAATATTTTTCATTTTCATTTTGAAGGAGATAAAGAGGTGGTTCTTTTTGATCAGTCTCAGAATAAACACTTATATAAAGTGCCACATTCTTTAATTACAAACGAGAGTATAAATTTTTCTGACCCAGATTATAGTAAATGGCCAGCACTAAAAAATGCTAAAGGTTTTAAAACAACATTGCAACACGGAGAAGTGCTGTATATGCCAGAGGGCTATTGGCATTATATGAAGTATATTACGCCAGGTTTTTCTATGAGTTTGCGGGCAATAGCGCGTAACCCTAAAAACTTAAGTACAGCGCTCTACAATGTCTTTATAATGCGTAATTATGATAATCTAATGCGTAGAATTAAAGGTCAAAAATGGATAGATTGGAAAAATAATAAATCTATAATAGATACAAATAAGGCATTAAAGTAATGTGTTGTTTAATTGGTAGGAGTAAGTTCTTTTACTTTTTCGTAAACCAAATGACTTTCCCAGCCTCTGTATAGTAAATAGTCTGCTATTTTTTTTCTTTTTTTAAATACATTGGTTTCTTTAACTTCATTAGCTCTTTTAGTGGCAAGTGCATCTAATGTCTCTATGTATTTATTGTCTTCTATTTCTTTTAAAGCTGTTTTAATATTGTAAATAGATATGTCTCTAAACTTTAGTTCGTTTACAATTCTATTTTTGCCCCATTTTTTAATATTAAATTTTCCACGAGCAAAACTTTGAGCAAAACGCTCTTCGTTTAAGTAGTTTTCTTTAATTAAATGAGTAATTATAACATCTCTAGCATCTGTAATCATCCCCATATCTTTTAGTTTTTGGGTAACTTCTTTGTGGCAACGTTCTTGGTATGCGCAGTACTGCTCTAATTTTTTAGTTGCTTCTTTAATAGTGTAAGAGGGTTGTAGACTCATATTACAAATGTACGTAAACAAAAAAAGCGACCACATTGCTGAGGTCGCTTTTTGCTTATTTTTTATATAGCTCTTTTGGTTTTGAGAAGATCTATATAACAAACCGTTTTTTAAGTAAAGGTATATTTTAATATATGGTTTTACCTTTTTTGTTTTTAAAGCGATATTCTAGATACGTATATGCGTCTCTAGGCTGCACTTTAACCCATTTTTTATATTCCATAAACCACTTGAAACGAATGGATTGTAATCCTTTTGTAAGATATGCTGCAATAAACGGGTGTATGTGTAGAATAACATCGTTGTCTTTTGCAGGGCCGTTTAGTAGTTTTTCTAAATCGGATTTAATCTTATCTATTAAAACTATAGGAGCTTCTACCTCTGCGCCATTTACGCCGCTAGGGTTTTTCTCCATTGTTTTAATGTTCCTTTCTGGTCTTACTCTTTGTCTTGTTATTTGAATAAGTCCAAATTTACTTGGTGGTAAAATTTTATGCTTAGCTCTGTCATCTTTCATTTCATCACGTAGATGATCAAAAAGTTTTTTTCTATGATCTGGCTTGCCCATATCTATAAAATCTACAACAATAATACCTCCCATATCGCGTAAGCGTAATTGTCTGGCTATTTCTGTAGCAGAAATCATATTTACCTCTAATGCTGTATCTTCTTGGTTTTTTGCCTTATTAGATCTGTTACCACTGTTAACATCTATAACGTGTAGGGCTTCAGTATGTTCTATTATTAAATAGGCGCCTTTACTCATAGAGGCAGTTCTACCAAATGAAGTTTTAATTTGTCTTTCTATTCCAAATTTTTCAAAAATTGGTACGGAAGACTCATATAATTTTACAATAGATTCTTTCTTTGGTGCAATTTCCTGCACATAATCTTTTATTTCATTGTAAAGCGTTGTATCATCAACATGTATTCCTGTAAAGGTGTCGTTAAATACGTCTCTAAGTATAGATGATGCTCTGTTTAGCTCTACTAATACTTTAGATGGGTGAGGTGCTTTATACAATTTTTTACACATTACTGTCCATTTGTCCAGTAAGTTTTCTAGATCCTTGTCTAGCTCTGCAACTTTTTTGCCTTCGGCAACGGTTCTTATAATTACACCAAAACCTTTTGGTTTTATGCTTCTTACAAGTCTTTTTAACCTCTCTTTTTCTTCTTTGCTTTCTATTTTTTGAGAAACAGAAACTCTGTCTGAAAATGGTACCATAACCACATAACGTCCTGCTAATGAAAGCTCGGAGCTAATTCGTGGTCCTTTGGTAGAGATAGGTTCTTTTACAATTTGTACTAATAAGGATTGATTAGATTTTATAGCATCGTTAATGCTACCGTCTTTATCAATATCTTTTTCAAAAGGGAAGTCTTTTAATGAAAAATCTTTTAATTTTCCAGTACTTGCTCCCTTTACGAATTTCAGCATAGAAGATAACTGCGGACCAAGGTCATGATAATGCAAAAATGCATCTTTTTCATAACCAACATCTACAAATGCAGCGTTAAGGCCAGTAACGGGTTTTCTTATTTTGGCAAGAAATATATCGCCAACAGAAAAATTGTTATTGTCCTCTTCTTTGTGAAGTTCTATTAGTTTTCCGTCCTTAGTTAAGGCAAAATCGACAGCGTTAGAACCAGATCTTACGATTAATTCTTTATTCACCTGAATCAATTTTTATTTAACTCTGCCTAATAATTAGGTAAGTTAAATGGATTAAACAATAGTTGTGCGGGTAAAATTTACCCGCTGAAATTCTTTCGTTAGAATCTCTATGTCAATGAACGTTTTTAAAACGAAAAAGTAGTTGTTAACAACTACTTTTTCTTGTGTCGGTTAGCTCTTCTACGCTTCTTGCGCTTGTGAGTAGCTACCTTATGTCTTTTTCTTTTCTTACCACTAGGCATAAAATCTACTTTTTAATTAATATTATGTTTTATTTTACTTGTACGTTGCTCTTTACACCTTCAACAAAAACCTTTGCAGGCTTAAATGCAGGGATGTTATGAGCTGGTATTTTAATGGTAGTGTTTTTTGAAATATTTCTACCAGTTTTTTCTGCTCTTGTTTTAATAATAAAACTACCAAAACCTCTTAGGTAAACATTATCTCCATTCTCTAATGAAGTTTTAACCTCTTCCATAAAAGTTTCAACAGTAGCCTGTACATCTCCTTTTTCAATACCCAGTTTATCTGAGATTTTCGATACGATATCTGCTTTCGTCATTGTCAGTATATATTATGTCCTTGTTTTTTCGGGTTGCAAATATATAAATTAAATTTATTCTTTTACGTTAATAGACTTAATTTTAAGTATATAAACCTGTACTTTTGTTTATTATTATTTATTTGATGACTTTTTCCCAAAAAATTCTTGATTGGTACGCCTTAAATAAACGCTCTTTACCTTGGCGAAGCACTGTAAACCCTTATAAAATATGGCTTTCGGAAATTATGCTTCAACAAACAAGAGTTGCTCAAGGTACGTCTTATTATTTAAGTTTTGAAAAACATTTTCCCACAATTTTTGATTTAGCTAATGCTTCAGAGGAAAAAGTTTTAAAATTATGGCAAGGTTTGGGGTATTATTCAAGGGCAAGGAACCTTCATTTTACGGCAAAACACATTGTAAATAATTTAAATGGCGAGTTTCCTAATACATATAAGGAGTTAGTAAAACTAAAAGGAGTGGGTGATTATACTGCCAGTGCTATTGCATCTATTTCTTTTAATGAGCAACAAGCAGTTGTAGATGGTAATGTGTACAGAGTTTTGTCTAGATATTACGGTATAGATTTACCTATTAATAGTACGGAGGGGGTTAAATATTTTAAAACGTTGGCTACAGAAGTAATGCATTCCTCTAATATTAGAGATTACAATCAAGGTATAATGGAATTTGGAGCAATCCAATGTGTGCCTAAAAATCCAGATTGTAAAATATGTCCTTTAAATGATAGTTGCGTTGCATTAGAGAAGAACTTAATAGCCACTTTGCCAGTTAAACTAAAAAAGATTAAAGTTAAAAAGAGAAACTTTAATTATTTGGTCGTGGTTGATGCTGTAGGCAATACTTTATTACAGCAGCGTACAGGAAAAGGAATATGGCAAAATTTATATCAATTTCCTTTGTTGGAGGAGGAGGTTAATGAGGATGCAATATTAGAGTTATATAATAAGGTATTGCCTAAAATAGATGTAAATAGTGTTACCTTATATAATAAGGTAGCAATTGTGCATAAACTATCGCATCAGCATTTACATACACACTTTTGGGTGCTTCATACAGATGCTGTTTTAGAAGAAGGAATTCCTTTTTCTGAATTAGAAAAATATCCTGTACCTGTTTTAATAGCAGACTACATAAAAACATTGTAAATTTTTGTATTTTTGATTTTAATATAACAAAATTATGAGTGGTACGTTAAACAAAGTGATGCTAATTGGGCATTTAGGAGATGCAGTAAAAATGCACTATTTTGAAGGAGGAAACTGTATAGGAAGATTTCCTATTGCAACTAATGAGTCTTATACAAATAAGCAAACAGGAGAGCGTGTTACAAATACAGATTGGCACAATGTTGTAGTGCGTAATAAAGCCGCAGAAATATGCGAAAAGTATTTAAGCAAGGGAGATAAAATATACGTTGAGGGAAGATTAAAAAACCGTCAATGGCAAGCAGAAGATGGTACTACGCGTTATGCAACAGAGGTACACGTGCAAGATTTTACATTTTTATCTACTAAGCAAGAGAGTATGAATAATGCGCAAAATAATTCTGCACAACCAGCTCAGCAACAGCAAAGTCAAGCTGCGCCACAACAAAGTGCTCCTGTGCAACAAAATACTGCAGCTCCTAGTGAGCCTGTAGAAGATGACGATTTACCTTTTTAATACAACTAAATTATAATTATTGGACCCTGACCCCCTTATTTTACTGCTAAACGCAACTGTTTTTGATGGCGCCTTAATAACTAAGTTTATTGTGCTAGTTGTACTATTGCTGTTGTCTGCCTTAATTTCTGGTGCAGAGGTTGCATTTTTTGGTATGTCTGCAACAGACATTAATGCTATTGGAGAAGAGAAATCTGCAAAAGGAGAATCTGTAATAAAGTTATTGCAAAAACCTAAAAAATTGCTAGCAACTATTTTAATTGCTAATAATGCAATAAATATTGGCATTGTTTTATTATTTAGTGCCATTGGAGATGTTATTTTTTCTAGCATAACATATAAGGTTTTAGATGTTATTTCAGTTCGCTTTTTGTTAGAAGTTGTTTTGGCTACTTTTTTAATTTTAATGTTTGGGGAAATTATGCCTAAGGTATATGCAAACAGAAATAGGGTTCAGTTTTCTTATTTTATGGTATTTCCTTTGCGTTTTTTAGATGTAGTTTTTACACCTTTAAGCTCGCCAATGAGATCTGTAACCTTGTATTTGCATAATAAATTAGGAAAACAAAAATCTAGTTTAAGTGTAGATCATTTGTCGCAAGCTTTAGAAATGACATCTGAAGATGATACGACTAAAGAGGAACAGAAAATTTTAGAAGGTATAGTGTCTTTTGGTAATACAGATACTAAGCAAGTAATGAGGCCTAGAATAGATATTTTTGCCTTGGACGCAGAGCTTAAATTTTTAGAAGTTGTTGCTGAAATTAAGCAGAAAGGATATTCTAGAATTCCGGTTTTTGAAGAAAATGTAGATAATGTAAAAGGTGTGCTTTATGTTAAGGATTTACTACCTTATATAGATAGAAAAACATTTAACTGGGTAAGCTTATTAAGAGAGCCTTATTTTGTGCCAGAAAATAAAAAATTAGATGATTTGCTAAAAGAATTTCAAGAAAAGAAAAACCATTTAGCGGTTGTTGTAGATGAGTATGGTGGTACTTCTGGTATTGTTACTTTAGAAGATATTATTGAAGAGATAGTTGGTGATATAAGTGATGAATTTGATGATGAAGATTTAGTGTTTTCTAAAATTGATGACTTAACCTTTGTGTTTGATGGTAAAACAACTTTAAAAGAGTTTTATCGTGTAGCACGTATAACTGAAGATGAAGATGCTTTTGAAGAGCAAAAGGGAGAGTCTGAAACTATTGCTGGGTTTGTATTAGAAATAGCGGGCAGTTTTCCTAAACGAGGAGAAAAAGTTTTATTTAAAGATTATCAGTTTGTGGTAGAGAGTTTAGATAAAAAGAGGTTAAAACAAATAAAAGTAATGTTGCCAAATGATGCGTAAATATATTTTTTTAATAGTGATTTTTAGTGCTTTGGTGGTAAGTTGTAAAGAAGATACTTTGCCAAAACCAAAGGCAATGCTAAGGTTGGAGTATCCGGACAGTACTACTGTGAATTTTGTTGCAAGCAAATATTCTTTTGATTACAATGCGTTAGCAAAAATAAATAAGAAGAATGAGAGTGCGGTTACTGTAGAGTACCCAAGAATGAATGGGTCTATATTTTTAAGTTATAAACCTGTAGTTGGTAATTTAAACCAATTATTATCTGATGCGCAAAAACTTTCTTATGAGCATGCGGCAAAAGCAGATAATATATTAGAACAGCCTTTTGTTAATGAAGATGCAAAGGTTTACGGTATGTTTTACGATGTAAAAGGAGATGCAGCATCACAATCTCAGTTTTATGTAACAGATAGTACGGAGCATTTTTTAACAGGTTCTTTGTATTTTTCTGTTAAACCTAATTATGATTCTATTTTGCCTGCTGCTGTTTATTTGCAGGAAGATATTAGAAAAATTATGGAAACATTACGTTGGAAAAATTAACGTGTGTTTAAAGCTTACAAATTCAAAAAAAAAGCCAATGTCTGCTAGTAGATATTGGCTTTTTTAAATATTATTATAAGGGTGGTTTTCTTTATTCTGCTGCTTGCATATTTTCAACAGTATAAATATCTCCAGAAGCTGCAGATGTTACTGTTTTAGTTAAATCTTCTGTAGAAACAGAATTTTTATCATATTCTACAATAGCTAGTTCTTTATCAAAAGAAACAGTGGCAGATTTTACGCCTTCCATTTTAGCTAATTTTTTTTCAATTGTAGCGGCGCATCCAATTTGGCACGTCATTCCTTTAATTGTAAATTCAGCTTTACTAAACTCAGCATTATCAGCAAATACTTTTGTTTGTTCTTTAGCAACCGTATTGTTAACTGTAACAACTTCTGGCTCTTGCTTGTTTTCTTTGCAAGAAGCTAGTAGTGTTAAAGAGCCAATAAGAACTAGGCTAATATTTTTTATAAGTTTCATATTAATAGGTGTTATAGTAGGTTGCAAAAGTACTAATTTTTAATTTTTTAGTTCTTAAAATTGAAGTAGTTAATCTAAATAAAATCATAAAAAAAACTGCCTAAATTTAATCATACAGGAATGATTAGTAAGTTTATTCTTGTTTTTAAATAAAAATAAACCTACGTTTGTACTGTTATTAATAAAAAAATATATTATATGAAAAATTATTACTTTGGTCTGGTGGTCTTGCTTGTAGTCTTTTCTTCTTGTCAAGAAAAAGAAATAGATCAGGTAGATATTAATCTATCAGCAAAAGAGAGAATAAATCTTAAGGTTGAAGATTTGTTTTATAGGGCTAGCAATTCAACAGAATTGGAAAAATATAAAGAGTATGTCAAGAATGATAAACTAACAAAAGAACAAGCTTACACGTTTCTAGGTTTTAGTACTGAAGAATCTTTTTTGCAATTTTCTTCAGAATTAAAAGCAGATTTAAAAGAGTATAGTTATGATTCTGGTCTAAATATGAAAGAAATCGAAATGGAGTTGGTTGCTGATTATTCGCAAAATCAAAATGCAAGTAAGAGTAAATTTTGGTGTATGGAATTATGTGATTTAAGGGGCTTGAGAGATAGCATTCAAGCAACAGCTATGTTTGTTGGGAATCCATATGTTGCGTTAATATTTCTTGTTAATAGTGCGATAAACAATGCTGATTGTAAACCAAATTGTTTAAAATAAGTTTTTTTTAAAAAAAATATAATGAAAAAATCAAGGCCCAAAATATTACTCTATTTTGAGATTATAGCTATGTTAATATTGTGTTATTTAAGTTATGCTAAAATAATAGAGGAGTGGCAATTTTACTTTATAGTAACAGGTTATATGATTATTGCATACTTACATTGGTTTTTTGTAGTATCTAAAAATAAAAAAGAAGAAGACTAGTCAGGTTTACAGAAGGTGTTACTATCCTGGCATGTTAAAAAAATATAAAAGCCCCCTAAAAATTTAATTTTTAGGGGGCTTTTTTTTGTTCTTTCGTTAATTTAAAACTACTTACTTAAAATCTTCAGCAGTAACACCTTCGTTAACTTTTATTTCAGTTACGTTAAAGTCAAACTTTTGTGGTCCCATTGCTTGTTTCCAAACAAAAGGAAATTGTATTCCAGAAACTTCTTTGTAATCTGTGTAACTAATAGTAGCGCTACCTTGTGGGGTTGTTGTAATATCTGCAATTTTTAATCCCGTTTTGGTATTGTAAGCAGCAGACTTGGTGTCGGTAAACTTAATAACATAGGCTTTAGTTCCGTCAAAATCTTCTATGCCAGTTAGTGTTGCGCCTCCATTTAAGAAATTAAGTTCAGGAAAAGGAGCAGATTCTGCTTTAATGGCAGACAGTTGAGCTTCTTGCATATCCATTTTACGACCTTGAACAATCATAAATCCACTATCGCCATCTAATACTTGTTTGCTTACGGAGTTGCCCATCATGCTAACATTTTGCATAAATTGGTTGCTAGTAGTTTTTTTCATTTCTAGCAGTAACTCTTGTCCTTGTACTGTTGCTTTAGCTTGTATGTAGCTAGATGTAACGCTTTCTAATTTGGCTTTACCACCAATTGCAGCTACATAATCTGCTAATACTTTGTTTGCATCTACACCTTCAGGAATAGCAATATCATATTTAGGCTTTTCAACAGCGTTGCCATATCTATCATAATATTTAACGGGTACAGATTGGCCTTTAAAAGTAACTTTTTCTAGGTTTTCTAAAACGTCACTTCCTTTACCAGTAACAACTATACGTGCGTTAGAAGATTTAAAGTATTTTTTAGCAGCGTTCTCTACATCTGCAATAGTTATAGCGTTAACTTTCTCTAAATAAGTTTTGTAGTAGTCTTTGTCTAGACCTTCAGTTTCTATGTTAAGGGCATAGTTGGCTATTGTGCTAGGTTTTTCTAAAGCCATAATAAAGTTGCCTATGTAAGCTGCTTTAGCTGCGCTTAACTCTTTTTCAGAAACTGGAGTAGATGCTATTTTATCAATTTCAGATAAAATTTGTACTACAGCACTATCAGTAACGGCATTACGTACACTTGCGTAAGCTCTAAATCTAGATACAGAATTTTTATCATTTCCAATACTAGAGTAAGATCCGTAAGTATAAGCTTTATCTTCTCTAAGATTTAAAAATAATCTTGCAGATCCGCCACCACCTAATATACGGTTTGCCATCAAGGCAGCAAGGTAATCAGGATCACTCTTTTTAAGATTTACTAAGTTTTCTACAGCTATCTCAGACTGTACAGCATTAGGAGCGTCTATAAAATTAATTTGTGTGTATTGTACATCTTTAGGTGTAGCTAAAGAAAAAGAAGGAGGAGTTGCTTTTGTCCAGGCAACAAAGTTTTCTTTTACTAATTTTTTAGCCTCTTTGTATTCTACATCACCAATTATAACCATATATGCATTGGCGGGTACAAAATAGTCGTTATAAAACTGCTTTACATCTTGCAAAGAAATATTATTAATTGTCTCTTCTGTTACTTGCTCTCCATACGGGTGTTTTTGTCCGTAAGCTAAAGTACTTTGTACTTTACTAGCAATATTAGATACATTTTTTTCATCTGCTTTTAGGCCGGTTAAAATCTTTTCTTTTTCCTTGTCAAATTCTTCTTGTGTAAAGTTTGGATTAATACTAGCATCTGCTAATAACTCTACAATTCTAGGGAAATATTTAGATAATGCAAATGCAGAAGCACTTTCAGATCCAAAAGCCATACTTGCGCCCATAAAGTCTAACTCCTCATTAAAATCATCTTTAGAGATAGATGTAGATCCGTTGCCTAATAAGCTAGATACAAAAGAACTAACACCAGCTTTGTTACCTTCTGCAACAGGTGGGTTGTCTATAATTAATTGTATAGATACTCTTGGTAATTTATGGTTTTCAACTACTAAAACTTTTAATCCGTTTTTAAGTTCAAAACGTTGTGGTTCAGATAAATTTATTTCTGGTAGTGGACCAGCCTCTGGCATTTTACTACGGTCTACTTGTGCTTGTAGGTTAAAAGCTATTAATGCTATAACCAATAAAGAATATATTTTTTTCATTTTCTTAGTTTTCAGGTTTTGCAACAGGTAAATATTCTAATTCTACGCGTTGGTTAGGCTTAAGGTATTTGTTGGCTACAGTTTTAATGTCTTCTCTTGTAATAGCTTTGTAAATTTCTATTTCAGTATTAATTAAATTTGTGTTGCCGTATAACATATAGTTTCTTGCTAAAGAGTTAGCAATACCTTCTACGCCGCTGTTAGAGTTAACAAAGTTATTTTCAAACTTGTTTTGTAGTTTTTGGTAATCTTTCTCAGAAATTAATTCGGTTTGTAATTTTGCAATTTCTTTATCAAACTCAACAATTAAATCATTTAAAGAGGTTTTTCCTAAAGGTAGAGCACCTATTATGTAAGAGCCATAATCTTCTTGAGAATTGTTAAAAGCAAAAACTTGTAACGCCATTTTTTTGTCATCTACCAAGCTCTTGTATAGTTTAGAGCTTTTTCCGCTAGTTAGGTATGTAGATATCATATCTAATACGTATGCATCTTTTTCTGTGTTAGCAGGGGTTCTGTAAGCAGTAAAGATTGCAGGAATTTGTATGTTTGGATCGTTGTAAGTAGCCTTAATAGTCTTTGTAATAGGCTCCTCTGTAAACTTATTCCTTTTTATTTCTTTACCTCTTGGAATAGGTCCAAAATAATCTTGAATCATTTTTTTAGTACTAGCAACTTCAAAATCACCTGCTACTACTAAAACAGCATTGTTAGGTACGTAGTAAATTTTATTAAAATCTTTAAAATCTTCTAATGTAGCGTTGGCTAAGTGCTCTAAAGATCCAATAGTTTGCCATTTGTAAGGGTGATTTTTAAATAGGTTTATGCCAATTTGTTCTTGAAATTTACCGTAAGGTGAATTGTCTACACGCATACGCTTTTCTTCTTGTACAACCTCTTTTTGTGTATCTACACCTATTTGATTAATTACTGGATGCATTAATCTTTCAGATTCTAGCCATAATCCTAATTCTAATTTGTTAGAAGGAAAAACTTCGTAGTAGTATGTACGGTCTTGTGTTGTGTTTGCATTGTTAGTTCCTCCGTTAGATGAAACTATTTCAAACCACTTGCCACGCTCTATGTTCTTTGTTCCTTCAAAAAGTAAATGCTCAAAAAAATGTGCAAAACCTGTTTTTTCTGGATTTTCATCTTTGGCACCTACGTGGTACATAACAGAAGTTGTTACAATAGGAGCTGTGTTGTCTTGATGCAAAATAACGTGCATGCCGTTATCAAGATCATATTCTTCAAAAGCAACTTGCTGTGCTTGCATCGTAAACGCTGCACAGAAAAGAGTTGCGGATAGGAATAAATTTCTTTTCATTTTTAATAGTGTTTTATTTAGTTAAATCATAAGTCTAAAATTACTGGATTTGTTACATATTTAGATGAAAAAAATAGAAAAAAAGAAGAAAATACTTTCAACATTTGGTTTTAAAGCCTTCAAAAGATGCAAAAAACAGTTTTAAAATACGGAGATTATTAGAGGTTAATAGTGTGCTGTCTTTTTTTTATAAAATAGCTTGTAAGTTAAGGAATTAGCAGTATATTTGCATCCGCTTATTTAGGTAGGCAAGTTCATTAAATTAAACATAATTAATTAATACACAAGCTATGTATGCAATTGTAGAGATAGCAGGGCAGCAATTTAAAGTTGCGAAAGATCAAAAAGTGTATGTTCACCGTTTACAAACTGAAGAAGGTCAAAAGGTAACTTTTGATAACGTTCTTTTGTTAGAGAATGGAAAGGACATTACTATTGGCGCCCCAGCTATAGACGGAGCCGCTGTTGAGGCAAAAGTCGTGAAGCACCTTAAAGGTGACAAAGTTATCGTCTTTAAAAAGAAAAGACGTAAAGGGTATAAAGTGAAAAATGGTCACCGTCAGTATTTAACGGAGATTGTTATTGAAAACATTTTAGCCTCTGGTGCAAAGAAAGCTGCACCAAAGAAAGAAGCTGCTCCTAAAGCAGAAGCTAAAAAAGCTGCACCAAAGAAATCTGCAAAAGCAGACGATTTGAAAAAGGTTGAAGGAATTGGACCTAAAATTGCAGAAACATTAGCTGCGGCAGGAATATCAACTTTTGCTGAATTAGCAAAAACTGATGCTGCTAAAATTTCTGAAATCATTGCAGACGTTCGTGGTAACCACGTAACTGATACATGGCCAGCACAAGCTAAATTAGCTGCTGACGGTAAATGGGATGAGTTAAAGAAATGGCAAGATGAATTAGACGGTGGTAAAGCATAATTGCATTATCATTTAAGTATAACAAAATAAAACCTAGAAATTATGGCACATAAGAAAGGTGTTGGTAGTTCGAAAAACGGTAGAGAATCAGAATCGAAACGTTTAGGAGTTAAAATTTTTGGTGGTCAAGCAGCTATCGCAGGAAATATTCTTGTAAGACAGCGTGGTACTAAGCATAATCCAGGAGATAATGTTTATGCTGGTAAAGACCATACTTTACATGCCAAAGTAGATGGTATTGTAAAGTTTCAGAAAAAAGCAGGTGGTAAGTCTTATGTCTCTGTAGAGGCGTTTGAAGCTTAAGAAACTAGCTTAAAATTCTATAAATAGCTCTTCCTTACAAAGGAAGGGCTTTTTGTGTTTTTAATATTTATTAGATTTTTTGCGTGCTTTAAGTTTAATTAAGCTTAAGCGGTGAGTAGTTTTTTATATTAAATAAGAATAAAAAAGGGGTAACATAAAATGTTACCCCTTTTTAAATTTAAGTGTGGTTATACTACCATTTCTGGTTTCTAAAATTTTTAAGCTTTGCAAACTCTACTGTATTTGCTAGGTATTGCTCTAAGTCGTATTTAGGTATGGGTAAAATACTTTCTAGTAAAGATGTGTCCCATTCATATGGTTTAGACGTTAAATAGGGGTTTAAGTGTACGCCAATAGTCTCGTAGTAAAATTGTTCTAATTTAGATTCAAAACCTGCTGCTTTGGTAATAATATCTTGTGTAATATTGTACGAGGTAAAATCTACCGTATCTAAAATTTTAGAAATACCGTTGCTAATGTTAGTTGCTTTGTTGTGTACAATATTTAATTGTTTTACATCAGTGTCAAAAACCTTCACAATAACTTTGGCGGCGTAATCTGTAGGTATAATGTTAAGTCCGCTATCTGCATTTGCAGTAATTCTTATGTGCTCCTTTGATGGGGTGTTGTAAAAGAACTTAGCAAATAGGTAAAACACCATATACTTAGAGATGAAGTAGCTTGGATTGTCTATAGCATTACCGCCTAGAACACTGGGTCTTAGTATTTGTAATGGTATGCTGTTTTTTTTGCTTGCTTCAGTTAAAAATTTTTCTGATGCGTGTTTAGAAGCTTCGTAGAAATTACGGTAGGTTCCGCCTTCAATTTTTATATAATCATCACCTATAATTCCACCTAAATCACCAATAGAAAAAGCGGTACTTATGTATATAAATTTTTTTAAGTATGGTAAATATGCGTTGTAAATAGACTTGGTAAAGTTAAAATTTTCTTCAAAAATTTCATCTTTATTCGCAGGGTCTACAGATAAGTTTACAAAGCCAGCGGAGTGTATAAAAAAATACTTTTCTTGTTGGTTTAAATAGGTATTTGGTTTTAAAATGTCTGATGCGTCAATAACCTTAATTTTAGAGACAACAGCTTCTAAATTATCTTTTATAAACTGTGGAGCATATTCGCTCTTTAGCATATTAGTTACTCTTTCTAATGGAGCGGTTAAACCTTTTTTACGAACCAATAGATACACCTTATTAATTTGGTTGTATTTTGTTTCAAAAAGAGTGTGTAAAACTTTAGAGCCTAAGGTACCTGTTGCTCCTGTTAAGATAATATTCATTACTGTTATTGTGTAAGTAAGGTTTGTGTATAAAAAAGCTCTTTTCCAAATAGATTTATATATAGGAAAAGAGCTAAGTTATTTTATAGTGCTAAAAAATTAGTATCTGTAATGTTCTGGCTTGTATGGGCCTTCTACTGTTACACCAATATAACTAGCCTGATCTTCTTTTAACTCAGTAAGTTCAACGCCAATTTTAGCTAAGTGTAATTTGGCTACTTTTTCGTCTAAAGCTTTTGGTAGCATATAAACATCGTTTCCGTATGCTTCTTTGTTGTTCCAAAGTTCTATTTGAGCTAAAGTTTGGTTTGTAAAAGAGTTACTCATTACAAAACTAGGATGTCCTGTAGCGCAACCTAAGTTTACCAAACGACCTTCTGCTAAAAGAATAATGTCTTTACCGTTTATAGTGTATTTATCAACCTGTGGCTTAATTGTGTTTTTGGTATCACCGTGCTTCTCGTTTAGCCATCCAACTTGGATTTCGTTATCAAAGTGACCAATGTTACAAACAATAGTTTTGTCTTTCATAGCCTCAAAATGCTCAGCACGTACAATATCTTTGTTACCAGTTGTTGTAATAATAATGTCAGCATTACCAACAACAGTCTCTAGTCTTTTTACTTCAAAACCGTCCATTGCAGCTTGTAATGCACAAATTGGATCAATTTCTGTAACTGTTACTATAGAGCCTGCGCCTTTAAAAGAGGCAGCAGTACCTTTACCAACATCACCATAACCACAAACAACAACACGCTTACCAGCTAACATAACATCTGTAGCTCTACGTATAGCATCTACAGCAGATTCTTTACAACCGTATTTGTTATCAAATTTAGATTTAGTAACAGAATCATTTACGTTAATTGCAGGCATTGGTAATGTACCATTTTTAACACGCTCGTAAAGTCTGTGTACACCAGTTGTAGTTTCTTCAGATAAACCATTAATTCCTTCTGCTAACTCTGGATATTTATCTAAAACCATATTAGTTAAATCTCCACCATCATCCAATATCATATTTAAAGGCTTGCGATCTTCGCCAAAAAATAAAGTTTGTTCTATACACCAGTCAAACTCTTCTTCTGTCATATCTTTCCAAGCATAAACAGCAGTTCCTGCAGCAGCAATTGCAGCGGCAGCTTGGTCTTGAGTAGAAAAAATGTTACATGAACTCCAAGTAACCTCTGCTCCTAAAGCTTGTAAAGTTTCTATTAAAACGGCAGTTTGTATTGTCATATGCAAGCAACCTGCAATTCTAGCACCTTTAAGAGGCTGAGAATCTTTGTACTCTTCTCTTAAAGACATTAAACCTGGCATTTCTGCTTCAGCTAATTCAATTTCTTTTCTTCCCCAATCTGCTAGAGAAATATCTTTTACCTTATTTGGTACGTAAGCAACTGTATTTGAGCTCATTTTTTCTTTTTTTCGTATTTTTAATAAAAAGAAACACTTTGGCGTAGCGTTTTAAATAGTTAAATTCGCTTACCAATACTATTTCATTTGCCTTAAGCAGTGCAAAGATACTAATATCTTAAATAATGCTATGCCTCTTTACAAAACTATAACAGTAAACAATACCACAAAACTCTACATTTGGAAAATAGAAGAGTCTGAGGCGGAATTAGCTGATCCAATTGCACTTACAGATCATTGTCAAAATAGATTAAGTGGAATGAAATCTGATATGCATAGAAAAGGTTTTTTAAGTATTAGGCATTTGCTTAAACAAGCTGGTTATACAGATTTTGATTTGAGATATGATGAGGTAGGAAAACCACATCTAAAAGACGGTAATTTTATATCAATAACACATTCTCATCACTTTACAGGCATTATTATTAGTGAGGTAGAAGAGGTTGGTATTGATATAGAAATGCAGCGTGATAAAATTTTAAAAATAGCGCATAAATTTACTCCAATTGAAGAATATAAAACCATAGCCAATGTATCTGCTTTACTGCAAAAGTTAACTGTAGTTTGGGGAGCAAAAGAATCGCTTTATAAAATTTATGCACAAAAAGGATTAAGTTTTTTACATCATATAAATGTAAAAGATTTTACGTTTGCAGATGAGCAAACAACAGCAGAGATTTTATACCAAGGAGCATCTTCATTTTACAATGTAGCTTTTTTAGAATTTGAGGGTTTTACTTGTGTTTATGCATTAAAAACAACATAGGCTTACTAATTTATTACTAATAATTTACAATGAATATTTCTGTAGAACTTACATTTTCACCGCTTCAAGATACGTTTGAAGAGCATATAATTAATTTTATTAAAAAACTAAGAGCATCTGAATTAACAATTTTAGAAAACCCATTAAGTACCCAAGTTTATGGAGATTATGATGAGGTAATGCAGGTTTTAAACACAGAAATTAAAGAAGCATTTGATTTAATGGATAAAGGATTGCTTTTTATGAAAATTGTAAAATCTGACAGAAGCGATTATGAGCCACATTTTTGATTGGATTTTTGCGCAGTATAATGGCGTGCCAACACATTTAATAGTTTTAGAATCTATTGGTGTTTTGTTTGGGTTGCTAAGTGTTATTTACTCTAAAAGAGAAAACATATTGGTTTTTCCAACAGGTATTATTAGCACCGCTATTTTTGTGTATATATTACTAGTGTATGGACTGTTGGGTGATATGATGATAAATGCATATTATTTTTCTATGAGTATCTATGGTTGGTACATTTGGACAAGAAAAGTAGATGCTAATCATTTTATACCAATAACCACAATTACAGTTAAAGATAAAAAATGGTCCGTATTTTTATTTGTATTTACTGTTGTGTTTGTAGCCTTAATTTATTTATTTTTTGATAAATTTAATAGCTGGACCGCTTATGTAGACACATTTACTACAGCAATTTTCTTTGTGGGTATGTGGTTAATGGCAAAAAAGAAGATAGAAAACTGGATATATTGGATTATAGGAGATATAATTTCTGTTCCATTGTATCTTTATAAAGGGCTTGTTTTTACGGCCTTACAATATTTTGTTTTTACAGGAGTAGCAATTTTAGGATATTTAGCATGGAAGAAAAGTATAGGCAAAAGCCCAAAGACGTTATTAAAGTAGTTTTGTTTGGGCCAGAGTCTACTGGTAAAACAACGCTGTCAGAACAATTAGCAAGGCATTACCATTCTGTTTGGGTCCCAGAGTATGCTAGGGAGTATTTGCAAGATAAATGGAACAACGAACGTAAAACCTGTGAACCCAAAGACCTTTTGCCAATTGCAGAAGGACAAATGAGAATTGAGAACAGCCTAGCTGAAAAAGCAACAGGTGTTCTTATTTGTGATACAGATTTGTTAGAAACAAAAGTATACTCAGAAGCCTATTACATTGGCACTTGTGATCCTGTTTTAGAAAAATACGCCTTAGAAAATACGTACGATTTATACTTTTTAACGTATATAGACGTTCCTTGGGAGGCAGATGATTTAAGGGATAAGCCAGGAGAGCGCCAAGAAATGTTTAATTTTTTTGAGCAAACATTGCTAAAGTATAACAGGAATTTTATTACTTTAAGGGGCGGTAAGGCAGAAAGACTAGCTACAGCAGTAGCAGCAATAGACAAAATATTAAAAAATAGATGAATTTTACAGATATAGATTTACAGCAATTTGCAGCAAAAGGAATTACCAACGAAAAGGTTTTAGGTCAAATAGAAACTTTTAAAGAGGGGATACCTTTTGTAAATTTATCTAAAGCAGCCGTTGTGGGTGATGGTATCTTAAAATTTACAACAGATGAAGAGCAGCAATTAATTTCTTTATTTGAAAAAGAACGTAAAGCTAAAGAATTGCTGAAATTTACGCCTGCCTCTGGTGCGGCAACACGTATGTTTAAGGCTTTGTTTGCTTTTTTAGAAGTATATACCCCTAAAAAACAATCATTACAAGAGTATATAAATACATCAGAAGATGGTGCTGTTAAGGCTTTTACAGAAGGGTTAAAGAGTTTCCCTTTTTATGATGATGTAAAACAGCGTATAGGGTCTAATTTTTCTTCTACAGGTGAGGAGGTTTATGCTTTTGTAAGTGAGTTGCTTTCTGATGAAAAATTAAATTATGGTTTTTATCCTAAAGGTTTATTGCCTTTTCATAACTATAAAGACCAAATTGTGACTCCTTTTTATGAGCATTTGAGAGAAGCCGCTTTATACGCTGCTACGGATAATAAAGCAAAACTACACTTTACAATATCTGAACAACACCAACAAATGTTTTTAGATAAGGAAGAGCAAGTCTTGGGTAAAGTGAATAAAGAAACAGGAGTTAGCTTTAGTGTGGACTATTCTTTTCAGAAAAAAGAAACAGATACTATTGCTGTAGATATGAGTAACAAGCCTTTTAGGCTTAAAAACGGAAGTTTGTTATTTAGACCCGGAGGACACGGAGCCTTAATAGAAAACTTAAACGATAAAACAGCAGATGTTATTTTTATTAAAAATATAGATAATATAGTTGTTGAGGAGCATTTAGAAACGATAGCTAACAGCAAAAAAATGTTAGCAGGTTTTTTATTAAAAGTACAGAACAAAGCTTTTAAATATGCATCAATTTTGGATAATAATGATATTGATGACGAGTTAATTAATGAAATTAGATTATTTTTAAAGGAAGAGCTAAATGTCAGGTTCAAAAATGGTTTTATTCATTTAGGAAAAAAAGATCAAATAGCACTTTTAAAAGATTATATAAATAGGCCAATAAGGGTTTGTGGTATGGTTAAAAATCTAGGTGATCCAGGAGGCGGACCTTTTTGGATTAAAGATTATCAAGAAAACGTGTCTTTGCAAATAGTTGAATCTGCACAGATAGACACTTCTAATTACAACCAAGCCAAAATATTGCAAAATGCAACACATTTTAATCCTGTAGATTTAGTTTGTGGTGTTAAAAATTACAAAGGAGAAAAATATAATTTGTTAGACTTTGTAAATGAAAAGCAAGGATTTATTACAGAAAAGACAAAAGAAGGAAGGCCTGTAAAGGCCTTAGAGTTGCCTGGTCTTTGGAACGGAGCAATGGCATATTGGAACACAATTTTTGTAGAGGTGCCAAGTATTACTTTTAATCCGGTAAAAACAGTAAACGATTTACTTAAATCTGCTCACCAACCTAAATAGTTATATGTTTTCCTATATTTATTAATTTTATTAACAAATACAGGAAAATATGGGTTTTGTGTAAAATGTCTTAGTATTATGCTGTTGTATGTGTTTAAACTAGCTGTAAATACTCCCAATTTCATAATATAGGTTTAGTTGCAGAGGTTAATAAAATTAACTTTTTTTTATGATTACAAGAAAGTGTGCCATACATTTGCTCTTATCTCAAAGGGGTGCTTATTTATGTAGGCTGAGATTATACCCAACGAACCTGAGCAGATAATGCTGCTAAGGGAAGTAATAGCAATACAAAATATTAGTGTTAGCTAGGTTTAAAGGCAAGTAACAAATAGAGTTTGCCACTCTTAAAAATCAATATAATTTAATAAAAATAACAGCCCCTTTTATTTGTAATACTATTACGAATGAAAACAAACTGTTTTAAATTTAATGCTACTGCACGCAAAAATAGCAGTAACAATAGGCAACCTAGCTTAAAAACTTTAGGCGCAACTTTTGCTTTTTTTGGTTTAGCTTTTTCTGGTTTAGCTCAAGAAAAGGAAATAGACACTTTAGAAGGTAAAAAAGTGATTTTAGATGAGGTTTTGGTGTCAGGAATACGTGTTACAACACAATCTCCTGTTACATTTACAAATTTAACAAAAGAACAATTTAAGTCGCGTAACCTTGGTCAGGATATTCCAATTTTAATGAACTTTTTGCCAGCAGTAGTAACCACTTCAGATGCAGGTGCTGGTGTTGGTTACACAGGAATTAGGGTTCGTGGTACAGATGCTACGCGTGTAAATATTACCATAAATGGTATACCTTATAACGACTCTGAGTCTCACGGTACTTTTTGGGTAAATATGCCAGATTTTGCTTCTTCTACAGAGAATTTACAGCTGCAAAGAGGTGTGGGTACATCTACAAACGGTTCTGGTGCTTTTGGAGCTAGTTTAAACATTTTAACAGATGCCGTTTCTGAAGATGCTTACGGGCAGGTTTCTACATCAATTGGTAGTTTTAATACTTTAAAAAACAACATAAAGTTTAGTACTGGTTTGTTAAATAACCATATTGAAATTTCTGGTAGATTATCTAGGGTAGCTTCAGATGGTTATGTAGACAGGGCTTCATCTAACTTAGAATCGTACTTTTTACAAGCCGCTTATGTAGATGACAATACTTTAATTAAGGCATTGCTTTTTGGAGGTAAACAAGTAACGTATCAATCTTGGGACGGTATAGATAGAAAAACATTAAAAGAAGACAGAACATACAACCCGGTTGGTGCATACCAAGATGAAAATGGAGTTACTCAATTTTATGAAAATGAAAATGATGATTACAAGCAAGATCATTTTCAACTACTTTGGAACGAACAAATTTCTGATACTTGGTCTACTAACCTAGCGGTACACTATACAAAAGGACGTGGTTTTTTTGAGCAATACAAGGAAGATGAAGACCCTGCAGATTATAGCGGCATTGTGGCTGGTTTTAACGGAACAGGTGTTACAGATTTAATTAGAAGAAGGTGGTTGGATAATGATTTTTATGGAACTACTTTTTCTGCTAACTATAAAGAAAATGCTGTAAACTTTATTGTTGGTGGTGGTTACAGCAAATATAAAGGAGACCATTTTGGAGAAGTAATTTGGGCACAACAATTTGCAGTTAATAGTAGTTATGAAGACCGTTATTATGATGATAACTCTACTAAGACCGACTTTAATATCTACACTAAATTAAATTATGAAGTAGATGAAAAATGGAGCCTTTTTGGAGATGTACAATACAGAAGCGTTGGTTATAAGGCTAACGGAGAAGATACAGGTTTGGTAAATGATAGGTTTAACTTTATAAATCCAAAGGCAGGTGTAACTTTTAACTTAAATAAAAATAATAACTTTTATGCTTCTTATGCTGTGGCAAACAGAGAGCCTAACAGAAATGATTATGAAAGCGGTAGTCCTAAACCAGAAAAATTAAACGATTATGAATTAGGTTGGCGCTATGTAACTTCTGCTGTACAGGTAAATACAAACTTGTATTATATGGGTTATAAAGATCAGTTGGTTGTTACAGGTGAGTTAAATGATGTAGGAGCTCCTCTTAGAGAAAATATTGGAGATAGTTACCGTTTTGGTATAGAGGTAGATGCAAATATTGTTATCAATGAGCAGTTTTCTGCCAGGCCAAACATTTCTTTAAGTAGTAATAAAAATAAAGATTTTTTTACAGATAGAGATGGTGGGGTACAAGACTTAGGAGATACAAATATTGCATATTCTCCTAGTGTTGTAGCAGGAAATATTTTTACATATTCGCCAAAAGAGAACATAAAATTATCTTTTTTATCTAAATTTGTGGGCGAACAATACTTAAGTAACACAGACACAGCAAAATCTAAACTAGATAGCTATTTTGTAAATGATTTTAATGTGGCTTACGAGATAAAATTTAATAAAATATTTAAATCTATTGTGTTAAGCGGGCTAGTAAATAATGTTTTTAATGAAAAATATGTATCTAACGGATACACTTATTTAAACAATTGGAAAACTCCTGGCACTACTTTTGAAGTACAAGGTTATTACCCGCAAGCAGGAACTAACTTTTTGTTAGGAGCTACATTTAACTTTTAAAATTTTGAACACTAACCATGTTTATAAAGGGGTGAGCCTTATTTTAGGTTTGCCCTTTTTTTAATTTCTAACGGTGACAATATTTCCGTTAATAGACGAGCTATAAAAAAGCATATCGTGGTATCTTGTATCGCCTTCTGGTCTATTTAAAAACTGACCTGTAAATAAATTATATTTATAGTCTTCGCAAGAGCAAGTAACATTTTGTTTATCAGCATCTAAAATCATTGTAGAGCAAGCACTAGGTTCGTGGTTGGGACAACTAGCTTCAAAAGCCATAAAATTATCAAAACCTGTGTTTATTACAAATATACCCTTGGTGCCAACACCTTGACTGCCTACGTATACACCACTTCCTGTATTTTTTAAAGCACTGTATGATGGTAAGTTTAAGTTTAAATCTATTCTAAAACCTATCTCTTGTAAATAAGGGTTTCTATTGGTTCTACCGCTATCGCAGGCAAATAAAAGTAAAACTGCAAAAAGTGAAAAAAGTGATCTCATAATATATTCTCTTAGTACTAATACAACAGCAAATGTGAACAAAAATTATGTATATTTGTATAAAATCCTCTAGAAATAAGAGGATTTTCTTATTTATAAAACGATAATGTTATGAGTAACGTATCTTATTATACCGCAGAAGGTTTAAAAAAGTTAAAAGACGAGCTTAATCAGCTTAAAGATATAGAGCGCCCAAAAGCGTCACAGGCAATTGCAGAAGCAAGAGATAAAGGAGATTTATCTGAAAATGCTGAGTATGATGCAGCTAAAGAAGCACAAGGATTGTTAGAGCTTAAAATTTCTAAGTTAGAAGAAATTGTTTCTGGAGCCAGAATTATTGATGAGTCTCAGTTAGATACATCTAAGGTGTTAGTTTTATCTACGGTTAAATTGAAAAATCAATCTAACGGTATGGAAATGAAATATACTTTAGTTGCAGAAAGTGAGGCCGATTTAAAAACAGGAAAAATATCTGTAAACTCTCCAATAGGTAAAGGTTTGCTAGGTAAAAGTGTTGGTGATGAGGCAGAAATTGCTGTGCCAAACGGAAAAATTAAACTTACAATTTTAGAAATAACCAGAGCGTAATGGCATCTATTTTTACCAAAATAATAAATGGCGAAATACCTTGCTATAAAGTAGCAGAGGATGCTAATTATTTTGCTTTTTTAGATATTAGTCCAAATGCAAAAGGGCATACACTTTGTGTGCCTAAGCTAGAGGTAGATAAAATTCTAGATTTAGATGAAGAAACCTATATGGGTTTAATGGCTTTTTCTAGAAAAGTAGGTAAAGCTATAGAAGCTGTTATTCCTTGTAACCGTGTTGGTATGTCTGTAATAGGTTTAGAAGTGCCTCACGTGCACGTGCATTTAATACCATTAAATTCTATGGCAGATGCTTCCTTTAAAAAGAAGGAGGAAGTTACTAAAGAAGAGTTTAAATTACTAGCTGCAGCAATAGCTGCTAAAATTCAATAATTTTCTGTGTAAAAACATACACCGCTGCAGCTACTACAGCTGTTAGTATAAGCATAACAATGTAAAATAAAGAGGTGAATTTTACACTTGTTTTTTGTGGTATAGCTAATTTTTGGTAATAGTTAAAAGAGCGCTCTATATCGTCTGTCCAGTTTACAGGATATATAGTAGAGTGGCATCTTTGGCATTTGATATCATTAGTAACCTCATTGGTGGTTTTGTGTATAAATTTCCCAAATTTTTGCTTTTGATAAAAAGTAACCGTCAGCTCGTTATGAAAACATTCTGGGCAGTTATTTTTTATATTAGCCTCTTTAAGTACTACTAATTTCTCCTTAGACATAGTTAAGCTTTTGTTTTTAGCGAAATCTGCATCACAGTGCCATCTTTGCTCGAAGATAACACTTTTACTTTGCCGTTATGGTATTCTTCTACAATTCTTTTAACTAAAGACAGCCCTAAACCCCAGCCACGACGCTTAGATGTGTGCCCTGGATTAAAAATTGAAGCATAGTTTCCTTTGGGTATTCCGTGTCCAGTGTCAGACACTAAAATATTAACAATACTTCCGGCAGGGATAATTTCTATAGCAATATGCCCTTTGCCTCGCATAGCGTCAATTCCATTTTTTACAAGATTTTCAATGGTCCAGTTAAATAAAGGTTTGTTTAGCATAACAGGTAGTTCATCAACCTTACTGTCAAAAGAAAATTGTATAAGTTTAGAGCTTCTTCGTTTTAAATAGTCAAAAGCACTTTTTGTCTCGGCAACAATATCTTTTTCTTCAAGCTTAGGCAATGATCCTATGTTAGAAAACCTGTCTGTTATGGTTTGTAATCTAGAGATATCTTTTTCTATTTCTACAGATATTTCTGGATTTATATTTTCATCTTTTAAAAGTTCATTCCATCCTAAAAGAGAGGTAAGCGGAGTGCCAATTTGGTGTGCTGTTTCTTTGGCCATACCAGCCCAAAGTTTACTCTGTTCAGACGCTTTATTGGTTTTAAAGAAAAAGAAAATTACAGCACCAAATAAAAATATAATTAGCAATAGCGCTAAGGGGTAATACTTTAAATTGTTTAAAACTTCGGAATTTCCATAGTATAAAGTAGCAATTAACTCTCCTTTATGCGTCATTAAAATGGGTGTATTTTCTTTTTTAAAATCTTCTATTTTTTGGTTGATAAATGCAGTGTCTTTTGTTTTTTTACTTTCTATATTTTTAGCATTAAGTGTACCATTTTTATTCACCAAAATCATAGGTGTAGAGGTGTTGTTCTGAAAAATCTTTAAATGTAAATCTCCTAAATCTTCGGTTTGTGAAGAATTACGGAACTCTGTTTGTGCCGTGGCCCAAATCTCCATTTTATGGCGTTCTTCTTTTTTAAATTGTTCAAAAAAACTATTTGTATTCCATAAAATAAGGCTTACAATAAAGAAAGCCCCAACCATTAAGGAAATGTTTATAGTTTTGTTTTTTGGGTTAAAATTCATCTAGCCAATTATAGGGTTTAAAGATAACGTAATTTAATGCACATTTGGTATTTCTATAGTCACATCTTGTTTTAAATAGCGGACAAATTATGTACCTTTGCATTCTATGAAAAAAACAATATCTATAGTTCCAAACGAGGTAACTACAGCAAAATTGCATGGTTATCTTTTAGGGGCGGTTGGTCCTAGACCTATAGCATTTGCTAGTACAGTAGATAAAGATGGTAACCCTAACTTATCTCCGTTTAGCTTTTTTAATGTATTTAGTGCAAATCCGCCAGTTCTTATATTTTCGCCTGCTAGGCGTGTAAGAAACAATACAACAAAGCATACGCTAGAAAATGTATTAGAGACTAAAGAAGTTGTGATAAATATTGTGAATTATGCAATAGTACAGCAAATGTCTTTGTCTAGTACAGAGTATGCAGAAGGGGTAAATGAGTTTAAAAAAGCTGGTTTAACAATGTTAAAGTCTGATGTGGTTACCCCTTTTAGGGTAGCAGAATCTCCAGTGCAGTTTGAGTGTAAAGTTACTAAAGTAGAGGCTTTGGGTGATGAAGGTGGTGCCGGTAATTTGGTGTTTTGCGAAGTTGTAAAAGTACACGTAGATACAGCTGTTTTAGATGAAAACGGAAGTATAGACCAACATAAAATAGATTTGGTTGCCCGTATGGGTGGAAATTGGTACAGTAGAGCTAAAGAAGGTATGTTTGAGGTGCCAAAACCCTTATCTACCTTAGGAATAGGCATAGATAGTTTGCCAGACAAAATAAAAAATAGTAAGTTGTTGTCTGGTAATGATTTAGGTTTTTTAGGAAATATAGAAGAGTTGCCATCTGCAAAGAGTGTAACAGAATTTATAGAAGACAATGATGAAGCCCAGGCAGTATTAGCAACTAGTGACAGTATGCAATTGCAGTTAAAAGCTAAGGAGTATATTTTTAATGAAGATGTAGTTGGAGCATTAAAACTTTTAATGGCAGGTATAGATATTATAGAGTAAGAACTAAATTAATAAACACGCATAAGAAACTAATTTAAGATGGAAGTACAAGGAAAAGTAAAAATGGTTGGGGAAACTCAGACTTTTGGAAGCAACGGATTTAGAAAAAGAGAAGTAGTTGTTACAACAGAAGAGCAATATCCACAACATATAATGGTAGAGTTTGTTCAAGATAAATGCGATTTGTTAAACGGTTATAGTGTTGGGCAACCAGTAAAAATTAGCATAAACCTTAGAGGTAGAGAATGGGTTAACCCACAAGGAGAAACTAAATATTTTAACTCTATACAGGGTTGGAGAATTGAAAACCTACAAGGAGCAGCGCCAGAAGGTGGGGCAGGAATACCTCCAGTGGCACCAGCACAAGCTTTTGAGCCTGCTGATAATTTAAATGAAGAAGATCACGATGATTTGCCTTTCTAGGTTAAATGGTGAATCCAATATATTATTTAACAGATAAGTTAGAGTTTCCTCCAGTACATACAGCTAATGAAGAAGGTTTGTTAGCGGCTGGAGGAGATTTATCTGTAGAACGATTACAACTTGCCTATAAAAGCGGAATTTTCCCTTGGTTTGATGATGATAGATTGCCACTTTGGTGGAGTCCAGACCCAAGAATGGTATTGTTTCCGCAAGAATTAAAAGTTTCTAAAAGTATGCGTAAGCTTTTACGCGATGAAGCTTTTACTGTTACAAAAAATAAAAATTTTGAAGAAGTAATTCACCGTTGTGCTACTGTACCAAGAGATGGGCAGCCTGGCACGTGGATTACCCAAAATATGCAAAACGCATATATAGAATTGCATAAAAAAGGCTTTGCACACTCTTACGAGGTTTGGTTAGATAACCAATTGGTGGGTGGTTTGTATGGCATAGATTTGGGTACTGTGTTTTGTGGAGAAAGTATGTTTAGTGATGTTAGCAACGCATCTAAATACGGTTTTATAACAATGGTACAAGAAATGCAAGCTAACAATTACAAACTTATAGATTGCCAAGTATATACCCAGCACCTAGAGAGTTTAGGCGCCAGAGAAATAGATAGGGATTATTTTATGGAGTTTATTGAGTAGTTGTTAACAAAAACGAAAGAAAAAGCAATGGAACAAAACGGTGAAAAATATGATAGTTTCAGAATAGCTGTTCCAGCAGATTATGAAGAATTATTCTCTCATTTCTATTTTGCCGATAATAAATCTAACAAAACGATAACAAAAACCTTATTACCATCGTACCAAACTATTTTAATTTTCAGTTTTGGCGGAAGTGCGTTACTTAATTCTAAAAACAATTCACAAATAGAAATTAGCAAATGCATTGTATTGGGAACAATACGCAAAGCATTCGACTATTCATTATACCCCAGGACAAAAATTTTGGTCGCTAATTTCAAAGACGATGCGTTTTATCGGTTTTTTGGTAACACTTCACTTGCGGAAAATTTACCAGTTAATCCAGATGAATTATTGAATAAAAACTGCTTTACTTCAATCTGGTATGAACTCAATAAAATTGCTGATGTAAGTCAGCAAGTAAATTACATTCTTGAATTTTGCTCTCCCTATATAGCGCAGCGTAACAATGTTGCTGAACAATTATCAAAATTTACTAAAAACTCCTTAAATCCTATTAAGTCGATTGCTAGCCGGAATAACCAAACAGAGCGAAACATTCAAATTAAACAAAAAAAGTACTTTGGGTATTCTGCTAAAGAAATTAACCGCTACCAGCGCTTTTTAAAGGCGATTGAATACATTGAAAAGATTACCTCAAAGGTTTCAAAAGAAGATTGGTTTACTATTATAAATGATTGTGGTTACTATGACCAAAGCCAGCTAATTAACGACTTTAAACATTACATTAATATTAGTCCAACAGAATACCTAAAATTTCAACAAGATATATGTAATCCAGTAAACTGATTTTCGTTTTCTTACAATTTTAATAGAAAGCAACATTCTACTTTTGCTCTAAAGCATTTTAAAAAAGTAGAAAAATGAAACATTTAATCATTTACGCTCATCCAAATGAACAAAGTTTGAATGGATACCTAAAAAAAATAGTTTTTGATACACTAAACCAACAAAGACACGAAATAAAAGTTAGGAATTTGTATCAACTTAATTTTAACCCTGTACTTTCTTTAGAAGATATAGAAGGACAAAGAAAAGGAAAAGTTTATGAGGATGTAAAAGCAGAACAAAATTACATTGCTTGGGCAGATAGTATTACTTTCATCTATCCAATTTGGTGGACTGGTTTACCCGCTATTATGAAAGGTTACGTTGACCGTGTTTTTAGCTATGGTTTCGCCTATAAGTATGATAAAGGAATTCAAAAAGGCTTACTTGCGGGTAAGCAAGCCATCATTATTAATACACACGGAAAATCACAACAAGAGTATAACGATATAGGAATGGATAGAGCTCTTAAGCTTACGTCGGATAAGGGAATTTATACCTATTGTGGTTTAGAGGTTAAACACCATTTATTTTTTGATCAAGCGGATAGAGTAGATGCTGAAATTATTGAGCAGTGGGCAAAGGAAATCAAATCAATATTTTAAAAATTGATAAAAATATGATCTATTTGCGAATCCCGATGTTCTGGGATTCGCTTTTTTTTTAATACACTAATTGTCTAGTGCAATTTTCACTAAAATGTCAACTACTTTAAACTGCTTGCTGTGTGTGGGTTACTTAGCAACTCTTTAAAAACAGCCCAGCGTTTTTCTGGTTGGTCCACAGTACCACCTTTGGCTTTTACATAATCTGCAACTAGGTCTTTACCTAAATTATAGTTTATAACATAGCTACGGTATTGGTCTATAAAACGTGTGCGTTGCAATGCTCTGTCTGGCGCGTAAAACAAATATTTTTCTAGCCATTTAGCAGCTTCATCTCTAGAGATTTCTCCGTTTAAATATTTTCTTGCAGCTTCATTACCTGCGTAATTTAATTTGCCAATTAACCCTAGAATTTTATAGTATTTATCTGCCTTGCTAGCATCTAAACCTGCAATAGGGAAAAGTACTTCTTTTTCAAAAGCAACACGTTCATCTCCTGGGAAAGCTACGTCTATACCATAGTTTGCACTACCTTCTGCTATTAAAGACTGCGGAGAAAATAATGGGTAAACCGAAAATTCTTTCCATCCTTTAGCATCAACTAAATTTTGTTCTAATAGCGCATTAAATACGTGGTGACCAGGGTAACCCTCGTGGCAAGCTAAGTCTATTGCACGCTGAATAAAAATTGGAAAATCTGTATTTATCTGTATTAAACTTTTACTTTTTCCTTGGTAATAATTGTAGCCAGACCAGCTTTTATCGTTTACATATTCTAAAACAAAATCTTCATTCTGAGGTAATTTAAAATGGTGGTTTGTTCTTTTTCTTGCTTCTGTTATAGCTACCCTAAAAACAGTATCTAACTTATCTTTTGGTATTATAAATTGTTGTTCAAAAGCAGCAAATCTTGTGGCTAAATCTTCATCCCCAGGCAACTCTTCTTCAAGTGCGGCAATAAGTTTGTTAAAGTGTTCTTCTGTAAAATGCGGTGGTTCTGCATCATACAAAAGTTTAGCTTCTTCATCAAAACTATAGGTTTTGCCTGCCAGCATCTCTAGCTTAGTTTTTACAGCAATTAGTTGCTTTTTAAACATTGTATGTCTTGCGGTTTCAATACTAGAAAAAGCAGTTGTATCTACCAAATTAGCGTTTTCTATTAATGTGTTGGCTCTGGCAATAAAATCTGAAGCTGGTATAGTATCTAATTTAGTTGAGGTTGGTTTCCATTCTTCTGGACCGTAATAAGCATCAACAAAATCACTATTATATTGTCCTACTTCTAAAACCAGTTTTACATAATCTTCTGCTAAAGCATTCATTTTAGGCTTTTCTGGTGGTTTACTACAAGATCCTAATGCTATTACAGCAAATAAGGCTACTATTTTATTTTTCATAAGTGTTATTCTTTAGTGGTAATGTTTAAAAGACTCTCATTAAATAAATTAAAAATACGTGTATATTCATCTGTCCAGCTACTAGGCTCTACAAAACCGTGACGCTCTACAGGATATACAGCCATTTCCCAATTCTTTTTTTCTAACTCTATTAAGCGCTGAGATAAACGTACCATATCTTGAAAGTGCACATTGTCATCTACCATACCGTGTAGAATTAATAAGTCTCCTTTTAAACCATCTGCAAAATAAATAGGAGAACTTCTTCTGTAAGCAATGCTATCTGTAACCGGAGTATTTAAAATACGAGCAGTATAACCGTGGTTGTAAGCAGCCCAATCACCAACCGAACGTATTGCAGCACCAGCTTTAAAAGTGTCTGGAGCATTAAACATTCCCATTAGCGTAATAAAGCCACCATAAGAACCACCGTAGATTCCAACTTTATCTTTGTCAATTCCGTATTTTTCTACAAGTAATTTTGCACCATCCACTTGGTCCGATAGATCTTTGCCACCCATATGACGGTAAATGCCTGTACGCCATTTGCTGCCATAACCAGCACTTCCTCTGTAATCTATATCTAAAACAGTATACCCGTTATCTACCAATAGGTTATGAAACATATACTCTCTGTAGTAAGAGCTCCACCATTTATGAGCATTTTGTAAATAACCAGCTCCGTGTACAAAAATTACGGCAGCTTTATTTTTTGTTGCTGTTTTAGGTTGATATAACCTTGCGTAAACCTCTGCACCATCTTCTGCATTAAAAGTAATTACTTCAGAATCTTTCCAGTTGTATTTTTTAAAGTTAGGAGTAAGTGAGTTTGTTATTTGTTTTGGAGCTGTTTTAGCTCTATTTTTTATTGGGTTAGGCTGTAAATATAATTCTGTTGGTTTATTGCTGTATGAGTATATAATAGCCATTTGGCGTTCATCTGGAGATAAAGTAACCTCGTTATTACCAACCATTGTAGTTAACTGAGTTAATTTACCACCTTTTAAAGGCATTGTATAAAATTGTCTGTCTCCAGGATGATTTTTATTAGCCGTAAAATACCAACGTTTTTTGTCTATAGATATGGTTGGTTCATAAATTTCAAAATTACCAGAGGTAAGTGCTTTTGTTTTTTTAGTTAACACATTAGTGCTGTACAAATGAGAATATCCCGTTTTTTCAGACTGGTACCAAATACTATTGTCATCTGGTAACCAACCTAAATTGCCCCAACCAATTCCTGGGCCGGCAATCCAAGCTTTATCGTGCTGGTGGTCTAAATTTGTAACAGTACCATCAGCAAGGTTTAAAAGAACTATCCAACGGTCTTTATAATCGTTAGAGCTAATGTCTAAAACGGCTTTTTTGCCATCTGCACTCCAAATAGGACCAACTATGTAGCCAATTCTGTTGTCGTTTTTATAGGCTTTGTTTGGGTAATCTTTAGTATACTCTGGTACATAGTCTAAACCTTCTAAATTATCTAAAGATACAGGATACGTTTTTTTGTTTTTGATGTCGTAAATATGAAGCTCGTAGCTGCTTGGCTTGTCGCCAACCTTAGAGCGAGTATTTTCATTTTCTACATAACCAGATTCTGTTACAAAGTGTGGCATTGTAGTGCGCTTGTTATTTGCATAAGTAGCAGCAATATAGGTTACATAACTACCATCTGTACTAATACTTTGACTACTAATAGATTTGCCTTCTGTGTATATAGAAAACAACTCTTTTTCTTTGTAACGCTTCATTGCCTTTTTACGAGCATCTTCTTTTGCTTTACGCTCTTTTAAAACATTAAAAAGAGCAAGTTGGTCGTTACGTAACCACTCGTCTTTATCGCTTAAACGTTTTTCTTGATCTTTTTTATCTGTAAAATTTGTGATTTGTACAGTTGCACCAGTTGTTGTATTCCAAGTATAAATATTTTGTCCTTTTTGATATGCAATTTTACTGTCGTACTCTATAAATTTAGCATTTCTTTCTCGGTCTTCTGTCTGTGTAATTTGTATGGTTTTGTTGGTGGCAACATCAGTATAAAAAATGTCTCCACGTTTTACATATACTTTTTTTGTTCGTTCAGAATTAAAAGTAGGGAAAGAGGGTAAGTTGTATTCGGTTTCAAAATCTACTTTAGCAGTTTTTTCTGTGTTTAAATTGTATACGTATAGTGAGTCACTAAATGCATTTTCTGTATTCCAATTAAAGTAAATGCTTTTACTGTCTTGAGACCATTTGGGGGCAGAAGGTAAGTGGCCAACAAAGGCATCTCCTTGCATAATTTGTTTAATACTTAAAACCGATTTGTTATTTTCTTGTGCGTAGATTGATAACGAGCAAAGCAGAATGCTTATGCTAAAAAGGAACTTCTTTTTCATTTTTTTTGGTTCTTTCTGATGATTTTTAGACTAGGTCAGCGTCTGTAGTTTTTTAATGCACTAAAGTTAGCATTATTTCCAATTACATAATAATATATTCTAAGTATCTGTTTGGTCTGTAAATGTATGGTTGCGGAATATGAAACTTAATTTAAGTAAAAACTAAAATAGCAAAAATGGATTCTCAATTTAAAAAGGAATAAAAAAAGGCTGGTAAAAACCAGCCTTACTAATATTATGAGTGTTATAAAATTAATTTACAACCAATACAAAATAGTTCTTTTTACCACGTTGTAATAAAACAAACTTGTTGTTAATTAGGTCTTTGCTTGTAATAACGTAATCTTCTTTTACTTTTTCTTTATTTACAGAAATAGAATTTTGTTTAAGTTCTCTACGCGCAGCACCATTAGAGTCTAAAAATTGAGTTTTAGCGGCTAAAGCACCAATCATATCCAAGCCTTCTTCAATGTCGGCTTTAGTTACTTCTGCTTGTGGTACACCTTCAAAAATATCTAAAAAAGTTTTTTCGTCTAGTGTTTTTAAATCTTCAGAAGTAGATTTTCCAAATAAAATATTACTTGCTTTTATAGCATTGTCTAAATCTTGTTTAGAGTGTACGCTAATGGTAATTTCTTCGGCTAATTTTTTCTGTAAAGCACGCATATGTGGTGCCTCTTTGTGTTCTGTAATTAAGGCATCAATCTCTTCTTTAGTTAAAAAAGTAAAGATTTTTATAAATTTTTCTGCATCCTCATCTGACGTGTTTAGCCAGTATTGGTAAAATTTATAAGGAGAAGTACGTTCTGCATCTAACCAAATGTTACCACCTTCGGTTTTCCCAAACTTAGTACCATCTGCTTTTGTTATTAATGGGCAAGTAAGTGCGTAGCCTTTACCGCTGCCAATTCTACGTATCATTTCTGTACCAGTAGTAATATTTCCCCATTGGTCACTACCACCCATTTGTAATGTACAGTCGTGTTCTTTAAACAAGTGGTAAAAATCGTACCCTTGTACTAATTGGTATGTGAACTCTGTAAAAGACATTCCTTCTTTGGCTTCAGAACTTAAGCGTTTTTTTACAGAATCTTTAGCCATCATATAGTTAACGGTAATATGCTTACCAACATCACGAATAAAGTCTAAAAAAGAAAACTCTTTCATCCAATCGTAATTATTAACTAAAACAGCAGCGTTTTCTTCGTTGCTTTTAAAATCTAAAAAACGAGATAACTGGTCTTTTATAGCGTTTTGGTTGTGTCTAAGTGTTTTTTCATCTAATAAATTACGCTCAGCAGATTTGCCAGACGGATCACCAATCATACCTGTAGCTCCACCAATTAACGCATAAGGTTTGTGGCCTGCTAGTTGAAAATGACGCAACATCATTACACTAACCAAGTGGCCAATGTGTAAAGAGTCTGCAGTTGGGTCTATACCCACATAAGCAGCACGCATTTGTTCTAGTAAGTGTTCCTCTGTGTCGGGCATAACATCGTGTATCATCCCTCTCCATTTTAATTCTGCGATAAAATTAGAAGCCATTGTATTTTATTTTTTGTAATAGTAGATGCAAATATAAAAGAAATAGAGAGCTTTGGCAGTAGTCTATGGTAAATTAAATTCCTAAATTTGAACTATGATATTGGTAACAGGAGGCACAGGATTGGTAGGTGCGCATCTTTTATTGCAGCTACTAAAAACAGAAGATAGTGTAAAGGCTATACATAGGCCAAGTAGCGACTTAGATAAGGTTAAAAAAGTATTTTCTTATTATGTAGATAATGCAGATGAGTTGTATGCTAAAATTAAATGGGTTGTTGCAGATATTACAGATATACCTGCTTTAGAGAATGCCTTTATTGGAGTTACACACGTGTATCATTGTGCTGCTTTAATTTCTTTTGACCCCAATGATTATTTTAGGTTAAGACGAACAAATGCAACGGGTACAGCTAATATTGTAAATTTTTGCTTAGCAAATAGTGTAGAAAAGCTAGCTTATGTAAGCTCTATTGCTACTATTGGGAAAAATGAAAACTCTCCTATTGTTACTGAAGAAACAGATTGGAATGAAGCAGATGTAAATGTATATGCAATTACAAAATATGCGGCAGAAATGGAAGTTTGGCGTGGTACACAAGAGGGGTTGGATGCTGTTATTGTTAATCCGGGTGTTATTTTAGGACCTGGATATTGGAACTCTGGTAGTGGACAGTTTTTTAGTAAAACAGCAGACGGATTAAAATACTACCCACCAAATGGTAGCGGATTTATTGGTGTTGGTGATGTTGTAGATATGTGTATTAGGTTAATGAAATCTGACTTAAAAAACCAGCGTTATATTGCTGTAGCCAAAAATGCTACGTTTAAAGAGGTGTTGGGTAAAATAGCAACTGCACTAGGAAAACCAGCGCCTAATAAAGCCTTAAAAATATGGCAGTTAAATATTTTGTATAGATTAGATTGGCTAGCACATTTGTTAACCAGAAGAGGTAGAAAACTCTCTAAAATGCAAGTTCACGGTCTAAAGAGTCAAGATATTTATGAAAATACAAAAATCACAACAGCAATAGATTTTACGTATACAGATTTAGATGAGGTTATTAAAACTACTTCTTCCCTGTTTTTGCAGGAGCAACTTTAAGTTTTTCTGGATTCTTTTTTCTGCTAGCGGCAATACTATCTGCTTCAAACTGTCTTTTACGTTCTAGTCGTTTTTTAATAGTATCTAGTTTGCTTTGTACATCTTTATAAAATCCTTCATAAACAGTTGGGTTAGCTGCGTAATATAAATCGCTATCTGCAAACTGAGTACTATCTATTTTATATTTGTTGTAGATGTATGGCATTGTTTTTACATTGTTTTCTACTAAAACATTAGAATTGGTGTTTTTAGCAGCAGTAATAAGTGCTAAGTCATACAAAATATCTACCATTTCCTCTTCACTAATAAGATTATCTGGTTTTTCAATAGCACTCTCTGCACAAGATGCTACTGTGGCAATTACAAAAAGTAACGTTAAAAACTTTTTCATCTTTTTTGTGTTAATGGTGTAACGTTAACCGTTTAATTATCTGTTAAACGTTAGTCTATGTGCATTTTTCTCTTCTGAAACAACGCCATTTTCATATGCTAAATGACCATTTACAAAGGTATGAGAAATTTTAGATTTAAATGTGTAATCTTCAAACGGAGACCAACCACATTTATACAAAATATTAGATTTGCTTACTTGCCAAGGTGTGTTGGTATCTACAATAACTAAATCTGCAAAGTATCCTTCTTTAATATAGCCTCTTTTTTCTATCTGAAATAAAATAGCAGGGTTGTGGCACATTTTTTCTACCATACGTTCTATAGTAATTGTACCGTCTAAAACTTTCTCTAGCATAGCAGGTAAAACGTGCTGTACCAATGGTCCGCCAGATGGTGCTTTTGTGTAAACGTTATCTTTTTCTTCAAAAGTATGTGGTGCGTGGTCTGTAGCAATAACATCTATGCGGTCATCTAAAAGGGCGTCCCAAAGCATAGACCTGTCTTCTGCCGTTTTAACGGCAGGATTCCATTTTATAAGTGTGCCTTTTTCTTTGTAATCTTCATCAGAAAACCATAAGTGGTGAACACAAACTTCTGCTGTAATTTTTTTATCTTTTAAAGGTATGTCATTTCTAAAAAGGCTAGTTTCTTTACCTGTAGATAGGTGAAAAACGTGTAATCTTGCCCCTGTTTTTTCTGCTAATGCAATAGCTTTGGAAGAAGATAAGTAACACGCCTCTGTACTTCTAATAATTGGGTGGTATTCTACAGGAATATTGTCTCCGTACTTTTCTTTGTAGGTGGCCATATTTTTGCGAATAGTAGTCTCATCTTCACAATGAGCCGAGATTACCATTTCTGTATTGCTAAATATTTTTTCTATAACCTCTTCATTATCTACTAGCATATTACCTGTAGAAGAACCTAAAAATAGTTTTACACCAGAGCAAGCATTTTTGTCTAGTTTTTTTAATTCTTCTAAATTATCATTAGTGCCGCCAAATAAAAATGAGTAGTTAGCATAAGAGCTTTCTTTTGCTACTGCAAATTTTTCCTCTAATTTTTCTATAGTTGTTGTCTGCGGATTTGTGTTTGGTTGCTCCATAAAGGTAGTTACACCACCGGCAACGGCAGCCCTACTTTCTGTAGCAATATTACCTTTGTGTGTAAGTCCTGGTTCTCTAAAATGTACTTGGTCATCTATAATGCCAGGTAAAACATAATTACCTTTAGCATCTATAACAGTAGCGTTAGCATCACTAATAGAACTACTTATTTTTTCTATAAAATTACCGTTTAAAAGAATATCACAGTTAGTAACTGTACCTTCATTTACAACTTTAGCGTTTTTTATTAGTGTCTTTTTCATTTTAAAATTTGTTTTTTTGAAACAAGCTTATGTATTTCATTTTTATGACTCCAAAAACAGCTTCGCCAATAATTGAAGAACTCATTTTAGATTTTCCGCGTACTCTATCTGTAAAAACAATAGGTACTTCTTGTATTTTAAAGCCTTTTAAATGTGCTCTAAATTTCATTTCTATTTGAAAAGCATAGCCAATAAAACGTACTGTATCTAGACTAATATTTTCTAAAACTTTTCTTTTGTAACATATAAAACCAGCAGTTGGGTCGTCTACACGCATACCCGTTATTATTTTTACGTAAAACGATGCGCCGTAAGAAAGCAAAATTCTAAAAAGAGGCCAGTTTACAACGTTTATACCTTTTACATACCTAGAACCAATGGCTAAATCTGCGCCAGCAATACACGCATTGTATAGGTTTATTAAGTCTTTGGGTGAATGAGAAAAATCTGCATCCATCTCAAATATATAATCGTATTTTTTAGCAATAGCCCACTTAAAACCGTGAATATAAGCAGTTCCTAAACCAGCTTTTTCTTTACGAACCTCTAAAAATAATTTACCAGGAAATTGTGTTATTAATTCTTTTATTTTTTGAGGAGTACCGTCTGGCGAGTTGTCATCTACAACAAGAATGTGAAATTCCTTTTTTAATGCAAAAACTGCATTAATAATAGCTTCTATATTTTCTATCTCATTAAAAGTAGGAATTATAACTAAGCTATCTGTCATTCTTTTTTTAGTATTGAATTTACAAAAGTACTATTTAAATTTTAGTGATAAAACCTTAAGCACGTTTTATGATTTATTTACCACTGTATTGCGTCTTTTTTGTGTTTAAACACGTATTAATAAATAAAGTTGGTCTAAGTATTAATTTGTAGTTTTGTGCCACTTAAAAGAAGACAAAAATAATAATGGAATCTATTACTAGGGTTTTTAATAATGTAGATTGGGTTACCACCATATTTGTGGTTAGTCTTTTTGTATTGGTTTTAAGTAAAATCTTCTTTTACAATAAGTTTATAAATTTTGTGGTACTACCTTTTAATAACAAATATATTTTTTTGCACAGCAAAAAGCATATTTTATTTAATTGGTTTAATGTATTGTGGAGTTTGTTTTTGTGGTTAAACGTAGCACTGTTTTTTTATTATATACTTGCTATTTTTAAAATAGGAGAAGTAGTAACGCCAACTAAATACCTTTTAATTTTTGGAATATTAGCGTTATTTATTTCTTTAAAATTGATACTTCAGTTTATAAATGGGTTTGTTTTTGACGCCGAATCTGCCATTGTACACATTGTTTTTAATAAAGTTTCTTATCAAAATTACAGTGGTTTAGTGTTGTTTGTGGCTAATATTTTTCTTACATATATTACGCCATATTCTGAGTTAGTTGTTTATTTGGCGGCGGTTTTGTTTATCGTTGTACTGTGCATTGGATGGGTTAATCTGCTAAGAATTCATCGAAATTTCATAACAATTAATTTTTTCTATTTTATTTTGTACCTTTGCGCACTCGAAATTTCACCTTTTGTGATAATAGGTAGTTACCTAAAATATTGATGTCTATGAAGATAAAAACGATTTTGGTTTCTCAGCCAGAACCTAAAATGGAGAATTCTCCCTATTCAAGACTTATTGAAAAGGAGAAGTTAAAGGTAGATTTTAGACCGTTTATACATGTAGAGGGCGTTGATGCAAAAACAGTGCGTCAGCAAAAAATAGATTTAAACAACTTTACAGCAATAGTTCTTACGAGTAGAAATTCTGTAGATCATTTTTTTAGAATTGCAGAAGAAATGCGTTTTAAAGTGCCAGATTCTATGAAGTACTTTTGCCAGTCTGAGGCTGTGGCTTACTATCTTCAAAAATATGTAGTTTACCGTAAGCGTAAAATATATGTTGGTAAAAGAATGTTTGCAGATTTAACTCCTTTGTTAAAAAAGTATAAAACAGAAAAGTTTCTTTTACCTTCTTCAGATGTATTAAAGCCAATAGTACCTGAAACATTGGATGGTCTTGGTTTAGAATGGAAAAGAGCTATTTTTTATAAAACAGTAATTAGTGATTTGTCTGACTTAAGAAATGTGTATTACGATATACTAGTGTTCTTTAGTCCGTCTGGTATTGAGTCTTTATTAAAGAATTTCCCAGATTTTGAACAAAATGATACTAAAATAGCTGTTTACGGAAATACAACAGTTAATGCTGCTACAGATGCTGGTTTACGTATAGACATACTTGCGCCAACACCAGAAACGCCATCTATGACAATGGCTTTACAGAAGTACATTACTACTGCTAATAAAAAATAAAAATAATACGTTATACGTAAAAGCCTCATTTTTTTATGAGGCTTTTTTTATGCATATATTTTAGAAATATATTAAAGTAAATATGTTAAGGAGATATAGCTATTTATGTAGCACTTACTTTTTTAAACTATGTAAAAAAGATCTCATTTTTGGTATAATTTTATCAGCATCTTCTTCTAGTGCAAAGTGACCAGTATTGTAGATATTGTAATCTATATTTTTTACATCTTTTTTAAATGCTTTTGCTCCACTTTCCGGAAAAAACGCATCATTTTTACCCCAAACAATTAACAATGGTGGTTGGTTGTCTCTTAGATATTGTTGCCATTTAGGATATAGTTTTACATTATTTTGATAATCATAAAACAAATCTAAGTTAACAGCATGTGCATTTGGTCTAGATAATCTAAGGTAATCTAAATACCAGGTATCTGGATTTACATTTTCTGAATTTCTAGTACCGTGCGTGTATTGCCACTCCAAACCTTCTAGAGAAAAAGAAGGTAATAAAGCTTTTTCTGTAGTTTCATTTCTATTAGCCCAAAACTCTTTTGTAGACTTCCAAGCTTCGCCTAAACCTTCTTCATAAGCATTACCATTTTGGTTAATTATAGCCGTTATTCTATCTGGGTGTGCAGTAGCAATTCTAAATCCAACAGGTGCTCCATAATCTTGTATCATAATGGCATAACTTGTTATAGCTTTTTGCTCTAAAAATGAATTTATAGTTTTAGCAATATTGTCAAAAGTATACTCATATTCTTTTTTAGAAAGAAAATCACTATTTCCAAAACCAGGATAATCTGGAGCTATTAAATGAAACTCATTAGATAGCTGGTTTAACACTTTTCTGTATTGATGAGAAGAAGACGGAAACCCGTGTAATAGTAATACTGTTGGGTTGTTGCTGTCTCCTGCTTCTCTATAAGCAATTTTTACACCATTTACATTTTCCGTTTTGTATTTTATAATATTCATATTTTTAATTATTTATTACCGAACATTCGGTAAATTATTAATTTAATTTTTTTTATGATTTTAAGTAACTGTTTTCTATGTTTTGCATTGTGTTTTCAAAAACTGACAAATCACCTAAGCCTTTTGTAACAATTAGGCAGCCTTGTACTTGTATTAATACTTGTAAAGCTTTTTTTTCTGCTTCTTCGGGTGTAAAATTCAGGGCAATACCTATTTCTTTAAAAGCAGACAACCACTGTGTCATACCTTTGTTTATTTGCTCTTCAAACAACTCTATACCAGCTTGCATAGATAGTGCTCTAAATATACAAATGGCTTCTCCACCATCATACAATTCACGTATCGCCAATAATCCTTTTTTTAAACGGACGGTAGGTGTTAAGTTGTCGTCTAAAAGAGTATGAAACACATTGGTGTTAATCCATTCTTCTAAATGTACTAAAACAGCGTTTGCCATCTCTTGTTTGCCATTAGGAAACCTATGGTAAAGACTTGCTTTTTTTAAACCAGTAGCATCAGATAATTCTTTTAAACTAGCACCTTCATAACCTCTAGATCTAAAAATTTTAGTTAAGCCGTTTAATATTTCTTTGTCTAATACTTTTTGTGGTCTCATAGGGCAAATATAATATATTTATTTAATTACCGAACGATTGGTAAAATAATTAACATAGTTTTAAATATTATCAATATGTTTTTTTGCTTTTCTATTTGTGTACTGTTGCTAATGATAAGAGCTAAAATTAATTTTATTGATATAATACATACCTTGGAGGTTTTAATCCGTTTAAGCGCATATAAACAAGCATTTGAGCTCTGTGGTGTGTTATGTGGTCAGTAAGTAATAATAAAATTTGTCTTTTGGTTCTGTTAGCACCAAAATAGTCTAATCTTTCATCTAGCTTTTTTATATCAAACTCAGAGATAAATGTACTAGTAACGTCAAATGTATTGCTAATTGTTGCAATCATTTCTTCTTTAGATTTGTTATCTACTTTTAGTTCTGTATCTGTTTCCCAATTTCTGGCATCTCTACCGCCCATTAAAGATTTGCTGTGCCAATCCATAGCCCAAGCAATATGCATTAAATGCTCTGCAAAACTCATAGACTCTGGTGTTGCTTTAAAAGTATATTTGTCTTTAGGCATAGTTTCTGCCACAAGAATTAAATACTTTTTAGAAGTTTCTAAACGCTCTAAGTATTCTTTTATAAACGTGTTTTCCTGAGCCATAAGCGGAGTAGAGCATAAAGAAATTAGTAGTACTAAAGTTAGAATTTTACTTTTCTTCATCTTAAAACAAGTTAGTTGTTGTAGATAACAAGTTACTAAATTAATCGGTGTCTGTATATGCTAACACCCAAATTGTTCTTGTTTCCATACATATTATTACATACGTATAATCTATAATAAAGTCTATAAACCATGTATTCCAAGCAGTGGTAGATGTGTAATACCTAACGTAATCATAACTGTATTTTTCATAAAATAACTGAGAGCAAAATAGCTGTGCTTTTTCTTTAATCTGTTTAGGTTCTTTTTTGTACTTGGAGCCGTATGCGCCTCCATGAAATAGTAGCGCAGCAAGTTCGCCATCAATTACAAAACCATCTTTAGTATTAAAATTTGGTGCGGTATCAATTTTAAAAACCGTTGTATCAGGGTTATTAGAGTCGCTAAAGGTTTTAAGGACTTTATCAGAAAGTAAAAATTTGTTGTTAAAGTCAATTTCATCTAATCTTCCGCGAGAGCAAAACCAATCAAATATATCATTTTCCTGAAACCGAAACCCTTTAAAATAAATATTACCACCAAGGTTAGCTTTTAATAAGTTTATAAACTCAAATTCTTCATCAATAACATCAAAAACCAACTCTTGCCACATTTTTTCTATTTGGCTTTCATTGGGCAAATTTATTTTCCAGTTAACTGTAATTGGTTTCATCTTTTTAATTAAATACTACTTTGTTAATCCGTTTTTAAAATCGGTTAGTGTAAAGTGAATTTTATTTTTAAATAATTTTAAATAGGCTTTTTTTGGTTCTAATAATAAGCCTAACTGTAAATGTTTGTAGTGATTAAAGCCCATATATTCCATACCAACAAACCTAACAGATGCATTTTTGTTTTGTTTATTATAGCTTAAAAGAGTAAAGCTGTTTGAGCTAAATTTTGTAGAACCTAAGTTGTTTATAGTATCTAAAAAAGTTTTAAAAGAATTTATAGCGTTTAAATCTATTTTATATTCTTGTGTTATTTTTTTTACCCAGTTATCATTTTTAAGTGCTTTAAGAATGCTTTTTTCTGTAAAAATATCTAATATAGAAACTGGTTGTCTATTACTTAAATTTATTGTTTGTATCTCTAAAGAATTTCCTGACGGACCACAGGCTATGGTGCCAGCTTCACCAGATTCATAACTGTAATAATTACCAACTAAAGAAAGTGGGTTGTAGTAAAATTGATAGTTAACATCACAGTCATCTGTTTTTTCTTGTTTGGTTAATTCTTTAAGGTCTTTAGCGGCATTGTATATTTCAGTGTCTTTATAATAGGCGCTGTCTTTAAATATAGTAACTTTTTGATTTTTAAAAAGAAAGGTATCTTTTTGACAAATTCCTTTTACAGAGAGTAAGCAAATTATAAAAAACAGGCTAATCTTCATTCTAATGTAGTATTTGTTAGTCTATAAGTTTTATTAAAAACAATAATAACTATAATCTAACAAATTTATATAGCTAAACTTGGTAAAGTATAGTTTGTTGTTTTCTACAAATGGATTTATTTCTTCTATTAGAACCTCACACCTATTAAATAGGTTTTGTTTAGCTAAAGTATTTCCGTCTAAATTTTGTAGTTCTATGTAGGCTAATTTATGACCGTTTTGACTAGAAAAACCAAAGTGACTAAAGTTGTTTTGTACATAAATAACTACCTGTAAGTTTTTACCTTTTATTATTTCTGTTTTGTAATATGTATAATTTGGTTTTAGAAGAAACCAAATTACTACAACCGTAATTAAAATTGAAAGTAGGATGTATTTAGATTTTGATTTCATTTTTAAATTATGATTTTTAAGCTTTATCCAGGTAATAAAATTCGTTTTAACTCCTTATTGTGCATTTTAATAACCTCTTGTTCTATAAACTTTAAAAGCTCAGGACATTCTCTATCAAAATCTTCAGAAATTACTTTTTTTAATTGGTTGTTAAATTTAACCGTAACCGTTAAGTGGCTATTGCAAGTTGTATTGCTAGCGTAGAAGTTTTTTAGTTTGAAAAAACCATCATTAAGAATCTTTTTTACTAAGTTATTTCTAGTCTGTACGCTAATTACTTTTTCCGAAATTTGATTGTAATCACTGTTATCTACACCTATATTTTCTTTAGATGGATAAAAAGTGATTAAAGTGTCTTTAAGCACAAATTTATCATAATGAAAAGCACCACGTTCTACTGTAATTTCTATGTTTGATGAATCTATTTTAGATTTTTGCTCTAACGCTGCATGAACATTACCATTACTGTTGTCAGCATTTTTGTTACTAGATAAGTTACAAGCAAAAAAGCAAAATGGTAGTATGCATAAAAGTGATTTAAGTGATTTCATTATTAATAATTTATAGCAATATTTTTAAGTTTACTTTTTTACCCAGCCAACAGCGTAGGAGCCATTTTGTTTTATAAAAACCAAAAGCCATTCTTTTTCTTGGTTTACAACTATTGCGGACTCGTTTTTTAGTGAGCCAATAGTGTTACCTACAATTTCTTCACCTGTACAAGGATCTTTTTTTATAACATCATCTATTACTGGTGTACTTCTTAAAATTCCGGATACTGCTTTAGTATATAATTTGTCTGATGCTGTAATAACTGTTTTATCATAAAAGGATATTGTACTTTCCTTAACTACAGATGTATTGTTAATGGTTACTTTAACTAAACTAGAATAATAGCTGCAACAGCAGCTAGGATTGTAACTATTTATTTCTGTGCCGTTTGTAGTGTTTTTTATGGATAGTATTTTGCCAGGAGCATCATACACAAGCTGAAATCCTTTTTTGCTATTTAAAAATATGGCTGTTTGATGATACGGTTGGCACGGTCCAGTGAATATAAGATCTTTTAAACCATCATTATTTAGGTCTTGTACGTGCCAATTATTGTCTGTTTTGTTAGTGTTACAATAATACGTAGGTACTTGTATTTTAGAAACACCTGTAGAGTCTAACTTAAAATTAGAGGTAGTTTTTAATAAACCAATTCTAGTTTTAATATCACTAAAATCCTGACTAAATAAACTTAGAGACATTAAAAAAAATACGATTGCAATTGCATATTTCATAAAACTAAAATTATTAAGAGTCGTTAATATGTGATAGTGCTTCGGTTTAATTGATGATAGTTTTATAAGTCTATCTCATACAACTTTGGAAACTCTGGGTAATAAGACAGCCACTGTACTGTAGTTGTGCTTCCTTCAAAGGATTTATAAATTCCTATTACGGTTAATTCTTTACCATTAACTGTTTTATCTTCTATACTGTAAGCTAACTGTTCTTTGTCTTCTATTATTTTTTTAATCAATTCATTTTTAGAATTGACTATATAATTTTCAACCTCTAGATAAAGCTTATCTAAATAATCTTGCGTGTAGTTATTTGTATAAGTGTATTTTATTTCTTTTTTATATACCTCTCTAAAGTTAGCAATTTTACCATTTTTAATTTTTTTAGTAGTAACAATAAAATCAGCAAGTTGTTTTCTGTCATCGTCACCAGCAATATAAACAACACCAGTTTCCCATTCAATTTCAATATTATCTCCTTTTAAATAGCTACGGCCTTCTTCATTATTAATAAAGCCGTAGAAAGAGCTGCCTTTTGAGGCTCCTATAACGGGGTAATCAAAATTGTCATTATAATGAAGAAAAATAAACGTATCCTTTTGTTTTGGTTTGGATAAAAAACCACTAAAAACATAGCCGGTAAGCTCTATGTTACTATCAGACTTACCGGTTACTTTGTACCATTGTCCTTTTATTTTTTTCCCGTCGTCAGTTACTTCAGAAAATAGGTCTGTTTTATGTAATACCGCTACTTTTTCGGCATAATTAAATTTCCCTATTTTTTTAGCATCTAAGCTAGAATTTTCCCTTACGTTTAAGCCACTCTTGGCAGTAACAAACAAATTGTTTTGAGCACAAAGAGATATAATTTGTATAAAAAGTATAAAAGTTAAGGCAATTTTTTTCATATTTATTCTTCTATTAATTCTCCTTTGTAGTTGTATTTTACTTTACCGTAATCAAAACTATAAATTCTTTTTTTGTTTTCGTCCTCTGTTAAAAAGTCCAAATGATCTTCTTTAATATCTAGTAATACTTTTCCATTTGTGTCAATAAACTTATAAGTGTCATTAAATTCTACTACAGTGATTCCATTTTCAAAGTCTTTAGCATCATTATATTTAAAAGGAATTACCAACTTACCTTTGCTATTTATAAATCCTATTTTAGAGTTGGTATTACTAACCATAATTCTTTCATCAGCCAAGGTTTTATAGACATTATGTACACCAGGTAGTAGAGTGGCGTTAGCATTTTCATCTAACAGGTAGTATTTGTTATCATAAGTAATTCCAAATAATAAATTGCCAACCTCTTTCATTTGCCAGTATAATTTAGAGCCTATTGGTTTGTTATCTTGGGTAACAAGTGTGTAATTGTCACTTTCTTGTTCAGGTAGTATGCCAATAAGGCCATTACTAAAAGCCTCTACACTGTAAACTAAAAGTGTGTCTAATTTTTTTTCAGCTTTATTTAAGTGATAAAAGTGATTGTAATCTTCATAAAAGTTACCTCCAATATTTTCTAAACCTCCAGCTCCTGGTACTGTTATTTTTGGCTCTCCTATATTATTTATAAAAACAATTGCATCCTCTGTTTGCATAGCAATTAGTGCATCATTTCCTTTAATTGGTTGGTAGTTGTATGCTGTAAATGATGTTTCTTCTGTTTTGGTATCTTTTTTAAAAAATAATTTTATGCTTTTTACAGTGCCATAATAGTAGTATTCCTTGTGAAAAATACCATCATTATCATTAAAAAAATCTACGTTAGATAGGTTGTCTTTTAAATACTCTTGAAGATCTGGAGTATCTTTAAAATCATCATCGTTTAATTTTTTTTGTATTTTTTTAAAGAACCCTAACATTTCTGTAAGTATATCTTCCTGATCGTCAGGAGATACGCCGTTGTTAGAGTAGCCGCTGCGGTCTAAGACTTTACCTTCTTCATTATGGCCTTGTACTTTTACAGGAGCAGCAATTGTATCACTCAAGGTAAAATAAACGTAATTGCCTTCTGCTTTTACAAAGTTAATTTCTCCTCCTTTATATTTTACTGTTGGGTTGTCTGAAGAGATTTCCACTACATCATAGTCTTTTATATAATCTACTTTAAAAGAAATATCTATGCTGTCTATAGCTTTGGCTTTCCCCCAACTTTCATTAAAATTAAAATCTAACCCATAACCTTCAATACTATCTGTGCGTACTTCGCCATTATGGTAGTATATTTTTTTAGGAGTGAATGTTTGTGTAACACCTTGGCCAAGCTTTATAGGGTCTTCATTATCATTATTAATACTTATAAATTGCAAATCACTTTTATAGTTGGTATAAGTTTGTGAAAACGTCACATTTTTAAACTGATTAAGAGCTTTGTGTACCCCTGTAGTGTCTACTTTAAAAGGTTCTTCATACTTTTCATCCTCTTTATCAATTGTTTTAATGTCATTAGAAAACGAGCCATCAAAGAATTTAGCCATAGACTCAAATTGTTTAATATTGGAGTTTACTTCTTCTTTAATTTCCTCTAACGGTTTATTGTCTAAAGAAGATATAAACTCATTTAACTCTGTCTTGTTTTTTGGTTGTGTTTTGTTACAACTAACAATAGCTAAAAGTGCCGTAATTATATATAATATTTTTTTCATTATCGTATTATTTTTAGCTCGTTAGACCCTTTAGGTTGGTATAAAAAATGATTAAAAGAATCATCGTAATTTTTGCCGGTTAAAATGAGCATATCAGATTTGTCTTTAGCGTAAGTGTAAATTAATTTGCCACCAGCATTAAATTCAACATCAAAATCCTTTGCTAACGTGTACTTATACGTATTTATTAAAATGGTTAAGTAGGCTTCCCACTTTGTACGTGCGGTTTCAAAATTAGTATCAAAATTTAGCTGTTGTACTTCAAAATCTTTTTGATAAAACAAGTCGTTAATAGCTTGCTCATCATATGTTAAAATGGCATTTCCTAGTTTGGTGTATAATGCAATTACTTTTTCTTTTAAATCCTTGCTGTTTCTTAAATCAGTACCATTTGTCCAAGCCTCTGGGTAGTATGGTAATGTGGAGTTAAAGTCTATTTTAAGGTTTACTGGGATATTATTTTTAATACTTGTTTTTTCTATAGTTTTAACAACTTCTTTTGTACTGTTATCTATAATTTGTATTGAAAAACTAGGATCTTCATAATACGTATTTGGTTCTTTTTTTATGGTTTTATCTTCTGTTTTAGCAGTTAATTTTATTGAAGAATTTGGACCAGTAATGTAGTTGTTTAAATTAAAAGAATCTGAGTCTGTACCTGTGGCAATACTAACATCATTTATACTAATATCAAAAACACTGTTGTAAGACTTAATATTTAGTACGTATTTAGGTGCCGTATCAAAAACCTTAACCTTACTGTGTATTTTTGCTAACGGTATGGTATAAACAGGGTTGTATGTAATAGTTAACTTACCGTAATCTTTATTGCCAAAAGCAGCTAAATGTTTGCCATTTACAAAATTAACTTCCAGTTTTTTAGCTTCAATTTCATCTTTCCATTCAAACTCAACATCATCACTATAGCTGTTATTTAGGTTTGTTAGCCCTTTTTCGGCTTCCAAAACTTCAAGTAATTTTTTAGCAGAAAAATTAACAGTATCAGTTGTAAGTAAAGTATAATTGTCTGTAATTAAAGCACTTTTTATAGGAACGTCTGCGTAGTGCATTCCTTTTAAGTTAAGCTCTATATAACTAGATGTGCTGTCTATATCCTCATCTTTGTTTTCTAATATCATTTTAGCAATTAACGCCTTTGTTTGTGAGCTAGATTTAACTTCTGCAAAGTTGTACCTAGGAGTGGCAACGCTATCACAAGAAACAAATGTGGTATAAATTGATAAAACTAGAATTGTTATTATGTTTTTCATTACGTGTAATTTTTTAATAGAATAATGTTACTACCAGTTCATCAAATTCTGTAAATAAGCCTTCTTCGGTATTAACTCTAAGCATTAAGCTTTTGCTTTCCGTTTTCCACTCGTAATAAGTAGAGCTACTACGTTCGTTAACGTATGGATTACCATACAATTCTGTTAGTTTAGTTTTAAGTTTGTTGTAATCAGATATTTCATCAAAAAAATGCATAGTTATTCTTTTACCTCCATAGCTGGAGTTTATTTTTACTTTATCTACAAAAACCCCATGAAAACGTAAAAAACGTTCATCACTAAATTTAATTTCACCATATTCTTCAGTAAATGGTACGCCTTTAAAGTGAGTTTCTATATCGGTGTCGATTGTAATATCTTCTATATTTTTTACAAGTCCTTTATAGTCTACTTGTGCGTATCCAAATAGGCTAACAAGAAGTAGTAGTAAGGTTAGTTTTTTCATAGTGGTTGCATTATTCATTAATTTTTTTTGTAAGCCTATTTTACCAGTGTTCTTTTTTAAGAATTTTTTACCCAGCTACCTTAGGTAAAAATGATAAGTCTACTACATACTTTTTAGGATTATCGCGGTCTATTAAAACATCTATTTTTTCTGTTTTTATAAAGTCTGTAGGGTCAAACCAAATATTGTCACTAGTAAAAATATGTAGTTCAGATGTTTTTGGATTTAACCATTGTGATACCACAACAAAAGGATTTTTACCATTAACAGCAATAGAAGTATTTAGAGTTACGTTTTGAAAATCTGCCTCTACTTTAGTACCGTGTAGTTTTAAGTGGTTGTGCATTTTCTTTTTCTTAATGCCAGCTATTATAATACCAAAACCAATTAATGCAAAAATTAAACCTATACCACCAAGTATAGTTGCGCCTCCCCAAAGAGAGAAAAACCCTTTAATTTTAGCCTTGTTAGGAGATTCTGGATTGTAAATAACGTCTACCTTTTCATTAACACTATAACTAGGTGGGTTGCTACTTGTAGATGATGCAAACTGAATTTCTGCTCCAGTTTCATCTGTAAATTCTACTAACGGCTTGTACATTATAGAATTGTCTGATGAGCTGCTAGAACGCGATTCTAGTAGTTCTACCACTACACCTTCAGTCTCCTCAGAATTTTTTATAAACTCACTAGTGCTTTTGTAAAGAAAAAATGCACCTACTAACATTCCGGCTCCTATAAATGCAAATACGTATTTAATAATATTTATTACTTTCATTTTTGTAGTTTATTTAGTTATTTATGTGTAATTAATTGTTTTTTAGGCTGGTTTAGCCTAGTAATACAAACATAGTATTAAGTGAAAGAGTTTAAATGTGCAAACCTATATTCGTACAGGTTTAGTATATATTTGAAAATAAGTAAACACTTACATTACATATTTGTAGTTGATAAAAAAGTTTTGTCTTATAAAAAAGTATAGATTAGCTAAGATTTAATACATTAGAGTATGAAAACCTATAAAATTACAGATCCTAAAAAACTGAAAGAGTTAGCAGACAAAACCAAGAGGAACACTATTGTTTCTACAATAATAACGCTTGTAATAATAGCGTCTATTACTGTTTATTTGATAGTAAGTGGTGACAAAAAGGTTCCGGTAGTACCCTTAACTTTAGTAGTGTTGTTATTTGTGGTGCTTTTTTCATTAATAATAAAACAAGTAAACGATTTGCTGTATAAATTAGCAAAGTATAAATATGTTAGATTAGATAGTGCTTCTGTAACTATAGGTACAAGTGCAGAGTTTAAAGAAGGACTAAATTTTATACAAAAATACTTATTTAGCCGTGTTAATAGGTTTGGTGCTCATAACGATAAAACATTTTATGCCAATAAAATAAAGTCAATACAGGATAAGAAAAATGCAGTACAAATAAAAGTTTCTGGGGTAATTGGTAATGTTGTTGCAATACCAAAAGAAATAGATAACCTATCTGAAATTAAAGAAGAAATTACAAGGATGATGCGAGCTTAGTGTTTCTGTTTTTATCAAAATTATTTTTCTGTACCTCTAATTTTATCAATCCAAGTAATTAGGTGTTCTGGCGGAATGTCATACCCAACAGCTTTTTTTCCGCTCCAGTTTATACCTACTAGTTGTTTGTGGGTCTTTAATATTTTTAGCCAGTAGTTGTAAAAAGTATTTAAATCTAGTTCTACGGGCTCAAAATCCTTATATGCTTTAACCGTTTTAATAATTATTTCTGCTCTAGATTTACTAGACCAAAATGGCATAGCTCTAATACCGTCTCCGTTTTTTGGCGCAGGAAACCCACCATTATCTTTTATAGTCCACACTTTGCCAGAAGATGCTACATCTTTATAAAATAGTGCGGCTTGTGAAGCAGATTGTGACATAATTAATTTTTGAAAGGTAATTTAAGTAAAAACTAAATTAAATTTTAACGCATTAGGACTATTATACAGGCAAAAACCAGTTTTTACTTTTCTATCCACCACTCAATTCCGTTTTTAAATTCATTTTTAACAAAATCATAAGCAACAAAGAATCCAGATTGTAGTGATGGATGCTCATTTTGCAGGAGTTCTCTTTCTTGATTTTTCATTCGCCAATGAGCATCAAGTCTTTTTAGTTTTTTGAGTTTTAAAATTGGTTTGTAATTTTTGTCTCTTATTGATGCGCAAGACATATCAAGTTCAATTAATTCACTTAAGTCTGTAAAAGGTTTTAGACTATTTAGCATTAAATTTTTTGGAGCAAATGTGTCTCCGCCAAGCTCCAAGGATTTTAACCATTTCATTTTTCCAATTAATTCATAATTAGCAACCTTAAAAGACGCAAGAATTGAAAGACTCTCTAATGATTTTAATTCAATTAATGGAGAAACATCTTCCAGCCGTGAAAAATTGCTGAAAGACAAGGCTCTTAGTTTTGTTAGCTTTTTAATTGAACTGATATCTTTAACGGTAGAAGACCAAATGTTTAAAACTTCTAAATTCTTCATTTTACATATAACATTAAAGTAATCTTGATCAACTTTATGTCTAAGGTCTAGTCTTTTTATATGACTAAGTTGTGGTAGTTTTTCTTTCCATTGTTCATCAATCTCCTTTCTTCTTTTTAAAGAAGTGTTTGGAGAAAAGTCCATAGCCAAAGTGGAGATAAAAATGTTGTTTGTCTCCAATATTTTATCTTCATACACCTGAAAAGCCTGCTCTTTATCCAATTCCTCTATTGTAGGGTAATAGGTATCTGCTATCTGGTCTTTTCCAACAATAGATGTATTCATTTAAAGTTTTTACTAATTTTGATTAACGGTTTGTGTATGAAACGTAGCGTGTAAAAAGACACTAACTTTCGGATTAACACAGAGCCGAATTTTTATATTTTGTTTTATCTTTTTGTTCTAAAGCCAAATCATAAGATTTGGCGGACTTTATAAATATGCCTAAACTTTGGGTTAAGCACCTAAACCCGTATTAATTTTAGCCATTGTTGCCCAACGTTTTTATTTTTTCCTTTAATTGTCCGATTAATAAAACCACAAAACTCGAAATCCAAATTAAAAATCCAATTCCAACAACAATGTCGGAATTCCGACCGCCTTCATTCTCTGGTAGCTCGCAAAGTCCGATTACAAATAAGGCAAATATTATAGTCAAACCCGATATTCCGATTTTTGTTTTCAGATTCAGTTTGTTAAAAATCAAGTTTCCAAAATATAGGAAATTCGCAATCCAAGGAATCGCAACAAATGGTTCTAAAGCAAAAATCCCTAACCATCCCATAATCAGTCCAAAAACACCAATTGTCCAAGTGCCGAAAAACATTGGTGTAATTAATGCAATTCCATAAAGAAGCATTGAAACTTGTTTATAGTTTAGTTTTTTCAATCAGTTTTTCTTTTTATTACAGAATTCTATTGAATATTTTGAAAAAATAAATATAAGTTAAGAGCCAAACAAATTCCAAAAGTTCCAAACATAATTTTTGTCAATATATTTTGCCAACTTTTATTTAAAAAATAAAGTCCAACACATAGAAATCCAATTCCAAAGAACCATTTTGAGTATTTCAATTCTGGTGGGTCAAAACTCGTTTCAGTCAGTGCATTGTTGTGATTGTAACATATCAATGCAAAATCAAGAATTCCAATAATCAGAAGTATGTATTTAGTTCTAGTGTTCAATTAGTTTCAAATGTTGGGTAACGTTATTGTATAAGATTAGTTACGTGTTTAAAGTACTAAAGTTAGCAAATAAATCACAGATAGGAAGTCCGTGAGGACTTGCGTAAGTAGACGAGTACTAGTAATAAATTGTATACGGTGTTGTAGCACGTTTTTATTTATGCTACACTCAATATATTTATTATTCCTCCAATGATTATTAAAATTACCATTATCAAATAACTTCGTTTGTTGGATATTTTTCTGTTCATTAAATTTATTCCAAAATATATGTTTACAATACTTAAGATAATATTTAAGAATATTAACCAATTCGGATACATAAAAGCAAAAAGTATATCTGTATAATGATATTTATAATGAAGCAATATCATTTCATAAATCCAGTAAACAGATAATAATATTTGAATTAAACCTAAAACTGCATTTATCTTATTTTTCATTTCACAGACTTAATGTCATCTTCATTTCCAAATTTTCCGTCAGAGCCAGCAGATGTGATTAAATATCCTTTTCCATTTCCGATAATCTTAAATTCATATTCTCGGTTCCAAGCGTCTTTTTTCCATTCCTGTCTTAAAGGACTATTTCCGATTAATTCATTCAGTTCCGTTGGATATTTTCCTAAATTTTCTTTCCAATTATCCATTCTGGCGCTCATTTCCGATATTTCTTGTTTAGTTTTTTCAGGAAACACAAATTTTCCTTGATATGTAAAAAACAGAATAGCACTTAAATTCCCAATGACTAAAGCAGAAATAACCATAATTGAACTCGGTTGTAGAAAATATCTTTGGAAAGGTCGTTTCTTTCCATCAGCTTTTTCCATTTTCGAGGTTTTTCTATGATGTTTAAAATCTTCTCGAATGAGTCCAAATTCAGCTAAAATAGATAGTATTAATTTAGTCATTCGGTGGGTTTGGTAAATGTGCTACAGCGTTAAGTATAAGAAACGTAGGGCAGGTGATAAGCACCACACTTTGGGTATAATACTTAACCCTTATTATTTTTATACATTGTTGCCATTTCGTTGTTTTTTTATTTCAAATTATACTTTACATTTTCTGCGTTTTCAGTAAATACAGTCTAAAAAATGTTAACAACCATAAGACAAGTTGATATTAATATATTTAATTTCTTTAGTACCATTACTATGATGTAACACTATTTTGAAAATAGTATCAGGGATAAAATGCACACAAGGTTTACCATTATAACTCATAGTAGCTGTTGTACCTCCCATTTCTCCTGAGTAATGAACCAAAGTGTCTTTTAACTTTAAGTTTAGTTGTCTAGAAACTCCTATTTTTTCATATTCTATTTTTGGAAAGAGAGTCATTTGTCTTGTAAGTGATAGTTTTTTAAATGGGTTATTTCCCTTCCAAGTATAATACTTTTTAGAATTAATATTATCTGTTCCGTATTCCCAAACCTTTTCCTTAAAAGTATAGAACAATTCAACTTTATCTATTTTTGCTTTAGTATCAATATTAATTAATTTATCACTTAAATCATTAAATACACCTTCATAAGTATAAATTGTATCGTTTTTCACAACATTATGACCTTCATAACTATTCTCAGTTTCATAGAAATAAAAAGTAATATTAAAATTTTTAAAACTTAGCGTAGAATTTTTAGTTGTAATTGCGTCAGAAGGATTATAGGGTCTATTTTCATTCTTTAACAAATATCCACTAAACACATAACCTGTTAATACTGATTTTTTATCCCAACTATGGCTCATTCTTTTTACTTTAAGCCAATTTCCATTTATTGTTAAACCATCATCTACAATAGATAAAGATTTTCCTGTATCTTTTATTAGTTCTAAATGTTCTCCAGCAGGAAACTTTCCAGATCTTTCACTGTTAATAGAAGGTGCATTTCTAACTGTAAGTCCATTTTTAGCAGCAACAGTATAATAAGTCTTGCCATTTAATTCATTTTGAGACCATATACAATGATTACTAAAAATAAGGAATAATAGAATTATATACTGTTTTTTCATATTTGATGATTTCATTTCTTAATGAACTAAAGCTTTGCTACGATTTAATTCAATATTTGTAATTAATATATTCAGTTTTTTTAAATTTTGAGTACGTTCCGCCAATGAATGCTAACGACCTTGTGTATGAAACGTAGCGTGCAAAAAGACACTAACTTTTCTCTTTTTTAAAGCCAAATTAAAAATTTTGTGGACTTTCTAAATATACACAAACCTTTCGGCTTAGCACTTAATTAGCTATGTTTTATACACCGTGTTGGCAGTAGTTATTTTTTATTCTTTTCATTTTGCCTATTCCAATTTCTTGTCGTGTTCTCAATGTTTTTTTCGGTCATATGTTCTGTTCTGATTAAAGTCCTCACTCCATAAATCATAATCATAGATGCTTTTCCCGTTTCGATGAAATATTTTAAATCAGTTCCATCTTCCAGTTCTATAAGTCCAAATGTGACCGAATCATCTTTATATCCTTTAAAATCAACGTAAGCCTTGTCAGTTGCTCCAATTATATTTCCAATATGTTTAATTCCATTTTCTTTTGTGATTAACTTTTGTGTTGTCAAAATACTGTAGTTTTTTGAGTCGATAAAAGTTGAGCAGATAATCAACTCATTTTCTTTCAAGTCAATCTTTGGATAAGAGTTAGGGAAATCCGAATTAGATTCATAGAATTTTGTCAATTTGTAGTCATACGGTTTATATGTACAACGCTTGATTGAAGCAATTGAAATATTATGTTTTGATTTATCTGTCTTTGCCATTCTAATTATTGCCAGCGTTTAGGCTTTAGTTTTTTATAAGGAGTGGAGAGGGGGATTCGAACCCCCTTACTATTATCTTGATAAGTCAATGTTATTTAATCAGTCCTACGAGTCGAATTTGTGTTTGGCTCCACACAATAGCACCCACTCCGACAATTACGCTTTTCAATATATTCATAGTTTTAAGTTTTAGGATTTCATTTATAAATCGCTTTATAATGAAGCTAATCCAAAATTCTAAGCTCGTAATCACATCATAAACTAAATCAACTTGTTGACACAAGCTCTTCTATTTTTTATTCATTCGGTTTGATAAATCATTAAATACTGAACTTAAATCTACCGAATCAGTTAACTCAAAAATTTCTAATAATGAATAAACACTTTCAGCATTCCACGCAGAGTTTTTAAATCCATTTATTTGATATCTGTCTTGTAATTTTGACAAATTACTTTTAGATACTTTATCTCCAATTTCCTTTTCAAGTAATTCTATGAATTCATTTAAATCAGAAACTGGCACAATCCAATCTCTTTCCGCTTCAAGAATTCTCTCTACAATCTGTCTGTCAGTTTTACTTTCAATTAGATTGTTTTCTAATGCATTAAATAAATTGTCAAAAGTCATTAATCGTATTTCTGTTTTAATTACTGCCAACGGTTTTGCATATGAATAGTTGCGATTTCGGAATGTTGATTTTCGTTAGAAAATCCACAAGTAGAAAGCGGAACTATTCACTTCTTGTAAGTTCTAAAAATAGCAATTATTTATATGCGGTGTTGGCAGTAGTTTTTATTTTTCAATTTTTAAATCTGCTTTCATTTCTTTCAATATTTTCTCTTCTATATATTTAAAAGGTTCATTTCGTTTTATTTTATTTCCAGCGTCAATATATTTTTTAGTGTTTTCATCATACGCTTCTTTACTTAATCCCGGATTATTCTGCGAAACTTTATAAAGTGAAAAAGCTTCAAAACACTCCTGTAGTTCAGACGTCATTTGTTTTAATTCTTTTATTATTTCCTCTTTTATGAAAGGTTGATTTACTATATAGTATTCAATATAGTTATTAAAATCTGTTCGTATTTTATTAAAAGATTCGTCATTTTCAAAATATTGATATTGTTGAACGTCTCTTTTCAGGTTAAAAATCATTTTCAGAAGATTTTTATGGATTTCAATTTTTTCTTTAAATACTCCTGAATATGAAATTTTATAATTTTCAATTTGTTTATCAACTCTATTTTTAATCAGCAGGTAGAATATGTAGTTTCCAATAATTGCCACTAATCCAGGTATAATAAAAGATAGAATTTTAATTTCGTTTTCTGTCATAAATTCACTTGAAAATGTTACTATTCGGGTTGTTGCTCAAATTACTGCCAACTAGTGAATAAACTCAATTTATTGCGTTTATTTCGCCAATATGGGTGTGTAAACGCACATTTAGCTTGCTAGCTGAGTTTTGTTGTTTTATTTTCTTACAATATATATTATTTTTTATACTTCTTAAGTTTGTAATTCATTAAATTAGAAATATAAACAGAAAGAATAAAAGAGAGAATTAAGGTTAATAAAATCTAACGTCTTAATTCCTTTGCTCTGTATTCTTTTAATACATAAACATCTCCTAAATATGCAATAGTTGAGTAATCTGAAATTATTCTATCAAAACCAATTTGTTTGTTTTTGTAGTAAACTCAAAGAGTTTTTAATTAATGTTTTCAAAGTATTTAAAAGAATTCCGTTAGCGCAATCAGTTTGGTTAGTAAGAAATTTGTAAATGCTTAAAATATCTAACTTATCCTTATCTGTTTAAATGGTGTAAATAATAAAAAAAGCGGAATATCCAATAATAGATATTCCGCTTTTATAGTTGTTAATTTTAATTTGGTATTTATAGCGTTTTGTAAGTGCTATTTTTTAACAAATAAAGAACGTTTTTTAGATTTTGTACCTGTAATTTCTATAACATATGTTCCTGGTGAAATATCAGAAATATTTAATTTTAGCAACGTGCTATTATCTTGCTGACCAATTAATAGTTTCCCTTGTAAATCATAAACTTTAACAGATACTATTTTTTCATCTTCAGCACTCACAAAAATAGTTTCGTTTAAAGCAGGATTAGGAAAAAGCTTAAAATTAATACTAGAATCATCAGTAATTTTACTTATTTGGTTACTACGCATAACATTACAAATAGGAGCAGTAGTGTCGTTACTAAAGTATAGTGTAAAATTATTAGTTTTAGATACCATCACAAAATTACCGTTATCTGATGTTACCCAGTAATCTCCATCAAAATTAGGAATTAAGCTATTGCTAATAGATATTTCTGGATTCGCATTTTTAAACTGGAAGGTGATATTAGATTTTAAATTTATATAATAATCAGGAACACCGTTATTTGTATTTATTGAAAATTGATATAATCCATTGTTTTGCGAATTCCAATTAATAGTAAATGTTTTTAAATTACTTAAAGAGGGTCCGCCAGTTCCTAATACAAAAACGTTAGAAAACTTTTTAATGTCAAAATCTTCTAAACCAGTTTGTGAAGGTGTATTAAAGTTACAATTATCAGACGGACTTTGTTCTGCTATTACAGTTAACGTAAATTGCGTTTCAGTAGAAGCCCCATCGTTATCTGTAGCAACAGCTTTAAACGTATAAGTACCTTCTAAAAGACCATTAAGTTCATCTGTGTTTGGAGATTCTGAATGTCCCCATTTATATGATGTAGAATTTATTTGTCTAACTAAATTGTTATCTATAAACAGTTTTACATTATCAATAGTTCCATCAGTATCGTTTGCAACAACTTCAACTTGTAAATTATAACCTTCAGTTAAAGTAATATTGTTATCTGGTGATTGGAAACTTACGGTAGGTTCCTCATTGGTATCATCTACAGGATTACAAGGTTCTATATTCCAAACTGGACAGAATTGATTTACTAGACTTTCTGTACCATCACTTGTTGGAAAATCTAGAGAATTAGGGTTTCTAATATTATCCCAAACGTGAGTTTGCTCTGGAGAGCCTTGTTTTTTACGAGCAGTTGAAATTTCGGAAGCTCTACTACCAAGATTATATATATTTTCAAAAATAGCATTTCTAAAACCTGTATTAAAACCAGTACCTCTATCTAAAAAGTCTACTCCAGTATTTATTATATCAGAACCATCAACGTTAAACGTGTTTCTGTATACAAAACCATAAGCTCCTTTTAAATCAATAAAAGCATCTGAGCTATTTACTCCTGAAATTCCTTCTGCAGAAAAAATACAGTTTCTTATAATAGTGTTCATTGTACCTTCTTTAACATCTACGCCTTCTGCTGTTACATTAGGTCCAACAGTACAGTTTTCTATAGTATTATCGTTACAAGCTCTTTCATAAGTGTCATGTTGTCCTTTGTCTGAGCCTACATACAAACCTTCTCCAAAACCAGGTTTAGTTCTACCTGTATTGTATATATTACAACCATTTACTGTGTTATTACTAGAACCATCACGCAGGTGTATAGCTTCTTCTCCAATATCATGTACAATAAGGCTTTTTAATGTACTACCATTAGAATTATCTAGAACAATACCTTTAGAGCCTGTTTTAAACTCTATGTTTTCAATATTCCAATAATCTCCTTCAATACTTAAAAGGTAACCATTGTTATAATCTAGTCCTGTAAATACAGGAGGGTTTGTAGCGTTTTCACCTTTTAGTGTAATTGGATTTGCACTGTTACCATTAGCACTACCATAAAGGTAAACACTACGGTTAAAGGCACCTTGTATCTTATCTTGAAAATTGTAGTTTCCAGAAGCAATTATAATTTCATCACCAGCTTGTGCTGTTTCCATTGCAGCCCTAATACATTCTATAGTACTACATTGTGTTGTTTTTGGTCCTGTAGTGGTATCAGTATCCCAATTTTGGATGATGTTTTTTACAATTTCACCAGAGGTAGTAAGTTTATTGTTAAGTAAGCCAGATACACCTTGCCCTGCCTGAACTACAGATCCTGTTTCAGGAAAAGCTTTATCACTTAAAGACCAATTAGCGTGGCTTATACCTTTTTCCTTTAAAAAGGCCATCCATGTATTAGTACTTTCTTGGTCTGGTTCTCCTTGTCCTGTATTTAAAATTGTACCCCATTCTGTAACAAATAAAGCAACATTATTATCTAGTGCAGTTTGTGCTACATTTCTTAAGTTATCATGTGGATTATATGCTGCATAAAAATGTAGTGTATATGCCACATTATTATCAGAGATTGGGTTTGCAGAAGCAACATCTACTTGTTGCGAATAATTGCTAGTACCTACTATTATTAAATTATCTGGATCTTTAGAACGTATACCAGCAATTACTTGCTCTGCATAATTTTTAATAACAGGCCAACTTTGGTATGTAGGTTCGTTATAAATTTCATACATCACATTAGGAGTATCTCCGTAAAGGTCTGCCATTCTGGTAAAAAAATCAACAGCTTCATCTGTGTATAATTCTGCTTCGTGAGTATGCCAGTCTATTATTACATATATGCCATTGGCAATAGCAGCGTCAATTACTTTTCTAACTTTAGTTTCTTGCTGCTGCGGACTATCAATATAGCCATTTCCGCCATCCCAATTTTCTTTTACGCCCATAGCTATTCTAATAAGTGAGCTATTCCAGTTTTCTGCTAAAAAATCAACAGTTTCTGCATTATAAAAATCAGAGGTGTCTCCAGCATTACTCCAAAATAGACTGTTACCAGCTAGACTTGTAATTTCTCCAGACTCATTAAAAATACGGTTTCCGTTAACTTGTAAACGACCATGTTTTTCTACAGGAGATTGCGCTACCGAACTTAAGGAGAAGAGCAAAAAAAATAAAGGTAGATACATTAATCTTTTGAACATTTGTAGGTTTGTTTTCATAATTTATTGTATTTGGGTTTTGTGAGTAATATTACAATATTTATACGATTTTTAATGTTAAATTTGTTTTTTCAGCAAAAATTTTACGTTTAAAATCCTATAAGTAGCTAAACTAGTTATGCTTTTTAATTATAAGTTTTAGTAAATTGATTTTTTTATTTTGATGAGGTTTGTATTTTGTATAACCACCTTTTTTAAAGGTTGTTACTAATTTAAATACAGTGTTTTAGACTTTAAAAGATTTATAATTGTTAAACCAAAACAATTAAAACAAGTTGCATATAAGAGCTATTTGAAAAAAAGTCCATACATTTTCCAGATTTGTAAGTAGGTGAGACCAGGCAATAAATTTTATACTTTGAGTATTGCAAATGTTTGTGATACCAAAAAATTCTGTCAAGGTTTTTATGTTCTGTTTTAAATTAAAAAGAATTGTATGTTTTTATTTCCTTTAGGAACTTATCGGCTTCCTTTTCATATCTTTTTGGTACAGGAAATGTTTGTGTTATAGTGTAAACAGAATCTATGTCATCTGTGTTAGGCATTAACTCACTTAATGTAAACACTATTTCTTGTATTGCTTTGTCATATTTTATATGAACTAATTTTTTAAGTTTTATATTAAAAGGACAAGTAAATGAATCTGAAACAACAATACCTTCTGTTGAAAAAATTACAACAATATTTTCTGCTTTTAATGCTTGCCTAAAACTATTAAAATCTCTTGTAGACAGCAATATTATAAGAGTAAAAACGGTTAGGTCAACAATAACATCAAAAAATATATCAAGACTGTTTAAACCTGCGGCAAAAAATATAACGAGCATACCTAAAATAAATAAGCCAATGTATTTTACGTTTTTTTTTTAAGCCATCCTTTAAGTAATTATTATAATCCTTTCTAAAATTAGAAGATTCATCTTTAGTATATACCCATTTGGCAATATGTTTACTTTGGCTTAAAATTGTATTTTTTACACGGTATGTGGCACTATACATTAAAAGTCTATAAAGCCTGAAGAAAAAATAAGAAAAATAGACTGCTAATAAATAACTAAAAAGGTTAAAAAAACTTTTTTCCTCTAAAAACTGGCAAAATAAGAAACTAGAGTATATGTAAATTATAATACTTAAAAATACCCCAACAACAACTATGCTTACTTTAATTGGGAAGCTTTTTATATTTAATATTCCTTTATAAATAAAATTCATTTATATCCTATGTTAGCTAACTTTTTTATTTCATTTTTTTATTGATGGTTAACAAATGAATATCCCATTAATAGACCAAAGCAAAGGCTAAAGATTGTAATGTAAATTGGTTTTATATTTTTCATATAAAGCTGAAATTTTAATGTGCAGATTTACAAAAGTAATTACCATCTAATTCATAATTTAAGCTACAAGCAACCGTTTAAAAAAACAAGTCTATTAATAGTATTATTACAGACAGTGATAGTTTTCTGGTTGTCTGTTTTTCTAAAAATGAAAAATATAATTATGTATTTTTATTAGTATACTTTATAACTTTCATCTGTAATTGTATTTAAAGACAAACTACCAAACCTATGTAAATCTGTATGGTTGGTATCTAAAAAATTTGTTAGATGAGTTAAAGCATCATCTAGTAAAACACCCATAGCTGCGGTTTGGTGTTCTTTCACAGATTTTTCTTTAGAACCACCAAAAAACTGACTAAGTTTTGAGGTAGGTACAATGTTAGAAGACATATATTCTAACACCAATTTAATTTGATTGGGTTGTACACTTGGGCTAGGGTATAAGTGAGGATGAATATGCAGAATATATTCTTTTCTGTTTCTTTTAAACGAAACAGAAAAATTCCAAGAATTGTTATCAACTATGTCAGAATCGTTTTGGTTTTCTGGTGTAGCCTTAGTCAGCAAATCATACCAATTAATACTTTTAAATTGTTCTATTACTCCTTTAGATGAAGAAACTGTAGTGTCAATTTTCTTTTCATTAGACATAAAGTTCTCAAAACAAATGATGTATTTTTCCATAATAACTTACTTAAATTTTATTAGTTCATGTAACTGCATTCTATTAGCCTTTGCATTATTGCCCTATTACTAGTTTTCCTTGGTTAAACCAGCAATAATATCCCATTTCCCATATTTTAAAGTAAGGCTCAAAAACATCAAACTTTATTTTTTGTTGGTAAGACGGGTACTGAAAATAATAAGAGAGGTTATAATCACAATTTATAGCGTAATACGCCTCACTTAGCACCTCTATGGTTGCTTCGTAATCTGTATTGTCTATAAACCAATCAGAAATTGATTCATAAACTATTACGTTGGTATTGTTTTTATTTGTTCTAACATCAAGATCTGAAATTTCTACAGTTTTAATTTGAGACATAGTGTCTATAAACTCTTGGTCGCCTGTAATTTTAGAGAACAATGTTAAGTTTGAAATATATTTTTCTCCATATAAAATTAATAACTCTTTGTTTTGTGTAGGAGCCGGACAAAAATACGCAGGTGATTTTCCTTCTGCAGCTAATTGATTAAAGATGCCTTTAGTGGCGTTAAATATTTTTATCAATCGTTTGTAATAAAGGTCTCCTTCTTTAATAGGTTTAAACACTTTTTCAAGATTAGTTCCGTTGGGCATAAATGCCTGAAAATAACCATAAAATTGATGCCTTAAATCATCAGATTCAACATCTAAATCTATAACTTCACCTATAATATCTCCTAAATACTTTGCGTATTCTTTTTTTGTCATTTTTAATATAGTTTGGGGTTGTATAAATTTAGTTGACTAATAATTTTATCTCTAGGTTATATTTTTTTTAAAATTAAAGGAATTGGTGTGTTTCTGTGCTAGCAAATATATTTTTACCTAAAAGCAGTTTATATCCGTAAGGTTTAATCTTACTTTTTATAAAAAAAATAGGGTTTACTGCTTATACTTTTCATTAGAAAAATACAAACAAGTAAACCCAAATTACTTTTGTTAAACGCTAAGTAATGCTACTTAAGTAGGTTTAGCAATTGCTTTTTGCTAAAATTAATTAAGTACGTTAGTAGTAACATTAAGTTTAGCTTGTTCTATAACATCGTTAGTAGCCTCATGATTAGCAAATTTTGTGTAAAAAACGGCTGTAGATTTGTATTCGCCTTTTGGTAAATCTTTTATCACTGTTACATTTATATCTGCACTCTCTTTTGGAGCAAGCCCCATTGATGTAAAATTTCTTCTTGCTGTAATAAAATTTAAATCAGAGTTAGGTACTTTATTTTCATAGGTAGTTGCAGACCTAAAGCTTAATACATGATTGCCTACATTTTTCCATGATGTAATACCTCTAAAAGTAGATGAGCTTGCAGTAGATGTAATATCTGGAGTAGTAATATCTGTATTTTTTATTTCTACAGGATTTTTTACGTCAACAAAAACATCTACCCATTTTACTCTATTGCTTGTGTTGTCTTTTAAAACAATTATAAATCTTTTTGGGTAAGTAAAATCAAAACTAGTTTCTGTACTAGGATATACTGTATTAACATCTACAATAGGCACAGAGGACTCTTGCGTATAAAATACTTCTTCGGCATCAAAAGTAACGGTTGGTGTTAAGTTAGAAAAATCTGTACCAGTAGGCACAAATAAATAAATTGTTTGTTTGTCTAAATCATCAACTCGTTTTTCTATAGTAACATCGTTGGTCAATTGTGCGTTTTTACTAGCCTCAAACCTAAAATCAGTAATTGTTAAAGTAGTAGGTGTAGGTACAATCTCATGTTTAATATTTACAATATAATGCAATAATTCTTCAGATTCATTTAAAGCATTTACTATGGTATAAATATGGTTTTGTGTTTCGTAATTTAGTAATGATAGGTCATTAGGTAAAATAGAAAATTTACTTAAATTTAGTTCGGTAGATGTAGTAATAGAAGCAATTTCTTTTAACGATACTGTGCTTGGAACTACAATGTTAATTTCGCCAAAAACAATTTCTTCATTATCTACAATGGTAGGTTGTTTAATATTTATAGAAACCGGTGTAATACCAACTAAAGGAAAATCGGTTAGTATAGCATCCTCAAGCTTAATTATATTTTCATTAGTGTTATCATCTTTAGTACAGCCAGTAAATATTGTAGTAAATACGGTAAGGATTAGGGCAATTGTTATTCTAGTTTTTGTCATTTTTTTAATTGTGGTTCTATAATTATTTTTAAATTTTCAAATAACGCATAACAGTTTTGTACAACCGTAGGTTGTGTAGTTAAATTAGCGTTAACTTTTAGTGTAATGCAGAGGTTAGCAATTGTAGGTGTATTGCTATTATTGTCTTTTAAAAGTATTGTTAAACGCTTATGTTGCTAAACAGGAGTTAAGTAGGTGTAGGTATTATTATCTATAGTATTTAATTAGCAAAGCGAATTTTTTAGTTTTATTTAGGTCTTAAAAATATAGATATACATTAACGTAATGTTTTATGTATGGGTTTAAGTATTTTATGGTCTATATAAAATGTGCCAAAAGGAATGATACAAGCAATTAAAACTTTCCAAGTATTTTTTTTAAACTTCCAATTATATTCAGTTCCTACACTAATTGTATTAAATACAAAAAGCAAAAATATAATGCCGTGAGTGGGTCCTAAAATTGAAGTTAACGCAGTAACTCTGTAAAAATATTTTAGCGGAAGAGATACAAAAACTAAAACGAGTAGAGATAGGCCTTCTAAAAATGCCAATAAACGAAGTCTACCAATATTTGAGTTGAAAAATGAAATCATTTAAAATGTTCTTATTAATGGGCGATTAGTTAAGGGCGAAAAAGGCCAAGGAATAGCTATAAATATGATAAAAAGTGCAATTGAAAAATAAACAAGAATTGTTTTAAATTTATCAGCATCTAATTGTTTTCGTTTTGCTTTGGCAGAGCCTATTGTAATAATAACAATTGCCGTAATCATAAGCACAAAATGAAACAAACCAAAAAAAGATACATCCCAATGACTGACTAAATTTTTAAAGTCTGAAAAAAAATATTTTACAATAGGACTTTTAATATACACAAGCATACCTATTGTAAGTTGAATATGTGCAATAGTTGCAGTCCAATGGCGCACTTTATTGTCAAAGTATGAGAATTTGGTTTGCCGTTTATAGCCATTATATGCTCTAAAAATAGCATAAACTAAAGATAGTAGTACAAGCCACCTAAATATTGAATGAAATACCAGAACAATTGAATACATTAGCCTTAATTTATTGTCTGTGCAAAGGTCTAATTTAATACAAAATTGTAGTAGAAATATTTATGCAACAGTTAGGACTTTTCAATCATTTTTCTGAATTCAGTAGGCGATATTTTTTCGCGTTTTTTAAAAAATCGAGTAAAATATGAAGGGTCTAAATAGCCCATTTCATAAGATATTTCGCTTATAGATAATGTAGATTGATAGAGTAAGTATTTGACCTCAATAAGTTTAATCTCTTCAAGAATTTCTGATGCAGATTTTAAAGTAGATACTTTAACAGATTTGTTTAAATGATTTGGGCTAATATTCATCATTCTTGCAAAGTCGGCAACCTTTAAGTTTTCCTTTACCTTTTGGTTTGCCAACATTCTAAATCTAGATGTAATTTGAAAAGAAGCATTTTGAGGTTGAAAATTACTTAGTCCGTACAGTATTTTTAATTCAGTTAGTAATGTGTATATGTATGAATGTATTATATCTGAATTTGGTTTAGTATTACTTTTAAATTCGGTAACTAATCTTTCTAAAATGTTAATAATTTCAGATCTGGACTGTTTGTTAATATTTATAATAGGATAATTACCATTGTTTAAAAACTGAAAATCAGATACAAGTGAGCGGTTTCCAAACTTACCAATAAGTATATTTGGATGAAAATGACAAGTAAACCCTTTTACATTTTTTGAAACCTGCTCTGTAGAAAATACTGCGCCAGCCTGGAGTATTACAATATTATTAGGTGTAATTATATATTCTTTAAACCCTATTTTAGTTTTAAAAGAGCCTTTTGTTACAAAAATAATTGTGTGACTTTCTTCTCTTGACGGAGTTATAGGTTTAAGAACTTTTTTAGTTAAATCCTCAATTTTTAAACAGAAAAAATCTTCAACACTCTTTTTAAAAAGTTTATCTAGTTTAGGACTTTTGTTAAAGTATTCTTTTCGGAAGTCCTCAGAATTATATGTTTTTATTTTAGACACTTTCCTTTAAGTTTATCAAGAGGTTTCTTTAGCTTGTGGCTAACAGTTTAGTAATTTATTTTTAATTAAATTCAATTCCAACAGATAAGGAAATAGAACCATTTTTTGTTTTAAAATTATATGAAGATTCAATATCTTTTTCTTCATACACATCTTGTAATGATTGGCTATATTCTAAATCAACTGTAAATTTATTTTTATTAATTTCTTTAAAAACATAGCTAAAACCAACAATAGAGTTTACTATAAAGGGTTTTGCAAAATCAAATTCTCTAATCTCAAAGTTTTCTTCTACGTTTACAACAAAGCCTCCATTTGAAGATGACGGAATGTAACTATTAGATCTTATATCTGATTTGGTGTTAAAGCCTCCAGATAAACCAACATTAAAATAAATAGGCATTTGTTCAAAATTTTTAGACTTAAAAAGCTTTTTAAGATTAATGTTTGCCTTTAAAGGAATTTCAATATAATCTAACCTAAATCTAGTTTTATCATACCCAGTATCAGAACCATTTTGGTCTATTACTATTACACTTCTATTTGGTCTTCTATACTCAGTTCCTTTTCCAACATAAGTTAAGCCAGATTCTAATCTTAAATAATCATTTATTCTGTAAAAAGTACTTAAATCTAATTTTGCAGAAACTCTTACCGAATTTGAATATCCTAAAGATTCATTATACCCTAGTTCACTAACAGCTGTGTTAAAAAAGCTAATATTTGCGCCTAAACTTGCTCCAAACGATAGTTTAGATTCGTCAGATTGAGAATAAGATAATGATGTAATTAAAAATGAAAGTAGTATTATTTTTTTCATAATGCTTTAAAGTGTGTTTTTGGCAACTGTTTTTCTCCGTTTGAGTAAGCAATTTTACTCAATTTATGTAAAAAGTCTATTTTACGCTTTTATTTAGGATTAAAACATTTTAACTTATCAATAAAATATGTTGACCATTCAAATTTTTCTATTGTATCATAATAATCTGTCCCTGTAATTTTAATTGCCTTTATCGGTGATTTCGTTAATCGGGTTATTTCTGAATTTGAAACGTTACCCCAAAGTTCAAATTCGCCACAGTCTAATTTTCCTGAATGGTAAAACGTAATAATGTCTTTATTTTCAAGCATTACCATAACTTTAGAACGGTTAGTTTTATAAGGACTCGCGCATCCTAGTTCCAATGATGCTCCAAAAACTATTTTTTTCTTCGAACCCTTAGCATAAAGCTGTATTGCTAAGTCTTCTGAAATAAACTCAAATTTAGTTCTAATAATTCGCTGTTTATCAAAAACATCTATTTCATTGGTAATGTAAGAGCACTTCTGGCTTTCAATTTTTTTCTCAATTCTTTCCTCTTCTATTTCTTTTAGTGCTCGGGCATTATTTATTTCATAAATCTTTGGATTTACTTTTATGTTTTGTTCTTTAAAACCTTCTCCTGCTGCGAACCAAACAGAACTTATGAAACCTGAACATTTATCATTTTTGAAGTAATACTTTCCTTTATATTCTCCGTAACCACGACCTAAAATTTTAATTATACTTTTGGATTCTAAAGTACATTCACTTCCGTTTTCATTTGTAAAAGAACGATTCCCAATAAGAGTAGATTCAATAGGTTTTTCAAACGCTACATACTCTTGTGCAGATAAATTGCTCATTAAAAGCAAAAAGAAGAATAAGTGTAAAAGTGATTTTTTCATTGATGTTTTTTTTGTGGCTTGCGAACCGTTTATGTATAAGAATAGTTGCGTTTTGATTTTATTCCGTCCGAGTGAAGTCCATATGCGTAAACTTGCTCAAAAGTTCATTTCCATTTACAATCCGTTTGCATTTAGAATTGGTATTGAAATTCCAATTCCGACAATCAATACAATTATCATTTGATATTTTTTTATAGTTGAATTGGCAGCTCCACAAAATATTACCGCATTTATGGGCAAATAGAACAAAGATGCGAGTAAATAATTTTTTATTCCAAAAATACCCGAAAACAATAGAGCTAATAAAGTATTAATGCTCACATAATTTGATAAATGATTATTAAACTCCATCCAAAAAACCACCGCATTGATAGCTAGATAAATAATTGAGAGGATGATTACACTTTTACGAGGCATTTTATTTGACCTATTGGTTACAACGGTCTAGTATAAGAAAAGTAGGGTAGTTGTAAGCGATACTTTTCGAATTAAGCTAAAGCCGAATTTTTAAATTTTGTTATTTATCTTTTCTCGTTTTAAATATACCAACTTTAAAAGTTTGGCGACTTTCCCAAAAAACCAAACCATAGTGTTAGCAATGACTTGCGCTATTTTATATATATATTGTTAGCACGCGTTTTTTATCTCTGTTAAATTAATACCTTACCAATCCTTTAGGTTCATTACTACCTTTTTTGACAAACCAAAATTGACTTTTTTGAATTTGGCCTATTACATTAAGTTCAATAATTGTATCATTTTCATTGCAACTATCCACAAATTCAGATAGAATATTAATTCTTTTGGGAACATCATATTTTTGGATAATATTTAATGGATATTTTTTTTCGCTCTCTATTATAAATTTTTTATTATCATTTAGTAAAGATGAGTATACTTTGTTTTTTGCGTCATAAGTTAACTCTTGGGTTTTCATATATCGTTGCGATAAACTAAACGAAAAGGCAAAAAACAATAAAATAATTACTGAACCAATAATTTTAAATGTAATTCTTTTAAATAGAAAATAATTGGCTAACAATATTATAATGGTAAATATTCCAAACATATGATGTAGTTTTTATTTAACTAGAATTACCGTTTCCAGATTATTTTTATTCAATAACCAAAACTCATAATCATACCAAGCCTTTTCATATTTTATGTAGGTTACTTTTGTATTCGGATTGCAGTTTACGCTTTCATAAAAAAACTTGAAATCATCATTAAACTCTGAAGCCAATTTTTGAGATAAAATGTCAGGTTTACCAAATTCAGAAATAATATCTTTTTTATTATACCCAATATATTCATCGCCAAATTTGTCGGATTTTTTAATTTCTCGTCCAAATTTCCATCCACATATACTTGTAAGAGTAATCAATAATATAAATGCTAAAATCTTTAAAAATATTCTCATAGTTTTTTCAAATGTGTGGCAACGTCTAGGCTATGGTTAGTACGGGAATTAAAAGTAATTAATTTCCGATTAAGCACTTAGCCAAAACTTTTTATTTTGTTTTATCTTTTTTCTTGTAAAGCCAAATCAAAAAGATTTGGCAGACTTGGTTAAAAGCTCTAAACTTTGGGTTAAGCAGCAAAACCCGTATTAATTATAGCCCTTGTTGTGTGCCGTTTTTTATTCTATTGAAAATCTTCATCTGCTTTTTGAGATTCTAATTTAGAAAAATAAGCCATTATCGGAGTTTTTTTAGAAGTGTTAATTATTCCATTAGAATCTACAGATTTTAATAATCTTTGAGTGGCTCTAATGTTTTTATTGTAGTCGTCTAAATTTTCGGTATTAATAGTCTCGTCAGAATTAAAAATATCACCAACTCCAACAAACGTTCCTATACATTGAGCTGAGATTTCATTCTGTAAATAAAATCCGTTATCGTCTGTAAATTGAGCTATTTTTAAACCTAAATAAAACCCAGTATCTCGTTTTTCTTTGTTAGACATTTCTTTTAGCTCTATAAGTTCTTTAATCAAGGAATCTATTTCTCTAATTTCATAATAAAGCTTTTCATATACTTTTATCTTGTTTTCGGATAGAGTAGAATTCTTATTTTCTTTGACATATTGGCTTGAGATAACTAATAGAGATTCTTTTTCAGCTTCATTTTTCCATTGGATTAAAGTATTTTCAGAATATTTTTGAATATCAGTATCTATTAATTTTGCACAATTTTGACATAACCAAATTCCATTTTTAATACTTTTTCTTTCATGTGATTCCATTTCCTTACAAAATCTTGGACCTCCTTTTGATGCAGCAGTTATATGAGCAGCAACACCTAAGTTTATAATTTTGTCATTTAGAGAATGTGGTCCAACTGTTACTTTTTTACAATTAGGATTAGAACATTTATAACTAACACGTTTAGCAAGAATTTCTTTAGTAAGTTTGGAAAAATCATCTCTCATTCTAATTTTCAAAGTGTTTTTTTAATGGCACACAACTACATATAAACGCAACTCATTGCGTTTATTCCACCAATATGGTTGTGTAAACGCACATTTGGCTTTATAGTTTATTTTGGTCGTTAAATTTTCCTACAATGTAAAACTATTTTTTGTACTACAATTACGGAAATGTGTAATTGGCCAATTTTTTAGTATTGTTGGTGTTCGTTTGTTTTAATTTAGGAGTATAAGTAGCGCTAAGGCTTGCTTTTTGTTTTGCCTTATTTTTAAAGCCAAACCAAAAGATTTGGTTAAAAGCTCTTATTTTTGAATTAAACACCAAAACCCTTATTAATTATAGCCATTGTTAGCACAAGTTTTAATTATTAATTATCCTAAGAGTATATTCTTTGTTTTCAAATTCAACAACTCTTTCTTCAATCTTCAAAGGTTTAATAGGACTAGAAACATCTAGAGCAAAAACAATTCCTTCTTTAATATCGGCATACCTTAAGTAAGTCAATAATTGAGACCACATAGGTTTCTTGTTTAACTTTTTCGAGAATTTTTTGACTTCTAGAACTATTTTATCTCCACTTAATTCAATAATGAAGTCCGGTCTGAGGTTGCCTTTTATCTTTGGTTCTTCTAACACATTCCCTTCTTTGAAGTACCAACTTAAATTTGCCTTTAGAAAACCTATTATTTGTGTCTCTAAAGGGCTTTTATCTTTAAATTCCTCATAATTTATATTGTCTACTAAAGACATTGTGATCATTTCAAATAAGCCTCTAGCTACTTTCATGCCGTCTTCTTTTAATTTAAGAAAGGTCTTTTTACTTGTATTTATTTTATCTTGCTCATAATCGAAAGCTATTTTTTCAATAATTTGATTAAAGAGTAGAAAGACAAAAGAAGAAACACTGGTTATTGCTATAAAGGCTTCGTTATTATCGAAAAACAGCTTGTAATCATGGGTTGATTTATTTCTCCATTCACTTCTGTAATTTTTGAATAATTCTAAGACTCGTTCTTTAAATACACCATTGTCTTCAAAATATTTTTCAATTTTGTAGGGAGTTTGTTTTGTTACTTCCTCATTTGTTTTATTTGCGAGAATCTTATAAGCTTCTTTTAAAGCTCCTTCAAAAGCATGATTTGTTCTATAGATTACGTCATTATAATAATATGAGTCATTTTCACCTAAATTATAGTAGTATTCAGCTCTTTCTAAATGAAGAGATACAGAATCTAGAAATATTGAACTTTCCGTTTCCGTTATTTCTTGTATTTGCTTTTGAATTCTATCGAAAATGTTCATTCAGTTTTAATTTGTGCTAACTACATATAAACGCAACTCATTGCGTTTATTCCGCTAAAATGTTTGTGTAAACACACATTTAGCTTTCTAGTTTTTTTTGGTCGTTAAATTTTCCTACAATGTAAAACTATTTTTTGTGCTACAATTACAGAAATGTATAATTGGGTAATTTTTTAGTATTGTTGGTGTTCTTTTTTGGAAGTAAAAGCAGTACTAAGGTTTTCTTTTTGTTTTAATTTTCTCTTTTAAAGCCAAACCAAAAGATTTGTCGGACTATATAAAAAAATACACAGACCCAGCGATTAAGCCCTAAAGTCCGCATTACGTTTAGGTATTGTTGGTAACAATATTTTTATTCATTAATAAACTTTATAGCTCTTTCTAGTATTTGGTCTTTTCCGGCAATAACTCCTTCAATTGTTGGCTTTACTTTAATGTCAATTTTTACTCCTTTTCGTTGCGTTTCTGTCCCATCAGGGTAAAATATACCTACTCCAGATATTTGTGTTTTGTATCCACCCACCATGTTAAATATGACCACATTTCCGTCTGCCCCAGAAGTTTGACTACCAATGGTAGTAACATTATCTCCAGTTTGTAGGCACATTGCAGTAAACTCAAGTTGACTTTGACAGCTTTCATCAACTAGCAAAATCACTTTTCCTGTATATTTTAATCTGTCGTTACCACTTTTAAAAGTCTCAGACCAAATATACCTACCTGGATAATCTAAATCAGTTACTAATGCTTTATAAAAGTCTTTTTTTTGCGAAGTAATATAGTTAGCAAAATAGTATGGTGTGGAGGTTTTATATTTTCTAATATCAAAAATAATAGCTTTTGTGTTTTTTAAAGCTTCCATTATTTTAGGGACTTCTTTAACTTCTTTGACCTTGCCAATGTTGATATAGCCTATATTATTTTCTAAAATTTTATATTTATCAGATTTAGATTCGGCTTTATACTTGAAGTCCTTAAATAGGTATCTTTTTATAGATTTTATCGAGGTTTTTCCATTTCTGATAAACTCAATTTTTACTGAGTCAGTTGCCCCATTTAGAGTGTAATAACTAGCATTGAATTTTTTTCTTGAAATATTTGAAGCGTTAATATATTTTTCTTGCTCCTCTAATATTGTTTCAATTTTTTTATCATTTGATTTTATAATAATATCTCCTAATTGTAAATCATTTAATTTTGCCAGCGAATCGTTATAGAATCCTGTAATTACTGCTTTTTTGTTTATTACCTTGAAATTTACGGGCAGATAGTAGCGACCAAAAAAAGAATATGTTTTTTCGTTAAAATATGTTGCATGACTATCATCGCAACTAACTATTAATTCCAGTATTGCAAGATGTAAATCTAATTCTGTTTGGGGGTTTAAAAATTTTGGCATCATTTTAGCCAAAACAACATCCCAATTCGTATCTGTTTGATATTTTGCAGGAAAGAAATACTCAATTTGGTTCCAGTAACGGAATAATGTCAAAAGTCTTAAATTTCCATTTTGCCAATCAAAGTTTTCATATTCAACCTCATTAGTGAAATCTGGAATTTTAAGTTTATTACTATAATAATTAACATAATGCTTTTTTCCTTGATGCCTGTTTAACTCTATATATTTGAGTTTCTCTGAGAGTTCGGTTGTAAATATTTGCTTGTTATTTATCCAATTTAAGTCGAAGTTTTTATCAAAATATTGAATACCTTTTTCAATATCACATTTTTTGCAGGGTTTAATTTCTCCTAAACTTTTAATCCAGTCAATATAAACTTGTGATAGCTGTATGTTATTTGTTGCTGTTTCAACCTTTGGCAGAACCTTGAATAGTTGTTTATCCCAGTTATATTTTCCGTTGGCTACTTCGGGGTGATAGTATTTTAAAAAACCCCATATTTTAGCTGTAGTTGCTAGCTTTTCAATTTTGCTAAGTTCATTTTGAGCATATATTGAGTTTGTGAAAATCAATAAAAGTATTGGAAAGCATAATATTTTTTTCATATGATTTTTTAGTTGGAGTTGCTATCAAAAGAATATAATATTTAACGATAAGAGTGTTAAATTTTCTCCAATTGGGAAAGTTTTAAATAAATGAACTTGGTTAATCAATATTGTTGGCAACGGTCTCGGCTATGATTTCGTTGTGGAATCATCCGCAGGATTATTCCGCCGAAATCCAGATGTTTGCTTAATACTTTTATTTTGGTGTGGCACAAAACCACAATGAATTATAGCCATTGTTGTACACCGTTTTTTATTCAACATTTTTTGATTTTTCGTCATACCAAACATCTTCGTATCCGTTTTTGTCAATTAAAAATCGATATCCAATATCGAGTCCGAAATATTTAATTAATTCAGGTCGGATTTGAAGTAAATGTTCAGCGCACATTGGTTGAAAAAAGTCATCGGATTCTGAATATTCTCCTGTCCAAATGTACCAACCTGTTGTACCTTTTTCCTTTGGATGTCTCAATCCGTGAATTGGGTCAGTATTCAAGTCAGAACCAATTCCGATTTTCAGTTTTTTATTAATTGGATTCCAATTAGATTCATATTTTTCGCAAATCTTTTTTTGTCGGTCTATATGTGCATTCCACAAATTATAATCGGCTAATAAATTCTCATCAGTCTCCAATTGATGTTTCCAAAGTCGTATGTTTTGTTTGGTAATCGGAAAGTTGATTTCTGGACTGTCCCATTGATAAATAATATCAGATATTACATCATCACCCCAATCAATATGCTCTTCGTTTATTAAATTCCACGCATAAGTTTCAAAATCCTTTTCTTGAATTTCTCCATTCAGATATTGGTCGCATTTTGCGATTAAGTCCGAACGTGATATTTTGATTTCTTGATTCAATTCTGCGTTTTCTTAAATGGTGTACAATGGTCTCGGCTATGTCAAGTAGAGCAGGCAAGGAAACTTTTCGTTTCCGTCTGGTCTGCGAGGAAGAGCTTTTTGTTTTGCCTTATTTTTAAAGCCAAACCAAAAGATTTTGTGGACTTTATTATTTAAACAAGCTTTTGATTTTATACCAAAAACTCATATTAATTATAGCTATTGTAGAACCTAGTTTTTTATTTTTATTAATTCAATTTCTGTTTTTAGAAGTTTTTGGCTCAATTCTAATTTTACAGGTTCAAATAAGGTCTGCTTTTCATTCATTTTGTTAAACTTTTCTATGTAATCTTCAGATTTCGTTTCCAAGAATGTTGAAAAAGGATTTATTCCAATTTTAAAATTTAAATTCACAATTGAGTCATATTTGTCTATAGTACTGAAGTAGGCAAATTGTTGCTGAAAACTTTGTGGTCCATAATATCCAAGAGTGTCATTATTTCTATTTGTAATGTAGCAGTTAAGTTCGTAAGGTCTTTTTTGTAGAAAGTTCCATTCAGGCGCTATAAATTTGGCACATAAAGAGTCTTTCCAAGATATTGAATATCCGCCATTAAAATCTTCTGGAACTATTTCTATTTCCAATTTCATTTGGTTAATATTCAATTTTTTGGGTTTGTCAGCACAACCAATTAAAACTCCAAAAATCAGTATGTATATTATTCTTTTCAAGGATTTTCTAAAATTAGGTAAAAACAGTATTAAGTTATATGCGGTGTTGTTAGAAGTATTTTTTATTCGCAAACATTTTTTCTTCCAACTTTACTTTTTCAAATTCCAATTTTGTAAACTAGCTAAAAATTCCGCTGTAATTTTTATCCCGCATTTGAGTCAGAATTTAGGTTTTGATTATTCCAGTATTTAAAATATACTTTTACTATTGTTATTGTTGAAGCTATCATTAAAAAGTATATCACAATATGTTTTTTTTGAAAAAAACTTTCAGTAAATAAATCGGTCGTGCTTAATGTCAACAACAATATTCCTACGAGCCAAAATAATGTAAATAAAATCAAATTCTTTTTTGATGGGTTTTTTATAAAATTTCTTTTAACTGTTTCCATTTATTTGTTTTTTATTTAGTTTTTGTTTACAATTCAATTACGCAAACTTGCGAATACATTAAAGCTAAAGTGCTTGTGTATGATTTCGTTGCGTGGATTAACACGTAATTTAGCAAATAAAAACTGAATAGAAAATCTGCGAGGATTTTCTTAAGTGGGCGAGAACAAGCAATTACTTATAGCCATTGTTGTGCGTAGTTTTTTCTTCTTGCGTTAATATCAATTCTTTTAATTTTTCAAGTTGCGTATCCGATAGCCAAAGAACCTGATTGAGGTCTCTTTCAATTTTTATGTCGGGTTCTGTTCCGTAACCGTCCAAAATTTCCCCATTCTTTTGAAAAGAAACCATTGTACTTATTTTTCCAAATAGTTTTGAGTTTGGCAAGTCAACCCATTCGCTGTTTCCACTTGAGCCGTCTGTTGTTACTCCTGCAATCTTGATGTTAGGTAAGTCCTTGAAAGCAGAAACGAAAACAGATGCTGCACTAAATGTTTTTTCATTGGCTAAAATATAGACAGGTTTGTTATAGTGAAAAGTTGTTTTACCTAACTTCTTTCCATTCAACAATCCAAAATAATATTCGCTGTATTTGTTTTCATCCAATTCATAGATTGGCTTAAAATTTTTTAAAAATTCTGTTGCCTTTTTTTGTTCTTCATCGTCTAATTCGGATAAAGTATATAAAAAACGATTGTTTAAACTTTTTTTGTAATCTTCTGGTAATGGAAGCGGACCTCTTTGTTTAGTAGCATTTACAACATATATAGAATCTGGATGTATTAAGTATTTTGCGAATTCATACAACAAATCACGGGTTCCGCCACTGTTGGCTCTTACATCAATAATCAAGGCTTTGCTATCATTTTGGATTGATTGCATAAATGAATTGACTTTATCAAAAAGAAGAGGTGCTTCATCTTTATTAACCATTTCGGGAATTTTGATATATGCGATTTTTTCTTTTATATTAAAGAGCTTTTCGATTATTACAGGTTTATTATAATCTTCATCTTTTACTCTAAAAAAATCTACCTCAAATCTTTCATCCCAAGGTCTTTGCCTTTGTGACTTATTAATTGTTGTAACAGTCAAAATAGTGTCATTGTTGAAAGTAGAATCTGAAAGTGTCAATTCTATTTCTTTAGAAAGTGTTTTATTGAGAAGTATATAATTTTTTTCAATGTCTCGAATATCTCTTACAGCATATGTAAAATAGGTTTCTTGCGGTGCTTTTATGTCTTCTGGTCGTGTTTTTTGTAGAAAATCATTAATATCAATTCCGTCAATTTTTTTGAGATAAGGAAATTTAGGATTGAGTATTTCTAACTCTTTATTTTGATTTTTATTTAAAACAACAACTCTATCATATAAAGGAGCGTAAATAAATGGTAAAAACAGCGATTCCTTTAAATCATAACCTCTTATTCCACTTAAGGAAGAATGTCTGTCTCCAATTTTTGCTAAAGTATTGGTAATAAACATTCCAAAGTTCTCAAGTCGGGTGGAATCGCTTAAAGTTTTTAAATAGTTTTCAAAATCGGTATTGAAATCATACTCATTTAGGTAAACATAGGAAGACTTTTCATTTAAAGTCTTTGTCAGAAATTCAATGTCTTCAGTTATCTGTTTTTTACTGAGTAAATTCTGCGCTTGTGAAATGGCGACATTGAGAGTTAATATAATTGTAAAAAGGATTTTTAATTTCATTTATGATGTTTTCTCAAATTACGCACAACGTGTTTGTATATGGTTTGTTGCGTGGTTTAGCACGTAATTTAGCAAATAAAAACCGAATAGAAAATCCGCGAGGACTTTCGTAAGTAGGCTAGAACTAGCAATAAATTATATACGGTGTCGTAAGGCGTTATTTATTCGATTCTTAAATTCAACTTTATTATCCACGTACAAAGCTAAATTTTTATAACTCTTTTTTATACCATAAAGTCCTATTAATTCATTTTCTTCTTTTAAATGAATAATTATATTATGGCTTTCTAACTCTCCTAAAAATGAAAATTTTCGAGTTTCTTTATTTGTTTCAATGTCTTTTGATGAAACTTCTATATTATCAATATTTCTAATGTCAATAGTTGTTTCGTTCATAATCCCATATCGAAGAAATAATTTGTCTTTCTCAATTGTTATTGGTCTTTTAAGCATTGATTTTAAAAATCCAAAAAGTTGAACTCCAGAATAAATACTCACAAAAGTCAAAATCCAAGCTACAAGACTGCTCCATTCTGTTAATAGTATATGTAACACGATTGTTTCAATTGCGATGATAAATATAATTACAACTAGCAATGCTATTGTTCCACTATCTTTATGGTATGAAAATTCGTTTTCTTTTAACTTCCTTTTTTTCCAATAAATGAATCCGTAATACAAAACAGCAATTTCTGTTACTACAGGAATTACAACATTTTTGGGCAGTATCTCATAGCAAGTCTGTTTTAAGGTGGTAAAAAAATCAAAGGAAAATTCTTTTTTTTGCTTATAAGATTTTATTCCTTTTCTAACATTATAAATTACATACGATAAAACTGATATTTCAATAACTGGAAGAATCCAAGTTTTAAAAAGTCTTAAATACTGTTGGTTTTCTGATGGAAGTATTATTGAACAAATTACTATTCCCAAAATTAAAAATGGTAAGACTGTTGTTTTTGGAATTTTGGTTTTTCTTATCAGTAAGAAGTATATAAAGGGAACTGTCAGTAAGAGGTCAAATGTAATTCCAAATGATAAGCTTTCAGGATTAATTGTAAACAATGAAGATTTGGTAATAAAAACCATTAAAGATATGATCAATAAAGGAATTCCAAATATTATTAAGTTTTTCTGAATGTTTATTGTTTTGTTCATAGTTTTTAATGACTTACAACGTTTCGGCTAAGCTTAGTGTGGAAGGCAAGGAAACGTTATGTTTCCGCCTTAGCACGAAGCTAAAGCTTTTGGTTTTGATTTGTTTTTTATTTTATCCAAAGCTAAATCCAACAGATTTAGCGACACTATAAATATACACAGACCTTTCGGTTTTGCCCTAAAGCCCGTATTACGTTTAGGCATTGTTGTGCAACGTATTTTATTTTTCCTTATTTGCCGCTGTATTAATTAATCCAATTCTTTTTGGTCAACTCCGTAATATTCAACACCAAATCGGGCGCTCTTTTCCAAGTATTTTTTTATCAAATCCTTTTCATCTTCTATATAGGTGTTACCACCTAAAAAGGTCACATTTTCCTCATATTTATGAACCAAAATTACTTTAGGTTCTCCAGCCATAGGGATAAATGGAGTATTCTTTTCATGTCCAACGGTAGGTTTATCTTTTTCTAAATTGTAGATGTATGTTACGTCTACTTTTCTGTTCTGATAGGCAAATTCCTTTTCAACTTTAATTATAAGTCCTTGCACTTCAACAAAGTCCTGTTCATTATAATCTTTATAGCTTTTTATCGATTGTTCTTTGCAACCGTAGTATAATATTATAATTGAAATAATTAAAAATTTTCTCATGTCCATATGTTGCACAACGGTCTAGTGTATGATTTCGTTGCGTGGTTTAAGCACTAAATTTAGTAAATAAATCACAGATAGAAATTCCGCGAGGACTTTCGTAAATTGGCTAAAACCAAGCAATTAATTATACACGGCTTAAGTTTGTAATTCATTAAATTAGAGTATTAATCAGAAAAGACAAAAGAGAGGAATAAGGTTA